>CAYMDV010000001.1:0-243893 GCA_964389725.1 uncultured Anaerolineaceae bacterium
GACAAGTACGCGGAGCTGCAGCACGATTCGCTCACCCACTGGAGCTTCTACCAGAAGATCGAAGAGGTGCTGAAGGCGCTCAACGGAGAGCCGAGCGAGCTGGATATCGGGTGGCTTGCGCCGAGCTACATGCGCGGCGCGATCGGCACCGCGAACGGCTTTGGCGATACCCAGGCGGCGGAACTACTCGCCGAGGCGCGGGACTTCCTGGGCATCACAGTCTTGAACTGAGGCCCGCGCGCTTCGCCCCGTCGCCGCTGGCAGCGCAAACCGCCAGTGGCGACGGGGCGGGCGGCTCGGCCACCTGCACCGCCAGCCCCGCGACCACCGGCCCCCATAGCTGTCCACCAGCCAGGCCAGGCTGGAAGCGCCTCGAGCGTGTGGCTCGAGACGCCGAAGGCCTCGGCCGTCTGGGTGTGGCTGTGGCGCTCCACATGCGCGTGCAGGTAAACCGCCGATGGCCTTCGATCCCGTTCCGGTTCCACGGCCTCGCTCGGGCATTTGCCACCTAGCGTACATATGTTCTCTCCCACCTTGGCCGATGACTTCATGGCTATGACAGACGCGACCGCGAAGCGATGTCCGCAGGTATCCTTGATGCCAGAGTTCAGAACTGACCCAGAGGAGCCTCGTGACGCCAACGCCGAGTGATGTCCCGCCGGAAGCGGATCCAGTGCGAGGGGGAGCAGCCGTGACGGTGCCCACGGCTCACGCAGCTCAGTCCGGCCTGGCCTCCCGATTGGGCGAGGGTGCCATTTGGAGTGGTCCCGCTGGGGAGGCCGCGACGGCGTGGGTCACACCCGCCTTTGACCTCCTATGGCACGAGGGTGGAAGGGACACTGTCTTGCGGCGGGTGTGGGACGTGCGCAGGGGCCTTGGCGCGCGTCCTGTCGTGCTGCTCGCGGCGGCTGATGACGAGTCCCGCGTTCGGGTGTGCGGGCCGCAGCACGCGCGTCCGGTGCGCGAGTTGCCAGCGGACCGCGTCCTCGCTCTGCTCGACCGCGCTGCGCCGCTCCACTTCAACGAAGCCGCCTCGATGCTGACGCGGGAGTTCATCCGGCTCGAGGAATCCGCACTGCCGGGGCTTCGGGTCAAGGAGTTGCTGACGCCGCACTTCGTGCGTGAGCGTCTCGCCGCGAGCCGCAGTCAATTGGAGGATGCGCTTGGCGGTGTCTCGGAGGACACCGCCACGAACTGGCGTCCTCTTTTTCAGGGGCTCGGTTACCGAATCGAGCAACTGCGGCGCGGGTACCTGCTGCGTGACGCGGCCGGCGTGCCGGTTGCGGTCGTGCATCCGTCGACCGAGCCCGAATCCTTTGGACGTCTCACCCAGGCGGGCGCGCTGCCTGAGGGGCTGCTGCTGGCCGACTGTGAGCAGCAGGGAGCCAGTTGGGGCGTGCTGGCGGCCGGGGGCAGGTACAGGTTGTTCCAGCGCCGGCCAGCGTCAGGAGCCGCAGGCGGACAGTACGTCGAGATCGATGCGGGCGAGTTGGAGCCTGCCAGCCGGTTCTGCCTCGGCCTGCTTGCGCCGGAGTCGCTCCGCGAGGGCGGCTGGCTCGTGGACTGGGCGCGCGAGGCCCGCGACTTCGGCGAGCAACTGCGGTTGGGCCTCGAGAGGCGACTCATCGAGCCGGTGCTCCCCGCCATCGCTCGCGGGCTTGGCGATCATCTTGAGTCGGATGGCATCGATCCGGCGGAGCCAGAGCAGTTGCAGCGTATCTCGGAGGCCACGCTCACCCTCGTGTTCCGCTTCATGTTCCTTCTGCATGTCGAGGCGCGCGGCTACCTGCCGATCGAAGCGGCAGCCTATCGACCGCGCAGCGCGACAGTGCTCGCCGAGGATTGCCGCAACGCGTCCGTCGGCTCATCGCCGAGCGCAAGGTCGACCCAGTTCTGGGACCGCCTGCGCACGCTCGTCGGGATGATCCGAACTGGCGACGACGACGCGGGCGTCCCGCCCTACAACGGCCAGTTGTTCGCCGCCGACGGCTTTCCGGGCAGCGAGTTGCTGGAGCAGGCAGCGATCACCAACGCTCGGCTCGCCCCCGCACTCGCGGCCATCGCCTACGAGACCGACAAGGCCGACGCGCCCGGCCTGGACTACGCAGGCCTGCAGATCGGCCACCTGGGAGCCATCTACGAGGCGTTGCTCTCGCTACGATTGACACAGGCGCCGGAGGACCTCGCCTACGATCCGAAGCGCGACATCTACCGCCCTCCGGGTGCCGACGAGAAGCCCGAAGTAACTCGGCGCGACCTTTACTACCAGTCCGAGGCGGGCGGCCGGAAGGCGGGCGGAGTCTTCTACACACGCCACGAGTTCGTGCGCCACTTGCTGAAGCACTCGCTGGAGCCGGCGCTGGACGAGCACCTGGAGCACGTGCGCGAGGCGCTCGACAGCGACTCGGGCGAGGCAGCCCGGCTGCTGTTCGACTTCTCAGTGCTGGACCCGGCGATGGGGAGCGCCCACTTCCTGACCGCCGCGCTCGACGTTATGGCCGACCGCTACGTGCGTTTCCTGGCGGAGGTTCCCGGTCTGCCGGGCGTGCGGGAGCAACTGGACGAGTTGCGCAGCGACGACCTGCCGGGTGTACGGCAACCCGAGGACGGCGACCTGCTGCGCCGCCTGATCCTCAAACGCTGCATCTATGGGGTGGACGTATCGCCGATGGCAGTCGAGGTCGCGAACGTCACGCTGTGGCTTGCGTCCTTCGTGCCGGGCCTTGCGCTGTCATGGCTGGACGGCAACCTCAAGTGCGGCGACGCGCTCATCGGGGTGGCTGATCCCAAGGTGGTGGGGAGGAGCGACAGCCCGTTGTTGACCGGCGAGGCGGTGCGGAAGGCTATGGAGGACGCCGCTGAGATGCAGCGCAGTATCGCCACCATCCCCGACCGCACGCCCGAGGAAGTGGCACGCTCAGAGGCTCGCTCCGCCGAACTGCACGCCGTTACTGAAGGCCTGCGTGCCGGGTTCGACCTGTGGGCCGCCGAGCCGCTCGGACTCGACGGCGCGCGGCACACACTAGAGACCACTACCGACGGCATCGTGGAGCAGCGCTCGACGCTCTCTACTGAGGTGTCTGCCGCAGTCGCTCAAGCCTCTGACTACGCGGACCGCCACCGCTTCCTGCACTGGCCGCTGGACTTTCCCGGTGTCTTCCATCGCGAGCGGCCGGGGTTCGACGTCGTCGTGGGGAATCCGCCGTGGGACGAGGTCACGATCGAGGAGCTCGCCTTCTACGCGCTACGCGAGCCCGGACTACGAGGCATCACTTCGGCTCGCGAGCGCGGCCGTCGCATCAAACAACTGGACGGGCAACATCCCGAGTGGAGGAGCGAGTTCGAGGCCAGGAAGCAGCGATTGGCCACCGCACGTCGGTTCCTAGGGCCAGATGGTGGATACCAGCTACAGGGTGTCGGCGACACTGACCTTTACCAGCTCTTCTGCGAGCGCTACACCCACCTTGTGCGCGAAGGGGGCCGCCTCGGAGTGGTGCTCCCACGCTCGGCCTTCCTCACCAAGGGCGCAGAGGGCTTCCGGCGTTGGCTTTTCTCGGAGACGACGGTCCAGAACATTGACTATCTCTTGAACTCAGGGCGGTGGGCCTTCTCGATGGAACCCCGATACACCATCGCGCTGCTGGCGATGCGGCGCGTCAAGCCGGAAGACGACACGTCACTTAGGGCAACCGGCCCATCGGCGAGCCTGCCCGCTTTCCATGCAGCGGCCTCGAGCGAGGGCGTGAGCATTCCCACTGCGACGCTCGGGAGTGCCCGCGTCATCCCGCTGCTGCGCTCCCAGGATCATGCCGACGTGCTCACGAAGATGAGGCGCGGCGTGGAGTTCGGTGAACTGCGTACCCCGGAAATCGAAAAAAATCAAAGAGGCGCTTCTGCTGCGTCGCATGTATTTCCGTATAGGGAGCTAGACGCGACGCAGCAGAAGCGCCTCTTCCTCCACCCTCCTGGAGAAGGCCGTATCCCTGTCTGGCGTGGCCGGTCCTTCGACCAGTACGACCCACACGGGGGCGACCCGGCTGGCCATGGCGATTGGGACGAAGTCTTCGACTTTGTCCAGACGAAACGGGCGCGAGGCCGCGCGACCAAGGCGATTTTCCCGGCCGAGGTGTTGGCTGACCCCACCACGCACCCGATCCACGAACCTCGCATTGCCTTCCGGGATGTGACGAATCGGACGAACTCTCGCACGATCATCGCCTGCCTAGTGCCCCCACGGACACCGCTCACGAACACGGCACCGTACTTGATCTTTTCGCGGTGGGGCACCGTCGCACGAGCGAGCCTGCTGGGCGTGTTGAACAGCCTCCCGTTCGATTGGATGGCTCGGCGGCACGTCGAGGAGCACGTCAACTTCTTTATCCTCAACATGCTCTGCCTCCCGAAGTGGGAGGACACCGACTGGCAGCGTATCGGCGAGCTGGCGGCCCGGCTCTCATGCATTGACGAGCGTTTCGCCGACTTTGCTGCTGAGGCCGGTGTGGAATGGGGACCGCTCGGAGACGGCGAGCGCACCGCCGTGCGGGCGGAGATCGACGCACTCGTTGCCCGCAGCTACGGGCTGATTGCCGGCGAGCTGGAGTTCGTCTTCACGGACTTCACCGAGACCGCCGTCAGTCCCGCGTACCGCGAGCGTGTGATGGCGGCGTTTGAGGCGTTGTAGAATGAGGGCGCGCGGGAGCGACCAGACATGACGACGATCGAGACCAGGCTGCTGACCGCCGCCGACCTGCTGCGGCAAGGCGCGCGCGGCGAACTGATCCGGGGGGTGCTCTGCGAGACCATGCCGACAGGACATGAGCACGGCCGGGTAGTGGTGAATCTGGCTGCCGAGATCCGCTACTTCGTCAAGTCGAGACAATTGGGAACGGTCGTCGCCTCGGATACGGGCGTCTGGCTGGAGCGTGACCCGGACACGGTGCGTGAGCCAGACATCGCGTTCACATCGGCGGAGAAGATACCGCTTGGCTCGATGATCAGCGGCTACTCGGAAGTGATCCCCGATCTGGTCGTGGAGGTCGTTTCGCCGAGCGCCAGTCGCAGCGAGGTCCACGACAAGGCCCAGATGTGGTTGAGTCACGGCGTGCGGCTCGTCTGGGTGGTGCGCCCGGAGACGCGGGGGGTGGATGTATACGTGGGGGACGGCGCCGTCTCGACGCTCGGCGGCGACGACGACCTTGATGGCGGGGATGTGCTCCCCGGCTTCTCCTGCGCGCTGAGCGACATCTTCGACGCGTAGGCCGCACGACGCGGCCATGACGACACCCGCCATCTTCGAGCTCATCGACAACGACGAGTACGGGCGGCACGGCGACGCGCTGCGCTGGCTCTCCGCCTACTACAGCGGACCGCTCAGCGTCGCCACCGGCTACATCGGCCTTGATGGGCTGGACGAGTTGGCCCAGGCGGCGGAGGGAAAGCCCGCGAGGCTGCTCATCGGCGCGGCCCCGGCCGAGGGGGCGCTGACCGGTACCCCGGCGCCGGGCGCGGTGCGCGACCGCTTCCAGCAGTCGGTCGGCGTGCTGCGGCGCGAGCGCGACTTCTCCGGCTTCCCGGCATCGCGCAGGGCCGTGCTTGACCGCGTGAGCGCATTCATCGCGTCGGACGATGCGGAGGTCCGCCACTACACCCAGCGCTTCCTCCACGGCAAGGCGTACGTCCTTGGCAGCCTCGACGAGACTGGAGTGCTCGATGGGCCGGGGGCGGCCCTTGTCACGTCGGCCAATCTCACGGCGGGAGGGCTCGCCGCCAATCTCGAACTGGGGATGGTGCACTACCAGCCGAACGTCGTAACGATGGCGCTCCGGTGGCTCGAGCGCCTCTGGGCGGAAGCCGACGATTTCCGTGAAGAGTTGCTGGACCTGTTGCGCCCGCCGCCGCTCGACGCCAGCCCGGAGGATGTCTTCCTTCGGGCGTTGATCGAGCTCTACGGCGGGGAGCCGGTCCCCGATCAGGTTGCGGACGGTCTCACTACCTTCCAGCGCGAGGGCGTGGAGCGGGCGCGGGCGATCATGGATCGCTACGGGGGCGTCCTCTACGCCGACGGCGTCGGCATGGGGAAGACGGAGATCGGAGTCGATCTCATCCGCGAGCACGTGGAAGTGCACGGGCACCACGTGCTGGTGGTCGCGTCCGCGCAGCTCCGCGACAGCATGTGGGAGCCTCGCCTCGAACGGGCGAACCTGCCCGCGCGGGTGGTCTCCTACCAGCAGCTCGCGCAGGAAGAGCAACTGGGCGGCGATCGCCGGGTGCTGAACATGCCGATGGACAGCTACCGGCTCGTCGTCGTCGACGAGGCACACGCCTACCGCAACACCGATACGACCTGGTACGAGGCGCTGTCGCGCCTGATGGGCGGCCCGAACAAGAAGCTCGCGATGCTCACGGCGACGCCCGTCAACAACACGCTCTGGGACCTCCACAACCTCTTCCTGCTGTTCGGCCGGCACGACGCCGCCTTCGCAGGGATGCCGCTGGGCATCGCCAGCCTCCAGCAGTTCTTCCGCGATGCGGGTGCGTCGCGTGCGGGAGACGAGAAGGCCCCGGAGCCCTCCCCGGCGCGGCTCTTCCCGCTATTGGACGCGCTGACGGTCCGCCGCGATCGCGCCTTCATCCGCGAGAACTACGCTGGCGAACGCCTGGCGGATGGCGCGGAGGTGCGGTTCCCGGAACCAAGACTGCGCGAGCGGCGCTACAACCTCGACGCCGCCTACCAGGGGATGGCACGCGCGATTGCGAGCAGGCTTGCGCCTCCCGACGAAGACGGGAACCTGCCGCCCGGCGCGCTCACGATGGCACAGTACCGCCCCGCCTCGTACCGCGATGAACCCGGCGCCGAGGCCGCCCGCCAGGAAGCCCTCGCCGCGTTGATGCAGTCGCTGCTGCTCAAACGCTTCGAGTCGTCCTGGCACGCGGCTCTACAGACGGTGCGCCGCATGCGGCGGCACGCGCTGGCCCGCATCGGCTACCTGGAGGCGGTGGACGGCGCCGCCCCGCTTCCCGCGGATTCGGGAGAGTTCGACGAGCTCGATGCTACCGTGACGGACCTGCTGGAAGACCCCGGTGACTGGGCGGACCCGGAGGGGTTCCGGTCGGACCTGCTGACGGACCTGAGGCAGGACGCGGAGGCGCTGGGCGAACTCGCGGAACACCTAGAGCGGCTGGAAGGTCAGCCCGACCCGAAGCTCGACGCTCTGCGGGATGTGATGGCCGCGACGGAGGCGCGGAAGGTCGTGGTGTTCACGTCGTTCCGCGACACCGCCGAGTACCTTCGGCAGGCGTTCGAGGACGATGCAACCCTCCTGGACGGGCGGGAGTGGGCGGCGGTCGTTGGCTCGGGCACGAGCGAGGCCGAACGCGAGCGGGCCATCGACCGGTTCTGCCCGGACCTGGCGGCCGTGCCCCGCGTGGCTGCGAGCGCGCACGGCGAAATCGACGTACTGCTCAGTACGGATGTGCTCTCGGAGGGCCAGAACCTCCAGCAGGCGCAGGCGGTGTTCTCGTACGACATGCCCTGGAATCCGCAGCGAGTCGTGCAGCGCAACGGCCGCGTCATCCGGCTCCGAAGCCCGCACGAAACGGCTTTGCTGTACACCCTGTTGCCCGAGGATGACGACCTCGACGAGCTGCTGGGCCTTGAGGCCCGGCTGCAGGCGAAGATCCAGGCCGCCAATGCCTCCATGGGCATGGAGACCCCGGTGCTCGCGACCGAGGCCAGCGCACGGCGCATCTACGAGGGCATGCGCGACTATGCAAACCGCCTTGCCAGGGGTGACGCGACCCTGCTGGATGAGGACGAGGGACCGGGTGGGGCTGCCTTCGCGGGCGAGTTCTACCGCGCGATCTACCGCCGCGCTGTCCGGGAGGGCGAGGCCGACCGTGTGCTTGCAATGCCGTGGGGCATCGGAGCCGCGATCGCGCGCACAACCACAGAGCTGGAGGAGCCGGCGGTGTTCTTCGCCTGCCGCTCGCGGGACGACCGCCGCTACTGGCGCATGGTCTCGGCATCGGGGGCAATCGTGCATCGCGACGACCTGCCGATGCTGCGACTGATCGACCCGGCCGGGCAGGAGACGCGCGCGATCCCGGATGACCTCGATCTGGAGCGCCTGTTCGCGGTTGTCGCCGCCGACATCTGCGCGGAACGCAATGAGCCTGTGTCGGCTCCAACGCCACCGGCCAGCCAGCGTTGGGCGCTCAACGAGATTCTGGGCGCGCCCGACGCCCCGTCTGGCACGGAGTACAACACCGCCGCAGACATACTGACCGCGCCTCAGGCAGCGCCCGTGCTCCGTGCCCTATCGGCGCTCCGCCGCGAGCACGGTGAGGGCGGCATGAGCCTGCATGACTGCGCGAACCGCATCCTCGGCGTGGTTCAGCGCTTTCGACTGCGCCCAGTGGAGCTTCCCGAAGCTCTCGCGCCGATCAGACCGGACGACTTGGGCGTGGTTTGCCATCAAGTCGTGTTGCCAGCGGATGATTGAGGCAACCGCGTACAAGGGTACGGCGGGAGAGTCCCGACCAAGGCTAGCTGGATGTGAATGGCTGCTAGCCCATCGAAGCAGCATGAGACCCCCATGTTGGGACAAGCGGGTGGCCGCGACCGCCCGAGCTCAGGCTGCCGGTGGTCGCTCCTCGGCGTTCGACGCGACCAATGTCCGTCCCTCGTTCGTCAGCGTAAGCGCGCGCGCCCGTTCGGGGACGCGGGCGATCAGGCCATCGCGCTCGCACGCCCTCAGCCGATAGTGAACGACCGAGGTCGAACTGGCCTCCGTCTGTATCTGCAGGTCGCGGATCGTCGGCGGGTAGCCGTGCTCGGCCCCGTGCTTGGCGATCGCCTCGACCAGGGCGCGCGTCCAGTCTTCTCTCGTCACCTTGCTTGTCATGAAATACCTCCGTTCTCGGGGAGCCGCGCCTGCACCCGCACGGCCTCGCCGGGCACGCCGAAGTGCTCGGCCACTTCCCATGCGTAGGTGAAGCCAGCACTCAGCGCCTCGTCCTCGTCGATGAGCAAGGCGTGAGCGAAGTCCTCCGCCTCCCGCTCCCACGGGCGCGGCAGGTCCGTGTGCTCGCGCTGCTCGATGTGATTGCCCGGATGCATCAGGCGGTGCGCGATGGCGTGGGCGATCACCCAGCGACGCCACTCCGGGCTCAGCCGCTCCGCCACCGCGATCTGGCCGTCGATCTGCATCTCCCGCTGGACCTCGAAGTGCCACGGCCAGACCTGCAGTCCGAGATGGTTGGCGACCGCCACGGCGTCCACCTGCCCGTGCAGGCCCAGCTCGCGGCGCAGCCTGCATGCCCGGCGCCGCGCCCGGTTCACCGCTCTCCTCGCTCGCGACTGTGGCGCTGCCGCCGCACGAAGCGGATGAACTCCTGGATCGACTCGACATCCTCGTCGGGCAGGTCATCGACGGCGTCGCGGAACGAGACCTCCGCCTCCTTGCGCAGCTCCGAGATGACGACGTCCCGGCCTTCGAGTTCGCGCACACCGGTTCCGCAGTGGAAGGCGATCTCGACAAGGTTGTCGTGGACGGGCTTCATGCGGCCCGCCTCCCAGGCCCAGACGGTGTTCGGGGCTACCCCAACGAGATCGGCCAGTTGCTTTTGGGTGAGAGCTGCGCCCAGCCGCGCCGCGCGGATGCGGGCGCCGAGCGCCTTCCAGGGGTAGTCCCGGCCGTCAGCCATGGCAACCAACTCCTCATCGTCGCTGCGGTTCGCTAGCGTCGTGCCTTCTTGACACGGACTCTGTGCGTACATAGAGTATACACCTCTACGCAGAGAGCACCAGCGAGGAGTTCCCGCAACCCCATGCGACACCCGGCACGACCCGTGGCCATGCTCAGACAGGAGGCGTTCTGGCAGCGCCTGAACGTGCTCGGGCGCTCGCAGAACTGGGTCGCCCGCGAGGCCGGCATCAGCCGCGGCTACCTCTCCATGCTCGCCAACGGCAAGCGCGCGGCTTCCGGTCGCGTGAGGCGCGGGCTGATGCGGATCCTCGAGGTGGAGGACGTACATGAGCTGTTCTGCTTCAGGCCACCGTCAGACCAGGCGTGAGGCCGCTCCGCGCCTGTCGGGCTACGGGGGCGGTCCCGTGATCGCCGGCCGGCCCGTTCCCTTCGGCAACGGCGCGTTGCCGCCGGATTTCTCCGCGCGGCTCGACAGCCTCAAGCGAGCGAGCGGCCTCACCTGGGACGCCTTCGCCGAGGCGCTGGGAGCTGACGTCAAGCAGGTGCTGCGCTGGCGCCGGGGAACGGAGCCGTGCGGCGGCGCCCACCACGCCCTCGTCAGGCTGGCGGGCTGGATCCCGGGCGGGCTCGACATCCTCATGGGCGAGGACTTCCTCCCCGGGCGCGGCGAGGGCTGAGGCCGTGCCGCGCCAGCGCCCTCGCTCCCCGCGCACCGCCTACGACGTGCCCGACGACTTCGCCGGAGCGTTCGAGCGCCTGAAGGAGGCGTCCGGCCTGACGTGGACGGAACTGGCCCGCCAGCTCGGCACGACCGAATCCAACGTGTGGCGCTGGCGGAACGGCGTGGTTCCCAATACGCGCAATCTCCTCGCCCTCCAGGACCTCGCGCGCCGTCTCGGCCTTGAGCACCTGCTGCCCACGGCGACCGCCCGCGAGCGTCGGTAGACCGATGGCAGTGCTCCCCAACGCCGACACCCTCCAGGACCACTGCATCGGTGCAGTCCCCTCCGGGGGATTACGGGACCCGCTCGCGTCCGGCCACGATCGGAGCAGCAGCAAGCGCTCCGTCCGCGAGCGCAGCGGGAGTGGTCCGTGTCGAGCAGCAGCGAGCATCCACCGGCCGGGCCGGCCTCCAACGGTGACCGCCCGCGACGGATCCGGGTCACGTGGAAAACCGGGGGGCCGCGCACGCGCGCCTGGGACGAAATGTGGCGCTGGCTGCTTGCCCCCGACGAGAGCCAGCCCTCCGGCTCCGCGGACACGCCCGCGAGTCACGACCGGGAACAGGGGCCGGACCACTGACCACCGCGTCGGTCTCGCTCCCGGCCCGCTTCCACTACGCCCGTTTCCTTGCCTCGACCCCGTAGGCTGGAATGAACGATGTCGATGACCCCCATCCCCGACCCAACGGAGACTGCCATGCGAGCCATCATCTACTCCCGCGTCTCGACCGACGCCCAGGAACGCGACGGAACCTCGCTCGACACCCAGGAGCGCGCCTGCGTGGAGGTCGCGAAGGACCGCGGCTGGCGTGTCGTGAGGTGCATCCGCGACGCAGCAAGTGGCGGAGCACTTGAGCGGGACGGCCTCGACGAGCTGCGGGCCGCGCTGCGACAGGGCGAGGCCGACGTCGTCGTCGCGTACGCCGTCGATCGCCTGTCGCGGAGCCAGAACCACATCGGGGTCCTGTTCGACGAGTTCGAGCACGCCGAGGCGCGCCTTGAGTTCGTGACCGAGCGCTTCGAGGACACAGCCGTCGGGCGCTTCATCCTCGCCGCGCGTGCCTTCATCGCCGAGGTGGAGCGCGAGAAGATCGCCGAGCGGACCATGCGCGGGAAGGAAGAGCGGGCGAAGAGCGGCCGCATCCCGCAGGCGTTCGGCCGGGGCTGCTACGGGTACACGTACAACCCGGAGACCGGTCGGCGCGAGATCGATCCCTACCAGGCGGCGGTCGTCGTCCGCATCTTCGAGCGCTACGCGACCAGCCGCAGCTTCTCGGCTGTGTCCAGTGAACTCAACGACGCCGGCATCCCTGCCTTCTCGGGAGGGCGCTGGTACCCGATCACGGTGAGGCGGGTGCTCCTCAACGAGGCGTACATTGGCCGCACGGTGTATCGCCGGACGAAGCGCGTGCGAGTGCGCGCTGCGGGAGCGCGCAGGCGCACGCGGGTGATCGAGCGGCCCGAAGAGGAGCACATCGAGATTCCAGGCGCGACCCCGGCGATCATCGACGCCGCACTCTGGGATCGCGTGCAGGCGATCCTCAGTGACCCGGAGCGAACGAACCGGCGCTCCACCGCGAAGCGCCGGTACATGCTCAGCGGCCGGCTGCGCTGCGGAGTCTGCAGCAGCGCGATGGTGGGGCAGACGCTGACGTCGAAGGGCAGGAGTTACTCGTACTACCGCTGCCGGCATACCTACACCCGGGTCACCGGCCACCGCTGCGAGTCCCGCTACATCCGGGCGGACGCGCTCGAGCAGGACATCTGGGGTGAGATGCGCGACGTGCTCACCTACCCCGAGCTTGTCCTACAGGAGCAGCGGAGGCTGGGCGAGTCCCCCCTCGACTCCGAGGCGGTCGAGCGTATCGAGTCGGAGATCGCCTCGCTGGCGAAGCGTGAGGAGCGGCTCGTCAAGCTGTTCGGCTACGACGAGGTCGACGGCAAGATTGTCCGTGCCGAGTTCCGGGAAGTGCAGCGTCAGCGCCAGCTCCTGGCCGAGGAGATGGATGCCCTGCCACGTGTGGGGTCAGCGCTCGACGAGGACATCGACGAGGGTGACCTGAGACGGGCCTGTGGACTCATGGTGAAGCGTCTCGACGGCGCCGGACCGGAGGCGCATGCCCTCGTTCTGGAGGCTGTTCAGCTCCAGATCACCGCAACTCGCGAAGAGCTGACGATCGAAGGCTCTCTCCCGGTCGACGTACCAGAATCTATCAAAAACCTAGGTAAAGCTGGGCAAACCGACCGCGAGTTTAGCTCCATTGAACAAACATTGGCATGACGACGTGCACGTAGCCGTCGTCCTCCGCCGGGCGGAAGACGCCCTGGCTTGAGGGGCTTGTCGTCTCCAGGCGTACCTCGCCATCCAGGACGCTGAGCACGTCGGCCAGGTAGCGGCTGTTGAAGGCGATCTTCGCCTGCTCCCCCTCGACCTTCACGTCGATCTCGCCCTCGTTATCGCCCACCTCGTCCGCCCGTGCACTGATCACCAGCTTCCCCGAGGAGCCATCGCCCGCCGGGTGCACCTGCAGCCGCACGATGCCGCTGCCGTCGCGCGCGAAGATGGCCGCGATGCGCGCGCCGCGCGTGAAGTCGTCGACGTCCACCATCGTGGCCGTGTTGTACTCGCCCGGGATGAGCTGGTTGTAGTTGGGGAACGTCCCCTGGATGAGCTGCGCCACCAGCACCACGTCCGTCAGCGAGAACTGCACCTGCGTCTGCTTGTCGTTGACCCGCAACTCCACCGGCGCCGACCCATCCCCGATGAGGCGCGCCACCTCACGCAGCGCTCGCGCCGGCACAATCAGGTTCAAGTCGCCTGCCGGGAACGTCTGGGAGGAACCCAGCTCGATGTCCGAGACCGCCAGCCGGAACCCGTCCGAGGCTGCGAAGGTCAGTTTGCTCTCCTCGGCCTTGATGTTCACGCCTGTGATCACCGGCCTGGAGTCGTCCGTCGCCGCCGCGAACTCCACGCGCTCGATCGTGCGGCGCAGCATCGCCCCGTCCAGCTCGATCGAGGGGCCGTCGTCGATGGAGCCGACCCGGGGGAAGTCCTCCGCGTCCATGGTGTTGATCGTCGACTCCGTGCGCGCGCACTCCAGCTTCGCCTGCCGTGTGCGCTCCGGCACCTCCACCGAGACCGTCGCCGGGGGCAGCTGCCCGACGAAGTCGGTGATGAGGCGTGCCGGGACCGTTGTCGCCCCTTCATCCTCGATCTTCGCGCCGATCCAGGTGCTGATGGAGATGTCGAGGTCGGTTGCGGAGAGCCGCAGCCGGCCTCCGTCCGTCGCCATCAAGACGTTGGAGGTGATGGGCAGCGTCGACCGTGTGGCGACTGCCCGTCCCACGATCCCCAGCCCCCGCTGGAGGTTCTCCTGCAGCACCTGAACCTTCATCTGTCTACCCGCATCTTCGGTTTCTGCGCGGGATTATAACCCCCACCGGGCGAATGCGTACGCGGCTAAGCAGTTGGAGGTACGCCCTCCCGCCCGGACCCCCGGCCTCTCGCAGCGCATGGACATAACCCCTTAACGTAAAGGTCACGTATACTGCATGTGCTGAGTCTTATCCTCGGGGGGCATCGCTCGATCGCTCGTGTACATCACTAGCCTGCATCTCGCGAACTTCCGCAACTACGCGTTGACGGAGTTGACCCTGGACCGCGGACTCAACCTCTTCGTCGGTGAGAACGCCCAGGGCAAGAGCAACCTGCTCGAGGCCATCTACCTGCTCTCGACCCTGCGCTCGAGTCGCGCCAGCAGCGACTCCGACCTCGTCCGCCGCGATATCATCGACTCCGAGTTCCCCGTGGCCCGCCTCCAGACGGAGGTCCAGCGTGCCGCCGGACGCCTGCAGCTCGAGGTCGCCGTTGTTGGGCGTGGTGGCGACCGCCAGCGGGCGGGCAAGCGCGTCCGTATCAACGGCCTCGCCAAGCGAACCTCCGACGCGGTCGGCGAACTCGCCGCCGTGCTCTTCACCACGCTCGACATTGAGGTCGTCGCCGGCCCCCCCATCCTGCGCCGCCGCTACCTCGACATGATGGCCTCCCAGGTTGACCGCGGGTACCTGCGCGCCATGCAGCGCTACCAGCGCGTCCTGCAGCAGCGCAACGGCCTGCTCAAGCGCATCCAGTCCCGCGAGGCCTCCCCGACCGAGCTCGGCTTCTGGAACCAGGAGCTGGCCCACGCCGGCGGCATTGTCATGAAGGGGCGCGCGGACGCCCTCGGGCTGCTCGTGCCCTACGCCCGCGAACAGATGCGCCGGCTGAGCGATGACGTCGAGACCATCGATCTGACCTACCAGCCCGCCCTTGGTGAAGCCGTCGAGCACAGCCTCCCCATCGACGAGGCCGAGTGGACCGCCCGCATGCTGCAGGCGCTCAACGATGGCCGTCCCCGCGAGATCGGCGCCGGGGTAACCCTCTTCGGCCCCCACCGTGACGATGTCGAGGTGCTCATCGACGAGCTGCCCGCCGGCTCCTTCGCCTCCCGCGCCCAGCTTCGGACCGCTGCCCTCTCCATGCGCTTCGCCGAGGCCGCCTACCTCCAGACCTGTCTCGGCGATGAGCCCGTCGTCCTCCTCGACGATGTGCTCAGCGAGCTCGACGAGCAGCGCCGCCGAGGCGTCCTCGAGTCCTTCGATATCTTCCAGCAGGTCATCGTCACTACAGCCGACCCCGACCGCGTGCGCGACGTTCTGACCAGCGCCGCCGGCCGCTTCGTCGTCAACGGCGGCGCCATCAGTCGCTTCGAGGGCGAGTAGCCCTACCCCCGCAGTACCGGCGTGAGCGGCCCCGCGGGGACGCTCATCCGTAGCGCCTCACGCTCCACGGTCAGCGTGATTGGCGTCTCCCCGACCACGTCCCCGTCGACCTGCACGGGAATCCCCGGCGTCGTCACGTCGAAGCGCTCCGTGCGAAACCCCTGCACCCCTGCGTCTCCCGGATGCCGGCGAACCACCACCTTGAGGGCGTGGCGAAGCGCCTCCGGCGCGTGCCTCGGAGCGAAGATGCAGGCGTCGAGCTGCCCGTCCCGTGCGCTCGCCTCCAGCGCGAAGGTGAGGATGCCGCCGTACAGCCGCGTGTTGCTCACCACGATCAGCCCGATCCCATCCCTCGCGGCCGCCGTATCCCCCGCCCAGTCCATCTCGGTCGTGCGCAGGCGGTGCAACATGGGCAAACCGTGGAGCACGTAGGCGAGCACGCCCAGCCTGCGCTTCAGCCGCGGCGTGACCGTCGCCGCGATCTGCGCGTCCCAGCCGATGCCCACCATCAACAGGAAGGGCTCGCCGTTCGCGCGTCCCACGTCCATGGCAACCTGCTGGCCGTCCAGGTGCGCATCGAGGGCCCGGTGCAGGTTCCGGGGGATGCCCGCCTCCTTCGCCCAGACGTTTGCCGTGCCGCCCGGGAGTACCGCGAGCGCCGACCCGGACCCCGCCAGCTCCCCCGCGGCCAGCCGCACCGTGCCGTCGCCGCCGAGGACGAACACGAATGCGTCTCCCCGCTCGGCCGCGCGCGCCGCCGCCTCGGCCGTCCCCGCGGGCGATTCCGGCAGCTCCAGCCGGGGCTCGAAGCCGCGCGCTTCGAGCTGCTGCAGCGCCCGCTGCGCATCGAAGCGGCGCATCCCCCGCGCTCGTGGATTCGCCACGATCGTGGCGCCTGTCCCTGCCATTGCCCGGCGGCTCCCGGCTGCCTACCATACCGCGCAATCCACACACCCCCGGGATTCTGTGCTCACCCTCACGCGCTTCGACCACATCAGCATGGCCGCCCACGACTGGCGCGAGCAGCGCGATCGCTTCGAGCGGCTCTTCGGCTTCCGCTTTCTGCGCGAGTTCAAGGCCCGCCCGGGAACGCCCTTCGGGGGCTGCGTCACGCGCATCCGCAATACCAACGTCGAGTGGGAGATCCTCCAGCCCGACGGCCCCGAGAGCTTCGTCCAGCGTTTCCTCGACCAGCGTG
Organism: uncultured Anaerolineaceae bacterium; assembly: GCA_964389725.1. GTDB lineage: Bacteria > Chloroflexota > Dehalococcoidia > Tepidiformales > Tepidiformaceae > UBA2991. The sequence continues at coordinate 16,389 of CAYMDV010000001.1, forward strand.
GCCCCGGCCTCCACCACCTCACCGTGCAGGTGCCCGATATCGAGGAGGCCGTGGCCGAGCTCGAGCGGCTCGGCGTCGAGCCCTTCGGTGGCATCAGCGAGGACACCATGTGGTGGATGGCCTACGTCCACCCCCGCGAAAGCGGCGGCGTCCTCTGGCAGCTCTACCAGCCCAAGCGCGACCAGCAGGTGAACGGCACCACTGGTGTCGCCGGGGCCCTCGGCTTCCGCCGCCTCGATCACGTCTCCCTCGCCTCTCCCGATCTCGAAGCGCAGGCCGCCTGGCAGGAGCGCGTCTTCGGCATGGAAGTCGAGGGCCGCTGGGAGGTCCCCGACCAGGGCTACAAGGGCTGCCTCATGCGCATCCCGAACACCGAGCTCACGCTTGAGATCCTCGAGCCCCTCGGCGAGGAGGGCTTCCTCCAGGACTTCCTCGCGAAGCGAGGCCGCGGCCTCCACCACGTCTCCTGCGAGGTCGAGTCCATCGACGGCGCCCTGGAGGCGCTTGCGGCCGAGGGCATCGAGCCCCCCGGCGGTGTTGGCGGCGAGCGCTGGAAGCGCAACATCTTCCTCTCGCCGCGCGATACGAACGGCGTCCTTTTCCAGCTCTTCGAGGAGTAGGGCTGCGGATTCGGCCCAGGGTAAATTCCAAAGGCGAATATGTATAGGCAGACTATCATACTGGTATGTTAATCCAGTAACATTACCTACGGCGGGGTCGCATGTGGGAGTGCGGCCATGCATCTTGGAACGATCGGCCTTGGGGCCGTCACCGCTGCCGTCGTCGGTCTGACCGTCGTCGTTGTTGTGGCGTTGTCTCCTGCTCCCTTCGCCGGGGCATTTGATACCGGTACCGAGCAACCCGCCCACGTCTCCGCCGCCCGTGTGTTCGACACCCCCACGCCGTCGTCGGGCGCGCTCGATCGCGAGCAGACCGCCGCCACTCAGTCGTCAACCGCTGATCGCACCGCCGACACGGGCCTCAGGTCCCAATCCGTCGTGGTCTCGGGCTTCGCCCTTGTGACGCTCACCCTGGGCGCCCTCCTGGCGCTCGCGCATGTCCGGAGCCGGTCCGGTAGGCGGCGCCATGCCTAGCCCTTCCGCGAAAGCTGCAGTGCCGGAGCGCCGTGGCGCACGACGCCCAGAGCCGTCTGGTTCCCGTACGAGGAGTCGCCGTCGTACGTCCTGCCGATTGGAGGGCTGCACATGACGTTGGGCAAGTGGGGGCTTGCCCTCACCCTGCTGGTGACCGCCGCCGTGACCGTTGCGACTGTCATCGGGTTGGGGCGGGACGCGGCGCTGGTCGCCGCCGAGGATCCCTACGCCTCCTACAAGACGCGGTGCGGCAATGAAGCGGTCATCCCTGGCTACTCGGACAAGCCCGACCTCGTCAATGACTGTGCGTACCTCATCGTGGCGGCCGAGCGCTTCAACTCCAGGCTCTCCGACTCCACCGAGAGACACCGGCTCCACTGGCACGAGGTCAAGTCTGTTGAGGGGGGAGTCACCACGTACAGGCCGCTATCCGATTGGGAAGGGATCACCATACGGAACGACCGCGTGACGAGGATAGAGTTCGACACCCGGCAAGGTGAGCGCAGGTTGCGTGGCGCCATCCCTACCGTACTTGGAAAGCTGACGGAGCTTCAGGTGCTGGAGTTGCGTTGGCAGGGTCTGTCTGGTGGGGTCCCCTCGGAGATATTGAGCCTGCCCAAGCTCCAGGAACTGAGGCTCTCCGCCAACGGTCTCTCCGGCGCTCTGCCCGCCACCCTGGAGAACCCTCCTCCCCTGACAGTCCTCGATCTCAGCAACAACCAGCTCTCCGGTGCCATTCCCGAGTGGCTCGGAGAGGTCACGACGCTGAAGCAGTTGCTCCTGTTTGGCCAGGCTCGTCCGCTGGATGGCCACGCCACCGGATTCACGGGCGAAATCGACTTCCTTTCGTCCCTCACCAGCCTCACTCGCCTGGCACTGCATCAGAACAGCATCTCGGGTGTCCTCCCCGACCTCTCTGGAGCAACGTCCCTCAAGGCGCTGGAGCTCTATGGCAACTACCTGCGGGGCTACATTCCGGAGTACCTCGAGGATCTGCCGCTCACCACGCTTCATCTGAGTGGCAACCTGGGGAAGGAAGACCCCGACGACGCCACAGAAAAAGGGGGGTTCAAGGGCTGCATCCCCGATGGACTCTACGACGTCTCCAACAACGACATGGAGTACGTCAACCACTCCGGCAACCTGCTCTCTTCGTGCGACGGCTCAACCAACCCCGCAAACCCCACTCCCGACCCTGTCTCCACGGTGACACTAGAGTTCCAGAGTGCCGCGTACACCGTAAACGAGGGGAACGCCGTCGCCATAATTGTCACGCTCAGCGAAGCCCAGTCGCAAAATGTCTCGATACCGGTGACCGTAGTCAGCCATGTCGGGGCAACCAGCGCCGACTACAGCTCCCTCCGTTCAAGCTATACCGTTCCCGGGGGTGCTACTCAGAAGGTGCTCGCCTTCGTAGCCACGCAGGACGGCGAGATTGAGGGCGACGAAACTGTAACCATCGGGTTCGGCGCCAACCTCCCGAGTGGCTTCTCGGTGGGAACCACCTCTCAGACTGTCGTCACCATCAAGGATGACGACAGCGCTGGCGTCTCCATTAGCCCCAATTCGCTCACCATCGACGAGGGCGGCGACGAAACCTACGACGTCGTGCTCGACTCCAAGCCTTCCGCCAACGTCGAGGTGACCATCAGCGTGACCGGCAGCTCCGACGTCACCGCCGACGAGTCCACCCTCACCTTCACATCCGGCGATTGGAGCACCGCCCAGACGGTCACCGTCTCTGCCGCTGAGGACGGCGATGCCAACCAGGACACCGCAACCATCTCGCACTCCGTCACGACGACCGACTCCGACTACTCAGCCCTCACCCTCGACGACGTTGCCGTCGAGGTCACCGACAACGACCACGTAGGCGTCGTGGTGGATCCAACCTCCCTGACGGTGGCGGAGGAAGGCAGCAACACCTACACGCTGGTCCTTGGCAGCAAGCCATCCGCCGATGTGACCGTGAACATCGCGCTGTCCAGCAGTTCGAGCACGGATGTCACCCTGACCACGGACACCGACACCTCGGTGACGTCGTCCAGCGTGACCTTCACGGAGACGGACTGGGACACGCCGCAGACCGTCACCGTCGAGGCGGAGGACGACACCGATGCCGCCAACGACTCCGCAACCATCGAGCACACCATCACCTCCACCGACACCGACTACGCGCCGGCCACGCCACTCACCATCGATGACGTCAGTGTCACGGTGACAGACAACGACTCACCGCCGCCGGTCGTCAGCCCTCCCCCTATCAACCGGCCGGATCCGAACCCGTATCCGCAGCCCGACCCCAACCCGCAGCCCCCACCCCGCGTGACCGTCAGCTTCGAACAGGACGTCTACACCGTGGCCGAGGGCAGCAGCATCACGGTCAAGGTGCTGCTCAACGCGAATCCCGAGCGCAGGGTGACCATCCCGCTCGTCCCCGTGGAGCAGGACGGCGCCAGCGCCGCCGACTACTCCGGCGTTCCCTCCGACGTGACGTTCAACTCCGGCCAAACCGAAGCGTCGTTCACCTTTACCGCCGTTGACGACGGGCGGGACGACGACGACGAGAGCGTGAAGATCGGTTTCGGAGAGCTGCCAGATCGCGTTACTGAGGGGGCCAACGACGAGACGACGGTGAGCATCACCGACGGCGACGTGCCCGCGGTCACGGTGAGCTTCGAGCGGAACTCCTACACCGTGGCAGAGGGGGACAGCGTCACAATCAAGCTGGCCCTCAGCGCCGACCCCGAACGCACGGTCACCATCCGCTTCGACGCCGCGGGCCAGGATGGGGCCGACGACGACGACTACTCGGGCGTGCCCGCGAACGTGATGTTCATGAGCGGCGAGACCGAGATGTCCATCACCTTCACCGCGACGCAGGACAGCGACGACGACGACGGCGAGAGTGTGAGGATTGGCCTCCGGGATCTGCCCACCGACGTGACGGCGGGCACCCCGGACGAAGCGACCGTCAACATCACCGACGACGACGAGCCAACCCCGACTCCCACACCGACCCCCACGCCGACCCCCACGCCGACCCCCACGCCGACCCCGACGCCAACTCCAACCCCCACGCCGACGCCAACCCCGGAGTCGGAGCCCCCGGAACCGAAGGACCCTGAAGAACCCGAGGAGCCGGAAGAGCCTGAGGAGCCGGAAGAACCCGAGGAGCCGGAAGAACCCGAGGAGCCGGAAGAACCCGAGGAGCCGGAAGAGTCCGCCCCGGAGCCAGAGGCCACTCCCGCTCCGGGCAAGGGCGCCGAGCCCGACGCCGGTACCGGCCTTCGCACCGACCAGGTGACCGTGTCCTTCTTCCTGCTGGTGGTCGTGGCCGTCGGAGCGGCGCTCGCCCTCGCGTACAGGCGGCGCTAGCAGCCGCGAGTCCTGGCCCTTATCTGCCCGGCCCCCCTGTTCGAACCGGGGGGGGTCGGCTTGTGCAGCGAGCAGAGAGCGTCCCGTTCCGTTACGATCACCCGCACGCATGTTCGATCGGGATCCCGCAGCCACCCCTCCGCCTCCCGCCGGCGACTCCCTCGCCGATTTCCATCCGGTCGTGCGCGCCTGGTTCGAGCGCCGCTTCGCTGCTCCCACCGATGCCCAGGCCGAGGGCTGGCCCCGCATCCACGCCGGCGAGACCACCCTCATCGCGGCGCCCACTGGCTCCGGCAAGACCCTCGCCGCCTTCCTCGTCGGCATCGACCAGCTCATCCGCGAGGCCGAGGCGGGCGAGCTCGAGAGCGCGACCCGCATCGTCTACGTCTCGCCCCTCAAGGCGCTCAGCAACGACATCCAGCGCAACCTCGAGGAACCCCTCGACGAGATCCGCGCCCTTGCCAGGGAGATGGGCTACGACCTGCCCCCCATCACCAGCGCCGTGCGCACCGGCGATACGCCCGCGTCCGTCCGCCAGACGATGGTGCGCCGCCCGCCCCACATCCTCGTCACCACCCCCGAGTCGCTCTTCCTGCTCGTGACCGCCGAGCGCAGCCGCGCGAACCTGCGGGGCGTGCGCACGGTCATCGTCGATGAGATTCACGCCCTCGCCCGCGACCGTCGCGGCAGCCACCTCGCCCTCACCCTTGCCCGCCTCGACCACCTCGCCGAGGCGCGTCCTGTGCGCATCGGCCTCTCCGCCACCCAGCGCCCCATTGAGCTCATTGCCCGCTTCCTCGCCGGCGCCGGCCGCACCGCTTCCATCGTCGACCGGGGCCACCAGCGCGACCTCGACCTCCACGTCGAGACGCCCCCCAGCGACCTCGAGGCCGTGCCTCCCCGGGAGCAGTGGGGCGACATCTACGACCGTCTCGCCGAGCTCGTGCGGGAGCACCGCACGACCCTCATCTTCGTCAATACGCGCTCGCTGTCCGAACGCGTCGCCAAGGAGCTCACGCAGCGCCTCGGCGAGGAAGCCGTCGCCAGTCACCACGGCAGCATCGCGAAGGAGCGCCGCCTCCACGTCGAGCAACGCCTCAAGGCGGGCGAGCTGCGCTCCCTCGTCGCCACCGCCTCCCTCGAGCTTGGCATCGATATCGGCGCCATCGACCTCGTCTGCCAGGTTGGCTCGCCCCGCAGCATCGCCACTCTGCTGCAGCGCATTGGGCGCTCGGGCCACGCCCTCGGTCTGCGCCCCCACGGACGCCTCTTCCCCACTACGCGCGACGAGCTGCTGGAGTGTTCCGCCCTCGTCCGCGCGGTCGGTGCCGGGCGCCTCGACCGCATCAATCCCCTGACCGCTCCCCTCGACGTGCTGGCGCAGCAGATCGTTGCCGAGACCGCCTGCGAGCCCTGGTCCGAGGACGACCTTTACGGGCTCATGCGCGAGGCGGCTCCCTTCGAGGCTCTGGAACGCGGCCCCTTCGACGAGATCGTCACGATGCTCGCCACCGGCATCGGCGATGGCCCCGGCTCCGCCTCCCCCCTCATCCATCGCGACCGCATCAACGGCATCGTCCGCGGCCGGCGGGGGGCGCGGCTGGCGGCCCTCAACAACGGCGGCGTCATCCCCGAGATGGGCGACTACCGCGTCGTCGCCGAACCCGAGGACATCCCCGTCGGCACGGTGAACGAGGACTTCGCCATGGAGAGCGCCGCCGGCGACATCTTCCTCCTCGGCTCGACCTCCTGGCGCATCACCCGCGTCGAGCAGAGCACCGTGCGTGTCGTCGATGCGCACGGCGCGCCCCCCACCGTCCCCTTCTGGCTGGGCGAAGCCCCCGGCCGCACCATCGAGCTCTCCGAGGAGGCCGGCCGCCTCCGCCGCGAGATCGCCGCTGGCCTCGACGACCCGGAGGCCCTCGTCGGGAGCCTCCAGGTGGCGTGCAGCCTCAGTGAGAACGGTGCCCGCCAGATGGTCGACTACGTGCGCGCCACCCGCGACGGCCTTGGCGTCGTCCCCTCCGATACCGACGTCGTCTTCGAACGCTTCTTCGACGACTCGGGTGGGATGCAGCTCGTCGTGCACGCGCCCTTCGGCGCGCGCGTCAACCGCGCCTGGGGACTCGCCCTCCGCAAGCAGTTCTGCACCACCTTCGACTTCGAGCTGCAGGCCGCCGCCAACGACGACGCTATCCTCCTCTCGGCCGGGCCCCAGCACTCCTGGCCCCTCGCCGACGCCTTCTCCTGGGTGAACCCCCGCAACGTCGCCACGCTCGTGGAGAAGTCGATCTTCTACATCCCCCTCTTCCCCACGCGCTGGCGCTGGAACGCCTCGCGGGCGCTCGCCATCGCCCGCCAGCGGAACGGCAAGCGCGTTCCCCCATTCCTCCAGCGCATGCGCGGCGACGACCTGATGGCCGCCGTCTTCCCCGCCCAGGTCGGCTGCCAGGAGCACCTCGACGCGCCCCTCTCCCTCCCCGACCACCCCCTCATGCGCCAGACCCGCGACGACTGCCTCTACGAGGCCATGGACGTGCGCGGTCTCGAGGATGTGCTCACCCGCGTCGAGGACGGCGCCATCCGCCTCCACGCCGTCGATACGGTCGAGCCTTCCCCAATGGCCCACGAGATCGTGAGCGGCCGCCCCTATACCTACCTCGACGACGCGCCCATCGAGGAGCGCCGCACGCGCGCCGTTACCCTGCGGCGCACCCTCCCCGACTCCGCCCGTGACCTGGCCGCCCTCAGCCCCGACGCCATCTCCCGTGTCCGCGAGGAGGCCTGGCCCGAGCCCCGCGACGGCGAGGAGGTCCACGACGCCCTCCTGGGCTTCACCGTTCTTGCCGAGGAGCACGCTCCTTCCTGGAGCGAGTGGCTGGCCGAGCTGGAAGCCGGCGGCCGCGCTGCTCGCCTCATGCTCCACGGGCGCACGTTCTGGTTCGCCGCCGAGAACCTCCCCGCCCTCCGCTTCCTCTTCCCCGATGCCGACATCCCCGCCCCCGCCGTCCCCGAGCACGCCCTCCTGCCCGTGGAGGACCGGGAGGCGGCGCGGCTCGCCCTCGTGCGCGGTCACACCGAGTGCCTCGGCCCCCTCACCGCCGGCGACATCGCCGCCCGCACCGGCCTGAGCGAGAAGGACGCGGACTACGGCCTCCGCGCCGCCGAGGCCGCCGGCTACCTCGTCCGGGGACGCTTCACCCCCGGCGCCCCCGAGGACGAGCTCTGCGACCGGCGCCTGCTCGCCCGCATCCACCGCTACACGCTCGAGGGACTGCGCAAGGCCGTCGCTCCCGTCTCGCGCGCCGACTACATGCGCTTCCTCACCCGCTGGCAGGGGCTCGCGCCGGGCACCGTGTATGGCGGCCGCCCCGGCCTGCGACGCGCCCTCGAACGGCTGCAGGGCTTCGAGGCGCCCGCCGGCTCCTGGGAGGACGACCTCCTCCGCGCCCGCGTGCGCGACTACGATCCCGCCTGGCTCGATGAGCTATGCCTCGCCGGCGAGATCGCGTGGGCGCGCCTCAGCGGTCGCCGGCCCACCTCCCCCGAGGATGCCCCCGGCCGCCCCGCGCCCGCCACCCGCTCGACCCCTGTCACCCTTGTCGCCCGCCGCGCCTTCCCCGACCTCCTCGCCGCCGCCCGCCACGACCGCCCCGAGGGCATCCCTCCCCCGCCCGGCGCCGCCTCCGCCATCGTCGAGTTGCTGCGCGAACGCGGCGCCCTCTTCTTCGACGAGCTCGTGCGCGAGACCGGCCAGCTCTCCAGCCAGACCGAGGACACGCTGCGCGAGCTCATCGCCGCCGGCCTCGTCGCCTCCGACGGCTTCGAGGGCGTGCGCCGTATCTTCGCGCGGTCCTCCTCCGGCCGCCGCCGGACGGCTGTGCGCCGCCCCGTCGCCAGCTACCGGCTCGGACTCGTCCTCGGCGGACCGCCGGGCCGCTGGTCACTCGTCGAGGCGCAACCCCCCGACCCCGCCCACCAGGAGGAGCTCGCCGCCCTTGTCGCGAGCGTCCTCCTCGAACGCTACGGCGTCGTCTTCCGCGACCTCGCGACCCATGAGCGCTTCACCCTCCCCTGGCGTTCTGTGCTTCGAGCCCTCCGCACGATGGAGGCCCGTGGCGACGTCCGTGGCGGGCGCTTTGTCTCCGGTGTCGTCGGGGAGCAGTACGCCCTCATCGATGCCGTCGAGCAGCTCCGCCGCACCCGCAACGAGCCCGCCGGCGGCGAGCGCGTCGTCGTCAGCGCCGTCGACCCGGTGAACCTGACCGGCACGATCGTGCCTGGCCCGCGCGTGCCTGCCTACCCGGGCCGATCGCTCGTTCTCATCGATGGCGTGCCCGAGGAAGAGGCGAAGGCCGCGGAGGCCTTCGCCGGCGCCGAACGCCGCTAGCCCGCTCCCGAGCCGATCTCCGGCAGGTTGTAGACCCGCGCCGCCGTGTCGTGCAGCACCTTCCGCCGCACGGTCGGGTCGAGCTGGTCCAGCGTCTTGCTGATGCGCGTGTGCGTCTCGGGGTAGAGGCAGGTGGGGTGGGGGAAGTCGGTCTCGAACATCACGTTGTCCTCGCCCAGCTCCTCGATCGCGTGCAGCGGCCCCCACTGCTCGAACCAGAACGAGGCGTACACCTGGCGCTTGAAGTACTCCTTCGGGCGCAGGCTCAGCCCCTCGCGCTCCGTCGGGATGGTTTCGTCGTACTGCCACTCCATCGCTTCCAGCAGGAACGGAATCCAGCCGATGCCGCTCTCCACGGAGACGAAGGTCAGGTTGGGGTAGCGGTCCAGGAGCCCGCTGAAGATCAGGTTCATGATCGTCTTGCACTGCACCATGAACAGGGAAACGCTGATCGTGGCCAGGTAGCGCTGCGGCCCGTAGCCGTCCCAGATCATCTGGCCGCCGATGTTGTTCCCAGAACCCACGTGGAAATTCACCGGGATGCCCAGCTCCTGGCACGTCGACCACAGCGGGTCCCAGTGCGGGTCGTGCAGGTGCGGTAGCTCGAACGCCTCCGGGGTGTCGGTCATCGTGATGCCCCTGATGCCGGCGTCCGTCACCCGCCGGATCTCGCGCACGCACTCGTCGATGTCCCAGAACGGCGTCAGCGCCTGCGGGAAGAGCCGTCCGTTCCCCGCCTGCTGCAGCTCGATGATCGCGTCGTTGTACACGCGCGCGCAGATGTTCCGCAGCTCCTGGTCCTCCAGCGACATGAAGCGGTTGCTCCCGAAGCCGGCCACGTTCGGGTAGATGATCTGCTGCGAGATACCCAGCCGGTCGAGGAGCTGGAGGCGGGGCTCGGGATAGCTCGCCGCGTCGCTCATCTCATCGAAGTCCGTCAGGCTGATCATCCCGTACGCCTTCTCGCCGTCCTGCTTCACGACCGTGAAGCCGAGCGGGCCGAAGTCCACGTCGCCGTCGACCACCCAGCGCGCGCGCCCCTCCTCGTCCGGCACCACGCGAGGCACCCGTTCCTTGTAGGAAGCCGGCGCCCGCGAGGTCCACAGGTCGGGCGGTTCCGTGTAGTGGCTGTCGATGTCGATCACGGGAACGCCGTGGACGGTCAGCGGTGGCGTCATGGGAGCATCCTCCAGCGCGAGGCGCGCCCTCCAATCCTACCGCTCTGCCGTCCGATGGGAGTTAAGCAAGCACAAGCTCGGGGAAGTAGCGCCCGTACGAGCGCCGGTCGCGGGTGAGAAGTCGATCGGCATGCACGACCGCATGGCCGCCGATAAGGAAGTCCGCCAGCGTGTGCTGCCTGAACCGCAGTGGCGCGCCACAGGACGTGCAGGCCACGGCCTGACTCTCGCCACAGTCCGAACAACTCGGCAGCCTGGGCCGCTGACGGCTGTAGGCGCGCCACGCCAGCCCCGCCCTGTGAAGCGCCTCATCGCTGGAACGCTCGACCCGGATGCCGGTGGACGTGAGAAACCCGTTGAGGCCGTCCGAGGTCTCGAACAGCGGCGCCACTTCCGAGTAGACCGCCTCGCAGATAATCGCTCCGCCAAGCGCCAGTGTGTTCGCCACTCGGTCGGCGCTCTCCGTTGACTGCCCCTGGAGGATGTCGATCAGGATGTTCGTGTCGACAGCGGTAATCACCGATCGCCTGCCGCCTGCTCAATCTCGTCGACGGGATCGGGGCCGCGAATCTCCAGGAATATCTCGTCGGCGGTCATGCCTTCGTACCCCTGTTCCCTCCAGTAGGGCTCCAGCTGCTCCCGCCACTGCTGAAGGTTCGCCCGGAACTCCTCGGGGTCGAAGTCCCGTTCAAGGCGGATGCCTTCGCCGTCCTCGACGAACGCGACCCTGTCGCCTTCGCGCACCCCGAGACGGTCGCAGAGTCCCTTTGGCAGCGTGATCTGCCGCTTGCTGGTGATTTTGGCGGTGAAGGTCGGCTCGCCCATCGGCCACTCCTTACCAAAGCTACCTTACCACTCGGTAAGGAGTCTTGGTAAGGTGGCCGATGGCGGGCGCGCGCCCCTACTCCATCAGACCGGCGCCCTTGGCTGCCGCCGTTGCCGCGTTCCGGCCCGCGATCCGCCCGAACGTGACCGCCGGCCCGTACGAGCCGCCGCCGCCGATGTAGCGGTCGCCGTGGAGGGTGCCCATCGCCTCGCCCGCCGCGAAGAGGTTGTCGATCGGCAGCTCGTTGTTCGCAATCACGTGCGTCTCCGCATCGACCCGCAGGCCGCACCCGGTCCACGCGATGATCGCCGGGCGCACCTCCACCGCGTAGAACGGCGGCGCCTCGATCGCGCGCAGCCCCATCGGCTTGAAGTAGGCGCTATCGACGCCTCTTGCACAGTCGGCGTTGTACTTCTGCACCGTGCCCGCCAGCGGCGCTGGGTTGATCTTGCAGAGTGCGGCCAGCTCCTCGAGGGTGTCCGCCCGCAGCACCTCCCCCCCCTCTGCCTTCGCCAGCAGGTTCTCGGAGGTCCAGCTCGGGCCCGTTGGCATCGAGTCTGCGTCCAGCCGCGCGGCCTCGTCGAAGATCGCGTAGGCCACCCCGCCGTTCCGCTTGAAGAGGCCCGCCATCACCGTGTACGGCGCCATCTCGCTGCAGAATCGCCGGCCCTCGCGGCTCACCAGGACGGACCAGGGCGGCACTCCGAGCTCCAGATCCCTGGTGAACCCTGGCGTCACGAGCAGCAGGCCGCGGTTGTGGCCTCCCAGCGTCGCCCCCACCTGCTCGCCCAGCACGATTCCGTCGCCCATCGCCTTCGGGCCGGAGATCGCCCAGACCCCGTCGCCCTGCTCGTGCGCGTCGGGCCAGTACTTCTCGATGAACTCCTTGTTGTGGCCGAAGCCGCCGGAGGCGATCACGACTGCCCCGCAGCCCACCTCCTGGTCGCCCGCCGCCACGCCGACGACCTCGCCGTCCTCCTCGATCAGTCTGTCCGCGCGCGTCATCAGGGCCATGTCCACGCCCCGCTTGATGCGCTCGGCGTCGAGCACGCGTACGACCGCCAGCCCCTCCCCCTCCGGGGGATGGCCGCGCGCCACCGTGTCGATGCCCGAGATGTAGACCCGCTCGGGCTTGTACTCGACGCCCAGGCTGCGCAGCCATTCGAACGTCGGTGCGGCGCTGTCGCAGTACGTTCGCGCCACTGCCGGCTCCACGTTCCACTGGTTGAGGGTCATGTAGTAGTTGAACATGTCGTCGGGCGTGTCATCGAGGATGCCCGCCTCGCGCTGCACGCTCGTGCCGGCGGCATAGAAGTGCCCCCCGGAGAGACGCGAGGAGCCACCCACCTTGTCGTCCGCTTCCAGCACGATCACGCTCGCGCCGGAGTCCGCGGCGGCCACCGCCGCCGAGAGCCCCGCCGCCCCCGAACCAATGACGACAACGTCGTAGTCTCGCTCCATCGTGTCCTCCTCGACCGGACCTGCGCCCGGTGCGTCCGCGGATGGCTCGCATCGTGGGAGCCCGCGGGGGGCGCGTCAAGAGTCCTCGCTGGTACTCGCGCCCTCCCTGCCCGATAATCTGCCCGCAATCCCGCGCAACCTCGCCACTCCCAGGAGGAATCGATGAAACTCTCCGTGAATCTCGACCGGTGCATCAAGGCGGCGGAGTGCTCGACCTATCACGCCGAGCTCTTTGCGGCGCGGGACGATGGCTTCCCCGTTGTGACCGTGGAAGAGCCCACCGGGGATCAGGTCGAGGATGCCGAGGACGCCGTTCGCGTCTGCCCCGGCAATGCCATCACCCTCACTGAGGACGACGACTAGAACAGCATCGAGGCCTGCGCCTCGCTCCCGCTGTCCGCGCTGTTGTCGCGGAGCCAGTTGATCGCATCCCCCAGCGCCAGGTAGAGCGACGGACCCGACCGTACGCCCCGCGCCCACCGGTCGACGGCATCCTCGCCGTCGCTGCCGGGACGCAAGCCCCCCGCGGCCGCCTCGGCGATGGCGCGCAGGACGCGCTCGTAGGCCGCGCGCGGCTCGATGGCGTACTCCTCCCGCAGGATCGCCACAAGGTCGGGCGACTCGCCCCGGTCGAGCATGTCCGCCGCCCGCTGGCGAGCCCTTTCCAGCCCCCGTTCTGCCACCTGCGTCCTAGGCCCCCCGCTCGTCGAACTCGAGGTTCAGCTCCCAGAGCCCCAGCATGATGCCGGGCTGGTGCGTCAGGTCGTTCTTCCCCGGGGCCAGGCGCAGGTTGTCGAGCCGGTCGAGCATCACGTTCACCGCGATGTTCTGCTCCAGCCGCGAGAGTCCCGCCCCCGGGCACACCCGCGGGCCCATCGAGAACGTCAGGTGCCGCCCCGGGTTCTTGCGCGTCAGGTCGATCGAGTCCGTCGCCGGGCAGAGGTCCGGGTCGCGGTTGGCCGCGCCGTAGCGCAGGTGCAGCATCGAGCCCTTCGGGATCTCCACGCCGCGCAGTTCCACGTCCTTCATCGCCACCCGCGTCGAGAGCCCTTGCGTGGGCGCGTAGAGGCGTAGCGCTTCCTCCACGAAGAAGCGCACCTTCGAGCGGTCCGCCCGCAGCTCCTCGACCAGCTCGGGCTGCTGCGCCAGCAGCATCGCCTCGGCTGTGAGCGCGTACTGCGTCGTCTCGTTCCCACCGATGTGCATGCCGTACACGACGCTCACGATTTCGGCGTCGCTCAGCCTTCGTTTCTCCGGCCCGTACTCCACGTTCAGGAGGAACGTGATCATGTCGTCCCTGGGGTTCTTGCGCTTGTCCTCGATCTGCTCGCCGATGTAGTGCTGGAAGGCGACCAGCGCCTCCGCGTTCGCCTTGTCCTGCTCGGGGGTCAGCAGGTTCTTGTGGCTGAAGCCGTACACGAACCGCTTGACCTGCTCCTCCTCCCACACCCGAGTCATCGGCATGTCCTCGAGGGGGAAGCCGAGAATCGTGGTGATCACGATCTGCGGCAGCGGCGCCGCAAACCCCTTCACGAACTCCACCGAGCCTGTCTCGATCCACTTGTCCATCAGGTCGTTCGCGGCCTGCGTGATCATCGGCGTGTGGCGCTCAGCCGCGGGCAGGGCCACCCACGGGTCCGTCAGCTCCATGCGGTGCCGCTTGTGCTCCTCCATGGTCGGACGCAGCGTGTCCCACGTGTCCGTGATCGTGCCGAAGCCCTTCTCCCGGAAGATCTCCCGTGCGGCCTCGTCGCCCTCGGCGGCGTTGTAGAACTCGAACGTCTCCGGGTCGCGCACGACCATCGCGATGTCGTCGTACTTCGACAGGATGTAGGCGTCCGTGCCGGGCAGCGCGCCCTCGCCGGGAATCTTGTGAACCGGAGCCTCGTCATGAAGGATCCTGTACGAGTCGAACCAGTACTCCTGCGCCCCCGGCGAGAAGAGGTCGACATCGTCCAGGTTCACCGGGCACCCGGTCACCTGCTCCTGTCGATGGCCGGTCGCGTGAGGGGCGTCTGAGGTCGCTCGCTGCATGACTGTCCTCCCTGCGGCGCTCGCCGCCGATTCCGGATTTCGTGCCGCCAATCCTACCCGCCTCCGTCCCGCGTGACTCCACCCCACCCTTGCCGCCCCCGTCCGCCCCGCCGTATCGTGCCGCCTGCCAATCCCCACCCCCGGAGGTGCGTCCCAATGGCGACCGTGCTCATCACGCTCAAGGTCAAGGAGGGCATGGAGGCCCGCTACGAGGAGATCCAGAAGGACCTCTACGAGAAGACCCACTCCCTCGAAAGCGATGTCCTTCGCTACGAGATGTGGCGCGGGCAGGAGCCCCGCAGCTACTACTGCATCCTCTCCTTCCCCGACTACAACACCTTCCTCCTGAAGCACCAGATCAGCGACCACCACGAGGACGCCACCCCGCCCCTCATGGAGGTCATCGAGGAGGAGGGCATCGAGTGGGTCGACCCCATCCAGGGCGCCTCCCCCCTGCCCGCCACCAACCAGCAGGACGTCCCCGACGACGCCCCCGCGATCGCGAAGACCTACGACGAGGTCCTGCGCGTGGCCGTGCCCGAGTGGTGGGCCTCGCTCCGCTAGCCATGGACCTCGAACTCGAAGGCAAGACCGCACTCGTCACCGGCGGCAGCAAGGGCATCGGCAAGGCCATCGCGCGCGCCCTCGCCCAGGAGGGCGTCGATGTCGCCATCGCCTCCCGCACGAAGGAGACCCTCGAAGAGACGGCCGCTGAGCTCGCCGCCGAGACCGGTCGCCGCATCGTCCCCATCGTCTGTGACACGGGCAGCACGCCCGCCGTCGACGCCATGGTGGCGAGCGCCGTCGAGCAACTCGGGCGTCTCGACATCCTCGTGAACAACGCCGCCCGGCCCGGCGGCGGCCCCGGCCCCATCCCGCCCCTCGAAGGCATCACCGACGAGAACTTCGCCGAGGAGATGAACACCAAGGTCCTGGGCTATCTCCGCTGTGCCCGCGCCGCCGCCCCCCACCTCAAGGCCGATGGCTGGGGACGCATCATCAACATCAGCGGGATGGCCGCCCGCCAGTCGGGAACGGCCATCGGCAGCATGCGCAACGTCGCCGTTGCCGCCCTCACCAAGAACCTCGCCGACGAGCTCGGTCCCCACGGCGTCAACGTCACCGTCGTCCATCCCGGCCTCACCTGGACCGAGCGCATGCCCGAGCTGATGGAGACGCGTGCGGCCGAACAGGGCATCACCGTGGAAGAGGCCACCGAGCGCGCCGGACAGGGCAACACCGTGGGGCGCTTCATCGACGCCTCCGAGATTGCCCACGTCGTGGCGTTCCTCGCCTCGCCCAAGTCAGTGGCCATCACCGGCGACACGATCGCCGCCGGCGGCGGCGTCGGTCGCGCCATCCACTACTGAGCCGGGGTTCGGCAGGCCCCCGCGAGCCTACGAGTCGAGCTGGATTACCCCGCAGGCCACGCGCCCACCGGCGCTCGCCATGTCCAGATAGTCATCCGGCCCGGCGTGAATGATGATGGCCGAGCCGTCGGCATCGAACAGCGTATGGGGCGCGTTGTCGTCCAGCGTCGCCTTGTCCGTGAAGACGTCGGCGCGCGCCATGCCCCCGGGGCCTGCGTAGAGGTTGGGCAGGTCGCCCGTGTGAGTTCCCGCTGCTGCTCGCTCGCCGTGGCTCCGGCCCTCGAGATTGAGGTGCCCGCCGGCCGCTGTGAAGTCCGGCTCGCAGGCGCCCATCTCGTGGATATGGAATCCGTGGCCGCCCTCCGACAGCCCGTGCACGTTCGCCTGGATGATGAGACCGCGCGGCCCCTGCTCGATCGTGACCGTCCCCATGTCGGCCCCGTCCACCCCCTGCATCCGTGCAGTTGCCGTGGCGCCGACGGCGACCGGCTCGTACGGCGACCGCGGAGGCGCCTCCACCGACACGATCTCGCTCCGCAGGTAGCGCCCTGAGTCGCCCTTCTGCTCCAGGCTGAGGGGCGTGTCCGCCGTCTTCCACTCGCCCCCCTCGACGCGGGTGCTCAGGTGGAGCTGCGAGGGCTCGGAGGCGCTCTGCCAGACGGCGATCTGCACGGACCCGCCGCCGGCCTGGCTGGCGATGGCGAATCCGCCCATCGTCGCCAGGGCCGCCACGGCGCCGAGCACAATGATCAGCTTCTTCCTCACATGATCCTCCCTGGCCCGACGGCCCTGTCCCGGGGTTGGGATGGTGCCGTTCCTACTCGTCCTCGACCGTGATCGCCTCGACGGGGCAGACCTCCGAGGCCTGTACGGCCTCGATCTCCATGTCCTCGCCCTCCAGCGGGTCCATCTGGATGACGGGGAAGCCCTCGCCGTCCACTTTGAAGAGCGCGGGGTGGTTGTAGTAGCACTCCCCGCTCTTCGTGCACTTCTTCAGGTCGACCTTGACTCGCATCGATCCCCCTCCCTACTCGACGTCGAACTGGATCCAGAGCTCTTCCGGCGCCCGGAAGCCGCCTGAGCCCATCACCGGCGAGGTGATGCCCGGGTGCGTCGGGAACTTGGGCCGCGGGTTCTTCATCGCCTCGCCCAGGCGCGTGCTGGCGATGATCGCTTCCTGGCGGGCCATGGCGTAGCCCATGCAGAAGTGCTGCCCCATGCCGAAGCCGAGGTGGCCGTTCTTGCCGTCCGGGTAACGCCCGGAGCGGAGCTCGCGGCCCATGTGCAGGTCGTCCCGGAAGATGTCGAACGTGTTCGGGTTCTTGAAGGCGCGCTCGTCCCGGTTCCCGGCGGCCAGGTACATGATGATGTTGGCCCGCTCCGGGATGACCTCGCCGTGGATCTTGATCTCGTGCGTGGTGCGCCGCCCCTGCGTGTGGACCACCGGGTCGTAGCGCATCATCTCGGTGAAGACGTTCGTCCACAGCTCGGGGTTCTGCTTCACCTCTTCGAACTGGTCCGGGCGCGTGTAGAGCATGTGGTACCACATGTTCGCGATCGCCTTGTCCGTGGTATCCCCGCCGGCGGCGAGGAGGAGCGCGATGAAGCCCTTGATCTCGTCGGCGTTCATGCGCTGCCCGCGGAACTCGGCGTGCACGATGCGCGAGATGAGGTCCTCGCCCGGCGCGTCCTCGGCGCGGAGGATGAGCGGGTCGAGGTACTCCCACATCTCGTTGCGCGCCTGCATCCCGCGCGCGAAGTGCTCGCCCCCGTAGCCCAGCCCCTCGATCAGGTGCTGGTACCAGCGCACGAACATGTCCTCGTCCTCGCGTGGAAGCCCGAGCATGTTGGAGATGACGCGGATCGGGAACTGGTTCGTGAACTGGCTGACCAGCTCGACCTCGCCCGTATCCGCGAAGCCCTTCGTGATGTCGTCCGCCGACTTCGCCCAGATCTGCCCCATCAGCTCACGGGCGATCTGCTCGATGAACGGCAGGAACCCCGAGAGCCGGTTCCCCACGAACTGGTCGGCCACGACGTTGCGCAGGAAGCGGTGCTCATCGCTGTTGCCGTACTCGAGGATGTTCGGCCCGAAGACGTGCTTCTTCCCGAACTCGTAGTCGCCCTTGGGGTCGTACGCTGCCCGGTCGAAGTCGTCGTTGTTCTGGAACACCGCGACGATGTCGTCGTAGCGGCTGACCACCCAGTTGTTGTGGAACAGGTCCTGGTAGATGGGGTGGTTGTCCCGCAACCGCTTGTAGAGCGGGAACGGGTCCTTGCGGAACTCATCGCTGTCGAACTCCTGCGGTTCGATCGCGAGCTGCAGTTGCTCCCGGATGGCCTCGGCCAGGCCGGTGGATTCGTCGGTCGCCGTCATTTGGCTTCCTCCTGCTTCGAGGGTGTGCGGGCGTAAGCCTACGACATCCCCGACCCGGGGCGCAGTGTCCCTGCCGTTAGTTCACGTCGAACTCGACCCACAGCTCCTGGGGCGCGCGGAACCCGCCCGAGCCCAGGTTCGGCGACGTGATCCCCTCGTGGGTGGGGAACTTCGGGCGAGGGTTCTTCATCGCCTCGCCCAGCCGCGTGGAGGCGATGATCGCTTCCTGGCGGGCCATCGCGTAGCCCATGCAGAAGTGCTGCCCCATGCCGAAGCCGAGGTGCCCGTGCTTGCCGTCCGGGTAGCGCCCGGAGCGCAGCTCCCGGCCCATGTGCAGGTCGTCGCGGAAGATGTCGTACGTGTCCGGGTCCTTGAAGACGCGCTCGTCGCGGTTGCCTGCCCCTAGGAAGAGCGAGACCATCGCCCGCTCGGGGATGACCCGGTCGAGGATCTTGATCTCGCGCGTTGTGTGCCGCCCCTGGCCGTGGACCACGGGGTCGTAGCGCATCATCTCCGTGAACACGTTCGTCCACAGGCTCGGGTCGCGCTGTACCTCTTGGAACTGGTCAGGGCGCGTGTACAGCATGTGGTACCACATGTTCGCGATGGCCTTGTCCGTCGTGTCCCCGCCCGCCGCCAGCAGCAGCGCGATGAAGCCCTTGATCTCGTCGACGTTCATGCGCTGCCCGCGGAACTCCGCGTGCACGATGCGCGAGATCAGGTCCTCGCCGGGGGCGTCCTCGGCCTTGCGGATGAGCGGGTCGAGGTAGTCCCACATCTCGTTCCGCGCCTGCATCCCCTTGGCGAAGTACTCCCCGCCGAAGCCCAGCCCCTCGATCAGGTGCTGGTACCAGCGCACGAACGTCTCCTCGTCCTCGCGGGGCAGCCCCAGCATGTTGGAGATGACCCGGATCGGGAACTGGTTGGTGAACTGGCTCACCAGCTCGACCTCGCCCGTGCCGGCGAAGCCCTCGGCGATGTCGTCCGCGGACTGCTCCCAGATTTTCCCCATCAGTTCGCGCGCGATCTGCTCGATGAAGGGCAGGAAGCCCGCCAGCCGGTTCCCCACGAACTGATCGGCCACGACATTCCGCAGGAAGCGATGCTCGTCGCTGTTGCCGTACTCGAGGATGTTCGGGCCGAACACCTGGTCCTTCCCGAACTCGTACTCCCCCTTGGGGTCGTAGGAGGCGCGGTCGAAGTCGTCGTTGTTCTGGAAGATGGCGACGATGTCGTCGTAGCGGCTCACCACCCAGCGGTTGTGCAGCCGGTCCTGGTAGATGGGGTGGTGGTCCCGCAGACGCTTGTAGATGGGGAACGGGTCCTTCTGGTACTCGGCGCCGTCGAACACCTGCGGGTCGATCGCGAGCTTCAGCTGCTCCCGGATCGCCTCTTCCATCGTCATGGACTCTTCGGTTGCCGTCATCGCCTTCCCCCTCGGCGGGCTGACCCCGCCCCCGACGCTAGGCGTCGTCTTCGCGGTCGTCCTTCTCGTCGGGGATGATGCCCCGCGTCCAGAACGGGTCGAGCGCCTTCAGGACGGCGCTCGGCCCGTCGTCCTCCTGCGGCAGCGAACCGTCCCGCGATCGCTGCGTCTCGCCGTACACCTTCCGCGCCTCGTTGTCGGGGTCGAAGATGCGGATGTGCGACTCACGGCCGCGCAGCGGCGGCGGCGTCCGGTAGCTGCGCTCCACCGCCGGGGCATCGCCCGCCGGGCCGGGGTTGCCTGCAAGCTCGCGCTCGTCGCGCACGGGGCTACCCTCCCTGGCCGGCCGCCTTCGTGAACTGCATGTGCAGCTCCCAGAGGCCCAGCATGATGCCGGGCTGGTGGCGGAAGTCGTTCTTCCCGGGGATGAACTCGAGGCTGTCCAGCCGCTGGGTCAGCCGCTCCCAGGCGATGTTCTGCTCCAGCCGCGAGATGCCCGCGCCGGGGCACACGCGGATGCCCTGCGAGAACGTCATGTGCCGGCCCGTGTTCGGGCGAGACATGTCGATGTCGGCGGGACACGGGTACTCTTCGTCGTCCAGGTTCGCGGCGCCGTAGCGCAGGTGCAGGATCGAGCCCTTGGGGATCGACACGCCCCTGATCTCCACGTCCTTGGCCGCCAGGCGCGTCGAGAGACCCTGCGTGGGCGCGTGGATGCGCATCCCCTCCTCCGCGAAGAAGCGAATCTTGGAGGGGTCGGCCTTCAGCTCCCGGAAGGTCTCCGGGTTCTCCGCGAGCAGCTGCGCCTCCGCCGCGATCGCGTACTGCGTCGTCTCGAGACCGCCGATGTGCATCCCGAAGAGCACGCCGATGACCTCGTTGTCGGTCAGCTTGCGGTTCATCGCCTGATAGGTGACCTGCGTCAGGAACGTGGTCATGTCGTCCCCGGGGTTGTTCCGCTTGTGCGTCACCTGCTCCTGGACGTAGGCCATGAACTCGCCCAGGTCCTTGGCGTTCTCGAGCTCCTCGGCGTCGGACATGATGTTGCGGTGGCCCTGCCCGTAGACGAAGCGCCGGACCTGCGCCTGGCCCCACTTCCGCAGGATCTCCAGGTCCTCCAGCGGCCACCCGAGGATCGTCGTCATCACCAGCTGGGGCAGCGGCGCGGCGAAGTCCTCGACGAACTCGATCTCGGCCGGGTCGCGGTCGATCCACTCGTCGATGAGCTGGTCGACGAACTTCGTCACCATCGGGCGGTGGCGCGGCGCGCCGGTGGCGCCCACCCACGGATCGGTGAGCTCGATGCGGTGCGCCTTGTGCAGCTCGAGGTTGGGCCGCAGGGTGTTGAGCGCCATCGCGTCGGCCAGCGCGCTGGATTCACCTTCCTCGGTGCTCATGCCCGCGGTGCTGTTCCCCTCCGCGCCGGCGAAGCCCGGCTGCGGGAACGTCCACGGGTCGCGCACGATGTCGTAGATGTCCTGGTACTTCGTGATCACGAAGCCGTCGGTGTCGGGCGTGCTGCCCTCACCCGGGATGCGCTGCACGGGCGATTCCGCGTGGAGAATCTTGTAGGCATCCTGCCAGTGCTCCTGGGCGCCGGGGGCGAACAGATCCACGTCCTCCAGCTTGACGGGGCACTCCGCCACCGCGTTGATCATCTCCGTGTAGTCGCTTGCTTCGCTCGTCGTCATACGTTCGTCTCCGTCGAGAGGGTAGTTGCGGAGATTCTGCCACGTTCGCCGCGTCGATGGGATGGGGTCGGCCGTCTCGGTGGCGAAGCCTTCCCCGCCCCCGCACACTACGCGTGCCACTTCGCTACGAGGAGTTCAGCCGTGCCCGTAACCGTGAACGTGTCCTACCCCGCCGACGGCGTCGGCCTGATCGCTTTCTCCGACCCGCCCATGAACTTCGGCGGTGGCGAGCTCGGGAGCGGCATCCTGGCCGCCATCGAAGAAGTCGAACAGTCCGGGGCGAAGGTGTTCGTCCTCGCCTCCGATACCCCAGGCTACTTCATCGCCCACTGGCACCTCGGCGGCATCGTCGATGCGATGGAAGGCATGGCCGCCGCCGGCAACGCCCTCCCCCCGCCGAAGACCCCTTACGGCGCCGACCGCGCCATCTTCGAGCGCGTCGGCGATAGCCCCCTCATCTCCATCGCCGCCAACAACGGCCAGGCCTGGGGTGGCGGCGCCGAGCTCTCCTGGGGTTGCGACCTGCGTATCGCCGCCGAGTCGGCCACCTACGGCCAGCCCGAGGTCGCCATCGGCATACCGCCGGGCGCCGGCGGCTGCACCCGCCTCGCCCGCCTCATCGGCCCGACGAAGGCCCTTGAGATGATCCTCGACGGCCGCCCCATCACGGCGCGGGAAGCGCTCGCCCTGGGCGCCATCAACAAGGTCGTCCCCGACGACACGCTGCGCGAGGAGGCGATCGCCTGGGCGGCCCACATCGCCCAGTGGCCCGCCTTCAGCCTCGATGCCTGCAAGCGCAGCTTCATGGGCGGCCGCGACCTCACCATCTACGATGCCCGCCGCCACGAGTCCCAGATCTTCGGCCAGACTGCACGCCGCTCCGACGCCATCGAGATCATGCGCACCGCCCAGGAGAAGTACGACGCCGGCATGGACTCCTACGACGCCCTCGGCATCCCCCGCGAGTAGCGGTCACGCCCGGAGGCTGTGATGCAGGAGTTCGAGCGCGCTGCCGGGGAAGCCGTCGCCGAGGGCCGCCTGCCCGGCCTGGCGGCGGTCGCCGTCGATGCCGGCGGGACGCGTTACGAGGGCGCCTGGGGCTGGGCCGATGTCGAGGCGAGGACGCCCCTCCGCCTGGACTCGCTCCTCGTCATCGCCTCGATGACCAAGCCGGTCACCTCCGTCGCGGCCATGCAACTCGTCGAGCGCGGCGAGCTTGACCTGGACGGGGACGCCGGCGCCATCCTCCCCGGCCTCGCGAACCCGCAGGTTCTGCGCGGCTTCGACCCCACCTCCGGCGAGCCGCTCCTCGAACGTGCCAGCGGCCCGGTCACCATCCGCCACCTCCTGACGCATACCTCGGGACTCGCCTACAACCTCTGGAACGCCGACCTCGCGCGCTACATGGAGCACGCGGGAGTGCCCTCCATGCAGGACGACGGTCCCGGCTCCCTCGATGTGCCTCTCGTTGCCCACCCGGGCACGCGCTGGGAGTACGGCATCAGCACCGACCGCCTCGGGCAGGTGGTCGAGGCCGTCAGCGGCCTGGGCCTCGACGAGTACTTCGAGCGCCACATCCTCGGGCCCCTCGGCATGACCGACACCGCCTTCGCCGCCCCCGAGGAGAAGGCGGCTCGCCAAGCGGCCATCCACACCCGCGGCGGGGATGGGGCCCTCGCGCCCTTCCCCCTCACCTCCCTCTCCGACCCCCGCTTCTGCTCCGGCGGAGGCGGCCTCATCTCGACGGCCGCCGACTACGCCCGCTTCCTGCGCATGCTCCTTCGCGGTGGCGAGTTCGACGGCGCCCGCGTGCTCGCGCCGGAGACGGTCGCGCTCATGGGCCGTAACCACATCGGCGATCTCGACGTGCGCCCCCTGCCCACCGCCATGCCCTTCCTCACGAACGACCTCGAGATCCTCCCCGGCATCACGAAGCAATGGGGTCTCGGCTTCCAGCTCAACGCCGAGCCCGTGCCCGGTGGCCGCTCCGCCGGAAGCCTCGCGTGGGCGGGGCTCGCCAACACCTACTTCTGGGTCGACCCCGTCGCCGGCATCGCGGGCGCCACCTTCACGCAGCTCTTCCCCTTCGCCGATGGCGACGCGCTCGACCTGCTGGGCGCGTTCGAGCGCGCTGTGTACCGCAACCTCGTGCGCTAGCGGCCGCCGCCGCTACTGGTCGAGCCGGTACACGTAGCGCACGTCGAAGAGCCCGTACAGCGTCGGGGTGGTGTTCCCGAAGACGTTGCGGACGGCGCTCAGGCGCTCGGGCAGGACCGTATAGATGAGCGGCAGGTTCTCGGCGGCGAGCGCCTGCGCGTCGTGGTAGTACGCAACCCGCCGCTCGGGATCCAGCTCCTGGCTCCCCTCGATGTACAGCCGGTCGACCTCCGCCTCCCACTCCGTGGCGGGCTCGGGCTGGTTCGGGTTCCACAGGTGCAGCGGCTCGCTGCTGTGCCACACGCCGATGCCGCCGTGTGGTTCCGTCCCGCCCGTCAGCCCGATGACGATCGCTTCCCAGTCGTACGTGGCCGTCAGCTGCCCCACGAGGTCTCCGAAGGGCAGGATCGAAACCCGTGCGTCGATGCCGACCGCGTGAAGGTTCTCGCGGATCCGCGCCAGCACCTCCGTGCGGATGTCGTTCCCCTCGTTGGTCGCGGCGGTGAACACAATCGCGTTTCCGTCGGCGTCTTCGCGGAAGCCGTCCCCGTCCTGGTCCACCCAGCCGAGGTCGTCCAGGAGCCGGTTCGCCTCCGCTACGTCGTAGGGGTACTGGCGCACATCCGGGTTGTGGAAGTTGCCCGCCGACGGGCTGATGGACGCCCACTGCGGATACCCCAGCCCGTCGAACACCTCCTCGATGAGCGTGTCGCGATCGATCGCGTGCGCGATCGCCTGCCGGAACTGCGTGTTCGTGAACCACGCCAGCTTCTCCGGCGCCACGTACGGTTCGCCCGTCTCCGGGTTGGTGCCGGCGTTCTGGTTGAACACGAGGAACGTTGTCCCGAAGGCCGGGCCGCGCCGGTGAATCGTGAAGTTCTCCTCCTGCTGGAGGGGGTACAGCTCAGCGAACTCCTTCCCCGGAACCCCGTAGAGGTCGCTTTCGCCCGACCGGAACGCCGCCAGCTCCGCCTCGATGTCGGGCACGATCACGTGCACGACGGAGTCCAGGTAGGGGAGCTGCTCGCCCGCGTCGTCGGTCAGCCAGTAGTTGGGGTTGCGCTGCAGCACGACGCGTTCCGCCGGCTCGTAGCTTTCGATCGTGAACGGCCCCGTGCCGATGATCTCCGCGGGGGGCGTTTCGAGGCCCCAGGTCTCCACGAACACGCCGTCCACCACGGCCTGCTCGAGGATGTGCTTCGGGTAGATCGCCGTCCCCATGGCCCGCAGGAACGGTGCGAAGGGCACCGGCAGTACGAACTGGACCGTGAAGTCGTCGACCAGAGCCACCGACATCTCCGCCACCTCCCACTCGTCCGCCTCGTTCAGGAAGCGGTACGTGAAGGCCGGCCGGCTGCTCGCCGGGATGTCGTCGTTGTAGATGATCTGGTTGAACGTGAACTCCACGTCCGCCGCCGTGAACGGCTCCCCGTCGTGCCAGCGCACGTCCTGCCGCAGCCGGAACGTCCAGGTCAGCCCGTCGGCCGAGTTCTCCCACGACTCCGCCAGCGACGGCTCAACCTCGTTGGTCAGCCACGAGACCTCTGTCAGCCCCTCGAACAGGTAGCCCAGCACGCCGGAGGAAGAGGCGTCGTTCGCGATCGCGAGGTTGAAGGTCAGCGGGTCCGAGATTGTCGCCACTGTGAGCGTCCCGCCGAAGGTCCCGGCGCGGTACGCGAACGCCGCCGCGTTCGCTTCCAGCCGGTCGAGGGTCGAACCCTCGCCTGCGGGCGTCTGGTTCTCCGCGCCCTCCCCGGTCTCGGTCGCCGCCGTTTCGGCCGTTGCGCTCTCCGTCGCCGCCGGGGCGACGGCATCGTCGTCGTCATCCCCGCACGCCGCTGCCACGACCATCACCGCCATGGCGAGCAGCACGACTCCCCACAACGCCGCTCGTGGTGCGACCGCCCCCCACATTCGCTCGCCTGTCGTCCACTTCGAAGCTGTCACGGCTGCCCTCTCCCCAGATCTAGCCAGTACAAGGTCTCACCCTAGCGAACCCCGGCCTAACATTCGCGTGATCCTGCTGACGACTAGCCGCCGCTCGCGAGCCGTTCCCGCAACTTCGCCACCTGCACCCGCAGCGGATCGCCACCCGGCGCCGTCATCGGCGTCAGCTCTGCCTCCTCGACCGCCAGCTCGACCAGTATCGGGCCCTCCGTGCTGAGCAGCTCCGGCAGGCGGATGCGCAGCTCTTCCAGCGTGTCGATGCGCGTCGTGAACGCGTATCCCGCCGCCTCCGCCATCCCCGCGAAGTCGACGCCCGCGCCCCCGGGAATCGCCTGGCTCCCCGAGGTCTGGTAGACGCCGTTCGCGAAGAGCACATGCGTGTAGTTCGCCGGGGCCGCCCCCGCCACCGTCGCCAGCGAGCCCAGCTGCATCAGCAGCGAGCCGTCCCCGTCGAGCACGATCACCCGACGGTCCGGCTGCGCCAGCGCCAGCCCTAACCCCAGCGAGGACGCCCCGCCCATGAAGCCCACGCAGGCCACACTCGGCGCGTCCGGCGCGATCGTGCGCCAGGCCGGCACCGCCGTCATCGTCGGCACGACGAGCGCCTCGCCCCGCGCCTCGTTGATCGCCCGCAGCACGTCCTCGGGGCGCATCAGGCGGTCTCCCGTCCGACCAGCACGACGGCCGGCCCCGAGCGCTCCCGGCTGAGCGCGTAGTACTGGGGGATGAGGCCCAGGTCGTCGCGTGTCTCCAGGAGGGCGTGCGGCACCTCGAAGGTGTCCAGCAGCGGCTCCGCGAAGCGCACCATCGAGCGGGGCGAATCGCGCGGTTCCAGCTCGGGCTCGCGGCTGAGCAGCCCCACCAGGGCGAAGATGGGCACACCCCCATCCAGCCCCACACCCCGCAGCGTGTTCACCGAGGCGTACAGACCGGCGTGCTGGATCATCAGCGCCACCTCCGCCCCGCCCACATAGAGCCCCGCCGCGATCGCGTTCGCCTCGTCCTCGGTCGAGCAGGTCAGCAGCCGCAGCTCGTCGTCCTGCTCGAGCTCGCGGATGACGCTGCGCTGGTGCGTGTCCGGCACGGAGAGCACCCAGCCGAGCGGCTCGCCCGCCGCCGCCGGCGCCGTTCGCTGGCCGCGGAACGCTTCCTTCAGCGCCTCCACGATGAGCGGGGCGGGAATCTGTTCGTTCTCCGGCATGGCCGCCTATCCTACCGACCGCACTCGAACGGGCATTGACGCGCCTCCCGCCCCTCCGTACCTTCACTCCATGGCATCCGACAGCGGAGATGCGAGCTTGCTCGCCCCTGATCTCGACGATCGCCTCGCGCGCTTCGCCCCCGAGGTCCACGAGGTCATCACCAACCTTCACGGCGAGCTCTGGCAGGCCCTCGACCCCGAGATCCTCGAGCTCTGCCGCCTTCGCATCGCCAGCCTCCAGGGCGATGGGCGCGAGTCCGCCCGCCCCGCTCCCAACACCCCCGTCTCGGCAGGGAAGGCCGCCGCCATTGGCGACTGGCCCGACTCGCCCCTCTTCAGCGAGCGGGAGCGCGCCTGTCTCGCCTTCACCGAGCAGTTCGTCGGCGACGTCGCGGGCACGACCCAGGACGACATCGATGCGCTCCTCGCGCACTTCAGCCCCGGAGAGGTGCAGGCGTTCGTCAGCGCCCTCCTCGCCCTCGATCAACACCAGCGGCTGGCGCTGGGCCTGCGAACGGTCCTCGCGCCACAGGAGGAATAGCCATGACATCCTTCCGCGAGCGCCGGCTCCCCGAACCCGCCACCCCCACGCCCCCCGTGGCCCCCGGCCTCGGTGCGGCCATCGGCGCCTACCAGGATGCCGTCGTTCGGCTTAACGGCCTCGACCCCGTCACCACCGAGCTGGTGCGGTTGCGGTGCGCCCGCCAGCACCAGTGCTTCACCTGAATGTCCCTCCGCCTGGGCGTTGCCCGGGACGCCGGCCTCGACGAGACGATGGCCGAGAAGATTGACCACTACGAGGACAGCGACCTGCCCGAACACCAGAAGGTCGCCCTCCGCCTTACCGACGCTTATGTGACCGCCCCAGGCGCGATGAGCGATGATCTGCGCGAGCAGGTCCGCGCCCACTTCACCGAGGCCCAGATCGTCGAGCTCATGCTCGATATGTCGAAGTGGAGCACACAGAAGCTGCCCGTCGCCCTCGGCACCGACGATCCCATCGACGGCGATCGCCTCAGCCTCTTCGATTTCGATGACGGCGGCGCCGTCGTCTGGGGCCCGACGATGATGGCCCCGTTCCTCCCCTCGGAGCAGCCCGCTCGTTAGCCCGTCAGTACTGCGGCCGCGGAAGCCGCCAGGCCACCCAGAAGAGCGCCACGGAGAGGCCCATCGACCCCATCAGCATCACCAGCGCCCAGTCGTAGGAGCCGGTCGCATCGAAGATCGCCCCGGCGATGATGGGGCTGGTCAGGTGCAGGGTCGAAATCACCTGGATGATTCCAAGCAACGCCCCGAAGGAAGCCAGCCCGAACGAGCGCGTGAGCAGAAGCGGCTCGATCATCGGTCCCCCGCTCGACCCCACGATCCAGAACACCAGGAAGATGGCCACCCCGACGATGCTCCCGTCGGTCAGCAGCAGCGTCGCGAAGGCGCCCGCGAGGAACGTGGCGACCACCATCGCCGCTGCTTCCATCCGCGGGATGCGGTCTGCCAGGTAGCCGAACGTGAGGCGCGCCGCCACGCCCCCACCGGCCGCGATCGAGAACAGGAGGGCCGCCCGCCCCGGCGAGTAGCCCACCGACTCGTAGTACGGGATGCCGTGCACCATCCAGCTGATCATCCCGAAGAAGAACGCTGTCAGCGCTGCCGAGACCACCCAGAAGAGCGGTGTCCGCAGCGCTTGCCGCACCGTCACCCCCGTCAGGATCCGTGGCGCGGCGGGGCGGTCGGTCGGCCTCGCGTTGCCATCGACCTCCGCTCCGATGTCCGACGGGTCGTTCCGTACCAGCAGCAGCGAGAGCGGTACGAACACCACCACGATCACGATCCCGGCGATGACGAATGAGGCCTCCCACTGCACCGCGTCGATCACCAGCCGCATGATCGGGACCACCGCGAACCCGCCGATCGAGAACCCTGTGCCCAGCAACCCCACCGCCAGCCCCCGGCGCCGGTCGAACCAGCGCGAGATCAGCGCCTGGAAGGGAATGAAGAACATCATCTGCCGGAACACCGCGTTGATGCACTGGTAGGCGAACCACTGCCAGAGCTCGCCCGTCGTCGCCAGCAACACGTAGCTCCCGGCGGTCAGCACCGCCCCGATGAAGATGATGCGGCGGGGCCCGTAGCGGTCGATCCACCACCCGATGAGGGGCGCCGCGATGGCGCTTGCCAGGAACCCCACCGAGAAGCCCCCCGAGACCTCCGCCCGCGACCAGCCGAATTGGCTCTCCAGGGGGTCGACATAAAGGCCGAAGGACCAGAACGAGAGGCCCGCCGCGATCGCAACCGCAAAGACGGAAGCCGCAAGCATCCACCAGCCGTAATAGGCATGCCGCAGCCGCCTTAAGAAGTGGGCCATTCCCGCGATTCTAGGGGCGCGTGCGCTACCCGCCCCCGGCGGGAAGCATCAGGAGGCCCCCTCGCTTCGGGCCTTCGGTGTCACGACGGAGACGACCGGAAGCTCCGGATGGGGCAGCTTCCACGCGAGCCAGTACAGGAACCCCGAGAGCCCCAGCGAACAGGCGAACATCACCAGCGCCCAGTCGTACTGGCCCGTCGCGTCGAAGATGGCCCCGGCGAAAATGGGACTCACGATCTGACCGCTCTGGGAGACGATCGCCAGCGCCCCCAGGATCGAGGCGAAGTGGGCGATGCCGAACGTCCGCGCCGTCAGCAGCGGCTCGATCATCGGCCCCCCGCTCGACCCCACGAACCAGAACGCCAGGAAAATCACCACCCCAAGCACGGTCCCGCCCGTTGCCAGCAACACGACCATCGAGAGCACCAGGGCCCCGCACAGCACCATGGCGGCCACCTCGATCCGCGAGATGCGGTCGGCGATGTAGCCGAAGATGAGCCGCGTCACGATCCCGCTGCCCGCCGCGATCGACAACAGCAGCGCCGCCCACTGGTTCGAGTACCCCACCGATTCGTAGTACGGCACCGCGTGCGCGGTCCAGCCGAACATCGAGAAGAAGAAGAACAGCAGCGCCAGGGCAATCACCCAGAAGAGCGGCGTCCGCAGCGCCTGGCGATCCGTCAGCCCTGTCTGCACCACGTCCGGCGGGGGCTCCCCCTCTGGCTGTGCGTCCCCATCGACCTGCAGCCCCATGTCGGTGGGGTGGTCCCGGATCAACAGGAGCGAAAGCGGCGCGATCACGGCCACCGTCACGATCGCCGAAACTACGAACGACCCCTCCCACTGCACCGCCTCGATCACGGCCTGCAGGGCAGGCACCACCACGAACCCGCCCATCGAGAACCCCGTCCCCAGGATGCCCACCGCCAGCCCCCGCTTCCGGTCGAACCAGCGCGACACCAGCGTCTGGAACGGGATGAAGAACATCATGTTGCGGAAGGCCGCCGCGATCGATTGATAGAGGAACCACTGCCAGAGCGAGCTCGTCGTCGCCAGCAGCAGGAAGCTCCCCGCCGTCAGCAGCGCTCCCAGCAGGATCACCCGGCGCGGCCCGTACCGGTCCACTCCCCGCCCGATCAGCGGCGATGCCACGCTCCCCACCAGGAGCGCCACCGAGAAACCCGCCGAGACCGCCCAGCGCGACCAGCCGAACTCCCGCTCCAGCGGGTCGATGTACAGTCCGAACGACCAGAACGAGGTGCCCGCGACCAGCGCAACCGCCACCACCGATCCCGCCAGCACCCACCAGCCGTAGTAGGCGTGTCGGGCCTGCCGCCAGGAGCGGCGCAGTTGCGGGATGGCGGAAGTCAGCCCCCTAGCTCTCCGGCAGCGCCACGGTGGCCGTGCCCTCGAGGCTGGGGGTCTCGCCCTCGCGCGCCAGCCACACGTCGCAGTCCGCGAGCCGCTCGCCTTTTTCCTCGCGGATGGCCGTGACCGTGCCCCGCGCGGTCACGTGGTCGCCGTCCAGCACCACCTTGGGAAAGCGCATCGTGATCCGCCGCACGCTCGTCGGTCCCGCCCAGTCCATCAGCATGTTCAGGATGTAGCTCAGGCCAAGCGGTCCCTGGTTGATCGTCCGTTCCCCGATCCCGAAGGGCAGCGCCGCCACTGCTCGCCGGTCCCAGTGCACGGGGTTCGGGTCGCGCAGGATCGCGGCCATCGTGCGCATCCGCTCGGGACGCACGCTCTCCATCACCCACTCCGGTATCGAATCGCCTACCTGCACGTTCATGCTGCCGACCTCCGGTACGTCCACGTAATCGTCGAGCTGGCGGCGAACTCGCCCTCCGGCTCATGCAGCTCGAAGCGGAACTGGATGCGGTCGTACACGCCCGGGCGGTCGTTCCGCCGCGGGCCTTCCATCCGGTCCGCCTCCGTGACCCTGCCCGTGACGGTGTACTCGATGTCCTCGTGCAGGGGACGTTCCATCTCCCAGTCGTAACTCTCGATCCCGATGGAGAAGTCGGACTCGGCCTGCCCCAGCGCGAACATCCCCCCGATGGAGGTGCCCGCTCCCAGGATGGGCATGTGGAACAGCACAACCGGATGCACGAGGTCGCCAGGCAGCGGCTCCGAGCCCGTGCACTCCGTCAGGAGGAAGTTCTCCCAGTGTGCGATCGTGTACTTCCCGCCGGGGAACTCGTACCCCACGAGTGCCCGGATCTCCTCGGCTGGTGGTTGGATGTCGGCCATCACTCGCCTCCTACGCGAACTGCTCGGCGAGGCGCGCGCGCTTCTCAAGCGTTGGCAGGACCACGTCGGCCGGCGCCGGCGGAACCAGGAAGACGGCACGGTCGACGCCCGCCTTCGCGTGCTTCTCGATGCGGGCCGGGTCGGAGCCCACCCCGAACAGCGAGACCGTCATCGGCCCGCGTCCCGCTTCCGCCGCGAGATCGTTCAGCTCCGCGATCGCCGGGCCAAAGTCCTCGCGGTTGCGCCCGTCGATCGGCATCCAGCCGTCGCCGTAGCGAGCCACCCGCTTCAGCGTGGTCGGTCCGTCCCCGCCGATGATCACGGGCGGGTGCGGATCCTGGATGGGCTTCGGCCACTGCCAGATCGGGTCGAAGTCGACCAGCTCGCCGTGGTACTCGCCCTCGTCGTTCGCCCAGATCGCCTTCATCGCCTCGATGGTCTCGCGCATCCGCCGCCAGCGACGCGCCGGGTCCGTGCCGTGGTTCTCCATCTCCTCCAGGTTCCAGCCGGCGCCGATCCCGAGGAGCGCGCGCCCGCCGGAGACGAAGTCGAGACTCGCGACTTCCTTCGCCAGCGTGATCGGGTCGCGCTCGATGACGAGGCAGATGCCGCTCCCGACGAGCAGCCGCTCCGTGGCCGCCGCCGCCGCCGTCATCGCCACGAACAGGTCGAGCGTGTGCGAATACTCCTGCGGCAGATCGGGCCCGCCCGGCCAGGGCGATTTGCGGCTCGCGGGGATGTGCGTGTGCTCCGGGAAGAAGAGCGACTCGAAGCCGTGCGCTTCCACTTCCCGCGCCAGCTCGCCCGGTGCGATCGCGTAGTCGGTGGGGAACATCGTGATTCCGAACTTCATGGGCCTCCTCGGCCGGCAGGGAGACCGGCGGCGGCAGCGTAGCGCGCCCGCCCCCAGCCCGCACCCTCACACGCGCAGGACGAGCTTCCCCACCACGTCCCGGTCGAGCACCCGCTGCAGGAAGCGCGGGCCGTCCGCGAGCGTGCCCGTCTCGATTGCCGGCGGGGGCAGGCGCCCGTCCGCGAGCATGGCAAACACCTCCGCGGCCGACTCCTGCATGCGCTCCACCCGGCGGCCGCGGTAGTGCATCAGCACCATGCCCACGGCGCTGCGGTTCTTGATGAGCAGGTGGTTCCCCTTGAACTGCGGAACCTCCCCGCCCGCGAACCCCGCCACGACATAACGTCCGCCCCAGTCGAGCGAGCGGAAGGCCGCCTCCCCCTGCGCCCCCACCGGGTCGACCACCACGTCGACGCCGTTCCCGCCCGTCGCCGCCAGTGTCGCCTCGCGCAGATTCTCGTCGCGGTAGTTCACGAGGTGCCGGGCGCCCGCTTCTTCCGCCACCGCCAGCTTGTCGGTGCTGCTCGCCGCCGCCACCACCTCCCCGCCGAGCGCCGCCGCCACCGCCA
This sequence comes from uncultured Anaerolineaceae bacterium, assembly GCA_964389725.1. Lineage (GTDB taxonomy): Bacteria > Chloroflexota > Dehalococcoidia > Tepidiformales > Tepidiformaceae > UBA2991. The sequence continues at coordinate 48,956 of CAYMDV010000001.1, forward strand.
CCGCTGCCAGCCCCACGCCGCTCCCCGCCCCCAGCACGAGCACGCGCTCCCCCGCCTCCAGCCGCGCCTCCCAGGTCAGGCAGATGTGCGCCGTCAGGTAGACCGAGAGCGTCCCCGCCGCCACCTCCGGCGCGAGCCCCTCGGGAACGGGGAAGCACTCCGTCGCGAGCGCCGTCGCGCGCTCGGCGTAGCCCCCGTCGTAGAGCAGCGCCGCCACCGGCTCCCCTTCCCGAAATCCCTCCACCCCCGGCCCCACTTCCGCCACGCGCCCCGCAGCCTCCATGCCGGGCGCGAAGGGCGGCGTGTGCTCCGTCTGGTGGCGGCCCTGCACGAACATCACGTCCGCGTAGGAGACGCCCGCCGCCGCCACCGCGATCCCCACCTCGCCCGGTCCCACAGGGGGCGCCGGCAACTCTCCGAGGGTCAGGTCCTCCGGCTTCCCCAACTCGTTGCAGACGACCGCGCGCATCAGCCCTCCCGCCGCCAACCCTACCGCGCTCCTACGTCGGCGGGTAACAGCACGCGGCGTATCATCCCGCCAGCCGGAGGATTCCCATGCCCGATGTCATCGTCGAACGCCACGACCGCGTGATGCTGGTCCGCTTCAACCGCCCCGAGCGCATGAACGCCATGGGGGGAACGCTCCTCGCGGACCTGCACGACGCCATCGAGGAAGGCACGCGCGACGACGCCATCGGCGCCTTCGTCGTCACCGGCGAGGGTCGCGCCTGGTGCGCCGGCGCCGACCTGCAGGCGGCCGGCGAGCGCCGCGAACAGGGTCCCGTCTCCACGCGGCGTTCCAGCCAGCTCGACACGATGGGTCCCGGCCGCACGATCCTCGCCATCTACAAGAGTGGCAAGCCCATGATCGCCGCCGTCAACGGCGCCGCCGTGGGCGGCGGGTTCGGCCTCTGCACCGCCTTCGATATCCGCATCGCCAGCGACCAGGCCCGCTTCGGCACGATCTTCATCAAGCGCGCCCTCGCCTCCGACTACGGTCTCTCCTGGTTCCTCCCGCGGATGGTCGGCCCCGAGCGCGCCGCCGAGCTCTTCTACACCGGGCGCATCGTGGGCGCCGACGAAGCCCTCGATCTGGGCATCGTCTCCCGCGTCGTCCCCCACGACCGGCTCGTCGAGGAGTCGCTCGCCTTCGCCTCCGAAGTCGCGAACCAGCCCCCCACCGCCCTCGCCCTCACCCGCCGCATGCTGCAGCACTCGCAGGCGGCCACGCTGGAGCAGCAGCTCGAGTTCGAGTGGCCCATCCAGCGCGACCTGATCGCCGGGCCCGAGTTCAGCGAGGCGATCGCCGCTTTCCGCGAGAAGCGCGAGCCCAACTACAACGTCTAGCCTGCCGCGCCGTCCGGACGGGCGCTACAGGTAGCTGGGATCGGTGCGGTCAATCCACGTCTGCGCGAAGCGGTCCTGGTAGGCCACGCCCGCATCGACGGGGAAGAGCTGGACGTACGGCCAGAAGAGCGTCACCACGTCTTCGCTCACGAAGTTCGCGCCGACGTTGAGCTCCAGCAGGCGGCGTTGCGCTTCGTGCGCGATCTGCTGGCGCCGCTCCCCCGACATCTCCGTCCGCTGCTCCTCGATGAGCGCCTCGAGGTCCTCGTCCCGCAACACGAAGGTGTTCGCGTTCCCCTCGCGGTGGAAGTACGGGTAGAGCCAGTCGTCCAGCTCGAGCCAGCCGTTGTCCACGCCCGCCGCCCAGGGCGCCTCCCCCTCCAGCAGCCGCTGCGCCAGCTCGTCGATGCCGACGGCGTTCACGCGCACGTTCAGCCCCAGCGCCTCGCGCAACTGCTCGGAGATGAGCGCCCCCATCCCTAGCGTCTCCTCCAGGTTCTGCGTGATGAGCAGCTCGAGTTCCAGCGGCGCTGCCGCCTCTGTCTCCTCCGCCTCTTCGTCCTCATCGGTGTCCTCCGGCGCCGTCTGGTCGGCGAGGTACGCCGCAAGGGCGCTCCGCGCGTCGCGGATGTCCACCTCGCGCCCGCCGCTCCCTGGCCGGTAGCCGGGCTGCTGCTGCAGCTCCGTCTGTGGCAGCGACCAGCGCCGCACAGCCGCGCTGATCCAGGGGTTGAGCGTGCCGCTGTCCTCGAAGAAGCGCTCCAGCATCTGCCGGCGGTCGAGCGCCACCGTGAGCGCCCGCCGCAGCCGCGGGTCGTCGTAGGGCGGGAACGCCGTCAGGAAGCGCATGCCGTAAAAGCGCGCCACCGCTGAGCGCTCCTCCCGCAGGTCCGGTAGGCGCCGCTTCAGCTCCTGCGCCTGCAGGAACCCCGCCTCCACCGCGTCCACCTCGCGTGTGCGGAAGTCCGCCTCCAGCTCGTCGATTGAGCGCGGCGGCTCCGTCGAGATGCCGTCCAGGAACGGGCCCTGCCGCCCGTGCCAGGCGTCGTTGCGGGCCACGCTCGCGTACGACCCCTCCGACCACTCGATCCAGCGGAAGGGCCCGCTCCCCACCTGCAACGTGGACGAGAACGCCCCGTCGAGCTCCTCGGGCACGATGAACCCTTCGGGCGAGGCGAAACGCGCCAGCGTTCCCGCGAACGGCGCCTCGGTTCGCACCACGACCGTGTGGTTGTCGGGCGCCTCGAGGTCCGTGACCTGTTCCCAGCGGTTCTGCCGGGGGAAGTCCTGCGCCCGCCCCGAGCGTTGCCGTTCGATGCTCAGGAGCACGTCGATCGCGTTCACCTCGCGCCCGTTCACCGGCTCTACGTCGTGCCAGCGCGCCTCCGGGTCCAGGTGGAAGACGTACGTCAGCTCGTCCGGCTGCTCCGGAAGGCCCATCGCCAGGTCGGGCGCCAGCTCTCCGTCCGCCTGGCTGGCATACGTCAGCAGGCGGCTGTAGATAAGCGCCTGCTGCCCGTGCAGGGCCGGCGATGTCGTCGAATGCGGGTCGAAGCGGTCGTCGCTCGAGAAGGCGGCCGCGAACCGCAGCGTCCCCCCCTCGCGGCTCGACTGCGCCGGGCGGGTGGGGAGTGGCGCGGGCGTGCTCGGGTAGGTGGGGTACGACTCCGAGGTAGGCGTCTCCGTGTCCGGCGTCGGGAAGCCGGGCACGGGCGCGTCGTCGTCGTCGCAGCCGAGTGCGGCCAGTCCCGCCGCGCCCGCGGAAGCCCCCAGCGCTCCCAGGAACCAGCGCCGGCTGTAACGCCGCCTGCCCCTCGAGGTCGTCATCCGTACTATCCTTGCCTGCCCGGCGCGTATGCGCCCCGAACACGCCACGCTTTCCAGGGAGGTCCGCGATGCCCGACCGACTCAGCTCCGACCAGGTGGCCGCCGCCCTCGATGCCCTTCCCGGCTGGTCCGCCGATGGCGACGACGGTATCCGCAAGACGTTCAGGCTCGACGATCACATCACCGCCATGGGCTTCGTCAACCGCGTGGCCATGGCCGCCGAGGTGATGAACCACCACCCCGAGCTGTCCATCGTCTACAGCACCGTCGATATCCGCCTGAGCACCCACGATGCCGGCGGCGTGACCCAGCTTGATATCGATCTGGCGGGGAAGATCGAGCACTACGCCTGACTCCGGCGCGGCTCGCGTCAGGAGACGCTGACTGCGTCCTGCGCCGTCTTCGCTTGCTTCATGAGGGCGATCTCCTGGTCCGTCAGCTCCTCGAGCGGCTTCAGGATCTCGTCCCTGAGCGGGAAGATGTGGACCGCGTCCCAGCCACACACGTCCTCGCAGAGCCGGCAGCCCGTGCACTTCTTCTCGTCGACCGTGCTCACGCCGAAGAAATCGTCGACGCGGTCGGTGTGCTGCAGGCTGAGCGCATCGAACGGGCAGATGTTGATGCACAGCTCGCAGCCCGAGCCGATGCACTTCTCCTCGATCACGACCGCCTTGGGCCACTCGTTCTTCTTGATCGACTTGGTCACGTCGCCGAGGTTGTCGAGGATCGCCTCCGGTGGGCAGACCACCCCGCACGCCCCGCAGTCGATGCAGAGCGTCGGGTCGATGACGTGCAGCTCGTTCCGTGAGCCGGTGATGGCGTTCGTGGGGCAGCGCTTCGTGCAGGCGGTGCAGCCGATACACGTCTCGATGATGCTGTAGGACATCGCCTCTCCGCCGCAGATGTTCTGTGCGCCCTTCGATCCTAGGCATGCCGCCCATGGCCCGCAAGCAGCGGCCACCTCCCTGCTGGTAGGAAAGCCGTCCTGGGCCCCCTACACTCCGCCCATGTCCCTCCCCGATATGCCGCTCGGCCCCACCGATCTCCTCGTCCGTCCCCTCGGCGTCGGCACCAACACCTGGAAGGACGAAGCCGGAACAACCCCCGACTCCACCAACCCCGCCGCAGCCGTCGAGTCCGCCCTCGCTTCGGGCATCAACCTCTTCGACACCGCCGAGATCTACAACCGCGGCGCCTCCGAGCGCGCCCTCGGGCGCGCCCTCTCCGGCAGCGATGCCGGGGCCTTCGTCGCGACCAAGTTCGCGCCCCTCCCGTGGCGTCTCACGAGCGCCTCCCTCCCCCGCGCCCTCGAGGCCAGCCGCCGACGCCTCCAGCGCGAGACGGTCGACCTGTACCAGATCCACTTCCCCTTCACGGTGCTCCGTATCCCCAGCCTCATGAACCGCCTCGCCGACGCCGTCGAAGCGGGCCTCATCCGCAATGCCGGCGTCAGCAACTACAGCGCCGCCCAGATGCGCGCCGCCCACGCCGCCCTCGCCCGGCGGGGCGTGCCCCTCGTCTCGAACCAGGTGAACTACAGCCTCCTCAACCGCGCGCCCGAACGGAACGGCCTCCTCGACGCCTGCCGCGAACTCGACGTGACCCTCATCGCCTACTTTCCCCTCGCCAGCGGGATGCTCACGGGCAAGTACCGCGCCGGCGGCCAGGAGGCCCGCGGCTTCCGCCGCTTCAGCGGGAACTTCCGCAACCCCGAACGCGTCGAGCCCCTCCTCCAGGCCCTCGACGAGATCGGCCAGACCCACGGCCGCTCGTCCGCGCAGGTCGCCATCAACTGGCTCGCCCGCCAGGAGAACGTGCTTCCCATTCCCGGCGCCCGCCACGCGCGCCAGGCGCAGGAGAACGCCGGCGCCATCGACTTCGCCATCAGCGAGGCCGAGGCCGCTCGCCTCGCCAAGCTCAGCGACCAGCTCTCATAACGCGGCTACAGCCCGCCCCCGCTATACTCCCCCGCCGAAGAACCTGCTCAAAAGGAGCCCCCATGAGCCTTCTCGATCGCATCCTCCGCCCCTCCCACACCGCCTCCGCCCACTGCGACGGTCCCTGCGGCGTGTACGACCCCGCCTCCGCCCGCATCGCGGCCGAGGCCGTCCTCTCCATGGCCAAGAAGCTCGTCGCTCTCGAAGGCGATGACCTCGCCGCCGAGAACACCCGTGGCCGCTTCATCGCCATCAAGGAAGAGCAGGCCCAGCTCGCGAAGCAAGAGCTGCTCATTCTCTGGACCGACTACTTCAAGCCGCCCCACCTCGAGGCCAACCCCGACCTGCACAACACCTTCTGGAACGCGGCCAAGCTCTGCTCCCAGAACAAGGTCGAGGTGAACGTCGAAGCCGCCCAGGCCCTTGTCGACACCATCGGCGAGATCCACAACATCTTCTGGGCCTCCAAGAGCCGCGACGACGTTCCCTTCTACACCGCCGGCTAGGCTCGAACGCCGGCCCGGATCGCTCTCGCCATTGCCGCCGCGGGCGCGGCGCTTCTCGCGCTCGCCCGCTGGCGCTTCTCTCGCTACGCCATCACGGGCGAGAGCATGCTTCCTGCCCTCGCCGCCGGCGACTACGTCGTTGTCGACACGCGCGCCTACGCTCGCCGGTCGCCGGGCCCCGGCGAGGTCGTGCTCGCCCGCGATCCGCGGGAAGCCTCCCGCGAGATCGTGAAGCGCGTCGCGGGCCCGGACGACGCCGGTGGCGTCGTGCTCCTGGGCGACAACCCGGCCGCCAGCACGGACAGCCGCGACTTCGGCCCCGTCTCCCCGGAGGAGGTGGCCGGGCGGGTTGTGTGGCGCTACTGGCCCCCCGCCCGCCTCGGCCCCGTTCGCTAGCCCGATCGCTCCGCCGCAAGCTGCGCCAGCACGAGCGCGTCGGTGGGGAAGGCGAGGGGCGGCGGCTCTTCCGGGTCGAAGTACCCGACCTCGCTCAGCTCGCCGTCGGCGGGCGTAGCCTCGCCCTCAACCTCCTCGCCCGCGAACCAGATGCCCACCGTGAGCCGCTCGGGGTCGTGGAAATTCGAGTGGACGGCCACCACCTCCCCGGCCCGCGCGCTCAGGTCGGTCTCCTCCTTCAGCTCGCGTGCGGCGGCGGCGCGCACGTCCTCGCCCCACTCCAGCGACCCGCAGGGGATGCACCACGCGCCCGTCCCCCATCCCACCGCCCGCTTTCCCAGCAGCACGCGGCCCCGCTCGTCGCGAACGATGATGGCGACGCCGACAGACGGCCTCCGTTTCGGGCTCACCACGCCTCTCCGGCCCGCGCCCGGACCGCGGCCCGAGCCTACCCGCCCGGGAACGGCTCCGCCCACCTGCCTCCTTGCCGAACCTTGACGGCGGCTCGATACTGCCAGCAGGTATGCACGAGTGAGCCAGCCGACGCAACGCCTGTGCCCCATTTGCGACGTCGCGTTCTTCGCTGGTGAGCCGGTCCTGCAGTGCTCGGCGTGCCATGCGGTCCTCCATCCGGCGTGCTGGATCGAAGCCGATGGTTGCGGCAACCCGGCCGAGCCCGACCAGCAGCCCCTTCCCCGCACCTTTGGGGGCGCCCCCCGGGCTGCCCCTGCTTCCCGGCCCGCTCCGGCGGCCCCGCCGCCACCACCGCCACCGGCGGTCTCCGCCCCCCTGCCCGAACGGCGCCAGCGAAACGCACCCAGGAACGTAGGCTCGCTCAGTCTTGGATCGCGCTCCTCCCGCTCAACCGGCGGATTGACGCGCTTCTGGTACGTGCCTGTTGGATTCCTCGTCGCGGCCGCGGTGGCCTACGGCATCGTCTGGGCCGTCGACCGGTTCGGGAGCGATGACGGCGACCAGCCCGCCGCCCCCGCCGCTGCGACCGCGAGCGCGACCGTCACCGCCGCTCCCACCACCCCCGTGGCGACACCCACAGCCCGGGCCGCCACCCCCGAGCCCACCCCGACCCCCGCTCCCACGGAGGCGCCGCCCGCCGGCCGCTTCAGCCCCGGCGAGGTCGTCGTCGTTGCCGGGACCGGGAGCTGCCTCAACATTCGCGCCGTGGCCAGCATCGAGGGCGAGATCCTCACCTGCCTCGCCGACGGCACCAACCTCACCGTGATCGAGGGTCCCGTGGAGCAGGGCAACCTCACCTGGTGGCTCATCGCCGGCCCCGAGGTGAACGGCTGGGCTGCCGACCTCTACCTGGCGACGCGCTAGGCGAGCCGCTCCCGCAGCCGCGCCATCTGGATCGCCGCCTCCGCCGCTTCTTCGCCCTTGTTGCCGTGCTTCCCGCCCGCGCGATCGAGCGCCTGCTCGGCCGTGTCGCAGGTCAGCACACCGAAGGCGACCGGCACGCCCGTCGTCTGCGAGGTCTCCATGATCCCGGCGGCGGCCTGCCCCGCGATGTGCTCGTAGTGGTCGGTCTCGCCCTTGATCACCGTTCCGATCGCGATCACCGCGTCGAACGTCCCCGACTCCGCCGCCCATTGCGTCGCCGCCGGCACCTCGAACGAGCCCGGCACCCAGGCGACCGTAATGTCGTCCGTGCGCACTCCGCGCTCCCCCAGCCCCGCCTTCGCCCCATCCAGCAGCTTCTGCGTGACAAAGGCGTTCCACTGCGCCACCACGATGCAGACGCGCAGCCCTTCGCCGTTGTTGTCGGCGGCCAGCTCGTTCACGCCTGCTCCTCTGGCGGGTCCAGGTGTGCCAGCAGGTGGCCCATGCGGCGGCGCTTCGTCTCCAGGTAGTTGATGTTGAACTTGTTGGGCGGCACCTCGAGCGGAACCCGCTCCACGATCTCGAGGCCGTAGCCCTCCAGCCCCTGCAGCTTGTCGGGGTTGTTCGTGAGTAGCCGCAGCTTGCGCACGCCGAGGTCCAGCAGGATCTGCATCGCGATGCCGTAGTCCCGCCCATCCGCGGGGAAGCCCAGCGCGAGGTTCGCGTCGACCGTGTCGAGGCCTTCGTCCTGCAGGCGGTAGGCGCGCAGCTTGTTGTGCAGCCCGATGCCCCGCCCCTCCTGCCGCAGGTAGAGGAAGACGCCGCCCTGCTCGCCGATCATCTCGAGCGCGAGGTCCTTCTGCTCGCCGCAGTCGCAGCGCATCGAGTGCAGCACGTCGCCCGTGAAGCACTGGTCGTGCACCCGAACCAGCACCGGCTCGTCCGGGTCGATCTCGCCCTTGATGACCGCGACCTCTTCCTCCCGCTCGTACTTCGCCTGGTAGGCCACGATCGTCATCTCGCCCATGGTCGTGGGCAGGTGCGTCTCCGCCACCCGCTGCACGAGCCGCTCGTTCTTGAGGCGGTACTTGATGATGTCGTTCGTCGTCAGGATCTTGAGGCCGTGGCGGCGGGCGAAGCGCTTCAGCTCCGGCATCCTCGCCATCTCCCCGTCGCCCTTCATGATCTCGCAGATGACCGCTGCCGGCCGCATCCCCGCCAGCCGGCACAGGTCGACGCTCGCCTCCGTCTGCCCGGCGCGCACGAGCACGCCCCCCTCCCGCGCCCGCAGCGGGAACATGTGTCCCGGCCGCACGAGGTCCTCGGGCCGCGTCTCCGGGTCGAGCAGCACCTGCACCGTCCGCGCTCGATCGGCCGCGCTGATTCCCGTGGAAACGCCCGTGCGCGCCTCCACCGAGACGGTGAACGGCGTCCCGAAAGGCGAGTCGTTGGTGTGCTCCTCCACCATCATCGGCAGGCGCAACTCGTCCACCCGCTCCGACGACAGGGCGATGCAGATGAGGCCGCGCGCATACCGGGCCATGAAGTTGATGGTCTCCGGGGTAACGCACTCAGCCGGGATCGTGAGGTCGCCCTCGTTCTCGCGGTCCTCGTCGTCGGCGATGATGACGAACTTGCCCTTGCGGTACTCCTCGATCGCCTCTTCGACGCCTATGGATACCGTTTCCCTGGTACTGGTCATGATCGCCCCCCTGCTGCCTCGCGTTCCGCCACGAATTGCTCCACGTAACGGGCGATGATGTCGGTCTCCAGGTTCACGCGGGCGCCTACGCCGCGGCTGACGAGGTTCGTGTGCTCCTGCGTGTACTGCACGAGCGAGACGAAGAGCGATGTCTCGTCCTTGGCGGTGATCGTGAGGCTCACGCCGTCGATGCAGACCGGGCCCTTCACGACGGTGTAGCGCAGCAGCTCCGGGGGCGCCGCGATGCGCACGATGAGGGCCTCGCCCTCTGGGTCGATTGCCGCGATCTCGCCGACGCCCTCGGTCACGCCCCGCACGATGTGCCCGCTCAGCCGGTCGTCCGGCCGAACGCTGCGTTCGAGGTTGACGCGATCGCCGGGGCGGAGGTCGCCGAGCGCCGAGCGCCGGTAGGTCTCGGGCATCAGGTTGGCGAAGAAGGTGTCGCCGTCCAGCTCCGCCACGGTCAGGTCCACGCCGTTGATAGCGATGGAGTCCCCGAGGGCGGAATCGCCCACGACCAGGGGCGCGCGGATGAGAAGCTGTCCCTCACCGCTTTCGAGGACCGTGCCGAGCTCTTCGATGATGCCGGTGAACATCCCGCCTCGCGCACTCGCGACTAACGCGCCGGGGACGACGGGAAAGGCGGATACCAGCGGCTTGCCGCTCGCGGCGGCCGCTCGTTCGTTCTCTCCCATCCGGACTTTGACCGTCGGCCCCGGATTTCCACCGGGTCAATCCGCCGAAGCGGAGTCGCGGGCTTTCACCGCCGGTGAGGATTTTCACCTCGCCCCGAGAACGTCGCTCCAATCGTTAGCGTCAGCGTTGCCAATGTCAAGGAGCGCCCCCCAGACCCGCCCGTTCCGCCAGCTTCACGAGGATGTCGTAGGTCGCGTAGGCGTCGGCCAGCGCGGTGTGCTCCCCCAGCCGCCCGATACCGAGGCGGTCGGCCACATGCCCGAGGTTGAAGCGGTCCACTTCGTCCCGGCTCAACAGCCGCCGCGCGATGAGCTGGACGTCGATGGCCACGTCGGCGAACGGCCAGGCCACCTCCGTGCGTCGCGCGCACTCGGCCAGGAAGGCCATGTCGTTCGTGATGCCCCAGCCCGCGATGGCCGCGCCCCGCCCCAGTTCCGCCACCCGCGCGAAGGCCTCCTCCAGTGGGGCCGCATCCCGCCACCGGCGCGCCGAATACCCCGCCACCTTGAGCGCTCCGTGGTCGGCCGTACCGATGTGCAGCGGACGCACCCGCGATCCCCACGACCCTTGCTCCGGGAACCCCGCCGCCACGTGCGTGAGCACGCCGCCGATGTCGATCACCTCGTGCTCGCGGGGGTGGGAGCCGCTCATCTCGAGGTCGACCACCAGCAAGGCCGCGCCCGGCTGGCTGTCGTGCTGCTCGTTCCGGGGAAGGAGCGTCCCGTCGGGGGCGAGCGCGCGTCGCCCCGGCTCCAGGAATGCCTCGAGCGCTCCCATCCCGCAGAGGCTACCGCACTCGCCGCGGCCAGTGCCGGCCTCGCTTTCCCCCGACCGCCGGGCGTGCGCTACCATGGCCGCCATGTCCGACCCCTCCTCGGAAGCCAGCCAGTTCTTCGCCGATCGCTACGGCATCGACTCCGCCCGCATCGCCTCCCTGCTCTCCGATGCGCTCGCCCAGGGTGGCGACTTCGCCGAGCTCTTCTTCGAGCACCGCAGCAACGGCGCCATCAGCCTCGAGGACCAGCAGATCAAGTCCGCCGCCCGTAGCGTCGAGCAGGGCGTCGGTATCCGCGTGGTGAAGGGCGACAGCATCGGCTACGCCTACACCGAATCCCTCGACCCCGAGGCCATGCGCCTCGCCGCCGGTACCGCCGCGCGCATCGGCGAGGGTGGCGGCGACCGCCCCACCGCCATCGACACCACCCCCGTCGGCGCCGCCGAGAGCTACTACGGCAAGGACGCCCTTCTCAGCGATGAGCCTGCCCCCGCCAAGGTCGCCCTCCTCGAACGGGCCGACCGTGCGGCCCGCGACTACGACCCCAGCATCGCCCGTGTCGATGCGAGCATCGCCGACGAGCGCAAGGTCGTGCTCGTGGCCCGCAGCGATGGCCAGATCATCGGCGACGTGCAGCCCCTCATGCGCTTCAACGTGATGGCTCTCTCCGAGCGGGGCGAGAGCCGCCAGACCGCCCGCACCGGCGGCGGCGGCCGCCTCGGCGTCGAGTACTTCGACCGCATCACCCCCGAGGACACGGCCCGCGAGGCCGCCCGCCAGGCCGTCCTCCTGCAGGATGCCGTCGATGCGCCCGCGGGCGAGGTCCCGGTCGTGCTTGCCGCCGGCGACAGCGGCATCCTCCTGCACGAGGCCATCGGCCACGGCCTCGAGGCCGACTTCAACCGCAAGGGCACCAGCAACTACACCGACCGCATCGGCCAGTCGGTCGCAAGCGACCTCGTCACCGTTGTGGATGACGCTACCGTCGCGCAGTCCCGCGGCTCCATCAACGTCGATGACGAGGGCAACCCCACCAAGCGCAACACCCTCATCGAGGGCGGCATCCTGCGGGGCTACCTGCACGACGAGATCAGCGCCCGCCACTTCGGCGTGGAGCCCACCGGCTCCGGAAGGCGCCAGTCGTTCAAGCACCCCATCATGCCGCGCATGACGAACACGTACATGCTCCCCGGCCCCTCCACCCCCGACGAGGTCATCGGCAGCGTGGAGAAGGGCATCTACTGCGTCTCGTTCTCCGGCGGCCAGGTCAACATTTCCAACGGCGACTTCGTCTTCTCGACGACCGAGGCTTACCTCATCGAGAAGGGCCAGATCACGGCGCCGCTGCGCACCACCAACCTCATCGGGAACGGGCCCGAGGCCCTCTCCCGCGTGAGCATGGTCGCCAACGACTACGCCCTCTCGGATGGCCGCTGGACCTGCGGCAAGGAGGGGCAGTCCGTGCCCGTCGGGGTCGGCCTCCCAACCGTCCTCGTCTCCGCCATGACCGTGGGTGGCACGAACCTTGGCTGAGACCGCTCCCCTCGACCTCGCCAGCCGCGCCGTGGAGCTTGCCGAAGCCGGCGGCGCCGAGCAGTGCGACGCCGTCGCCTTCTCCCACACCGAGTCCACCGTCGCCATCCGCCTGGGCGAGATCGAGAAGCTGATCGAGGCCACCTCGCACTCCCTCGGCCTGCGCGTCATCACCGGCGGACGGACGGCCGTCTGCTCCACCTCCGACTTCACGCCCGCCGCCTTCGAGCAGTTCGTGGCGGAGACGGTCGAGCTGGCCCGCATCTCCGCCCCCGATGAGCACGCCGGTCTCCCCGAGCCGGAGCTGCTCGCCAGCGGCGGGGGCGATTCCCTCCAGCTCTACGACGAACGTATCGAGGCCCTCCCCCTCGACGACCGCATCGATATGGCCCGCGCCTGCGAGGCCGCCGCCCTCCAGTTCGATTCGCGCATCACCAACTCCGAGGGCGCCAGCCTCTCGACCCGCACCGGTGAGGTCGCGCTGGCGAACTCGCGTGGATTCGCCGCCGCCTATCCCGCCACCTCCATCTCCCTCTCGACGGAGGCGCTCGCCGACGACGAGGATGGCAAGAAGCGCAACGCCTGGTGGTTCAGCGCCGAACGCAGCCTGCGCAGCCTCATGGACCCCGAGACGATCGGTCGCATCGCCGCCCAGCGCGCCGTCGACCAGCTCGGCGCGCGCAAGGCCGAGACGAAGCGCGTTCCGGTCATCTTCGAGCCGATGATGGCCGCCCGCCTCGCCGGCGATGTCGCCGGCTGCGCGACCGGGGGCGCCCTCTACCGTGGCGCCACCTTCCTCGCGGGGCGCACGGGCGAGGCTATCGGTTCTCCCCTCGTGACCATCGTCGACGACCCGACCGTGCCCGCCCGCGCCGGCTCCCGCCCCTTCGACGGCGAGGGCGTGACTGCGCGGCGCACCGTGCTCTTCGAAGAGGGCCGCTTCGAGGGCTTCCTCTTCGACTGCTACACCGCCCGCCGCATGGACGCGCGCACGACCGGCAGCGCCCAGCGCGGCGTCTCCTCCCTGCCCTCGCCCGGCCCCGCTAACCTCATCTTCGAACCCGGCGGAACCCCCGCGGAGGAGATCGTGGCGGACACGAAGGAGGGCCTGCTTGTGACCGCCCTCATGGGCTTCGGCTTCAACCCCACCACCGGCGACTACTCGCGGGGCGTGGGGGGCTTCTGGATCGAGAACGGCGAGATCGCCTACCCCGTCGCCGAAGCCAACATTTCCGGCGACGTCGCCTCCATGCTCGGCGGCGTGGACGCCGTCGGCAGCGACCTGACCTGGTTCGGCTCAAGCGCCGCCCCCACCGTGCGCATCGCCGAGATGACCGTCTCTGGCGTCTGACGTGGCCCTCCCGCCCTACTTCGCGTACGGCTCGAACATGGCCTCCTCGCAGATGGCCGACCGCTGCCCCGGCGCCGTCTGCCTGGGTGTCGCCCGCCTCCCCGACTACCGGCTCGCCTTCGACGCGTGGAGCAACCGCCGCGGCGGCCTCGTCGCCGATGTCGTGCCCGCCCCCGGTTCCGAGGTGTGGGGCGTTCTCTGGGAGGTCACGGAAGAGCACGCGGACGCCCTCGACCGCTACGAGGGCGTCGCCCGCGGGCAGTACCGCCGCGCGACCGTGCGGGTCGAGCCGGCGTCCGGCGGGGCGGTGGAGGTCTTCGTCTACGTCATCTGCGATCCCGGTGAGGACGGCCCTACCACCGACGCCTACCTCGACATCCTGCTCGAGGGCGCCCGTGAGCACGGCCTGCCCCCCGAGTGGGTAAAGGCGCTCGAGGTCGTCCCTACCCTCGCGCCTCGCCCCTCGCCGCCCCCGCCCCCTACACTGAACGGGTGATGGCCGAGACACCCACGTCCCTCACCGACTCGGACATCCGCCGCTTCCGCAACAACCTCCAGGAGGAGGTTGACGGGCGGACCCTCTACCTCCTCCTCGCCGAGGCCGAGGACGATCCCAACCTGCGGAGCGTGTTCGAGCGCCTGGCCGAGAGCGAGCAGCGCCACATCGACCTCTGGGAGGAGAAGCTCCGTGAGGGCGGCGCCGAGGTGCCACAGTTCCGCCCCGGCATGCAGGTGCGCGTCCTCGGCTGGCTCGCGCGCCGCTTCGGCACCGGCTTCGTCACCCCCATCGTCGAGCGCATGGAGCTGAACGCCGTCACGATGTACGACGACCAGCCCGAGGCCATCACCGAAGGCCTTCCGGGCTCCGAGCGTTCCCACGCCCGCCTCTTCCAGGAGCTGGGCCGCCAGCCGGGCCGGGAAGTCGACGTTGCCCGCCTCGAGGGGCGCCACCGCAGTGCCTCTGGCAACGCCCTCCGCGCGGCGGTCCTGGGGGCGAACGACGGCCTTGTCTCGAACCTCAGCCTCGTCATGGGCGTCGCCGGCGCCGACCCCGGCCGCGAGTTCGTCGCTCTGGCCGGCATCGCCGGGCTGCTCGCGGGCGCCATCAGCATGGCCCTGGGCGAGTGGATCAGTGTGCTCAGCAGCCGCGAGGCCTACGACCGCCAGGTCGAGATCGAGCGCGAGGAGCTCGAAATGAACCCCGAGGAGGAGCGCGCCGAGCTCGTCCTCATCTACCAGGCCAAGGGCCTCTCCGAGGAGGCCGCGCGCCTCACCGCCGACCGTGTCTTCGAGAACCGCGAGACCGCCCTCGATACCCTCGTGCGCGAGGAGCTCGGCATGGCCGAGGAGAACGCCGGCAGCCCCGCCGTGGCGGCGGGCACGTCGTTCCTGCTGTTTGCCGTCGCTGCCCTCCTCCCCGCCTTCCCCTGGTTCTTTGCCGATGGCGGGCTCGCCATCGGGCTCAGCCTGGGGCTCGGGTCCGCCGGACTCTTCCTGCTGGGCGCCGCCGTCACCCTGTGGACGGGGCGGTCCGCCCTCTACTCGGGGGCGAGGCAGCTTGCGCTCGGCCTTGCCGCCGCCGGGATCACCTACGGGATCGGCTCTGCGCTCGGCGTCGCGATCGACTTCTAGCGGCGCTTGCGCCTCCCCCGTTCTCGCTCGATACTGTCCGCTCTGGTGGCTAGAGCGAGGTGGCCCCACCCGTTCCCATCCCGAACACGGAAGTGAAACGCCTCAGCGCTGACGATACTGCCCGGGTAACCGGGTGGGAAAATAGGCCGCCGCCGGGTCTTCCCCCATCCTTTGTTCCAGTTTCTCGGCGCTTGCTTCGGTAAGCGGCGGCGTTTCGCGCCAAGATCGAGGCGCTGCTACAATCGAGACCACATTAGCGGCCGTCCTCTCCCTTCATCATCAGACGGGCAACGCGGTCAAACGGAGCCCTCCAGTGTCCATCGACGAACAGGCCCCCGAGGCCACCACCGGCGACTCTTCCGCACCTGCTGGCGTCGCCGATTCCCCAGCCACCCCTGCAGCTGCCCCCGAGCCTGCCCCGGCCCCCGCGCCGGCTCCGGCTCCGGCTCCGACTGAGCCGACCGCCGAGATGGACATGGCCGCCCTTCTCGAGACCGAGGCCGCCCAGCCGGGCAGCCTCCGCCACGGCGAGATAATCGAAGGCGTCGTCATGGGCGCCTCCCCCGATGGCGTCATCGTTGATGTCGGCACCAAGACGGAGGCCGTCATCCCCCAGGGCGAGATGCTCTCCCTTGGCGCTGAGGGCCAGAGCCGCCTGAAGGCCGGCGACAGCGTCCGCGTCATGGTCCTCCAGCCGATGAGCTCCGAGGGGCACGGCATTGTCTCCCTCGACCGCGCCCGCGGTGAGGAGGGCTGGGAGATCCTGGCCACCCGCCTCGAGACCGGCGAGATTTTCAGCGCCGAGATCGTCGGCCATAACCGTGGCGGCGTGCTCGCCAACGTCGAGGGTGTCAACGCCTTCATCCCCCTTTCCCAGATCGACAGCATCCGCCGCGACAACCCCGATGCCGCCAGCGCCCTTGCCACCCTCGTGGGCAAGGAGGTGCGCCTCAAGGTCATCGAGCTGAACCGCCGCAAGAACCGCGCCATCCTCTCCGAGCGCGCCGCCATGAGTGAGTGGCGCCGCGAACAGAAGGAACGCATCATCCAGGAGCTCCAGGAAGGCGAGATTCGCGAAGGCCGCGTCTCCTCCATCACCGACTTCGGGGTCTTCATCGACCTCGGTGGCGCTGATGGCCTCGCCCACCTCACTGAGCTCACCTGGGAGCGCGGCAAGAAGGCGAAGGACCTCTTCAACGTCGGCGACGAGGTGAAGGCCTTCGTCCTCCGCGTCGACCGTGAGAACCGCAAGATTTCGCTCTCCCTCAAGCGCGCTCACCCCGAGGAGTGGGATACCGCCGTCGACCGCTTTGTCATCGGCCAGGTGCTCATCGGGCGTGTCACCAAGCTCATGCCGTTCGGAGCGTTTGTCAGGCTCGATGGTCCCATCGAGGGGCTGATTCACATCTCCGAGATCACGAACCGCCGCATCCAGCACCCCAAGGAGGTGCTGGAGGAGGGCAACGTCGTGCCGGTGAAGCTCGTGCGCATCGAGAAGGACCGCCACCGCCTCGGGTTGAGCCTCCGGCAGGCGCGCAACGACGCCGAGGCGATGGGCTTCGGCTTCGACCGCAACGGCTCCGTCGTCGATTGGCCCGACGACGTGCGCGAGGACTTCGGGATGGACAAGCGTGATCCCTCCCAGGCTCCCTCGCGCCCGCGCACCGCGCAGGAGACCGTCGAGCAGGCCGTCGCCAACGACCCCGAGCCCGTCTCCGCCTTCGCGCATGCCTTCGCCCAGGCCCTCGAGAACGCCGACTCGAGCCGGCCGCTCGCGCTCGCCGACGACCCCGCCTCGGACGAAGCCGCCACTGCGGAAGAGCCCGTCGCCGCCGCGGAAGAGCCCGTCGCCGCCGCGGAAGAGCCCGCCGCCACTGCGGAAGAGCCCGCCGCCGCTGTGGAAGAGCCCGCCGCCGCTGCGGAAGAGCCCGCCGCCGCTGCGGAAGAGCCGGTCGCTGTTGCGGAAGAGCCCGCTGCCGCAGCAGAAGAACCTGCCACTGCAGAGCCCGTTGCCCCCGTGCAAGAGCCCGCCGCTGATGCGGCAGAACCCGCTGCCGCCGCCGCTGATGCTCCAGCCGAAGCGGTCGCCGACGAGCAGCCCGCGGACGAGCCGGCAGAGAGCCCCGTAGAGGCGGAAGCCTCCGCGGAGGAAGCAGTCACGGCATCCGGCGATGGTGGCTCCGCCACCAGGGCCGACTAGCCAGGAGGGAACGCATGGCCGACCGATTTGACAAGTTCACGGAGCGCGCCCGGCGTGTGCTGACCCTTGCCCAGGAAGAAGCCCACCGCTTCAACCACAACTACATCGGCACCGAGCACATCCTCCTCGGCCTCGTCCGCGAGGGTGACGGCGTCGCCGCCAAGGTCCTTTCCAACCTCGGCGTCGAGCTGAACAAGGTCCGCTCCGCCGTCGAGTTCATCATCGGGCGTGGCGACCGCACCGTGCTCGGCGAGATCGGCCTCACACCGCGCGCCAAGAAGGTCATCGAGCTCGCCGTCGACGAGGCCCGCCGCCTCGGCCACAGCTACATCGGTACGGAGCACCTGCTCCTCGGGCTCGTGCGCGAGGGCGAGGGCATTGCCGCGGGCGTCCTCGAGAGCCTCGGCGTGAACATCGAGCGCGTCCGCGCCGAAACCACGCGCATCCTGAGCCAGTCCTCTCCGCAGGCTGCCGGCACGGCCGCCGGCGGCAGCCGCCAGGCGAGCCGCACCCCCACGGTGGACCAGCTCGGCATCGAGCTCACCGCCGCTGCCAGCTCTGGCCAGCTCGACCCCGTCATCGGCCGCTCCACCGAGCTTGAGCGCGTCGTCCAGATCCTCTCGCGCCGCACGAAGAACAACCCCGTGCTCATCGGCGAGCCCGGCGTTGGCAAGACCGCCATCGCCGAGCTGCTCGCCCAGCGCATCACCAGCGGCGATGTCCCGGAGACCCTCGCCGAGAAGCGCCTCCTGACCCTCGATATCGGTTCCCTCGTGGCCGGCACCAAGTATCGCGGCGAGTTCGAGGAGCGCCTCAAGAAGGTGATCGAGGAGATCAAGACCGCCGGGAACTGCATCCTCTTCGTCGATGAGCTGCACATGCTCGTCGGCGCCGGCGCCGCCGAGGGCGCCGTCGACGCCGCCAACATCCTCAAGCCCGCCCTCGCGCGGGGCGAGCTCCAGTGCATCGGCGCGACCACCCTCGATGAGTACCGCAAGCACATCGAGCGCGACGCCGCCCTCGAGCGCCGCTTCCAGCCCATCGTCGTGGATGAACCCACCGTCGAGGAGACGGTCGAGATCCTGCGCGGCATTCGCGTGCGCTACGAGGAGCACCACAACCTCAAGATCAGCGAGGAGGCGCTCGCGGCCGCGGCCCGCATGTCCGACCGCTACGTGACCGAGCGTTTCCTGCCCGACAAGGCCATCGACCTGATCGACGAGGCCTCCAGCCGCGTGCGCATCCGCCGCGCCGCCACCCCGCCCTCCATGCAGGAGGCGCTGAAGGGGCTTGAGAGCCTCCGCCGCGAGCGTGACCAGGCCACCGAGGCCCAGCAGCTCGAGTACGCCTCCGAGCTGACCGACCGTGAGCAGAAGCTGCGCATCAAGATCAACGAGATGGGCGAGTGGAGTGAAGGCACCGGCGGCGTCGCCACCCCGGTCGTGACCGAGGAGGACATCGCCGAGGTCGTCGCCATGTGGACCGGCATCCCCGCCGCCCAGATCGCGAGCGAGGAGAGCGCCCGCCTCCTGAAGATGGAAGGCACCCTCCGCACCAAGGTCATCGGACAGGACGAGGCCATCGAATCCATTGCCCGCTCCGTGCGCCGTGCGCGCGCCGGGCTCAAGGATCCGCGCCGCCCCATCGGCGTCTTCCTCTTCCTTGGACCTACCGGCGTCGGCAAGACGTACCTCGCCCAGCAGCTCGCCGAGTTCATGTTCGATTCCCAGGACAACATGATCCGGCTCGACATGAGCGAGTTCAGCGAGCGCCACACCGTCGCCCGCCTGATCGGGGCCCCTCCGGGCTACGTCGGCTACGACGACGGTGGCCAGCTCACCGATACCGTCCGCCGCCGCCCCTACTGCCTCATCCTCCTCGATGAGATCGAGAAGGCCCATCCGGACGTCTTCAACCTGCTCCTCCAGATTTTCGATGAGGGTCGCCTCGCCGATGCCAAGGGGCGCAAGGTCGACTTCCGCAACACCATCATCATCATGACCTCGAACGTCGGGTCCGACCTCATCAAGCGCGATTCGAACCTCGGGTTCGCGATCACGCACGACGAGGCCCAGAGCCACGAGGACCGCTACAAGCGCATGAAGGACAAGGTGCTCAACGAGCTGAAGAACGTCTTCAAGCCCGAGTTCCTCAACCGCATCGACTCCACGGTCGTCTTCCACTCGCTCACGCCCGAGCACATCCGCCAGATTGTCGACCTCGAGCTCTCCCAGGTGGAGCGCCGCCTGACCCTGCGCGCCGTCACCTTCGAGGTGACCGACGCGGCCAAGGACTGGCTGGGGGACAAGGGCTACGACCAGGTCTTCGGCGCCCGCCCGCTGCGCCGCATCATCCAGGACAACATCGAGGACAAGATCAGCGAGATGCTCCTGGGCGGCGAATTCGGCACCGGCGACCGCCTCTTGATCGACCGCGATCCCGATGGGGATGGGCTCACCATCAAGCCTGTTTCCTCGCCCGCCGCCGTCGGCTAGCCCAGGTCCTTCCGTTCAGGCCCGGAATCCCCCGGATCCGGGCCATGATCTATTGACAGATTCGGCGGCTTCGCGTAACTTCAATGTGGCGTGCTGTGCCATCGCGCAGGCCCCCCGATCCACAACCTTGCCTTGCTGTGCCATTTGGAACCAAGCGCCTGAAGGAGTCGTCAGGATATGACCGCGACGCTTAACGGGACGCGGACGGGCGAACGCGCCCCGCTCGCCGTCCGCTCGTTCAGCACTATCTCGAACGTCCTCGATATCCCCAGCCTCATCAAGCTCCAGCTCGATTCCTTCGACTGGTTCAAGCGTGAAGGGCTGCGGGAGCTGCTCGATGAGCTCTCTCCGATCCAGGACTTCACCAGCTCGAAGATGGATCTCATCTTCGGCGAGTACGAATTCCGCGAGCCGAAGCACGACCAGGAAGAGTGCCGCGAGCGCGACATGACCTATGCCGCGCCTCTCTTCGTCGATGTCGAGCTGCGCATCAAGGATTCCGGTGAGATCAAGGAACAGCGCCTCTTTTTCGGCGATTTCCCCCTGATGACCGACAAGGGCACCTTCATCATCAACGGCGCCGAGCGCGTCGTTGTGAGCCAGCTGGTGCGCTCCCCCGGCGTCTACTACACCGTCGATACCGATGCCCAGAGCGGCCAGCGGCTCGCCAACGCGAAGCTCATCCCCAGCCGCGGCGCCTGGCTCGAGTTCGAGACCTCCGCCAAGCGCATCCTCAGCGTGAAGATCGACCGCAAGCGCAAGCTGCCGGTCTCCGTGCTCATCCGCAGCATCGATGAGCCCGGCCTGCTTCCCGGTGATGAGGACAACCCCGCCTTCGCCAAGTACTTCGCCGCCATCAAGCGCGTCGAGGAAGAGGGCACCGCCGCCGCCGAGAAGGCCCGCGACGCCGCCCGCCGCGAGGCCGAGAAGGTCCTCGGCACCGATGAGCGCGTCCTCGCCTTCTTCGAGGAAGTCGATGTCGAGGGCGACCTGTCCTACCTGAAGGCCACGCTCGGCCGCCGCGAGGGTGGGCGCAACAACGACCCTTGCGAGACCAAGCACGAGGCCCTGCTCGAGCTCTACCGCAAGATCCGCCCGGGCGACCCGCCCACCCACGAGAACGCCCGCTCCCTGGTCGACCAGCTCTTCTTCAACCGCCGCCGCTACGACCTTGGCCGTGTGGGGCGGCACAAGCTGAACAAGCGCCTGGACCTGTCCGACGTCACCGATCAGCGCTGGCTCCGCCCCATGGACCTGATCGAGCTCACCCGCGAGCTCATCAACGTCAACCTCAATCGCAGCGGCACCGATGACATCGACCACCTCGGCAACCGCCGGGTGCGCGCCGTGGGCGAGCTCATCCAGCAGCAGTTCCGTATCGGCCTGGTGCGCATGGAGCGCGTCGTGCGTGAGCGCATGACCATCACCGACCCCGCCGAGGCGACGCCCAGCGCCCTCATCAACATCCGGCCCGTGGTGGCCGCCATGAAGGAGTTCTTCGGCGGCAGCCAGCTCTCCCAGTTCATGGACCAGACCAACCCGCTGGCCGAGCTCACCCACAAGCGCCGCCTGAGCGCCCTCGGCCCCGGCGGCCTCTCGCGCGACCGCGCCGGCTTCGATGTGCGCGACGTGCACCACAGCCACTACGGCCGCATCTGCCCCATCGAGACCCCCGAGGGTCCCAACATCGGTCTCATCGGCTCGCTCGCGACCTATGGCCGCCTCAACGACTTCGGCTTCATCGAGACGCCCTACCGGCGCGTCACCAGCGAGCTCGCCTCGGACGACCCCAGGCTGGTCGGCCAGGAGGTGCGCGGCGATGTGATCGATGCCGACGGCGCCGTCATCGCGGCCGCCGGCACGGTCATCGATGCAGCAGTCGCCGCCGACCTGAAGAAGGCCGGCCTGCGCGTCCCGATCCACGCCATCGTCGCCAATGAGGTCACCTACCTCACCGCCGACGAGGAGGACCGCTACGTCGTCGGTCAGGCCAACACGCGCGTCGGCGAGGACGGGCGCGTGCTCGACGAGCGCGTCGAGGTGCGTGTCAACGAGGAGTTCAAGCTCGTCTCCCCGCACGAGATCGACTTCCTCGATGTCTCGCCCAAGCAGATGGTCTCCGTCGCCGCCTCGCTCATCCCCTTCCTGGAGCACGACGACGCGAACCGCGCCCTCATGGGCTCGAACATGCAGCGTCAGGCCGTCCCCCTCGTCCGCCCCGAGGCCCCCCTCGTGGGCACGGGCATGGAGGGCCGCACCGCGATCGATAGCGGCCACGTCCTCGTGGCCGAGGGCGACGGCGAGGTTATTGAAGCCTCCGGCACCCAGGTCATCGTCCACTACGACGACGACAAGCTGGCCGAGCGGCGCATTCCCCTCATCAAGTTCCAGCGCTCCAACCAGGGCACCTGCCTCAACCAGCGCCCGCTCGTTTTCCGTGGCGAGCGCGTGGTTGCCGGGCAGCCCCTCGTCGATAGTTCCAGCACCCAGGGCGGCGAGCTCGCCCTGGGCCAGAACGTGCTCTGCGCGTTCATGAGCTGGGAGGGCTACAACTTCGAGGACGCCATCATCATCAGCGAGAACCTCGTCCGCGAGGACAAGTTCACCTCCATCCACATCGAGAAGCACGAGATCGAGGCGCGCGATACCAAGCTCGGCGCCGAGGAGATCACGCGCGATATCCCCAACGTCGGCGAGGAAGCGCTCGCCAACCTCGATGAGGAAGGCATCATCCGCATCGGCGCCGAGGTCCGCGAGGGCGACATCCTCGTCGGCAAGATCACGCCCAAGGGCGAGACCGAGCTGACCGCCGAGGAGAAGCTCCTGCGCGCCATCTTCGGCGAGAAGGCCCGCGAGGTGCGCGATACCAGCCTGCGCCTCCCCCACGGCGAGCGCGGCAAGGTCATCGATGTGCGCGTCTTCAGCCGCGAGGACCACGAGGGCCTGCCCGCCGGCGTCAACAAGCTCGTGCGCGTGAGCACCGCCCAGCGCCGCAAGATCGCCGAGGGCGACAAGATGGCCGGGCGCCACGGCAACAAGGGCGTCATCAGCCGCATCCTCCCCCGCGAGGACCTGCCCTACCTCCCCGACGGCACCCCCGTCGACATCATCCTCAACCCCATCGGCGTTCCCAGCCGCATGAATATCGGCCAGGTGCTCGAGACCCACCTCGGCTGGGCCGCCAAGGCCCTTGGCTTCCGCGCCAGCACCCCCGTCTTCGACGGCGCCGACGACGGCGATCTCGACGACTCTCTGGCGCGCGCCTGGATTGCCGCCGAGAGCGGGGCCGTCTACTACATCGACCCGCGCGACTTCGGCTTCGATGAGCCCGTCGCCGCCGAGTGGCTGCGCGAGCACGGCTACGACCCCGGACCCGTCCTCGAGCAGCCCGAGAAGGGCGCGGCCAAGCGCGCCTGCCTCGAGATCTGGCTCGATCAGGTGGGCCGCAAGCCCGGAAAGTCCGCCTCCATCGAGGAGCTCGAGGACGAGACCCAGAAGGCCTTCACCGAGACCGGCGCCGTGCCGCCCCTCTTCGGCAAGACCACCCTCTACGACGGCCGCACGGGCGAACCCTTCGACCAGCCGGTGACCGTCGGCTACATCTACATGCTCAAGCTCATCCACCTGGTGGAAGACAAGATCCACGCTCGCAGCACGGGCCCCTACTCCCTCATCACCCAGCAGCCGCTGGGCGGCAAGGCGCAGTTCGGCGGCCAGCGCTTCGGCGAGATGGAGGTCTGGGCGCTGGAGGCCTACGGCGCCGCCCACATCCTCCAGGAGCTCCTCACCGTCAAGTCCGACGACGTCGTGGGGCGGGTCAAGACCTACGAGGCCATCGTGAAGGGGGAGGACGTGCTCGAACCGGGCGTGCCCGAGTCCTTCAAGGTGCTCGTCAAGGAGCTCCAGAGCCTCGGGCTCTCCATCGATGTCTCCAACGAATCGGGCAGTGTCTCCTTCACCGAGGAGACGGCCGGAGAGCTGCCCGAGCTCGGCATCAACCTTTCCGGATTCGAATCGGAGGATCTCTTCAATGCTCGAAGTCAATGACTTCAACCAGGTCCGCATCGGGCTCGCCAGCCCCTCCCAGATCCGTTCCTGGTCGTACGGCGAGGTCGTCAAGCCCGAGACGATCAACTACCGCACGCTGAAGCCCGAGAAGGACGGCCTCTTCTGCGAGAAGATCTTCGGCCCCACCAAGGACTTCGAGTGCTACTGCGGCAAGTACAAGCGCGTCCGTTACAAGGGCATCATCTGCGATAAGTGCGGCGTTGAGGTCGCGCGTGCCAAGGTGCGCCGCGAGCGCATGGGTCACGTCGAGCTGGCCAGCCCCGTCAGCCACATCTGGTTCGTGAAGGGCACCCCCTCCAAGCTCGGACTCCTGCTCGATATCTCCCCCAGGAACCTCGAGCGTGTCCTCTACTTCGCCCAGTACATGATCACCGAGGTCGACGACAACGCCCGCGGTTTCGAGATCGAGAACCTCCAGAACGAGCTCGCCCGCGCCATCGACGACCGTCTTTCCGACATCACTCCCGAGCGCGAGCGCCTCGAGCTGCAGCTCGAGGCCGCCCAGGAGGAGCTGGAGGCGAAGCGCGACGAGCAGATCGCGCAGCTCGAGGACGAGCGCAATGCCACGCGCGACGCCATCGAGGCCGAGGCTGCCCGCAACGTCGAGGCGGCCAACGAGATCATCGGTGAGATCACCGACCGCGACTGGCTCTTCCAGGGTGAGGTCATCGTCGCCACCGGCGACAAGATGACGAAGACCGCCCGCAACAAGCTCGAGCGCGTGGGCCGCAACCGGCTCAAGGAGTTCGACAAGGAGACGAAGAAGCTCGTCCAGGCCGAGCGCGTCGTCGTCGAGAGCGCCATGGAAGAGGCCAAGGCGAGCGTCTACGACGAGCTCAACCCCCTCCAGGAGCGCGCGGAGGAGATCCGCCGTGAGACGGAGGAGCAGTTCCAGGAGCGCCTGAACGACCTTGAGGACATCGTCGATCCCGTCCGCTCGGACCAGGTCAACCTCCTCACGGAGACCCGCTACCGCGAGCTCTCCGATATGTTCGGGCACGTCTTCAAGGCGGCCATGGGCGCCGAGGCCGTCCTCAGCGTCCTCGATCGGCTCGACCTCGATGCCCTGCGCGCCAAGCTCAAGGGCGAGCTCGCCACGGCCAGCGGCCAGCGCCGCAAGAAGGCCACCAAGCGCCTCCAGGTGGTCGAGGACCTGCTGGAGTCCGGCAACAAGCCCGAGTGGATGATCTTCGAGGTCCTCCCCGTGCTCCCGCCTGAGCTGCGCCCCATGGTCCAGCTCGATGGCGGCCGCTTCGCCACCAGCGATCTGAACGACCTCTACCGCCGCGTCATCAACCGCAACAACCGCCTCAAGCGGCTACTCGATCTCGGCGCCCCCGAGATCATCATCCGCAACGAGAAGCGCATGCTGCAGGAGGCCGTCGACAGCCTTGTCGATAACGGCCGCCGCGGCCGCGCCGTGAGCGGCAGCGGCAACCACAAGCTGAAGAGCCTGAGCGACATGCTCAAGGGCAAGCAGGGGCGCTTCCGCCAGAACCTGCTCGGCAAGCGCGTCGACTACTCGGGCCGCTCGGTCATCGTTGTCGGCCCCGAGCTGAAGCTGCACCAGTGCGGTCTGCCCAAGAAGATGGCGCTCGAGCTGTTCAAGCCGTTCGTCATGCACTCGCTCGTGGCCAAGGGCCTCGCGCACAACATCAAGAGCGCCAAGCGCATCGTCGAGCGTGCCCGCCCCGAGGTCTGGGACGTCCTCGACGAAGTCATCCAGGACCGCCCGGTGCTCCTCAACCGCGCCCCCACCCTCCACCGGCTCGGCATCCAGGCCTTCCAGCCGGTGCTCATCGAGGGCTCCGCGGTCCAGCTCCACCCGCTCGTGTGCGCGGCCTT
Source organism: uncultured Anaerolineaceae bacterium (assembly GCA_964389725.1). Classification (GTDB taxonomy): domain Bacteria; phylum Chloroflexota; class Dehalococcoidia; order Tepidiformales; family Tepidiformaceae; genus UBA2991. The sequence continues at coordinate 74,604 of CAYMDV010000001.1, forward strand.
CAACGCCGACTTCGACGGTGACCAGATGGCCGTGCACGTGCCCCTCAGCCGGGAGGCCGTGGCCGAGGCCAAGCAGATCCTGCTCTCCACGAAGAACCTGCTCTCGCCCGCCAGCGGCGATCCGACCGTGACGCCCACGCTCGACATGGTGCTCGGCTCCTACTACATGACCGAGGTCGGCGATGGCACCCGCGGCGCTTTCGCCGAGGCCAACGGCGCCCCTGCTCGCGGCGTCTACGCTTCCTTCGACGAGGCCAAGCTGGCGTTCGATCTCGGCGCCGTGGACCTGCGCGCGCCGATCAAGGTGCGAACCGCCCGCCCCTCGGCCGATAGCAACGAGGGCGAGGACGCGGGCGCCGCCGCCACCCCGCTCCCGGAGGCCCGGCTCCTGGAGACCACCATCGGGCGCATCATCTTCAACGAAGTGCTGCCCGAGGACCTTCCCTTCCAGAACTACACGATGGACCGGCCCGCCCTGCGGCGGCTGGTCGCCCTCGTCTACCGCGGGCTCGGCAGCGAGGTGACGGCCGAGGTCGTCGATCGCATCAAGGAAGTCGGCTTCCGCTTCGCCACCCAGAGCGGCGTCACCATCGCCATCCACGAGATCGTCGTGCCCCACCACAAGGGCGAGCTCATCGCCGAGGCTGACCAGCATGTGGCCGACCTCGAAGAGCAGTACCAGATGGGGCTCATCACCGAAGAGGAGCGCTACCAGGGCGCCGTCGAGGTGTGGAGTGAGACCACGCGCCGCATCGAGAACGACATCGCCGAGAGCCTGAGCGAGTACGGCTCGCTCAACTACATGGCCAGCTCGGGCACGAAGGGCAACATCACCCAGATCCGGCAGATGGCGGGTATGCGCGGCCTCATGGCCGACCCCCACGGCCAGATCATCCCCGAACCCATCCGCGCCTCGTTCCGCGAGGGGCTCACCGTGCTGGAGTACTTCATCTCCACGCACGGCGCGCGCAAGGGTCTCGCCGATACCGCCCTCCGCACCGCCGACTCCGGCTACCTCACTCGCCGCCTGATCGACGTCTCCCAGGATGTCATCATCGGCGACCGCGATTGCGAGACCACCACCGGCCTCTGGATCGAGCGGCGCGAAGAGCGCGAGACGATGGAGGACTTCCGCGACCGCATCGTCGGCCGCTACGCCGCCGCCCCTGTCGTCGACGACGCCACCGGCGAGATCATCGTCGATCGCAACGAGGAGATCGACGAAGCCGTCGCCGACCGTCTCGATGCGGCCGAAATCGGACGCGTGTACGTGCTCACCCCGATGTCGTGCGAGTCCGAGCGCGGCATCTGCCAGCTCTGCTATGGCCGCGATCTTGCCCGCGGCGAGCTTGTGCGTCCGCGAACAGCCGTCGGCATCATCGCCGCCCAGTCCATCGGCGAGCCGGGCACCCAGCTCACGATGCGCACGTTCCACACTGGCGGCGTCGCCGGTACGACCGACATCACCAGCGGTCTCCCCCGCGTCGAGGAGCTGTTCGAGGCTCGCGCCCCCAAGGGCGAGGCCATCATCAGCGAGATCGACGGCGTCGTGGAGGTGCTCGAGGATGGCGGTCAGCGTCTCGTGCGCGTCTCCAACGTCGATACCGTCGTCGAGGAGTACGAGATCCCTGGAGGCGCCCTCCCGCAGGTCGCCGACGGCGACCACGTCATCGCCGGCAGCGTCCTCGCGGCCGTGCCCGACGACGAGAAGTCAGACGAGAAGGAGACCGCCGAGGTCTCGACCGAGCTCCTCTCCGCAATCCCCGGGATCGTGCGCATGAAGGGCCGCAAGACCATCCAGGTCGTCTTCGAGGACCGCGAGGACCGCGAGTACGCCATTCCCGCCGCCGCCCGCCTGCTCGTCGGCTCCGGCGAGGAGATCGACGCCGGCGCCCAGATTACCGAGGGGGCCAAGAACCCCCAGCACATCCTCTCCATCCAGGGCCGCGATGCTGTTCGCCGCTACATGGTCGACGAGGTGCAGAAGGTCTACCGCTCGCAGGGCGTGAACATCAACGACAAGCACATCGAGGTCATCACCCGCCAGATGCTTCGCCGCGTGCGCGTCGATCACCCCGGCGATACCGGTCTCCTGCCTGGCGATCTCATCGACCGGCGCGCGTTCGAGGAGATCGTCGCGCGCGTCGTAGCCGAAGGCGGCGACCCCGCTACCGCCCAGCCCGTCCTCCTGGGCGTCACGAAGGCCTCCCTCAACACGGACTCGTGGCTCGCCGCCGCCTCCTTCCAGGAGACGACGCGTGTTCTCACGAACGCCGCCGTCGAGGGCAAGATCGACAAGCTCGTCGGTCTCAAGGAGAACGTCATCATCGGCAAGCTCATCCCCGCCCGCGCGGAGATCGAGGTGCCCCGTCGCGAGTTCATGCCCGAACTCGACTTGCCGGAGTCCCTCGAATTCGATGAGGAAGCCGAACTCGAGCGCATGCTCGCCGAGCGAGAAGCCGGCGCCGCTGTCGCCATCGAGACGCCTGAACCGGGCGAGGTTCCTTCGCCGGTCTCCGCAGAAGGCGATGAGTTGTAGGAACGCCCCGAGGTGGCGTCGCGGCTAGTCCCGCGGCGCCGCCTCCAGCAGCACCACCGCCGAAGCCCCGATAGCCTCGCCGCGGCCCACCGCGTCCACGCCCTCCCCGCTCTTCGCCTTCACGTTGACGCGCGACGCATCGACGCCCGTGATCGCCGCGACCCGCTCGCGGATGGCGGGCAGGTGGGGCGCCAGCCGTGGGCGCTCCGCCCGTACCGTTGCGTCCACGTTCGCGAGCTCCCACCCGTCCTCGCGCGCCAGGCGCAGCGCTTCGGTGAGGAAGACGCTGCTGCCGGCGTTCTTCCAGCGCTCGTCCGAGCTCGGGAAGTGCGCTCCGAGGTCTCCCTTCCCGGCCGCCCCCAGCACCGCGTCCGCGATCGCGTGCAGGAGCACGTCCGCGTCGCTGTGCCCCGCCAGCCCCGCCGCCCCCTCGATGGTGACGCCCCCCAGCACGAGCGCCCGCGATGGGTCGACGCGGTGCAGGTCCTCTCCCAGCCCGACCCGCATCAGCGCTCCTCCCGTTCCGCCAGCAATGCCCGAGCCAGCACGAGGTCGCTCGGCCGCGTGACCTTGATGTTGCCGGGGTCGCCCTCGACCACCCGCACCTCCAGCCCCGCCCGCGCGAGCATCGCCGCGTCGTCCGTCTCATCCCCCTCGGAGAGCGCCGCTGCCGCCAGCCAGGCCTCGCGGCGCACGACCTGCGGCGTTTGCGCCGCCCGCAGCCGCGCCCGCTCCGGGCTCCCCACGATCGCAGTGCCTTCCACCTCCTTGATCGTATCCGTCACCGGCCCGACGAGGATGGCGCCGTCGGCCTGTGCCGCCTCGGCGACGCACGCATCGATCAGCGCCGGCGTCACCAGCGGCCGCGCCCCGTCGTGGATGGCGACGTACTCGCTGGCCACGGCCCGCAGGCCGGCCTCTACGCTGTCCCGTCTCCGTGCGCCCCCCGCCACCACCGCCGCCAGCGCCTCCCCCAGCGTCTCCCGCCCGATCGTGGCGAGCGCCTCCAGGAGGTCCTCGCGCCCCACGATCGCGACTCGCCCGATCGACTCCGCCGCCCCCAGCGCCGCCAGCGACCACGCGATCACGGGGCGACCATTCAGGTCGGCGAGCAGCTTGTCGCCCTCCCCGAAGCGTGTGGAGCGTCCTGCTGCCACGACCACCGCATCGACCGGCATGGCCGCACACTACACCGGCTCCGGCTACCATGTGAAAGGCGCGGAGAACGCTTGCGCGCGAGAGGGACAATGACGGTTGAGATCGAGCACCTGCTAGGTCGCGTCACGAAGCCGGGCCGCTACACGGGCGGCGAGTGGAACTCGGTCACGAAGGACTGGGACGCCGCCACCGTGCGCATCGCCCTTGCCTACCCCGATGCCTACGACATCGGCATGTCCAACATGGGCCTGGGAATCCTCTACGACCTCCTCAACCGCCAGGACGACGTGGTCTGCGAACGCGCCTTCGCCCCCTGGCCCGATATGGAGGCGGAGATGCGCCGCGAGGACGCGCCCCTCTGGAGCCTCGAGACGCGCCACCCCCTGCGGGACTTCGACGTGCTCGGCTTTACCCTCCAGTACGAGCTGACCTACACCAACATCCTCAACATGCTCGATCTCGCGGGCATCGCCCCCCGCTCCCGCGACCGTCGCGAGGACGACCCCATCGTCGTCGCCGGCGGGAGCTGCGCGTTCAACCCCGAACCCCTCGCTCCCTACATCGATGCCTTCGTGCTCGGCGAGGGCGAGGAGGCCATCGGCGAGCTCGCCGACCTCGTTCGCGCCTGGAAGCGCGAGGGCGCGCTCCGCGAGGCGCGTCTGCGCGACTTGCTCGCCATGCCCGGCGTGTACGTGCCCGCGTTCTACGAAGCGCGCTACGACGAGCACGGCCACTTCGCCGCCCTCGAGCCTACCGACGCGGCCGCCCCGCCGGTCGTGCAGCGCCGGGTCGTCGAAGAGCTGCCGCCCGCCCTCACGAAGCCGATCGTGCCCTTCCTCCAGACCGTGCACGACCGCGCCGCCGTCGAGATCCAGCGCGGGTGCACGCAGGGGTGCCGCTTCTGCCAGGCGGGGATGATCTACCGGCCCACCCGCGAGCGCAGCCCCGAGCAGGTCGTCGAGGCCACGCGCGAGCTGCTCGCCAACACCGGCTACGAGGAGCTCTCCCTCCTCTCCCTCAGCACCACCGACCACAGCCGCATCGTACCCATGGTCGAAGCCCTCACGGAGACCTTCCCCGACCTCAAGATCTCCCTCCCCAGCACGCGCGTCGACAGCTTCTCCGTCGACGTCGCCAACGCCATCGCGCAGGGCAAGAAGCACACCCTCACGCTCGCCCCAGAGGCCGGCAGCCAGCGCCTCCGCAACGCCATCAACAAGCTCGTCAGCGAGGACGACCTCTACGGCGCCGCCTCCAACGCCTTCGCCCGCGGCTGGACCAGCATCAAGATGTACTTCATGGTCGGCCTCCCCTCCGAGACCCTCGACGATGTCCAGGGCATCGTCGACCTCGGCCGCCGGGTGAAGGAGATCGGGCGCGAGCACGTCGGGAAGCGCGCCCGCGTGCGCGTCAGCACCAGTAACCACGTGCCCAAGGCGCACACCCCCTTCCAGTGGGCGCGCCAGGAGACGGCCGCCGAGCTGACCCCCAAGCACCGCCAGCTCAAGGACGGCTGCCGCGCTGCTGGCGTCGACTTCAGCTGGAACGACCCCGCCGACAGCCGCATCGAGGCGGTCCTCAGCCGGGGCGACCGCCGCGTCGCCGAGGCGGTCGAGCACGCCTGGCGCGCGGGCGCCACCTTCGACGCCTGGAGCGAGCACTTCCGCCCCGAGCTCTGGGACGGCGCCTTCGCCGCCGCCGGGGTCGACGGGGACTGGTTCGCGCATGAGGAGTGGGACACCTTCGCGCCCCTCCCCTGGGACCACGTCGGAAGCGGTGTGAACAAGAGCTATCTGCGCGGCCAGTGGCGCGACGTCTTCCGCGAGCACACCGTGGGCGACTGCCACCACGGCGCCTGCAACGTCTGCGGCGTCCAGGACGTCCCCGTGGGCGATTGCGTGGTCAAGGTCGGTGAGCTCATCGAGCTCCGCCGCGGCTCCCGCACCTTCGAGGGCGAGCCCCTGGAGCTGGTCTGACCACACGCGTGTCCGACCCCCATCGCCACCCAGGTTGCGGGGACGAGGGGCAAACAGGCCGATAGCCCTCACCGACCACCGACCACCGCAAAGCCGCTAGCCCCAACCCCGGCTATACTCGGCAAGCGTGAGCCTGACCGCGGAATATCGCACCCAGCTAGTCGCCCGGCTCCGCGCCACCACCGCCGACCTCGCGTGGGCTGTGCGCGACCTTCCCGGCGACCAGCACCGCTGGACCCCCGACTCCGATGAGTGGTCGATCCATGAGCAGGTCGCCCATCTCGTCGACATGGAGGAGCAGGTGTACCTGCCGCTCCTGCGCTGGGCCGCCATCCCCGAGATGCTCGAACCCGCCGACTACAGCCGCCGCGTCTGGCGTGAGGAGCGCTACGACGCAACCGTGCCCCTCGACGACCTGCTGGAGCAGCTCAGCCGCGTACGGGACGAGGAGTTCGACGTGTTTCGCGAGCTCGACGACAACGCCTGGCTCCACCTGCGCGACGACGGCCACTGGGGACCGGTCACCTGCCAGTGGATCGCCGAGGTTGTGTACCGCCACGTCCTCGACCACCTCCAGGGCGTCATGGGCCTGCGCGGCGACCTGAGCATTTCCGCGCTCGACCGTGGCGTGGCGGGTGGCGTCTAGATGCGCCTTCGCAGCATCCTTCGCACCCGCCCCGACGCTATCGACGCCGCCATCGAGTTGGACGCCGACGCCATCCTCCTGTCCCTTACCGACGAGACCGTGCCCGTCGACGAACTGCGTGCGGCCGTCGCTGCCGCCATCGACCCCATCGCGGAGGCGGGCAAGACCGCGCTGGTCGCCATCAACCACCCCCGCTCCCAGCTCGCTCGTGGCGACCTCGATGCCGTAACCGGCCCGAACCTCGGCGCCGTGCTCCTGCCGCACTGCACCGAGCCCCAGGACGTGCGCGACACCGCCGTCCTCCTGCGTGAGTTCGAGCACACGCGCGACATCGAGCCCGGGCAGGTTGCCCTCTTCCCCGTCGTCGATACGGCCCGCGGGCTTCTGCGCGCCGCCGAGAGTATGGCCGCCGCCCCCCGCACCGCCGGCCTTGTGCTCGCCTCCGAGGCGTACGCCCGCGACGTGGGCGCTCGCCTCGAGGAGAGCGGTCCGCGCCTCGCCTACGCCCGCGGCAACGTCGTCGCGATTGCCGCCGCCCACGAGGGTGTCGCCATCATCGATGGCAGCTACTTCGAGTTGCGCGACATGGCCAACTACGGTTTCGCCGGCGCCGTCGTCGATGAGGGCCGTCTCGCCTCCGTGGCCAACGACGTGTTCGCCCCGACCCCCACCGCCGTCAAGCGCGCCCGCGCCGACGTTGAGGCCTACGAATCGCGTGGCGAGGGCGAGTGGGTCGCGCGGCGTGCCGGCGCTGTGGTCGATGCGCCCCGCGCCCGCCGGGCGCGCCGCACGCTGGAGCGGGCCTCAGACGAAGGCTGAGCGCGCCCAGCGCGCCGCCAGCTCCTCCAGTAGCGCCGCCGCGTTCCGCATCGACGCATCCGCGTCCGGCTCGACCTCAGCGAGCGTGCGCACCTCCTCCGACGCTCCCTCCGCCCGCCCCGCGAACACGACGCAGGGCACCCCCACTTCCGCCGCCAGCCCCCGGATCCGCCCCACCGTCTTCCCCTGGTCGGACTGTCCGTCGAAGCGCCCCTCCCCGGTCACGACGAGGTCTGCCTGGCGCAACCGCCCCTCCAGCCCCACCGCCTCTGCCACCACGTCGAACCCGCTCATGATGCGTCCGCCCAGGAACGCCACCAGCCCAGCCGCCAGCCCTCCCGCCGCACCAGCCCCGGGCCTGTTCGCGACCGAGACCCCCAGGGAGCGCTCGATGACCGCCGCGTAGCGTTGCAGCGCCGCCTCGATCACCTCGACATCACCCGGGGAGGCGCCCTTTTGCGGCCCGAAGACGGCCGCCGCCCCCTGTGGCCCCACCAGCGGGTTCGTCACGTCCGTGGCCACCAGCACCTCGACCCCCGCCAGCGCCTCCGGCGGCGCCCAGTCGATGCGCGCCAGGTCGGCGAGGGGCGCTGCTCCCGGTGGCAGGTCGCGGCTGGCCTCGTCGCGGAAGCGCGCACCGAGGGCGCGCGCCATTCCTGAGCCACCGTCGCTCGTGGCGCTCCCCCCTACCCCCACGACGATCCGCCGGGGGCCGCCGTCGAGCGCTGCCGCGACCAGCTCCCCCACACCCTCCGTGCTGGCACGAAGCGCGTTGCGCTCGTGCGGGTCGATCAGGGCGAGGCCGTTCGCCATCGCCGCTTCCACCGCGCACGCGCCCGTCTCCGCGATATCGAGCAGGTGCCCCGTCCGCGCGCGGCCGAGCGCGTCGTGCGTGTGGGCGACTCGCGTCCGGCCTCCGGTCGCCCGTGCCAGCGCCGCCAGGAAGCCCGGCCCCCCGTCCGAGAGCGGAAGCTCCTCGACGGTCCATCGGGGGCGGGCGGCGGCCAGCCCGCGCGCGATCGCCGCCGCGGCCTCCTCGGCCGTCAGGCTCTCCTTGAACTCCTGGGGCGCGACCAGGACGCGCACGGCCTCAGAGTCCGCCGTCGCGCCACATGTAGATTCCGGCCAGCAGCAGGATGCCGATCACGTACCCCCACCCGACCCGCCGCAGGATGCGGAGCGCCTCGATCGCCCACTTCCGCCGGAACACCACCGCCGCCACGATCACCACGACCGCGATCACGACCAGCGCCAGCGCTATCAGTCCCGTCACGCCGTCCTCCCGGGGGTCCCGCCCAATCGTCGCCTCCCCGCGCCGCACCCGCCACCCCTTGCCGGACTCGATCCCGCCCGTCGGGTACGATCGGACTCCACGTGCGACACGCTGCACTCCGGCTGCTGCTCCTCCCCGCACTCTTCGCGCTCGGTTTCGCGCTGCTCGCGGCCTGCGGCGAGGAAGCCGAGGACTTCGCCACCGACCTCCCCGACGACGCCTACCCGCTCGAGGACATGCTGCTCGATATCGACCAGCTCCCCGTCGCCTTCGAGAACGCGACCACGAGCACCTTCAACAACGAAGCGTGGGCCCCGCTCTTCAACGTCGAGGACCTGCGCGGCAAGGTGAACCAGCTTGAAGCGCGCGGCCGCATCAACGCCGCCGTGCGCGAATTCACCTGGAACGAGCCCTTCACCCGCCTCGGCGGGCCCGCCATCCTCACCATCCAGTCCACCCTCTACGCCGATATCGAAGCAGCGGAAGACTCGATGGGCCTGTTCTGCGGCGCCCTCATCGATGAGCGTTCCGCCACCGACGTCACCGAGTTCTGGGTCGCGAATATCGGGGACGGCGTCCAGGGCTTCGTCCACGGGGAGCAGACGCCCGAGATCGGGCGGCTGGTCGAGACCGTCGTCTGCTTCCGCACCGGGCGAGTCGTGCACGCCGTCCTCTCGAACGGCCTCGAGGGCACCGAGGACATCGCCCTCAATGTGCGCATCGCCCGCCGCATGTACGAGCACGTCCGCGCCGTCTTCGCCGAGCTGGAGCCGCCTGCGGACTCCTAGCCGCTGCGGAAGGCGTAGAGCGTGCGCCCTCTCGCGCAGAGCCGGTCCTCCTCGTCGAGGATGCTCACCTCGATCATCGCCAGCTGCCGCCCCCGCTTCACCACCGTCCCCTCCGCGTAGATGCGTGCTCCCAGCGCGGGCCGCAGGTAGGTGATGTTCAGGTCGGCCGTGCCTGCCGGTTCCTGGCCGGGGCGGTGGCCCGTGGAGAGCGCCGCCAGCATGACGATGTCGACGAGCGCCGCGAGCACGCCCCCGTGCAGCCCGCCCGCCACGCCCCCCTGCGTGACTGCGCTCGGCGCGATGGAGATGCGCGCGAAGTCCTCGCGCCGCTCCTCCAGGCGCACGCCCAGCGCCCGGTGCAGGGGGTGTTCGGCGAAGTGCCTTGCGAACGCCTCGAAAGGGCCGTCCGCGGGTGTCTCGCTCACCAGGTGGCGGCGCTGGGGCGAGCCGTGCCGGGGGGTGTCTTGCCGTAGTCCTCGAAGGGCCCGTCGCGCCAGTCGAGGGCGGCCTTCAACCCCTTCTCCCGCGAGATACGGCCGAACTCCCCGCCCCCGGGGCGTACCGAGCTGAGCGCCTGGATGTCGGCCCCCACCGCCATCGAGGTGCGGATGCCCATGATCTCGTAGACGCGGTTCACCTGGCGCTTCGTCATCTGCAGCATGGGCGAATCGATGTTGGCGATGCGCTCCGCGAACGCCTCCGTCGCCTCGCACAGCTCCTCGACGGGCACGGCGCGGTTCGCCCAGCCCACCTCCACCGCCTCCAGCCCCGTGAGGCTGTCGCCGGTGTAGAGCAGCTCGCGCACCTTCTTCTGATGCATGTGCCAGGGGTGGTAGATGATGTCGACGCTCGTCATCGCCCGCACCGGCGGGTACCCGATGATCGCGTCCTCGGCGATGAACATCAGGTCGCACATCGTCGCCAGCTCGGTGCCGCCGGCCAGGCAGTAGCCGTGCACCTGCGCGATGACGGGCTTGGTCAGGTCCCAGATCTGCCAGTAGCCGCTGAGCAGGTGCTGGGGCCACTGGCCCTGCCCCGGATGGATCGGCCCCACGCCCGGCAGCCCGCTGCGCGTATCCACGTAGCTGTGCTCGTCCGGGGGCGTCCCGGAGAGGTCGTACCCCGCGCTGAAGGCCCGGCCCGAGCCGCGCAGGATGATGACCTTCACCTCCTCGTCCTGCTCGAAGTGCTTCATCGCGTCGAACACCTCGGCGCGAAGGTTGTGGCTCAGCGCGTTCATCTTCTCGGGCCGGTTGAGGGTGATGATCGCGTGGCGGTCCCGCTTGTCGGTGAGGATGTCTTGGTACTCAGGCATGGCCGAATCCTAGAGGACCGCGCCCCGCCTCGTCACCGCCCCCGCTAGCGCTTGCGCGCCACCACCCGCGAGAACGTCAGCAGGCGTTCCCCCTCCGCGTCGTCCCGAATCACCGCCTGCTCCTCCGGCTCCGTGTGGGGGATGAACTCCTCCCAGATGGCTTCCGCTTCCGGGGCCTCGTCGGCGCACGTCACCTCCACGATGCCGCTCTTGCGCCAGTGGTCGCGCCACCACGCGGGCGTGTGGAACGAGTAGGCGCCCTCGTTCAGGTACCAGGCGAGGTACCCGGGCGCGTCGTCGGGACCCAGCTCCCGGCGGAAACCCGGGCAGACGATGCCGATCTCCCCGCCCGGCCTCAGGAACCGGGCCACGTCGTCCAGGTAGAGGTCGGCCGTGCCGAAGTAGTGGTAGGCGTCGAGGCTCACGATCGCGTCGAAGAAACCCTCCGCGTAGGGAAGCTGGTGCGCTTCCGCGTAGATGGGGTGGACCTGCCCCTCCAGCCCCGCCTCCCGGACGCGCTCCCAGTTCTCCGTTGGCTTGATCCAGAGGTCGGTCGCCCAGACCTCCACCCCGAACTCGCGCGCGAGGAACACCGAGCTGCACGCCTTGCCGCAGCCGAGGTCCATGACGCGCATGCCCGGCTCGAGCGTCATCCGCTCCGCCACCGACTCCGCCAGCCAGAGCACGTTCGGCCCCATGCGGTTCTCGTTGACCCACGTCTCGTCGTAGGCGGCGCTGCGGGGAAAGAGTTCAGGCATTCGCGACAGGCTACGCGGCCTCATCGAGTCTGCGGGCGATCACCCGCGCGAATGTCAGCAGGTGCTCCCCCGTTGCGTCGGCACGCAACGCTTCCTGTTCGTGGGGACGCGTGTGGGGGACGAATTCCTCCCAGACCGCGTCCGACTCAGGAGGCTCGTCCGCCAGCGTGACCTCCACGACCGCCGCCTTGCGCCAGTGGTCGCGCCACCAGTTGGCCGTGTGGAAGGCGTGGAAGCCACCCTCCCCGTAGAGGTCGGCGAGGGTGTCGGGGACGTCGTCCGGGCCGACTTCGCGTCGGAACGCGGGGCAGACGATGCCGATCTCCCCGCCCGGCCGCAGGAAGGGCCCCAGGTATTGCAGGTAGAGGTCGCCCGTGCCGAAGTACTGGTAGGCGTCCAGACTCACGATCGCGTCGAAGAAGCCCTCCGCGTAGGGCAGCTGGTGCGCTTCCGCGTAGATGGGGTGGACCTGCCCCTCCAGCCCCGCCTCGCGGATGCGCTCCCAGTTCTCCGTCGGCCTGATCCAGAGGTCGGTCGCCCACACCTCGACCCCGAACTCGCGCGCGAGGAACACCGAGCTGAGGCCCCTCCCGCAGCCGAGGTCCATCACGCGCATGCCCGGCTCGAGCGTCATCCGCCCGGCCAGCGACTCCGCCAGCCAGAGCACGTTCGGCCCCATGCGGTTCTCGTTGACCCACGTCTCGTCGTAGGCGGCGCTGCGGGGAAAGAGCTCGGCCCCAGAGCTACTCATCCGCGAAGCCGAGTGCGAGGTTCACGAGGGCGCGCACGACCTGCCCGCTCGCACCCTTCGTCACCCAGCCCTTGTCCTTCGAGGCCATGTCCACGCCGGCGATGTCGAGGTGCACCCAGGGCTTGCCGTCGACGAAGTGCTCGAGGAACTTGGCCGCCGTGATGCTTCCCGCCGGGCGTCCGCCGACGTTCTTGATGACGCTCACGTTGCTCTTCAGCTGCTCGCCGTACTCCTTGAACATCGGCAGCCGCCAGGCGCGCTCGCCGGACGCTTCGGCCGCCGCCTCGACCCGCTTCGCGAGGTCGTCGTTGTTCGTCATCAGGCCGTAGCACTGGTCCCCCAGCGCGATGCTGATCGCGCCCGTGAGCGTGGCCACGTCGACGAGGTGGCGGGCTCCGAGCTCGCGTGCGTAGCAGAGCCCGTCGGCGAGCACGAGGCGGCCCTCCGCGTCGGTGTTCAGGATCTCGATGGTCGTGCCGTTCATGGCCGAGACCACGTCGCCGGGGCGGGTGGCGTTCCCGCCGGGCATGTTCTCCGTGCAGGGCGCGATCGCGAGGATGTCGGCCTTCGGCGCCAGCGCCGCGACCGCCTGCATCGCCGCGATGACGGAGGCGGCGCCGGTCATGTCGGCCTTCATCGCTTCCATGCCCTGCGCCGGCTTGATGCTGATCCCGCCCGTGTCGAAGGTGATGCCCTTCCCCACGAGCGCGAGGTCGTACCCCTCGCTGCCCCGCCCCTTGTAGCTGATGCGCACCAGCTTGGCGGGCTGCACGCTGCCCCGCGCCACGGAGAGGAGCGAGCCCATGCCCTTCGCCTCCATCTCCGCCTCTTCGAGCACCTCCAGCTCCAGGTTGGGCGCCTCCGCCACGGTGGCGGCCCGCGCCGCCAGGTCGGTCGGGTTGAGGTTGTTCGCGGGCTCGTTGGCGAGGTCGCGGGCGAGGTTGGTCGCCTCCGCGAGGATGCGCCCCCGCTCCGCCGCCGCCGCCAGCCCCGCGACCTTCCCGGCGTCGTGCTCGACGATCGTGAGCCGCTCCAGGGCGGCCTTGTCGTCGTCGTCCGACTCGACCTTGTAGCGAAGGAAGCGGTAGGCCCCGAGCAGGGCGCCCTCCGCCAGGGCCTGCGCGCAGGCTTCCGGGTCGAGCCCGCCGATGCCGGCTCCGTGCACGATGGTGGCGACGTGCGTCACGCCCGGCTTGCGGCAGGCGCGCGCCACCTCGGCGGAGAGGTTGCGCGCGGCGTCCACGTCGAAGTCTTCGGCCTTGCCGAGCCCGGCCACGATGACTCGCGGCGCCGCCATCTTCCCGAACGTGTGGATGGTCGTGCGTTCCCCCGCCTTGCCGCGGATGTCCCCGAGCTCGATCAGCTTGCTGATCGCCCCATCGAGAGCGCGGTCCACGGCGCCCGTGGCCCCGCCCGGGCTCGTCACCCCCTCGAACAAGTTGACGACCACGACATCCGCCTCCGTCGAGCTGATGTCACCCTGGACTACCGCAATCTGCATCGTTGGCCCTCTTCCCCAAGTTTGGTAGCGTGCGCTGCCGGAGAGTGTAGCCGCCCCCCGCAGGGCGGCAAGGCACGGCCCCTTCGTCATGACCATCAACGTGGAATCAGTACGAGCGCACGCGCTCCGCTCCTGGCGCTTCACCCGCCGCACGGGGATCCAGGAAGCGGTCGTCGTCGTGATCGCCTTCCTCGTCTACTTCTTCATCCGCGGGGCCGTCGTCGACCGCGCCGGCGAAGCGCTCTCCAACGGCCTCGACCTGATCGCCCTCGAACGGGCCATGGGCTTCTACTGGGAGATCGAGTGGCAGTCCTGGATCATCGACGAGTACTGGGCCGTGCGCTTCATGAACTGGGTCTACTTCTGGGGGCACATGCCCCTTGTCATCGTGCTCGCCGTCTTCCTCTGGGTGTGGCACCGCTCCACCTACGGGCTGATGCGCACGGCCTTTCTCGCCTCGGGCGCGATCGGCGTCATCATCTACGCGCTCTACCCGGTGGCCCCGCCCCGCCTCGTCCCCTTCGCCGGCTATATCGACACCATGGCCGTCCTCGACCGCGTCGGGTACCAGGCCCAGGAGGCGCAGGCCTTTGTGAATCCCTATGCGGCCGTGCCCAGCCTCCACTTCGGCTGGTCGATGCTCCTCGGCGGGGCCTTCGCGTGGGTCGGGCGGCGCCACCCCTGGGTCGTCGCCCTGGGGGTGCTCTGGCCCCTGCTCATGCTCTTCTCCATCGTCATGACCGCGAACCACTTCATCATCGACGCCGCCTTCGGGGCGATCGTTTCCCTCGCGGGCCTCGCTATCGCCGAGGCCATGCGCCGCGCCCAGCCCGAGGCCTTGCGACTGCTCCGGGTCGCGCTGCGGCGCTCCCTGCCCCACCTCGTGCGGGGGGGCCGTGCGCGCGTCGGCTAGGCCCTCCCGGCGGGCGCGCCCCGCCGCGCGATGACGCGGTCGACGCGCAGGCCGTCCATGGCTGTCACCTGGAACTCGTAGCCCGCTTCCTCGAAGCGCTCGCCCACGCCCGGGATGCGTCCCAGCCGGTCCATCACGAAGCCACTCACTGTATCGAACTCCTCGCCTGCGCCCCGGAGCTGGATCTCCGCGATCGTCTCCAGGTCCGTCACGAGCGCCAGCCCGTCGAGCAGGAGGTTGCCGTTCGGCAGGGAGCGAACGCGCCCCCCCGCCTGCTGGCGTGCGCCACCCTGCCAGTGGCCCAGCAGCCGTCCGAGCACGTCGTCGCCGCTGAGGATGCCGCTCGTGCCCCCGTGCTCGTCGACGAGGACCACCAGCTTCGCTCCCTGGGCCCGCATCTCCGTGACCGCCACCTCGACGCTCACGGCTTCGGGGATGGCGACGACGGAGCCCACGAGCGCGCGCCAGTCCTCGCCTCCCTCCCGCATCAGGCGCATCAGGTCCTTCGCGTCGAGCAGGCCGATGACATGGTCGAGGTCGCCCTCGTAGACCGGGTAGCGGCGGTGGGGATGCTCCCCCGTGAGTGCCAGCACCTCTTCCATCGAGGATGCTGCGTCGATGGCGACCACCTCGGTGCGGGGCGCCATGATCTGGTCCGCCTGGATCTCGCCGAACTCGAGGCCCCGTCGCGCCAGGAGCAGCTCCGCGGTCGAGAGCAGGCCCGCGCTCGCGCTCGCCTCCATCACCATCTCGAGCTCTTCCGGAGCCAGCGTCGATTCGCGCTCGCGCACCGGCCGCACCCCCACGAGCCGCGCCACGCCCACGCCCATCGTGTTCAGGAGCCAGATGAAGGGCCGGAGAATGCGCGTGAAGACCTCGATGGGCGCCGCCACGAGGAGCGCCGTGCGCTCGGCCCGCGCCAGGGCAATGTGCTTCGGCGCCAGCTCTCCGAACACGATCAGCACGGCCGTGATAAGGATGAACGCGACCGTCACCGCGATCGTGTGGGCGGCCGCTGTCCCCATGGCGTCGCCCAGGAGGTTCTCCAGCCCGGGCTCGATCAGCCGCGCCAGGGCCGGTTCGCCCACCCAGCCGAGCCCCAGGCTCGACATCGTGACCCCGAGCTGGGTCGTCGCGATGCTGATATCGAGCCGCTGCAGCGACCGCAGCAGGAGTCGCGCCCCCGTATGACCGCGGCTCGCCAGGTGCTCGATGCGCGTGCGCCGCACGGCGACATAGGCGAACTCCGTGGCCACGAACAGTCCGTTCGCCGCCACAAGCGCAACCACGGCCAGCAGGCCGACGATGATCGTCACATCCGACACGGAGGACCCCCTCGGCCATCAATGGTACGACCAGCGCTGTTGGGCGCAGCAGGCTTTCGCCGCGCCCCCTAGTGGAACATCGCGCGGTAGGAGCTGCTCACGACGAAGCGCGTGAGCAGCGCCCCCGCTTCGCCCGAGAACTCCGCGGCCTCGAATTCGGCCGGCGCGAGGTACCGCAACGACGCCCCCGCCGGCGCTTCCAGCGCCTCCAGATCCAGGTCCGGGTCGCAGTAGTAGATGTGGTGGCCGCGCTCCCCGCCGCGGAAGAGGTGCAACTCCTCCAGCAGTGCGCCCGTGGTCTCCTCGAACACGCGCAGGGCGCCTGCGTCTGCGCTCTCCCCTGCCCGCAGCCGCGTCGAGGGCGGCGCGCCCTCTCGCCCGCGTTCGACGATGAGCACGCTTCCCCAGCGGTCGAGCGCCAGCACCGTCACCCGCGATCCGCCCGGTTCCTCCGTCACGCTGCCTCCTGGAATCCCCTCTGCCCTGCCCCCTGCCAGCCCGTGGCGATACCATACCGCCATGCCCCGCCGACCCGTCGCCGCCGTGCTCACCCTGGGCTGCAAGCTGAACCTCGCCGACAGCGAGTCGATCGCCGCCCGGCTGGGCGCTGCCGGCTACGACGTCGTCGACTCGATGTGCGAGGCCGACGCCGTCGTCGTGAACACCTGCTCCGTCACCCACGCCGCCGACCGCAAGTCGCGCCGCCTCATCCGCGCCGCCCGCCGCCTCTCCCCGGCCGCCCCCGTGGCTGTCACCGGGTGCTACCCGCGCTCTGCCGGCGAGGATGCCGTCGAGGCGCTCGGTGCCGACTTCGTCGCCGGCACCACCGCGGACGAGCAGGCCCGCCTCGTCTCGCGCCTGGCCGCCGCCGTTCCCCTCCCCTCCGCTCCCTCGCCCCAGCCCGCCCCCACCCTGCACACGCGGGCCTTTGTGAAGGCCCAGGAGGGCTGCAACGATGTCTGCGCCTTCTGCATTGTGCCCCGCACGCGGGGACGCGAGGTGTCGCGCACCATCGAGGAGGTCGCGCACGATGTCGCTGCCGCCCATGCCCGCGGCGCCCGCGAGGTCGTGCTCACGGGCACCCAGCTCGGCGCCTGGGGCCGCGACCTCCCCGAGCCCCTTGTCCCCCGCGACCTCATCGCTGGCGTCCTCGCGCGCACGGAGACGCCACGGCTGCGCTTCAGCTCGCTTCAGCCACAGGACATAACGCCCGAGCTCGTGGCCCTCTGGGAGGATCCCCGGCTGATGCCCCACTTCCACCTCGCGCTCCAGTCCGGCGCCGACCCCGTCCTCGCGCGCATGCGCCGCCGCTACGATGTCGCCGCCTACCGGACCGCCCTTGAGCGCATCCGCGCCGCCGTCCCCGATGCCGCCGTCACCACAGACGTGATCGCCGGCTTCCCGGGCGAGACCGAGGCGGATTTCGCCGCCACCCTCGCCCTCTGCGAGGAAGCCGCCTTCGCCCGCATCCACGCTTTCCCCTACTCCCCTCGTGCCCGCACCGCCGCCGCCTCGATGGACGACCAGGTGCCCGTCGAGGTGCGCAAGGAGCGCATGGCCCGGCTTCTTGCCCTCGCCGACGAGCTTGGCGCCGCCTTCCGAGCCCGCTTCGCCGGTACGATCCGGCCCGTGCTCTGGGAAGAGACGCGAACCACTCCCGAGGGTCCCCGCTGGCACGGGCTTACCGACAACTACGTGTCCGTCTACAGCGAGGACAGGGGCGACCTCGCCGGGCGCATCATCCCCGCCGCCCTTGGCGCCCCCTTCGCCGACGGTCTGGCGGCCTCCGTGAGGGTCGCCGCATGACCGAACCCGCCGCCCCCCCGCCTCCCTCCCGCGACGAGCTCCCCTGGGTGCTGGAAGCGCTCCTCCTGGCGGCCGAGGAGCCCCTCGGCCCCGCCGCCCTCGCCCGCGCCACCGGCGTCGGCGAGCGCTCCGTGCGCTCCGGCCTCGACCGCCTGGCCGCCGACTACGAAGCGCGCGGGCTGCGCCTGCTGGAGGAAGGCGGGCGCTACCAGCTCGTGACCAACCCCGAGTACGCCCCCTACGTTGGACGCCTCCTCGGCGACGAGGCCACGGTGCGGCTCTCCCGCGCCGCCCTGGAGACGCTCACTATCGTCGCCTACCGCCAGCCCTGCACCCGCGGGGAGGTGGAAGCCATCCGCGGTGTGAACTCCGACCGCATCGTCGCCACGCTCGAGCAGCGCGGGCTCATCGAGAGCGTGGGCACCGCGCACTCGCCCGGACGCCCCAGGCTCTACCGGCCGGCGCCGCGCTTCTACGAGCACTTCGGCCTCCTCGGCCCCTCCGATCTCCCGCCCCTCCCCGAGGATGAGCCGACCGAAACCGTCGAGATGTGAGCACGACCCCCCGATGGTCCTCGCCCTCCTCCGCATCCGCCTCCGCTTCGTCGCCCACTCCCGCAAGGAGAAGCGCGCCCTCGTGAAGTCGGTCGTCGAGCGCCTTCGCCACCGCTACAACGCCGCCGTCACCGAAGCCGGCGACCTCGACTCGCTCGACCTCACGACCATCGCCGTCGCCTGCCTCGCGAACGACGCCGCCCACGCCGACTCGCAGCTCCAGACCATTGCCATTGCGGTCGAGGGCTGGCGTCTCGATGCCGAGGTGGTCGATATCGAGACCGAGCTCATCAGCGTCTGAGCAGGTCCGGTCAGCGCCGCAGCAGGGCGAGCAGCCGCTCCCGCGCCTCCTCCACCTCTTCCACGCGAAGCAGGATCGCAGCCCCCAGGTAGATCGCCAGCCCCGCGATCGTCGCTGCGAATACCGTCACCCAGGCCGCCGCCGAGCCGGGCTCCTCGATAAGCGGCAGGACGAGCCCGAGGAAGAGCGCCATCGCCGCCGCCGCCACCGCGATGCGCGAGATCGCGTGCAGGTCCCGGAAGGCGTCCGCCGCCGACCCCGTCCGCACCGCGTACAGCCAGTAGAGGAACACCCACTCCAGCCACGAGGCCACCGAAAGCGCGATCGCGAGCCCCTCCACCCCGTAGTCCTCCCACAGCAGGGCGCTCAGCACGATGTTCACGACCATCCCTCCGATCGCGAGCATGACCGGCGTGCGCGTGTCGCCCAGGGCGTAGAAGCCCCGGCTGTGAATCTCGATGGCCGCCTGCGGCACGATCGCGAGGCACAGGAACCCCAGCGCCGCCGACGTCACGGCCGTGTCGCTCGCCCCGAACGCCCCCCGTTCGAGTAGCACCATCGTCGCCGGTTCCCTCAGGAACGCGAGTCCCAGCGCGGCAGGCACCGCGAAAAATAAGATCGTCCGTAGCACCCGCGAGACCGTTTCCAGGAGCCGCCGGTCGTCCGCCTCGGCGGCGTGCTCCGCCAGGGTGGGGAACGCCGCCGTCGAGAGCGCCACCCCGAAGAGTGCGACGGGTAAGTTCGCGATCAGCCACGCGAACGTCAGGTTGGAGATCGCGGAGGCGCCCACCTGCGAGGCGAAGAACGTGGTCGTCACGACGAAGTTGATCTGCGCCGCCGCCAGTCCCAGCACCCGCGGGCCCATCAGCCGCGCCACCTCCCGCGTTGGCTTGTCGAAGAGGTCCACGCGGAAGCCGTACCGCATCCGTTCCCGCACCAGCCCGGGAATCTGCACGACCAGGTGCGCCGCCGACCCGACCACCACGCCGATGGCCAGCCCCTCCACCCCGTACGGCCCCGCCAGCGCCAGCGCCCCGATGATGATGCCGATGTTGTAGAGCGACGGCGCCAGCGCCGGCAGGAAGAACTGCTGCCGCGCGTTGAGGATGCCCGTGATCATCCCGCTGACCGAGAGGAGCAGCGGCGAGAGCAGCATGATCCGCGTCAGCCGCACGGCCTCCGCCGTGAGCTCGTCCCCGCGCCCGATGTCCTCCCCGAGGCCCGGCGCGAACACCGGTACGAGCCACGGCGCCAGCGCCAGCGCGACCAGGCAGAGCACCGCCGTCGCCAGGAACACGATCGTGAGGACGTTGCTGGCCAGTCTCCAGGCGGTTTCGGTGCTCTCCCGCCGGTACAGCCGCGTGAAGACGGGGATGAACGCGCTCCCCAGCGTCGCCCCCGCCAGCACCTGGAAGATCAGGTCGGGAACGCGGAAGGCGACCCAGTAGGCGTCCAGCTCGGGGCTGGCGCCGAAGGCGTCCGCGATCGCGGCCGTGCGCACGACCCCCAGCAGCCGCGATCCGAGGAACCCGAAGGCCACGATCGCGCCCGCGATCATGAGCCCCTCGCGCGCCGCCCCCAGCCTTCCTTCGGGCGAGCCTCCAACGGCCATGGCGGGCATGGTACGGCCTCCCGATCCGGGGGCGTAGCGGTGCGCCCACGTAGCGCCATCCCCGCACGCCGCTACCATGGAGCCATGCGCTACCGACGCATCGTGGCCAAGTTCGGCACGAGCCTCCTGACCGCCGGCTCCGACCGCCTCGACCTCGAGGCGATGTCCCGCCTCGTCGGGCAGGTCGTTCGCCTGCGCGAGGCCGGCTGCGAGGTCGCCATCGTCTCGAGCGGCGCCCAGGCCGCCGGAAGCCACGTGCTCGCGCACCGCCCCCCGGATTCCCGCGACGTCAGCCGCCAGGCGCTCGCCAGCGTGGGCCAGAGCCACCTGATGCAGAGCTGGGACGAGCTCTTCGAGTGGCACGATGTCGTCGTCGCCCAGGTGCTCCTCACCCGGCGCGACCTCAGCGACCGCCTCGGCTACCTCAACGCCCGCACCACCCTCCGCGACCTGCTCGACTGCGGCGCCGTCCCCATCGTCAACGAGAACGACGCCGTCGCCCTCGACGAGGTGCTCGCCTCCCGTATCGGCGAAAACGACAGCCTCTCCGCCTACGTCGCGAACCTCATCGACGCCGACCTGCTCGTCATCCTCACCGATGTCGATGGCCTCTACACCGCCGACCCCTCCCTCGACCCCACCGCCCGCCTCATCGCCGAGGTCGACAACATCGACGAATCGCACGAGGACGCCGCCGGCGACGGCCCCGGGCGCGGCGGCATGACCTCCAAGGTCTCCGCCGCCCGCGTCGCCACCAGCGGCGGCGCCGCCGTCGTCATCGCCAACGGGCACACCCCCGACGCGCTCGTGATAGCCGCCGAGGGAACCGCCATCGGCACGCGCATCGCGCCGGCGGCCAACCAGCTCGAGCACCGCAAGCGCTGGATCATGGGGAGCGCCGGCGCCACCGGCCACCTCATCGTCGATACAGGCGCCGTGACGGCCCTGCGCGAGCGCGGACGCAGCCTCCTCCCTGCGGGCGTCAGGGACGTCGACGGCGCCTTCGAGCGCGGCGAAACGATTGAGGTGCGCGACCTTGAAGGCCGGCGCGTCGCCGCCGGCATCACCAACTACGGCAGCAGCGAGGTGCTCCGCATCCGCGGCCTTCGCAGCGACCTCATCGCCGAGACCCTCGGCTACGCCTACGGCGACGAGGTCATCCACCGCGACAACCTGGTGCTGCTCTAGCACCCGCCTGGAGGCTCCCATGGACCGCTACGTACGCTTCGCCCGCCCCGACGGCTCGACCGGCGCCGGCCTGATCGAGGACGACCGCATCGTGGTCATCGCCGAGCCCTTCTGGGAGCGCACGGAACGCACCGGCGAGGAGGTCGCCCTCGCCGACGTTCGGCTGTTGCCGCCCTGCGAGCCGCGCTCCATCGTGTGCGTCGGGTTGAACTACGCAAGCCACCTCGGCGGGCGCCCGGCCCCGGACCCGCCCACCCTCTTCCTCAAGCCCCTCTCCTCGATCGCCGGCCCCGGCGACGCCATCCGCCTCCCCGCCGCCTCCGAACGCATCGATCCCGAGGGCGAGATCGTCATCGTGATCGGCCGCGAGCTCAGCGCCCCGACCCGCGAGGAGGCGCTCGCCGGCATCTTCGGCTACACCGCCGGCAACGATGTGAGCGCCCGCGACTGGCAGGCGAACGACGGCCAGTGGTGGCGCGCCAAGGGCACCGATACGTTCGGCGTGTACGGCCCGGCGATTGCCACGGGGCTCGACCACGACGCCATTGAGGTCCGCACCCGTGTCAACGGCGTCGAGACCCAGCACGGCCGCTCGGACGAGCTCATCCTCGACATCCCCGAGATCGTCCGCTACACCGCCGCCGTCATCACGCTCCTGCCCGGGGACATCATCTACAGCGGTACCCCCGGCCAGCCCCAGGCCCTCAATCCCGGCGATACGGTCGAGGTTGAGGTGACCGGCGCGGGCGTGCTCAGCAACCCCGTCGTCGCCGGTTCGTGAGCCCTGTATCGGCTATGCTTCGCGAACCCTCACGAGGTGCGTCGCAATGAAGAAAGTCGTGGTCGACCGGAAGATCTGCTTGAAGGCTGGGCAGTGCTACTACCTTCAGCCCAACATCTTCAAGGCCGATCCGCAGGGCTGGCCCGATATCCTCATTGAGTTCCCCGAGAGCGACGACGACATCGAAGCAGCCGAGGACGCGGCCGAGATTTGCCCCAGCGGCGCCATCGTCGTCGAGGACGCCTAGCGAATCGCGCTTCCGGCCGTTGTCCTAGTCGAAGCGCGTCGGAACGTCGAGGCGCTCGAGGGCTTCGTCGCCCACGCGGTCGACGATCCCTGCCCACTCGTCCAGCTCCCACTCGCCCACGAACGTGATCGCCGAGCCTTCCTTGCCGGCGCGGGCCGTGCGGCCCACCCGGTGGATGTACTCCTCGGCGTTCTGCGGCACGTCGTAGTTGACCACGTGTGCGATGTCGGGAATGTCGAGCCCGCGGGCGGCCACGTTCGTCGCCACCAGCCACTCGAGCTTGCCGCTGCGGAAGTCGCGCATGACGCGGTCGCGCTCGCCCTGGCGCAAGTCGCCGTGGATGGCGCGGGCGTGGATGCCGTGCCGGCGCAGACCCTCGGTCAGGCGGTCGACGCCCACCTTCGTCCGCCGGAAGATGAGCGAGCGGCCTAGGTCCATCGAGTCGTGCAGGTGCTCCAGCGCGTCGAACTTGTCGCGCGCCGCGACCTCGCAGTAGAGCTGCCGGACCGTCTCGACCGGCTGCAGTTGCGCCGGCGCCGCCTCGACCCGCTCCGAGTCGCGCATGTAGCGCCACACGAGCCGGCTGATGCTCATCGGCATGGTCGCGCTGAAGAGCGCCGTCTGCCGGTCCAGCGGCGCCTGCCGCAGGATCTGGTCGATGTCCTTGGCGAACCCGATGTCGAGCATCTCGTCCGCCTCGTCGAGGACGACGAAGTGGGCGCGCCGCAGCGAGAGCGTGCGCCGCTTCAGGTGGTCGATAACCCGCCCGGGCGTGCCCACGATCACGTGGCCGCCGCGGTCGAGCGCTTCCAGGTCGCGGTTGATCGGCTTGCCGCCGACCAGGCGGATGGTGGTGAAGCCGTAGAAGTCGCCCAGGTGCGCCATCACATCGGTCACCTGGTCGCAGAGTTCGCGCGTTGGCAACAGGATGAGCCCCTGGACCTCGTTCCGTCCGGGGTCGATGGAGCGCGCCAGCGGCTCCCCGAAGGCAAGCGTCTTGCCCGTGCCCGTCTGCGCCAGGCCGACTACGTCGCGCCCGTCGTAGAGGAGGGGCATCGAGCGCTCCTGGATCGGCGTGGGCTGGTCGAACCCGAGGGCGGCGATGGCGCGTAGTCCCGCGCCCCGCACCCCGGCGGCGTGGAAGGCCGCGGGCTCGGTCAGTTCGTCGTCGTCAGGCTGTGGCCCGCGGGCGTACCTGGCTTCAGCACGCGAGGTGTCTGCACGCGAGCCGTTCTCGTGGGACTCGTTCGCGGAGCCCTCGGGGCGGCGGCGCTTGCCCCCGCGCGAACGTCGCCGTCGGCGGCGTGGCTGCGAGGGCTCGTGCTCGTCCTCGCGAGGCGCGGGTGCGGGCCGCTCTGCGGTGGCGGTGGCGGTGGCGGTCGGTGTGTCGGAGGGTCGGCCGCTGGTTTCTGGTTCAGTCTTGGTTGTGGGTCGCCGGAACAATCGAAGTGGCAAAAGGGAAGTCTGTCCTCTCATCGCCGCGGCCTCGTGCCGCGGAAGGTGGGGCGTCGTGTGTCGGTGCGCCGGAGCTTCGGGCGGCTCTTCCGCCCGCCTCGCAGCATCGGCGCTGCGCCCGCGTTCTCCCTGACCATAACACACGCGCCCCTTAACGCCCCGGATCGGGCGCTAGAATGGCCCCCACCCGCCGTTACGGCAGTCACCCGGGAGGCCCCATGGACTACGAGGTCCTCATCTACGAAGTGGAGCGCGGACGCGCCCGCATCACGCTCAACCGGCCGGAGAAGCTCAACGCCCTCTCCATCCAGCTCCAGGAGGAGCTCAACCACGCCCTCTGGGAAGCGGACAACGACGACCGCGTCCACACGGTCATCCTGCGCGGCGCCGGACGCGCCTTCAGCGCCGGCTACGACCTCACCCCCCGCGCCCTCGCCGAGCGCGATCCCGACGATCACAGCCGCGAGGGCCGCTCCTTCGACGACGACGCCTGGCGCATGGAGCAGGGCCAGCGCCTGCGCATGGCCATCTTCGATATGCACAAGCCCGTCATCGCCCAGATCCACGGGTACTGCGTCGCCGGCGGCACCGATGTCGCCCTCCTCTGCGACATGATCATCGCCGCCGATGACACCCTCATCGGCTTCCCCCCGGCGCGCGCCCAGGGCGCCTTGCCGAACAACATGTGGCTCTACAACGTCGGGCCCCAGTGGGCCAAGCGCCTCATGCTCTCCGGCGACTTCGTCACCGGCGCCGATGCCGCCAAGATCGGCCTCGTCATGAAAGCGGTTCCCCTTGAGCTGCTCGAACGCGAGGTCGAGACCCTCGCCGACCGCCTCTCGATGATCGACACGGAGCTCCTCTCCGCGAACAAGCGCATCATCAACCTCGGCCTCGAGCTGATGGGCGCGCGCACGCTCCAGCGCCTCGCCACCGAGAACGACGCCCGCGCCCACCTCGCCCCCAGCGTGGCCGAGTTCGGCGCCCGCTCCCGCGAACACGGCCTCAAGGCCGCCCTCCAGTGGCGCGATACCAAGTTCGGCGACCAGCGCGCCCTCGTCGACCGCCCCGAGCTGCGCGATGAACAGGGATTCTTCGTTGACCCTTAAGGCGACCGCCCTGCTGGCCATCATGGCCATCTGGGGCGCGTCCGTCGCAGCCGTCGCCCTCCACGGCGATGTCTGGTGGACGCTCGTCTTCGCCGTCCTCGCGACCGGCGCCGTCGGCTTCCGGCGGAGCGTCGGGCTGGCCCGGGTGCTCGCCATCGCTGGCGTCTGGGGAAGCGCCGCCGCCATCACCGCCAGCAACCCCGACCACGCCTGGGTCACGGTCTTCGCTTTCCTCTCGACCGGGGCGGTGGTGTACAGCGCCATGGAGCGCGATGCCTTCCTGTCCGGACTCGGCGTCGCCGTCAGCTGGATCGCCGCCGCCGCTGCTGTCGTTGCAACCGACGGCGGAGCCTGGATCACGGTCTTCTCCTTCCTCACCACCGGCGCTATCGCCAACATCGGGCGGGGTGGAGGAGCGGGCGCCCTCGCCATCGTCGCCTGGGTCGTGGCGGCGGCTGCCATCGTCGTCCTGGACGGCCACCACTGGCTGGCCGTGTTCGCCTTCGCCATAGGTTCCCTGCACTTCGGCGTGACCGGCGTAAGGTTCCCGACCAGGTTGGAGTGGGACTTCCGTTCGGACGACCACAGCGAGTCCGTTCGCTAGCATTGGGAAAATGCCCGAGGCCAACCCCTACGACGACTATGAGGACTTCGACGATGAGGAGGACGACCTCCTTCTCGGGCCCGACGAGCGCGACCGCGACCTCCTGGACGGCTCCTGGGAGCAGGAGTACTACGCGCGCAGCCAGCGCCCGCCCCGTGACTGGAACGCGATCGCCATCGGCATCGCCCTCCTGCTGGTGATGGGCATGGTCCTCCCCACCATCCTCTTCGCCCTGCGGTAGCCGCCACATGCCGAACGACGAGCTCACAGGGAAAGTCATCGCCGTCATCGGGGGCGGCGACGCTCACTACCGCGCCGTCTCTGTTGCCGCCGCCGAGGCGGGCGCCTCGGTCGCGCTGGCGACGTTCAACACGCTCTCGGCCCAGGAGTTCGCGGTGAACTCCGTGGCGAACGAGGTCTGGGCCGTCGGCCGCGACCACTTCGCCGAGGTCATCGAGGCCTCCGATCCCGAGCAGATGGGCGCCTTCGCCCAGAAGACGTGGGGCCAGCTCGGGGGCTGCGACGCCATCGTCGTCGTCTCCTCCCTGCCCACCCCCGCCCCCGACTCCCCCGTGGAGGAGAAGCGAGCCTTCGCCGGGCGCCACCGCACGCCCCTCCTCGCCGCCCAGGCCTTCGGCCAGCTCATGCGCGACCAGGGAAGCGGCGCCGTCATCTTCATCGCCCCCGAACGCGACCCTGCCGACGAGAAGGCGCTCAACGCCGCTCTTGCCGCCCACCTCGGCGCCGGCGGACCCCGCATTACCGTCGTCGGGCGCGACGCCCCCGCCCCGGATGAGGCCGCCGCCGGCGTCCTCGCCCTCCTCTCGCCCGAGGCAACACCGTGACAGACGCCGCACCCGCCCTCGCCCCACCGCCCCTCGCCGATGTCGTCGTGCTCGAGCTCGCCACGGGCGTGGCCGGTCCCTACTGCGGCCGCCTGCTCGCCGACCTGGGGGCGCAGGTGGTCAAGGTCGAACCGCCCGAGGGCGACCCCGCTCGCGCCGAGTTGCCGCTCGTCGATGGCGAAAGCGCCTTCTTCGCGTGGCTGGCGGCGGGCAAGCTGAACGTCACCCTGCCCCTCGGCGATCCCCGCGTCGAGCTGCTCGCCGCCCACGCCGACATCATCGTCCACAGCGAG
Source organism: uncultured Anaerolineaceae bacterium (assembly GCA_964389725.1). Lineage (GTDB taxonomy): Bacteria > Chloroflexota > Dehalococcoidia > Tepidiformales > Tepidiformaceae > UBA2991. Next base: position 101,161 of record CAYMDV010000001.1, read on the forward strand.
CGGGGCGAGGCCGCCGACCACCTCGAGGAGCGACTCGCCGCCGCCAACGAGCGCGCCGTGGTCCTCTCGCTCTCTCCCTACGGCCGCAGCGGCGAGAAGGCGGACTGGCAGTCGACCTCCTTCATCGAGTACGCCACGGGCGGCTACCACTACTTCGGCGGCGACCCCGGGCGCGAGCCCCTCGCTCTGCCGGGGCACCAGGTCCCCTTCCACGCCGGTCTGCACGGGGCCATGGCAGTGCTCGCCGGCCTCTGGCATGCCCGCGAGCAGGGGCGCGGCCAGCGCATCGAGGTCTCCCACCAGGAGGCCATCCTCAACGATCACGCCTGGCTCACGACCATCTGGACCCACCAGGGCGTCGTCCAGACCCGTACCGGCAGCATCTTCGTGCCCTGTGCGGACGGGTTCGTCTTCCTCTTCAACCTCGCGCCCTATCCCAACCTCTTCGTCCTCATGGAACGCTTCGACCTGCTCGAGGACGAGTCCCTGCAGCAGCCCCTGGTCTGGACCGAGCGCTTCGGCGAGGTGCTCGAAGCCTTCGGGGAGTGGACCAGGACCCGCACGAAGCAGGAGATCTACCACGCCGCCCAGGAGCTCCGGATCGCCGTTACGCCCGTGAACACCATGGCCGATGTCGCCGCCAGCGAGCAGCTCGCCGCGCGCGACTGGTTCGGCGCCCTCCGCATCGGTGAGCGCGATCTCCTCGCGCCCGGCCTCCCCTACCAGCTCCCCGGCACCGCCCTCGACTCCACCACGACCGCCGCCTCTCCCGGCGAGCACACCGAAGCTGTCCTCGCCCCGGACTTCGCCTGGGCGAACGCGGACGTCGCCCCGGCCCCCGCCGCCTCCCCCACCGACGGCGGGCCGCTGGCGGGAGTGCGCGTCATCGAGGTGACCGCCAACTGGGCGGGACCGATCGCCGGCCGCCACCTCGCGGATCTCGGCGCCGACGTCATCAAGGTCGAGCTGCACACGAAACCCGCCACCCGCACGCTCGCCTGGGTGCCCGCCGACATCTGGCCCGACCACTACCACCGCGCCGGCTACTTCAACAAGCTCAATCGCAACAAGCGCGCCATCTGCCTGAACCTCGCCACCGACGAGGGCCGCGCCGTCTTCTTCGAGCTGGTGAAGCGAGCCGACGTCGTCATCGAGAACAACGCCGCCCGCGTCATGACCCAGCTCGGCGCAAGCTACGACGTTCTCCGCGAGGTGAATCCCGGCCTCGTGATGTGCTCGATGGCGGGCTTCGGGGCCAGCGGCCCCGAGCGCAACTACTCCGCCTACGGCAGCAACATCGAGGCCATGAGCGGCCTTGCGAGCGTCCTCGGCTACGGCCCCGGCGAGTACTTCGGCACGGGCAGCTACTACGCCGACCCCGTCACCGGGAACCACGGCGCCGTCGCCACCCTCGCCGCTCTTAACGGGCGCCGCGCGACTGGTCGTGGCCGCTGGATCGACATGTCCCTCTTCGAAGCCGTCCTTCCCTTCTTCGGCCAGGAGTTGCTGACGTATGCCGTTACCGGCGAGGCGCCCGAGCCCATCGGCAACGCCTCTCCGGTCCACGCCCCCCAGGGCGTCTACCCCTGCGCCGGCGAGGACAACTGGCTCGCCCTGACCGTCCGCGACGAGCGTGACTTCGCCGCCCTCGCGGAGGTCATCGGGAATCCCGAGATCGCCTCAGGGGGCGCCTGCGACACGGTCGAGGCCCGCCGCGCGAACGCAGCCGCCATCGATGCCGCCATCGCCGGGTGGTCGCGCGAGCAGACCATGACCGGCGCCACGACTGCCCTCCAGGCGGCAGGAGTCCCTGCCGCCCCCGTCATGCCCAACTGGCTCCTCGTGAGCGATAACCACCTCAACGACCGCGGCTACTTCGTGCCCGTACGCCATCCCGTGGCGGGGACGCACGTCTTCCCCGGCTTCCCCTGGCGCTTTGCGGAGACGCCCGGCGCCATCACGCGCCCCGCCCCCCTCTTCGCGGAGCACAACCGCGAGGTGTTCGCCGGGCTCCTCGGCATGAGCGACGACGCCATCGCCGCGCTCTACGCCGCCGACGCCACCCACGACGACCCCCAGTACGCCGCCGGCCCGAGCCTCTGATGGCCGCAATCCTCGTCATCCTGCCTGCTGGCGCCACCCCGCCCGCGCTCCCCGATGGCGTCGAGGTGCGCACCTGCGCGACCCCCACCGAGGTCGTCGACACCCTCTCCGCCGCCTCCGGCGGTGTCGTCCTCTGCGTCGAGGGCCTCGGCGGCGAGGCGGAGATCGCGGAAGCGGTCGCGAGCGTTGGGAGCGCCGTCATCCTGGTCGAGCGGGATGCCTGGGATGGCGAGGCGCACTCGCCCGTGAGCGCCGCCGGCGGGGGCGTCATCGCGGGCTTTGGGATGGCCGGGGTGAGCGCCGCCGTCGCACTCCTGCGCGATGGTTCCTAGCCTGCCTTCAACAGGCTCGCGACCGCCGCATCCTCGCTCGCGAGCGTCCGTCCCCGTTCGGCCAGCCCCTTGATGGTGCTGCGGCTGCGTCCGCCCAGCAGCGCCCCGATCTCCGAATAGCTGCTCCCGCGCTCCTGGAGCGCGGCCGCCGCCACTGCCCGCGCCCGCGAGGGCTTCGCCGCCCGGCTCCGCCCCTCGACCTCCCCCACCGCGATCGCGAAGTGCCCGGCGATGCGCTCGATGACGGCCTTTGCCGTTTCCTCACTCCGGTCGTGCAGGGCGAGGGCTCCCAGCTCCGCCGCCAGCCGCAGCTCGCTCAGGAGGCCCCGGCGCTGCAGCCCCACGGCCGCGTGCACCCCCGCCAGGATCGACCGCACCGACCCCGTGCCCCCCGCCAGCAGGTCGAGGCACCACGCCGGCAGGGCCACGCGCAGCTCCCGCAACCGCTGCTCGATGAAGGCGCGTCGCTCCGGCCCCGCGAACGGCTCGACGGTCGTGACGATGCCCGCCTCCAGCCGCGAGCAGAGCCGCTCCGGCAGACCCAGCTCGCGCGGGCGCAGCTCGCTCCCCACCGCCGCCCCCCCGCCCGCGTGTGTGACCGCATCGAGCGTGTGCACCAGCTCCCGCAGCGTGCCCGTCTTCCCCGCGAGGTCGTGCAGGTCGTCGATGATCAGCAGGTGCACCTGCCGGATCTCATCCTGGAAGACCTCGACCGTGCCTTCCCGCAGCGCGCGCTGGTAGTGCGTCGTGAAGGCCTCCCCGCTCAGGCAGGCGACCCGCCGGCCCTGTGCCCTCGCCAGGGCCGCCAGACCGTGCAGCAGGTGCGTTTTCCCCACCCCCGGGGGCCCGTGCACGACCACCGGGCTGATCGCCGGCTCCCCCTCTTCCACCAGGTTCAGGCAGCTCCCCAGCGCGAGCGCGCTTCCCTCCGAGCGGAAGTAGCGCGCCAGTGTGAACGCGCCGTTCACCTGGCCCAGCACCGACGCCTGCGCCGGAGGCGCCACGTCGCCGTTCGCTTCCGCGCGAGCCGGTTCCGCCTCCTCGTCCGTGCCGGGGGCCACGAACCGCACCCGCATCCTCTCCTCCACGATGGCGCCCAGGCAGCGCTCGACGACGGGCGCCAGGTTCTCGTTCAGCCAGTCGGCGCGAAAGGCCGAGCGCGCTTCGACCAGCAGGTCGTCGCCGCGCAGACCCCGGACGGCCGTACCCGCCAGCCAGGTCTCGAAGTTCGCGCGGCTCACCTCGAGCTCCAGGCGGCCGAGCACGGCCTGCCAGGTGCGCCGCAGCGCTTCCGGTGAACAATGGCCACGGTCAGGCACGGACGCGCGCGCTCCCTCCACGGGAACGCTCGCGCGCTCCCGACCGGCTCTCCGTCGGTGGTGTTCGTCGTGGTGTCGCGGCCCTCCGGCGCGACCTCCAGAGGCTAGCGCCCGGCCCGAGACTGCGGCAACCGCTTTCGGCGGCCCGCGCTCTTTCGTTAACGGATGTTTGACGGCGCGATCCTGCTTATGGTCTCGCTCCCCTCGTTCCGGTGACCGGGGTGCATTGACGCGCGTTGCCCTGCCGCTAGACTTAGCCTCAGGGTCATGGACCGTGAGGAAGGCTACCTCCAGATCGGCGAAGCAGCCGAACGCTCGGGCCTCACACAGCGCACGCTGCGCTACTACGAGGAACGGGGCCTCCTGCCGCCTCCGGGCCGTATGGATGGCGGCTTCCGCCTCTACTCCCAGGATGACATGGAGCGCATCGAGCGCGTGAAGGAGCTCAAGGAGCTCCTTGGCTTCTCCCTCGCCGACATCAAGGAGATGCTCGAGGCGGAAGACGTGCGCATGCAGATACGCGCCGGGTGGAATCGGGACGACGAGGCCGGGGAGAAGGCGAAGAAGGTCCGCATCGCCCGCGAGGTCACTCTCCGCCAGATCGCCCTCCTCGATCAGAAGGCCGAGAAGATGGAGAAGATGCGCGCCCAGCTCGCCGATCGCCTCGACAAGCACGACGAGCTCCTCCGCCGCTTCACCGAGGCCGCCCCTGCCGTCGCCGCCGGCGACTGACCGTTCGGCTTCCACCAGCACAACGAAAGCCGGCGGACCGTTAAGCTATCGCCCATGCCAGTGCGTGACACCCTCGACCGGCCCCTGCGCGACCTCCGCGTCTCCGTGACGGATCGCTGCAACTTCCGTTGCGTCTACTGCATGCCCAAGGAGGTCTTCGGGCCGTCGTTCCAGTTCCTCGACCGCGAGGAGTTGCTGACCTACGAGGAGATCGTGCGGCTGGCGCGCCTCTTCATCGCGCACGGCGTCGAGAAGATACGGGTGACCGGCGGCGAGCCCCTCGTCCGCCGCGACCTGCCCCTGCTCATCAAGCAGCTCGACGCCCTTGATGGCCTCCGCGATCTCACGCTGACCACGAACGGCGCGCTCCTCCCCGCCCAGGCGGGACCTCTCCGCGACGCCGGCCTCAAGCGCGTGACCGTCAGCCTCGACTCCCTCGACGACGAGACCTTCCGCGCCATGAACGACGTAGAAGTTGGCGTCGACGTCGTCCTCGCCGGCATCGACGCGGCCCGCGAGGCGGGCCTCTGGCCGATCAAGGTGAACGCGGTCGTCAAGCGCGGCCTGAACGACCACAGCGTCATCGACCTTGCCCGCCACTTCCACGGCACGGGGGTCATCCTGCGCTTCATCGAGTACATGGACGTGGGCACGACCAACGGCTGGGTGCTCGACCACGTCGTGCCCGCTGCCGAGATCGTCGAGCGTATCGATGCGGAGCTGCCCCTGGAGCCGCTCGACCCGAACTACGCGGGCGAGGTCGCGCGGCGTTATCGCTACCGCGACGGCGGCGGGGAGGTCGGCGTCATCACGTCGATCACGCAGCCCTTCTGCGGGGATTGCACACGCGCCCGGCTCTCCCCCGAGGGCCAGCTCTTCACCTGCCTCTTCGGTTCAAGCGGATTCGACCTGCGCGCCCTCCTCCGCGGCGGCTTCAGCGACGACGAAGTGGCCGACGCCATCGCCCGCGTCTGGCGCATCCGCGACGACCGCTATTCCGATGTTCGTACCGAGGCGACGCACGAGCTGAAGCGCGTCGAGATGTCCCACATCGGCGGCTAGCCCACCGCCTGGTCTTCGTCCTCGTCGGGCCAGAGACTCTCCCAGGCGGGACCGCCGAGGACGGCCTCCCGCACGGCCCGCCGCTCCAGCACCTCCAGCCGCGCCAGGGCGCGTGACATCGCCAGGTCGGCCTCGTTGGAGACAGCCGCCATGCGCGCGCCCATCGGCCCGAGCACGTCGTGGTCGCGGATGAGCGAAATCGAGTGGGGCCAGGTCGCGAAGGTGAAGTCGTCCGGCAGCCCGAAGGAGCTGCGGTGCTTCCCCAGCCACGCATACCGCTCCTGCACGCTCGAGACCGGCGCCACCACGGCCACCAGCGGCCCCTCCGTGGGCGAGCTGCGGGCATCCAGCAGGAGCCGCTCCGCGAAGGCCTGGAATCCGATCACGATCAGGTCGGCGTTTTCCAGCCGCTCCCTGAGCGCGTCCAGATCGACCTGCAGGCCGTTCTCCGAGTGAACCACGGGCAGCACCCCCCCCTGGATGCGAAGCGAGGGGGCCGGCTCGCGCCGGGCCCCCTCGCCGAAGTTCCTCGTTCGTCCGCCGAAGGGCGGGCTGGAGGGTTGGGCCTAGTACATCGGCGGAGCTGCCGGAGCGGCGGCCGCAGCCCCGCTCGACTTCTCCGTGACCAGGCAGTTCGTCGTCAGGACCATTGCGGCGATGGAAACGGCGTTCTCGATGGCGGCGCGGGTGACCTTCGCCGGATCGATGATGCCCTTTTCCACCATGTCGCCGAACTCGTCGAGCTGAGCGTCGTAGCCAAGGCCCTTCTTCAGGTCCTTCACTTCCTCGACCACCACCGAGCCGTCCTTGCCGGCGTTGATGGCGATGCGGCGGAGGGGCTCCTCCAGCGCGCGGCGGAGGATGCGGGCGCCCGTGTCCTCGTCACCCTGCAGCTTCACGCGGTCCAGCGACGAGATGGCGTTCAGCAGAGCGACTCCGCCGCCCGGCACGATGCCTTCCTCGACTGCTGCGCGCGTCGCGCTCAGGGCGTCTTCGACGCGGTGCTTCTTCTCCTTCAGCTCGACCTCGGTGGCCGCGCCGACGCGGATGACGGCGACGCTGCCGGCGAGCTTGCCAAGGCGCTCCTGGGCCTTCTCGCGGTCCCAGTCGCTCTTCGCCTCGCCGAGGATGGCGCGGACCTGGCCCACGCGCGCGTCGATGTCCTTCTTCTTGCCCTTGCCCTCGATGATGGTGGTGTCTTCCTTGGTGGAAAGCACGCGGCGGGCGCTCCCCAGGTCAGCCTGGGTGACGCTATCGAGGGTGCGGCCGATCTCCTCGGAGATGACCTGCGCGCCGGTGAGCGTCGCGATATCGCCGAGGTTGTCCTTCTGGCGGTCGCCGAAGCCCGGCGCCTTCACCGCGAGCACGTTCATCGTGCCGCGCAGCTTGTTCACCGCCAGCGTCGCCAGCGCTTCGCCGTCAACGTCGGCGGCGATGATGAGCAGGTTGTTCGACTGAGAGACGATCTTCTCCAGCAGCGGCAGGAGCTCCTGCACCGAGGAGAGCTTCTTGTCGGTGATGAGGATCAGGGGATCCTCGATCTCCGCTTCCATGCGGTCCGGGTTGGTCACGAAGTACGGGCTGATGAACCCGCGGTCGAACGCCATACCGTCGACGTACTCGACCTCGGTCTGGATGCCCTTCGACTCCTCGACGGTGATGACCCCGTCCTTGCCGACCTTCTCCATCGTCTCGCCGATGAGCTCGCCGATCGTCGGGTCGTTGTTCGCCGAGATGGAGGCGACCTGCGTCATCTGCGCGCGCGCGTTCACCTTAATGGAGTTCTTGCTCACGCGACCCACGACTGCGTCGCAGGCCTTCTCGAGACCGCGCTTGAGGGACATGGGGTTCGCGCCGGCGGCCACGTTCTTGAGGCCTTCCTGCACGATCGCCTGGCCGATCACGGTTGCCGTGGTCGTGCCGTCGCCGGCGATGTCGTTCGTCTTGGAGGCGATCTCCTTGGCGAGCTGGGCGCCGACGTTCTCGAACGCCTCCTCAAGCTCGATGTCCCGGGCGATCGTCACACCGTCGTTGGTGATGGTCGGCGCGCCGAACTTCTTGTCGAGCACCACGTTGCGGCCCTTGGGGCCCAGCGTGATCTTGACCGCGTCCGCAAGCGCGTCAATGCCACGCTTCATCGCGTGGCGGGCGTCTTCATCGAAAAGCAGTTGCTTTGCCATGTACCTGTCAGTACCTCTCCCGAATTTTCGATGGCGCGTATGTTAGCACTCTTACCGCAAGAGTGCTAATCGGGCGACTGGCGTCCCGCGTCACCTCCGCAGGAGCCCCCGCAGCCGCCTCCCCGGCCCCTCGCCCCTGCCCCGCCGCGTGATCGCGCTCGCCGCGAGCCGCGCCTCTTCCTCCAGCCCGTCGTCGAGCGGTTCCAGCGTGGCGCGCTCGCCGTAGCGCCGGGCGAGCGCCTTCCCCAGCAGGAAGTCCGCGACGGCCGGGTTCTTCGGGAGCAGGCTGCCGTGCAGGTACGTCCCGATCGCGTTGCCGGTGCGCGCCCCCTCCGACCCGTCCCCCCCGTTGTTCCCCCGCCCCGCGATGACCGTGCCGAACGGCTCCTGCCCCTCTGCCAGCCACGTCCGGCCGCCGTGGTTCTCGAAGCCCACGACCTCGCCGAAATCGGTCTGCAGGAGCACGTTGCCGATGGCCCGCTCCTCCCCCTCGCCGGGGTGGCGCGTCTCCAGGCGGAACACCCCGATGCCCTGCAGGACGCCGCCGCCAGAATCGACATAACGCTCGCCGAAGAGCTGGAATCCCCCGCACACCGCCAGCGCCGGCATCCCCGCCTCGACCGCCGCCCGGATGGCCGGCCCCTTCCCCAACAGGTCGTCGGCGATGCGCCGCTGCTCGCGGTCCTCGCCCCCGCCGATGATGAGCAGGTCGTACCCCGTCGGGTCGAACGCCTCGCCGATGCCGATCCCGTCGACATCGAGGCCGATGCCGCGCGCCTCGCAGCGGTAGCGCAGGGCGATCTCGTTCCCGCGATCCCCGTAGACGTTCATCACGTCCGCGTACAGGTGCGCCAGCCGCAACCGCATGCCGTCAATGTCGGGCATGGCCCTAGCGTACCCGCCGCTGCCGCTTGACCGCCCGGCGCTCAAATGTTCTAGACTGCGCAGCGTGACCGCGCCCACCACCGCCTCCCCCGCCTCACCCCACGATCCCCGCGCCCTCGCTCCCGCCCGCGCCCAGCTCCGCGAGGTGTTCGGCTACGGCGAATTCCTGCCCGGCCAGGCCGAGGTCGTCGCCTCCGTGCTCTCCGGGCGAGACACGCTCGCCGTGCTTCCCACCGGTGGCGGCAAGAGCGTCTGCTACCAGCTCCCCGCCCTGCTCGTCGATGGCCTCACGCTCGTCGTCTCGCCGCTCCTCGCGCTGATGAAGGACCAGGTCGATGCCCTCACGCGGAACGGCGTCGCCGCCGCCGCCATCAACTCGACCGTGCCCCGCGAGGAGCAGGCCGATATCCTCCGGCGCGCCGCCGAGGGCGACCTGCGCCTCCTCTACGTCGCCCCCGAGCGCTTCTCCGATGGGCGCTTCGTCGCCGCCCTGCGGGGCGTGACCGTCGCTCTCCTCGCCATCGACGAGGCGCACTGCATCTCCCAGTGGGGCCACGACTTCCGCCCCAGCTACCGCGACCTCGGCGCCGCCCGCGGCCGCCTCGGCGACCCGCCTATCGTCGCCCTCACCGCTACGGCCGACCCTCTCGTGCGCGACGACATCGTCGAGCGCCTCGCGCTGCGCGACCCGGACGTGCGCATCGCCGGCTTCGACCGCCCCAACCTGCGCTTCCACGCCATCCGCGTGCGCAGCCAGAAGGAGAAGCTCGACCACATCAGCGAGCTGCTCGAGGCCCTCGGCGGCGAGGCCTCCGCCATCGTCTACTGCGCCACCCGCAAGCGCGTCGAGTCCCTCGCCGAAGCGCTGCAGCGGCGGCGCATCCGCTGCGCCCGCTACCACGCGGGCATGGCCGAAGAGGAGCGCGTTCGCATCCAGAACGCCTTCGCCCGCGACAGCGTGCGCATCATCATCGCCACTAACGCCTTCGGACTCGGCATCGACAAGCCCGATGTCCGCCTCGTCGTCCACCACGACCTGCCTGAGTCGATCGAGGCCTACTACCAGGAAGCCGGCCGCGCCGGCCGCGACGGAGATCCCGCTGAGTGCGTCCTCTACTACGCCCCCCGCGACCGCGGCCTGCGCGAATTCTTCATCGAACTCGGCCACCCTCCCTCCGAGACCGTGCTCGAGGTCTACCGCGCGCTCGTGCGCCGGGGCGGCGACCGCGAGGTCATCGACGACCTTGTCGACCGCGAGGAGACGCCCGGGGTGAACGCCGCCGTGCAGGCCCTGGTCGAGTCCGGGCTGGCCGCGCGCCAGGGCCGCTTCGCCTGGGCCCTCCGCCCCGACGGCGAGGACGAGATCGACCTCGCCGGGCTGGAAGCGCACCGCGCCCACGCGACCGCCAAGCTCGACGCCATGCAGTCGTACGCGGAGTCGGCGACCTGCCTGCGGGCGCGCGTCCTCGACTACTTCGGCGAGGCCGATGGCCCGCGCGCCTGCGGGAACTGCGGCCCCTGCCTCGCTCCCGCCCGCCGCCAGGAGCCCGACCGCGAGGCGCCGCTCTTCCTGGAGCTGCGCGCCCTGCGCCGCCGCCTCGCCGAGGAAGAGGGCGTCCCGCCCTACGTCATCTTCAGCGACGCCACCCTGCACGACATGGTCGAGCAGCGCCCTACAACCGAGGCCGGCCTGTTGCAGGTCCGCGGCGTGGGCCGCGTGAAGGCCGAGCGCTACGGAGCGGCTTTCCTCAATGTCATCCGCGTGGAGGCCGGCGAACCAGCCCCTGCTCCCGACCCCTCGCCCGCCCCTTCCCCCCATGAACCCGGCCGCCCGCTCGTGAAGCCGCGCGCCGGCGCCAACCTTCCCCCAACCGCCCAGCGCACGCTCGAGCTCCACCACGAGGGCCTGAGCATTGAGGAGATTGCCGCGCGCCGCGGGTTCAAGGCGCAGACCATCGCCCAGCACCTCGCCCGCTTTGTCGAGCAGGGCCAGGTCGAGGACGTACGCCCCTGGATCAGCGACGCCGACCTCGCACGCGTTCGCCGCGCCGCCGGTGGCCGCCCCATCGCCGCCCTCCGTCCCCTGCGCGAGGCCGCCGGCGAGGACCTTTCCTACGACCAGCTCACGCTCGCCCGCGCCTACCTCAACCGCGAGCTGCGCGACTCTGGCTAGCTCCAGCCCCTACGAGCCGAAGTCGATGACCTGTCGTAGCAGCTCGCGCGGTGGCGGCAGGCGGTCGCGGTAGCGCACGTACAGGATCGTCGCCGGCGTCACGATTGCGACGATGATGAGGCCGCCGAACACGAGCCGCGCCGTCCACGAGTGGTTGAGCGAATCGCCAAAGCCCACGACGACCGCGGTGGGCACGATCGAGCCGAACAGGACGAGCGCCATGAAGAAGCGGAACGACATTGGCGTGAGGCCGGCGGCGTAGGCGGCGAAGTCGAACGAGATGGGCATCATCCGCCACCAGAAGACGAGCTGGGGCCCGATCTCCTGCGCCAGGAAGTCGATGCGTTCCGCGCCCTTCTCGCCTACCAGCCGGGGGATGAACTGCCGCCCGAAGCGCCGCGAGATCCAGAAGATGATGGCCGCCCCGATAAGCTGCCCGAGGACCGCGTAGACCACCCCCAGCACCGTCCCCCAGATGAGCCCGGCCGCGATCATGAAGGGCGGGTTCGGGATCGGAGCGAACACCATCGCCGTCGCCAGGATCGCGATCAGGATCACCGGGCCCCACACGCCCAGCCCCTCGCCCCACTCGCGGATGTCGTCCGTCTCGAGGTCGCCCAGCGCGAAGTCGCCGATGACGAACACGACCGCCAGCACGAACGCCGCCAGCCCGATGAGTCGCCGCCGTCGCACCGGGTCGAGCAGGATGGGCCTCTCCCCCGCCTCCCGTTGCCCCGCGCCCCGCAGCCGGTCGCCGACCTCCCCCCACACGATCCAGCCCACGACGACTCCCGCCGCCAGCGCCACCCCGGTCGTGTCGAACGCCTCACGAAGGCCGAACGCGACGGCAGCTCCCGCCGCCAGCGCCACCCCCAGGATTACCGCCTCGCGCATCGCCCCCGATGGTACGGGATGCCGGTGCTGTGACCTCTACGCCAGCAGGCCGTTCAGCAGGTCGTGATACTGCGCCAGGTGCCGGATGCCGAGGAAGTCCGCGCGAACCCGCTCCCGCGCGTTCGCGCCCAGCCGCGCGGCCAGGTCCGCGTCCTCCAGCACGCGACAGAGCGCCTCGCCCAGTGCTTCCACATCCGCGGGGTCGTCCAGGAGGAGGCCGTCCTCTCCGTGGCGCACCTGGTCCTGCAGCCCCCCCACGCGGCTCGCGATCACGGGCCGGCTTTTCCACATCGCTTCTGTCAGGGTCAGCCCGAACCCCTCGCGCAGGCTCTTCTGCACGATCACGCTCGCGTGCCGCTGGAGCGCGTTCACCATGGCGGCGTTCTCCGCCACGTCGTCCATGGGCAGCGAGGCGAGGTGCATCCGCGAGCGCAGGTGCTCGGGGAAGGCCGCCCACTCCGCCTGCAGCTCCTCCAGCACGACGGCGCCCTCGGGGTCGTCCGTGACGCCGGAGACGTCCGGGCCCGCCAGCACGAGGTGCGTGCGGCCGCCGGCGTCGCAGCGCTCCACGAACGAGGCGAAGCCGCGCATCACGCCGCCGTGGTCCTTCAGCGGGTCCCAGCGCGAAACCTGCACGACGAGCGGGTCGTCCCAGGCCGGCGCCTCGCCCTCGCGGAGCACGACCGCCTCCCGTTCCACCGACCCCGTCGTGCCGTCCTCGCGTGTGAAGCTGCGGGGCGCGTCCCCGCCCGGCCCGGCGATGAGTCCCGCCTGCGCGAGGATCGCGCGACTCACGTCATCGCTGAGTTCCTCGTTCTTCGCGGAGAAGGCGTCGATCGAGGGTTGGACGACCACGCTCTGGCTGTCATCGAACACGGCGGGCACGTACTCCCGCCGCGAGAAGATGCGGAGAGGCGCGTCGCGCACATGCGGCTCCAGGAAGGCCCAGCCAGTCTCAGCCTCGGGCGTGATCTCCTCGGTCCCGATGTGGCAGCGCCAGATGACCGTTGCGCCGTGCGCTATGAGCGCCGGCGCCATCCCTGCCGTCTGCGGGTCGTGCAGGAAGACGGCGTCCCCGGGACGCAGGTCCTCCAGGAACGCCTCGATGTTGGGCGTGAGCACCTCGCCGTACACGCGTGCCGCCTGCGCCCCCAGCGGCGATCCGTCCCCGGTTGAGCCGTGGAGGGCGTGGTGCAGCCGTTTCGTGATGCGGAAGAACTCGGGTTCGCCTTCGATGACCGCCCAGCGGGCATCGATCCCCGCCCCCCGCGCGTAGGCCAGGAGCGAGCGCAGCATCTCCGCCACGCCCCCGCCCTCGGCCGTCGAGTTGACGTGCCAGACCCTGCGCTCGCCGAGCAGGTCGCGGCTCCGTTCGAGGACCGCCAGGGCCCGCTCGAACGTTGCCTCGTCGACGACGGCGCGGAAGCGGTCGAGTGGATAGGTGCGGAGGTCGACCTGGCTCAGGGGCATCGTGCGGTCTCTCAAGTGTTGTTGGCGTTCGCGGCAGGGTAGCGCACGCTTTCCCTACGGGGTGAGCGGCGGCGCAGGGCCATGGGGAGTTGGGTACGATGCGGACGCACAGCCCGCTCCAGGGAGGGACTCATGCCAGGCGCGCTCGAAGGAGTCCGCATCCTCGACTTCACCCGTTACCAGCAGGGCCCGTTCGCCACCGTCCTGCTCTCCGATCTCGGCGCCGACGTGATCAAGGTCGAGGAGCCCACGCATGGCGACCTCGGCCGTAGCCTCGGCCTCCAGCCCGACGGCTGGTGCGCCTACTTCCAGGCGCTCAACCGCAACAAGCGCTCCCTCACCATCGATACGCGCACGGACGAGGGCCGCGAGATCATCTACCGGCTCATCCCCGAGACCGATGTCGTCACCGATAACTTCCGGCCCGGCACGATGAAGCGCTTCGGGCTCGACCACGAGTCCCTCGCCGCCATCAACCCGCGCATCATCACCGCCAGCGCCTCCGGCTTCGGGCCGAAGGGGCCCCAGGCGCGCGAGCCCTCGTTCGACTCCATCGGCCAGGCCATGGGCGGGATCATGGTCGCCCAGGGGGGCGGCCCCGACGCCGAGCCGATGCACATCATCGGGGGCATGGCCGACCAGGTCGGGGCGATGATCTTCGCGCTCGGCATCTGCGCCGCCATCGCCGCCCGCGAGTTGCACGGCGTCGGCCAGCATGTCGACACCTCCTTGCTTGGCTCCCAGCTTGCCCTCCAGGGGCTCAGCCTCACCGGCTTCCTGCGCGGGCAGGTGCAGCGCGTCGGCGGACGCCGCTGGAATCCGCTCTTCACCCAGTACCGCTGCGCCGACGGCCTCTGGATCAGCCTCGGCCTGCTCGACCCCAAGTGGTGGCCCGCCTTCTGCGAGGTCCTGGGCCGTCAGGATCTCGAGGCCGACGAGCGCTTCGCCGGGCCCGCGGACCGCACCGGCAACCGCGATGCGCTCATCGCCGAGCTCGAGGTGACGTTCGACGCGAAGCCCCGCGCCGAGTGGCTGGCCTTGCTCAAGGCCGCCGACCTCCCCTGCGGCCCCGTCAACGATTACGCCGCGGTTGCGAAAGAGCCCCAGGTCATCGCCAACGAGTACCTCACGACGCTCGAGGACCCGAATCTGGGCGAAGTCGGCATCGTCGGTTCCCCCATCCAGATGAGCGAGACGCCGGTCGGTCCGAAGGCGACCGCCCCGGACCTGGGGCAGCACACGGAAGAGATCCTGCTGGAACTCGATTACGGGTGGGACGACATCGAGCGCTTCAAGGATGCCGGCGTTATCTGAGCGGCTCGGGGCTCAATCCTCGATCTCGTCGAGCCCTTCCGCCGTCAGCCGGATGGCCGCGGTCGGGAAGTCGGGGTTGCGCGGGTTGTCCGTGTGGTAGACCTCGATCAGCTCGCGTTCCAGCATTTCCTTCATGATCGCGTGCGTGAGGCGATCGTTGGCCCAGCGCGCGCCCGTGACGGTGGCGAGGCGGTTCCGCCGGAAGTGCTCGAAGCCCACGAATGGAAGACGCTCGTCCATCTCCAGCACCGCTTCAAGGATGTCCCACTGCAGGTCGTCGACGATGGCGATGGCCACCGCTCGCAGGGCCTCGTTGGCCTCCTGCTCGGCCTCGATAGCGAGCATCGGCGCGAGGCGGAACCTGCCCGGTTCTGTTGTATCCACGAGTTCCCGGTACTTCAGGTGCGAGAGGTTGGGGGAGACGCTGCTCGCGGGCGCCCCTGCGATCTTGGCGATCTCCTGGTAGTGGAGGGGATCGGTCGAACCCGTCAGGATGCCGAGGACGGCCGTCTGCCGCGGCAGACCCGAGAAGTCGGTCGCCGCTGGGGCGGGCTCGGCTTCCTCGCTCTCGGGAGGCTCCTCCTCTTCGTCCGGCGGAGGCGGGGGACGACGCAGCTCGTGCGCCAGATCGGGGCGGAGGACCGCGAGGGTCTTCTCCATGGCTTCGATCTTCTCGTTGAGATCGGCAAGCGCTTCGTGCTTCTCGCCGAGATCCTGCTCCATGGCCGCGATCTCGGTGAGGACGGCCTCCCGCTCGTTCGTGAGGCGGGCCAGGGCCTCTCCTAGTTCATCACTCGCTGACGATGTCATAGCCGTGACCTTTGCCACAATGTTGCGGCTCGGCAAGATTAGCGTATCGCAGCCTTTAAGCTCTACACCCTGAGAATACTCTACCGCTAGAATAATCCCCCTTACCCGATCTTGTAATAGGTGAATACGTCGTTAAGGGGTGATGTCGTGGGCCAGTGTGGCAACTGGTCCAGGGGAAACCATGCCGCTTCCGCCAGTTCTTCCCTCTGCAGGCGGAATGAACCCCCCGTTACGCTCGCGACGCACACGACCAGCACCAGGTTCCGCCCCATGGGTTCACACGAATAGGTTCCGAGAAGCCGCTCGATCTGGATGTCGAGCCCGGTCTCTTCCTTCGCTTCCCGTATTGCTGCCGCCTCGATCGACTCGAACGGCTCGGGGTAGCCCGCTACCAGTGCGAACTCATCGGCATCATGCGGGCGCGCGAGGAGCACCTTGCCGTCGCGCTCGATGATGACCGCTGCCACCGGTGTGGGCGCATCAAGGTGCACGTACTGGCAAGCCGCGCAGAAGGGAGCGAGCGGTTCCGCAGGCCGCTGCAACGCCTCCCCGCAGTAGGGGCAGAAGCACGCCTCGGCGAGCTCGGTGGCCACGGGAGATCGCGGGTCTCAGGCCCGCGGCAGCCCCAGCCCGCGCGTCGCGATGATGTTCCGCTGGATCTCGCTCGTGCCGCCGGCGATCGTCGCCGACACGGCGCCCACGTAGCCGGCGCCCAGGCGGCCCTCGAAGGGTGCGTTCCTGCCGCCGTTCAGCTGCCCGGCCGTGCCCAGCATCTTGATTGCCGTGCCCGCGATGCGCTGCGAGAGCTCCGTGCTGAACATCTTCGCGATCGAAGCCTCGGCATTGGGGATCTCGCCCGCCGCCTGCATGCCGATGACGCGGTAGCTCAGCATCTTCGCCGTCGAGGCCTCGATCCAGCGCTCTGCGATGGCCTCGCGCACGCCCTCCGGATTCGAGACCGCGTCCTGGTGCTCGCGCCAGTAGGCGATGTAGCGCTCGAGCGTCTGGCGGTGCGCCACGGCGCTGCCGATGGAGCTGCGCTCGAAGTCCAGGGTCGTCGCTCCCACGTACCAGCCGCGGTTCACCTCGCCCACGATGTTCTCCGCCGGCACGCGCACATCCTCGAAGAACACCTCGTTGAAGTTGTGCATGTTCCCCATGTTCACCAGCGGACGCACGGTGATGCCCGGCGTCTTCATGTCCAGCAGGAAGTAGCTGATGCCGCGGTGCTTGGGCGCGTCCGGATCCGTTCGCGCGAGCATGAAGATCCAGTCGGAGTAGTGCGCCCCCGAGGTCCAGATCTTCTGGCCGTTGATGACGTAGTCGTCTCCGTCGCGGAGGGCCCGGGTTTGCAGGGATGCCAGGTCCGAACCGGAGCCGGGCTCGCTGTAGCCCTGGCACCACACCACCTCGCCTCGCAGCATGCGGCCGAGGTGCTCCTCCTGCTGGGCCTCGCTGCCGTGCGCGATGATGGTCGGCCCCAGCATGGAGACGCCGTTGCCGATGCTGCCCGAGGGCACGCGCGCCTCGGCGAACTCCTCGTTCATGATGAATTGCTCCATCACGCCGAGGCTTGCGCCGCCGTACTCCTTCGGCCAGGCGGGCGCGATCCAGCCGCGCTCCGCGAGCTTGTCCTGCCAGCGCTTGTACCAGGGCTCGTTGCGGGGCGGGCCTTCCTCGCCCTGCATGCCCCGGTCGGGGTCGTACTCGCTGGGGCGCTCGTTCTCGATGAACGTGCGTACCTCTTCGCGCCAGCTGGCCTGCTCGGGTGTGTCCTGGAAGTCCATGGGTTTTCTCCGCGCCCGTTCAGGGCCGCGCGAACGCTACCAGACCCCCACAGGGCCGTAAACGACCCGCGACGCCTATTCCATCCTTCGCAGCGCGGGCTGCGTGACCAGTGCCGTCGTCGTCAGTGCGAGCAGGATCCCCCCGCTGATCGCCATCCAGATTGGCGCTCCCAGCCAGGCGGCCATGAATCCCGCCAGGATTCCGCCCATCGGCCCGATGCCCTGGAACGCCAGCGTGTGGATGCCCACCACCCGACCCATCATCTCGTGCGGCGAGTTGGCCTGGACCAGCGTCTGGTTCAGGTTCATGAACACGCCCCCGCCCATGCCGCCGATGAAGATGACCAGGGCGGTCAGCCAGTACCAGGGCGAGAGGCCCAGGGCCGGCAGGATGAATCCCGCCATCATCAGCGAGCCGATGAACCAGCCGCCCTTGTTCTTCAAATGCGGCATGGAGGCGATGCCGAGCGAGCTGATCACCATGCCTGCGCCCATGAAGGTGAACAGGAGACCCGCCTCGAACGCCTCCTGGCCCAGCTCCTCCTTGGCGATCTGCGGCAGCAACGTCCCGAACGGACCCATCATGAAGACGCCCGTAATCGCCAGGAGCAGGATCAGCGTGCGGATGCCCTGGTGGCCCCAGACAAAGCGCACACCCTCCTTCAGATCCTGCAAGGGCTCGCCGCGATCCGCCGCTGCCCGTGCATCGGGCACGCGCAGCGGGATGAGGGCCAGGGTGCCGATGAGCAACACCACGCCCTGCGCGATGAACGCCCCGCCGATTCCCCACACCTCGATGGCGATGCCGCCCAGTCCCGGTCCAATGATCTGCGAGATGTTCATCGCCATGCTCATCATCACGATCGCCTTCAGGAGCGTGTCCCGGTCGACTACCGTCGGCACGATTGCATTCCGTACGGGCAGGCCCACGGCGATGGTTGTGCCCACCCCCACCGCCAGCACGAGCGCGATCGTGGTCGTCATCTCCCCCGCGATGACGATCACGCCAGCGGCCACCGTTACCCCCACCGCCACGAGCTGGCTGCCGAGGACGAGCGAGCGCCGGTTCATGCGATCGGCCAGAACGCCCGCGGGGATGGTCACAAACATGACCGGGATGCCCAGCGCGAAGAACACCGCCCCGGACCACGCCGACCCCTTCCCCAGTCCCCCGACCTCGATCGCCTCGATCACCAGCCAGACGAACGCGAACCGCTGCGTCGCCTGCACCAGCGCGAAGCTCATCGTGTTGATCCAGAGGTAGGTGAAGGGGCGTGACTTGAACGCCGAGAACGTCTCGAGCGTGGGCAACGCGGGGCGAGAGGCAGGGCGCGCGGGCGCGGCCGGAGCGCTCTGAGCCTGTTCGGCCATCGGCGCATCATAGAGCGCCGGCCGCCATGCCGTGTGGCCTGTCGCCTATAGTCCCGCCATCGCGCGCGAGGAGGTTCCAGATGGCGGGCAAGCTCGAAGGGAAGGTGGCGGTTATCACGGGCGGGGCCAGCGGTATCGGCCGCGCCACCGCCGAGCTCTACGCCGGCGAGGGCGCCAACGTCGTCATCGCCGACCTCCAGGACGGCGCCGACGCTGTCTCCGCCGTGCGTGAGCACGGTCGCGAGGCCATCTACGTCCGCACCGATACCAGCGACGAAGCCTCCTGCGAGGCCATGGCCGAGGCCGCCGTCGAGGCGTTCGGCGCCATCGATGTGCTCCTCGCCGCCGCCGGCGTCAGCAACTGGCGCTACATGGACCCCGAGCCCGTGCGCGCCAGCTCCGTCGGCGTGAACGACTCGTTCCTCGTCCACGCCCCCGTCGAGGCCTTCCAGAAGGTGCTCGACGTGAACCTCACGGGCGTGCTGCTCTCCGACCGCGCCGTCGCCCGCCGCATGATCGAAGCCGGCAACGGCGGCGCCATCATCAACATCGCCTCGATCATGGCGAAGGTGCCCCAGGTGGGTGTCGGCCCCTACTGCGTCTCCAAGGCGGGCGTCTGGATGCTGACGAAGGTGCTGGCGATGGAGCTCGCGTTCCACAACATCCGTGTGAACGCGATCGGCCCCGGCTTTGTCGAGACTCCCATGACGGCCGGCCTGAGCGAGAGTGAGATCGGGGGAAGCTGGGCCATGGGCCTCACCGCCATGAAGCGTATGGGCGTCCCCGAGGAGGTCGCGAAGACGGCCCTCTTCCTCGCCTGCGACGACTCCAGCTTCTACACCGGCGCCCTGCTCCACCCCCACGGGGGCGTCTTCACCGACTAGGAACCGGGACGCCGCCGAGCGCGCCTACGACATGCGCCGCAGGGCCGGCTGCGTGAAGAACGCGCCCGTCGTCAGGATGAACAGGATCACGCCGCTGATCACCATCCACATGGGCGCCCCCAGCCAGGCCGCCATGAACCCCGCCAGCATCCCCCCGAAGGGCCCGATTCCCTGGAACGAGAGCGTATGGATGCTCACCACGCGCCCCATGATCTCGGGCGGCGTGTTGGCCTGCACCAGCGTCTGGTTCAGGTTCATGAAGATGCCCGCGGCCACGCCCCCGCAGAACATGACCACGGCCGTCAGCGCGTACCACGGCGAGATGCCGAGCAGCGGTACGACGATGCCCGCCGAAATCAGGGTGCCGATGACCCAGCCCCCCTTGCTGGGCAGGTTGGGAACGGACGCGATCGCGAGCGAGCTGATCACCGTTCCGACTCCCATGAAGGTGAACAACAGGCTCGCCTCGAACGCGTTCCGCCCCAGCTCCTCCTTGGCGATTTGCGGCAAGAGGGTCCCGAACGGGCCGATGAGGAAGATGCCGGCGATGGCGAGCAGCACGATGAGGGTGCGGATCCCCTGGTGATCCCAGACGAAGCGCATGCCCTCCTGCAGTTCGTGGAGCGGCTGCCGGTGCTGGTCGGCCGTGCGCACGTTCGGGACCCGTAGCGGAATGAGCGCCAGCGTGCCCACGAACAGCAGCACGCCCTGCGCGATGAACGCCCCGCCGATGCCCCAGACGGCGATCGCGAGGCCTCCCAGCGAGGCCCCCACGATCTGCGAGATGTTCATCGCCATGCTCATCATCACGATCGCCTTCAGGAGCGTGTCCCGGTCGACGACCGTGGGGACGATCGCGTTGCGTACGGGCAGGCCCACGGCGATGGTCGCGCCCACGCCCGCGGCCAGGATGAGCGCGAGCACGGTCGTCATCACCCCGGCGACGATGATGACCCCCGCGGCCACCGTTACGGCCACGGCCACGAGCTGGCTGACGAGCACGAGCGAGCGCCGGTTGATGCGGTCGGCGAGCACACCCGCGGGGATGGTGAAGAAGAGCACCGGGATTCCCAGCGCGAAGAACACCACCCCGGCCCACCCCGACCCCCGGCCCAGTCCACCCACGTCGACCGCCTCGATCACGAGCCAGACGAAGGCGAAGCGCTGCATCGCCTGCACGAGCGCAAAGCTGAGGGTGTTGATCCAGAGGTAGGTGAAGGGCCGCGACTTGAACGCCGAGAACGTCTCGACGGTGGGAAGAGCGGGGCGGCCGCTGGGCCGAGCAGGGCTGGCTGGGCCCCCCTGGGCCTGATCGCTCATTGGCGCATCATAGAGTGCCCGCAACCGTCTCCGTGCGGTTCGATCAGGAGGCCAGCTCGCGGCGCTCGCGCCAGAGCCCTTCCATCTCGCGCTCCGCGATCAGCCAGCCGCCGGCCGTGCGCACGAGCACGTCGCGGTAGATGCCCCCCGTCACGACCACCCCGCCGCCGGCCTCCTCCCCCTCCACCTGGGTCGCGTGCAGGTAGGTTGTGGCCGTCGCCCGGTCGCCGTCGAGTGCGATCTCGTGGTTCCCCAGCAGGTGCTGCTGTGCGACCAGCCCCACGGTCATGCCCCGCACGAACTCCGCGACTGCTTCCCCGCCGCGGAACTCCCTGTTCCCGCCGTAGCGCACGACGGCATCGGGCGTGAAGCAGGCGGCGAGCCCCTCGTAGTCGCTCGCGTCGATCGTCGTGCCGTAGCGGTTGATCACGTCCGTGATCGCGATCCGGTCGTTCTGCTCGCGCACCGTGTCTGCCATGACTCGCTCCTTCAGCTGGATGGACGTCAGGGTTCGCCGGTGGCGGGGGAGGCCGCGCCGCCACTCCGTCCCCGCCAGAGCCGTCCCCCGCCGAGGCCGAGGGAGAGGACCGCGGCCGCGGCCATCAGGATGCCCGCCACGAAGAACGTCTCGTCCATGGTCTGGCGGACGACCTCGATCAGCTCTTCCTGGGAGATCTCGAAGAGGTCCTCGGCGAACAGGCTGCCGGCGCGCTGGTCGAAGCGCCCCAGCCCCTCCGAGCCCAGCAGGGCCATGCCGACCACCATGCCCAGCGTCTGGAACACCTGGAGCACGGCCGTGGCGGAGGCCCGCCGCCCCGCCTCCACGCCCTCCATGATGGTCGCGTAGAGGGACGCATCGGCGAGGGTGAAGCCCAGCCCCGCCAGGCCCAGCGCGGTCCACAAGGCAATCTGGCTCGGCTCCGAGGCCCAGCCGGCCATCGCGAAGAGCCCGGCGGCGGCGATCACGAAGCTCGCCAGGGTTGTCAGGCGGTATCCCGCGATCGTCGCCAGCGCGCCGCCGGCGATCCCGCCGACCGCCATGAAGAGCACCATCCGCCCCAGCATCAAGCCCGGCCCCGCGCCCTCCATCTCCCACACGACCTGCGCCATCAGGGGCACGTTCACGAGGGCGGTGATCAGCGCCATCCCCTCCAGCAGGAAGACGACGTTTGCTAAGGCGACACGCCGGATGCGGAACATGCGCATGTCGATCAGTGGCGCCGCGACCCGCAACTGTCGCCACACGAACAGGGCCATGAAGGCCGCCGATGCGGCGTACAGGGTCAGGATCTGCCAGAGCTGGCGCAGGCTCTCCCCCGCTCCCGCGATGGCAAAGGTGAGCGCCCCCAGCGAGAGGGAGAGCAGCAGGCCCCCCAGCCAGTCCACCTGGTCGTTCGACCGGGGCGGCGCGGAGGCGCGGCGGGCCAGCACCAGGACGAGGATGAGGATGGGCAGGGCCAGCACGATGTTCATCCAGAACAGCCCCCGCCACCCAATCCACACGCCGATGAGCGTGCCCCACAGCGGTCCCGCCAGGCTCGAGGCGTCGTCCAGCGTCGAGATCGCGCCGAGGCCCATCGTGCGCTGCGACCCGGGCAGCGCATGGGCGGCGATCGCCAGCCCCACCGGCACCAGCGCGCCTCCGCCCAGCGCCGTCACCGCCCGCGCGATCGTGAGCACCGTGATGTTGGGCGCGAACGCCACGAACACCGACCCGCCCATGAAGATGAGCATGCCGATGACGAAGATGCGGTAGTGCCCGTGAACGTCGGCCAGGCGGCCCATGAGGGGCAGGGCCACGGTGTAGCCGAGGAGGTAGCCGTTCAGGATCCAGGAGGCCTGCTCGAGCTCGTCCACGGCCACGCCGAGATCGCCCAGGATGTCCGTCAGGACGGGCACCACGAACGTCTGGTCGAAGCCCCCGATGAAGACTCCGAGCCCGAGCGCGACCACCACCGGCCAGGCCGATCGAGCCCCAGCCGCCGCGCTCCCCGCTACCGTCATGGGGGCTCGATGGGCTCTACGTCATTGAAGCCGGAGAAGTTCAGCCTCCGCAGGATGTCGACCGGCTCTTCTGCCGTCAGCTGGCCGAGCAGGTGGATGCGATAGATGAGGTTGTCGGTCTTCCCGATCCAGATCGTGCCGGTCACGGGGTACCCCGGTTCGGCCGAGTCGAGGAAGGCCGTCAGGTCGCCGGAGTCGATCGTCCCCTCCACCATCCACGTCGGCACGTCGTCGATTGTCTCCTCGCCCGTCACGGTCGGATTCGCGGCCCCCCGGATGACCGCCGCCACCCCATCCGACGGGTTGAACAGCCCGTTCAGCGGATTACCGCCCTCCAGGGGGAGCCACTCTGACTGGTTGAACGGGTTCGTCACCCACGCGTCCTCGCCAATGCCGATGAGACTGACGTTGACGTTGAGGCCGCCCATCTGCGTCACTTTGGCCTTCACCTGCGCATTGAGCTTGTCGGGGATGATGACGCCCCCCTCGATCGTCTCCATGTCGATCGCGAGCTCCTCCATCGGGGATGTCTCGCCGTTGAAGTCGAGCGCGAAGTGGAAGCTCTCCAGCTCGGCGAACTGCATGACCGCGCCGTCGAGCAGAACCGTCACATCGAGCGACTCGATGTCCTGCTCGCCCCCGTCGTCGTCCCCACCGCCACAGGCCACGAGCGCCAGCGCCCCCAGGAGGGCGAATGCCAGGAACCACAGCCTTGCCCGACTCTTTACCTGCATCGCGGCGGCATTGTGCATGTTTGAAACCCGTTCGTCACTCTTCCGCGTGCTCCCGAGATCACACGCTGATCCGGTAGGCTACGCCCTGCAACCCCGAGGGAGGCGTAAGCATGACCACGATCGAAGAGCGCAGCACACCCAAGGCCGGCTACAAGGTTGTCGGAACCCGCCCCATTCGCCACGACGGCGTCGACAAGGTGACGGGACGCGCCCAGTACGGCGCCGACATCAACCTGCCCGGCACTTTGCACGGGAAGATCCTGCGCAGCCCCCACGGCCACGCCCGCATCGTTTCCATCGATACGAGCAAGGCCGAGGCCCTGCCCGACGTGAAGGCGGTCGTCACCGGCGCCGATGTGCCCATCGCGCAGGACATGATGATCGACTTCGGCGAGACCATGGGGAACGCCCGGCTGCTCGGCGAGAACTGCCTCGCCCTCGACAAGACCCTCTACAAGGGGCATGCCGTCGCCGCCGTCGCTGCCCTCAACCCGCATGTGGCCGAAGAGGCCCTCGATCTGATCGAAGTTGAGTACGAGCCCCTCCCCGTCGTCCTCAACGCTATCGAGGCCATGCGCGAAGACGCCCCCCTCCTCCACGAGACCATGACCACCCGCTCCATCGCGGAGCGCTTCACCCGGGGCGACGACACGGGCGTGCACAGCAACGTCGCCAGCCACCTCCAGTTCAAGCGCGGCGATCTCGACGAGGGCTTTGCGAAGGCCGATGTCATCGTCGAGCGCGAGTTCACGACCAGCACGGTTCACCAGGGCTACATCGAGCCCCACACCTCCACCGCCCGCTGGGCGCCCGATGGCCACGTGACCATCTGGACGAGCACCCAGGGCGCATTCGGCATCCGCGGGCAGGCGGCCGCCATCCTGGGCGTGCCCGAGGGCAAGGTCACCGTCATCCCCATGGAGATCGGTGGCGGCTTCGGCGCCAAGACCTACGTCCACGTCGACCCCGTGGCGGCGCTCCTCTCGAAGAAGAGCGGCCAGCCCGTGAAGGTCACGATGAGCCGCACCGAGGTATTCGAGGCCTCCGGCCCCACCTCCGCCACCACCATCCGCGCCCGCATCGGGACCACCAACGAGGGCGACATCACCGCCGCCGAGCTGTGGATGGCCTACGAGGCGGGCGCCTTCCCCGGCTCCCCCGTCGGCGCCGGCGCCTCCACCGCCCTCGCTCCCTACGACATCGAGCACGTCGTGGTCGACGGCTACGACGTCGTCGTGAACAAGCCCAAGGTGGGCGCCTACCGCGCTCCCGGCTCCCCCCA
Organism: uncultured Anaerolineaceae bacterium; assembly: GCA_964389725.1. Classification (GTDB taxonomy): domain Bacteria; phylum Chloroflexota; class Dehalococcoidia; order Tepidiformales; family Tepidiformaceae; genus UBA2991. Next base: position 125,817 of record CAYMDV010000001.1, read on the forward strand.
GGCCGCCTTCGCCGTCGAGAGCGTCATCGATGAGCTCGCCGAGAAGATTGGCATGGCGCCCATGGACTTCCGCCGCCGCAACGCCACCAGGGAAGGCGACCGCATGCCCAACGGCATGCCCTTCCCCACCATCGGCTGCGAGGAGGTCGAGGAGGCGATCGTCAACCACCCGCACTACTCCGCGCCCATCGAGGGTCCGAACCGCGGGCGAGGCGTTGCCATGGGCTTCTGGTTCAACGGCGGCAACCAGTCCTCCGCCACCGTCACGGTCAACGCCGACGGCAGCATCGGGCTCGTGACCGGTTCCGTCGACATCGGCGGTATGCGCGCGGTGCTCGCGATGCAGGCCGCCGAGGCCCTCGGCCTCTCCTCCGACGACGTGCAGCCCACCGTCGGCGATACCGACTCCATCGGCTGGACGGGCGTGACCGGTGGTAGCCGCACCGCTTTCTCGACTGGCATCGCCACCATCACCGCCTCCGAGGACGTGAAGCGCCAGATGACCGAGCGCGCCGCCATCCTCCTCGAGGTCGACGCCGACGACGTCGGCTACGCGGACGGCGTCTTCTCCGTTGGCGACAAGCAGATCACCTGGAAGGAAGTCGCCGGGAAGCAGCTCCGGACGGGCGGCCCCATCAGCGCCTCCGCCAGCTCCAACCCCACCCGCGTCGGCCCCGCCTTCGCCGGCAACATCGTCGATGTCGAGGTCGACCCCGAGACCGGCAAGGTCGACATCCTCCGCTTCACCTGCGTCCAGGATGTCGGAACCGCCATCCACCCCAGCTACGTCGAGGGGCAGATGCAGGGCGGCGCCGTCCAGGGCATCGGCTGGGCGCTCAGCGAGGAGTACGTCTGGCAGGAGAACGGCACGATGTCGAACTCCAGCTTCCTCGACTACCGCATGCCCACCAGCCTCGACCTGCCCATGATCGACACGGAGTTCGTCGAGGTGCCGAACCCCGGCCACCCCTACGGCATCCGCGGCGTGGGCGAGGTGCCCCTCGTTCCGCCCCTGGCGGCCATCGCCAACGCCATCCACGACGCCACCGGCGTGCGCATGACGCACCTGCCGATGTCGCCTGGCAACGTCCTCAAGTCGCTTGGAGCGGTCCCCGAGGAGGACTAGCGAGCGGACCCGTGGCCACCGTCTTCATCCCCGCGCTGCTCGAGGGGCTCACCGGGGGCGCTCGTACCGTCGAGGTCTCCGGCCGCAACCTGCGGCAGGTCATCAACGCCCTCGACGAGCGCTACCCGGGCATGAAGGAGCGCCTCCTCGACGAGGACGGCGCCCTCATCCCCGAGATCATGGCCGCCATCGACGGCGAGACGAACCACCTCGGCCTCCTCCAGCCGGTAACGGAGGCCACCGAGATCCAGTTCGTCCCCGCCATCGGCGGCGGCTGAGTGCTCCGTCAGCATCGAGCCGTGACTCAGCGCCTCAGCGTTTGGCGCCCTGCCGTGGTGTGCCTCGTGGGCCTGGTCCTGGCGGTGACGACCGCCTGTGGTGGCGAGAGAGACACTCCCTCCACCTCGAGCAGCGCAACGCCCGTTACGCAGATCAAGATCGTTGGCTCGGATAGCTTTGTCGCGCAGGTTGAGGCCGCCCTGTTCCTCATAGCCGACCGTTCCCCTGATACGTTCGAGTGGGTGGAAGCGAGCGTGGCGAGAGTCCTCTCCGTGCATTTCTGGTCGCGATCGGGGGAGGACATCCTTCAGGGCATCGTGCGCGTAGCGCGAGACAGTGCCTTTCCCCCGGGGTACGGCCCGTCTGACCAAGTGGTCTGGTTGGCTGGAGAACTCGTTCTCGAAGCCTGCTTCATCAATCTCTACCGCGCCGCCACCGACTATTACAGCGACACTGCCTCGGTCATCTGCCTCAAGGAGCAAATCGCCATCCTGAAGCGCCTTGACCGGAGCCACTCCTTTGCTGACCACGTCGTTCAGTACCTCCACGACAACTTCAACCAGGAGCTGATCGACAGCGTTCCCGACCCGGACTACTGACCCGCACCCTGCCGTTACTTCCGCCCGCTATCATCTGCCCCCCACAGGAGGCTCCCAATGCCCGTCGGACCCAACGACATCGAGACCGCCCGCCAGCTCTTCGGGGATGGCGGCTGGGGCAGCGGCGACCTCTACGGCCCCGATCAATGGTTCGCCGACGATGCTGTCATGCGCGACATCGTCAACTACGACGGCGCCATGCGCGGCAAGGACGAGATCCGCGCCTTCTGGGGCAGCTTCTGGCGCAACCGTAAGGTCGGCATGGCCGTGCGCGTTCCCGCCGAGGAGATCTACGTCGCCGAGAACCACCGCGGCGTCGCCGTGATGTGGATGGCCTACTCCCAGATCACCGACGAGAGCGACGAAAACTACGGCAAGTGGCGCTGCTTCGAGGGGATGTCCCGCCTCGAGTTCAACGACGAAGGCGAGGTCACGCTCGAGGTCGACTACCACCACGGCGTCCAGGGCATGTGCGATAGCTGGGTCGAGCACTGGAACGCCCGCCGCGCCATGAAGTGGGAGGAGCTGGGCGCCATCACGGGCGCCTAGGAACCTCTTCGGCCACCCCGTCCGCCCGTTCCCACTCCGGCCTCCCTCCCCCGTTATGATTCGCGCCGCAACAGGAGGCGCACCATGCCCGTCGGACCCAACGACATCGAAACCGGACGCAAGCTCTTCGAGGAAGGTGGCTGGAGCAGCGGCGACCCCTACGGACCCGACCAGTGGTTCTCGGACGACGCTGTCATGCGCGACATCGTCAGCCACGCCGAGGCCCTCAACGGCAAGGAAGAGATCCGCCAGTTCTGGGCCAGCCGCAAGGTCGGCATCACCCTCCGCGTCCCCGTCGAAGAGGTCTACGTCGCCGAGAACCATCGCGGCATCTGCATCCTCTGGATGGCCTACTCCCAGGTGATGGACGAGAACGACGAGAACTACGGCAAGTGGCGCTCGTTCGAAGGCATGTCCCGCCTCGAGTTCAACGACGAGGGCGAGGTCACGCTCGAGGTCGACTACCACCACGGCGGGCAGGGCTTCGTCGATAGCTGGGTCGAGCACTGGAACCGGCGCCGGGCCATGAAGTGGGAGGATCTGGGCGCCATCACCGGCGGACCCTTCGATGACTAGGCTCGAAGGCCGCGTCGCCCTCGTAACGGGCGCCGGACGGTACCGCGGCATCGGGCGCGCGATCGTGCTGCGCCTCGCCGAAGAGGGCGCCGACATCGTGGTCACGGCGCGCCAGCGCGACCCCTCCACCTTCCCCGCGCACGAGCAGGAGATGGGCTGGAAGGGCATCGAGAGCGTTGCCGAGGAGGTGCGCGGCATGGGCCGCCGCGCCCTCGCCATCGATTGCGACGTGACCGACAAGGACGACCTCCAGCGCACCGTCGATGCGGCCGTCGCCGAGCTTGGCGGCATCAACATCCTCGTGAACAACGCCGCCCTCCCCAGCCTCGCCGGCGCCGCCCCCATCCTCGAGATGACCGACGAGAACTGGTACGAAACCGTCGACGTCAACCTGCACGGGCTCTACCACACCATCCGCGCCGTCGGGCGGGAGATGGTGAAGGGCGGAGGCGGCAGCATCGTCAACATCTCGTCGACGGCCGGGCGCATCGGCATCCCCAACTACGGCGCCTACTGCGCGACCAAGTGGGCGATGCACGGCCTCACCCAGCAGCTCGCCCTCGAGCTCGCCAAGGACAACATCCGCGTCAACATCGTCTGCCCCGGCTCCACCGACACCGACATGATGGACGGCACCTTCGGCCGCTACGACGAGGTCGCCGGCATGGAGCCGGGCACCTCCAAGGCCGCCATCCGCGCCCGCCTCCTCATGGGCCGCCAGGCGACGGTCGAGGAGCAGGCAGCCGTCGTCGCCTTCCTCGCCTCCGACGACTCGTCCTATATGACGGGCCAGGCGCTCAACGTCGACGGCGGCAGCCGCATGGATTGAGCCCCATCCCCCAACCCAGGCCCCAGGAGGCACGCATGCCGCTCCGCTACGTGAAGACCCTCGAGGAGGTCCGCCGCCTCCAGAAGCTCTATGCGACCCCCGAGTTCGAGTCCTTCCGGGGCATCGCCGCCAGCTTTCGCACCGACCCTGACGTGATCGCGGCCATCCTCCCCCCGCCCCTCGAACCCACGGATGAGCCCATCGCCTCCGCCAGCGTTTCCCACATCGGCGTGAGCAACACGCTCCAGCCGTTCGGAGCAGGCGGCCTCAACGTTCGCTGCCAGTACGAAGGCATCGTCGGCGACTATCCCATCACCATGCCCATGTCGACCGACAGCGCCGTCATCTTCGGGCGCGAGCTGTACGGCGAGCCGAAGAAGGTGGCCAACATCCACGTCCGCCGCGACGGCGACGAGGTCACGGGCACGATCGAGCGCTACGGCCGGGTCTACATCGAGGTCCGCGGGCGCGTCGTCGAGCAGCTCGAGCCGGGCGAGTCGCGCGAGAGCTCGCGCTTCTACTTCAAGTTCATGCCCGCCCCCGACGGGCGCGGCTTCGATAACGACCCCGTGCTCGTGCGCGTGCGCCACACGGGCCGCACGCGCCTCGTCGAGCGGCTCGAGGGCGAGGTGCTCCTGCGCGAGTCCCCCCACGACCCCGTGGCCGACATCCCCATCCGCGAGGTGCTTGGCGTCAGCTACAGCGAAGGCGACACCTACACCCACGGCGAGATCCTGACCCGTGTCCCCGGCGAGTCCTTCCTGCCCTACATGTTCGGCAAGGTCGACGACCTCGAATTGCTGGCGACGCAGGGCCCGGGCAACTCCTCCGCGGGAACCTCGTCCCCGTGAAGTTCGGACTCGTCGCCACCAGCGGCGGCGCCCTGAACGACCACATCGCCGAGGTCGACGAGCTCGGCTTCGAGACCTTCAACGTCGTGGACCACCCCTCCTTCGACACGCCCGATGCGTGGACCTACCTCGCCTGGGTGGCGGCCCGCACGGAGAAGATGCGCCTGGGCACGCACGTCACGGGGATGCCCTTCCACAGCCCCCTGCAGCTCGCCAAACAGGTCGCGACGGTCGATACCCTGTCGAACGGCCGTGCCGTGCTCGGTATCGGCACTGCCTACGAGCACGCCGACTTCGAGCCGTATGGCTTCGAGATGCTCGACTTCGTCGGGCGGGTTGCCCAGCTCGAGGAGGGGATCCGCATCCTCAAGTCGTTCTGGACGGAAGAGACGACCGAGCTGGCGGGCGAGCACTACCGCCTCGAAGGCGGAGCCACCTTCGGACCGAAGCCGGTCCAGCAGCCCCACCCGCCGATCATGATCGGCCTGAACCGGCGGGGCGCCCTCCTGCGGATGACCGCTCGCCAGGCCGATGCCATCAACACGTGGCAGCTCGGTCCCGCCCAGGTCGCCGAGCTGGCCGAGCACGCCGCCGCTGCCTGCGAGGAAGCCGGGCGCGACCCCGCGACGCTCGCCCTCACCTCCGACCTCATCCTCGCCCGCGGCCAGACCCAGGAAGCGGCCGACCAGATCGCCGGCGGCATCGCCCAGATGGCGCGCGGCTGGGGCCGCTCCGAGCTGGTCACCCAGTGGGACCACGGCGGCGTCCTCTTCGGCGATGGCGACAACATGCTCGAGCAGATCGCCGCCTTCGACGCGATCGGCGTCGAGGAAGTCGCCATCTCCTCGTCCGACTTCGACGATATCGCCTGGTTCAGCGAGAACGTGATCGCCCGCAGCGGCTAGCGCAGGTGCTCGGAGTTCCGGATCACGAGCAGCCACGTCAGCACGGCTGAGACGGCTACGAGGATGATGCTCGCGAGTCCCATATCCGCGAGGAAGCCGTCCTCGTTGGCGTTCCAGATGCGTGTCGCGAGCGTCTCGAAGCCAACGGGCGAAGCCAGCAGCGTCGCCGGCAGCTCCTTCATCGTCGAGAGCAGCACGAGCCCCCCTCCCGCCGCCAGCGCCGGCGCCATCAAGGGCAGGTCGATGCGCAAGAGCCGCCGCAGGCGTCCTGCTCCGAGCGTCTGCGCCGCCTCCTCCAGACGCCGGTCGACGGTCGCGACGCCCACCTCCGCGCTGCGCAGCGCCTGCACGCCGAAGTGGACCACGTACGCGAAGATCAGCAGGGGCAACGTCAGGTAGAGGAAGTCGAGGCCCGGGACCTTCAGCGCCATGAACACCACGGCCAGTGCGATGAGCAGCCCCGGCACGGCGAAGCTGCCCGCTACGACCGTATGCACCGCCCCCGCCGCCCGCCCCCCATAGCGGCTCGTGAGATACGCCAGCGGGAGCACCACCACCACCGCCACCACGGCCGTGACCAGCGCCGCGACCACCGTGTTGAGCGTGGGCTCGCCGAGGGCGCTTACGTCGACGCTGGTGCGGTCGAAGCCGCTGCCTGCCCCGGCCAGACCCCGGAAGCCCCACCAGGCGAGGACCGCCATGGGGGCGAGCAGGCCGGCTCCGACGGCGACCACGGGCGCCAGCGTCGCGGGAGCCCTCCAGGCGCCCAGGGCGATCTGCCGGCCCCGCACGCCGCCCGGCGCCAGCCGCGCCAGCGCCCGGTTGGCCGAGGCCCGCTCCAGCCCTGCGACGGCCAGCGCCACGACCGCCAGGATCAGGCCCAGGGCGAAGGCCAGGGGCGCGTCGTAGAGGCGGTTGACGAACACATTCGTCGAGAGCGTCTCGTAACCCATCAGCTTCACCACGCCGAAGTCGCTGACGACGTAGAGGAACACCAGCAGCGTTCCCGCCTGGACCGCGCCGCGCACCTGCGGCCACACGATCCGCCGGAACGTTCCCAGGCTCCCCTCGCCGAGCAGCCGCGAGGCCTCTTCGAGCGAGGGCGGCAGCCCCCCGATGCGGGCTGCCGCCGGCAGATACACGTAGGGGAAGGACACGGCCGTCAGCACGAAGAACGCCCCCCAGAACCCCTGGATGCGGGCCGGCGCCTCCAGCCCGATGGGATTCAGCACTTCCTCCGCCAGCCCCCCCGGCGAGACCGCCGCCAGGAACGCCGCGCCCGCCACGAACGATGGCAGCACCAGCGGCAGGGGGCACGCCACGCGCCACATCCCCCGGAGGGGCAGGTCCGTGCGCATCGTCAGCCAGGCCAGCAGCGTGCCAACGCCCGCCGTGGCTGCCGAGACGGTCACAGCCAGGAGCAGGGTGTTCGCGAGGGGCCTGGCGGTCGCGCTCGAAAACAGCACATCGAGGGTGGCGCTCCCCTCGGTGATGTTGCGGACGATGAGATACCCCACCGGAACCGCGAAGAGTGCGGCGATGATCAGGGCGGCGACCCACAGCCAGAGCGGCCCGCGGATCCCTGCCGCCCGCCTGGCGAGCCCTATCGCGGCCGGCGCTGGGAGCACGGCGCTACGCGTCGAAGGCGACCGTCGGCGGCCCCTCGTAGCGGACGGAGGCGCGGTCGCCGCTCGCGTACCGGGGCGCCCCGCCGGCCCGCACCAGCAGTTGCTGGTCTTCCGCGCCCCGCAGGGTGTAGAGCGTGTCGTGCCCGTAGAACTCGAGCTGCTCGATCTCCCAGGTTTCTCCGGGCTGCAGGGTGAGATGCTCGGGGCGTAGTAGCACCTCGCAGGCCGCCGGGGCGGCCTGCGCCAGCGGCACGGACCCCACCAGCGTCTCCGCCGCCTCCGCTCCGCCCTGCCCCGGCACCACGTTCGCTTCCCCCACGAAGCCGGCCACCCAGCGGTTCGCGGGGCGGCTGTAGAGCTCGCTCGGCGAGGCGCGCTGCAGCACCCGCCCGTTGCGCATCACGACTACCTGGGCGCCCATGACGAACGCCTCCTCCTGGTCGTGCGTTACGAACACGCTCGTAATCCCCAGCCGCCGCAGCAGCGAGGCCACCTCCGTCCGTAGCTCCACGCGCAGGGCCGGGTCGAGGTTGGCGAACGGTTCGTCCAGCAGAAGCACGTCGGGGCCGGGCGCGAGCGCTCGCGCCAGCGCCACGCGCTGCCGCTGTCCCCCCGAAAGCGATACGGGCGTGCGTTTCCCCATGCCCGCGAGCCCGACCAGCGCCAGCGCCTGCTCCACCTTCCCGTCGCGTTCGGAGTCGCGGGGAAGCCCGAAGGCGACGTTCTCGGCCACGTTCAGGTGGGGGAAGAGCGCCCCTTCCTGGAACACCATGCCGATGCGCCGCTTCTCCGGGGGCCTCACGCGGTTGGGGGAACTCAGCGTCTCGCCGTCCGCGTGGATCGAACCCTTGTCGGGGCGTTCCAGCCCCGCGATCAGCCGCAACAGCGTTGTCTTCCCGCAGCCGCTGGGGCCAAGCAGCGCCGTGACCGTGCCGCCGGGCACGGTGATGGAAACATCGTCGACCGCGAGGGTTTCGCCGTAGGAGAACGAGAGGTGGCTGGTGACGAGGTCGCCTGGCGCGCCGGGATCCCGCCGGGGATCCTTCCCCAGCCGGGCGCGTATCAGCAGGCCGAAAGCGCTCAAGGTCGTGACTCACCTGTCATGTTAGCCGTGGCAAAGTATCGCAGATAGCGGTTCCTATCAACCTGCCCCAACGCGCCGATAGGGTTAAGATCGCGGTCAAGTCCCGGGCGGCTGCCCGCGGGAGCGTGCATGAAGGCAGTTGTCCTCGCGGCTGGTCTTGGCCAGCGCCTCAGCGAGTCGGGACCCGACCTCCCCAAGCCCCTCGTCCCTCTCGCCGGGATTCCCCTCGTCGGCCACACCCTCCACGCCCTCGCGGAGGCGGGGCTCGAACGCGCCCTCATCGTGACCGGCCACGGGGAGCGCGCCGTCCGCCAGGGCGCGCAGGAGTGGGCGCGCCTCCCCCTCGAGTTTGCCGCTAATCCCCGCTTCCACCAGGGCGCCTCCTACTCTCTCGCCGCCGCCCGTTCCTTCTGTGGCGATGAGCCCTTCATCCTCGTCATGTGCGACCACGCCTTTTCGCCGGATCTCATCTCCGCTCTGCTCGAATCGGCTTCGGAGAACCCCCTGGGTGACACCTGCCGGGTCGCCTCTGATACCTCCCACCGGGGTGACGCCTACGCCGACGAGGCGACCAAGCTCGCCACCGACGCCGTCGGCTTCGTGACCGCCATCGGCAAGGGGATGCCGGACTGGGACGCCCTCGACGCCGGCGCCTTCGTCTGCTCGCCCGCCATCTGGGCAGCCCTCGAGGCCGCTCCCGACGACTGCGGCCTGAGCGACATCATGGCCGTGCTCGTGCGCGATGGCCGCCTCGGCACCGTCGATGTCAGCGGCCACTTCTGGTACGACATCGACACCGCCGACGACCTCCGGGAGGCCGAGCGCCTCCTCGCCGCCAGCACGGCGGCGCCCGCTAGTCGTCGATGACCGCCGTCACCTCGACCTCGATGTCGTAGCCATCGCCGGACCCGCTGAAGACGGCCGTGCTCGCCGGGAAGCGATCGCCGTAGAACGTCTCCCGGACCTTCGCGACTTCGGGCAGCTTCGAGCGGTCCGCCAGGTAGACGGTCTCGCGCACGACGTGGTCCATCGTCGCTCCCGCCTTCGCCAGCACGTCGACCACGCTCTCGTAGGCCTTCTGCGCCTGCGCCTCGATGCTGCCCTCGCCGGCGCCCACCTGTCCGGCCACGTACACGGTGTTGCCCACCTTCACGGCCTGGCTGTAGTGCCAGGGCATGCTCTCCGGTAGCCGAAGCACGTCGATGTACTCTCGCGCCATCGTGAACCTCCCGCGGCCTGGGCCGCAGGGGGAGTCTACGCAGCGAGATGGGGAGTGGGTCAGGTGATGATGGCGATCAGGGCGAGCGCGACAAACAGCGGGATCAGGGCAAGGCCCGCATAGAACAGCGTCTCCGGAGGCAGCCGCCGGCGTCTCGTGACGCCGCCAGTCATCGCGACGCCCAGCGCAACGACGATGACCCCCGCCAGCACGGCAGTCAGGGGATTGACCAGGATCGCGAACATCACCAGCACGCCCAGTGCCGCGGCCACGACGATCGCGAGTCCGACCCAGTACGAAGTGGTAGGGACGTTCCGCATCCGGTTGGAGAAGAACGTGAACAGAGCCCGGTCCTGGTCAGGGGGCAAGGTCCCTCCCGAGGGGTGGTGCCGACTCCTCAGCATACCTGCATCCCGATGAAGGGATGTAAGCCCGGTATCATGCGCGCCCGTGAGCACCGAGCGCGCCGTCGTCTGGTCCGGGCCCCGCGCCGTCGATGTCATCGACCGCGAGTACGGCGAGCCGCCGCCCGGCTGGGTGCGGCTGCGCGTAGCCGGCGCCGGCATCTGTGGCAGCGATCTGCACAACTACCGCCGCGGTGGACCGCCCGGTGGCGTCCCCGGCCACGAGGTCGGTGGCGTCGTTGAGGCTATCGGCGAAGGAGTCGAGCTTGGTGTGGGGGCGAAGGTCTCCGTCGAGCCGGTTGCCGTCTGCTTCGAGTGCTACGAGTGCCTCACCGGCCAGACCTGGCACTGCCAGAACCGCGTCTTCCTCGGCGGCGACGGCGCGGGCGGCATGGCCGAGGTCATGCTCGCCCCGGAGACCTCCGTCTATCCCCTCCCCGACCGCGTCCCCGCCGAGGCGGGCTCGCTGGCCGAGCCCGTCGCCGTCGCCGTCCACGCCGTCAGCGAGGCAGGGGTACGGCTCGGGTCGCGCGTCGTCATCCTCGGCGCCGGCACCGTCGGCCTCGTGAACCTGCTCGTGGCCCGCCGCGCCGGCGCTACCGAGGTGTTTCTGACCGCCCGCCACCCCTTCCAGGCGGAGATGGCGCGAGCCTTCGGTGCCACCGGCGTCTTCCCCGACGGCGAGGCGGCGCGCAAGGAACTGAAGGGCCTCCCCGTCGACTCCGTCATCGAGACCGTCGGCGGGAGCGCCCCCACCATCACCGAGGGCATCTCCCTCGTGCGCAATCGCGGCACGGTTGTCGTGCTCGGCGCGTTCGGCGCCGAGGTTGCCCTGCCCGCAACGCCCCTCCTCCTGAAGGAGGTGCGCCTCGTCGGCGCCGTCTGCTACGGGCGACCCGGTCCCCGCACCGAGTTCGGGCTGGCCACCGACCTCCTCGACGAACTGCTTGAGCCGCTCTCGGAGATCGTCACCCACAACTTCCCCCTTGACCGCGCCCCCGAGGCGTTCGTCACCGCCGACGACAAGTCGACAGGTTCCATCAAGGTCCGCCTTCTTCCCTGAGCCGCCCACCCCCTCGCGCCCCCGCCCGTCCCTGTGCCATGCTCCCGGCGACTGCGGAGGGGAGAATCATGGGACGTCCGCTCGAAGGCATCCGCGTGCTCGACTTCACCTGGGCCCAGCAGGGCCCCTACGCTACTGTGCTCCTGGCCGATATGGGCGCCGAGATCATCAAGATCGAACACCGCGAGGGGGAGCGGGGGCGCGGCGTGGGACGCCCCACCCAGCCCACCTCCTACTTCGTCGCCCACGACCGTGGCAAGCACAGCGTCACCCTCGACGTGCGTCGCCCCGAGGGCCAGGAGGTCGTCCGCCGCTTCGTCGAGCGCGTCGACGTCGTCGTGAGCAACATGCGTCCGGGCGCCATGGATCGCCTTGGCTTCGACTACGAGACGCTTTCGGCGATCAATCCCGGCATCGTCTATGCCAGCGCCTCCGCCTTCGGCCCCCACGGCGACCGCACCCCGGTCCCCGGCAACGACATCATCGGCCAGGCTTCCGGCGGCATCCTCCTCCGCAGCGGCCCCGAGGGCGGCCCGCCGACCCCCACCGGCGCCGCCATCGCCGACCAGGTGGGGGCCATGATGCTCTGCTCCGGCATCCTCGCCGCCCTCGTCAAGCGCGAGCGCACGGGCGAGGGGGAGCAGGTCGATGTCTCCCTCTACGGCTCCCAGATCGCCCTCCAGTCCTGGGAGATCAACACCGAGTCGTTCTCCGGCCAGACCGCCCCGCGCGCCGGCCTCGGCCATCCCCTCCTCACCTCCCGCGCCGTCTGGCGCGCCTTCGAGACGGCCGACGGGTGGCTGGTCATCGGCGGCGCCACCACCGACAAGTTCGCCGCTCTCTGCGACGAGCTCGACCTCAACAAGCTCGCCGAGCAGTACCCCGACGACCGCTCCCGCGCCGCTGCCATGGCCGAGATCCAGCCCCTCCTCGAGGAGCGCATCCGCACGCGCCCCACGGACGAGTGGATCGCCCGCTTCCGCGCCCGCGACATCTTCTGCGGTCCCGTCCAGAGCTACGGGGACATCCTCGGCGACCCCCAGGCGCGGGCGAACGGGTACATCGCGACCATGCCCCACGCCGAGCTCGGCGAAACACTCGTCGTCGGGTGCCCCATCCAGTTCGGACGCGAACCCCAGACCGAGGTCGCCCCGCCCCCGGAGCTCGGCGACTCCACCGAGCGCTACCTGGCGGAGCTCGGCTACTCCTGGGACGAGATCACGTCGTTGCGTGAGGCCGAGGTCATCTGAGCGCTAGCCGCTCTCCGCGATGGCCTCCTCGAGTATCGCGGCTGCTTCCTCGATCTGGTCGTCCGTCGTGCTCGCCGGTGGCACGAAGCGCAGGACGGACCCCTCCCGCCGCAGGCTGAAGATGAGCCCCTTCTCCAGGCAGCGCTGCGCGATGGCCCGGCCCTCGGTCGTGGCCGGCTCCTTCGTCTCGCGGTCGCGGACAAGCTCGACCCCCAGCAGCAGGCCCCGCCCGCGCACGTCGCCGATGACCTCGAAACGTTCCGCCAGGGACTGCAGCTTCGACTTCAGGCGGCCGCCAAGCCGCCTGGCGACATCCGCCAGACCTTCCCCTTCGAGCACGTCCAGGGTTGCCCGCCCGGCGGCGCAGGCGAGCGGATCGTTCGAGTGGGAGTGGGTGACGATGAACTCGTCCTCCACCACCCGCTCCTCGATCTCCTTCGACGTGCTGACCGAGGACAGGGTGATGCCCCCGCCGAAGTGCTTCGCCAGCGTGAGGATGTCGGGTACGACCCCCTCCTGCTCGAACGCGAAGGTGTCACCCGTCTTCCCCAGTCCCGTTTGCTCTTCGTCGAGGATGAGCAGCATGCCCCGCTCGTGGCAGCGCGCCTTCAGTTCGGGCAGCCAGCCGGGAGGGGGCTCGATGACGCCCCCGGCGGAGAAGATCGGCTCCGTCAGCACCGCTGCCGGACGGGAGGTGGTCTGGGCGTCGATCAGCTCGAACGACGCGTCGAGGCAGGCGAGGCCGCAGGAGTCGGGCTTGAGCCCGATGGGACAGCGGTAGCAGTAGGGCGCGAGCATCGCCATCAGCCCCGGTTGCGGCGGGCCGTAGCCGCGATGCCACCCCGCGAAGGTGAGGGCGCGCGTTGTGTCGGACATCCCGTGGAACGAGATGTGCGGGCTGGCGACCTCGAACCCACCCGTGTATTTGCGGGCGATGTTGATGGCCGCTTCGTTGGCATCCGCGCCCGACTGCAGGAACAGGCTCTTGCGCAGGGGCTCGGGGAGGAGCCGCCCGAGCCGTTCCGCCAGCCGGATCTCCTGGTCGTTGTAGTAGCTGCTGTGGGCGTGGATCAACCGCTCGCAGGCCTCGGTCACGGCCTCGACGATGGCGGGGTGGTTGTGCCCCAGCCAGGCGCACATCTGCCCCGAGTTGAAGTCGAGGTAGCGCTTCCCGTTGATGTCCTCGACCTCGGATCCGGATCCGCGCACGAAGATCGGCCCCGCATCCGAGGCGTCCATGCGCCCGCCGAAGCTGAATTGTCGCGCCGCGCCGAGGAGGTCTTCCTCGGAGTCGCCTCTGTTCGCGGTCATACCCGACCCCCGTCGCCGGTTGGCTGGGGCCAGCGTACCGGAAGGGGCTAGATGACCGTCGGCGGGCGGTACTCGCCGAAGACCTCGCGCATGGCCCCGCAGATCTCGCCCAGCGTGGCGTAGGCGCGGACCGCGTCGAGGATGGGCGGGAGCAGGTTGCCGTCGCCCTCGCAGGCTGCCTTCAGCCCCGCGATGGCGCTGGCGACCGCCTCCGGGTCGCGCTCGCGCCGGTGGTGCTCCAGCCGCCCGAGCTGGTCGTCCACCAGCCGCCGGTCCACGCTGAAGATGGTCTGGGGCTGGTCGCCGCCCTCCTGGTAGTCGTTCACCCCCACGACCACCTCGTCCCCGTCGTCGACGCGCTGCTGGTGCTTCCAGCTCGCCTCCGCGATCTGGTTCTGCATCCAGCCGCTCTCGATCGCCGCCACGGAGCCGCCCATCGCCTCGACCTCGGCCATGATCGCGACCGCCTGGCGCTCGAGGTCGTTCGTCAGGTGCTCGACGTAGTAGCTCCCCGCGAAGGGGTCGATGGTGTCCGCCGCGCCCGTCTCGTGCGCGATGATCTGCTGGGTGCGCAGGGCGATGCGCTGGGCCTCGTCGGTCGGCAGCGCCAGCGCCTCGTCGAAGCAGCTCAGGGCGATGCTCTGCACCCCACCCGTCACCGCCGCCAGCGTCTGGATGGCGGCCCGCACGATGTTGTTTTCGGGCTGCTGCGCCATCAGCGTGCTGCCGCCCGTCTGTGTGTGCGTGCGCAGCATCATCGAGCGCGGGTTGTCGGCCCCGTACTTCTCCTTCAGGAGGCGCGCCCAGAGGCGCCGCAGGGCCCGGTACTTGGCGATCTCCTCGAAGAAGTGGTTGTGCGTGTTGAAGATCCAGCTGATGCGCGGCGCGAACTCGTCGATCGCGAGCCCCCGCGCCAGCGCCGCCTCGATGTAGGCGCACGCGTTGGCGAAGGTGAACCCGATCTCCTGCGCCGCCGTCGAGCCGGCATCGCGGATGTGGTAGCCGCTCACGCTGATCGTGTTCCAGAGCGGCACTTCCTTCGCGCAGTAGGCCATCACGTCGGCGGCCAGGCGCACGCTCGGACCGGGCGGGAAGATGTACGTCCCGCGGGCCACGTACTCCTTGAGTACGTCGTTCTGGACCGTGCCCCGCAGCTTCTCCGCTGGCACGCCCTGCTTCTCCCCCGCCGCCACGTACATGGCCAGCATGACCGCCGCCGGCGCGTTGATGGTCATGCTCGTCGAGACCTTGTCCAGCGGGATCTCGGCGAACAGGGTCTCCATGTCGTAGAGCGAGTCGATGGCCACGCCCACCTGCCCGACCTCAGCGATCGCCATCGGGTCGTCGGAGTCGTACCCGAGCTGGCTGGGCAGGTCGAAGGCGACGGAGAGGCCGGTCTGGCCCTGGCTGAGCAGGTAGCGGAACTTCTCGTTCGATTCCTCCGCCGTGCCGAAGCCGGCGTACTGGCGCATCGTCCAGAGGCGCCCGCGGTACATCGTTGGCTGCACCCCGCGCGTGAACGGGTACTCGCCGGGAAAGCCGAGGTCGCGCTCGTAGTCGAGGTCCGCGATGTCGAGCGGAGTGTAGAGGCGGTGCACGTCGAGACTGCTCGTGGCGAACCCGTCGGCGCGCTCGGGCGAGCGCTGCAGCGCCTTCGCCAGGGGGCCTTCCTCCCAGCCGTGCACCCTCCGCGAGAGTTCCGCCAGCGTCTCCTGCGAGAACAGGCTGGGCTGCGTCCCCTTCGTGTCCCTCGTGTCGCTCATGCGCGGGCCTCCCTGCGGACCTTCAGTCTAGCGAACCAGTGGCTCACAGCGGAGTGCGGACCATCTGGCCATCCTCACCCCGTGGGCGTTACCCTGCCGGTGAAATGCCACCCCAGAACGCGATCTTCCTGCCCCCGGGCGTCGTCCCGCCCACCCCCGCCCAGCCACCCTCAGGCGGCCCGCCCTTCGACCGCGACTTCTTCGAGCAGACGCTTCCCCAGGCGATCAAGTCGTTCTGCACGCAGGTCGTCTGCGAGTCCCCGATCGTCGAGCTCTACACGGTCGACGGCGCGAAGCACTTCGTGAAGGCCATCTCCGGCGTCTCCGACACGTGGGTCGCGCTCCACACGCAGCGCGAGGACCACGATCACGACGTCCAGGTCTTCCTCCCCTACACGACCATCTTCCGCGTCGAGGTCCACCCCGAGGAAGACGACGGCCAGCGCCGCCTCGGCTTCCTCGCCATCATGGCCGACGAGGGGGAGTAGGGGCGGGGGAGGGTATCGCTACCCTACGTACCGGAAGACTGCCAGCAGGACTCCCGTCGCGACAAACCCGAGCGCTGCGGCCCAGATGAGGCGGTCAACGCGACTGCGGATCTCGGCAATCTCGGCCTTCACCTCGCTGAGCGTGTCGTCCGTTCCCACGCCTCTACCCGCTGAGGCCGCCCGTTGCGGGGATGGGGCGGGCGCTTGTGCGGTACTCCGCCTTGCCCGCCTCCAGGAGGTCGCCGCCGTGGGCGTCGTTCACGACGATCGCGGGGAAGCGGTCGATCTCGAGCCGCCGGATCGCCTCCGTGCCCAGGTCCTCGAAGGCCACCACTTCGACGTTCTTGATGTGGCGGTTCAGGAGCGCGCCCGTCCCCCCCACGGCGATGCAGTAGACCGCGTGGCTCGCGTTGATCGCCTCGCGCACGGCGGGACCGCGCCCGCCCTTGCCGATGATGCCCTTCACGCCCAGCTCCAGCATGCGCGGCGTGTAGGGGTCGAGCCGCATCGCCGTCGTGGGGCCGGCCGAGCCGATGACCCGTCCGGGCCGTGGCGGGGTCGGACCCACGTAGTAGAGGACCTGCCCGCGCAGGTCGAGGGGAAGCTCCTCGCCCGCGTCGGCAAGGGCGATGAGGCGCTTGTGGGCCGCGTCCCGCGCCCCGTACATGACCCCGCTGAACTCCACGTGGTCGCCGATGCGCAGGCCTTCGATGGCCTCGTCCGTCAGGGGTAGGGTGATCGCCTTGCTCTCCGCCATCGTCAGCCTCCTACAGGACCGCGTGCTTCGTGCGCGCGCTGTGGCACTGGATGTTGACCGCCACCGGCAGCGCCGTGATGTGTGTCGGGTGAGTCTCCACGAACACGTCGAGCGCGGTCGTCGAGCCGCCCACCGCCTGCGGGCCTACGCCGAGCGCGTTAACCGCCTCCAGCAGGGCGCCCTCCAGCCCCGCCACCTCCGCGTCGGGGTTGCGCTCGCCGATCGTGCGGAAGAGCGAGTGCTTGGCCATCGTCATCGCCTTCTCCGCCGTGCCCCCCACGCCCACGCCGATGACCAGCGGCGGGCAGGGATTCCCGCCCGAAAGGTCCACCGTCTCGCAGACGAAGTCGATGACGGCCTCGCGCCCCGCTCCCGGCAGGAAGTTCTGGTAGCGCGACATGTTCTCGCAGCCGCCCCCCTTCGGCATGAAGCCGATGTGGACGGCGTCGCCGGGCACGATCTCGGTGTGAATCACGCCCGGCGTGTTCGTGCCCGTGTTCTTCCGGTCGCTGAAGGGGCTGGCCACGATCGACTTGCGCAGGTAGCCCTCGCCGTAGCCCTGCTCGATGCCGGCGTTGATGGCGTCGATGAGGTAGCCGCCGGTCACGTGCACGTCCTGCCCGAGCTCCACGTGGACCACGGCCGTGCCCGTGTCCTGACAGAGCGGCAGCATCCGTTCCCGCGCAATCTCGGCGTTCTCCAGGATCTCGTCGATGATCTGCACGCCCAGGGGGGAGCGCTCGGTCTCGCGCGCGTCGCGGATGGCGCCCTCCACGTCCTCGGGGAGGAAGTGGGTCGCCTCGACGGCGAGGTTCGCGACGGCCTCGGTGATGGCCGACGCCTCGATCTCTCGCATGGGGATTCCTTCTGCGGCGGCCCCGGCAACCCCGCGCCGCCTGCCCTCGTAGGTACCCGGATCGTAGCCCCTACACCCCGCTGCCGCACGTTCCCGCCGCCCCCGCCCTGTTCCTGAGGAACGGACGTGCTAGCCTTCCCCCGGGCGTTGTTCCCGCCACGACCCGCCGGCTATCGCCAGACCAAACGACGCTGTGGAGCGCCCATCCGATGACCGCACCTGCCGGTACGCTCAAGCACCAGGCCATCAACACGATCCGCACCCTCGCTATGGACGCCGTGCAGGCGGCCAACTCGGGCCATCCCGGCGCCCCCATGGGCGCCGCCGCCATGGCCTACGTCCTCTGGACGCGCCACCTCCGCCACAACCCCGCCGACCCCGCCTGGCCCGACCGCGACCGCTTCGTGCTCTCCGCGGGCCACGCTTCCATGCTCCTCTATAGCCTCCTCCACCTGACCGGCTACGACCTGCCCCTCGAGGAGATCAAGAACTTCCGCCAGTGGGGCAGCAAGACCCCTGGCCACCCCGAGCACGGCCTCACCCCCGGCGTCGAGACCACGACCGGCCCGCTCGGCTCGGGCGTCGCGAACGCGGTCGGCATGGCCATGGCGGAGCGCATGCTGGCGGCGCGCTTCAACCGCCCCGGCCACACCATCGTCGACCATCGCACCTACGCCCTTGTCAGCGACGGCGACCTGATGGAGGGGATCGCTTCCGAAGCCTGCTCACTCGCCGGCACCCTTGCCCTGGGGAAGCTCACCTTCCTCTACGACGACAACGAGATCTCGATCGACGGCAGCACCGATCTCGCCTTCCAGGAGGACGTCGGCGACCGCTTCGCCGCCTATGGCTGGCACGTCCAGCGCATCGATGGCGACGACCTCGAGGCCGTCGACGCCGCCATCTGCGCCGCCCAGGACGTCGAGGACCGCCCCTCGATCATCGTGGCGGCGACGGAGATCGCACACGGCAGCCCCAACAAGGCCGGGACGGCCGGCGCTCACGGGAGCCCCCTCGGCGAGGACGAGATACGCCTCACCAAGGAGGCGTTCGGCTGGGACCCCGAGGCCGCCTTCCACGTGCCCCCGGACGTCCTCGCCGAGTACCGCGTCGCCCTTGAGCAGGGCGCCGCCCGCCAGGTCTCCTGGCAGGAGCGTTTCGATGGCTACGAGCGAGCCTTCCCCGCGGAGGCCGCCGAGTGGCGGCGGGGCATCGCCCGCGACCTCCCCGAGGGCTGGGAGGCCCACCTCCCCACCTTCTCCCCCGAGGATGGGTCCATGGCGACGCGCGCGGCCTCGGGCAAGGTGCTCAACGCCCTTGCGCCCGTCATCCCCAACCTGGCCGGCGGCTCCGCCGACCTGACCCCTTCGAACAACACCTACCTGGCCGCCTCCCACGACTTCGCGAAGGACACGCCCGACGGCCGCAACCTGCGCTTCGGCGTGCGCGAACACGCCATGGGCGGCATCGTGAACGGCCTCGCGCTGCACGGAGGCCTCATCCCCTACTGCGGCACCTTCCTCGCCTTTTCGGACTGGATGCGCGGCGCCATTCGCCTCGGCTCCATCATGGGGTGCCGCGCCGTCTACGTGTTCACGCACGACAGCATTGGCGTGGGCGAGGACGGCCCCACCCACCAGCCCGTCGAGCAGGTGATGGCCTTGCGCGCCATCCCCGGCCTGACCGTCATCCGCCCCGGCGACCCCAACGAGACCGCTGCCGCCTGGAAGGTCGCCCTTGAGCGTGGCGGCCCCACCACCCTTGCCCTCACCCGCCAGGGCGTGCCCGTCATCGCCGATGCCGAGCGCGTGCGCGAGGGCGTCCCCCGAGGCGCCTACGTCCTCGACGACACTCCCGGCGCCCCCGACCTCATCCTCATCGCCACCGGCTCCGAGGTGTCGCTTGCGCGCGAAGCCGCGGCCACGCTGGCCGAGCAGGGCATCGCCGCGCGCGTGGTGAGCATGCCCAGCTGGGAGCTCTTCGCCGAGCAGCCCGCGTCCTACCGCGACGAGGTGCTGCCTCCGGGAGTGACCGCCCGCCTCGCCATCGAGGCGGGCACGACCCTCGGCTGGGAGCGCTACGTCGGGTCGGAAGGGGAGGTCGCGGGGATCGACCGTTTCGGCGCCTCCGCTCCCGGTAAGGTGATGATGGAGCAGTACGGATTCACCGCCGAAGCCATCGCGGAGCGCGCCGCCGGCCTCGTCGAGCGCATACGCGGAACCGCGCCTGCCGGAGGCTAACGTGCCCCTCGCGACCCAGCAGCTCATCCAGCACGGCCAGAGCGTCTGGCTCGACTACATCCGCCGTGGCCTCCTCCGATCGGGCGAGATCGACCGCATGGTCGCCGACGGCCGGATCACGGGCATGACCTCGAACCCGACCATCTTCGACAAGGCCATCTCCGAATCGGGTGACTACGAGGAGGCGCTCCAGTCCATCATCCGCATGGGCGAAGCCGACCCCTACGACGCTTTCGTCGCCCTTGCCGTGGAGGACATCCAGCTCGCCGCCGACGCCCTCCGCCCCGTGTACGAATCGACCGAGGCCGTCGACGGCTACGTCTCCCTCGAGGTGCCCCCCGGCATCGAGCACGACCGCGAGGCGACCATCGCCGAGGCCAGGCGCCTCTTCCGGCTGGTCGACCGCCCGAACGTGATGATCAAGGTGCCCGGCACCCCCGCCGGCGTCGAAGCCCTCACCGAGCTCATCGCCGGCGGCGTCAACGTGAACGTCACGCTCCTGTTCAGCGTGGCCGTCTACGAGCGCGTGGCCGAGGCCTACATCGCCGGCCTCGAACGGCGCCTCGAAGCGGGCGATCCCCTCGACGCGATCGCCAGCGTCGCCTCCTTCTTCGTCTCGCGCGTGGATACCGCCGTCGATGCGCAGCTCGCGGAGGAATCGCCCCTGCACGGGCGCATCGCCGTGGCTAACGCGCGCCACGCCTACGCGCGCTTCCAGGCGATCTTCGCGGGCGAGCGCTGGGAGCGCCTGGCGAAGGCGGGCGCGCGCCCGCAGCGCCCCCTCTGGGCCTCGACCGGCACGAAGAATCCCGCCTACTCGGACACCCTCTACGTCGAGACCCTGATCTTCCCCCACACGGTGAACACCCTCCCCCAGGCGACCCTCGACGCCGTGCTCGACCACCTCGTCGTCGAGCCCGCCACCGACGGTGACCTCGAAGAGGCTGCCGGCCTGCTCGACCGGGCCTCGGACGCCGGCATCGACCTCGAAGCCGTCACCGCCAAGCTACTCGTCGATGGCCTCGCGTCCTTCGAGGACAGTTACCTGGCGCTCATGGCCAAGCTCGACCGGCGCCTGGCCAGCGCTCCCGGCCGCCTGCCCGCCGCCTCGCACGGGCTCGGCGAGCTCGCGGGGGCTGTCGAGGAGCGCCTTGCGGCGCTCCGCCGCGAGGAGGTCGTGCGCCGCCTCTGGATGCGCGACCACACCGTCTGGAAGGCCGACCCGACGGAGATCACCGACCGCCTCGGCTTCCTCGCCGCCGCCGAACGCAGCCTCGAAGCCGCGCCCGAACTGACGGCCTTCGCCCGCGAAGTCGTGGACGAGGGCTACACCGACGTCGTGCTCATGGGCATGGGCGGTTCGAGCCTTGCACCCGCCGTCGTGCACGACGCGCTCGGCGGGGGTGGCCTCAACCTCCACCTGCCCGATACCACCGACCCGGAGGAAGTGCTGGCCCTCGAAGCGGGCCTCGACCTCGACCGCGCGTTCTTCATCGCCGCCAGCAAGAGCGGGGGCACCGTCGAGACCACCGCCCTGCTGGCGCACTTCTGGGAGAAGGCGCCCGACGGGTCCCGCTTCGCCGCCATCACCGACGAGGGCACGGCCCTTGATGCGCTCGCGCGGGAACGTGGATTCCGCCGCGTCTTCCACGGCGACCCCACGATCGGTGGGCGTTATTCGGCGCTCTCGGTGTTCGGCATGGCCCCCGCCGCCCTCATCGGCGCCGATGTGGCCCAGCTCGCCATGCGTGCCCAGGAGATGATCGAAGCCTGCCGCCGCACCGTTCCCGCCGAGAACCCCGGCGCCCTCCTCGGCGCCATCCTCGGCGAGGCGGCGCTTGCCGGACGCGACAAGCTCACCCTTGTCTTCCCGCCCGAGCTGCGTGAGCTGGGCACCTGGGTCGAGCAGCTCCTCTCCGAGTCGCTCGGCAAAGAGGGGAAGGGCATCGTGCCCGTGGAAGGCGAGCCCCTGGCCGGGCCCGATGCCTACGGGGCCGACCGCATCTTCGTCGCCCTGGGCGAACACGAGGGGCTGGATGCCATCGAAGCCGCAGGCCACCCCGTCGTCCGCCTCCCCTACTCCGACCCGACCCAGCTCCCCGCCGAGTTCGCCCGCTGGGAGATCGCGACGGCCATCGCCGGGCACGTCCTCGGCGTGCAGCCGTTCGACCAGCCGAACGTGCAGGAGGCCAAGGACGCCACCGCGCGCGTCCTCGCCGATGCCGCCCCGCCGCCGCCCACCCCGCCCCTCGCCGAGGTGCTCGGCTCCTTGCGCCCCGGCGACTACCTGGCGCTCCTCGCCTGGCTGCCCCGCACCCCCGAGCACGCCGCGACGCTCCAGGACCTCCGCCTTCGCCTGCGCGATCGCTACGGTGTTGCCACCACGGCCGGCTTCGGGCCGCGCTACCTGCACTCCACCGGGCAACTCCACAAGGGCGGCCCCTCGACCGGCGCCTTCGTCCAGATCGTGCGTGACGACCCGGCCGACCTGCCCGTGCCGGGCAAGCCCTACACCTTCGCCCGGCTGAAGGCCGCACAGGCCCAGGGAGACCTCGAAGCGTTGCTCGCTCGCGGCCGTCGTGTCGCGCGCGTCACCCTCGATGAGCTCGTCGCCGCCGTGGAAGCGTGATCCCGGCGTGACTGACGAGGCCGCGCCGCAACGCCAGCTCCCGCTGACCGATCCCGCGCTCCTCGCGGACCTCGAGGCCACCGCCCGCGACCTTGCCGCGGCCGCCGGCGCCGAGATCACCGCCGCCCTTGGGCGCTCCATCAGCGTCGACTACAAGAGCGAGGGCAAGTCGGAGGAGACCGCCCCCACCGATCCCGTCTCCGAGGTCGACCGCGCGGTCGAAGCGATGATCCGCGAGCGCCTCGCCGAGCGCTTCCCCGACCACGCCATCCTGGGCGAGGAACAGGAGGATGCTCCCCTGCCCGACGCCGAGTACCTCTGGGCCATCGACCCCGTCGACGGCACAACCAACTTCGTGAACCGCTACCCGCTCTTCGCCGCTTCCGTGGGGGTGCTCCAGAACGGGGCGCCCGTGGCGGGCGCGATCTGGTGCTCGGCCAGTGCGAGTCTCGGACCGGGCGTCTACCACGCCCGTCTCGGCGGGGCGCTCTGCCTCGACGGCGAGCCCGTTGACGCCGTCGAGAACGAAGGCGTGCGCCGCAGCCTCAGCGCCGCCCCGGGCGGGGCCCCCGGACGCTCCGCGACCTGGGACAACCGCGTGACCGGCTCCGCCGCGATCGAGTGCGCCTACGTCGCCGCCGGCATCTTCACGACGGCGCAGTTCTGGGGCGTGCACGCCTGGGACCTCGCCGCCGGCGTCGTGCTCGTCGAGGCGGCGGGGCGCGAGGCGCTCGTGCGCGAGGGGAATGAGTGGAAGCCGTTCGAGCGCTTCATCCCGCCCACTCGCGTGCGCGAGGACCGCACCCCCACCCTGCGCGACTGGTCCCTGCCCGTGCTCGTGGGCACGCCCGAAGGCCTCACGCAGCTCCGGCAGCGCATGCGCCGCCCCGGCATCATCCAGCGCGCCGCCCGGAAGCTCCGGGGCCGCTAGCGCCCCTCGTCCCGACCCAGGCCCCTGCGGCCGAACTCCGCCGCCACGGCCTCGTAGACCGCGCGTGCCTCCGACTCTGCGCGAGCCGCATCCTCTGCTGTGGGTTCCGGCCAATCGCCGGGGTACCGTGCCTCCATGCCCCACTCAGTCAGTCGCGCGAGCACGACTGGAGGGATGTCCCCCGACCACTCGCCGGGTACCAGGTTGCGGAGCGCATCCAGGTCGTGGACGTAGGGGAAGTCGATCCCCTCCAGCACGAGGGCGGCCTTCAGCGCCTTCTCGGCCGCCTGCTGGGAGTGGAGACAGGCGTGGCGTGCGACGGGCGGGTCCTCGGCAAGCATGAGCTGGACCACGTGCAGGTCTTCCCCCGCGTAGCGCAACCAGCGCTGCGCCTCTGCGACGACGTCAGGGTCGCTCATGGACGACCTTCCCCTCGCGCAGTGCCGTCCGCAGTACGCTTCCAACGAGGTGCGCGCGGCGGGCGATCTCGTCTGGGGTGGTGACGATGATGTCCTTTGCGAGCGGCAGGTCACCCACGGCAACGCGCATCGCAATAGCCGCTTCGCGCCGGTCCGTCCCGTCCGGCATGACAACGAGCAGGTCGACGTCGCTCGACGCCTTCGCTTCGTTCCTCGCCTGCGAACCGAACAGGACGATCCGATCCGGGTGGAACCCGTCCGCGATACGGTCCACCACATTGGCGACAGTGGCGCTCACCGTTCCCGCCGACTCCTTTTCGATGGTAGCCATGCCCGTCTCCTCGGACGCACTCCGACTAGAGGACTCCGTTGCCGGTTGCTCCCTGCTACCCGAACGGTAGCAGGTTACCGCTAGCGAAAGACCTGCTCCCGGTAGTAGCGCAGCTCTGCGATCGATTCGCGGATGTCGTCCCGCGCGCGGTGCGCCTCTCCCTTGGGGAAGCGTTTCAGCTTCGGATACCAGCGCAACGCGAGCTCCTTCACGGTCGAGACATCGATGATGCGGTAGTGCAGGTGCTGCGCGACCTCTGGCATCCAGCGCTCGATGAAGCGCCGGTCGTGCCCCACCGAGTTCCCCGCCAGCGGCGATTGCCCCTCCGAGGTGTGCCGCCGCAGATACTCCAGCAGCAGGGCCTGCGCCTCCTCGAGCCCGACGCTCGAGGCGCGGACCGCCGCCGTCAGCCCCGACTGGCCGTGCTGGTTCACGCACCACTCGTCCATGAGCGCCAGCACATCCTCGGGCTGGTGCACGATGAGGTCGAGCCCGTCGTCGAGCTCCCGTAGCTCCCCGTCTGTCACGATCGCCGCCACCTCGAGGACGTGGTGGCGATCGACGTCGAGGCCCGTCATCTCCATGTCGATCCAGATCAGTGGGGGTCGTGCGTCGTCGGCCATGGACTGATCGTAGCGCGAGGCCGTCCTGCGGGCGCTAGAATCGCCGCCCATGCCCCCGCTCGACATCTTCGACTGGCTTGCGAAGGAGGAGTGGCTCGCCATCCTCCGCATCGGGCTGGGGCTCTGGTGGCTCGAGAGCGTGCGCCACAAGGACCTCCCGGGCTTCCTCCGGGGGGACTCCCGGGGATGGGTCGAGGGCCTCGTCGAAGACCACCCCGTGCCCGCCTTCGCGCGCGTCCTGAAGGCGACGTCCCTGCGCAGCGAGCGCACCTGGGTGATCACGTCCTGGATGGTCGTACTGGGCGAGTTCGCCGCCGGGGTGAGCATCACCTTCGGCTTCCTCACCTTCGCGGGGCTCGTACTCGCCGCCTTCCTCAACCTCAACTACCTCCTGCTGGCGGGGTTGAAGGATCAGGGCGAGCAGGGCCAGAACCTGATGATGCTCCTGATCGCCGTCGTCCTCTTCGTCACCGGCGCCGGCGCGGTCTGGGGCGTCGACGCGGCCATCTTCTAGCCGCCTCCGCTGCCCGCTTGCCTCTCGCGCTCGCGGCTCCCACGATCGGCCCGTGCCCTTCTCCATCTCCTATCCCACCCGCCACACCGATACCTTCACCGACACGGGCTTCGTGCACGCGGGCGTTCTCCTCGCGCTCACGGAGCTTGCCTATGCTGCCTTCGAGGAGCACTGCGGCATCTCCAAGCCCGACCACGTCGTTGCCGTCCAGCGCGAGACCCGCGCGGTCTACCACGCACCCCTGCCCTGGCAGGACGGTGCCACCATCGAGGTCACGACCACGAGCGCCGACGATCGCGGCTTCGAGCAGGAGTTCTCGGTCACGTCCACGGCCCGCGGCACGCCTGTCGCGACCTTCGTCCACGCCTGGGCCTGGCTCGATACGGTCACCGGCCGCGGCATCCCCATTCCCCCCGACGTGCAGTTCTACCTCCAGCGCGGCGAGGGCGCTTCGTGAGCTGCCCGCGGCCCGAGGGCCGTCCGGTCACCATCGCCCACCGCGCGGGCAACGACCTCGCCCGCCTCGGCGAGGCGAAGGCCATCGGCGCCGACCTTGCCGAGCTCGACGTCTGGCTCCACCGGGGCCGCGTCGAGGTGCGCCACGCGCAGACCGTCGGGCCCCTGCCCCTCCTGCGCGAACGCTGGCGGCTCCGGCCCGGCTGGGCCCCACGCCTCGAGCTGGACGCGGTCATCGAAGCCACCGGCCCGGACGTTCCCCTGATGGTCGACCTGAAGTCCGAGACGCTTGCCCTCCCGGAGGCGGTTGCCGCCGCCTTCGAACGCCGCCTCCCCGGTGCGCCCTACGCCGTCACCACCCGCGAGTGGTGGCTGCTGGAGCCCTTCGAGGGCCGCGAGCAGGTCTGCCTCATCCCCTCCGCAGCCTGGCCCCACGAGCTCGCCGAGCTCCTGCCAGCCCTCGGTGAGCGCTTCCACGCCCTCTCGATGCACATCACCCTCGTGGAGCCCGCCCTCATGATCGAGCTTGCCGGGCGCGGCGTCGCGACCTACGTGTGGCCGGTGAACACCCCCACCGACCTCGGCCGCGTCCTCGGGGCGGGCGCCGCCGGCGTGAACAGCGACAACCTCGACCTCCTGGCGCAGGTGGTGACGGGCTCCGGGACTGCCCCCACCCTCCGGTGACTCCTGGGCGACGCCGCAGGGCGGGGGGAGTTTGCCCATGGCACGGGCGCCGCTAGGCTCGAAGCGATGAGCGCCATCTGGGCCGAGGGACTGACCAAGCACTTCGGCGAGGTGCGCGCTGTTGACGGCATCGAGCTCGACATCGCCCCCGGCGCGATCTTCGGCTTCCTCGGCCAGAACGGGTCGGGCAAGACCACCACCATCCGCATGCTCACCACCCTCCTCCGCCCCACCGCCGGCGCCGCTCGCGTCGATGGCCTCGATATCCTCGCCGAGGCGCGCGCCGTGCGCCGCCGCATCGGCGTCGCCCTGCAGGAAGCGGGCCTCGACGACATCCAGACCGGCCGCGAGCTGCTCACGCTCCAGGCGCGGCTCTTCGGGATTGGCGGGGGCGCCCGCCGCCAGCGCGTCGATGAACTCCTCGCCGTCGTCGACCTCGAAGACGCGGCCGACCGCGCCATCGGAACCTATTCGGGCGGGATGAAGCGCCGCCTCGACCTCGCAGCCGCCCTGGTGCACCGCCCCACCATCATCTTTCTCGACGAGCCTACCACCGGCCTCGACCCGGTCAGCCGGGAGGCCATCTGGCGCTACGTGGGCCGCCTCAGCGCCGAGGAGGGCATCACCGTCTTCCTGACGACCCAGTACCTGGAGGAGGCCGATCGCCTCGCCCACGACCTCGCCATCATCGATGCGGGCAAGATCATCGCGCGTGGCTCGCCCGCGGAGATGAAGGCGAGCATCGGCACCGACGTCGTGACCGTGAACGTCGCCGCGGAGACACTCGACCGCGCCGCCGAGGTGTGCGGCGCCGTGCCCGCCGTCGAGCGTGTGCAGATCGCCGCCGGCGCCGCCGTCGTCTACGTCCCCGATGGCGCCCGTGCCGTGGCCCGCATCGTCCTCGCCCTCGACGACGCGGGCATCGAGGTTGGCGACGTCTCCATCTCCCACCCCAGCCTCGATGACGTGTTCCTGCAGGCCACGGGCCACCACCTCCAGGTCGAGGAGCCTTCCTCGGCCGGGGGAGGCGCCGCCTGATGCACGCCCTCGCGACGATCTACTTCCTCACCCTCCGCTCCCTGCGCGAGGCCGTCCGCAACCCCGCCCAGGAGGTCGGCAACATCTTCGTGCCGCTCTTCTTCTTCGCCGTCACGGTCGGGTCGATCGGGTCGATCGCGGCGGACGCCTTCGGCATCGACAACTTCACGGGGTTCCAGGTTCCCGTCGCCATCCTCTCGGCGGCGTCGAGCATCTCCTCCAGCGCCGGGCTCGGGACCATCACCGACATCCAGCGGGGCTACTTCGACAAGCTCCTGCTGACCCCCGCGCCCCGTTCCGCCATCGTCCTCGGCCGCATCGCCGCCGATGGCGTCCGCGCCCTCGTCATCACGGGCGTGATCGTGGTGGTTGGCCTTATCTTCCGCACGGGCTTCGATACGGGGGTGCCGGGAGCGCTCCTGCTACTGGCGGGCTCCTTCTTCTTCGGCATGGCCTACTCGGGATTCAACGCGGCGGTCGCCCTGCGCACGGGCAGCCCCCAGGCCGCGGCGGCCGGCGGCCTGCTCCTGTTCCCCCTCATCTTTCTCTCGACCGCCTTCGCCCCCAAGGAGGTCTTCGCAGACTGGCTGCAGGTGCTCGCCACGATCAACCCCATCACCTACATCCTCGAGGCGCAGCGCTCCCTCATCATCGAAGGCTGGAACGGCCTCGACCTGCTCCGCGGCGCCGCCGCCGTGTTTGGTTTCGGCATCGCCTCCTTCGTCCTTACATTCCTGGCCCTGCGCTGGAGGACCTCATGAGTGCCCGGACCCCCTTTGAGCGCCTCGGTGGACGCGACGTCATCGAGGCGATCGTCGAGACCTTCTACGACGCCGTCGCCGAGGATGCCCCCCTCCGCGCTCTTTACCCCGACGACCTCACGCCCAGCCGCGAGAAGCTGATGCTCTTCTTCGAGCAGTGGCTCGGCGGCGAGGCCCGCTACTCCGAGCGCTACGGTCATCCCCGCCTCCGCCGCCGCCACTTCCCCTTCGTCATCGCCGAGCACCACGCCCAGCTCTGGCTGACGCACATGCGCGCCGCCCTTGAGGCGCACCAGATCCCCCCGGAGGAGTTCGACTCCATCTGGGAGCGTCTCGAAACCCTCGCCCACCACATGGTCAACGCCCACGAGGATGTCCCCCGCGAACCCCTGCCCGACGACGCCTGGCTGACCTGATCCGTCCGCCCCGGCGGGCGCTGTATCGTGCGCGCGTGACCGAACCCGAGCCCCCTGGCCCCGAGCCCGAGGACCTCACCCTCAGCCTGCACAACGTGACGGCCGCCCCCGGCCCCACGCCCGATAGCCTCGCCGTGGTCCTGCAGACAAGCCGCGGCGAGATCCAGGGCCTCTTCCACCCGGTGCAGGGCGGGTCGGGCGCCGCCATCTGCGCGGGCGGCGCCATGGGCGGCCTCGAAGGCCCCGCCGGCGGCCTCTTCGCGCGCCTGCCCGGGCTGCTCATGCCCAGGAACGTGAGCGTCCTTCGGCTCGACTACCGCCAGCCCAACGACTTCGAGGAGTGTGTCCTCGATGTGCTCGCCGGCTGCTCCTTCCTGAAGGGCATCGGCGCCAGCGATGCCGTGCTCGTGGGACACAGCTTCGGCGGGGCCGTCGTCGTGAAGGCGGGGGCGCTTCATCCCCTCGTGCGGGCGGTGGCCTCCCTCTCCCCCCAGCTCTACGGCACCCGCCAGGTCGAGGAGCTCGACCGGCCCCTCCTGCTCGTCCACGGGAACGCCGACGAGGTGCTCGATGCCGAGGCGAGCGAGGATATCTACCGGCGCGCCGCCGACCCCAAGCGCCTCGTGATCTACGGCGACGCAGGCCATTCCCTGGGGACGGTGGCGGAGGCGCTGGACGAGTTGGTCGCCTCGTGGATCGAGGCTCGCCTGCTGGGCGAGCCGATGGAGAGCGGCCGCACCGTCGAGTGGCCGGAGCCGCCGCAAACTGCTGGCGACTAGCCAGCCCGCTGTGCTACCGTGCATATTCGGCTGAAAGGAGAGGTGCCGCCGGCGGGGTGGCCGACGCATCGCTCACAGAAAAGGACGGGATCTGTCGCCATCTCCCAAGGCTCCAGATCCCGCCCGTCTGGTCGAGAAGCAGTCCTTACGGACTCAACCGTGCGCTCGGTTTTGGCGGCTACCTCCTTTCAGCCATCCTCGCTTCCCGATTTCCGTTGGCGCTGATCTCGCTCATCGAGCGGATGTTGCGCCTGAGAAACGCCGGCAATTCGGCGTCCTCTTCGCTTGATATGCCGGGCAGCTCCAGGGCCACGGCGCGCGGCTTGGTGGCCGCCGTCCGGCTCAGGCCAACCGTCGGGGCCTGCGATTCCTCGAACCCCGTCGCGATGACCGTCATGTGCACCTCGTCGCCCACCGAGGGGTCGACGACGGTGCCGAAGATGATGTTGGCGGTGCTGTCCACCACCTCCGCGATGACGCGGGCGGCGATGTCGAGCTCGCGCAGCTTCAGGTTGCCGTCGTGGGTCACGTTGAAGAGCACGTTCGTCGCCCCGTTGATCGTCTGATCGAGGAGCGGGCTCGAGGTGGCCTTCTGGGCCGCCTCGGCGGCGCGGCTCTCGCCCGAGGCCGACCCGATCGCGAGCAGCGCCGGCCCGGCTTCCGCCATCACCGTGCGCACGTCGTTGAAATCGAGGTTGATCGACCCGTTCTGGCTGATGATGTTCGAGATCGCCTGGATGGCCTGCCGCAGCACGTCGTCGGCCATCTCGAACGCCTCGTCCATGGTGTAGTCGTCCGGGCAGCTCTCGAGCAGCCGCGAGTTGGGGATCGAGATGAGCGTATCCACCTTCTCGCGCAGCTTCTCGATGCCGCCGCGGGCCGACTTCGTGCGCGCCGCGCCCTCCCAGGCGAACGGCGTCGTGACCGTGCCGATGGTGAGGGCGCCGACTTCGCGCGCCACCTCGGCTATCACGGGGGCGGCGCCGGTGCCGGTGCCGCCGCCCATGCCGGCCGCGACGAACACCATCTCGGCGCCGTTCAGCAGCTCTTCGAGCTCGGCCCGGCTCTCCTCCGCGGCGCGTTCGCCGCGCGTCGGGTCGCCGCCGACGCCGAGGCCCTTCGTCAGCTTCTCGCCAATGCGCATGCGCATCTCCGCGTCGGAGCTGGCGAGCGCCTGCGCGTCGGTGTTCACGGCCACGAAGGTCACGCCCGGGATGTTCGAGTGGACCATCCGGTTGACGGCGTTGCCGCCGCCGCCGCCGACGCCAACGACCTTGATGTCCGGCAGCAGGTCCTTGTCGATTGGGTAACTCATGGTTTTCCTCCGTCAGTGGGGTGTGAGCGGATTGGTTGATGGTCAGGTTGGTTAGCGATTCCCGTGCCTCCTTGGGCGGGTGGTGGTCTCGGTTACTGGGGGATGAAGGCTCGTCCAAACGCGGCGATGCGCTTGAAGAAGCCGTTCTCCGGGTCGTCCTTGCGGGCCCCGGCGGGCTGCTGCGCGGCAGCCGTCCCCCGGAGGGCATGCTTCGCGAGCCCCACCACCGTGGCGTAGGCGGGAGTCGCGATCAGGTCCGTGAGTCCGGTGCAGCCGCGCGGCCCGCCGACCCTTGCCGGCAGGTCGAGCCGCTGCTCCGCGAGCTCGTCGATTCTGCGCAGCTGGCTCGTGCCTCCCGTGAGCACCAGTCCGGCCGCGATCCGGTCGAGATAGCCCGCGCGCTTCAGCTCGATGGCTACCATCTCCAGGATCTCTTCCGTGCGCGCCTGCAGGATCTCGGCCACATGGCCGGCTGAGACGCGCTTGCGCGCCTGTGTCCCGAACGCGCGTACTTCCACTTCCACGCTGCCCACTTCGGCGCTTGGCACCGCCGATCCGTGCTCGCACTTGAGGCGCTCGGCGCTCTCCCAGGGGCAGCGCAACAGCCGCGCCAGGTCCTGCGTCAGGTGCGTGCCGCCGAGCGTCAGCGTCGCCGTGTGCGCGAGCGAGCCCTCGTCGTACACGCAGATCGAGGTCGTGCTCCCGCCGATGTCGACCGCGGCAACGCCCTGCGCGCGCTCCTCGGCCGTCAGCGCGCCCGTCGCCGCGGCGAGCGAGCCCAGCACGATCTCGTCGACCTGCACGCCTGCGTCCTCCACGCACTTCGTCAGGTTCTGCACGGCCGAGACGGCGCTCGTCACGATGTGCGTCTCCGCGTCGAGGCGACCGCCGTACATGCCCACGGGGTCGGAGACGGGGTCGGTGCCCTCGATCCAGTAGCCGCGGGGGATGACGTGCAGGATCTGGCGGTTGGTGGGGATGTTGATCTGCCCCGCCACCTCCACGGCGCGCTCACGATCCTCGACCGCGATGGGCTCCATGCGGTCGGCGATCGCCACGATGCCGCGGTTGTTCTGCGAGTTCAGGTGCCCGCCCGCGATCCCGACGACGCCGCTCAGGATGCGCATCCCGCACGCCTGCTCGGCCTTCTCCACCGCCGTGCCGACGGCGTTGCGGGCCGACTGGATGTTGTCGATCACCCCGCGCGAGAGGCCCGCGGCCGGCGCCACGCCGGCGCCGAGCACGCGCGCCTGCCCGTGCTCGTTCACGTCGGCGACGAGGGCCGCCACTTTCGTGGACCCGATGTCGATGGCTGCGATGGCGTTGCTGCGTTTCATGATGTCCCCTCTTGGATGTGTTTCACCGCAGAACGGGTCGGTTCCCGAACCGCAGGTCGATGGTCGAGTAGGTGATGTTCAGCGCCGTCGCTTCCTCCGCGACGCGCGCCCACACGGCGAGCTTGTAGGCGATGCCGCTCGAATCCCCGAGCAGTGCCGTCTGTCCGTCCGCCGTGCGAACGCGAATGCCTTCATCGGGCGAGTACGTGAGCTCGACCGCACGGGTGCCCAGCGCCCGCTCGATCTGCTCGTTGATGGCCGCGGCGGCGTCCACCGCGTGGTGGTCGATGCGGTCGCCCGACCGCAGCGAGAACGACTCGTTGCTCACGATCGTGGTGGAGTGCGGGGGCGGGGTGCCGTGCCCCAGCACGTACCCCTCGCGGTCGATGGTGTAGCGCAGGCCCGCCTGCTCCCACGATCCCCACGGCTCCCGCTCGTGCACCGTGATCCGCACCGTGCCCGGCCAGTCCCGCTCAATCTCGACCGACTTGACGAGCGGAATCTCGGTGATCGCCCGCTCGGCGCTGCCAAAGTTGACGGTCAGCATGCG
Organism: uncultured Anaerolineaceae bacterium; assembly: GCA_964389725.1. GTDB lineage: Bacteria > Chloroflexota > Dehalococcoidia > Tepidiformales > Tepidiformaceae > UBA2991. Next base: position 158,377 of record CAYMDV010000001.1, read on the forward strand.
CTCGTCCCAGAAGTCGACGCGGTCGATGATGTCGCGCTCGCGTGCGGCCACCGCCCCCACGACCTCCACGTCCCGCACGCGCAGCAGCGGCGACTGCCACGTCCAGACGGCGCCGGCCACGACGGCCGCCAGGACCGCTGCCGCCGCAACCGGCAGCCACCGCCTTCGCACCCACGAGCGGGTGCGCCGGGATGCGGTCTGGAAAACGCTCATGGGCCGGGGCTGCCGGCGGCCAACGATCGCCGTGTTCTTCCGAGGCTGCGGCTTCGCCTGGCCGGGGGCGGCCTTGCGCGTGCGGCGCACGACGCGCGCTGGTTCGGGCCGGGATGCGTCTCGGTCGTGCCGCCTGATCATGGCGCCACCCCCCGTTCCCACCGCTCGACGGCCAGGTCGAGGATGCGCGTGAGCAGGTCCGGGTAGGCGAGGCCGCTCGCTTCCCAGAGGCGCGGGAACATGCTGATGCTGGTGAACCCGGGAATCGTGTTCACCTCGCTGCCCGTCGCCATTCCGTCGTCCCCGACGAAGAAGTCGACGCGTGCGTAGCCTTCGCAGCCCATCGCCAGGAACATGCGCACGGCCAGCTCGCGCACCCACTCGGCCGCCTCCGCGTCGATGCGCGCGGGTACGTGCAGGTTTGTGCGCGAGTCGTCGGCGTACTTGCTCTCGTAGTCGTAGAAGTCGCGGTCGGGCTCGATCTCGCCCACGACCGCCGCCGCCTCCGGGGCCTCGTTGCCGAGCACCGAGCACTCGATCTCGCGGCCCGCCACCGCCTGCTCCACCAGCACCTTCTCGTCGTGGGGAAGGGCGGCCGCGAAGGCCCGCCCGAGGTCCTCGCGCGAGGAGACGCGCGTGATGCCGATGCTCGAACCACCGTTCGCGGGTTTCACGAAGCACGGGTACCCGACCTCGTCCTCGACGAAGCGGTGCGCCTCCTCGGGGTCCCGCGCAATCTCCCAGCGGCGAAGTACGACATAACGCGCGACCGGGATTCCCGCCTCCACGAACAGCGCCTTCTGCAGCGCCTTGTCCATCCCCACCCCGCTGGCGGCCACCCCCGCGCCCGCGTAGGGCACGTCCGCGAGCTCCAGCAGCCCCTGCAGGCAGCCGTCCTCGCCGTAGGTCCCGTGGATCAGCGGGAAGACGACATCGCAGGCGCCCAGTTCGGCGAGCGCCCGGCCGCTGGTCAGCAGCGTTCCGCCCTCGTGCAGCGCCTCCGCACCCTCCGCCAGGGCCTCTTCCGTCTCCGCGACCGAGAGCCACTCGCCCGCACGGGTCACGCCCATGGGGGCGACCTCCCAGCGCTCGCGGTCGAGCGCGCCGATGACGCTGCGCGCGCTGCGCAGGCTGACCTCGTGCTCGCCCGAGCGCCCGCCGAAGATGACCGCCACGCGCTGCCGCTCCATCACCACGCCCCCACGAACCCGACTTCGCGCGTGAGCCGCACGCCGTGCGTTTCGAAGACACGCCGCTCGGCTTCCTCGACCAGCCAGAGGACCTCGCTCGCTCGCGCCTGCCCGAGGTTCACGAAGAAGTTGGTGTGCAGCTCGCTGATGGCCGCGTCGCCCCGCTGCTCGCCCCGCAACCCGACCGAGTCGATGAGCTTCCAGGCCGGGCTCTCGGGGGGATTGGTGAACACCGAGCCGGCGTTGCGTCCGCGCGGCTGGGCCGTCAGCCGGCGCTGGTCGTAGCCGTTCGCCTCGGCCAGGAGGGCGTCCGCGTCCCCGGCGTCCAGCGTGAGCTCCGCCTCCAGCACGGTGCGGTCGGCGAGCCCGCCGCGCCGGAAGGCGCTGCCCCGGTAGGTCAGGTCGAGCGCGCTCGCCTCGAGCCACTCGTCGTTGCCCTCGGGGTCGAGCAGCCGCACCCGCACGAGGACATCGGCGAGGCAGCCGCCGTAGGCGCCGGCGTTGTAGACCACCGCCCCGCCGAGCGTCCCCGGGATGCCGACGGCCCAGGCCAGCCCCGCCACCCCCGCGCGGCACATCCGCCGCGCGAAGCCCGCGAAGCTCGCCCCGCTGCCGATGCGCACGCGGAAGTCCTCGAACGACTCCTCGCGTGCGCGGTTGTCGATCACGACGCCGCGGATGCCCCCGTCGGCGACGACGATGTTGCTGCCGCTTCCCAGCAGGAACGGGCCTGCCTCGGCCTCCGTCGCGAGGCGTGCCGCCTGCGCGAGCGCGTCGATGCTGCGCACGGTCACGTAGAGGTCGGCGGGGCCGCCCACGCCAAAGGTCGTGTGGCGCGACATAGGCTCGTTCCGGCGCACGTCGCCCACCTGCTCCAGCTTCTCCGCCAGCCGATCGAGCGCCGTCATGAGAGACGCTCCAGCAGCAGCGGGCCAACTTCGGTGACGCTCCCGGCGCCGATGGTCATGACGACGTCGCCGGGCCGCGCGCGCGTCGCCGCCTGCTCGACGGCCTCCGCGAAGTCCGCTGCGTACGAGGCGCTCGGCTGCGAGATCGCCTGCGCGAGGTCCGCCGCCGAGCGGCCCTCCAGGGGAGTCTCGCGGGCGGCGTACGTCTCGAGGATGACGAGCTCGTCGAGCCCGCCCCAGCAGTCCAGCCAGTCCTCCCACAGGTAGGCGATGCGGCTGTAGGTGTGGGGCTGGTGGATGCCGATCAGGCGCTTCTGGGGGAAGCGGGTTCGCGCCGCCTCCAGCACAGCGCGGACCTCGCTCGGGTGGTGCGCGTACTCGTCGATGACGAGGATGCCGCCGGCCTCGCCGAGGCGCTCAAAGCGCCGCTTCGCGCCCTCGAAGCGGCTCGCGGCATCGCGGATGGTGGCGAAGGGGGCGCCCTCCCCGAGGCACACCGCCGCCGCCGCCAGCGTGTTCTCGACCGCGTACCGGCCGGGCAGCGCGATCGCCAGCTCGCCCAGCGACTCGCCCCGGAGCTGCACGGTGAACGACGCGCCGGCCTCGCTGAGCGTGACCTCGGCAGCCTGCCACGTGCAGGCCTCGTCGAAGCCGTAGGTCTCGACTGTGATGGCGCCTTCGGCGGCTGCCGCGACCCGCGCCGAACCGGCGTTCCCGCCACTCGCCACGAGGCGCCCGCCTCCGCGCACGCGCCGCGCGAACGTCAGGAACGCGTCCTCGTACGCCTCGGGTGTGCCGTACAGGTCGAGGTGGTCGGCGTCGATGTTCGTGATGACGGCCACGTGCGGGGTGTAGGCGTGGAAGGCGCGCTGGTACTCGTCCGCCTCCACCACGCAGATGTCGCCGCCGCCCCAGGAGGCGTTCCCGCCGAGGTCGCGGCTCTCGCCTCCGACGAGGTACATCGGCTGGCGGCCCGCCTCGCGCAGGATGAAGGCGATCAGGCTCGTGGTCGTCGTCTTGCCGTGCGACCCCGCCACCGCGATGACGCGCTTCCCTTCCATCAGGGCCGCCACCACCTCGGGCCGGCCGAGCAGGGGCAGTCCACGCCTGCGCGCCTCCGCGATCTCCGGGTTCTCCTCGCCCACCGCCGCCGTTGCGACGACGCAGCGCGCGGCCCCGAGATTGTCCGCGGCGTGCTCCGGGAAGACCGTCACGCCCATGGCCTCGAGGTTCCGCGTCAGTGCCGACGGCTCAAGGTCGCTGCCCTGGACGCGCTCGCCGCGCTCGTGCAGCAGCTGCGCGATGGCCGACATGTGCATCCCGCCGATTCCCACGATGTGGACCGGTCCGCGAAGCTCGCTCATCGCGCCGCCACCTCCCGCAGGATTGCGGCCAGCCGCTCCGCCCCGTCCGTGGGCCCCGCCGAACGCGCTGCCTCGGCCATGGCCGCGCGGCGCTCGTCGTCGCCGAGCAGGTCGAGGATGTGCCCTTCGAGCGCTCCGAGGTCGGCTTCCTCCAGCAGGAGGGCGCCGCCGCGCTCGGCCAGCCAGCGCGCGTTCTCGCGCTGATGCCCGCCCGCGAACGTCCCCGGCACGAGGATTGCGGGCAGGCCCGCGGCCGGCAGCTCGCCCAGCGTGCTCGCGCCGGCGCGCATCACCGCCAGGTCGGCCGCGACCATGAGGGCGGGCAGGTCGTCGCGGAAGGGCGCCGGCTCGTAACGTTCTCGCAGTGCCGCGGGGAGCGTCTCGCGTGCGGCGGCGGCCTCGTCCGCCGAAGCCTGGCCGGTCACGTGTACGACGCGTGCGGCCTCGCAGAACCGCGGGAGCGCTTCCCAGAGCGCCCGGTTGATCGCCTGCGCCCCCTGCGTCCCCGCCGCGACCAGCAGCACCCGCTCGCCGGCGCTCCAGCCGAGGGCCGCGCGCGCGTCCTCGCGGGGCGTGCGGAAGGCGTCGCGCACGGGGTAGCCGCTCACGACCGTCTTCGTCGCGGGGAGGCGCGGAAGCGCGCCCTCCGTGGCGGCGGCGATCAGCGTGGCCAGGCGGCTCTCGGCGCGCACGGCGATTCCCGGCTCGATATCGGGCAGGAACACGACCAGCGGTAGCCGCAGGATTCGCGCGGCCACGCTCGGGGGGAAGCTGCCGTAGCCGCCCGTGCTCAGCATCACGTTCGGGTTGAAGCGGCGCAGCGCCCGCAGCGCCGTAGCGACACCCAGGGCCGTCCGCGCGAGCCCGCGCACCAGGGCCACGGGCGAGCGGCCGCGCAGGGGCGCCGCGGGAACCGCCTCGAAGGGCACGTCGTGGCCCTGCACCAGCGTGCGTTCGCCCCGGTTGTCGGGCCCGAAGAAGCGTGCCTCCACGGGGTCGCCCGCGGCGCGCAGCGCCCCCAGCGTCGCCAGCGCGGGGAAGATGTGCCCCGCCGTGCCGCCGGCTGCCAGCGCGATCCTCATGACCGTTCCCCCCGCTCGGAGGGCGGCTCGCCGCTGCGGGTGCGCTCGCGGGCGGCCTCTCGCGCCTCGGTGTAGCGCGAGATGCTCGCGAGCACGCCCACCGCGAGCAGCGTCGCCGCGAGGGCGCTGCCGCCGTAGCTCAGGAAGGGCAGAGGGACGCCCGTCAGCGGGATGACGCGCGTGATGCCGCCGATGTTCACGAACGCCTGGGTGGCGATCCAGGTCGTGACGCCGGTCGCCAGGAGGAACCCGAACTGGTCGGGCGCGCGGCGCGCGATCTGGTAGCCCCTCAGCATCAGCGTGACGAACAGGAGCACGACCGCAGCCGTCGCCACCAGCCCCAGCTCTTCCCCGAGGATGGCGAAGATGCCGTCCGTGTGGCTTTCGGGCACGTAAAAGAACTTTCCCCGGCTGGCGCCCAGCCCGAGGCCGGTCGTCCCGCCGTTGCCCAGCGCGACCAGCGACTGCAGGGTCTGGAAGCCGCTCCCCAGCGGGTCCGATTCGGCGCTGAGGAAGGTGCTCAGGCGTTCGAGGCGGTACCCCTCGATGAGCGTGAGCCCGACCACCGCGATGCCGCCGGCCAGGAGGAGCGCGCTCATCTGCAGGAACGTCGCGCCCGCCGCCCAGAACATCGTGATCGTGATCACGATGATGATCCCGGTCGTCCCCAGGTCGGGCTGCAGCATGAGCAGGAGCCCGATCGCGCTGATGATGACGATGAACGGCAGTAAACCGTGCTCGAAGCTGCGCAGGTTTTCGCCCCGTGAGGTGAGCCAGGCCGCCAGGTAGATGATCACGCTGAGCTTGGTGAACTCCGCCGGCTGCAGGCTGAACCCGCCGAAGGTGAGCCAGCGTTGCGCCCCGCCCGCCTCCGTTCCTGCGATGAGGGTGAACAGCAGGAGCGCCAGTGTGAGCCCCATGAACGGCACCGCCAGCCGCCGCAGCAGGTGGTAGTCGAGGCGCATGGCCGCGATCAGCAGCGCCGCGCCGAGCACCGCCCACATCGCCTGCCGGATGATGTAGTGGTTCGAGTCGGAGAACTGCGCCAGGCCGATGACGAAACTGGCGCTGTAAACCGTCACGAGCCCGGTCAGGGTGAGCACCGCGATCAGCGCCAACAGCGTGTAGTCGGGGCCACGGACGGCCCAGCGGCGGTTCGGTGCGGCGGCTATGGCGACACCTCCTCGAACCCGTCGAGCGCGGCCACGAGGGCGGCGAACGCCTCGCCCCGCGCCTCGAAGCGCGGGTAGGCGTCGAAGCTCGTGCCCGCGGGCGAGAGCAGCACCGCGTCGCCGTCACGGGCGAGCGTGGCGGCCGTTTCCACCGCCTCGGCGAGCGTTTCAACCCGCACGACTGTCCCGACCGCGCCGGCCATTGCCTCCGCGAAGGGCGTCGCCGCCTCGCCGAAGCAGACCGCGGCGAGGCAGCGCTCGGCCGCGATTGCGCGCAGCCGGTCGAGGGGCAGGGCCTTCTCGCGCCCGCCCAGCAGGAGGATGGCGGGCTCGCTGACGGCCTCGAGGGCTGCCAGCGTGCGCTCCGGCGAGGTGGCGATGCTGTCGTTGATCCAGACTGCCCCGTGCGCCCGTCCGACCACCTGCAGGCGGTGGGGAAGCCCGGGGAAGTCCCGCAGCGCCTCGGCGATGGGCTCGGGGGGAAGCCCCATCGCCGAGGCGACCGCGACCGCCATGACGGCGTTCGCGACGTTGTGGCGGCCGCGCATGCGCAGGTCGTTCGTGGTGGCGACGGGTTCGGTCGCGCCTCCCCGGCGCGATACGATCGCGTCCCCCTCCAGCCACGCGCCCTCCCCGGCGACCGGCCCCGCCAGCGAGACCTCCGCCAGCTTCCCACGCACGTCGGCGCGGAAGTCGCGGCTGGTCTCGTCGTCGGCGTTCAGGATGGCGAGCCCGTCCGCGTCCTGGTGGCGCAGGATGGCGCGCTTCAGGTCGACGTACTCGGGCCAGCTGAACTGGTCGAGGTGATTCGGTGTGACGTTCGTGACGGCCGCGATCGCGGGCGAGCGGTCGGTGTACTGCAGCTGCGTATGGCTCATCTCGAGGATGACCGTGGCCGTCTCGGGGACCGCCTCGATGCGGTCGAGCAGCGACCCCCCGAGGTTCCCCCCGACGAGGTGCTCGATGCCGGCGCGCTCCGCCATCGCCCCCACGAGCGCCGTCGTCGTCGACTTTCCGCTGGAGCCGGTGATCCCGACGACACGGCTCGGGCAGAGCCGCAGGGCGAGCGCCATCTGCGAGATGACCGGGATGCCGAGTTCGCGGGCGCGTACGACGTTGGGGTGGGTGCGCAACACCGATTGCGAGACCGCCAGCAGGTCGAATCCGGCCGGGTCGAGCAGCTCGCCGCGGACGGTGCGCTCCACGCCTTCGGGCGGCGCCGCCCCGGCGGCGTCGAGCTGCTCCGGGGTGCGCGTGTCTGCCATCGTCACGGAGGCGCCCCGGGCGAGCAGCCAGCGGGCGAGGTCGCGGCCCTCGATGCCGAGCGAGTAGACGAGCGCCCTCGCGCCCGCGATCTCCGGGAGTTCCGCCGCTGTCGTTCGCTCCACCATCATCGTCACTCCGGAACCGCCAGCGCGAGGCCCACGCCGACCATGGCGGCGACGATGGCGACGACCCAGAAGCGGGTCACGACCGTCGTCTCGCTCCAGCCGAGCTCCTCGAAGTGGTGGTGCAGGGGCGCGCGCCGGAACACGCGCTTGCCCCCGCTCAGGCGGTAGTAGCCGATCTGGATGAGGTTGCTGAGGGCTTCCGCCACGAACACGAGCCCGACCAGCGGGAGCAGCAGCCAGTGGCCCGTCATGAGTGCGACGATGGCGAGGCTCGATCCGAGGGCCAGCGCGCCCGTATCGCCCATGAAGACGCGGGCGGGGTGGGCGTTGTACCAGAGGAACCCGAGGTTCGCGCCCGCGATGATGAACGCGAACGTGGCCACGAAGTCCTGGCCCTGCACGAATGCGATGACGCCGTAGGCCACGAATGCGAAGAGCGTTGTGCCCCCTGCCAGCGTGTCCAGCCCGTCGGTGACCGCCACCGCGCTCGTCGTCGCCACGATCGTGACGATGGCGATGACCATGTAGGCGGGGCCGAGCGCGTAGCTGCCGAGCCAGGGCACGTTCACCGACTCGACGTCGAGCTCGCCGTAGAGCACCCAGGCGGCCCCCACCGCGAGCAGCGTGAGGAGCCCGACCTTGAGTCGCCAGCTCAATCCGCCGCGAAGGCCGACGCGCTCCTGCAGCGTCCCCAGGTCGTCGACGAAGCCGATGGCGCCCGTGGCCGCGATCATCCCCAGGGGGAGCAGGATCGAGCGGTGGTCGAGCCAGTCGATGGCGATCGCCGTCACGATCAGCGTCGGCAGCCAGATGATGAGGCCGCCGAAGGTCGGGGTGCCCGCCTTCGCCTGGTGCGACTCGGGCTGGTCCTCGCTGATCGCCTTGCCCGCGCGCTGGGCGCGCAGGTACTGGACGATGGGCCAGCCGAGGCCCACCGTGAGCGCGAAGCTGATGCCGCCGGAGAGCAGCGCGCGGATCATGAGGCGGCCTCCAGCACGGGGATGAGCTCTTCGAACGCCTGCCCGCGGGAGGCCTTCACGAGGATGTGGTCGCCGTCTCCCAGGAGGCTCGCCGCGAACGCCGCCGCCTCTTCCTTCGTCTCGAACCAGTGGCTCTCCGCGAGCCCGTTCGCGCGCGCCTCTTCGACGAGGACGCGGCAGGGGTCGCCCGCTGCCACGAGCGCGTCGCAGCACTCCGCGGCCACGCTCCCGAGGCGGCGGTGCTCGGCCTCGGAGAGGTCGCCCAGTTCGGCCATCTGGCCCAGCAGGGCGATACGCCGCCCGCCGAGGCCGTGCAGGAGCCGCAGCGCCCCCGCCACGGAGGCGGGACTGGCGTTGTAGGTGTCGTCGAGGATGCGCGCGCCGTTCGGGGCGACGCGTACCCGCAGCCGCCCGTCGATCTCGGCGTTCCCGACCGCCTCCGCCGCCTCCGCCAGCCCCACGCCCAGCGCAAGCTGGATGCCGATCGCCGCCAGCGCGCCCTGTGCGAGGTGCGCCCCGGGCACGCGCAGCCGCACGTCCGCCGTCGCGCCTTCGTAGGTCACGCGGAACGCGGAGCCCTCGAGCCCGAGGTCGTGGACCGGGCCGCGGCGCAGATCCGCCGCCTCGCTCGCGCCGAAGCCGATGACCCGGCAGGCGAGCTCGCCCGCGACCGGGGCGATGCGTTCGTCGTCTACGTTCAGCACGGCCACACCGTCGGGGGGCAGGGCTCGCGCCAGCGAGAGCTTCTCCCGCTCGATCGCCTCCATCGTGCCGAGCTTCTCCAGGTGCGTGGCGCCGATGTTGAGGACGGCTCCGACCTCGGGCTCGGCGATGGCGCACAGCTCGGCAATCTCGCCGGGGCTGTCCATCGCCATCTCCAGCACGGAGACCTCGTGGTCGCGGCGCAGGCTCATCAGGGCGAGGGGCAGCCCCTCGCGCGAGTTCAGGTTGCCGGGGCTGTGGTGGGTCGCGAAGCGAGTGCCCAGCGCTGCGGCCGTCAGCTCCTTCGCCGTTGTCTTCCCCACGGTGCCTGTGATGCCGGCCACGCGAACGCCGCAGGCTCGCCGCCAGTCGCGCGCGAGCTCGGCCATGGCCGTCCGCGTGTCGCCCACGAGGGCAAGGGTGCGGTCGGGCCATTCGCCCTCCGGTTCGCGCTCGCAGACGGCCGCCGGGGCGCCCCGCTCGAGCGCTTCCGTCACGAAGTCGTTGCCGTCGAGGCGCTCGCCCCGGAAGGCGGCGAAGAGGTCGCCGGGCTGTGTCAGGCGCGAGTCGGCCGCCCCGCCCGTGATTGGCGTGGCCGGCCCTTCGGCCACGCGGTAGCCGTGGGCGCGCATGCTCTCGGCGAGGAAGGTGGTTGTCATGCCGCTCACCTCGTCGCCACCTGCTCGGCGTCGGGGGGAACGCCGAGGTAGCCGAGCACCTCGTCGACGAGCGCGGCGAAGACCGGCCCGCCCGCCTCCGTGCCTGTGACGAGGTCGGCGTTCTCGTCGAGCTTCACGAGGATGAGGACGCGCGGCTCGTTGACCGGTGCGAAGCCCGCGAACGAGACGATCTGCACGTCCTCCGTGTAGACGCCCTCGATGGGGATGTTGGCCGTGCCGGACTTGCCGCCGGCCGTGTAGTAGAGGGGCTTCGCGGGGTGGTACCAGCCCGGCTCGACAACGTCCGCGAGCATCTGCCGGATGGTGGCGCTGGTCTCCGCCGAGATGGGCTGGCCGATGACCGTCGCGGGCAGGTCGTGGCGGGTGCCGTCGTGCCCGACCATCGCCGAGACGAGTCGCGGCTCCACCAGCTTCCCCCCGTTGATGGCCGCCGCCAGTGCGCTGGCGATCTGGATCGGCGTGACGCTGATGGACTGCCCGAACGACTGCGTGGCGGCGTCGACCGGCGACCACTCCGCGTCGGTCGGCCGCCGCACCATCCCCGCCGCTTCCCCGCTCATATCGAGGCCCGTGGGCTTGCCGAAGCCAAAGGCGTCCAGGTACTCCTGGAAGAGCTCCACGCCCAGCTTCTCCATCATGAACACGGCGCCCGTGTTGATGCTCTGCTGGAGGACGCCGGTCATCGTCTGCTCGCCGTAGACGCCGTTGCGCCAGTTGAAGAGCGGGATGCCGTACACGTAAGCGACGCCCGAGTCCTCGTACGTCGTGTCGGGCGTGACGAGGCCGGCGTCGATCGCGGCGGCCGTGGTGATCACCTTCATTACCGAGCCGGGCTCGTACATGTCGCTCACGGCGCTGTTGCGCAGCAGCCGTACGTGCTCGGGGTTGGAGAGGTCGAGCTCGCTGAAGGCCAGCCGGGGGTAGGTGGCCAGCGCCAGGACGTCTCCGTTCCGCGGGTCCATGATGATGATGGAGCCGCGCTTCGCCTCGTGCTTCTCGACGGCCCTCTGCAGGGCGTGCTCGGCGGCGACCTGCATGCGCCGGTCGATGGTCAGCACGATGTCGGGGCCGGGGATGGGCTCCGTCGTGAACGTCTCGCCGTAGGGGATGGGGGAACCGGTCGTGTCGCGTTCGAAGATGACCCGGCCGGGGATGCCCTGCAGCTCGGCGTCGTACCACGACTCGATGCCCGTAAGGCCCGTGTTGTCGGCGCCGATGATGCCGATTACCGACGAGGCGAGGTCGCCCGCCGGGTGCACGCGCACGGTGTTGGGCAGCCCCACGAGGCCGGGCACGTTGGCATCAAGCAGGGCCTTGCCTGCGTCGTAGGGCACGTCCCGCGCGACCAGCACATCGACGAGGCCGCTCTCCTGCACGAGCGTGCGCAGGTAGGTGGCGTCGTGTCCGGTTGCCTCCGCGATCGCTTCCGAGGCCTGCCGGGCCGCCTCGTCGTCGTTCCAGACGCGGGAGGCGACGTAGAGGTCCCACGTGTCCGTGCTCATCGCGAGGAGGAAGCCGCTGCGGTCGAGGATGGCGCCGCGGCGGGCGAAGACGGTGTCGCTGGCGTAGAGCTCGCTGCGCGCCTGCTCGGCGTAGCGGTCGTGTTCGAGCACCTGGACCTGGACAAGGCGCGCCAGCACGATCCCGGCAAACACCGTGAACGCGATCGCCGGGAGCCAGACCCGGCCCGTGCGCCTCGCCTGCTGGTGCGCCATGTGGCGCCCTCCCGCCGGCCTCCTCCCAGCGACCGGTATCGCGATTTCAGTTCAGCAGCGGCATCGCCTCCATGGGTGGTCCGCGGCTACGGAGCGAGCCCGGAGCCAGGCTCCAGGGACTCGGGGAGATGCTCCGCGGGGATCTTCGGGGGCTCCGGTCCGGTTTCCCCGATGGTCACGAAAATGGCTTCCGCGTTGGGCACGAGGCCGATCTCGGCGGCGCGGCGCGCAACGCGCTCGATCGAGGTGAGGCGGGCGATCTCGGCCTCCAGCTGGCGCATCTCCACCTGGAGGGCCTTCTGTTCCTGCCCCAGTACCTCGATGTTGCGCCCCTGGGTGGTCATGAGGCTGTTCTGGACGACCGGCGCCAGCGCGCCCGCCGAGACGATGAGGGCGCCTGCGACTATCCAGCCGCTGACTCCCAGGCGGGGCAGCGAGAGGCCGCCGCTTCGCGGCGCTGGTTGATCGAGGGCGGTCATGCGGCCTCCGCTCGTCGCTCGGCCGCGCGCAGCACGGCGCTCCGCGCTCGCGGGTTGCGCGCGATCTCGTCCTCGCCTGGGCGTACGGCCCGGCGCGTCACCAGCGAGAGCGTCGCCTGGTGGTCGCAGCGGCACTCAGGGAGCACCGGCGGGCAGATGCAATCGCGCGATTCGCGCCCGAAGAACTGTTTCACAATGCGGTCTTCCAGCGAGTGGAAGGCGATGGTGACGAGCCTCCCGCCTCTGCGGGAAGGCCCAAAGCCGAGCAGGCTGCGGGCGAGCGGCAAAGCCGTGCCCAGCGAGTCGAGTTCGCTGTTGACACGAAGCCGAAGCGCGAGAAAAACCTTGGTGGCGGGGTGAAGTTGGGGTCGGTCTCTCGCGCCCCCCGCAGCCTGCTCGACGGCTTTGGCTAAATCCCGGGTCGAGCGAAGCGGTCGCGCCCGCTGCACCGCCCTGGCGATGCGGCGCGGCCCGCGTACCTCTCCCAGTTCCCGGAAGAGGCCCGCGAGCTCTCGCTCGTCCCACGTATTGACGATGTCCGCAGCCGTCATGCCGTCCGACGACTGGTCCATGCGCATGTCCAGCGGACCCTCGTGGGCGAAGGCGAAGCCCCGCTCCGGGGTGTCCAGCTGGATCGATGAAATACCCAGGTCCATGAGGATGCCGTCCACCGCCTCGAAGCCTTCGTCCGCGGCGATGGTGTCGAGGTCGCGGAAGTTCCCGCGAACGAAGCTGACCCGCCTCCCAAACGGAGCCAGCCTCGTGCGCGCGAACTCCAGCGCCTCGTCGTCCTGGTCGATGCAGAGCAGGCGGCCTTCCGCCCCCATCGCTTCCGCGATGGCGGCGCTGTGCCCGCCCGCCCCGGCCGTGCAGTCGATGTAGACGCCGTCCTCGCGCACAGCGAGGTAGCGCAGCGCTTCCTCGAGGAGGACGGGGGTGTGGGGCGCTTGCGGCGTTGTCATGACTGGCACGCTAGCCTCCCTCGCCCGCCGCGGCGGGCCCGTTCGCCAGCCGCTCGAGGGCGTTCGCCCGGGCCGTCGGCAGCTGCACTTCCTGCGTCTCCCAGGTGGCCCGGTCCCAGATCTCAAGGCGCTGGTCGTTGCCGAGCACGACCACGTCGCGCTCGATGCCAGCGTGGGTGAGGAGCTTGGCGGGAATGAGCAGGCGACCCTGCCGGTCGCACTGGGCGTCGAAGGCGAGGGCGAAGAACGCCCGCCGGAGCTGGCGCCCCTCCTCGGTGTAGGCGGGCACGCGCTCGACGATGCTCGCCTCCGCGTCGAACCCTTCCTGCGTGTAGACCTCGACGCAGCCATCGAGACCGGGCACGAGGACCGCGCCTCTGGCGAAGTCATCGCGGAACTTCGGAGGCAGCGCGACCCGATTGCGGTCGTCCAACTGGTACTCGAAGTTCCCACGGAACGCCATGTCGACCCTGGAACAGGGCTCCCCCCACCAATTTTGAAGAAAACCTGGGGAAGATTCCCATCTTTCCCCATTTCTCCCCACTGGGACTATAGCAGTCCCCCGGAGGCTGTCAATACGCTCCCACGGCGACTTTCCCGGCCCATTCCCACCCCCGATCACGTCCCCCAGAGGCCCGCGCTAGACTGTCCCGATGGCGCGCATCGCGATCCTCACCGCCTCCGACGGCGTTTCCGCTGGCACCCGGGTCGATGAGGGGGGCGCCCTCATCGAGCGCCGCTGCCGCGAGGAGGGGCACGAGGTGGTCGCCCGGGTGGCCCTCCCGGACGACCGGGAGGCGCTGGCGGCGCAGCTCGCGGCCTGGTGCGACGAGGGGGTCGCCGACCTTGTCCTGACGACCGGCGGGACCGGCCTCACCCCCCGCGACATCACCCCGGAGGCGACCCGCGACATCGCTGAGCGCGATGTGCCCGGGATCCCCCTCGCCATCGCCCAGGAGGGGCTGAAGCACACCTCCTACGCCATCCTCTCGCGGGGGCTCGCCGTCACCCGCGGCAAGACCCTCGTTGTGAACCTCCCCGGCAGCCCGAAGGGCGTCGCCGACGGCCTCGCCGTGCTCTTCCCCCTCCTGGCCCACATCGCCGAGCTGCTCGCCGGACCCGTCGAGCACGACGGATGAGGGTCGACGTCCTTACGCTCTTCCCCGAGGCGTTCGGCGGCCCGCTCGATGTCTCAATCATCCGGCGCGCCCGCGAGGCCGGCCTGCTCGACCTGCACCTGCACGACATCCGCGAGCACGCCACCGATCGCCACCGCACCGTCGACGACCAGCCCTTCGGCGGTGGCCACGGCATGGTCATGAAGGTGGACGTGCTCGACGCCGCTTTGCAGGCCACCCAGGCCGCGGCCGAGCCACCGGGCCACGTCATCTACCTCTCGCCCCAGGGGGAGCGCCTGGACGATGCGCTCGTGCGCGAGCTGGCCGCCTGCCCCCGCCTCGTGCTCGTCGCGGGGCGCTACGAGGGCGTCGACGAGCGCTTCGTCGAGCACTGCGTCGACCGCGAGGTCTCCATCGGCGACTACATCCTGACTGGCGGCGAGCTTCCCGCGATGGTGCTCATCGAGGCGGTCGCCCGCCACCTCCCCGGCGCCCTCGGCGACGACGCCTCGCCCCGCGAGGAGTCGTTCGCGGACGGCCTCCTCGAGCACCCCCAGTACACCCGCCCCGCCGAGTACCGCGGCTGGGCCGTGCCCGAGGTTCTCCTCAGCGGCCACCACGCCGAGATCGAGAAGTGGAAGCAGGAGCAGCGCCTCAGGCGCACCCGCGCACGCCGCCCCGACCTGCTGGAGGAAGGCTAGCCAGCGCGGGCGGCGAGTTCCTCTCGGATCTTATTCAGGGTCTCTGGTGCTCCGAGCGCCTGTTGCCAGGCAAGCTCATAAGCCTCGTTGAGTTCCTTGAACAGGGAGTCTGCCGAGTCAACCAAGAATGAGTAGATGGGAACGCCATTCTCGTTTCGGATCTTGATGTCAATCACCCTTCCGGGGCCGCCACTGGCGATGTTGATCAAGATGGAGTTCGAGGCCTTGGCGAGTCGTCGCGAGAGCTCCAGCTCTCCGGAAGCAAGGGACACGTAGACGCCGTCACCCTCGCCGGGTACTGAAGTTGTTGTGTCCCAGTCCAGCCGCTCTTCTCTTGTGAGGCCCACCACTTGCTGAATCACTTCAAGGGCCTCGGGGGGGATGCTACTCATCGCCGCTAGCCTCCGCACTCAAGAATAGCGCACTCTCTTGCCACTCCACCACGAGTTGAACGGTGGCGGAGATTCTGTTGTTCCAGTCGACGGTGTCGAAGTCAGCCTCTGAATCGATCCGGCGGAGCTCTAGTGCATCTCGGAGCCTTCCCAGGGTTCCGAGGGCTCGAGTGACTCCTTCCCGTCGAGCTGTAGGTCCATGTATTTCTTGGCGCTTGCGCAGTGCGGCTAGCTGCTCCTGGATGGATTGACAGGACAGCAGAGCAGACTCTGTCTGACTTGCTCGCAACTCGTTCTGAAGCGCGCGCAAGGCGGTTCGCACGCTGCTGAGGTCCGCTGCGGTCACCCGTTGCGCCATCGCCTGAAGCGCATCCGATGAAGCGTCGCGGGCGGCCTCTGCAGCTCCGCGGACCTTGCGAATCTGCCAGTACACCGCCCCCAGTCCAACAATCGCGACAAGCAACCCTGCGCTGGCCAAGGTGGTGTTGACGACGTCGGCATCGCTCCACATCCGGATTGGCTACTCGGGGTGCTCCCAGTCGATCATCATCACGTCGATCTCGTCGCCCGGCTCCGCGCGCGGCAGGTCCTCGGGGATGACCGTGAGGCCGTTGGCGGCGCTCATGCTCGTCAGGATGCCGCTCCCCTGCGGACCCGTCAGGTCGGCGTAGTAGCGGCCGTCTTCGCCCCGCGTCACGATGCAGCGCGCGTAGAACCGCCGCCCGTCGGTGTTCACCACCCGGTCCCGCGTGATCGCCTTGATGACCGGGCGTTCCCAGCCCGACCGACCGAGCATCTTGAAGATGGCCGGCCGTCCGAACAGCTCGAACGCAACCATCGAGCTGACCGGGTTCCCCGGCAACCCGAGGTGCGGCACCCGACGCCCGTCGGGCGCCTCGAATGCCCCGAATGCGAGCGGCTTCCCCGGCTTCATCCGCACCGTCCAGAAGTCGATCGCCCCCTCGCGCGCGAGCACGTCCTTGACCACGTCGAAGTCGCCACGGGAGACGCCGGCGCTCGTCACGATCATGTCCGCGTCGAGGCCGGCGTGGATCTTCGCCGTCAGGTCCTCGACCGTGTCGCGGGCGATGCCGAGCAGGCGCGCCCGTCCCCCGAAGGAGCGCACGAGCGCGGCCACGCTGTGCGCGTTCGCGTCGTAAATCTGGCCGGGGCGGCGTTCCTCGCCGGGGTTCACGATCTCGTCGCCGGTCGAGAGGATGGCGACCTCGGGTCGCCGGTATACGGAGACCTCTGTGCGCCCGATGCTCGAGAGCACGCCGATCTCAGAGGCGCGCATCGCGCGCCCCGCCTCCAGCACCACCTGCCCGTCGCGGATGTCCTCGCCCCGGCGGCGGATGTTGGCTCCCGGCAGGGCCGCCTTGAAGACGCCCACCTCGTCGCCGCGCGTGGGCGCCTGGCCCGGCTCGCGCAGGGGCTCGTCGGTCTCCTCGAAGGGCACGATCGCGTCCGCGCCCGGCGGGATGGGCGCACCCGTCATGATGCGTACCGCCTCGCCGTCGCTCACGGGGGTCTCGAGCACGTAGCCCGCGGCCAGGTCGGCGATCACCGTCAATTGGCGGGGGTCGCCCTCGCTTGCGCCGTCGGTATCGGCGGCGCGAACGGCATAGCCGTCCATGGCGGTGTTATCGAGCGGCGGGATGTCGAAGCCCGCGACCACGTCCTCGGCGAGCACCTGCCCGAGCGCGTCGACCGCCGGGGTCTGCTCGGGTTCGAGGCGCTCGAAGAAGGCGAGGATGCGCGCGCGCGCATCCTCCACGCTGATCATCTCCGAGGTTGGGATCGTCATGGTCGTGGTGTTTCGGAAGGCCTAGCCGAGGCGCACCGCCAGGCAGGTCGTTGTGCGCTGCACGCCCGTCACGGTCTGGATCGCATCGGTGATGGCCGTGCCGAGGGCGTCGAGGTCGGAGGCCTCGAGCTGGACGATCACGTCGTACGGGCCCGTCACCGTGTCCACGGCGAGCACGGTCGCCCCCGGGTAGGTCAGTGCGGCGGCGGCGGCCCCCACGGCCTTGGCGCTGCCAACATCGGTCTCGATCAGGACATACCCTCGAACCACGCGCTCCTCCTCGGTCGGAAAGGTGCCGCCATGATTCGGCCCCCTCTCGGGGCTGTCAAGAACCGCCGTACGTTGCATCCGTCGCGGGCAGCAGGTACTCGACCACGACCTCGCCGGCTGAGGCGGTCGCGCTCACCCGGATCGGGGCCACCAGCTCCACCCGCTGGATGAGGCAGAGCGCCTCCTCGCCCGTGCGGCAGAAGTAGACGACTCCCTCCCCCGTGATCTCCGCCTCCCCTTCGCGCAGCTCGATGGGAACCGGGAGCGTCACCGAGGGCTCGTCCGTGCGCCACGTCAGCGAGGTCTCGCTGAGGCGCGCAACGGCGTCGCTGCTCGATGTCAGCTCGAAGCGTCCGGGCGCTGCGCTGTTCAGGTGCGCGCTCTCGGGCGAACGGAAGGTGATGCGCAGCGTGGTGACGCCCGGTGCGACCACCTGCGTTGGCAGCCGCACGCGCAGCACGCGGTCCTCGGGGAGCGTCGGGTTCGCCGCCGCCAGGTTCGTCAGCGAGAGCGTCGAGACCGCCCCCGAGGCCGGGTCGATGATGCGGATGACGTGGTTTCCCGTGTCGGCCAGGTAGAGCCGGCCCCCTGCCAGGCTGAGGCTGTTGGGCTCTTCGAAGGAGGCGCCCGCGCCTGTGCCGTCGACCCACGCCCGCTCGCCGCTACCCGCCACGGTCGTCACGGAGAAGTCGGCCAACGAGAGCGCCCGCACCCGGTGGTTGTACGTATCGGCCAGGTAGACCACGCCGTGGCCGAGCGCGAGCCCCTGGGCGTGTTGAATCTGGGCCGTGCCCGCGGGGCCGTCGGCGTCGCCCCAGTCGAACAGCCCCGTCCCGATAAGCGTCTCCACCTCGCCCGTCCCCGCGAAGGGGACTCGCCGCAGGGAGCTCGACTCCGCGTCGACCCAGTACAGGTAGACGCCATCGGCGGCAAGACCGCTGGGCTGGGCGAGCGTCGCGGTGGTGAGCCGCTGGCCGTCGTCGATGTTCTCTCGCCCCGTCCCCGCGAAGACGTCCAGATGGTTGCCGGCCAGCTCCAGCACCCAGATCTGGTGCGTTCCGGCGCTGGCGATGTAGAGCGATCCCTCGTGGTGGTGGACGTCCCAGGGCGAGGCGAGGTCGGAGCTCAGCGGGTCGCCCGTGGGCAACTCGTAGGCACGCCTGCCGGTCCCCGCGATCGTCAGGACCTTGCCGGTCTCCAGGTCGATGGCGCGGAGGGCGTGGTTGCGCGTGTCCGCCACCCAGAGGGTGCTCCCGTCCGGCGATAGCTCGAGCCCCTGCGGGTCGCGGAAGCGCGCCTCCGATGGGGCGCCGTCGGCGAATCCGGCCTCGCCCGAGCCGTAGGCGGTGAGGACGCGCCCGTCGAGGTCGGTTACGACGATGCGGTGGTGGCCGGCGTCGGCGATGAAGATACGCCCCCCGGCCTCGTCGACCAGCACCTCGCTGGGGAAGGAGAGGAAGGTTGACGCGACGCGCGTTTCGAGCTGCAGCGGGATCGGCATGGGGTCGATCAGGCCGCGCGCACTGAACTCGTCGTGAACCTGTTGCACGACCGGCTGGAAACGCTCGTAGACCTGCTCGCCCGACGCCCCCCCGACGACGCTCCCGAGCGGGTCGATGAGCACGACCGTCGGCCAGGCGCGCACGCCCCACCGCCGCCAGACCACGTAGTCGGGGTCGTTCACGACGGGGTGCTTGCGCTGGTAGCGCGCGATCGCCTCGGCGACGGCCTCGTCTTCCTGCTCCTCCGAGTATTTCCCCGTGTGCACGCCGATGACGACGAGGCTGTCGGGGAACTCGCGTTCGAGCCGTTCCAGGTCGGGGATGATGTGCTGGCAGTTGATGCAGCCCTGCGTCCAGAAGTCGAGGATGACCATCTTCCCCCGCAGCTTCGCGAAGCTGAGCGGCTCGCTCACGTTGAACCACGTCAGTCCCGGGGGGAACTCCGGCGCGGGGTTCTCGACCTCCGGCTCGGGCGTGGGCTGACCGGCCGGCTCCCCGGTCGCGGTCCCCGTCGGCTCGGAGGTCGTTTCCCGGCCCGTTTCGGCCGCTGTCGCGTCCGCGTCCCGGCCGGACTCCTCCGCTCCCTCGTCGGGACCGCCACCGCAAGCGGCGACGATAAGCGCCGCCGCGGCGAGAAGGGCAATGGCCGCGAGCCTAGGCGTCAACGCTCACCTGGATGATGTGGTGGCCCGTCGCTCCGCTGGGCTTCGGTGGCATCATCTCCGCCGTCTGCACGTTGCCGCTGCGGTCGATGCCGCGCACTTCCAGGTCGTAGTTGCCTTCCGTGGCGTTCCAGTCGACGACCCACTGCCGCCAGCTGCTGTCCGAGAGCTCCTCGCTCAGGATGGCATCGAGCCACTCGTCGTCGCCGGCCTGCGACTCGCCGTGCATCCGACGGGGCCGCACCTGCACGCCGCTGATGCCCTTCAGTCCGGCCCAGGCGATGCCCGCGATGCGGACGTTGCCCGCCTTGACCGTGGCTTCGTCGCGCGGAACGTCGATGCGCGACGAGAGCTTGATCGGCCCCTCCTTCGCCCAGCCCCGGCTCCCGACCCAGTAGGCGTCGAAGCCCTCCCAGGTCGTGAGCTCGATTTCGCGCAGCCATTTCGTGGCCGAGACGTAGCCGTACATGCCGGGAATGATCAGCCGCGCGGGGAAGCCGTGGTCGGCGGGCAGCGGTTCGCCGTTCATCCCGATTACCACCATCGATTTGCGCCCGTCGAGCGCGACATTCGTGGGGAACCCCACGGTGAAGTTATCGACCGAACGTCCGACGATCTGCGTCGCCCCGTCCTGGATCCCCGCTTCCTCCAGCAGTGCCCCGAGGGGTACGCCCAGCCAGTAGGCGTTGCCCACGAGCCTTCCGCCTACCCGGTTCGAGACGCAGGAGAGCGTCACCGACTCCTCCTGCAGGCTCTTGTCCAGGAGGTCCTGGAACGTGTACTCCATCTCCTGGTTGACCATCCCCTTGACCGTCAACCGCCAGTCGTTGAGGTCGATGCGCGGCACCGAGAGCGCCGTGTCGATGCGGTAGAAGCGGTCGTTCGGGGTGATGAGCGGCGAGATGCCGGGTACCGTCTCCGGACCCGCCCGCACGACCGCCGTCGGCTCGGGTGTGGGCTCCGGTGTCGGTTCGGGCGTCGGCTCCGGGGTTGCTTCCGGGGTCGGCTCCGGCGTTGCTTCGGGCGTCGCCTCCGTGGTGGCCTCGGCCTGCTGCGATGTGTCCGGAGTCTCGGTCTCGGTTGCGGCGGTGGGTTCGGGGGTGGCGGTCGCTTCCGCGGCGGGCGTAGCCGTGGCCGCGGTCGTTGGTTCGGGGGTTGCGGCCGGCGTGGCCGTGGCCTCGGGCGCCGGGGTGGCGGTGGCCGCCTCCGGCGTGGGGGTGGAGCGGGACGCGCTCGGCAGCACGATCGACGCCCGCTGCGCGTCCACGTCGACCGACAGGTCGACGAATCGCCGCACCAGCGGCGTCATCACTGCTGCCCCTACGAGGCCGCCTGTCGCGAAGTAGAGGAATCGCCGCCGCCCCAGGCGAGGGCCGTCCGTGTCGCCCTGTGCGGCAGTCTCCTGGCGCGAGGGCGAAGCTAGCCAGTTCAGGCCGTAGAGCGTCCCGATGGCCACGAGCCCGGCGGCGAAGGCCGTGATCGCCGCGTCGATGTCGGAGACCAGGGGGTTGTGGGCGGCGGCAAGCCCGCCGACGATGGCGAGCGCCGAGAACCCGACGATGCCGGCCGGCCAGAGGCGCAGCGAGAGCGCCCCGAACACCGTTCCGAGCGCCAGCGTCGCGAGGGCGATGCCGGCGACCAGCACCGGCTTGTCCTTGTCGCCAAACGTATCGATCGCCCACTTGGAGACGGCCCCGGGCGAGTTGTCGATGACGATGTCGCCGATGGCGACCACGAGCGAGGCGCCCACTACGAGTCGCGCGACCAGTTCCGAGACGGCCAGGCCTACGGCGATGGCGACCAGCCCCGCCAGCGCTCCCGGCCACATCTCGCGAAGTTGCTGCAGCATGCCCACCCCCTGTTGCCGCGCGCCTCTTGGCTAGCCACGCTCCGTGGCTGGTTCCAGTGTAGCCGGGCGAACCAACCGATCCGCCCACCTGCGTAGCTCCTTGCGCCCCAGTCTAGGCCCCTGCCATGAGTGCGCCACATGGCGAAGGTAAAGGCGCCAGAAGCCCTTCACCGGCTCTTGCCGGGGCCGCCCGTAGGCCGGTCGGCTCGCCTGTCACCGAGCCCTACCTATAATTCGCTGTGCCGATGTCCACAATCGAAGCGGAAGTCGATGCGCTCCGTGCGGAGGCGCTGGAAGCCCTCGCGCACGCCGAAGGCGAGGCGGAGCGCGAGGCCTGGCGCTCCGCCTGGCTCGGCCGCCGCGATGGCCGCCTCACCCTTCGCCTGCGTGGCCTCAAGGACGCGCCCCCCGAGCAGCGGGGCGCGCTTGGCAAGTCCCTCAACGAGCTGAAGGCGACCCTCGAAGAGGAGCTCGAGGCGCGTCGCGAGGCGGCTCGAGCCAGCGAGCTCGCCGCCCTCTCCGCCGACGCCGCCCTCGACGTCACCCTTCCGGGCCGGCCGCAGTCGCTCGGCCGTCTTCACCCCGTCACGCAGACGATGTACGACTGCATCGACGCCTTCGCGGAGATGGGCTTCCGCGTGTTCGAAGGGCCCGAGGTCGAGTGGGCGCGCTACAACTTCGATGCCGTCCGCATCCCCGAGGACCACCCCGCCCGTGACATGTGGGACACGATCTGGATCGACACGCTCATCGAGGGCGAGCGCCAGATGCTGCTGCGCACGCACACCTCACCCAACCAGATCCGGGTGATGGAGCAGACCGACCCCCCGGTGCGCGTCATCGTGCCGGGCAAGTGCTACCGCCAGGAGGCGACCGACGCCACCCACGAGTGGATGCTGACCCAGATCGAGGGGCTCGCGGTCGACGAGGGCGTCCGCATGAGCGACCTCAAGGGGACGCTCTACGCCTTCGCCCGCCGCCTCTTCGGCGAGGACCGCCGCATCATCTTCCACCACAGCTACTTCCCCTTCGTCGAACCCGGCATCGAGATGGCCATCGACTGTTTCCTCTGCCGCGAGCCCGGGAGCGACTGCCGCACCTGCCACAGCACGGGCTGGATCGAGATCCTCGGCGCCGGCATGGTCCACCCCGAGATCATCGAGAACGCGGGCTACGACTCCTCGAGGTACACCGGCTTCGCCTTCGGCGTCGGCATCGAGCGCGTGGCGATGCTCCGCTGGGGCATCGAGGACATCCGCCACTTCTACCAGAACGATCTGCGGTTCCTGAGGCAGTTTTAGGAGGCTGTTGGCTGTTGGCTGTTGGCTGTTGGCTGGATGACGCTACGGGAGCGCTCTCGTGAGGCCCTTTCAGGAGTTGGAGGTCTGGCGTGTCTCCCATGAGCTGACGCTGTCCGTTTACAGCGCCAGCCAGCGCTTCCCCACCGATGAGCGTTTCGGCTTGCAGTCGCAGATGCGACGCGCGGCCTCTTCCGTGCCGGCCAACATTGCCGAGGGCTCAGCGCTTACAACGGACCAGTTTCGGCATCACCTCCGCATCGCCCTCGGCTCCGCGACCGAGCTCGAATACCACCTCATCCTCGCACGCGACCTCGGCTACATCGGTGTGGAACCCCACGCAGGACTCTCGACGAGCGTCGCTTCCGTGAAGCGCATGCTGCAACGCTTCATCCAGCGCCTGGGTTCATCCGCATCGCCGGCAGCCAGGGGCAGGCGGCGCGCCACCAACAGCCAACAGCCAACAGCCAGGAGCCAACGATGAAGCTGCCGCTCTCCTGGCTGCGCGACTATGTCGATGTCGAACTCCCGCCTGCCGAGTTCGCCACGCGCGTCACCGATGCAATCGCGGAGGTCGAGGGCTGGGAGGTCATCGGGGAGCAGTGGGACCCGGAGCTCGTGCGCGTGGCTGAGGTGCTGGCCGTCGACCCCCATCCCAACGCCGACCGCCTCGTCCTCGCCACCGTGAACGTGGGCGCAGGCCCGCAGACGGTCGTCTGTGGCGCCCCCAACGTCGCCGCCGGGCAGAAGGTCGCCTTCGCGAACGAGGGCGCGATGCTCGTCGATGGGCACACGGGCAAGCTTTCGAAGCTGAAGCTCCGCGCTATCCGCGGCGTCGACTCCGCCGGCATGGTCCTCAGCGAGAAGGAGCTCGGCCTTAGCGACGACCATGAGGGCATCCTCGTCCTGCCCGGGGACTGCGCTATCGGCGCGCCCCTCGTTGATGCCATCGGCGATGTCGTCTTCGATGTCTCGACCTGGGCGAACCGCGCCGACCTGCTCGGCATCCTCGGCTTCGCCCGCGAGGTCGCGGCGGTCACGGGGCAGCCCCTGCGCGAGCCCGACCTCAGCTACGCCGAGTCGGGCCGGTCCGCCTCCGACTTCGTCTCCGTCACGATCGAGGCGCCCGACCTCTGCCGGCGCTTCACCGCCAGCGTGATCGAGGGCATCGAGGTGGGGCCCTCCCCGCCGTGGATGCAGCAACGCCTCACGCGCGCCGGCATGCGTCCCATCAACAACGTCGTCGACGTGACCAACTACGTCATGCTCGAGACCGGCCAGCCCCTGCACGCCTTCGACTACGAGTTCGTGCGCGGCGCCGAGATCCGCCCCCGCCGCGCCCGCCCCGGCGAGCGCCTCACCACCCTCGACGAGGTCGAGCGCGACCTCGATCCTGAGATGCTCATGATCTGCGACGGCGAGGGACCGGTTGCCGTGGCCGGCATCATGGGCGGCGGGAACAGCGAGGTCTCGGAGTCGACGAACACGGTCCTCCTCGAAGTCGCCAACTTCCACCCCGGTTCGATCCGCCGCACCTCGACGCAGCTGCGGCTGCGCAGCGAGGCTTCGCTCCGCTTCGAGAAGGGCATCGGCCCCGACCTCGCCCCCTACGCGCAGGCGCGCGCCCTCCACCTCCTCGAGCAGGTCGCGGGCGGCCGCCCCGCCGCGGGCCTCGTCGATGCCTTCCCCACGCCCCTTCCCAGCCCCTGCATCACCCTGACCGCCGCCCGCATCGAGCAGGTCCTCGGAATCGCCATCGAGCCCGCCGAGGTGCGCCGCATCCTCGCCGCCCTCGGCTTCGAGGTGACCGGCGACGACGAGGTCTACGAGGTGACCCCGCCGTACTGGCGCCCCGATGTCGCCCTCCCCGACGACCTCGTCGAGGAGATCATCCGGGTGCACGGCTACGAACGCCTCCCCACGACGGTGCTCCGGGGCGCCCTCCCCGAGGCGCAGCCGCGGCCCCTGGAGCGCGTACGCGAGCGTGTCCGTGCGCTCGCCGCGGGGCTCGGGTTCCAGGAGGTAATCAGCTACACCCTCACCTCCGACGACATCCTTGGGCGCGTCGTCGCCCCCGACGACGAGGATCGCGCCCAGCCGATCGCGGCCGCCAACCCCGTCGCCTCGCAGCACACCTTCCTGCGCACCTCCCTCCGCGGGTCGCTGCTGACCGCCTACGCGGCCAACCGCCACCACGAGGACGCCGCCATGCGCCTCTTCGAGGTGGGCGTCGAGTACCTCCCCACCGAGGCCGACCTGCCCCACGAGCGGCCGGTCGTTTGCGCCGTCCTCGGGGGGCAGCGGCTGGAGCGCTGGGAGCGCCCCGGCCCCGAGCGTCTCGACTACTTCGACGCGAAGGGCGCGGTCGAGGCCATCCTCGACGACCTCGGGGTGGAGGGGTCGTTCGAACCCGGCGAGGAGTACGCGCTCCTGGCGGGGCACACGGCCACCGTTGCCGTCGGCGGTGAAGCCGTCGGCGTTGTTGCCCAGGTGCACCCCGAGGTGGCCGCCGCCTTCGATATCGAGGAGCCGGTGTTCCTCTGCGAGCTCTGGTTCGAGCCCCTCACCCGCGCCATCCCCGAGCGGCCCGACTACGCACCCCCCAGCCGCTACCCCGAGGCGCGCCGCGATCTTGCCCTCCTCGTCCCCACCGCTACCCCCGCCTCCGCCCTCCTGGAGGTCATTCGCACGCACCGCGCCCGGGGCGTCCGCATCAGCGCCGACGTGTTCGATGAATACCGCGGGGAGGGCGTGCCCGCCGGCCAGAAGTCGATCGCCCTTGCGCTGCGCTTCCGCGCCGAGGACCGCACGCTCGCCGAACGCGATGTGGTGCGCATCGAGCAGGGCCTCCTCCGGCGGCTCGAACAGGACCTCGGCGCCAGCCTCCGCGCGTGACCCAGCCACCAGCCTTCGACCCCGCCGTCGGACTCTGTAGCCTCTGCCGGCACGCGCGCGTCGTGCGAAGCGCCCGCGGCGCGCGCTTCTGGCTCTGCGAGCGCGCTGCCGCCGACTCCTCGCTGCGGAAGTACCCCGCCCTGCCCCGGACCGAGTGCCACGCTTTCGACGCCGTTGTAAGCCCGCCCCCCTTGTGACGCCCCGGCGACTGGCTACAATGCGCCAGCTATGTCGACGACGCGGGCCGACCTCGCATTTCGCTACCCCACCAACGCCCTTCTGCGGGATGGCACCGCAGTCGTGTTCCGGCCTGTGGTCGCCGCCGACCGGGACTCCCTGATCGGCTTTGCCCGCGCCCTGAACGAGGACGACCTCCTCTACCTCCGCGAGGACATCACCTCCCCCGATGTCGTCGACGACTGGCTGACGGAGGTCGCGCGGGGCGAGACGTTCACGGTCGTGGCCGAGGTGGGTGACCGCATCGTGGGCTACGGCAGTCTCCACCTCGATCCCGCGCGCTGGACCCGCCACGTCGGCGAGATCCGCATCAACGTGCATCCCGACTACCGGGGCACGGGACTTGGTGGGGAGCTTGCGGGCGAGGTCCGGGCCATCGCCCCCGCCTTCAAGGTGCGCCTCCTGAGCGCCCAGATGCCGGTCGATCAGCTCACGGCCAGGACCGTGTTCGAACGCCTCGGCTTCCGCCACCAGGCCATCCTGCCCGGCTGGGTGATGGATCGGGACGGACGCGACCTCGACCTGCTCATCATGGCGACGGAGATTTAGGATGGGGTTGTTGGCGGCGTCCGCTGTCGCCTGTGAATCCCAGGCTGACTCCTCTGCAAGGAGCGCCTCTCGGAGTTGACAGATGTCCCCACTGCTCCATGACCTGCCTCACCGCTATCCGATCCATGCCGAGTTGCGCGACGGCCGGCAGGTCGTCCTGGGGGCCTTCACCGTCGACGACCGCGACGACATGCTGAAGTTCACGAAGTCGCTCGATGAGGAAGTGCTGCTCTTCCTGCGGGAGGACATCACCTCCCCGCCGACGGTCGACGCCTGGCTGATGGAAGTCGAGACGGGCGACAGCTTCGCCGTGTTGGCGCGCGTCGACGGGGAGCTCGTGGGGTATTCCAGCCTCCACACCGAGCCTGCGAAGTGGACTCGCCCCGCGCGCTGGACCCGCCACATCGGCGAGATTCGCATCAACGTGAACGAGGAGTTTCGGGGGACGGGCATGGGCGCCCTGCTTGCCGAGGAGATACGCGAAGTCGCCCCGGCTCTTGGGGTCACCAAGCTGAGCGCCCAGATGACCGTCGACCAGGAAGGCGCCCGCGTCGTCTTCGAGCGCCTCGGATTCCGCTATCAGGCGACCCTCGAGGGCTGGGTGATCGACCGCGAGGGCACTCCCCGCGACCTCGTCATCATGTCCCATGACCTGTAAGGCCGAGTTTGGAAGCTAGCCGGCCCTTGCCCCGGCGGCGAAGGCCGTCCGCCAGCCCTCCCCCTCCCGCTCCAGCACGTCCTGCACATCCGCGAGCGTTTCGAACCCGAACGTGCGCTCGCCCTCCCCGAGGGACTCGCCCAGGGGGCCGCTCGCGCAGCGCGCATAGGCCAGGCGCGCCGCTTCCTCGCCGGCGGGCTGGGCGCCCACGTACACGACCAGGTCGCCGGCATCCCGCAGCGCTGCCGCGTACGACAGCAGGAACCCTTCCTCCAGCTCCACTCCCCGTGGGCTCGCGTAGGTGAGTCTCCAGCGGTACACCTGCCGGGTACGGCCGCAGTGGCGGGCGATGCGGTCGAAGCCCGGGTCCTCCAGCACCGTCTCGACGCAGACGTCGGGGGCGGTGCCGACGACGATCGGGAGCCAGCCGTGCCACTGCGCCCACCCCACCAGCTCCTCGAGCCCCGGGCGGATGCGGGCGAGATCGCGCACCCGCGACTCGACCTCCTCGCGCGGCGCTTCGAACTGCCCGATGGCGGCGGCCAGGGCGGCCTCGTCGCCCTGCGTGCCCGCGGCGGGGGGCTGCACGGCGTACTCGGCGATGATCGCGTCGGTCAGGCCCGTCTCCACCACGACCCCTTCGAAATCCAGCCAGAGCACCGATGCCATTCGCGGCAGGATAGCCGAACCCCGCTCAGGGGCCACTCGGTGCGAATTTCGACATAAAGAACGCCCGGTGGTAGATTTTTATTGCCTACTCGGTTTATCGTTTCTCACCCACCCCGAATCGGGCAGGCGGAGATGACGCCATGACCAGTCCCTTTGACGACTATCTCGATCTCGTCGAATCGGCCCGCGAGCTCTCGATCCACCCCCAGAGCCTCCGCCGCCTGATCAAGCAGAAGAAGATTCCGGCAACGCTCTTCGCCGGGAAGTACCTCATCGAGCGGGACAAGCTCGAGATGTTCAAGAGCAACTACGACCCGCGCCCCGGCCGCAAGCCCATCCGCCGCCTCCTGTAGGAGCGCCACCCCCGAGCGGGAAGGCTAGCGCAGCCGCTGGCCCAGCCGGGCGGCGATCTCCCCGAGGGCCACGTCTTCCTGGTCGCCCTCCTCGCGCAGGTCCTTCAGCGCGGCCACGCCCCGTACCGCCTCGTCCTCCCCCACGATGACCGCGAAGCGCGCGCCGCTGCCGTTCGCCCGGCGCATCTGCGCCCGGAACGAGCGTCCCGCCTCCCCGAGCATCGTCGCGATTCCCGCCGCACGCAGGTCGGCGGCGGCGCGCACCGCCGCGCGCACGCCCTCCTCGCCGGCGTGGACCACGAACGCGTCCGGGATCTGCGGCTCCATGAGGGGCAGTTCCTGGCGCTTCATCTCGATGATGACCCGCTCCAGCCCCGTGGCGAAGCCGCTCGCGGGCGTCGGCTTCCCGCCGATCGTCTCGATCAGCCCGTCGTAGCGGCCGCCGGCCCCGATCGAGCTCTGCTGGCGCCCGTCGCCCTTCGGCACGATCTCCCAGACCGTGCGGTTGTAGTAGTCGAGGCCGCGCACCAGTAGCGGGTCGACGACGAAGGGCACGCCCGCTGCCGTGAGTGCGTCCTTGACGCCCTCGAAGTGCTCCGCTGCCGCCGGGCTGAGGTCTTCGATCATGGTCGGGGCGCCCTCGCGCAGGGCCTGGTCGCCCGGGTCGTTGCTGTCCAGCAGGCGAAGCGGGTTGCGGTCGAGGCGGCGCTGGCTGTCCTCGGAGAGCTTGTCCCGCAGGGGCAGGTAGTACTCGCGCAGGCGATCGAGGTACGCCCGCCGCGCCTCCGGGTCGTCGATGCTGCCCAGCCGGATCTCCAGGTCGCGCAGGCCCAGCCGTTCGTAGAACCGCCAGTGCAGCTCGATCAGCTCGGCATCCACGAGCGCTGCGTCCGTGCCCACCACCTCGCAGTCGAACTGGTTGAACTGGCGAAGGCGTCCGAGCTGGGGGCGGTTGTAGCGGAACATCCGCGCGATCGTGAAGAGGCGTACCGGCTGCGGGCGGCTGGCGAGGCCGTGTTCGAGGTAGGCGCGGCAGATGGCGGGCGTCGCCTCGGGGACGAGCGTGAGCGCCTCGCCGCCGCGGTCCGCGAACGCGTACATCTCCTTCTCCACGATGTCGGTCGTATCGCCCGTGCCCTTCTCGAACAGGGCGGCGTCCTCGAAGGTGGGCGTGTCGATGCGCTCGTAGCCGAAGAGGCGGGTCACCTCCGCGGCGGCCTCGTGGATCGCGCGCCAGTACGGCTGCTCCTCGGGGAGCACGTCCTCGGTGCCGCGTGGCGTCTGGAAGCGTGCGCTCATGCCGTCCTGCCGGGTGTAGTGGGGTCGCCTGCTAAGATACTGGCAGAATCGGCCCAACGAGAAAGCGCGTGAGCGTCCTCGAGCGTTCCCCCGAATCCGCGGCCATCACCGGCCTCCTTGATGAGGTTCGGACCTACCTTCCCGAGGATCGGGTTGGGCTCATCAACGACGCCTATGCGTTTGCCGACGAGAGCCATGCGGGCCAGATGCGCCGCACCGGCGACCCGTACATCTCCCATCCCCTCGAAGTTACAAAGCTCGTCGCCGGGTTGGAGCTGGACCAGGCCTCGCTCATCGCCGCCCTCCTGCACGACGTGCAGGAGGATTGCGGCGTCGCCAACGAGGAGATTGCCGAACGCTTCGGCGCGGAAGCCGCCCAGCTCGTCGAGGGCCTGACCAAGCTCGATAGCCTGCCCCTGCGCGTGACCGAGGAGGAGGGCGGCGGGGTCCAGGCTCAGAACCTCCGCAAGATGCTGCTGGCCATGGCCGCCGATGTGCGCGTCGTCCTCATCAAGCTCTGCGACCGGCTCCACAACATGCGCACCCTCTACGCGCTGCCCGCCGAGAAGCAGCGCCGCATCGCGCTCGAGACGATGGAGATCTTCGCGCCCCTCGCGACCCGCCTCGGTATCTGGCAGATCAAGTGGGAGCTCGAGGACCTTGCCTTCCGCTACCTCGAGCCCGAGCGCTACCAGGAGATCGCCGCCCGCCTCGACGCCACCCGCCTCGCCCGCGAGCGCTACATCGAGGACGTGGCCGCCGGCCTCCGCACCCAGCTCGACGACGCCCGCATCGAGGCCGAGGTCACGGGACGCGCCAAGCACATCTACTCGATCCACCAGAAGGCCCGCCGCTACGGCCGCGAGGCCAAGTCGTTCGACCAGATTTACGACCTCCTCGCCCTGCGCATCCTCGTGAAGGATGTGGCCGCCTGCTACGCCGCCCTCGGGGTGGTGCACGCTACCTGGCGCCCCCTCCCCGCCCAGTTCGACGACTACATCGCCAGCCCCAAGGCGAGCATGTACCAGTCGCTGCACACGAGCGTGGTCGGGCCGGGCAACCGCCCCCTGGAAGTGCAGATCCGCACCTACGAGATGCACCGCGTGGCCGAGTACGGCGTGGCCGCCCACTGGCGCTACAAGGGGGGCGGCGAGCGCTCCGCCCAGGACGAGGAGCGCATTGCCTGGCTGCGCCAGCTCCTCGAGTGGCAGCGCGAGCTCTCCGGCGCCGAGGAGTTCGTCGAGAGCGTCAAGACCGATGTGTTCGACGACCAGGTCTTCGTCCTCTCCCCTCGGGGTGATGTGCTCGACCTCCCCGCCGGGGCCACCCCCCTCGACTTTGCCTACCGCATCCACACCGACCTCGGCCACCAGACCATCGGGGCCAAGGTGAACGGCAAGATGTCTGCCCTCAACTCCACGCTGCAGAACGGCGACGTCGTCGAGATCATGCGCAGCCGCTCCCGCAACGGCCCCTCGCGCGACTGGCTCAGCGAGAGCCTCGGCTACCTGCAGACCTCGCAGGGCCGGCAGAAGGTGCGCCAGTGGTTCCGCAAGCAGCGCCGCGCCGAGAGCGTCGAGCGGGGGCGCGAGATGCTCGAGCGCGAGATGCGCCGCCTCGCCTTCGACCTCGCCGACATCCAGGACGAGCTCGTCGCCCTCTTCCCCGGCAAGACCTGGAACGACCTGATGGCCAACATCGGCTACGGCGATGTCAGCGTGGAGTCGGTCACGCGCAAGGCCAGCGTCCTCCTCCAGAAGCACCAGGAACCGGACGACCTCGATGAGATCCCGGTCGGGCGCCCCACGCGACGGAGTGGCGGCGGGCCCAGCCTGCGCGCCCTCGACGGCGGCGGCCTGGAGACGAGCCTCGCGCGCTGCTGCAACCCCGTCCCCGGCGACAGTGTTCGCGGCTACGTGACCCGCAGCCGCGGCGTCACCGTCCACCGCGCCGATTGCCACAACGTCCTGCACGAACGCGAGCGCGACCGCCTCATCGACGTTGACTGGGGCACGACCGAGGAGGAGCGCTACCCCGCGACCGTCCAGATCGACGCCTGGGATCGCGTCGGGCTCCTGCGCGATATCAGCACCGTCGTCGCCGCTGAGGACGTCAACATGGTCAACGTGAACACGACCAAGAACGGCAACGGCACGGTCTCGGTGCTGGCGACGCTTGAGACGAGCGGGCTCTCCCAGATCTCGCGGCTGCTCACCCGTATCGAGACGATCCGGGGCGTGCGCAGCTGCGCGCGCAAGTCCAGCTAGGGATCAGGAGGCGCGCCGCGCCAGTGCCTGGCGCCGCGTGGTGAGGGGAACCACGCGGCCCAGGCCCGGCGACAGCTCTCCTCGAACGGAGCGCGGCGACCGGCGCCGGGCTGATGGGAGGAATCGCCCGAGCGTGCCGCCCCCACGCGGCAGCATGGAGCGAACCGTCGCTCCGAACAGCGCCACCGCCGCACCGACAAGCAGCACGTCGAAGATGATTGTGGGGATGACGTTCACCATGGCCAGCACATCCGTTCGCAGGGTCCAGTCACCATAGCGAACACCCGTTCGGCTGTCAACACAAATGTTCGGAAGGGCTCACACGCTACTCCGCCCGCTCCCGGTACTGCAGCGCCTCCGCCACGTGGGCCGTGCCGATGGCGTCACTCCCGTCGAAGTCCGCCACCGTGCGCGCCACCTTGAGGACGCGGTGGAAGGCCCGGGCCGAGAGCGCCATCTGCGCCGTCGCCTGGCTCAGAAGGCGCTGCGCCGGTTCGTCCAGCTTCCACTGGGCCTGTTCGCGAACCTCCGTCGGGCCCATCTCCGCGTTCAGGCGGGTGCCCGTGCCGGAGAAGCGCTCGCGCTGGATCTCGCGCACGGCCCGCACCCGTTCGGCGATTACCGACGACGGCTCGCCCGGCTCCCCCGCTGCCAGCTTCTCGTAGTCGACGCGGGGCACGTCGATGAAGATGTCGATGCGGTCCAGCACCGGTCCGGAGACGCGCCGCTGGTAGCGGGCGGCCGCATTCGCCGGGCAGCGGCACTCGCGAACGGGGTCGCCGCGATAGCCGCAGGGACACGGATTCTGGGCCGCCACCAGCGCGAAGCTCGCCGGGAACGTCGCCGACTGCCGCGCCCGGCTGATCGTGACGATGCGGTCCTCGAGGGGCTGGCGCAGCACCTCCAGCACCTGCGTGCCGAACTCCGGCAGCTCGTCGAGGAAGAGCACCCCGTGGTGGCTGAGCGTGATCTCCCCCGGCCGGGGCACCGAGCCGCCCCCCACGAGCCCCGCGTGCGAGATCGTGTGGTGCGGGGCCCGGAACGGTCGCTCCCGCAGCAGTCCTCCGCCGGGTGGCAACAGCCCCGCCACGCTGTAGATGCGCGTTACCTCCAGGGCCTCGTCGTTCGTCATCGGTGGCAGGATCGAGGGGATGGCCCGCGCCAGGAGCGTCTTGCCGCTCCCCGGTGTACCCCGCATCAGGAGGTTGTGGCCGCCGGCGGCCGCGATCGCCAGCGCCCGCTTGGCGTGCTCCTGCCCGATCACCTCGGCGAGGTCCGGGCCCGTCGCCTCGGGCGCGGCCTCCCCCTCGGAGAGCGTGTAGGGCGCGATCGGCGCCTTCCCCGTCAGGTGCGCCGCCAGCTGCGTGAGCGACTCGACCGCGTACACGTCGATGCCCTCGACGAGCGCTGCCTCGGGTGCGTTCGGGATGGGCACGAAGGCTCGCCGCGCCCCGCGGTCGCGCGCGACCGCGACCATCGGCAGGGCGCCCCGCACGCTCCGCACCTCGCCGTCGAGCGCCAGCTCCCCCACGAGCACCGCGTCCGTGAGGTCCGCCTCGACCTGCCCGCTCGCGACCATCACGCCCGCGGCGATGGGCAGGTCGTAGGCGGGGCCCTCCTTGCGCAGGTCCGCCGGCGCCAGATTCACGACGATGCGGCTGTTGAAGGGCCACGTGAGCGCGCTGTTCCGGATCGCCGCCCGGACGCGCTCCTTCGATTCCTGTACGGCCGCGTCCGGCAGCCCCACGATTGCCGTCGTCGGGTTCTGGGCCCGCGAGATGTCTACCTCGACATCGACCATGACCCCGTCGAGGCCGACGACGGCACTTGATTGCACTCTGGCAAGCACGGATGGAGTCTGACGCCTGTTCCCAACCGGGGCAAGGGGCAACGGTTGCCTGTGGGAGGACGGCGCCAGGCCACCACAGGCAACCCCCTGCCCGCGGGCATCCCGAACCTCGTAGAATGCGCCCGCGAACCCGGATCAGCAGAGGAGGAAGCCATGAGTGCACCAAATGTCCTGCTCGCCTCAAAGGGTCACCCTTTCCAGCGCGAGCCTTTCTTCCAGATGTTCGACGCCTTCCAGGGGGAGGGTGACATCGCCGCCTGGACGCATGTGGAACAGCCCGCCGCCCAGCTCTTCTTCCAGCCCGAGAACTCCCGCGACTACGACTGCATCGTCGATTACTCGATGCCGGGGGTCTTCGGCGTGGGCGGCCCACCCGACCCGCCGCAGGAGCTGAAGGACGGCTACATGCGCCTCACCGAAGAGGGCAAGGGCCTCGTCATGATCCACCACAACATCTGCTCCTGGCCCGGCTGGGAGGAGTACGCGGAGATCATCGGCGGCCGCTTCTTCTACAACCCCGGCAGCCTCCGCGGTGTCGAGTACCCCGATTCGGGCTACCTGCTCGCTGCCAACCACACCTGCAGCGTGGTGCCGGAACAGGCCGACCACCCCGTCCTCGAGGGCGTCGACCCGGCCTTCGAGCTGCAGGACGAGATCTACCTCGCGCCCTACCACGAGGACAGCCTCGTGCCCCTCGTGCGCAGCGATTTCGACTTCACCTACAAGAACTTCTTCTCGCCCTCGCTGGTGGTGAACCACGGCCGCATGTACGAGCGCGGCGACTGGACCCATCCGCCCACCCCCAACCTGGTGGTCTGGGCGAAGAACTACCGCAACAGCCCAATCGTCTACGTGCAGGCGGGCGATGTGCCCACCTCCTACAACAACCCGAACTACCGCAAGCTGCTCTCGAACGCCATCAAGTGGGTCGCCTCCGACGAGGCCCACGAGTGGGCGCGCGCGCGCAACGCCGCTGCGGTTTCCTAGCGGAAGGGAGCAAGATCATGGCCAGCAACTACGTGCTTGAATGCCTGGAGAAGTACCCGTGCGGCCCCGGCGGCTGCGACTTCTCCGAGGGCTCGACCTGCACCGAGTGCCCGAAGGAGAACATTCCTCACCTGACGTGCCTCTTCTGCAACCTCGACGGCGTCGAGCGCTATGGGGGCGTGTGCGACGAACACACCGTCTCGAACGGCGAGCGCGAGGCGACGGGGCCCATCTGCGGCAACTGCCACGTGGTCATTTACGACAAGGACCGCGACAGCGGCGGCTGGGTGATCATGAAGGATGGTGAGCCTCTCCTCGCATAGCGTCGGGGGGAAGGTTCGTCGCGATCCGGCGGGTTGGCCGTGTCGCGGTGAGGGGCTACGATCAGACGCGCCGCGGCCCCGTGGTGTAGCGGCCTAACACGCCACCCTGTCAAGGTGGAGATCGTCGGTTCAAATCCGATCGGGGTCGCCAGAATCACACCCACAAGCCCCTGCCGGCCGGCAGGGGCTTTGTCATGCCTGCTACCATCGGCCCCAGAGGCTCATTGCCAGTCATGAAGCTGCTGCTCAAGTGTGCGACCGCCGCCCTGGTGTGCATCGACAGCCTCATCGCGAGCGTCGCCCGGCCCTGGGCGCACCGCCTCCGCGTCCTCGACCACTCGAACCTGACAAGCGGGACCACCCCCCGCTACCGTCCTCCCACGGGCCGACCCCGCCGCCGCCGCTAATCCGCGTTCTCCCCTCGACGGCCTGCACCCGAAAGTGTTCGGTTCAATTCAAAACGCCGAAAGCGAACACTTTCGCACGTGCGTTCCCAGGGGGTCGAGTGGGGGGAGGCTGAGCCGGGCGCCTGCTAGAAAATCTTGCCCTGGCTGTTGAGCACGGCGAGGGCGATGAGCGCGCCCCCCAGCACCGTCAGGACGAACCCCGCTCCGCCGAGCCACACCAGCTGCGTTGTGCCTCGGGTGGCGAAGGCCGGGATGGTCACGATTATCGCCGTGGCCGACCACACGAGTACAAAGATCACGCCGAGCGCGGTGGGGCTGTAGAGGGTGAGCAGGCCGTCGATCATCGAGTAGGCGCCTCCGGTGCCGATAGGCGCATCATACGACCGCTTATTGCTAAACGCTTGCGGTCGCGATAATTCTGCACGGGAAGGCGGGGTTTGGCGAATGTACCTAGGGGAGTGGAGGCCGGGCGTCAGCGAAGACGACGGGGAACTCTGCCCCTGTTGGTAACCGACGCCCGGCCTACGGCCCGGTAGGAACCCGCCCTACCGCCTCCCCCAATGGCCGTCTCAAGCCTCCTCCAGAGCGTCAAGCGCCCGCCGTATCCGCCGCTTTGCCGCGCCTCTCGCGCTGCTCACGTTGCCGGGGCTGATGGCGAGCAGCCGCCCCGTCACCTCATCCTCCACGCCCACCAGCGGGAGCAGCAACGAGAGGGCTTGCTGCTGGCTCGCGCGAGCCAGCGAGTCGGCAACGGCGGCGCGCACTCGCGGATCGCCCTCCACGCTCAGAAACTCGTTCGTCATGTCCGGCAGGACCAGCACGTCGAACAGGCTTTGCCCGCCCGCCGAGAGGGGGGCGTCTCCGCTGACCACCTCCGCCTGCTCTTGCCCGTGGCGCTCAGCCGCACGGCTCCACGGGCTCAGGTACCGGTTCGCGTCCGTAGGCGTGCGGTGCAGGCGGGCGAAGACAAAGCCCGTGAACGGAACGGGGCCTTCGGCGTCGTAGCGCTCCAACGCCCGCAGAAGCTCCACCCAGCCCGCCTGTATGTAGTCGTCTCGGGTCAGCAAGAAGTAGGTGTTCCTGCTCGCCGCCCGGCCCACCACCCGCTGCACGTAGGCCCGGCCCACAGTGCAAATCTCGGCTCGCAGTTTCGCGCGGGTTTCCTCGCACTCGGCCGTACCGTACTCGCGGGCGAGCTCGTTCAGGCGTCGGTCCTCAGGTGTCGATCTCGGCAACGCTGGCAGCCTGTCCTTCCTCCCCTGTTGGCAGGGGCGGCGTCTCTGGCGAGTGGGAGGGCCTTCAGCCCGCCAGCGCCGTCGCTGAGAGCGCAGCCGACGCGCTGAAGATCAGGTCACGCTCCCCGTTGTTGAACACGTTCGGGGGGAACGGTCCGGCGAACACCCGCCCGTCGTCTCCGCCCGCTGCCGCCGGAACGGTGATCGTCGGGTCTACCGCGTCAACCACCCCGCCCAGCTTGCGCGTCACATCGAAGGTCACCGTCGCGTCGGCGTTGCCCGCGTTCTCGAACAGGAGCCACGTCCTGCCGTTGTTGCGCATCAGGTAGCGGTCGGCGTCGGTGACGCTCTGCTGGGCGGGGTTCGCCACCCCCGCGTGCCTGAGCGTGGTCGGATTGATTCGTACGTCTGCCATCTGTTCCTCCCTTTAGGCGGTCGCTGCCGCTGGCTGATTGCCGATCAGGTAGTCGGCGAAGATCACGAACTCACGCACGGGGGCGGCGGCGGGCATCACCGTACCCACGGGGTCCGAGCACCACGTTCGATGAATCAGGTAGCGCTCCCCGTCGTGCGCCTCGATCACCCTTCGCCCGCGTTCGTGCAGGTACTGGCGCACAAGCTCGGCAAGCTCCAGCGCCCGCACCACGTCCCGGTGAACGGCGTAAACGTTGGCGCGCTGGCGGGTGATCGCGATGTTCTCCAGGTACCCGCCCGCCGGGCTCAGGTGCAGGTAGCCGTCAAGGCGGCTGCGTTCGTCTTCGGGCATCCCCACAAACACCCCGTCGGGCGGGGCGATCGCCTGCTCCAGATCGAGCCGCAGGAGTTCGAGCGGAACGAGCATCAGGCGCACAACCTCGCGTGAAGCTCCACGGCCCGCCGCCGTCCGATCTCCGCCGTGCTCCGCACCTGCCACTGCTCGCCCCGGAAGGTGAACAGGTCGCCCGGTTTCCAGTTGCGCCAGCGGGTGAGAAACATCGCGTCGCGCTCAGCCTCGAACAGGTCGCCCGCGTCGGCGCGTATCTGATCGCGCATGGTCAGGTCACGCTTGCGACACCAGAGCGTGCGCGTGGCCGGGGCGGTCGAGTCGCGGAAGCTCACGCGCGCTTCCTCATCGTCGGCGGGCAGGTTCTCACCGCCCCGCGTCTTCGCTGACGGCATCAGGCTCACCAGCGCGAAATCACGGCTCGGCTGGCCCGCCCAATCGTCGCTCGGGTCGGGCGGCTCGTACTCGAGGATCGTCCACTCGAAGCGCATCCCGGTCTGGGGGAAGCTGAGCCGAACGGTGTTCAAATCCTCGGCGAGTGACGACGGCAGGGTTTGCCCCAGATCGTCGCGGTAGTAGGCGCGTAGCTCGGTGGCGTTCCTGACCTCCTCCCAGCTTCGGGGCGTGCGCTCGAACTCGTACCACGCCAGCCCCGGCGCGCTCGCTCCGCGCATCCGGCTGTACACGTATTCGGTGGCGTCGTCTTCCACGTCGATCGTCAGCGTCTCGTCAAGGCGCGCGGCGAAGTAGGGGCTAGTCATCGGCAGCCACCAGCCCCGAGAGCGCGGCAGCCCGCTCCACGTCCATACCGCCGCCCACCATGCTTTGGAAGCTGCGAGCGCGTCCCTGAAGGTCGCTCGCCATCAAGCGGTCGAAGTTGAAGGCCAGATCGGGAACGTCCAACGCCTCCCCTAGCGTTTGCGCCAAGATCAGCGACACCGGCTGTATTGTTGAGTGCAAGAACTGCCGGAATAGCTCGCGGTGGGCGGGTCCGGGGGCGTCGCCGAGAAGCGAAGTAGGAACCCCGCAGGCGGCCAGCACCTCGCGGGCCGTCGAGTCCCTGAGCATCACCGCCACCTCCGGCGGGTTGAACCCCATCCGCCGGGGCGTCCACTCGGCAGGGGGAGCGCTCTGCCGCCCCTGATCCCAGCCAGTCGCCATCGTCTCCACGCCCACCAATCCACCCTTGATGTCTTGCAGGTCGCCCAGCAGCTTCGCGCTCCCGGTCGGGTCGGGCATCGGCAGCAGGTACCCGCCGGGCGTGTTTGCTTCCTCGCTCAGCCGAGCCTCCACCCGGTTGAGAAGCTGGGCGCTCACCTCGCAGCCGTGGAGGGGCGAGCGACCGCGCCACGGCTCGTTGGGATCGTGCTCGTACATCACGTGAGCGATGGCGTCAGCGGGGAGCGTGCGGGTGGCCGTCGCGCTGGGGCCTGCGCGCGTTGTTTCGTACTGCCACGTCGCGGGATTCGGCCCGCCCGTGATCGTCCACGTGGCGGCTTCCACCAGCGCCAGCGCGTCGGCTGCCACCTGAAGCTCAAATACCGCCTCACCCGTCGTCACCAGCCGCCGCCCAATCGTGGCCAGCACCTGCGGGGTGAGCGCTCGGGTGGCGATGGTGTCGGGCTCCACGGCTGCGCTCGCGAAGGCGCGAGCCCAGAGCCCGGCGCTGATCTCCGTGGCCGCCACCGCCCGGCTCTCCGTCGTCTTCGTCGCAGCCCGGAGCAGGTAATCGGTGATCGCGTCGGTGTACGACGATGCGCGTTCTTCGTCTCGGCTCCACGGCCAGCGCACTAGCTCGCCTCCTGCTCAGCCGCCCCCACTGCGCGGCGGTCCACCCAGCGCGACACCAGCGAGCCCGCCCCGCTGTTGAGCCATGCGTTCGCGAAGGCGTCACCGCGCGCCGCTGTCGGCGCGTCCCACAAGTACCCCGCCATGCGGATCGCGGCTTCATCCTTCACCGCCTCCGGCGCGTCCGGGGCCAGTAGCTCCACGTGCGCCTCCGCTACCCCGAGCAGCCGGTTCAGAATCGAAAGCTCGGGTTCGGTGGGCGCTTCCGTGCCATCGGAAAGCCGGAGGGCCTGCGCAAGCTGCGCGACGGTCACCGCCATGCCAGCGCCGCCTTCCGGTTATGTCGATGCGTTGGCACCGGGGCGGGGTTGGTGGCGGGGGAGCGCTGGTACTCCCCCGCCACCGTGCGCGCTCCACCCGGCGAGCGCTTGCCGGGGAGCGCAGCCTGAGTCAGAGCGCTCACAGCCACAGCGACCGCCCCACTCGCGGGCGTTCGTCGCGCTCTCGTACCTCCACCACCGAGCCCGCGTAGCTGGGATCGTCCACCAGCCCAGCCGAGCGCGTGAAGGCGTCGTTGATCTCGCGGTACCCCTTCGCTCGATTCTCCCGGCGGCTGCGGAACTCCACGCTCACGCCCTTCAAGGTTCCGTCCCTGATCATCGTGGCCGCGTCTCGCCCCCGCGTCGTATCGGGGAGGGGAGCATCAAGCACCACCTGCCGCCCCCGTACCTCTGGAACGATGCGCATCACGGGCTGCCGCCGGTCGTGCGAGAGGTTGATCACGATCCCGTCATCGGGCCAGTGCAGGGAGCCGGGGGCGAACGCCTCCGGGCGGTCGGCGGCCCGTTCCTCGTACGTCAGCAGAACGCCGTAGAGCCTGCCGGGGCTGCGGCGGGTGTCGTCTTCCCGCACCTCGATCGCGCACCTGATTTCGTCCACTAGAGCCTCCCGTACCAGCGCCCGATCGCGCTCCTGCACTGCGGGGAGAGTTCCCCCGTCACCGGGTCCGCAAGGCGTGCCTCCACAACCTCCCGTCCGGGGTCCACCACGCGCTCAATCGCCCCCACGCCCAGCGCTTCAAGCAGCGCCGCGCGGCGCTCGCCGTCGCCGTCTGAGTTGGTGGCGATCACGTCAAGGTCACGCTGCACGGCTGCCGCGATCACCACCTGCCGGGTGTGCTCGGTGGTCGGTAGCAGCGCCTCAATGCGCTCGGGGTACCGCCCATCGGGTCCGCGCTCGGCTCCCGCGATGGCAGCGTAGAGGGCCTGAAAGTCAGCGATCACCACCGGCCCGCCGCGTTCAGCGGCAAGCTCGCGGGCCAACTGGCTCTTACCAGCACCCGCCGGGCCGCTTAGCAACAGGTTCGGCATGGTCCGCCCTCCCCATCGCTAGGCGACGTACTTGAGCCGTCGGAAGTTGGCCACGCGGGGGATCGCGAAGTTCCAGAGGTAGTTGAGCGTCAGCACCACCTCCCCGGAGTCCGCCTCTGTGTAGGGGTCAACGATCAGTTGGGCGCTCTGCCACACCGGCGCGACGGCCGTATTCTCGATCCCCCGTGCGAGCCCCACGAACCCGCCAAAGTCACCGTCGGCGGTGGCCGTCTCAATCTCGCCTCGGGTGGTCCAGGAGAGGTCGTTGTCACGCAGGATGCGCGCCAGCGTCTCGTTCCGGTTGTTGGTCGGCAGCGTGGAGAGCCAGAGGGCATTGCTGCCCACGGTCGCAACGATGTTGAGGTCGCCCATGCTGGCGGCGTGCTTGCCGTCGATCAGCCCGGCGAACACCGCCAACACCTTTTCAGCGGCCACCTTGTCAGCCTGCGTCAGCGTCAACTCCGCGACGCCCGCCGTGGTGAACCCGGTAATGTCGGCTCCGGCTTCGTTCGCCCCGTCGTCACCGACAAAGATCGTGCGGTCGATCTTCTCCACCATCGACGCGCTCAGGTCGCGCCGGATCGCTTCGGCAAGGCCCGGCAGGCGGGCGGTGTCTTCGATGCTGTACACGGCCTTCACGGCGCTTCGCGACGGCTTCACCTCGGTCACGGTCGCGCTGATCGTGGCGGCGGCTGCGATCGCCTCCGTGCGCCCGCGCTGGGCGGGGGCGGCGTTCGAGACAAGCAGCGGGTAGGCGGACACGCCGGGGGCGACGGAAGGCATGGTCACCCCGAGCGCCATTGCCGCCGTATCAGCGAACAGCCGATCGATCCACGGCTGCTGGTTCCCCTGCGCGTCGCCGTCGATGGCCGCGCGTTCCTCCACCAGCATCGCGAGCGGGAAGCGGTCACCGGCGATGCCGAGCGCCTGATTCAGATCGTTCTCGGCTCCGGCGAGCGCACGGTGGCTGATGGCCGCCGCGATGTAGTTCCCGAACTCGGCGGCATCGTGAAGCTCGCGAAGCTCGCGCTCCTCCGGCGTCTCGCCGCGTTCGGTGGTGGTCGTCTCCGCCTCCGCTTCGGCGGTGATCAACTCGCGCTGGCGCTTCTCGACTTCGCCGTACTCGTTGCGCAGGCGGTCAAGCTCCGCGCTCTGTTCGTCGGTGAGCTCGTCAGCGCCGCCGAGCTCATTGAGCCGCTGCCTGATCTCGCTCGCGCGGAGCATCGCCTTCTGGAGTTCCGTCACGGGTCACCTCTGGGGTTGCTGTGATCCGTATATCGGACAGCAAGGCGTCCCAGCGCTGGCGCTCGGCTGAGCGGGGGCGTTCGTTCTCGCGCGCCGTCTTCGCGATGTGGCAGCCCACACAGAGCGCTTGCAGGTTGTCGAGCGCCCACGGCTCGCCCCCGGCTGCGAGCGGTACCACGTGATCAACCTCCAGCCGCCCGGCCCGTCCGCACCCCTGACACCTCCAGCCGTCGCGCTCAAGCACCTCCCGGCGCACAGCGGCCCAGCGCTTGCCGCTCAGGCTCCGGCGGCTCACTCCACCGCTCCGGGCGCTTTGCCGGCGTCTCGGTACGCTCCGTACGTCTCAGGCACGGTTACGACGCTCGCCCGATCACCACGTAGTTGTCAGGGGAGGGCCGGGGCTGGCTCAGGTAGCGGTCAAGGGCTCCGGCGGCCAGCACCAGCGCGGCGGCGGTGTCGTCTCTGCCGGTGTTGTTGGCCGGGTCGCGCTTCACTAGGCGGGTGTTCCCTTGATCGTCGTTGCGTACCTCCGCCGCCGCGAGCGAGACGGTGAGCAGGTCGCGCGAGCGTTCGTCAACTGCGAGCGGGGGCGGCCCGTCCAGTGCGAACCGGCGCAGCGCCCGTATGTCCGCTGCGGCTTCGCTCCAGCGCGTCACGCGGGGAACGATCGTCCAGTGCGCCGGGGCCGCGTCGCGTAGTTCGCTCAGCCGGAAGCGGTCGCAGATCACAAGCTCCGGCCTGCCCCACTCCGCCGCGATCATCTCCGCCAGGTGCGCCGGGGGAGGAACACGCAGCCCGTGACTCACCGAAAGCGCGCCGGTTTCGGCAAGGCGTCCGTACGTACCCCGTGCCACGCGATCGCGCCGTTCCTGTTCCTCCAGCGACGGGATGCCGGGGGCGAGCGCCAGCGCTTCAGCGCGACCGTTCGGCCACAGCGCCACGGCTGCCGACCACGCTCGCCCGCCTCCTAGGTCAACGGCCACGATGGGCGGCCCGTCGCGGGGTGGCACGGGGCGGGCCAGCGCTCGCCCCCAATCGTCAACGGTCAGCAGTACGTCCGATTCGTCGGCGGTCGGGCAGTTCAGCCGGAAGCTCAGGAATCTCGCCTTCAAGCGGGAGTCCCTGCGCGCTTCGTCGCGCTCGCGCAGGAGCCGCGCCCGGAACTCCGGGCTGATGTTCGAGAGCGGGTTGACGCGCCGTATCTCCGGCCACTGATCCCAGCGCTCGCGATCGCCCACCAGCGCCTGAACGTACCGCGAGCCGTGGGAGCCCTCCGCGATCATGTCGTGCCACCAGCCCGACCGCGCCGGGGCGAGCGTTCCGACGTACAACACCCGCAAGGGGCTGCCCGGTTTCCCCAACGCGGTCGTGAGCGCGTCGTGCATCAGTTCCCCGCCCGCCTGCTCCCACGCGCCCGGTTCGTCACCTACCGCCCACGGGCAATTGACCAGCCCAAACGCCGTCTTCGCCTTGCTGCTCACCACCCGGAGGCGCGTGTTCGTCGCGAGGTGAGTGATGCCCGCTCGCGTGCTGGAGTCCGTGAAGCGGTAGGCGGCGGGGTCGCGTTCCTCAAGCTCGCGCCGGGTGAATCCGAACGTGAGCCGCGCCTGTTCGAGCGAGCCCGCCAGCAGCGCGCTCTCCGTACCTTCGCGGAACAACGGATCGGCGGGGTTCAGAATGCGGGCGAGCAAGTGGCCTGCGAGGAACGATTTTCCATTGCCGCGCGGCAAGCTCAAGCACGATTCGTCGATGCCGGGGGCCGTCGCATGGCGCACAAACTCGCGCTGGAAGGGCCGAAGCTGGAGGGGCATCGCCCCCGTATATCGGGCGGCCCTCGCTCACACAGAACACGCCCCCGAGCGGAGTTCGTCCCCAAGTCTCGATTCGCGGGCAGGGGTCCCCACGTGCTAGCTCGCCTCCACTAGCGTTGCCCAGCTGGCCGCTTCCTCGCACAGCCCGAGCACGTACGCCTCCAGTGTCTTGCTCTCCTTGTGCGCCAACTGCCGAAGTGCCCGCTCAAGGTCGGGCGTCACCCTCACGGTAAGCACCTTCAGGCGTTCAACCTCCAGCGTGGGCGGTGGGTGGGGCGAAGGCGCGGGCGTGGCAGCGAGTCCGCGAACCTGAATCTCGTTCGCACGGGCACGGCGTACGGTCGGCTCGCTGACGCCCACCTTCTCAGCGATGGCCCGGTTGCTCACTGCGTCACGTGACGCACTGGCGGGGGAGCCGCCGCCCTTCGGCTTCGCCAGCAACTCGTCATCGCTCAGGTTCTTCAAGTGGCCGCGCGCCTTCGCGCCTGCGGTGCAGTCCGTGCACACGTGCTCAACGTTGGTCGTCCGCGTACCGCAGGCGATGCAGGGTTGGGCTGTTCCGTTTGGGCTGTTCATGCCCGCCTCCTCAGCAGGACCAACTCCAGCGGCCCGCTCAGGGTGAAGGTCACCCAGCCCTCGGCGTCGTCTGCCCCTGCCGGTGGGTGTTCGTCGCTCTCTCCGCCAGCCGTCACCCGGAGCGGCAGCACCTCGGCGAAGAACCACACCCACACGTCGCTGTCGCCAACGTTCGACCAGAGCGGCAGCGCTGGCCGCTGATAGCGGTATGCCCGGCAGGGCTCTAGCTTGTGCGCTCCCGCACGGCCCACGCCCACCTCAAGGGTGATCACGTCTTCGTATGTGCTCATCTCGCACCTCCACCTAGGTATCACG
The DNA here is from genome assembly GCA_964389725.1 of uncultured Anaerolineaceae bacterium. Classification (GTDB taxonomy): domain Bacteria; phylum Chloroflexota; class Dehalococcoidia; order Tepidiformales; family Tepidiformaceae; genus UBA2991. Next base: position 202,410 of record CAYMDV010000001.1, read on the forward strand.
AGTTCGGCAGGGTTTGACAAGCAACTCGGCGAAATTCGTCGAAAGTTCGTGTTGGGGGTCTGTGCTCATGCCGTCGCCTCCTCAAGTGCTTCAAGCTGGCGCAGCGCCCTCCGGGCGTCGCCCCGCGCTCGGGCCAATCGCCACTCGTGATCAAGTCGGGGGCTGGCATAGCGGCGGGCCATCACAGCGCTGTAGCCAATACCCGCCGCTCGGGTCGCATCCTCCAGTCGGGAATGCTCCCCGCTCGCCACTTCGTGCAGGAGCGCATCCCACCAGTCGGGGCGCTCCTTCGGCTTTGGTCCGGGCTTCTTCGCCATCGTTCACTCCTTCGGTTAGCGGTGGCCTTCGGCCACGACACCCCTCCGTTGGTTCCCCCTAGCTGGGCGTCCGTATGTTGCCGTGAGGCACGACCCTCACCCCCTCCGTCATGGCGGAGTCGCACCGCCGAGGCTCGGATCAGGGGCGCAACTCCCATCGTTTACAGCGCCCGCCGCCTCGCCGTTTGAGTGCCAGAGGTCGAGCCTCGAAGCCGGGTCGTCAGCAGCGCGGGAACGGAATCCCAACACCTGTATATCGGTCGTTTGGGTTGAGCCGCACAAGCGAACACCCCGCCCGGCGGAGTGGGCGGGGTGTCCGGTGTCACATTCGGCAAGCGGTGGCGACGGGCTCAGAGTAGGCCCAGTTGCGAACGTTCGCAACTGCGGCCCGTTGCGTTGACCGCGGTCTAGGCGATGGCTCTCACCCCGTGCTCGCGGTCCAATTCCTCGAACGCGCGATCCACCGCCCGGCCCACGTGTTCGGTTGTCGTGTGCAGGTAAACCTGCGTCGTTTCGAGCGAGGCGTGGCCCAGCGCTTCCTTGACGGCCAGCAGGTCGCCCCCACCCTCGTACACGTGCGTTGCGAAGCTGTGTCGGAAGGCGTGCGCGTGAACGCCTTCCACGCCTGCTGTCTTCCCGGCCCGCTGGCAGAGGCGCTGAATCAACTGGCGGCTCACGCGCTTGCCGTTGTTGGCCGCTCCACCGCGCCCGCCCCAGCCGGTCAGCCAGAGGGCCGAGGTCTGCGACTTTGCGAGCTTCGGGCGGGCCGCCTCCAGGTACAGCCGCAGCACCTCCGCCGCCTCGCGCGTGAGCGGGGCGAGCCGTGGCTTGCCGCCCTTCCCGTCGGCAACGTGAATCTGCCGGAGGTCCAGATCAACGTCCTGCACGTCCAGCGCGATCAACTCCGACACCCGCAGCCCCGAGCCGTAGAGCGTTGCCATGATGGCCTTGTCCCTGATTCGGAGCGGGGAGGTCTCGGGCTGCGAGGCGATCACCTTCTGCACCTGTTCACGTGTCATCACGCGGGGGAGCTTCCGGTGGCCGCCCTTCGGAATCTTGAAGCCTTGCAGGAGGTTCCGATCCGTCAGCTCCTCATCGGCCATCCACGCATACCAGCGTCGCATCGTCCCCAGCCTGCGCTGGAGGGTTTGGCGGCTCTTGCCTTCCCGCTTCATGTCGGCTCCGTAAGCGCGGGCGTGCGTGCGGTCCACGGCCAGCGGGTCCACCCCTGCCGCATCGCACCACCGGAACCAGAACTTGAGATCGTCGCGGTACCCGATCAGGGTCCGCTCGCGCTTGCCTTCTTCGTCGAGCTGCGCCAGCCATTCATCGCGCACCTGTTCCGCTGTGAGCGGCTGCGGCTCCAGCGGGCGCTTCCGTAACTCGGACACGCTCTGCCCCCAGCATTTAGTGGGGGCGGTGGGACGGGGGTCTCCCGGAGGCTCTTGAGCCTCTACCGCCGCAGTGCGCGCGAGCGCCTGAGAGAAACGGCCAATTGGCCCTTTCCAATCCAAAGTGTACCGCCCTGACCGCTTGTGACCAAATGCACAGACGAGCCCTGCCTCAAGCCGTGCGCTCCCGGTAGTCCGCGATGGCCCGCCTGAGGGCGTCCGCGGCGAGCACGCTGCAGTGCACCTTGTCCTTCGGCAGCCCCCCGATGCCCTCCGCGATCCCTTCCCGCGTGAGCGCCTCCGCCTCCGCCAGCGTCCACCCCTCGACGTGCTCGCTCGTCCACGAGCTCGTGGCGATGGCGGGCGGGCAGCCGCGCGTGAGCCACTGCATCTTCGCGATGCGCCCATCGGCGATGCGCAGCATCACCTGCATGCGGTCGCCGCAGACCGGATTTCGCACCGTCGCCTCGCCGTCGGGCGAGTCCATCTCGCCCGCGTTGCGGGGATGCTCGAAGTGGTCGATGACGGTCTCGGAGTAGGCGGCCATGCACCCATGCTAGGAACGCGCCGGACGCTCCGTCAATGAACGCCCGCGCTTATGGCCCCGGGACCAGCAGGAGTTGGAGCTCCATGACGCCGTTGTCCTCGATGGAGACGAGGATGGGCGCCTGCGGCTGGGCGATGTCGTAGTCCGCGAACAGGATGGGCAGCGAACCCACGACGACCATGACGCCGTCGACCACCTCCGCTTCCAGCGGGATGGTCACGGGCCGCGTCACGCCGTGCAGGGTGAGCGTGCCCGTCGCCTCCAGGCTGATGCCCTCGCCCGCGGCGAGCCCCTCCGGCACGGCAACCGCCTCGGTCAGCTCGAATGTGGCCGTCGGGAAGCGCGACGCCTCCAGCGCCTGGAACTGCAGCGCCTGGTCCCGGCGCGAGTCGTCGCTCTCGAGGTCGCGCAGGTCGGCCGTGACCGTGACGGCCGTGAGCTGTCCGCCTGCGATCGTGATGGTCGCCTCGATCGTCGAGGTGCGCCCCACCGCCTCCTTGTACCCGATGGTCACGAGTTCCTCTTCCACCCGGTAGCCGACGAAGCTGCCGTCGCGTTCGGCCAGCACCCAGGTGCCTTCGATCGTGACCGGGCCCGCTTCCGCCTCGCCCGCGGCTTCGGTTGCCGCTTCCGCAGCCTCTTCGGTGGCGCTGGCGGGAGTCGCGGTCGCCTCTGCTGGCTCGGTCGCCTCCGGAGTCGCCTCTTCGACCGTGGAGACGGCCTCTTCGAGCGTCACGGCGGGGGGCGAGTCGTCGCGAATCTGGAACCACCAGACGAGGAAAACGACCACGGCAATGACAGCCACAGCGGCCACGCCGCCGCCGATGAGGATGCGGTTTCGGGTCACGTGAACCTCCGGTCGGTTCGCTTGATGAGGGTTCCCGAACACCGTAGGGGAACCCCCGGCCTAGGGTCGAGTCAGGCCAGGCCCAGGGCCGCGAAGAACGCCTCGAAGGCCGCCAGGTTCCCCGGGTTGAAGTGCGGCTCCACGTAGCGAACGGCGCCGTCGCCCCCGATGAGCACGAGCGCCCGCCGCGACTTCCGCTCGTCCTCGTCCCAGAGCCCGTAGGCGCGCACAACCTCGCCGAAGAAGTCGCTGAGGAGGGGGAAGGGGAAGCGGTCCCGCTCCTGGAAGCGCGCGTGCGACCCGAGCCCGTTCGTGTTCATCCCGAAGACCTGCACGCCCGCCTCGCTCAGCGTCGCGTGCTCCTGCGCGAAGGCCTTCAGCTCGCTGGTGCAGATGGGCATGCCGTCGTCCTGGTAGAAGATGAGCAGCACGTCCCCCTCCCCCAGCGCCTCCCCCAGCGTCACCTCGATCTGCTCCCCGTCCGTCGTGATGGCGGGCAGGCGGAAGTCCGGCGCGTGGTCGCCGGGCGCGAGGGGGGTCGTTCGTGGCGGGGCGCTGGTGGCGGGCTCGCGTTCCTCCCCGCTCACGGCGTTTCACCGAACCCCGGCGGCACGCCCTCCACCCCGCGCGTCCCCGCCAGCACACGGATGCGCCCCAGCCCGGCGGAGTCGGAGAGCTGCTGGAACGCCCGTCGCCGCGCGAAGTACTCGGGCAGGTCGTCGCGCGCGCCCTCGACGAGCGCGCCCAGCCCCGCCTCCGTCAGGAAGGCCGCCTGCGTGACCGGTCCGAAGGCCGTCATCCCCGCCAGTTCCATCGCCAGCTCCAGCTCGGAGAGGTTGACGTGGGCGGTCAGGTCCTGCTCCCCCACGTGCAGGTAGGGATTCTCGTGGGCGGTGTGCCGGTAGAAGCAGAGGAGCGTTCCCTGCCTGCGCCAGTCGGCCCACAGCTCCTCTTCCGGGTACCCGTAATCGAAGGTGAGGACGGCGCCCCGCTCGACCAGGTCGCACATCGCCGACATGGTCGCGTGCGCGCGCCCGCTCACCTCGAAGCGCCCCGCCGCGGGCGCCCCGTCGATCGTCGCGACGGGCCCCCGCGCCTCCACGAACGCCTCCCCGTCCCAGCGGACGTACACCTCGACCGGGCCTCGCTCCCGCACCTCGAAGAGCCGCACGGGGAGCGCGTCGAACAGCTCGTTCGAAAGCACCACGCCCGCCCCGGCGGTCGGCGGTGCGTCCTCGCGCCACTCGACGCGCGGGTCCGATCCCGGTGTGTTCGGCTCGATGGCGATGTAGTGCAACGCCTGCGCGAACTCGCCGCCTCGCCCCTCCGCCCAGTCCAGCAGGGCCGTCGCGAGCGCCCCTTCCCCCGCCCCCGGCTCGATGATCGTGAATGGCTCCGGCCGCCCCAGCGCCTCCCAGGTCCACTGGCACCAGGCGCCCACGGCCCAGCCGAACATCGGGTGGATGGCCGGGCTCGTGAGGAAGTCGCCGCTTGTGCCGATACGGCCCGGCTTGCGGTAGTAGCCGTGCTCGGGGTGGTAGAGCGCCAGCTCCATGAAGCGCTCGAAGGGGATGGCGCCGCCGTCCATCTCCGCGATGATCGCCTTCACGAGCGCGGGGTTGCCCGCGCCGGCGAGACCGGGGTCGAGGTCGAGGGCCATGCCTCGATTCTCCCCTGCCACGCTCGCACTGTCCCGTTCGCCCCGTGCCCGCTAGAGTCCGCGACGATGCCTGACACGACGAAACCGCGCCGCATTCGCTGGGTCGACCTTGAGAATCCCTTCGCCGAATCGCTCGATGGGATGACGGAGCTGCTCCTCATTCGCCACGGCGAGCAGGCGCTCACCGCGAACATGCCCATGGGCGACATCGTCGATGCGCCCCTCTCGGACCTCGGCCGCGAGCAGGCCCGTGTCGTCGGCGAACGGCTCGCGAGCGTCGCCATCGACGCCGTCTACTGCAGCCCCCTGAGCCGCGCCCGCGTGACCGGCGGGGAGATCGCCAGCCACCACGGCCTCGAGCCGGTGGTCAACGAGGATCTGCGCGAGCTCGAGCAGTTCATCAACGCGCCCCAGCACCTCGGCGTTATCGACCACTACGGCACGGAGCGATTTGTCGAGCTGATGCGCGAGCAGAACCGCACGCGCCTCGACTCCATCTGGCCCGACGCGGAGGACATGGCCGCCTTCCGGGCGCGGGTCACCGGCGCCATCGCCGCGATCGCCGAGGCCAACCGTGGCCGCCGCGTCGTCGTGGCCTGCCACTCGGGGGTCATCAACCACTACCTCGCCGAAGCCCTCGCCTCGACCGTCGACCAGGTGTTCCCGCTGCACCACACCTCGATTACGACCGTGCGCGTCGACGGCGACCGCGTGGCCGTGCTCTCCGTGAACGACTTCGCGCACGTCCACGCCGTGCAGACCTCGCGCAGCGACCTCAACGGCTGAGACGCCCCGGCGGGCGTGCTAGGCTCGCCCCGATGGCCTCCAGCGCCCCCCGCCAGAAGCTCTGGATCGAGACCGACGGCCAGCTCGTCATGTCTGACTACCGCGTGCGCCTGCTCGAGCTTGTCGCCGAGACGGGCTCGCTCGCCGAGGCCGCCTCCGCTCTCGGCCTCAGCTACCGACGGGCGTGGGGCAAGGTGAAGGAGCTCGAGGCGAACCTCGGGCGATCCCTCGTGCAGTCGGAGGTTGGCGGGGCGGGCGGCGGACGTACCGCCCTCACGCCCGATGCGGAGGCGCTCGTGGCTGCCTACCGCCGTTTCCAGGAACGCGTCGAGCGCGATGTCGAGGGCGCCTACGCAGCCGAGCTTCGCGACCTGCTGGCCTCCCCCTGAGTCCGCGCGTTGGTCGTTGAAGGGCCCCGGGGTAGGCTGCTTGCATGCTCAAAGACGCCTATGCGGGTGACCTGACCACCGCCGACGAGGGCCGCACCGTGCGCCTCGCCGGCTGGGTCCACCGCCGCCGCGACCACGGCGGCCTCATCTTCCTCGACCTCCGTGATTCGCACGGCATCGTCCAGGTCGTCGTCGACCCCGAGAACGCCGAGGCCCACGAGGCCGCCCATCGCGCCCGCTCCGAGTGGGTGCTCGCCGTCGAGGGGACGGTCAGCCGCCGCTCGGCGGAGACCGTCAACAAGGACATGGCCACGGGCGAGATCGAGATCCTCCCGACCCGCGTCGAGGTGCTGAACGAGGCCCTCACGCCACCCTTCGCCGTGAACGACGAGAGCGAGGTCGACGAGCTCGTGCGGCTCCGCCACCGCTACGTCGACCTGCGCCGGCCCGGCGTGGCGGAGGTCATCCGCCTGCGCCACGAGGTCGTCCTCTTCATGCGCCGGTTCCTCGCGGAGCGCGGCTTCCAGGAGATCGAGACGCCCACGCTGATCAAGTCCACGCCCGAGGGCGCGCGCGACTTCCTCGTGCCCTCCCGCCTGCAGCAGGGCCACTTCTTCGCCCTCCCGCAGTCGCCCCAGATCCTGAAGGAGCTGCTGATGGTCGGCGGCTTCGAGCGCTACTTCCAGATGGCCCGTTGCTACCGCGACGAGGACACGCGCGCGAACCGCATCGTCGAGCTCACCCAGCTCGACCTCGAGATGGCCTTCGTGGAGGAAGAGGACGTCATCTCCCTCGTCGAGGAGCTGTTCACCGAGGTGGCCCAGCGCTTCGGGGGCGGGCGCCGCCTCGCCCAGACCCCCTTCCCCCGCATCGAATACGCCGACGCCATGGCCCGCTACGGCATCGACCGCCCGGACCTGCGCTTCGGCCTCGAGTTCATCGACGTGAGCGACGCCGTGCGCGGCTCCGAGTTCCAGGTGTTCGCTGGTGCGCTCGCGGCCGGTGGCGAGGTGCGCGCCGTGCGCGTCCCCGGCCAGGCCGAGATGGCCCGCCGCGCCATCGACTCGCTCGTTGAGGTGGCCCGCGGCGGCGGCGCGAAGGGGCTCGCCAACATCGGCTTCCTCGCCGGCGATGAGCTGCGTTCCCCCATTGCGCGCTTCCTCTCGGAGGACGAGATTTCGGGGCTGCGTACCCTCACCGGCGCGCAGGACGGCGACATGCTCTTCCTCTGCGCCGACCAGCCTGCCGTCGTCTCCGCCTCCCTGGCGCTCGTGCGCGAGGAGCTGGCGAAGCGCCTCGACCTGATCGACCGCGACGTTCTCTCGTTCGCGTGGGTCACCGGCTTCCCCCTGCTCGAGTGGCAGCCCGAGGAGGAGCGCTGGGACGCGACCCACAATCCCTTCTGCGGCTTCGTCGAGGAGGACGAGCACCTGCTCGCGAGCGACCCCGGCGCCGTCCGCTCGAAGCAGTACGACCTCACCCTGAACGGGACCGAGATCGCGGGCGGCTCCGTCCGCATCCACCGCCGCCCGGAGCAGGAGCAGGTCCTGCGCCTGATGAACTACACCGACGAGGACATGCAGGACCGCTTCGGCGTCCTCCTCGATGCGCTCGAGTACGGCGCGCCGCCCATGGGGGGCATCGCCGCCGGCATCGACCGCGTCCTCATGGAGCTCGTGGGCACGCCCAACATCCGCGACGTGATCGCCTTCCCCAAGGCCTCCTCGGGAAGCGACCCGCTCATGGGTTCCCCCCAGCCCGTGGGCCAGGATCAGCTCGACGAACTCGGGTTGCGGGTCGTCGCCCCGGAGTAAGCGTCCCGTGAAAGGTAAAGACCGGTGGGCGCGGTCACGGTGGAGCGCTCGCCGGGGTACGCTATCCTCTGACGAACGCGCCACGCGCGCCCTGATCTGATACGCCCAACACCAGTTATTCGCGGGAGAAGCCGTATGTCGAATCGCACGCTCGGAATCATGATGGGCGCCGTCGCGCTCCTGATCGTGGCGGTAGCCGTTGTGTTCGTGCTCGTGCTTTCCGGCGGCGATGGCGACGACGACTCCGCGACCACCCAGCCCGCGCGCGAAGCCTCCGAACGTGACGATGACACCGACGCCGCCCGCGACACCACCGACGCTGACGAAGACGACGACAGCAACCGCGCCGTCAGCGGTAACGAAATCTGCAGCGAGAACCGCCTCGTCACCTTCGGCGATGACCCCGCCACCGTCTTCGACCCCATCCAGGTAGGCGATGCCAGCACCGCCGAGTACACCGCCGAGATCTTTGGCGGCCTCGTCACTCTCGACCTCGACCTCCAGGTCGTCCCCGACATCGCCGAGCGCTGGGAGATCACCGACGGCGGGCGCGTCTACACCTTCTTCCTGCGCGACGATGTCGTGTTCCACAACGGCCGCCGCGTGACCGCCGACGACTTCAAGTACAGCTTCGAGCGCGCCGCCGACCCCGCCAACTTCTCCCCCACCGTCCTCGACTACCTCGGTGACATCGTGGGCGTGCGCGACAAGTTCAACGGCCGCACCGACGAGATCAGCGGCGTCCAGGTGATCGACGAGTACACGCTGCGCATCGAGCTCGACGAGCCCATCAGCTACTTCCTCCAGCAGCTCACCTACACCGTCGCCTACGTCGTCGACCAGGAGCAGATCGAGCAGGATCCGGACGGCTGGACGCGGCAGCCCAACGGTACCGGCCCCTTCCGGCTCAAGATTTTCCGCCCCCTCGAGGAGATCGTCCTCATTCCCAACGACCGCTACCACCTCGGGCCGCCCAAGCTCGATGAGGTCGTCTTCACGCTCGCCGGCGGCTCCCTCTCGACGCGCTTCCAGAACGACGAGATCCACATCGCCCTCGTGCCGGCGGTCGAGCTGGCGGGCGTGCTCAGCGGGGAAAGCGAACTCGCCGAGTACTACCGCCAGGCCCCGCAGCTCGCCTTCTTCTACCTCGGCATGAACGTGAACGAGCCGCCCTTCGATGACCCGCTCGTGCGCCAGGCCTTCGCCCTCGCCATCAACCGCGAGGCCATCAACGAGGTGCTCTTCTTCGACTCCGCCCTCGTCGCCGACGGCATCGTCCCGCCCACGCTGCCGGGCTACAGCGACGCCATCACGACCTACCAGTACGACCCGGAACGCGCCGCCGAGTTGCTCGCCCAGTCGCGCTACGCCAACGACATGCCCCGCATCATCCTCACTTTCAGCGGCGGCGGCGGCGACCCGCCCGACAATCTGCAGGCCTACCAGCAGCAGTGGCGTGAGGCCCTCGGCGTGGAGGTCGAGGTCGAGGCCATCGAGTGGTCCGCCTACCTGCGCGAGCTGCGCCGCGGCGAGCTGCAGATGTACTCCGCCGGCTGGATCGCGGACTACCCCGACCCTGAGAACTTCGTCGGCAAGCTCTTCGCCAGCGATAGCCGCCTCAACCACAGCGGCTACTCCAACGACCGCGTCGACGCCCTCCTCGACGAGGCGGCCACGCTCCAGGACCAGGAGGCACGCTTCCGCCTCTATCACGAGGCCGAGCAGATCATCATCGATGATGCGCCGATCATTCCCACCTTCTGGACGGTTGGGCACTATCTGGTGCGTGAGTGCGTGCAGAACTGGGTCGATCCGGGCACGATTGTGCCCAAGTACCGCTACATCGAGATCGACACCTCGGGAGAGTAGGGCGCAGTGAGCCAGGGGCTCGCAGGCTACATAATCCGGCGGCTCCTCTGGATGGGGCCGGCGATCTTCCTGATCTCCGTGCTCGTCTTCCTGCTCCTTCGGCTCGCTCCCCTCGACCCCATCGACTCGCTCCTCGGGCAACGTTACGACGACGAGGTCGCCGACAGGCTGCGCGCCAAGTACGGCTACGACCAGCCCCTCCACATCCAGTACCTGAAATACGTCCAGAACCTCTTCCAGGGCGATCTTGGCGTTTCGACCAAGCACGGCGACTTCTCCGTGGCCGAGGTGATCATCCCGAAGATCCGCGTCTCAGCGGGCATGAACATCATGGCCATGGTCCTCATATTCGGGCTGGGTGTGCCCATTGGGGTCTACGCCGCACTCGTGCGCGGGTCGTTCCTCGACCCGCTCGTCATCGGCTTCTGGCTGGCCATCGATGCGGTCCCCGTCTTTGTCACTGCCGTCGTAGCGCCCTGGCTCTTCGCCCTCAAGCTTGGCTGGGTCGACCTCACCTACGAGGGCGTGCTCCACCAGAACATCATCCTGCCCGTCTTCGTCATGGCGCTGCCGGGTGTCGCCGGCGTTGCCCGCCTCATGCGCGCCTCCGTCATCCAGGTCAGTAACGAGGACTACGTCCGGACCGCGCGGGCGAAGGGCTTGCGAGAGCGCACCGTCGTCGTGTCGCACGTCGTGCGGAACGCCCTCCTGCCCATGATCACCGTCATCGGCCTCTCCTTGCCGGGGTTGTTTGCGGGCTCCCTCTTCGTCGAGCTTCTCTTCGGCATCCCCGGGATCGGGCGTGAGTCCCTCCAGGCCGTGCTCGGCCCCGACTTCGATGTCGTGCTCGCGCTGGTGCTGTTCGGCTCGATTCTCTTCCTCTTCGCCAACATCATCATTGACATCACCTACGGGTTCATCGACCCCCGCATCCGCATCACGGCCGCGAGGAGCGTGTAGCCATGAGGCGGGAAGTGGCACAGCCGGCAACGAATCCCCTGGAGACGGCTGAGCTCGGCTGGCGCCCCGCGCCCCGCTTCCGGTTCCTGCGCGAGCTCTTGCGCAAGCGGATCGCGATGCTCGCGATCGCGTTCCTCGCGGCCTTCTACCTGGCGGGACTCTTCGCCCCCTGGGTCGCCACTGACGATCCCAACTACCAGCGCCTCACGATCGAGGACCGGCTGGCCGCCCCCTCGGCCGAGCACCTGTTTGGCACCGATGCGGCTGGACGCGACCTGTTCTCCCGCGTCGTCTACTCCGCACGCACCACCCTGCTGTTCACGGTCGCGGTGATTGTCACCGGCTCGTTGGTCCTCGGGCTCGGGCTTGGGCTCCTTGCCGGTTATCGCGGGGGCCAGACCGACTCGACCATCATGCGCGTGGGGGAGGTACTGAGCGGCGTCCCCACCCTTCTGCTGCTCCTGGCCATCTCCGCTGCCTTCCGGACGCGCCTCAACGATGTCGGCTTCTGGCTCCAGGAGAACACCTTCCTGGGGGACGATGCGCGCGCCATCGTGCCCTTCCTCATCATCGTGCTGGCGGCTCTCCCGTTCGCCTGGATCGGATCGGCTCGCATCGTGCGGAGTCAGGTGCTGGCGATTCGCGAGCAGGAGTACGTCCTCGCCGCCGAAACGATCGGCGTCTCCACGCCCCGGATGCTGGTGCGGCATGTGTTCCCGGGCGTGCTGCCCATCTATCTCGTCGGCGTTTCGGCAGGTATGGCCGGCATCGCCGGTACCGAGATTGCCCTGAGCTACCTGGGCCTCGGCGTCGACCCGTCGACCCCTAGCTTCGGGACGCTGCTGCAGAACGCCGGCGGGGTGCGGACCTTCCAGGAGTTCCCCCACCTGCTGCTGGTCTCCGGCATCCCGTACATCCTCTTCATCTTCGCCTGGAACCTGCTTGGCGATGCGCTTGTCGACATCGTCGAGCCGCGCACGTACCGGCGCTAAGTCGTAACGAGCGGATACCGTATACTCGACGTGCGGAGGGATGGCGGCCCGGTGAAGGTCACTCTCGAACGGCTCCCCGAGAGCCGCGTGCAGCTTGAGATCGAAGTCGAACCGGACCGCCTGGAGCGGTCCCTCGACGCTGCCTACAAGCGTCTCGTCCCCACCCTGAGGATTCCCGGCTTCCGTCCCGGTAAGGCCCCGCGCCGCGTTGTCGAGCGCATGGTCGGCCGCGAGCGGCTCCTGAGCGAGGCGCTCGATAAACTCGTCCCCGCCGTCTACACCGAGGCCCTCGAGAGCGAGGAGATCGACCCCGTCGATCAGCCCGAGCTCGAGATCCTCGAGACCGAGCCCGTGCGCTTCAAAGCGACCGTGCCCATCCGCCCCACCGTCACCCTCGGCGACTACAACTCCATCCGCATCGCCCCCGAACCCGTCGAAGTCACCGACGAGATGTTCGAGGAGCAGATGACGCTCATTCGCCGCCGCTTCGCCACGATCGGGCCTGTCGAGCGTGGGGCCGAGTGGAACGACCACCTCACCGCCGACGTCAAGGGGACCGCCGAAGGCACGCCCTTCGTCCAGGACGAGGATGTCGATTTCCAGCTCATCGAGGACCAGCGCCTCTTCCTGCCCGGCCTCGCCGAGGAGTTCCTCGGCATGGAGGCGGAGTCGGAGAAGACGGTCGAGATCGAAGTGCCCGAGGACTTCCCCCCGCAGTTCGCGGGCAAGACCGCCTCCATCACCCTCACCGTGAAGGCGGTCAAGGAGGAGGAGCTGCCGGACGAGGACGACGACCTCGCCCAGCAGGTAAACGCGGAAGAGTTCGAGACCATCGACGAGCTCCACGAGCGCGTTCGCAGCGACCTCCAGGAGGCGTTGCAGCGCCAGGCCGACGAGGCCTACCGCCTGAAGGCTATCGACGAGCTGGTGGGCCTCTCCGAGATTGAGTTCCCCCAGGTGCTCCTCGATCGCGAGATCGACGAGCTCATCCGTCAGGACCACGGCAGCGACGTGCGCGCCTACCAGGCCCACCTCGCCCAGGTGGGGAAGAGCACCGAAGAGTTCCGGGAGATGTACCGCGAGCCCGCGCAGGAGCGCCTCTTCCGCTCGCTCGTCCTGGGCGAGTTCACGACCGCCGAGGGGATCGAGGTCAGCGAAGAGGAAGTGGTGGAGCAGCGCGAGAAAATGCTCGAACCGCTGGGCGAAGAGGCCGCCAATATGCGTACCATGTTTGAGAGCGAGAGCGGCTCGGCCAACATCCGCGGCAGCCTGCTCACGGAGAAGACGTTCGCACGGCTGCAGGAGATCGCATCCGCCGAGCCACAACCGGAGTCCGACTCCGAGGAGGAAGCCGAGTGACGCACGCCAACGCCGCCGCCCCAAGGGCCGTGGTCCCCACGGTGATCGAGACGGGACCCCGCTCCGAGCGCGCGCTGGATATCTTCTCCCTGCTCCTCAAGGAGCGCATCATCTTTCTCGGCACACCTATCGACGACCAGATCGCCAACCTCATCGTCGCCCAGCTCCTCTTCCTTCAGCGGGAAGACCCGGAGCGCGACATCAGCCTCTACATCCATTCGCCCGGCGGCATCATCCCCGCCGGGCTCGCCATTTACGACACGATGCAGCTGATCGAGCCCGACGTCTCCACGATCGCCGTCGGCCAGACCGCCTCGATGGCGACCGTGCTGCTCGCCGCGGGGGCGAAGGGCAAGCGATTCGCCCTTCCCAACGCCACCGTGCACATGCACCAGGCCCTTGGCGGCGCGCGCGGTCAGGCGCGGGACATCGAGATCGCGGCCCGCGAGATCCTGCGCAACAACGAGATCATCCGCGACATCATCTCCAACCGCACCGGCCAGCCCGTCGAGAAGATCTCGGAGGACTTCGACCGCGATTTCTACCTCGATGCCGAGGGCGCCAAAGCCTACGGCTTCGTCGATGAGGTCCTCGAGCAGGCCGTCGCGGAGCAGAGCGGGGGCAGCTAGCCGTGGCCAGCAACCGGACGAAGCGCACGCAGTATCACTGCTCCTTCTGCGGGAAGAGCCGGGACCAGGTGCGCCGCCTGATAGCCGGGCCCGGTTCCGTCTACATCTGCGACGAGTGCATCGAGCTGTGCCGGGAGATCATCGAGGAGGAATCGGGCGGAAGCACCACCCCGGATGCCGCCACCCCCTCCGTGGCCGGGGCCGTCCCCTCGCCCCGCGAGATCCACGAGCACCTCGATAGCTATGTCATCGGCCAGGACGCTGCCAAGAAGGTCCTCTCGGTCGCCGTCTACAACCACTACAAGCGCATCAACGCCGATGCCGATGTCGACCCCGACATCGAGCTGGAGAAATCGAACATCCTGCTCTGCGGCCCCACCGGTGTCGGCAAGACGTTCCTCGCGCGCACGCTCGCGCGCTACCTCGATGTCCCCTTCTCCATCGCCGACGCCACCGCCCTCACCGAGGCCGGCTACGTCGGCGAGGACGTGGAGAACATCCTCCTGCACCTCATCCAGGCCGCCGATTTCGATATCCAGAAGGCCGAGCGCGGCATCATCTACATCGACGAGATCGACAAGGTCTCGCGCAAGGCCGACAACCCCAGCATCACCCGCGATGTCTCCGGCGAGGGCGTGCAGCAGGCGCTCCTCAAGATCATCGAGGGCTGCGTCGCGAACGTGCCCCCGCAGGGCGGGCGCAAGCACCCCCACCAGGACTTCCTCCAGATCGACACCTCGAACATCCTCTTCATCTGCGGAGGCGCCTTCGAGGGGCTGGAGAAGAACATCGAGCGCCGCCTGAAGCGCGATCAGGTCAGCCTTGGCTTCCGCGCCGAGCGCAGCGCGCGCGGTCCCAAGCGCACCGACCAGCTCCTCGCCCACGTCACCCACGACGACCTGCTCGACTACGGCCTCATCCCCGAGTTCATCGGGCGGCTCTCGCTCGTCGTCTCCCTCAGCTCGCTCGATCGCGACGACCTCGTGCGCATTCTCACCGAGCCGAAAAACGCGCTCGTGCGCCAGTTCGAGCGCTACTTCGCCATGGACGGCGTGGACCTGGCCTTCACCGACGACGCCCTCGAGGCCGTCGCCGACGAGGCCATCCGCCTCAAGACCGGCGCCCGCGGCCTGCGTACGGTCGTGGAGGACCGGCTGGTGGACGTGATGTACGAGATCCCGAGCCGCGAAGACATCGACCGCTGTGTCGTGAAGGGCGAGACCATCGTGAAGCGCCAGCGCCCGATCCTGATGGCGGAGGGCGGCCAGCCCGTCGAGTTCGAAGACGCGGCCCCCGAGCCGGAGATCCACGGCGAGACCGCCTGAACGCCCCTACCCGCGCGTCCTGCCGACTGTCGCGAGCTGCGCGCCCGCGGCCGCCAGGAGTTCGTCCCGGCCTGCTGCAAAGAGGGCGTCGCTGGCGCCTGCCGCCGCCCACACCTGCGTGAACCGCTTCAGGCTGTCGTCCGCGATGACGTCCCACTCGCCCGGCAGGCCCACAGGCGGGACGCCTCCGACCCGGTAGCCTGTCAGCTCGAGCACCTGCTCCGCCGATGCCATCTTCAGGCGCTTGCGGGAGACGCCGAGCAGGCGCGCAAGGGCGGCCGTATCCACCTGCCGGTCGCCCGCTGCGAGCACCACCGTGGGCCGTCCGTCCGCCATCAGGATGAGCGTCTTCACGATCTGCCCGAGCTCGCAGCCGAGGGCGTTGGCTGCATCCATCGCCGTCGCCGTTCCTTCCGCGAACCGCTCGATGGGCGAGGTCAGCCCGCAGGCGCGCATCGCCTCCGCCACCCGCTGCGGCCCGTCGGTGGCGTGCGCTCCGTCGCTCACGCCGGCTTCCGTCCGATGAAGATGCGCTGCCCCGGGAACTCCTCGGGCTCGGCTCCGGGGCGTTCCTCCGCTTCGAAGCCGGCGGCCCGCAGCGCGTCCAGCCACTCCTCTCGGGTGAACAGCCCTTCGAGGCAGTGGTCGTGCTCGAGGCGCACGGATCCGTCCGCTTCCCGCAACACGTACACGAGGTCGACCTCGTAGAGCGAGTCGTCGGGGTCGGGGTCGCGGACCCACTCCAGGTAACGCATGGAGCGCCCATCGTCGCCGTCGTGGCCCCCGTGGTCGGTTCCCGGCTCGAAGGTCTCGCGGATGTAGTCGGGGGCGAAGAGGACCGCCCCGCCGGGACGCAGGTGCGCGAAGGCGGTCACCACGGCCGCCCGCAGGTCGTCGAGCTCCGTGAGGTAGACCACCGCGTCGTGCACGAACACGACGTCGAAGGTGCGGTCGAGCCGCATCGTGCGCATGTCCCCCTCGATGTGCTCGCACTCGGGGTTGATCGTGCGGCTCTGCGCGAGCATCTCGGGGGAGAGGTCGGTGAGCGTGCAGGTGAACCAGCGCTTCATATGGGACGCGTTGTTACCCCCGCCCGAACCCAGCTCCAGGAGCGTTTCGGCCGGTCCGTCGCAGGCATCGAGGAGCCCCTGCCAGTAGTACGTAGCCTCGACCGCGTACTCCTCGGGAGCGGTGAGCAGGTGGAACCAGCCGGCGAGATCGGAGTAGAGGTGCATGTGAGCCACGATCCTACCGCGCCGCCCCGGCAGCCCAAAGGGCCGCGCATGCGCTAGCCTTACGCGGATGGCCCGCGTTCGCGCCGACCAGTTGCTTGTCCACCGGGGTCTCGCCGAGTCTCGCGAGAGCGCCCGCCGGCTGATCATGGCCGGCCGCGCCCGCAGCGGAACCCTTACCCTCGTGAAGCCCGCGACCATGCTCGACGAGGGCGCTCCCCTCGACCTCAGCCAGCCCGAGCGTTACGTCAGCCGCGGGGGGCACAAGCTCGAGGCCGCCCTCGACGAATTCGCCATCGATGTGGCTGGACTGCGCTGCCTCGATATTGGCGCCTCCACGGGCGGCTTCAGCGACTGCCTGCTGCAGCGGGGAGCCGCGTCCGTGCTCGCCGTCGATGTGGGCCGCGGCCAACTCCACCAGCGCCTGCGCGAGGATCCGCGCGTGACCGTCATGGAGCGCACCAACGCCCGCGACCTCCCCGAGCTGCCGCCGGTCGATTTGTTTGTGGCGGATGTTTCGTTCATCTCCCTGCGCAAGGTGCTGCCCTCGGTCGCGATGCGGGTCCCGGGGGGCACTGCCGGGGTAGTCCTGCTGAAGCCCCAGTTCGAGGCCGGCCCTGCGGACGTGCCTCGCGGTGGCGTTGTGCGAGACGAGGCCGTGCGCGGCCGCGTGCTGGAGGAGTTCCGGGCGTGGGCGCTCGCCGGGAGCTGGGACGTGCTCGCCGCCGAGAACTGCGCGATCACCGGCGACAAGGGCAATCGTGAGATAGTCGTGCACATGCACACGCCAGACCGACCGGAGCCACCGTGCTGAAGTGCGTCCTCATCCTGCGGCCGGAGGGTGTCGAGCCCGCGCTCCTGCTGGCCGGGCGCATCGCGGATGCGGCCGGGCACGCCGGTGTCGAGGCACGTCTGGCCGATACCTGGCGAGAGGTCCCCGATGAAGCACTCGACGACGCCGACCTGATCATCTGCGTCGGCGGCGACGGCACCGTTCTCCGGGCCGCCAGGCTTGCCGTTCCCCGTCCCCTCCCGATCCTCGGGGTGAACATGGGCCGCCTTGGATTCCTCACGAGCCTCAACCGCGACGCCTTCTTCGACCAGTTCGACCGCATCATCGCGGGCGACTGGGAGGTGGAGGAGCGCCTCATGGTCGCGGCCACCATCATCGAGGGGGAGGAGGCCGGGCGCTCCTTCTACGGCCTCAACGACATCGTCCTCAGCCGCCGCTCCCCCGGCCGCCCCGTCTACGTCGAGCTCGCCGTCGATGGTGAGCGTGTCGCCCTCTACCGCTGCGACGGGATGATCGTGGCGACCCCCACCGGCAGCACCGGCTACTCGCTCAGCGCCGGTGGCCCCATCCTTGCTCCCGTTGAACGCCACCTCGTGGTGACGCCCGTGTCGGCGCATCTCGCCATCGGCCGCTCCCTCGTGCTCGAGCCCTCCTCCACCGTTCTGCTCTCGATCCGCTCCGACGAGGGGGCCATCCTCACGGTCGACGGGCAGGAGGACCTGCCCCTCGCCGGGGGCGCGCGCGTCTCCCTCACCGCCAGCAAGCACGCCGCCCGCTTCGTCATCCTCGACCCGCCCTCCTCCTTCTTCGGCCACCTCGCCGAGCGCCTCGAAGTCCAGCTCAGCAGCGCCATGAACAACGGTGATTGAGCAGCTCACCGTCACCGGCTTCGCCGTCGCCCGCGATGTCACCCTCGCGCCCGGCCCCGGCCTGAACGTCATCACCGGGGAGACGGGCGCGGGCAAGTCGATCATCGTCGACGCTCTCGATTTCCTCTTCGGCGGACGCCACGGACGCGGCGTCGTCGCCGCCGGCGCCGAGAGCGCCCGCGTCTCCGCGACCGTGCGCGCCGGCGACGACTGCCTGGCAGTCGAGCGTACGGTGCGCCTCTCCGGGCGTACGGCCGGACGCATCGATGGTGAGAGCGCGCCCGCCGATCGGCTCCGCGCGCTTGGCGCCCGCGTCATCGACATCCACGGCCAGTCGGAGCAGCTCACGCTGCTGCGTCCGGCCGTCCAGCTCGCCGTGCTCGATGCCTTCGGGGGACTCCGGGAGCACCGGGACGCCTTTGCCGCCCAGGTCCGCGAGCTGCGCGCCCTGCGCCGCGAGATCGAGGCCGTCAGCCTCGATTCGCGCGAGCGCGAGCGCCTCCTCGACCAGCTCCGCTTCGAGACCGAGGAGATCGCGGGCGCCGGCCTCGTTCCCGGCGAGGACGAAGCCCTGCGCCGAGAGCAGCGCCGTCTGGCAAACGTCGAACGACTGCTCGCCGCTTCCGCAACGGCGCTGGAGGCGCTCGACGCGCCCCCTATCGCCGAGGCTGTCGCCGCCCTCGACGAAATCGGCGAAAGCGACGCTGACGCGGACGAGCTGGCCGCCCAGGGCGTCACCCTCGAGCAGGCCGCGGCTGACCTCGGCCGCTCCCTGCGCGCCTACCGCGAGACGCTCGAGGACGACCCCGAGCGCCGCGAGGCGGTCGATGCCCGCCTCGACCTGATCGCCCGTCTCCGCCGCAAGTACGGGGAAAGCGTCGAGGCGATCCTGGCCTACGAAGGGGAGGCGCGGGAGCGGCTCGACTCGATCGAGACCGCCGGAGCATCGCTGGAGGAGTTGCGCGAACGCGCGGAGGCGCTCGCGGGCTCCGCTGCGGAGGCTGCCGCCGCCCTTTCGCTGGCCCGTCGCGAGGCCGCTGCGCGCCTCATCGCCGAGGTCTCAGCCGAACTGGCGCGCCTGGAGATGCCGGGCGCGGCCCTCGCCGCCGGTTTCGCCTGCGAGGACGACCCCGATGGCCTCGCCGTCACCCTGCCCGACTACGAGGTCGTCGCTCCCGGCGCCGACTCCTCCGGCGGCGGCGAGCACGGTACGCGTGCCTTCACGGAGTCGGGCGTCGACCAGATGGAGCTGCTCGCCTCGTTCAACCCCGGCAGCCCGCCACGCCCCCTCCGCAGCGTCGCCAGTGGCGGCGAGACCTCGCGCTTCCTGCTCGCCCTCACGACCGTGCTCGGCGCAGCCGCAGAGCCCCGCCTCGTCGTCCTCGACGAGGTCGACGAAGGCGTCGGCGGGCGCGCGGGTTCGGTCGTGGGCGAGGCGCTGCGGCGTCTTGCCGATCGCCACCAGGTCCTCTGCGTGACCCACCTGCCTCAGGTCGCCGCTTACGGCGCCCGCCACTTCGTCGTGACCAAGGCCAGCGAGGACGGCGGCGCCTGGAGCGATATCGAGGAGGTCGAGGGGGAGGCGCGTCTGTGCGAGCTCGCGCTCATGCTCGGCGGCGATACGCCCGCCAACCGCGCCGCGGCAGAGGAGCTGCTTCAGGCTGCGGGGGAGTGAGGCGCTAGGAGTAGCGCTGTTCCTTCCAGGGGTCGCCGTACATGTGGTAGCCGTACATCTCCCAGAAGCCGGGGCGGTCCTGGTCGATGAACTGCATGCCGCCGATCCACTTCGCGCTCTTCCAGAAGTAGAGGTGGGGCACCACCAGGCGCAGCGGCCAGCCGTGCTCCTTCGTGAGCGGTTCCCCGTTGTGGGTCCGGGCGAAGAGCACGCCGTCCGCGAGCAGATCCTCCAGCGGCACGTTCGTCGTGTAGCCGCCGTAACTGTGGACCATCACGACCTTGGCCTCGGGCTTCACCTTGATCGCGTCGTAGAACGCGCGGAAGGGCACGCCCTCCCACTCGTTGTCGTACTTGCTCCAGGTGGTCACGCAGTGGATGTCGCTGGTGTCGGTGGTGGCGCCCAGGGCGTTGAACTCGTCCCAGGTGAACTTGCGCTCTTCCTCGACGAGCCCCCACACGTGGAAGCGCCAGGTCTCCGGATCGAGCCGCGGGATGGCCCCGTAGTGGAGCACGGGCCAGCCCTCGGTGAGCCGCTGGCCGGGGGGCAGCCGCAGCTTGCCGTCGGGTCGCACTTCGCGCGTCGCGCTCTGAGCCATGGGCCGGATCTCCAGGAAGGGTGTCGCTCCAGCCTACGGGCGCTCCCGCGCCTGCGGCAAGGCCAGGCGGGTAAAGGCGCCGGGCGTCGAGGCTTCTTCCCCGTGCTGCTGCGGTCCGCGATCAAACCCGCCGGTGCCGGTCACGCCGCCGCAGCATGGCCCTCGCGACCGCCGTCAGCGGGCCCGCGCGCTTCGCCTCGCGCGCGTAGCTCGATTCGCCCCGCTGCACGGCGAACAGCGAACCCCAGAGGAAGGGCGTGTGCTCGCTCGCCAGCATCCAGGGCCGGCGGGCGCGCTTCAGCATCCCGTAGAACATGTAGGCGATGACCCGGGCCGCGTCCAGCTCCGGCTGGATCTCCTCTTCGAGGTCGGCCTGGTAGCTGCGCAGGTCGCCTTCCCCGGCGAGCCCGCGGAGCGCCGCCCTCGCCGCCAGCCGGCCGGAGTGGATCGCGTAGGAGATACCTTCCGCCGTGAACTCGTCGGCGAGGCCCGCTGCGTCCCCGGCAAGCGCGACACGCTCGCTCGCCACCGCCTCCCCACCCCGCCGGAAGCGGATCTTGTGCCCTCGCGCGACCGCGACCTCCGCCTCCTGCAGCCCCAGCCGCTCGAGGTAGCGGTCGACGAGCGCCTTCATCCGGCTCGCCTCTTCCCTCGGCAGCACGATGCCGATGGAGAGCAGCTCCGCCTTCGGGAAGAGCCAGGCGTACCCCCAGGGGTCGTAGCCGAGGTCGATGAGCGTCGATGCCTCCGCCACGGAGGCGTCGCGGGGACGGCCCCGCACCTCCACCTCCCACGCCGCGCACTCGGCGAGGTCGAGCCCCAGCCCCGCCATCCGCCCCACCGGCGAGTGCGCCCCGTCCGCGCAGATCAGGGTCTCCGCCTCCGCCTCGAACCCGTCCGCGCGGATGCGCGCCCGCCCGTTCAGGTCGAGCTCGCGCACGACCGTGCCCGTTCGCAGCTCCGCGCCGGCGCGCTGCGCGTGTTCGAGCAGGAGCGCATCGAAGCGGTCGCGCATGACCATCCGCGCGAACGGGCCCCGGGAGCGCTTCGTGAACGCCATCTGCCCCCGCGCCGACATCTCGATGCGCGAGACCGAGTCCTCGACGACGCTGTCGATGGGGAACGGCAGCATCCGCTCCGCTCGCAGGGGGACGCCGCCGCCGCAGGCCTTGTAGCGAGGGAACTCCGCCCGGTCGACCACGAGCACCCGTGCGCCCGAGGCGGCCAGCTCGCGGGCGGCCGTGCTGCCCGCCGGCCCCGCGCCAACCACGATCGCATCGAACGTGCCCATCCCGCGATTCTAGCGGCGGCGCCCGTCCCGGACCGTTCTGCTAATGCGCGCTGTATACTTATCAATTGAGCTGAGCTGGACGATCGGAGAGCAACGCCATGCCGATGCGCTACTTCCTCGTCAATATCTTTCCCGTCACGGTTACCGCGGCGGCCCTCGGCTGGATCATCGGCGACCTCGTCTGGTAGCCGCTTGCCGCGCCACCCCCGTCCGCGTACCGTCGCCGCGCCATGAGCGCCGTAAACACCAGCGCCAGCTACCTGCGGACCGCCATCCTCTCCGCCGGCACGCCGGACGACCTCAACCAGAAGACCGACGAGTGGCTCAACGACCACATCGCGAACGAAGTCGTCTCCATGCAACTCGCGGCCGCCGGAAGTGAATTCGGCGACACGCTCTACCTCCTCATCGTCTACAAGGACGAGCGCCGGGTGCGGCGGGCATGAGCAAGTTCATCCGCACGCGCCAGAACGCTGCCGGCAAGGCCGTCATCGCGGAGAACCGTGAGCTTCCCGACGCCCGCGCCCACGACTTCGACGTGCCCGCGGGCGTGGGCGGGCGCTGGCTCGTCGTCGAGTTCGAGCCGGGCCAGACGACCGGCTGGCACGCCGTCCACTGCGACGTGTACGTGTACATCGCGAGGGGCCAGCTCGAATTCGCTCTCGACGGGGGCGAGTCCGTGACCGTCTACGAGGGCGACCTCGTGATCGAGGGCGACAACACCCTCCACTCCTGGACCAACACCGGCGATGGCCCCGCGAAGGTCTCCGCGATCGAGGTCGACCTGCCCTAGGTTGCGCTCGCGGGGACGGGCGCCTGCGACAGCAGCTCGGTGGATTGACGCCCCCTGCCGTCCTGCGTGGCGTGTATCAGATCGTCGCGTCGGCGGCGCGGTACAATGATCGGGCACGGGAGCGACCACCGATGACTGCTACCGAGGCCACGAGGCTGCTGACTGCCGAGGACCTGCTGCGGCTCCACAGCGAGGGTGGGCGTGGCGAACTCATCCGGGGGGTGCTCTGCGAAACCATGGCGAGTGGACAGCGGCACGGCAAGATCGTCATGAACCTTGGCAGCGAACTGCGTGCGTTCATCAAGCCCGGACGGCTCGGGACGCTGGTTGGTTCAGACTCGGGGGTCTGGCTCGAGCGCGACCCTGACACCGTGCGAGAGCCTGACCTCGCGTTCACGTCGGCGGAGCGCCTCCCGCTGGGCGAGGATGTGGACGGCTACGCCGAAGTGGTTCCCGATCTGGTCGTGGAGGTCGCATCGCCGGGCGACAGCCGCCGCGCAATGAACGACGAGGCGCGGATGTGGCTCAGCCACGGCGTGCGCCTCGCCTGGGTCGTCCATCCTGGAACCCGCACGGTGGATGTGCACCTGGTGGACGGCGAGGTGTCGACGCTCGCTGGGGATAGCTTCCTCGACGGTGGCGACGTGCTCCCCGGCTTCTCCTGCGCGCTAGACGACATCTTCGACGCGTAGGGGCGCGATGGAGCGATCCAGGCGAGGGCGCTGACCCCCCGTGCCCGCTCTCGCCGGGTTACTGCGACAGCAGCTCGATCGTGTTCCCGTCCGGGTCCCAGCCGTAGACGACGCGGATGCCCCCGTCGTAGTCGAGCACCTCGGACTTGAACTCCATGCCGGCGGCCTTCAGACGCGCGTACTCGTCGTCCGCCGAATCCACCATCAGGCAGATGTGGAAGCCGCCCACGTCGGAGGTGCGCAGGGGGTTGTGGTCGTACCCGGTCGGGGCGTCGTACTTGATGACCTCGAGCGCGTAATCGTTCAGGCGCAGCACGGCCGCCGTGATGTCGGCGCCGGGGATGGCCTGCAGGGTCTCGATGAACTCGTTATCGAGGTGCAGGCGCGTGCCCGTGTCCTCGAACCCGAGCAGCTTGTAGAAGGCGACCGCGCGATCGAGATCGCGCACCGTGATCGAGGTGTGGCCCACTCCGCGGATGCCCATCGCGTTCCCCCTGTGCCTTGCTGCCGGGCGATGCTAGCGGATGGAGACCCCGGAATCGACCATCAGCCCGTTGCCGGCGATGTAGCCCGCGCTCTCTTCACCCAGGAGGAAGGCGCACGCCTCGGCGATATCTCGCGGGCCGCAGACGGCGCCCGTCGCCGTCCCCTGGGCCATGCGCTCGCGTGCACCCTCTTCTTCGAGGATGTCCTCGGTCATGCCGCTCTCGACGAACCCGGGGCAGATGTAGTTCACGCGGATGCCGTGCGGGAGCAGCTCCACCGCCATCGAGCGCGAGAGCGCCGCCACCCCGCCCTTCGAGGCGGAGTAGGCGGCCAGGTTGGGCAGGCCCATCACCGCCGCCACCGAGGCGATGTTGACGATGCCGCCCTTGCGGCCGTCATCGACCATCGCCGTCGCGACGGCGTGCCCGATGACGAAGGTGCCCGTGAGGTTCACGTCGATGACCTCGCGCCAGGTCGCGATGTCGGTCTCGAGGGAGCCCGCGTAGCGCAGGATGGCGCCGCAGTGCACGAGCCCGTCGATGCCGCCCCAGGCCGAGCGCACCTGCGCGATCAGCCGCTCGACGGCCTCCGGGTCGGCCACGCTGATGGGTTCGGCGATAACCTCGGCGCCCGCCGCGCGCAGGGCGTCCGCCGTCTCCGCCAGCCCCTCGGCGGCGGGGTCGACGATGGCGACGCGGGCGCCGCGCTCGGCGAGCAGCTCGGCCGTGCCCCGGCCCATCCCCGAGGCCGCCCCCGTGACGATGATCGCCTTCCCCTCGAACGACGCGCTCACGCCCGGGACTCCCTGCCGGGCCGCGCCATCAAGCGAAGCCCCACTGGGGGAGCGGTGGCGTGCCGCTCATCTCCATGTGCCCGATGCCTTCGCGGCCGTTGTAGCGGCAGCGCACGGCGTGCTCGCCGTCCCAGAGCTGGTGGGCGAAGCCCTCGTAGCTCGGCCAGTCGCTCAGGTCGTACTTGTCGAACTCCTCGTGCCAGTCGCCCTGCCAGCCGCCGAGGAAGCGGGGCTGGCCGTAGCCCTCGCCCCGGATGTGGCGCGTGGCGTTCGGCTTGATGATCTCGAACTCGAGGTCGTACTCCTCGCCGTACTCGTCGATGAGCGTGATCTGCGCCGCCTGGAACTTCTTCGTTCCGGGCTGCGTCTCGACATCGATGTTGGTGAAGTCGACGACCCGGATCTGCTCGCGTGGGTCGTCCATGGGCCAGGTGACGGCGCCGTCGAAGTGGCTGCCGCGGTTGTCGGCGAGCGTGCCGCCGAGGCGTGGCTTCCCCATGAACTCGTCCATCCACCACCAGAAGCCGATGTCATCGAACTGGATGTGGCTGTGCCAGTGGATGCGGCCCGCGCCCCTCGGCGAGACGCCCCCGCCGCCCGGCGCCGGGCCCGTCCAGCCCTGCCAGCGCTCCCCGCCGAGGCTCGCCCAGCAGCGGTCGCGCTGGCCCCAGGTGTTCTCGTGGTTCACCTCGTAGGTTGTCCCGTCGACGTTCAGCTCGCCCGTCCAGCGCCCCATGATTTCGAAGTAGGGGAGCAGGCCCGGCAGCGTCTCCGATCCCGCGAACGCGATCGGCGTGCGGGTCTGCACGGGCCGCAGGTAGGTGTCCATCGTCAGGTCGTAGCTGATGCCCCAGTGGTTGTCGGGCGAGAGCGTGAAGCGCGCCTTCCGCAGGGGATCGATGACCTCCATCGAGGCCGGCCCCACGACCTGGTTCGTGCGCGCCGACTTGTAGCCTTCCTGCTGGATCGTGCTCGAGTAGCGCAGGTTGTACTGCGTATCTCCGTGCACGATGATCTGGCCGCTTTCGATGATCCCGCTGTTGGGCCACACCGGCCAGTTGGCGCCCACGATCCAGCGCCCTTCGGTATCCATGCACTGGAACCAGTGCTGGTCGACGTAACGAGGATCCGTGTCGCGCAGGGCGTCCACGGGGCTGGGGGTCTGGTGGTAGAAATGCTCGTCGAGCTCGGTCAATCTCGTCATCGCTCTTCTCCTCGCTCCCTTGCCTAGATGCTCAGGCGGACGACGCCGTAAGCGGTCAGCTCTCCGGCTGTGATCTCGCAGAAGTGCTCGATCGCGAACGGGTTGATGTGGCCGGAGTCGTTATCGAGCAGCCGCGCGACCGCCGCCCCGTCCGTCGTGTCGTGCGTCTCCGCCTGGGCGACGCCGTCCTTGTACTCGATGTGGCGGAAGTCCGGATGCCCGTAGCCCAGCCCCTTCGCGTAGATGGTCGTGAGTGGCTTCAGGGTGAGCGCGTGGGCGCCCCCATCCCAGTCGTGCAGGGTGACGGAGCCGCCGGCGAGGCGCTTGCCGTCCATCTCGTACTGCAGGTCGAGGTCGGCGCCGCTGAGGCGGGTGGGCTCGTCGCCCCCGTGCGGACCGACGATGCAGCCGTCGAGGCGCGTTCGCCCCGAGTCATCGCTCAGGTTGCCGGTGGCCGCCGGGTGGCCGCCCTCCGGCTCGATGCGCCAGACCCAGCCCGAGATCTCGCCGGCGGTGGAGGCCAGCCAGAACGATCGGCTCCCGATCGAGCTGGGTGGCACGCCGAGGTGCGGGATCTGGCCGAAGACGGGCCGCACGCCCCAGGAGCGCTCGCGCGCCCCGATTGCCCCGTCGACGGCGATCGTCTCGCCCTCCACGGTCACGGTGCCGCTGGCGGTACCCGTCTGCGAATACTGGTAGAGGTCCCAGAGCAGCTGGCGGCCGTCGCGCCGGTGCTGGACCGGTCCCGCGACCTCCATCGGCTGCAGCTCGGAGCGGAACTCCAGGTCGAAGCTGATGGCCTGGCCCTCGGCCGGCTCCAGCTTGAAGCGCCAGGCCCGGAACGGGTCCACGATGTCAGCACTGATGCCGCCGACCTCCCGCCGGTCGCGGTCGCCGTCGACGCGGCGGCCGAAGCGCACGTCGTACTGCTTGCCGCCGTAGGCGACGCTGGCGGCCGCGTCCATCGTGGCGGTCGGGGGGTAGACCCCCATGTGTCCCGCCACGCTCAGCGAGCCGTCCGTTGTGCCGATATGGAACCAGAGCTCATCGACCCAGCGCGGGTTGCGCCCCTCGACAAGCTCCATGTTCTCGACGATCTGGTGGATGGCGTAGTCGTCTAGTTCGGTTGCCACGGTCACCCCTTCGTCGCGGTCGTGCGGGCGCGGTGAGCCCCCGGCCGCGAAAGCCCAGCGAATCTAGACGAGCGGCGGGCGCGTTTCAATGCGCCCGCCACAACCGTGGTGGTGGGTGGGTGGTTGCTAGCGCCCCTTGAAGGTGGCGGCGCGGCGCTCCTGGAAGGCGGCTACCCCTTCCTTGGCGTCCTCGGTGTAGGCGAGGTCGTCGAAGAGGTCGTGCTCGAGCTGGAGCCCGTCGGGAAGGCTCATATCGAGGCCCTCGCGCATTGCGCGCTTGGCCGCGCGCAGGGCCAGCGGCCCGCGCGAGCAGAGCGTCTCGGCGAGCTGGCGGGCCGCCGCCTGCAGCCGGTCGGCGGGCACGACTTCGTTCACGAGTCCGTACTGGAGGGCGGTGTCGGCGCCGATCTGGTCGCCGGAGAGAACGATGCGCGAAGCGATCGCCCAGGGCAGCTCACGCGCCAGCCGCTGGGTGGCGCCCCACCCGGGGATGAACCCGAGGGTGATCTCGGGGGCCCCGAAGCGCGCCCCCTCGGCGGCGATGCGCAGGTCGCAGGCGAGCACGATCTCGAGGCCGCCGCCCAGGGCGAGGCCGTTCACGGCCGCGATGAGGGGCTTCGTGATGGTCTGGCCGCGCATGATCGTGTCCGGCTCGTCGTAGCGATTGCCGCGGGGGTCGTCGATCAGCGTCGGGATCGTCTCTTTCAGGTCCGCCCCCGCGCTGAACGAGCGATCGCCCGCCCCGGTGATGATGCCGACCCAGACGTCGTCGTCGGCCTCGAGCTTCGCGCAGGCCTCGCTGAGCTCGCTCCAGGTGGCGAGGTCGATCGAGTTGAGCGCTTCCGGCCGGTTGATGGTGATTGTCGCGATGTGGTCGCTTGTTTCGTAGAGCAGAGCCACGCCTGCCTCCCCTTATTCGTACTCGAAGAATCCCTTGCCGCTTTTGCGGCCCAGGTGGCCGAGCGAGACGAGCCGCCGCAGCGTCGTCGGCGCCTTGAAGCGCGACTCCCCGTACTCCTCGAACATGGAGTCGCTGATGTGGATCATCGTGTCCAGGCCGATCAGGTCGGCCGTGGCCAGCGGCCCGAGGGCGTGGTTCAGCCCTACCTTGCAGGCCTGGTCGACGTCTTCGGCAGAGGCGATCCCGCCCTCGAGCATGTGGATCGCGTCGAAGATGAAGGGCACCAACAGCCGGTTCACGATGAACCCCGGCGAGTCCTTCACCCGCACCGTGAGCCGGTCGATCGAGTCGCAGAAGGCCATCGCGGCGTCGATCGTTTCCTGCGAGGTGCTCTCCGAGGAGACCACCTCGACCAGCGGCAGCACCGTCGGGGGGTTGAAGAAATGGATGCCGATGACCTGCTCGGGCCGCCCCGAGGAGGCCGCCATCTCGCTCAGCGAGAGCGAGGAGGTGTTGCTCGCCAGGATGGCGTCGGGTTTGCTCACGGCCCCGAGCCGCTCGAACAGGTCCTTCTTGAGGGGCAGCTCTTCAATGACGGCCTCGATCACGAGGTCCGCGGTGGCGAAATCCTCCAGGCCCTGGGCGCCCTGCAGGCGCGCGAGCGTGCGGTCGTGGCGCTCGCGGCTCAGGCGTCCTCGCTCGACCTCGCGCCCGAGGCGGCGCCGGATCGTCGCCAGGCCCTGGGCGAGGCGTTCTGGGTCTTCTTCGTTCACACGGACGCGATAGCCGTGAGCCGCGCAGATCTGGGCGATTCCCGCACCCATGATGCCGCAGCCGACCACGCCCACTTCACGGATGTTCATCGATTTCCCTTCCTGGCCACCGTGCCTCGCGAACCGGCGAGGCCGCCGCAGTATCTCATACGAGTTGAACGCGTTCTGTTTGTCAGGCTACTTCGTGCCCGGCGAGCACTTCCAGCGCCTTTACCAGTCCGGAGTGGTCGAGGTCGCTCCAGCCCTGGGCCGTGCAGGCGTTCATCAACTCCTGGGCGGTGGCCGCATTCGGCAGGCTGATGCCCAGCGCCCGCGCTCCCTGCAGCGCCAGCCCGAGGTCCTTCTGGTGCAGGGCGATACGGAATCCCGGGTCGAACGTGCGCTCGATCATGCGCTGGCCGTGCACCTCGAGGATACGCGACCCCGCGAAGCCGCCCATGAGCGCCTCGCGCACCCTTGCCGGGTCTACCCCCGCCTTCGAGGCGAACAGCAGCGCCTCCCCGACGGCCTCGATGGTGAGCGCCACGATGATCTGGTTCGCCACCTTGCAGGTCTGCCCGGCGCCCACCTCGCCCACGAGCGTGATGTTGGCGCCCATCAGTTCCAGCAGGGGGCGGACGCGCTCGAAGGTCTCGCCGCTGCCGCCGGCCATGATCGTGAGGCCGGCCGACTTCGCCCCCACCTCACCGCCGGAGACGGGGGCATCGAGGTAGTCGCAGCCCTTCTCGGCGATGGCGGCGGCGAAGCGCTTCGTCTCGATCGGCGAGATCGAGCTCATGTCGATGACGGTCGTGCCCGCCGCCAGTCCTTCGGCCACGCCGCCCGCGCCCAGCAGGACGTCCTCGACGTCCGGGGTGTCGGGCACCATCGTGATGACGACCTCGCTGCGCGAGGTTGCTTCTGCGGCCGTGGCGCACTCGACGGCGCCTCCCGCCAACAGCTCCTCCGGCAGCGGCGAGACGTGCCGCACGACGAACAGCTCGTGCCCCGCGGCCTGCAGGTGCCCGGCCATCGGCCGCCCCATGATCCCCAGCCCAATAAACGCGATGCGCGTCATGACGGTTCCTCACTCTCTCGATACTCGGCGAGCCAGAACAGCCCCTCCTCGGTGGTCGTGGCGGGCGCGTACTCGCACCCCACCCAGCCTTCGTACCCGATGGCGTCGAGGTGGTCGAAGAAGAACCAGTAGTTCACCTCGCCCGTGCCCGGTTCGTGGCGGCCCGGGTTGTCCGCGATCTGGATGTGCCCGATGACCCCGAGGTTCTCCTCGACCGTGCGCGCGAGGTCGCCTTCCATGATCTGCATGTGGTAGGCGTCGTACTGCAGCCCGATGAGGCCCTCGCCGATCTCGTCGATGACCGCCAGTCCCTGTGCGCTCGTGTTCAGGAAGAAGCCGGGGATGTCGCGCGTGTTGATCGGCTCGATCAGCAGTTGCAGGCCGGCATCGCGGAAGGCCTCGCCCGCGTACCGCAGGTTCTCGAGGAGCGTGTCGACCGCTTCCTCCGTGGAGACATC
Source organism: uncultured Anaerolineaceae bacterium (assembly GCA_964389725.1). Classification (GTDB taxonomy): domain Bacteria; phylum Chloroflexota; class Dehalococcoidia; order Tepidiformales; family Tepidiformaceae; genus UBA2991. Next base: position 232,043 of record CAYMDV010000001.1, read on the forward strand.
GTCGGGCGGAATGCCGGCAAGGCAGTTGGCGCGGGGGCAATCGAGCGCCTGCGCGTAACGGATGGCCGTGGCCACCCCCTCGCGAAACTCGTCGATGCGCCCGGGGTGGCAGGCGAGGCCCCGCTCGCCCGCTGCCCAGTCGCCCGCGGGCAGGTTGATGAGCGCCTGCGTGAGGCCGTGCTCCCGCAGTTGTTCGGCCAACGCCTCCTCGGGATGGTCGTAGGGGAAGGGGTACTCGACCGCCTCGAAGCCGTGCTGTTTCGCCAACGCGAAACGGTCGAGGAAGGGCGCCTCGGTGAAGAGGAAGTTCAGGTTTGCCGCGAATCGCACCATGGTGGGCATGATACGGACCTGCCGCGTGCATGCCCCTTTCCCCGGCGGGAGCGCCCCCGCCCGCTACAATGGAGGCATCACCAACGGAGCACGCCAATGTTCATCGCCATGAACCACTTCAACGTCAACCCGGCTCGCGGGAGCGACTTCGAGGAAGTCTGGAAGCGCCGCGAGAGCTACCTCAAGGATCTCGACGGGTTCATCCAGTTCTCCCTCCTCAAGGGCGACGACCCGGGCGACTACATCTCCCACACCATCTGGGAGTCCCGCCAGGACTTCCTCAACTGGGCCCAGTCCGACCACTTCCGCCAGGCCCACGAGCAGTCCGGCCCCGCCAAGGGCGTGCTCGAGGGCCATCCCCAGGCGAAGTTCTACGAAGCCGTCATCGTGGAGCAGGGAGCGAACGCCCCTGTCGGCTGATCCCCCGGATGAGAACCCGCTCCTCCCGGAGCACTTCCGCCGCGTCGACGAGTCCGATGACTCGTACTTCTATGGCCAGGCCCGGCTGGTCAACCACATCGACGACGCGGCCATCGGCGCCCTCGGCGAGTTCTACCGCGAGACCCTGCCCGAGGGCGGCCAGGTGCTCGATCTCATGTCGAGCTGGGTCTCGCACCTCCCCGCGGATGTGACGTTCGCGGGCGTCACCGGCCTCGGGATGAACCAGGTCGAGCTCGACGCGAACCCAGTCCTCACCCGTCGCACCCTCCACGACCTGAACCAGGACCCCGTTCTCCCCTACGAGACCGACGAGTTCGACGGCGCCGTCGTGAGCGTCTCCATCCAGTACCTGACGCAGCCCGTCGAGGTGTTCGCCGAGGTGGGGCGCGTGCTCAAGCCGGGGGCGCCCTTCGCCGTCACCTTCTCCAACCGCATGTTCCCCACGAAGGCCATCCGACTGTGGCAGCTCTTCGGGGATGGGCAGCGCGCGAACCTGGTGGCGCTCTACTTCGAGCTCTCGAAGGCGTTCGCGAAGGCCCGCGCATTCGACCTCAGCCCCAATCCCGGCCGCTCCGATCCCGTCTACGCGGTCGTCGCCGAGGCGCTCGGCGCAGAAGCAGGCGAGTCGGGCGAGACCGGCATCACATGAAGGTCCTCAGGCGGTAGCTCCAGCGTCCACGACCTCTGCCCCGCCACCCCCAGCACCTCGTACGGCCGCGCCGCGATCTCGACCTCGACCGGTTGCTCCAGCGCCGACTCGAAGCGCAGCGTGTGCGTCGCCCCGTAGGCCAGCTCCTCGCGGATGGTCCCCCGCACGAGGTTCGGCTGGCCGGGATCGTCCGCCTCCAGGCGCCGCAGGTTGACCCGCTCCGCGCGGATGGCGAGGTCGACGGACTCGCCTTCGGCCGGCTGCCAGCCGTTCGGGGCGGGCGCGCGCAGGCGTTTGCCCCCCGTTTCGACCACCAGCTCGCCGTCCCGCTCCGCCGCCACCCGCCCCCGCAGGATGTTCGCGACCCCCGTCAGCTCCGCCACCCGCCGGTTCGCGGGCTGCCGGAAGACCCGCTCGCGACCCTCGAACTGCAGCAGGCGGCCGGCGTCGAACACCGCCAGGCGGTCGGCCACGAGGTGCGCCTCGCGCAGGTCGTGGGTCACGAAGAGGACGCTCAGGTCGAGCTCGCTGCGCAGCCGGATCAGCTCCCGCCGCAGCTCCACCCGCAGCGACTCATCGAGTGCGCTGAAGGGTTCGTCCAGCAGGAGCAGGTTCGCCTCGCGCGCCAGCGCCCGCGCGAGCGCGGCGCGCTGCTGCTGCCCCCCGCTCAGCGACCGCGGCTTGCGGTCGCGGAAGGGGCCCAGGTGCATCAGGTCGAGCACCTCGCCGAGGCGCCGGTCGCGATGCGCCCCGGTCATCCCGAAGGCGACGTTCTGGGCGACGGTCATGTGGGGGAAGAGGGCCAGGTCCTGGACGACGTATCCGAGCCGGCGCTGCTGGGGGGGCAGGTTCAACCCCGCCCCCGAGTCGAACACGGGCTCGCCCCCGATGGCGATGCGTCCCTGGGCGGGGCGCAGCAGCCCCGCGATGAGCTGCAGCGTGAGGCTCTTCCCCGCCCCCGAGTGCCCGAACAGCACGACGATCTCGTTGCCCGCCTCGAAGCGGGCGTCGTAGGAGAAGTCGCCGAGCGTGGTGCGGGCGTCGAACTCGAGGGTCATGGCGCCGCCCCGTTCCTGCTGGAGATCAGCCAGAAGGCGGCCAGGGCCACCAGCGCGACCGCCAGCAGCAGGATCGCCAGCGCCACCGCCGTGGTCAGCCCGTCGGCGCGCTCGAAGGCGCTGAGGATGGCGAGGGGCATCGTCTGCGTTTCGCCCTGCAGGTTCCCCGCGAAGATCAGCGTCGCCCCCAGCTCGCCCAGCGCCCGCGCCCAGCAGAGCGCCGCCCCCGCCGCCAGCGAGGGCCAGCTCAGCGGCAGCACGACGCGTGCGAAGGCGCGCAGCCGCGATGCGCCCAGCGTGTGCGCGACCCGCTCGTACTGTGCGTCCACGCTCGCGAACCCGGCCCGCGCGGCGCGCACGTAGAAGGGCGCTCCCACGAAGAGCTGCGCCATGATCACCGCCACGGTGCTGAACCCCAGCGTTACCCCGAACCACTCGTCGAGCGGTGTTCCCAGGAGCCCCCGCCGCCCGAACGCCGTCAGCAGGGCGACGCCCGCGATCGTCGGGGGGAGCACGATGGGCAGGTCGATGAGGGCCTCAACTGCGCCCTTCCCCCGGAATCGCGCATGCGCCAGCCAGTAGGCCACGGGCGTCCCTGCCACGATGGCGATGACGAGGGACAGCGCCGAGGTCCAGAGGGAGAGGACGAGCGCGTCGAGGGCGGTGTCGCTGGTGATGGCGTCCCAGGCGCCCCTGTCGCCGAGGCCGCGTTCCAGCAACCCTGCGAAGGGCAGCACGAAGAACACGGCGAAGACCGCCATCAGCAGGGCCAGCCCCGCGTAGGGCGCCCGTGCTCTCAGGGCTGTCACGGCGCCACCCCCACCGGCTCGAAGCCGTGCCGCCCGAGGATTGCCTCTGCTTCGGGAGAGGTGGCGAACGCGAGGAAGGCACGGGCCGCCTCGCTCTCGGCGAGGAGGGCGATGCGGTACTCCGCCGCCACCTGGAACCGCTCCGGGATGGTCACTGCCACGACGCCGTCGGCCGCCGCCAGGTCGCTCGCGTAGACGATGGCGGCGTCCGCCTCGCCGAGCTCGACCTTCGCGAGGGTGGCGCGCACGTTCGCCTCGTTGCTGCGCACGTTCGCGAGCACGCGCGCGGCGAAGTCCGCCCCGGCAAGCGCCAGCGACTCCCGCGCGTAGCGCCCGGCAGGCACGTTTTCGGCCGCGAGCACGAGCCGCAGGCCGGGCTCCGCGAGGTCGGCGAAGCCGCCGATGCGGGCGGAGGCGTCCTCCGCCACGACCACGACGAGCGCGTTGCCCGCCAGCGGCCGCTCCTCCAGAACGAGCCCGGCCGCTGCCAGCGCCGCCACCTCGTCGGGGCTGGCGCTCGCGAACAGGTCCGCGGGGGCGCCCTCGATCACCTGCGTCCGCAGCGTCGCCGACCCCGCGAAGGCAAGCCGCACGTCTACGTCCGGGCTGGCCGCCTCGAACGCCTCCGCCAGCTCGCCGAAGGCCTCCGTCAGCGAGGCCGCCGCGAGCACGGTGATGGTCTGGCGAGGCTCGTCGCTGCCGCCGCATGCGGCCAGCGCCAGCGCGGCGGTCGCGACGGCCGCCGCGGGGATCGCCCGCAGGCTCACGGCGCGGCCGCGGGGGCGGAGAGCGTTGCGAAGTGGTCCCGCAGCCACGACAGGGTGGCGTCGGCGGCGGAGAGCTTCGACTGCGCGACCAGCCGCGAGAAGCCGTCGCCTGCCTCGTCCACCCGCCGGGCGGCACGCTCGCGGTAGGCCTCGCAGACGCGCAGCTGGTCGCGCACGAGCGCCGCCTCGGCCTCCGGGTCGACGGCGTTCAGGACGTACAGCTTCACCAGCAGCTCGAAGCGCACCTCGCGCATCCGCTCGACGGGTTCGCGCAGCCACGCCTCCACGAGCGCCTCGCCCGCGGGCGTCAGGGCGAAACGCTTGCGCGGCGGCCGCTGTCCCTCGCGTTCCTCCCGCCAGCTGACCAGCTCGCGGCCCTCCAGGTTGCGCAGGTAGGTGTACATCGAACCCGGCTCGATGGGGCAGACGTCGCGCAGGTCCTCGCCCTCGAAGTAGCGCGCCATCTCGTAGCCGTACATGGGGCGGGTGCGCAGCAGGGCGAGGACGGCGTATTCGCCGCGCAGGGGTTCACGCGTCATGGTCCGGGGACTCTAGCGGGCGCCCGATTACTTGGCAATCAACTATTCGGCGCCCGTCCACGCAGAGCAGCTCGAACCGAACTGCCTGGCAGTCCCGTGGGGGCTGCTACTGGTTGAACGCGTAGCCCGCGCGAATGCCCTCGAGGCGCGCCTCGACGCCTGCCTTCGTGTCCTCGTGCGTCACGATGTAGAGCTCACCCTCACGGATCGAGTCGAGCACGCGCGCGGCCACATCCGACGGGGGCATGCCCTGCGAGATCCCCTGCCGGATCGGCTCTGCGAAGTCGGGCACGTCCTCGGGGCCGCCGTGCTCGTCGGGACGGTTCCGCCCCGCCTCCACGATGCGCGTCGCGACACCACCCGGGCACAGCACCGACACGCCGATGCCGACCGCTGCGAGGTCGTGGTTGAGGTGCTCGGAGAGGCCCACGACCGCCTGCTTCGAGGCCACGTACGAGGCCATCCCCGGAGGGGCGAACAGGCCCGCGCTCGAGGAGGTGTTCACCAGGTGCCCTTCGCCCTGCTCGACCATGCGCGGCAGGAACTGCGTCACGCCGTTGATGACGCCGTCCAGGTTGACGCCCATCACCCAGTCCCAGTCGGAGTCGCTCATCTCGGCGGCGCTGCGGAAGGCCACGACGCCCGCGTTGTTGCAGAGCACGTGCACGCCCCCGAAGGTCTCGAAGGCCTTGTCCGCCAGCTCCTTCACGGAGGCGCGATCCGCGACATCCGTGCGGACCGCGATCGCGCTCCCGCCGGTGTCGTTGATGGAGTTCGCCACGCCCTCGGCGGCGCTCAGGTCGATATCGGACACGACGACCGACATCCCCTCGGCCGCAAACGCGCGGCACAGCGCCTCACCGATCCCGCTTCCGCCCCCGGTTACGACCGCCGTCTTGCCAGCACCCAGTTCCATGTTCGATGCGCCTCCCAGCGAGCGCGCATCTTACCGGTTCCGGGGGAGCGCGCGAGGCGCGGCCCCGCCCTCCCAATCCCCATCCGTGGCACGATAGCCCCGTGACGCAGGCGACGGGCGAGTACCAGACCGTGGGCATCATCGGCGGGGGCACCGCCGGCTACCTGACTGCGCTCGCCCTGCGCAAGAAGCTCCCCCACCTGCGGGTCACCCTCATCGAGTCCCCCACCATCCCCATCATCGGCGTGGGCGAGGGCACGACCCCGATCATGGTCAAGTTCCTCCATGCCTACCTCGAACGGGACGTGCACGAGCTCTACCGGAAGGTCCAGCCCACCTGGAAGTTCGGGGTCAAGTTCGAGTGGGGCCAGCCCGGCGACTACTACTTCAACTACGCCTTCCACCCCGGCCCCGTCCTCGACTCCGTTTACTACGGCGGCGACTTCAACGACTACTCGCTGGGCTCCATGTTCATCTCCAACGAGCGCTCCCCCATCCTCACCGGCGAGGGTGGCCGGCTCACCTCCCTCATCGACCGCATCCCCTTCGCCTACCACCTCGATAACGGCCGCTTTGTCGCCTACCTGCGCGAGGAAGCCGTGCGCGACGGCGTCGAGCGGCTCGAGCTGTCCGTCGACCAGTTCGTCCCGACCGAGGATGGCGAGGCGCTCGACCACATCGTCACGGACGACGGCGAGGAGCGCCGCTTCGACCTCTACGTCGATTGCACCGGCTTCCGCGCCGAGATCATGGGCGAAACGCTCGGCTCGCCCTTCCACGGCTACGAGGGCAGCCTCTTCTGCGACCGCGCTATCGTCGCGAACGTGCCCCACGGTGGCCACATCAAGCCCTTCACCACCGCCGAGACGATGAACGCGGGCTGGTGCTGGAACACCCCCTCCATCGAGGACGACCACCGCGGCTACGTCTTCTCCTCGCAGTTCCTCAGCGACGACGAGGCCGCCGAGGAGATGCGATCGAAGAACCCGGGCATGGGCGAACACCGCGTGATCCGCTTCAAGACCGGCCGCCGCGAGCACTTCTGGAAGGGGAACGTGGTCGCCATCGGCAACTCGTACGGCTTCGTCGAGCCGCTGGAATCGACGGGCCTCCACATGATCATCCTGGAGATCAACCAGCTCGTCCTGAACTTCCCCCGCTCGAAGAAGGACACGGCCATCCGCGGCATCGTGAACCGCACCCTCAACGCCCACTGGGACGACGTGCGCTGGTTCCTCGCCGTGCACTACCGCTTCAACCAGAAGCTCGACACGCCCTTCTGGCAGGCCTGCCGCAACGCCGTCGATATCGGTGGCGCCGAGGAGCGCGTGGGGCTCTTCCGCGAACGCACGCCCCTCACGTACCGGCAGTCGCAGTTCTTCAAGCCCGAGGAGGTCTTCGGCGACTTCGCCTACGACGTGCTCCTCCTCGGCCAGCGCGTGCCCGGGCGCTACCTCGAGGCCAGCCAGGGCCGCGTCGAGTGGCAGAAGCGGGTCGATGGGATTCGCCAGCTCGCGATGAACGCCCTGCCCCAGGAGCGCGCCTTCGAGGCGCTCAACGGCGCCCCCCGCGAGGTGCTCGGGAGCCTTGTCGCCTCGCCCAACACCTGGGTGGTCTGGCCCTAGGCGGCCCGCGATGGCCGCCATCCAGCCGCCGCCGCCCCAGGGCTCGCGGCTCCACTGGGAGCAGGCCCCACAGCGCCTGCGCGAGACCTTCGAAGACTGGGCGGGCAGCCCCGTCATCGAGGCGGTCACGCAACCCTCGGGGTTCTCGCCGGGCGTGGCGGCGCGCCTGCGTCTCGCCGACGGCCGCCGCGTGTTCGTGAAGGCCGTCGGCTCCGACCTCAACCCCGACAGCGCCGGCATCCACCGGCGTGAGATACGCATCGTCTCCGGCATGCCCGCCGATGCACCCGTGCCCCGCCTGCTCTGGTCGCACGACGAGGGCGAGGGTGGCTGGGTGGCCCTCGCCTTCGAGGACATCGAGGGCGAGCACCCCCGCCAGCCCTGGGCTCTGCGCGAGCTTGACCGTGTGCTCGATGCGCTCGTGCGCCTCGGCGAACGGCTGACCCCCTGCCCCCTCCCCGAGGGCGTCGCCCCACCGGCGGGAGAGCTGTTCCCGCAGGACAGCTGGCGGACCCTGCGCGACGACCTCCACCGCCAGCGCCGCCTCGCCCCCTGGTTCCTTCGCAACCTCGACCTGCTCGCCGACCTGGAAGCGCGCATCCCCGAGGCGGTCGCGGGCGAGACCCTGGTCCACTTCGACGTCCGCGCCGACAACCTGCTGCTCTCGCCCGACCGCGTCTGGTTCCTCGACTGGCCGCACGGGTGCGTCGGCGCCGCCTGGGTCGACGTCATGGTCGTGGCTCCGAGCGTGACCATGCAGGGCGGACCGCCCCCCGAGGAGGTCGTCGCCGCCCACCCCGCCTGGCGCGCCGCCGACCCCGACCACGTCACGGTCGTCGTGGCGGCCCTGGCGGGCTACTGGACGGACTGGGGCTCGCGACCGCCCCCGCCTGGCCTCCCCACCGTGCGCGCCTTCCAGCAGGCGCAGGGCGCCGTCGCCCGCGACTGGCTCCTGCGGAGGCTCGGCTAGGCCTGCGGCTGACCGGCGCCCATCCCCCTGGCGATGCGCTCGCTCGCCTCGGCGGCGTCCTCGAAGGCGACCGCCTGGCGGCTCACCACCGGGTAGAGCGTGAAGATCGGCGTGTTGTACGGGATGACCGCCGATTCCACGCCCTCCTGCAGCGAGAGGTGCAGGTTCACGTAGTTGTAGCTGAGTCCCTCCTGCCAGGGCTCCCCGCCCGTGCGCTCGTACTCCTCGGTGGTGCCCAGCCCGTAGGTGCGCGTCATGAGGCCCGTCGCGGCCGTCAGCCCGAGGTCGTGGAGCTCGGGCGCCCCCTGGATGAGGATGGCTACGCGAGAGGCATCGAACCAGACCTTCAGGTTGCAGCTCACCTGCACGTACCCCCCCAGGCTGCCGAGGTGTTGCAGCAGTGTCAGTGGGAAGGCCAGCTCCGGGGGCGCGTTGCCGGGCGGGGGTCCGTCGTAGCGGAACTCCGGCTCCTTCACCCGCGAGGCGGACACGTACATCAGGTTCGGATCGTCGACGGGAACGCCCACGACCGTCCCATCGCGGTCGCTCGTGAGCTGGCCCATCTGGTAGCGCAGCGGGAACGAGTAGCCCGACTTTCCATAAAAAATGCGCACGCCCGTTTCCAGCGGGTCCTGGGGCGTCCGGCTCAGTTTCAGGTCGAACGGCAGGAGCACGTGGAAGGCGTGCGTGCGGGCGTTCATGAACGGTCCGCAGGCGCCCTCGAACTCCTTGTGGATGGCGGTGTTCTCCGGCTCGAAGTTCTGCGCCGGGCCGGTGTAGCTCTGGGCGCGGCGCGCCTCCGGGGTCAGGTGGTAGCGCTCCTGGTAGTGCGCCGCTGCGCGCCGCTGCGCGATGTCGGTGAAGTACTCCGGCGCCATGCTCTCGATGATGATCCGCTCGCGCTCCTCCGTGCCCGAACGGTTCACGCGCACGGCCTCGTGGTAGCGATCCAGCTCGTAGGCGGTCTTGCGCAGCTCCTGTCCGACCTGCCCCTCGACGGGCGTGCCCGCCAGGCGCGTGCGCGGCAGGAGCGCCTGCGCGCGCTGCAGGAACTCGAGCTTGGCGCTGTAGCGCCGCGGCTCGGGCGCGAACGACTGGGCCGCCGCCAGCAGCAGGCTTACCTGCTCATCGGGGAGCAATCCGAGCGCATCGAGGTCGTTCTCGCGGATGAAGGCGGCGGCCAGCGGCGCGAACGCCTGCTCCCGCCGGATGCCCAGCGTGAGCAGGTAGTTGAGGTAGCTGCGCGCCTCTTCGGGCGTCATCGTGTCGGCCATTCGCCCCGGATGGTACACCGCGCCGCCGCCGTTTCCGCTACCATCCCGCCCACGCAGCGTATCCACGCAGGGGAGTCCGCCCATGGTTGGTCAGGCCGAAGTCGAGATCGCACGCAAGCTGTTCGAGGAAGGCTGGAGCGGGGGACATGTCGATGCGCCCCTCCAGTTCATGACCGACGACGTGGTCATGCGCGACATCGTCGGCCACGCCGAGGCGATGCGCGGCCATGACGCCGTCCGCGAGTTCTGGGCGGCGGCCGCCGACACGCTGAAGGTGCTCCCCGAGGAGATCTACGTCGCCGATAGCGGCGTGGTCGTGCTCTGGATGGCGTACGGGCAGATTCCCGAGAGCGCCAGCGAGAACGCGGGCCGCTGGGGCACCGCCGAGGGCATGTCCCGCCTTGAGTTCCGCGACGGCAAGGTCTGCCTCGAGGTCGACTACTGGCACGGCGGCCAGGGCGTCTGCGACGACTGGGAAGCGCACTGGAACGCGCGCCGCGCCCGGCCCTGGCGCGAGCTAGGCGCCATCACGGGCGCCTAGCTCGCAACCCAACCGCTACTCGCTCGCTGATTCCTCGGCCACCGGCCGGGGAACCTCGATCTCGCTGCTGCGGACCCAGCGCCCGAGCGGCAGGTCGGCAGGCCAGAACGACACCTCGGGGGCGATTGCCTCGCCGAAGGTGTCCCGGAAGCCCACCTCGATGCGGCCATCCGCCAGCCGTCGTGCGCGAATGTGGCCGATGCTCGCGCCCTCAACCTCGACCTCGCGGGTGACGTACCACTGGCCTGCAGGCGTGGCTGCCGGCAGGAAGCGCCCGGAGGGCAGAATCCGCTCGCCGCTCGCGAGTTCGACGCCGTGCTGAACCCGCCCGTCGGATCCGCGGAGCGCGACGAGCCGGAGGGTGTGCGGTGCTGGCGCCGCCGGGGCCGTCTCCTCGTCGGGCGGCGGCAAGGGTACGAGCAGCGCTCCCAGGTCCAGGTTCGCGATGCCTAGCTGCCGGAGGAAGGCGTAGTGTGCGGCGTCAACGCTCGACGCGCCGCAGAGCGCCCCGTCGCTCCCTTCACGGAAGATCGACAGCACGCCGCGAAGCTCGGCATCGAGGGCCAGCAGGGCTTCCGCGTCCTCGATTCCTGCGTGCTCCAGGGCACTGCCCAGCAGGGCGGGGCCATCGCAGGCTCCGCCGTCGGTCAGCCGTGCGACCAGGCTGGGGAATGCGGAGCTGGTCATGCTTCCCGAGCGGACCGTCTGGATGTCATCGCCGGCGCCCACCACGGGCGCGAGGATGCGCTCGGCGTAGGCGAGCTCCGCCTGCAGGCGGAAGGCATCGTCGAACGAGAGCGTTCCGCCGCTCGCGACCTGTGCCTGGAGCGCGCTCCAGGAGGCCTCCAGCGATGCGTACTGGCGGGAGGCCTTGCTCGCGGCCGTGAGCACGAAGTCCTCGACCTCGACTGGATTGAGGGCCTCGCCCCGGGCCATGGACGCGGCGAACCCGGTGTCGGCGAGCAGTTCGTAGTACTCCTCGGCGAACAGCCGCAGGAGGGTGCGCGACGCGCCGTTCTCGACGCTGACGTCCAGCGGTGCGCCGGAACCCGATAGCCCCGCGAGGCCGGGCCGCTCGAAGAGGTCGGCGAGGACCGTCGCGCGCACGCCCGCCGCATAGGTCGCCTTCGCTACGACGAGGGCGTCCTCGACTTCGGCAGCCGGATCGGCCAGCGAGGTGACCGTGGTGGTGACCTCGCCTTCCTCGTCGTCTACCGCTTCAACCGTGTACGCCGCGCCGTCCACGGAGACGGTGACGGGGCCGTAGGTCGGGCCGCTGAGCACGCGCAGGTTCCGCCAGATGCCGTGGAAGGAGACCTCGTTGTCGAAGGTGCCCTCCCCCTCCACGAGTTGGAAGGCGATTGCGGCGACGAACACCCACGAGGGGCCGGGGCGCGAGAGTGTGACCTCGATGGGCCGGACAACGGGAACCGTCGTGCTGGTCGCGCTGGCCGTCCGGGGGCTGGAGTGGTAGCTGACGCCAGGCTGCCAGTATGACTCGGAAGCCGGGATGGACGGGAGGTCCTCGTAGGTCCGCGGCGCCACCGCATACACGATGACGAACGATCCCTCGGGCAGCACGCCACCGCCCACGTTGCCGACGCGGAAATCGACCGTGAAGGGCTCCCCGGCGATGACCACATCCGGCGCCAGCGTCTCTTCGATTTTCAGGAGGGAGTTCTCCTGGGCTGCCGCTTCGTCGACGAGGTGGATGGTGAGTTCGAAGTCAGCCACCAGGGGCTGCAGGTCGCGTTGCCGGTAGGTGGTCGCCTCGATCAGGTAGATGCCGGCGGACAGGTACTCCTCGATGCGCGAGTTGCGCGCCCCTCCGCCGTCGTCGTTGGCCCCGATGACGCCCGCGGTGGGGGAAGCCAGCGAAAGAACGGGATCGCCGTTCTCGGACGTGAGGTCGATCCGCACGCGGCCGCC
>CAYMDV010000001.1:243993-309680 GCA_964389725.1 uncultured Anaerolineaceae bacterium
GCGAAAGAACGGGATCGCCGTTCTCGGACGTGAGGTCGATCCGCACGCGGCCGCCGGCCGGCAGCGTGAACGAGTAGTTGTAGGCCGGGTGGGTCTCCACGATCCGGGAGCCGCAGGTCTCCAGCGTCCAGACGCCGGTTGCCGTCAGGTCCGCCTCTGCCGTGAGCGTCCCCAGGTCAATGGTCTCGCAGCCCTCGACGTAGCCAATGGAGAGCGAGAAGTCCGCCGGACCCCGGTCCCGCCCGCCAACGGTGGTCGCCTCGATGCGGTAGGCGCCGGCCTCGAGGTCACGCTCGACTCGAGCGTCCAGCCCCGCCGCGCCGTCGTCGTCGTCCGCGATGCGCTCGCCGGTGTCGCTCAGCAGGTAGAGGTACGAGTCGGCCTCGCTTGAGAGCAGGTCGATCCGCACGCGGCCGCCCTCCTCCACCTGGAAGCGGTACGAGTGGGCGTCGCTGCCCGCCCGGAAGGCGGAGTCGCAGTCCTCGGTCGTCCAGCGTCCCGTTGTCTCGAGCTGCCGGGTCTCCCCGTTCAGGGCGCCGAGGTCGGTGACCTCGCACGTCGCGGACTGGGCGGATGCCGTCGGCTGGGCGTCCAGGAGCACGATCCCGGCGAAGATGGCGACGGCGGCACAGGCCATCGCCAGGAAGCGCAGGCCGAGCCTGGTGGCGGGGGGAGGGGGCGTCGCTGAAGGCATGGAGACTCCGGGCTTTGGAAGATTGATGCGTCCACCGTGTGGCGACCTCCGAACCCTAGAGACTCCGTCTCATGCGGGCCAGTCGGCTCGCTTACGCCTGCCGGTTAGTCCCCCGTAAGCGAGCGGTAGGGCGGCGCCCCCTACACTGGTGGCCATGCTCCGACCGGTCCTCGTCGCACTCGCGTGCCTTGCAGGCCTGGTTGTCGCCTGCGGTGGCTCGCCCGACGAAGGTCCTTCCCCCACCCCCACGGCCGACCCCGCCACCGCCACTGCGAGCCCGGCCCCCGACCCCACTACCGCCACGCCGTCCTCGGAGGCGGCGACCGCGTCTCCCGAGACGCCCTCCCCCACGGCTGCGGAGCCCGCCATCCGCCCGGAGGAGATCACGGACGAGCACATCCTCGGCCTCATCTACTGGACCGAGATCGACTTCTGGAACCGCTACGTGCTCTTCCCCGATACCTCGCAGTCGACCTACGACCTGCTGGACGCGATGGCGCAGGACGATCGCTGGCTGCCGTACCTCATCGACCTCGCCGCCGTGCCCGTGCCCTACAGCGGCTTCGCCTACCGCCTGCTCGGGCCCAAGGCGCCCGAGCACCCCTATCCCCTCTTCCCGCTGACGGAGGAGCTCGGCGCCCGCACGCCGGAGGACGACTCGCCCCTCTACGTCGAATTCAAGCACCGCCTGATCGAGGGCATCCAGGAGGAGATGGGCGCTTTCCTCGACCCCGACAAGCCCCGCCTGCTCTCCGCCCAGGAGGTCTTCTGGGGTGGCGTTCGCGTCGATGGCATCCCGCCCCTGGAGCACCCCGACTTCGTGAACGCCTGGGACGCGGCCGCCTGGATCGGGCCGAAGGACCGCATCATCGGCGTCGAGATCAACGGCGATGCGCGCGCCTACCCCCGCCGCATCATCGACTGGCACGAGATGGTGAACGACACCGTCGGCGGCGTGCCGGTCTCCCTTGCCTACTGCACCCTCTGCGGGAGCGCCATCCTCTACGACGGGCGTGTCGGCGATGAGGTCTACCGCTTCGGCACGAGCGGCCTCCTCTACCGCTCGAACAAGCTCATGTACGACCGCACGACCAACACCCTCTGGGAGCAGTTCACGGGCGAGCCCGTCTGGGGCGACCTCGTCGGCAGCGGCATCCAGCTCGACATCCTGCCCGTTGTGCACACCACCTGGGACAAGTGGGTCGAAGAGCACCCCGACACGATGGTGCTTGACATCGACACCGGGCACTTCCGGGACTACGGCGAGGGCGTCGCCTACGCCCGCTACTTCGCCAGCTCGGGCCTCATGTTCCCGGTCCCCGATCGCGGCGGCCCCCTCGCGGTGAAGGACAGCGTCTACGCCGTGCGCCTCCACGGCGAGGTCGTCGGCTACCCCATCCTCCTGCTCGGCAAGGAGGATTTCCTCCAGGACGAGATCGGCGGCGACCCCGTCGTCGTGTTCGCCACCGCCGACCGCACGGGCGGGCGCGCCTACGCCGCCCCCGCCGAGCGCGTCGTCGCCTACGACGCCGAGAGCCGCATCGCCACGACCGAGAGCGGCGCCCGCTGGACCGCGACGGAGGGCGCCCTCGTGGGCGAGTCCGGCGAGGAGCTGGCGCGTCTCCCCGGGCACAACGCCTTCTGGTTCGCCCTCGTGAACCACGCCCCCCGCTTCCGCGTCTACGAGCCCGAGCCGGAGGAGGAGACCTCGCCCCTCACGCCCGGCTGCAACCTCTTCGCCTACCTCGAAGGCACGCAGATCGCCGCCACCACCTGCACCCTGTAGCGCTCATGCGGGCGGGGTAGGATGAACGCACTCCGGGAGGGGGCGAAGGCGATGACGCAGGCCGCAAGTCTCGATGTGCTCTGGGAGCCGCTGCAGGTCGGCACGATGGCGTTGAAGAACCGCGTCATGGTCCCGACCCACGGCGCCGGTGTGGGCAACATCCTCGGCGCCGAGGAGCAGGCGGCCGCTTTCCGCGCCTACTACGTGGGGAGGGCGCGCGGCGGGGCGGCCTGGGTCGGAGGCAGCAACTGCTTCGTTCTCAATCCGCTCATCCCCGGCTTCGAGCCGACGGGCGTGGGCGCCACGACCTTCAGCAACTTCCGCAATCCCCTGTTCCTCGAGCGGTACGGTCGCTATGCCGACGAACTCCACGAGGAGGGCGCCTACGGCACGCTCCAGATGATCCTGATGGGGGGCATGCCCCACGGCCCCACCGGCGGGCGCCAGAGCAGTTGGGCCACCAATGTCATGCCCCACGAAATGGAGCCGCACGAAATCGAGCAGCTCGTTGAGGAATACGGTTACTCCGCCGGGCGCGCCCTCGAGGCGCGCCTCGACGGCCTGGAGATTCACGCCAACCACGACGATGTCGTGCAGTGGTTCCTGTCACCCCTGACCAACCACCGCGAGGACGACTACGGCGGCTCGGTCGGGAACCGCCTGCGCATGCTCCTGGAGATCAACCGCGCGATCCGCACGGCCGTCGGCAACGGGCTGACGGTCGGGGTTCGCCTCTGTATGGACGAGATGATCGAGGGCGGCTACGACCTCGACGAGGCGCGGGAGATCGTGCGTCTCCTCACGGACAGCGGGGATGTCGACTACTTCAGCTTCGATGTGGGCGGCAACTGGGCGGGACCGAGCTACATCCAGCCCCTGCACTACGAGCCCGCCGAGTGGGCGCCTATGTCGGGGGAACTGAAAGCGGAGACGAACCTGCCGGTCGTCTATGCCGGACGGGTGACCGACGCCGAGGTTGCCGCCAGGGTGCTCGCCGACGGCCACGCTGACGTTGTCGGACTGAACCGCGCGACGATCGCCGATCCGGAGCTCCCGAACAAGGCGCGCGAGGGCCGCCTCGCCGAGGTGCGCCCCTGCATCGGCATCAACGACTGTATTCATCGCGGGCTCGTCGATGGGCTCCCCTTCGGCTGCGCCGTCAACCCGAGCGCCAACCACGAGCTCGAGGAGCCGCACCCGCCCGCTGAGGAGCCGCGCACGATCCTGATTGTTGGTGGCGGCCCCGCCGGGCTTGAGACCGCCGCCATTGCCGCCGAGCGCGGCCACGATGTGACCCTCTGGGAGCGGGAGCCAGCCCTGGGCGGGCAGATGGCCATCGCCGCCAACGCCCCCATGCACCGCCCCTTCGGCCAGTTCGTGGCCTTTGAGGAGTCCCGCCTGGCGCGCCTGGGCGTCAACGTGAGCCTTGGCCGCACGGCGACCGCCGAGTCCGTGCTTGAATTCGGCGCCGACGCCGTCGTCCTCGCCACCGGCGCTACGTCTCGCAGCCCGGACGTTCCCGGCGTCGACCTCGCCAATGTGGTCGACATCCGCGACGTGCTCCTCGGGCGGGCCGACGTCGGGCGACGCGTCGTCGTGATCGCCCAGGACGACCACATGGCCCCCCTCTCGGTCGCGGACTACCTCGCCGGGCAGGGCAAGGAGGTGCGGGTGCTCTACCAGACCCTCCAGGTCGCCCCGCTCGTGGGGAAGTACACGATCGGAGGCATCATGACTCGCCTCGTGGGGCAGGGGGTCCAGTTCGAGCAGATGCACCGGTTGGTCGGGATCGAGTCCGGCGCCGTCCACACGAAGAACATCTACACGAACGAGCCCGCGGTCGTGGAGGATTTCGACACCGTTGTGCTCGCCTGCGGCGGCATGTCCGACAACGCGCTCTCCCACGAGCTCAGGGAAAAAGTCCCGGACCTGCACATCCTCGGGGACGCGTATGCGCCCCGCCGTATCACCTTCGCCACGCGGCAGGCGTGGGCCCTGGCGCGCCAGCTCTAGGAGCAGGTGAGGTCAGCACGAGTAAGTCAGAAGGAGAGAACCATGGCGCTTCCGGAACGGTGGGACCTTGAAGTCGATGTGGCGGTGCTCGGCTCCGGCGCGAGCGCGACGACGGCTGCCATCCTCGCCGCCGATAACGGGGCGGAGGTGGCCCTGCTGGAGCGGGCCGAGGCCGTGGGTGGCACGACTGCCCTCTCCGGCGGTGTGCTCTGGGTTCCCAACAACCCCCACATGGCCGAGGCGGGTATCGAGGACTCGCGCGAGGACGCCCTCGCCTACCTGAACTCGCTCTCCCTCGGGATGATGGACGACGAGCTCGTCGAGACCCTCATCGATACCGGCCCCGAGATGCTCCGCTACATGGAGGAGAACACCCCCGTCTCCCTGCACGTCTTCGAGGGCTATCCGGACTACCACCCCGAGAATCCCGGCGGGAAGCCCGAGGGCGGGCGCTCCCTCGATAACGACCTCTTCCCCTTCGAGGAGCTCGGTCCCTGGGCCGAACGCATCAACCACCAGCCGGATGCCGTCTTCTTCCCCGCCACCATGCTGGAGATTGACTCCAGGCAGGTCGAGGGCATTCCCGAGGAAGTGATGGAGGAACGCCGCGCCCGCGACATGCGCTCCACCGGCCAGGCGCTGGCCGGCTCCCTCATCAAGGGTTGCCTCGACCGCGAGATCCCCGTCCACACCGCTACCCGCGCCCGCGAGCTCGTCCTCGACGAGGGTGACGCCGTCGTCGGCGTGCGCGCCGAGCGCGACGGCGCCGACTATTTCGTGAAGGCGCGCAAGGCCGTCGTTATCGCGTCCGGCGGCTTCGAGTGGAACAAGGACCTCGTGAAGGCGTTCCTGCGCGGTCCCATGACCGCCCCCACCTCGACTCCCGAGAACGAGGGCGATGGCCTCCTGATGGCGATGGGCGCCGGCGCGGCCCTCGGCAACATGAGCGAGGCCTGGTGGATCCCCGGCATCCACGTCCCCGGCGATGAGATGCGAGGCCGCACCTTCGCCCGCCTCATCCTCGCCGAGCGCACCTGGCCCCGCTCCATCATCGTCAACCGCAAGGGCAAGCGCTTCATGAATGAGGCGGCCAACTACAACGCCGTCGGCCACGCCTTCCACACCTTCGATCCCAACACCTTCGAGTTCATCAACCTGCCCGCCTGGCTCATCGTCGATAGCCAGTACCAGGCCCCCATCGCCCGCCACCGCGTCGGCCCCGACGCCCCCGACTGGATCCGCCGCGCCGACACGCTCGCCGAGCTCGCCGCCCAGATCGAGGTCGACGCCGCCGGCCTCGAGGAGACGGTCGCGCGCTTCAACGAGGGCGTCGCTCGCGGCGAGGACCCGGAGTTCGACCGAGGCGTCAGCGCCTACGACAGCTATAACGGAGATCGCTGGCAGGAGGCGCCCTTCACCACGCTCGGCCCGATCGACACGCCGCCCTACTACGCCGCCCAGATCGAGTCGGGCGCCCTTGGCACCAAGGGCGGCCCCAAGACCAACTCGAAAGCCCAGGTGCTGCGCGCTACCGGCGGCGTCATCCCCGGGCTCTACGCCGTGGGGAACGCCATGGCGGGCGTCACGGCGATGGTGTACGGCGGCGCCGGGGGCACCCTCGGCCCCGGCATGACGTTCGGATACATCGCCGGGATGAACGCCGCCCGGGAGCGCGATCACATCGCCTGAGCGCGCGGTTCTCCCCCGGAGTTTCCCGAGTCAGCGGTCGCCGGTAGGCTGCGTGCGGGGAGACGGCCCGCCCCCGACGGCGTTCGCGGCCGCCCCGGAGGAACGATGAAGGTTCACGAGTACCAGGCGAAGGCGCTCTTCGCGAAGTACGGCGTCGAGGTGCCCGGCGGGCGCGTCGCCGCCACCCCCGCGGAGGCCCGCGCGATCGCCGAGGAGCTCGGCGGCAAGGTCGTCGTCAAGGCGCAGATCCACGCCGGCGGGCGTGGCAAGGGACGGCTCGTCGCCGAGGGCGAGACCGCCGCCATGTACGAGCTGTTGACCACCGACCCGGGCAGCAACGAGGGCCAGGTCCGCGGCGACCGCGTCGGCGGTGTGCGCCTCGCAAGCACGCCCGACGAGGCCGAGCAGGAAGCCGCCAGCATCCTCGGCAAGCACCTCGTCTCCATCCAGACCGGTCCCGAGGGTAAGCTCGTGAAGAACGTCCTCGTTGAGGAACAGTCCGCCGTCGCCAGCGAGTTCTACCTCGCCATCATCGTCGATGGCGCCCAGGCGGCGCCCCTGATCATGGCCTCAACCGAGGGCGGCCAGGAGATCGAAGTCGTCGCCGCCAACGACCCCGATGCCATCGTGCGCATCCCCGTGAATGCCGCCTCTGGCTACGAGCCCTACATCGGTCGCACGCTTGCCGCCCGCCTCGGGCTCGCCGGCGACCAGGCCTCGGCGCTCAACAAGCTCGTCGGCAACCTCTACCGAGCCGCCGTCGAGAGCGACGCCAGCCTCGCCGAGATCAACCCCCTCGTTGTCACGGAGGAGGGCCGCGTCCTCGCCCTCGACGCCAAGTTCACCGTTGATGACAACGCCATCTACCGCCACGCCGACCTCGCCGAGCTCCGTGACAAGGACGAGGAGGACCGCCTCGAGGTGCTCGCCGACGAGCTCGGGGTCGCGAACTTCATCAAGCTCGATGGCAACATCGGCTGCATCGTCAACGGCGCCGGGCTGGCCATGGCGACCATGGACACGATCAAGTTCGCCGGCGGCGAGCCCGCCAACTTCCTCGATATCGGCACTGTGAACGACCCCGCCCGCGTCGTGAACGCCATCCGAGTCATCAGCGAGGACCCCTCCGTGAAGGCGATCCTCGTCAACATCTTCGGCGGCATGGCCCGCGTCGACATCATTGCCCAGGGCGTCATCAATGCGGAGAAGGAGCTCGGGCTGGACGTTCCCGTCGTGATGCGACTGGTGGGCACGAACCTCGCCGAGGGCGAGGCACTGCTCGCCGAGGCCGGCCTCGACGTCATTCGCGCGGAGAGCCTGGGCGAGGCTGCGGAGAAGGCCGTAGCGGCTGCCGGCG
This sequence comes from uncultured Anaerolineaceae bacterium, assembly GCA_964389725.1. Classification (GTDB taxonomy): domain Bacteria; phylum Chloroflexota; class Dehalococcoidia; order Tepidiformales; family Tepidiformaceae; genus UBA2991. The sequence continues at coordinate 251,533 of CAYMDV010000001.1, forward strand.
CCGCCTGACCCGCCGCGCGTCTGACCAGTGATGCGGTGATGCGCCTCGTGGTAGCATCAACGCATCATGCGCACGACCCTCAACATTGACTTTCACATCCACCGGGAGCTGACCGAGTACGCCGCCGACAAGGGACTGAGCCTTGGAGAGGCTGCGACCTATCTGCTTGCGTCCGGGTTGAAGAAACAGGCGGAGAAGCCGAAGGACGCCGAGCCCTTCGAGCGCCCCGCCTGGAACCTGGGCACGGTCGGTCCAGCAGGCGTCGACCTGAGCGACTGGGCCGCGGTCAAGGAGTTCCTTCTCCAGGAGGACCTCGACCATGACCTCGGCTCCGGACATCGCGAGTCCCAACACACGCAGGCCAGAACTTCGGCGTGACGTTCACGATCGACGCCAACCTGCTCATCTACGAAACGAACGTCGATGCCCCGGAGCACGAAGCCACCCGTGAGGCGCTCGCGGGCGCCTGGAGTGGTTCCGAACCCGTCGTCTTGTTCGCGCCCGCTGTGCTCGCCTACCTGCGCAATGTGACCCACCGGACGCTCCCCTCGCGGCCGGTATCCGTGCGACAGGCCTTTGCGAGCATCGACCAGGTGCTTGCGCTGGACCACGTGCGGTTCGCGAGCGACACGAGCGATGGGTGGTCGATCCTGCGTGACGTGGCACTACGGCACGACACCTACGGCGTCGCCGTCCACGATGCCCACCTCGTGGCCCTCATGCGCCAGCACGGCGTGGACACGATCTGGACGCACGACGTCGACTTCCGCCGCTTCGACGGCATCCGCGTGTACGACCCCGTGACGGGCTACCGGGGCGGCTAGCTAGCGGTCCTCAAGCACGCGACCGAGGGCGCGTCCCTTGTCGGGCGTGGGGTCCTCCACGAGGCCGTAGATCTCGCGGCCCTCGTGGTCCTCGGGAAGGTGCTCCGTGATCGGCAGCCCCTCCTCGTTCACGAACAGCAGGCAGTGGCAGTACTTGAACTTCTGCATCTCGTCGCAGGCGCAGATCCAGTCGCGGCGCTTCGCCTCTTCCTCGCGAGGCAGGTAGAGACCCTCGGGCCAGTTCCCGTCGTCGTCCTTCTCCGGGTAGAAGTTGCACGGGCAGATCGGCCGCCCGTAATTATCGACGTTGTCGGCCAGACCGAGCACGACGGCCTCGGTGATGGAGCGGTCGGGGTGCAGGTGCGTGCCGGACTTGTTCGCGAACTTCTCCGCGTAGTTCCACATCTTCTTCGTCGACTTCTCGCTCGGCTGCTCGCGCATCGGCTCTCCTCCTGCGGTCCCCCTCAACCTTAGGCCCCGGGCCCGCCCATGGCCAGTGAGGGATCTTTCCCTACGGCGTGTCGGGAGCACTCACTATGCTGAGGTGTCATGGGTTCGGTCCGCCCCCGCTCGTTGACTCCCTGATCCGACGTTCGTATGCTCCCGCGAATCGCACGCCGCAACTTGCGGTGGAGGGAAGTGCATGCGCGAAAACTACTGGACCCGAAGGCGCTTTAGCCGGCGGGCCGTGCTGAAGGCATCCGCGGCAGGCGCAGTCGGCGCCGGTGCGCTCGTGGCTGTGGGCTGCGGCGATGACGACGACGACGATGACGCTGCGCCCGCAGCGACCGCTGCGGCCACCCAGGCGGCCGCCACGGAAGCGGCGGCGACTGAGGCAGCGGCCCAGGAGGCCGAGGCCACCGAGGCCGCAGCAGCGCAGGAAGCCCAGGCGACCGAGGCGGCCGCGGCCCAGATGGGCCCCACCGATGGCAGCTTCTTCAGCCAGTACACGAGCATCAACGGCACCACGCTCGATCTACACCGCGAGCTCTACCGTGGCATCGCCTACACAGCGGGCAACGCCTACAACAACCTCCTGAAGTTCACGGACATGGATAACTTCGTGATCTCCGGAGAGATCGCAAGGGGCCTGCCCGAGCAGCCGGACAATCTGACCTACACGTTCACCATCCGCGACGATGTGAACTATCACAACAAGGCGCCTGCCAACGGTCGTGCGGTCACGATGGATGACATCCGCTGGAACATCGAGCGCCAGCGTTCGAGCACCCGCGCCGATGGTACCGAGGACACGACCTTCTTCCGCCACCCGCTCATCTACAAGAACATCGAGAGCGTCGATTACATCGACGACACGCACTTCACTGTGACGATGTCCTCGCCGCAGGTCACCTGGCTCGGCGACATGACGGATGAGTTCAACTCCATCCTCTACCCGGACATCGGCGAGAAGCTCGAGGACGACAACGAGTTCGGCGTCTTCAGCGCTGACAACGTCCTCGGCACGGGCCCCTTCATTTTCGATGAGTTCGAATTGCAGGAGCGCGCCCACGGCGTCCGCAACGACGACTACTTCCTTCGCAAGGACGGAACCATTCCGGGCATGGTCGACGAGCTCTTCTTTGTGAATCTCGGCGGCGACATCAACCCGCAACGGCTGGCCTTTGAGCAGAAGCAGATCGACGAGCTCTCCTCCCGTGACAAGGCAGTGATGGAGGAGATTGAGGCCAACAACCCGGACGCGGAGGCCTTCCGCGTTGGCGACCCGAACAACAACCTCGAGTTCGCCTACAACTACACGACGAACCGCGCCCTCTCCGACGAGCGCATCCGCACGGCGATGTTCCTCGCCACGGACCGAGCGGAGGTTGCGCAGCAGCACTTCCAGGGCCTGGGGCGGCCGAATCCGGCCGTCAACTGGCCGTTCTCGGCCTGGGCCCTCTCGCAGGAGGAGCTCTCGCAGGCGCCCGGCTATCGCCAGCCCAAGGACCAGGACATCGCCGATGCCCGTGCCCTCTGGGAGCAGGCGGATGCCGAGAGCCACGAGGATGTCGACTTCCGTGTCACCACGGTGGACTTCCCCCAGTACGTGCCGCTGCTTGAGTGGTTCCCGGCCATGCTGAACCGCAACCTCGACACCGAGAAGTGGAGCGCCCAGGCGATCCCGGTCACCTCGCTCCTCGAGTACAACAACTCGGGGCAGGCGTCGGTCGGCTACCTCGGCGGCTGGGACCAGTGGAACAGCCCCGATCCCCGCACCCGCTTTGCCCAGGTCTACTCGGCCCATCCCGAGGACGGGGGTCGCGGCACCATCAACTTCTGGAAGTACACCACTCCAACCATGGAGGGGTATATCAACGCGATGTTCGAGGAGTTCGACAACGAGCGGGCTCAGGAGATCATCAAGGATGCCCAGCGTTTCGCCCTCACGGACGCCGGCTCGGGCCACCTCCAGATGGTTGGCGGTCTCACCAGCTGGGTGAAGTGGCCCTACTTGCATCGCAAGGGGCCGTTCTTCATCACTTACGGGACGACCATCAGCCAGGAGCTCTGGATCGACCAGAACGATCCCACCTTCCAGGGGAAGCAACGCCCCGCCTGACGTGGCGAACCCTACCCTGTGCCTCCCTCGCACCTGCTGCGAGGGAGGCACAGGAGTTCTCGGAATGAGGTCCTCCCCTCCATGACGGAGTACGTCATCCGCCGCTTCCTCTTGGCGTTGGTCACGATCTGGATCGTCCTGACCTTCGTCTTCTTCGTGCTGCGCGTCCTCCCCGGCGACTACGCCGAGCAGCAGCTAGCAAACCAGTTCTTCGCCCAGGCTGCCCGCAGCGAGGAGCAGCGCGAGGCGCAGCTTGCCGACCTCCGCGCCAAGCTCGGCACGGATAAGCCCCTCTATGAGCAGTACGGCCTCTTCTGGTGGGACATCCTCCGTGGCCGCTCGCAGGAGTCTTTCCAGTACAACGAACCCTCGTACAGCGTTGCCAGCGATGCTCTCCCGTACACGCTCCAGTTGGGCATCATGTCGCTCATCATCGCGGTCCTTCTGGCGCTGCCTGTGGGCATTCTCTCGGCAGTGCGCCCCGATGGCCTCCTGGATGCGACCTTACGTGTCTTTGCGATCTTCTTCCTCGCCGCGCCCGCGTTCCTCACGGCGGCGATTGCCTCCGCCTACGCCGTCAAGTACGACATCCTGACCATCGGCGTGACCTCCCAGCAGCTCATCTGGGACGACCCCTGGGCCAGCTTCCAGCTCTTCCTCGTGCCCGCATTGGCGGGGGGGCTGGCCGTCGGCGCCATCCTCATGCGCTTCCTGCGGTCGGGCATGCTGGAGGTGCTGCGCCAGGACTACGTCCGCACGGCGCGCGCCAAGGGCCTTGCCGGCGGAATCATCATCGCCCGGCACGTCCTGCGGAATGCGCTCATCCCCGTCGTGACGATCTTTGGATTCCTCGTCGCCGCCCTTGTGGCCGGCAATGTCGTCCTCGAGTCGATGTTCGCCATCCCTGGGATGGGCAACGAGATCCTTGAGGCCATTCGCATTCGCGACATTCCAGTGACGCAGACCTTCACGCTCCTCCTCGTTGGCGCCGTCGTCTTCGTCAACCTCTTCGTGGACCTCAGCTACTTCCTGATCGATCCACGAGTGACCGTGTCGGGAGCTGAATCATGAGCAACCTGGCGGCTCAGGCCTCCGACGAACGTCTTCACGAGTTCGTGCCCCCGAACGACCCAGCGCTGCTGATGAGGGCCCTCATCGCGCTGGGACGCTTCTTCAAGCGCAAGACAGCAGGGGCAATCGCCCTCGTCGTCGCGACCATCATTTTCGTGTTGGGCATCATCGGGCCCTGGGTCGCTCCCTACGACAAGGATGAGGTCTTCCGCGTTGAGAATCCCACCTACGACCTCACCTCGGACGACCCCGACGACTGGGAGGCCTACAGGTTCCTCACCCTTGAGAACCCATCCTGGGATCACCTGCTCGGAACCGACCACCTCAACCGTGACCTCTTCACGCGCGTGCTGCACGGCGCGCGCCGCTCCATGCTGCTGGGGTTTGGCGCTGCCGCCATCGCCACGATCTTCGGAGCCGTCCTGGGGGTTGTATCGGGCTACTTCGGGGGTGTGGTCGATCTGATATCCCAGCGCCTGGTCGACGCGTTCATTGCGTTCCCGCCGCTCCTCTTCCTCCTGTTGCTCTTGCAGACGGGCGAGCCGACATTACCGAGGACGATCATCGCCTTATCGTTCCTCAACATTTTTGGGGTCTCCCGGGTCGTGCGGTCGGCCACGCTCGCCGTGCGCAACGATGTCTACGTAGAGGCCGCGCGTGTGGTTGGCGCACAGCCTCCGCGGATCATCTTCCGGCACGTTTTTCCGAACGTGGTGGCGCCGATCATCATCATCTTTTCCACCACCATCGGCGGCGCCATCCTCGCCGAGGCCACGTTGGCGTTCCTCGGCCTTGCCCCTCCCGGCCCGAGCTGGGGAGCCATGGTAAACAACGGCCGCCAGTTCTTCGGCTCCGAGCCCATCCTCGTGGCCATGGGCGGCGGTGCGCTCACCCTCACGGTGCTCGCCTTCAACATCTTCGGCGATGCCCTCCGGGACGTGCTCGACCCGCGCCTCCGCGGCGCGTAGCCAGGACCTGCCCCTCCATCTCCGGAGAGCTTGCCGCTCTTCCAGGTGCGGTACTCCAAGGCGCTTGTTTCGTGGTTTTTTTCACAAGACAGCTAGTGATGAGAATCACAAGGAATTGTGATTGATTCCCGATCGCGAAGCTCGTATTCTCCCGAGAATCGGAAGATTCCCAGGCGATACGGAGGGAGACTTGCATGCGCGAGAACTACTGGACCCGAAGGCGCTTTAGCCGCAGGACCGTGCTGAAAGCTACTGCCGCTGGCGCTGTGGGCGCCGGCGCTCTTGTAGCCGTCGGTTGCGGCGATGACGATGACGACGACGTGGCTACCCCGGCTCCCACCCAGGCAGCCGCAACCGAAGCGGCAGCGACCGAAGCTGCGGCGACCGAAGCTGCAGCCACCGAGGCCGCCGCAGAGGCGACCCGCGAGGCGGTCCAGGAGGCCACCCCCGCGCCCACCCAGGCGGCCGGGGCGATGGGCCCTGTCGATGGAAGCTTCTACAGCTCCATTGGCACCCTCACTGGCACGACCCTCGACCTGCACCGCGAGCTGTACCGCAGCATCGCGTACACCGCGGGCAACTGCTACAACAACCTCATCAAGTTCACCAACCCCGAGACTTTCACCATCGGGGGCGAGATTGCCCGCGGGCTCCCCGAGCAGCCCGACGAACTCACCTACACCTTCACCATTCGCGACGACGTTCGCTGGCACAACAAGGCGCCGGCCAATGGCCGCGCCCTCACCATGGATGATGTCCGCTGGAACATCGAGCGCCAGCGCGCGGGCACGCTCCAGAACGGCGAGGAAGCGCCCAACTTCTACCGCAGCGGCCAGATCTACAGCCCCATCGAGAACGTCGACTACATCGACGACACTACCTTCACGGTGACGATGAGTCGGAAGGCCGTGACGTGGCTGAGCGACATGGCCGCCGAAGAGTTCAACGTCATCATGCACCCCGAAGTTGCCACCAACCTTGAGGACGAGGACAACTTCGGCACGTTCAGTCCCGACGTCATCGTTGGGACGGGCGCCTGGATCGCGGAGGAGTTCGATCCGCTTACCCGCGGCCGCTTCGTCCGCAACGACGACTACTTCCTCCGCCTCGACGGGACCATCCCGGGCATGGCCGACGAGTGGTACCACACCGACCTCGGCACCGACGTGAACCCGCAGCGCCTCGCCTTCGAGCAGAAACAGGTGGACGAGTTCTCGACGCGCCAGAACGACGTCATCGAGGCCGTGCACGCGGCTACCGATGCCAACCTCATCCAGTACGGCAACCCGAACAACAACCTCGAGTTCGCCTACAACCAGACGGTCAACGACGCGCTCGCGGTTCCCGCCATCCGGCAGGCCATGTTCATGGCCTGGGACCGCGTGCTTTCCGCCCAGATCGTCTTCCAGGGCCTGGCCCGACCCAACCCGGGGATCAACTGGCCCTTCACCTCGTGGGCCCTGCCGCAGGAAGAGCTCCTGCAGATGCCGGGCTACCGCCAGCCCAAGGACGACGACATTAAGGAAGCGCGTGCGCTCTGGGAGCAGGGCGGCGCCGAGGACTTCGACGACTCGTTCTTCACCCCGGTGATCGTTGACTCAGCCGACCAGTCCATCAAGGAGTGGTGGCCGGCGATGATGAATGAGAACCTGGGCACCGATAAGTGGTCGATCGAGGCCATCCCCGTGGCCACGCTCCTTGAGTACAACGTCTCCGGCCAGAACCCGGTCGGCTACCTTGGCGGCTGGGACCAGTGGGTCAGCCCCGACCCGCGCACGCGCTTCGCCTCCGTGTACTCCAGCAGCGCCCGCGGGTTCCTCAACTTCTACGGCTACCACAGCGACACCATGGAGGACTACATCACGCAGGCCTTCGATACGTTCGACGTGGAGGAAGCCCAGCACATCCTGCTGGATGCCCAGCGGTTCATGCCGGGCGATGCCGGTTCTGGCCACGTCCAGGTCTGTGGCGGCCTTGTCCAGGTCTTGCAATGGCCGTACGTCCACCGGGCCGGGCCGTTCTTTATCCAGATGGGGACCAACCTCAGTCAGGAGCTCTGGATCGACCAGAACGACCCCACCTTCGAGGGGAAGTCGAGGCCGACCTAGGGAGCGCATGCTCACGGCGGCGGCGAGGCCCTCGATGGCCTCGCCGCCACGGCTACAGTGGAGGGCGGCGCGTGACCAACTAAATCATCCGCCGGTTCGTCGGCAACCACGTGGTCATCTGGATCGTGATGACCTTCGTGTTCCTGGCCCTGCGCGTCTTGCCCGGCGATTTCGCCGCCCAGCAGGTCGCCAACCAGTTCTTCTCCGGTGCGACCTCGCGCGGGCAGTCCGACAAGGCCACCCAGGAGGCGCAGGGCGCCGAGGAGGGCGCCAGCGAGAACGTCGACCGCGCCCTCCAGGCCGCTCGCGAACGCCTCGGCCTCCACGATCCGGTCATCGTTCAGTACGGAAAGTACTGGCGCGACATTTTCACGGGGAATCCCGGCAAGTCTTTCCAGACGGCCGAGTCGGTTGTGGACATGACCGCCGATGCACTCCCCTACACCGTCCAGCTGGGGGTAATGGCGGTAATCATCGCGGCCCTCCTGGCCGCGCCCGTGGGCATCTTCTCCGCGATCCGTCCCGATGGCGTGATGGACGGAGGGCTGCGTGTGTTCGCGGTGTTCTTCCTGGCCGCGCCCTCGTTCTGGACGGCGGCGCTGCTCTCCGGCTGGGCCGTTCAGTACGACGTGCTCACCATCGATGTCGTCTCCGCTCCCGGTATCTGGGATGACGCCTGGGGCAGCTTCCAGCTGTTCATCATCCCGGCTCTCGCCGGGGGGCTGGCCACGGGTGCGGTGCTCATGCGCTTCCTCCGCTCCGGCCTGCTCGAGGTCCTGCGCCAGGACTACATCCGAACCGCTCACTCGAAGGGGCTGCGCGAGTCCGTGGTCGTCTACCGGCACGTCCTCCGCAACGCCCTGCTGCCGATCGTCACCATCCTCGGGTTCCTCACCGCGAGCCTCATCGCCGGCAACGTCATCCTCGAGCAGATGTTCAACATCCCGGGCATGGGGCGGCAGTTCCTCCGCGCCATCCTCGACCGCGACGTTCCCCTTGCGCAGTTCATGACACTGCTGCTCGTAGGCGGCGTGGTCTTTGTGAACCTACTCGTTGACCTCAGCTACTTCATCATCGACCCGCGTGTCACGGTGGAAGGAGCCTCGGCGTGAGCGAAGCCGCCCAACTCTCCCCCCGCCGCATCACGGACTTCGAACAGCCCGAGGAGGCCCCCCGGCCGATCCGGGTGCTGCGCGCCCTGTGGCGTTTCCTGACTACCAAGAAGGTCGGCGCCATTGCCCTCATCATCTGCATCGTCATCCTTGGGCTCGGGGTGATCGGTCCGTACGTCACGCCCTACGACAAGGACCAGGTGTTCTTCAAGGACAATCCCAAATACGACCCCGACAGCTTCGAGAAGGATGCCCTCCAGCCGACCACTCTGCAGCGGCTCGAGAACCCCAGTCTGGATCACCCCCTGGGCACCGACGACCTCGGCCGCGACCTCCTCACGCGCGTCCTCTTCGGGGCGCAGCGCTCGATGCAGTTCGGGTTCGGCGCGGCCTTCCTCTCGACGGTCTTCGGCGCGCTCATCGGCGTGATTTCAGGCTACTTCGGAGGGATAGTCGACCTCATCCTCCAGCGTTTCGTCGATGCGATGATCGCGATTCCCGGCCTCCTCTTCCTCCTGCTGCTCGTTCAGACTGGGGAGACCACCGTTACGAGGGTCATCATCGCGCTTGCCTTCCTTGGGGCGTTCGGGGTCTCCCGTGTCGTCAGATCGGCAACGCTGTCCGTGCGATCCAGCGTCTTCATCGAGGCGGCGCGGGTCGTGGGCGTGCAGCCGCCGCGGATCATGGTCCGGCACATCCTGCCCAACGTGATGGCGCCCATCATCATCATCTTCTCCATCACCATCGGCTCCTCCATCCTGGCCGAGGCGGGCCTCTCCTTCCTCAACCTGGGCGCGCCGGGACCGAGCTGGGGCCAGATGGTGAACACCGGCCGCCAGTTCTTCGATACGAACCCGGTCATGAGCCTGGTCGGCGGTGGCGCCATTACGCTCACGGTGCTCGCCTTCAACATCTTCGGCGATGCCCTCCGGGACGTGCTCGACCCGCGCCTGCGCGGCGCGTAGGCTTCCGCTCCGCACAGATCAAAAGCGCAGGCGGGACCAGTGGCTGAGACGAAGAATCAAGAACAACACGAGCACGGGCACGCCCACGAGAACACGGGCCAGCACTGGCGCGATCCGGCCCGCGTGCAGGATTTCGTGCGCCGCATGGACGGGCGCGCGAAGGACCGCGCCCCCCAGTTCGAGCTGATGACCCAGCTCCTCGGGCGCGACCGCGAGGACGCCATCCGTGTCCTCGACCTCGGCGCTGGCTTCGGCGCCGAGGCGAGCGCCTTCCTGAGCGCCTTCCCGAACGCCTCCGCCGTGCTGGTCGATGGTTCGGAGGAGATGATCCGCGTTGGCGGCGAGCGACTGGCGGAGTTCGAGGGGCGCTATCGCTACGTCCACTGTGACTTCGGCGAGGGCGCGCTCCCGGACGACCTCGGCGGCCCCTTCGATGCCGTCATCTCCTCCGCCGCTATCCACCACCTGTCCGGAGCTGGCCAGCAGCGCCTCTACGGCGAGGTGCTGGCGAATCTCGCGCCGGGTGGCGCCTTCCTCAACCTCGACCTCGTGAAGCCCCCCGACGACGCCCTCGAGGCTCGCTACCGGGAGATCATGCAGGCAGAGCAGGCCGCACGGGAGGAGGCGCCGCCCCCCGCCACCCTCGAGCGCCATCACTCCCACCTGGAGACGCTCGACCACCACCTCCGCTGGTTGCGAGACGCGGGTTTCGAGCACGTCGACTGCTACTGGAAGCGGCTCGGGAGCGCAATCTTCGGCGGCTATCGCCCGGCAAGCGACTGACATCCTCCGCAGGCGGGCCGTCCCACCCTCGCGGCGCAGGCCACTTGCCAGGTGCCTTTGGAGCCGGCCTTAGACGTCGTGGGTGAGGCCCTGGATGGGCTCCTGCACGTCGCTCCGGCGGAACACCTCGACGATCTGACCGTCCTTCATCAGCCGGATGATGCGGTTCCCGTCGTCGTCGACGGTGTCGACGCGCGAGTCGGCCTTTACGACCACTTCGCGGCCATCGGTGAGCGTCACTTTCATCGCCAGCAGGGCCATGCCTATGTCTCCCTCGGGTCAGGCACGTTCACCACGATCGCTTCCATCGTGGTCCGCGCCAGGAGGAAGACCGCCTCGCTGTCGGGGTCGAGGTTTTCCTCCGCGTGGATCTCGTACGGCGGGACGAAGATGAAGTCGCCCGGACCGGCATCCGCCACATGTTCGAGCGACTCACCCCAGCGGAAGCGCACACGCCCTTCGACGATGTAGATGCCGGACTCGCTCTCGCCGTGGTGGTGAACGTCCGAGCAGCCGCCCGGCTCGTTGCGGGCCATCCCCATCCACAGCCCTTCGGACCCGGTGAGCGCGCCCGAGATTGCGGCTTCGCGCCGCATCCCCGGGGTCTGCGCGGTGCCCGCGTCGCGCTCTTCCGGACGGATGATCCTGACCATGCCCCGGATTCTACGGGGAACCCCGCAGCGGGCGAGCCGACCCCGCCCCGGCCGGTCGATGCGCTAGGATCGCCACCGCGATCCCGCCCCAGGAGGCAGCCCGTGACCATCCCCGAAGGCGCAACCGACGTCATCCTCAGCTACGTCCGCCGCAAGGCCGCCGAGTGGACCCCCGAGCAGATGGCGCAGCGTGTCGAGGCCGCCGTCGCCGAGCTGGAAGCCGCCGCCCGGGCCGTCCCCGAGGACCTGCTGGAGGTGCGGCAGGAGGGCCAGGAGTGGAGCCCCCTGGAGTGCATCCGCCACGTCGCCGAGGTGAACCACGGCACCGCCACCCGCGTGCATGGCGTCGTCTCCGAGGGCGTTGTGCCCGAGGAGATCCCGCCCGTCCCGGCGACGCGCGAGGAGGTGCTGGCCACGCACGCCGAGGTCATCGCCGGCGCCATGAGCGCCGTGCGCGAGGGCAACGCCGATCCCGATGCCGAGGTCGTGTGGCTGCACCCTTTCCTGGGCGACCTGAACTGGCGCGAGTGGCTGCTCACCCTGCGCGTCCACTCCCTCGACCACGCCAACCAGCTCACCGCCCTCCAGGAACCCGCCGAGTAGCCATGCCCGCCGGCGACGACGCCGTCCGCTTCCTCGACATCCTCACCGTAGCGTCGACCATCGCCCGCGCACAGGCCGCCGAGGCTGTCGCTGCGGCGCACGTGCTCGACGCCATCGCTGTGCTGGTGGGGGAGGCGGAGATGGAGGAGGCCGCCGGCCCTGTGTCGCCGCTGGGGCGGGGCAGATCGGGGCTCGGCGTCGAACCGGCCGTGCGCGACGTCTCGCAGCGCTGGTTCGAGCGCCTTGGCGGCGCACCGGAGGCGGTCCTGGCGCCCGAGGACCTCGCCGAGCTGCGAATCGAGATCGAGGCGCTGGTCAGGTCGTGATGGGACGGGCCTGCAGCAGGAACATCGTGCCGAAGTCGTCGTAGGCGAACTCGATATCGACCGGGCTGCCGTACTCGCGCTGGACGGCCTGCGCCGTCTCCACGACCTCCCGCACTTCCTCGTCGCTGATGGAGGGTTCGGCCATGTGCGCCGGGGCCACGGCCGTGCGCTCCGTGCCGTGGCCGGTCAGCACCACCTGCTCGTGCTTCTCGCTGATAGCGCGCTCCAGCATCTCACCACCGGGCCCGACGATGAACGAGTCGGGCGTGACATAACCGGAGACAACCGCCTCCCCCAGCCCCCACGAGGCGTTGATGAGCACCTTGTCGGTCGCGCCCGTCATCGGGTCCTTGGTGAAGGCGACCCCGCTCGATCGGGCGCGCACCACCTGCATCACCACCACCGCCATCGCTTCCGCCGCGTGGTCGATGCCCCGGAACGTGCGGTACTGCACGGCGCGGTCCTGCCAGAGGCAGCCGTAGCAGTCGACGACCGCCTGCAGGATCTCCTCCTCGCCGTGCAGGTTCAGATAGGTCTCGTAGAGGCCGGCGAAGGAGCTGCCGGCGCTGTCCTCGTTGACGCTGCTGGAGCGCACGGCGAAGGTCGCGTGCGGCCCCGAGCGCTCCTTGAGCTCGCCGAGCGCCCCTGCGATGGCCGCGCGCACCTCGTCGTCGAGCCCCGCTCCCTCCAGCCGCTCAGCCATGGGCGCCAGCGCCTCGCGGATCTCCGCGATCGGTGTGCGCGCCTCGATGCTGGCCAGGGGGCGGATTAGCGCCGGCAAATCGTGCGAGGCCGCGAAGGCCTCGTACGCCTCCGCCGCCACCACGAATCCCGGCGGGACCGGGAATCCCAGCCCCGAGAGCCGCGCGAGGCTCCCGCCCTTGCCCCCGATGCGCCGCTCCGGCGCACCCGCTGCGTCCAGCCACACAATCGCGTCAACCATGGCGCAGGAGTCTAGCCGGGGGGCCGCTAACGCGACAGTTCCGCCGGGCGGACGCTGCCGGGGCGCCGCCGTAAGATCGACCCGTGGACTCGTTCCCCCGGCCTGAACTCGTGCGCCTCGACGGCGGCGTGCTCCTGATGGGCAATGCCGGCGGCCGCCCCGACGAGCAACCCGTCCACCGCGTCGAGGTCGCCCCCTTCCGGGTGGCCGTGGCGCCCGTCACGAACGCGCAGTACGCGCCCTTCCTCGAGACGGGGCACGAGCCCCCGCGCTTCTGGGACGACGAGCGGTTCAACGCCCCCGACCAGCCCGTCGTCGGGGTGAACTGGTTCGATGCCGTCGCCTACTGCGAGTGGCTGGCCGGGACGGGCGTTCCCTGCCGGCTGCCGGCCGAGGCGGAGCGCGAGTACGCCTCGCTGGGCGGCCTGGAAGCGGTCGACTGGCCCTGGCCCGGCGATCGCTGGCAGGACCACCCCGATGCCGAGCGCATCGCCGCCGCCGACCGCCCCCATCCCCCCGGCCCCGAATGCGCCAACGGCTACGGTCTGCGCTGCATGGCCGAGAACGTGCACGAGTGGTGCCTCGACTGGTACCACGCGGATGGCTACGGCAGCCCCGGCTCGGGCGAGCGTGAGCCCTCGGAGCGTGCGCGCAAGGTCAGCCGTGGCGGGAGCTGGCGGCACTCGGTCAAGTTCACGCGGCTGCGGGCGCGCGCCAGCCTCTCGCCCGAGCGGCGCTACAACGATTTCGGCTTCAGGGTCTACGCTGACGCCTGAGGCTAGCTCGCGGCCGCCTGCGCCAGCTGCGCGGTGTGTTCGACCAGGTGCTGGACATTCATCTCGAAGATGGCGGCCACGTTCCCGAAGTTCTCGTGGGGCTTCTCCAGGTCCTCCGGGGTGACGTGCTGCAGCTTCGCGTCGCAGCGGCTGACGACCGCGTCGAACTCGTCGACCGCCTCGATCGAGGAGGCGCAGTCGGGTTCGCCGATGTCGATACCGGGGTAGCCGCAGGCTTCGCAGATCATGGTCGTGATGCGCGCCTCGATCTGGATGACGTGCTCGGCCACTTCCTGGGCCGACCACTCGCCCTCGCCGGGCGTGCGCCGCCAGCCCATCTCCGCTTCCTCGATCGCCTCGCGGAACGTCGCGCGGGCCTCGGCCAGCGTCGCTCGCAGCTCGTCCGGTGTCGCCATGTAAGTCCTCCCCGGGGTCGGTTCCCCCTGTTTACCGTGCCCGCCCGCAACCGTCGATACCCCGAACGCCCGGGAGGGGGCGGCGCACGTAGAATGACGCGCCATGGAACTCAGAAGTCTTGGTCGCACCGGCGTGCAGGTGTCCAGCCTCTGCCTCGGCTGCATGATGTTCGGGCGCCGCACCGAGCCCGAGGAGTCGTACGCCATCATCGACCGCGCGCTCGACGCCGGCATCAACTTCCTCGATACCGCCAACGTCTACGCGCTCGGGCGCAGCGAGGAGATCACCGGGGAGGCGCTGAAGCGGAACGGACGCCGCCACCAGGTCGTGCTGGCCACGAAAGTGCATGGCTCGATGGACGCCGAGGATCCGAACGCGCGCGGCAACAGCCGCCGCCACATCATCGAGCAGTGCGAGGCCAGCCTGCGCCGCCTCCAGACCGACTACATCGACCTCTACCAGCTCCACCGGCCCGACCCCGACATCCCCATCGACGAGACCCTGCGCGCCCTCGATGACCTCGTGCGCTCGGGCAAGGTGCGCTACATCGGCACGAGCACCTTCGCCTCCTGGGAGATCCTCGAATCGCTCTGGGTCTCGAAGGAGCTGGGGTTGAACCGGGTCGTGTGCGAGCAGCCGCCCTACAACCTCCTCGACCGCCGCGCCGAGCGCGAGCTGTTGCCCATGACCCAGACCTTCGGCATCGGCGTGATCCCCTGGGGACCGCTCGGGGGCGGGCTCCTGGCCGGGCGCTACCGCCGGGGCGAACCCCTCCCCGAGGACGGCCGCTACGCCATGAACGAGCGTCAGCGCCGCCGCCTCACCGATGGCGTCTACGACGTCATCGAGGGGCTGGAGCCGATCGCCGCCGACAAGGGCTGCACGCTCTCGCAGCTCTCCCTCGCCTGGTGCGAGCAGCAGCCCGGCGTGACGAGCCCGATCATCGGGCCGCGCACGCTGGAACAGCTCGAGGACAACCTCGGCGCCGCCGACGTCACCATCACCGAGGAGGACCGCGAGCGCATCGATGCCGTCATCGCCCCCGGCGCCACCGTCTCGCCCTACTACGAGGCGGGCTGGCGGCCGCACGACCACCGCATTCCCTAGGGAGATGCAGCAGCCGTGACCGCCGATGCCGCCACGCCCACCGCCCTCGACGGCATCACCGTGCTCGACCTGACGGCGCACATCGCCGGCCCCTACGCGACGAAGCTGCTCGCCGACCTCGGCGCCCGCGTCATCAAGGTCGAGCGACCCGGCGGCGACCCCATCCGCGGGTTCGGCCCCTGGCTCGGCGACGAACCCGGCATCGAGCGCAGCGGCTCGCACCAGTTCCTCAACACGAACAAGGAGTCGATCGTCCTCGACCTGAAGTCAGCGGGAGGGCGCGAGGTCCTCGACCGCCTGCTGCCGCGCGCCGATGTCGTCGTGACCAGCTATCCGCCGGCCGTCGCCGAACGCCTCGGCCTCACGCCCGACGCCATCCGCGAGGCCGCCGGCGTGAACGTGCTCTCCCTGACGAACTTCGGCTGGAACGGCCCCTATCGCGACTACGCCCTCTCCGAGACGGTGCTCTACGCCATGGGCGGGGAGATGTACTCGCACGGCTCCATCGGGCGGGAACCGCTGAAGATGGGCGGAACCGCCTCGCTGGTCCAGTGCGGCGCGATGGCCGCCATCGGCGCCCTCGGGGCCGTCTACACGACCGAGGTCCACGGCATCACCCAGCGTGTCGACGTCTCCCTCTTCGATGTGCAGCTCAACAGCGTCGACCGGCGCAGCTCGGCGATTATGGCCTACCGCTTCTCCGGCCGGGTCAACTCGCCGCCGGTGGTCGCCGGCCCCTCGACGGGGGCAGGTGTCGTCGGCGTCTTTCCCTGCGCCGATGGCTACGTCGAGATGACCGCCTCCGCGGGGCCGTACTGGCACCGCTTCGCCGAGATGATCGACCGACCGGACTTCAAGGAGCCAAAGTGGAGCGACCCCGCGTGGGTGCGGTCGCCCGAGGCGCGCGAGGAGGTCGACGTCGCCCTCTACCCGTGGCTGGCGGAGCGCACGCGCGCGCAGGTCTGGGAGGCGGCACGCGAGGCGCACGCCATCCTCGCCCCGCTCTTCACCGCCACCGACCTGTTCGAGGACCCCGTCTTCCGCGAGCGCGGCCTCTGGACCGAAGTCGAGCACGAGACGCTCGGGAGATTTCCCATGCTGGGGCGGCCGTACGCCCTCAGCGAGACGCCCTGGGCCATCCGCCGCGCCGCCCCCCTCCTCGGCCAGGACACCGACGCCATCCTCGACGAGGCCGGCTACGACGCTGCCGGCATCGCTGAGCTCCGGCGAACGGAGGCCGTCGCATGAGCAGCTACCTCCCGCTCGAGGGCGTCCGCGTGTGCGACTTCGCCTGCGTCTGGGCCGGCCAGACGGCGACCATGTACCTCGCCGACCTCGGGGCCGATTGCATCAAGGTCGAGAACCCGTACGTGTGGAACCCCGCCACCCGCGCCGCCGCTCCCGTCCTCCCCGCCGCCGCCGCCGCCATGATCCCGCCCTGGATGGGGGGCCACCCGAACGGCGACCCCGGCCCCCGCCCCTGGAACAACAGCCCCGCCTTTATCCACGTCATCCGCAACAAGCGCTCCTTCACCGTCGATAGCCGCCGGCCCGAGGGCCTGGCCGTCGTGAAGATCCTCATCGCCATCAGCGACGTGCTCGCGGAGAACCTCGCGCGGGGGACGCTGGAGAAGCTCGGACTCGACGACGACGCCATCCGCGCCGCCCGTCCCGACATCGTCATCCTCCACCTGCCCGCTTACGGCCGCACGGGGGCCTACGTCGAAGGCCGTGGCTACGGCGCCCACATCGATGGCGTGGCCGGCTCGACCATCCTCCGCGGCTACCGCGATTCCGCCCCCGAGACCAACGTCCAGACCTTCGCCGGGGACTTCTTCGTGGGGATGCACGGCGGCCTTGCGATGCTCGCCGCCCTGCGCCACCGCCGCCGCACGGGCCGGGGCCAGACGATCGAGCTGGCGCAGGCCGAGTGCTCCGCCTCGATGTTCCCCCAGGCCGCCCTCGACGCCGCCTGGAACGGGCGCGCGTCCGGCTCCATCGGGAATCGCAGCACGGAGGGGTTCGCACCCAACGGCGTCTTCGCCGCCCGCGGCGAGGACCGCTGGCTCGCCCTCAGCTGTCGCAGCGACGGGGAGTGGCGGGCGCTCGTCGACTTCCTCGGACGGCCCGCCTGGGCGACCGCGCCCGGCCTCGAGACGGCGGAGGGCCGGCGCTCCGCTCAGGACGCCATCGAGGGCGAGCTGGCCGCCTTCGTCGCGGCCCGCGACCGCGACGAGCTCTTCCGCGACCTGCAGGCCGCGGGCGTGACCGCGGGACCCGTCCTCAGCGCGAAGGACGTCACCGAGGATGCGCACGCCAGCCAGTCGCCCGCCTTCCACCGCCTGGAGGCGACAGAGGACTACCCCGCCACGGAGTTCCCCGCCCCGTCGTTCACGTTCTCCCGCTCGGATGTGACGCTGCGCACCCCGCCCGCCCTCCTCGGTGAACATAACGACTACGTCTATCGCGAGTTGCTCGGCGTCAGCGATGAGGAGTTTGCGAAGCTCGAGGCGGATGGCCACATCTCGACCACCTACGCGGACGAGATCCTGGGTCACTAGGCCGGGAGCCAGTCCGTCAGCGCCAGCGCCAGCAGCACCCCGAACACGAGGTGGAAGCGCGCTGTCTGCACGAGCGTCGCGTTGAGTGCCCGCCCCGCCGTCCCGTCCGCCACCGCCCGCAGGGGCGCGATCGCGACAGGCAGGCTCAGGAGCACGAACAGCGCCCACGGCTCGACCGCCGTCGCGGGCCACAGGGCAATCGCGACCCCGTAGGCAGCTGCTATCAGGAGCAGGTACCACGCGCGCGTTCCCCGCTCGCCGAGCACGACCGCCAGGGTCGTCTTGCCCGCCTCCCGGTCGGTTTCGATGTCGCGCAGGTTGTTCGCCACGAGGATCGCCGTCACCGTGCAGCCGACCGGGATGGCCGCCAGCCAGACCAGCCCCGGAGCCGCCTCCGCTTGCACGAAGTAGGTTCCTACGACCGCCACCATCCCGAAGAACACGAACGTGAAGACATCGCCCAGGGCGTGGTACCCGATCGGCCAGGGACCACCGGTGTAGATGAGCCCCGCGACGATGCTCGCCAGCCCGATCACGACCACGATCCAGCCCGCCACGACCACCAGGTAGATGCCCGCGAGGAAGGCCAGCAGGAACGCCGCCGACATCCCGACCTTCATCTGCGTGGGGGTGAGCAGGCCCGTCTGCGTCGCTCGCGGCGGACCGAGCCGGTCGCCGGTGTCGGCGCCCCGCTCGAAGTCGAAGACATCGTTGGCGAAGTTCGCCCCGATCTGCAGGAAGATCGCCCCGAAGAGCGCGGCCGCGAACGGCCCCGCCGAGAACACGCCCTCGCCGATGGCGGCGCCCGTCCCGACCAGCACCGGCGTCACCGCCGCCGTCAGGGTCGGGGGCCGCGCCGCCGCTCGCCAGGCGCCGATGCTCCCCGGCGCGGGCAGCGCCCGCCCGGCGCTCACGTCCGCACCGCCGTGATCGACTGCGCCGCCCCGCCCAGGTGGCTGCGCTTCTCGATGCTCGTGAAGCCCGCCTCCGCCAGCATCGCCTTCAGCCCCTCCCCCTCGGGCAGGTACGCGGCTGAAGCGGGCAGGTAGCGGTAGGCTCGCCCGTCGCTAAGGAGCGCCCCGAGCGCCGGCACGATGCGCTGGAAGTAGACCGCGTGTCCGGCGCGCAGCAGCCCGGAGCGCGGTTCGTCGACTTCGAGCAGGCCGAGGCGTCCGCCGGGGCGCAGGACGCGCGCCAGCTCCGCCAGGACGGGTGGGATGGCGACGAAGTTGCGCAGCGCGAACCCCGAGACCGCCACCGTGACGCTGTCGTTCGCGAGCGGCAGCCGCAGCGCGTCGCCGCGCACGAGGCCAATGGCCTCGGGGCAGCGCTCGCGGGCGGAGATCAGCATCGCGCCGGCGAAATCGAGCCCCACGACGTGCGCCCCGTACTCCCGCGCGATCAGGGCGAAGTCGCCGGTGCCGCAGGCGAGGTCGAGCACGGTGTCGTTGCTGCCCACGCCGAGGGCGTCCACGAGCGAACGCCGCCAGCGCTGGTCGAACCCCAGCGTGATGATGCGGTTCATGCGGTCGTAGGAGGGCGCGATGCGGTCGAACATCGACCGCACAACGGCGGCTTTCTCGTCCGCTTCGGGCAGCGTGGCCAGGCTGCGGTCGCGCGGCGAGGCTAGGCCTCCTCGGATTCCTTGCCGTGGTCCCAGAGCTCGGTGCCGCGCCACTCGCGGTCGCGCCAGCGCAGGGCCTCCCGCAGACCGTCCTCCTCGACGCGCTCGCGGAACCCCGGGCGCCCCTCGATGAACGCCGTGTACACGTCGAACTCCGCGGCCGAGTGGATCGCGGGCTGCAGCCCCTGGATCTCCATCCAGCGGTTCACGGAGTGCTTGTGCAGGATGTTCACTTCGAGGGGGATGCGCATAATCTTGCGCGCCAGGTGCAGGGCTGCCTCCTCCAGCTCCTCCTCGGGCACGGCCTTATTCACGAGTCCCCACTCGTCGGCCGTCTTCCCGTCGATGAGCTCGCCCGTCATGAACAGCTCCTTGGCCCGCCGGTAGCCGACCGTCCAGGGCCAGAGCGAGAGCGTGCGCAGCGTACCCATGTGCCGCCCGGCGATGTGCCCGAACTTCGCGGTCTCCGTGGCCACCACGAAGTCGAACATCGAGATCAGCTCGGTTCCGCCGGAGATGCAGTGGCCGTGCACCTGCGCGATCGTCGGCTTGCGCGTGTTGAACAGCCGCAGGTAGCGGTCGACCGAGTCGATCATCGTGCGGCGCGAGCGTCCCACGCTCTGCTCCTGCAGGATGTCCCCCGGCGAGCCCGGCTCGACCGTGCGGCTCGAGGCGAGGTCGTACCCGGCGCAGAACGAGCGTCCCGCGCCCCGCAGCAGCAGCACGTAGGCGTTCCGATCGTCCTCGAAGCGGTCGAGGAAGTCGAAGAACTCGTCCAGCAGGTCGGCCGAGAGCGCGTTCAGCGCCTGCGGCCGGTTCAGGGTCACCCGCACGACGCCTTCCGCCTCGGCGAGCGGCTCCACGATGATGTTCTCGTACTCCGGGTAGCTCATGGCTCTCCTCCTGGATTCCGTCTGGTGTTTCGGTTCAGCCGGGGTTGACTTCGATGAGCGCGCCGTCGCGCTCGGTCTGGCGCGCGATGTAGCCGAGAATCTCGCGCCACAGGTCCTCCGCGGCGGCGTCCCGCTGCGCGGGGAAGGCTTCTACGATCGCATCGACCGCCGTGCGCAGGCGGGCGTTCTCGGCCGTCAGCTCTTCAGGAGCGGGCCATTCCCGGGCTTCACCGAGGGTGAGGTCGACGTCCGCCAGCGACTCCGCCAGCGTTGCGTCTCCGCTTCGGGCCTTCGCCGCGGCCTGCAGCACCTCGCGCAGGTCCGCGTTCTCCTCGACGGCGAGCGCGTGTTCCTCGTTCAGGCGCTGCTTCAGGTGTTCCAGCGCCCAGAGCATGTTCCCCGCGATGCGCTTGGCCCAGGGCGTTTCAAGCTCGGGCATCAGGTCGGCCCGCAGGTTGTACTCCAGCCCCTCGACGATCTCCGCTGGTGTCGGTCGCATCCTAGGCCGCGTCCTCCCGCACGATTCGCTCCATGCGCCGCAGGAACGAGCGCGGCGCCGCCATCCCGAGCACGAGTGTCTGCGTCTTGCGCATCTCACCGGTGGCGAAGCGGTTCACCGCCGCGAGGCACGCCGACACCGCCCAGTACGACTGGAACACGGTGTAGAAGCGCATGTTGTCGCGCCGGATGGGGAGGCCGCTGAGCTCCGCGTAGCGCGTGATCAGTCCCTCCATCGCCTCGTCCCCGATCATCTGGCGCACCATAAAGTCCAGGTAGGCCAGGTCCGACATGGGGTCGCCGATAAACCCCGACTCCCAGTCGAGCGAGGCCACGACGCGGTCGTCTTTGAACAGCACCTGGCCCGGCCCCACCTGGCCCTGCCCCAGCACGATGCGGTCGACCTCGGTGGGCAGGTTGCGCTTCAGCCAGGCCATCGTCGCGGTCATCACCGGCTGCGGTTCGAGCAGCTCCCGCTTCGTCGCCCGCTCCCACCGCTCGACGACCATGCGGGCGCACTCCGGGCCGTCCTTGGGCGCGCCCAGGAACCCCAGGCCCAGCGCCTCCCAGTCGAGGTTGTGCTGGGCGGCGAGGATCTCGATGAAGTGGTTGAGGATCGCCAGCTGGCTCTCCGCCGGCAGGTCGCGGAAGTTCGTGTCGCCGTCAACCCGCTCCCGGATGACGAAGTCCTCGCCCGCCCAGGACGGGTCGCGCTCGTACCAGTAGTTGGCGGGGACGGGCACGGGCGTGTCCTGGAGCGCGCGGAAGATGCGGTACTCCTTCTCCAGGCTCGCCTCCTCGTCGCGGAAGCAGGTGCTCTCGTTCGCACGGAACATGAGCTGCTTCGAGACGGGGGCGTCGCCGTCCCAGTCAGCATCGAAGAACCACATCGAGCGCGAGTTGCCGCCCGGCGAACGCGCCACGTTGTGAACGGTGACGTTGCGAACATCGGGCAGGCGCTCGGACAGGTACGCCCGAAGGATCTCCGGGAGCCGTTCGATCGTGTCTGGTTCCACGCTGCCTCCCCTGGCGTGCGCGGAGTATAGGCGCTGGGCGCGCCCTCAGGGCACGTCCGCGCGCTCCGTCACTGCCGTGGGAAGAAGAAGGGGCCGGGTCTGGCTGCTACCAGTTGCGGTCGCGGCCGCCGCCACCGCCACCACCACCACCACGCTGCGGGCCGCGCGAGCGGAAGCAGTCGCTGCAGTAAACGGGACGGTCGCCCCGGGGCTGGAAGGGAACGCGGGCCTCGCGGCCGCACTCGGCGCAGACGGTGGTGAACATCTCGCGATCGTTGTCGTAGCTGCGATAACCGCCGCCACCACCACCACCGCCGCCCTCGCCCCGCGCGGCCTTGCGTGCGGCGCGGCACTCCGGGCAGCGCCGCGGCTCATTGGTAAATCCGCGGGACTGGTAAAACTCCTGCTCCCCCACCGTGAACGTGAACTGCGCGTTGCAGTCCGAGCAGGTAAGGGTCCGATCGACGAACGATGTCATGCAATGCCTCCGGGGCTTCTGCTGGGTTCCGGCGGCACTCGACGTCTGAGCAGGTAGGTCTCATGGGACGAACTGACACGCTGGACTGATGGGAGCATAGCACGCGCTCCCCGTTCAGTCCGGGTTCGGTGAGGAGGGGGCCGCTCCCGGCCGGTTGCGTCAGCCCCGGCAAGCTGCGAGGGTTAGCCCGCGCGCCCGCGGGATTTCGTGGGCGAAACCGATACCAATGGGAGGCCTGCCATGGCCGGGGTCGAGGACCACGAAACCGTCTCTATCTACCCGCTTACCGAGGACCAGCTCGAGGACCTGCTGAACAAGGTCGGCGAGTGCACCTTCAACTGGTCGACGAAGGATGGCTGGCCGGTTGGCGTCATCATGTCGTTCCTCTGGAAGGACGGGCGCTTCTGGGTCACCGCCGGCGCCCACCGCCACCGCATCGCCGCCATTCGCCGCGACCCGCGCGTCTCCATCGTCGTGAGCGGCGCCGCCCAGCGCCCCGGCTCCGGCGCTCCCGTGGGCGCGGCGACCGCCAAGGGCCGCTGCATCATCCACGAGGACCGCGAGGTCAAGGACTGGTTCTACCCCGAGTTCGCCGCCAAGCTGAATCCGGACAACCCCGAGGCCGCCGCCGCGTTCGTGGCGACGCTCGACTCGCCCCTGCGCGTCGTCATCGAGGTCATTCCCGAGAAGTGGATCCTCTTCGACGCGGCCAAGTTCGGCGCCGATGCCGCGGGCGTGCTTCCCGACGACCAGAAGGGCCCCATGCTCAGCGCCGACTCCCAGCGCATGCCCGCCGAAATGAAGCGCCGGGGCATCTCCTAGCACCACCCCGGTTGGACCGTCGCCGGTTCCACCTGGCAGGGCGGCCCCGCGAAGCCGGGGCCGCGCCCCGCCGTGGGACAGGGCGTTCGCACCCCGCCGGCAGCATGCGGCTGCGGGCGGCGCGCGTTACCATCGGGGCGTTGCGCGCCGGCGTTAGCGGCGCGCTTGATCTTGCTCCCCGGGAGCCCCCCACCAGGAGAAGTCATGAGACTGGCCAAGCGGGTCGAAGAGCTGCCTCCCTACCTCTTCGCCCAGATTTCCAAGGTTATCGCCGCCAAGAAGGCCCAGGGCATCGATGTCATCACCTTCGGCATCGGCGACCCCGACCTCCCCACGCCCCCCAATATCCTCGACCGGCTCCACCGCGCGGCCGATAACCCCCTCAACCACCGCTACCCCGAGTCCGAGGGCCTGCCCGAGCTGCGCCAGGCCATCTCCGGCTGGTACGAGCGCCGCTTCGAGGTCTCCTTCGACCCCGAGCGCGAGTGCCTCGCCCTCATCGGCTCGAAGGAGGGGATCGCGCACATGGCGCTCACCCTCATCGATCCCGGTGACGTCGCCCTCGCCACCGACCCCGGCTACCCCGTCTACGAAATCGGCACGATGTTCGCCGGGGGCGTCACCATCAAGCTGCCCCTCACGCGCGAGTCGGACTGGAAGCCCGACCTCGACGCCATCCCCGAGGACCTCGCCGCCAAGGCCAAGGTCCTCTGGCTCAACTACCCCAACAACCCCACCGCCGCCGTCGCCGACTTCGCCTTCTTCGAGAAGGTCGTCGCCTGGGCGAAGGAGTACGACGTCTCCATCTGCCACGACAACCCGTACTGCGACGTGGCGTTTGACGGCTACCGCCCCATGTCGATCTTCCAGGTGCCCGGCGCCCGCGATGTCGCCATCGAGTTCAATTCCTGGTCGAAGATCTACAACATGACGGGCTGGCGCATTGGCATGGCCGTCGGCAACGGCGAGCTGGTCGACGCCCTCATGCGCGTCAAGTCGAACATCGACAGCGGTATCCCCCAGGCTATCCAGGAGATGGCCATCGAGGCCGTCGAGGGCCCCCAGGACGTCATCGACGAGCACAACGCCATCTACCAGCGCCGCCGCGACCGCATCGTCGAGGCCGTGCGCAAGATCGGCCTCGAGGTGGACCCGCCGAAGGCGTCCCTCTACGTCTGGGCGAAGCTGCCCGAGGGCATCACGAGCGGCGACTTCGCCGCCCGCCTCATCGACGAGTGCGCGGTCGTCGTGACGCCCGGGCGTGGCTACGGCCTCAACGGCGAAGGCTACGTCCGCCTCTCCGTCACCACCCCCGACGACCAGGTCGAGGAGGGCTGCCAGCGCCTGGAGAACTGGAAGGGCTTCTAGCGCCGGCGCCGACGCCCAGACGTGAAGGTCCGTACCGTTTCTACGTGGACCGTGATGCGGACTCGGCCAAATTCTGGCTGAGCCCGGTGGCTCTCGCCGCAACTACGGGTATCGTCCCCGAAGGCCTCCTGCGTGGCGCCCCTGCTCCCCGAGAGTCGACTCCCGGCATAGCGACGCCCACTTTCGCCAACTCGGCTAAGCTGACTGGATGGCGAAGCGCCTCCACTCCACCGCCCCCACCCGCGACCGTGCCTGGCTTGTCGCCGTCGATAGCCCCCGCGCGCCGCTCCCCGCTCGCGAGTCGCTCGCCGAGCTGGCTGAGCTTGCGCGCACGGCCGGCGCGAGGGTCGTCGGTCGGTCGGTGCAGCGACGCTCCACGCCCCAGCCCGCCACCTACATCGGGAAAGGCAAGCTCCGCGAGGTCGCCGACGCCTGCATCGAGAAGCGCGCCAACACCGTCATCTTCGACGACGAGCTTTCGCCCTCGCAGCAGCGCAACCTCGAGGAGGCCTTCCAGATAAAGGTCATCGACCGCACGGCCCTCATCCTCGACATCTTCGCGATGCGCGCGAGCACGCGGGAGGGCCGCCTCCAGGTTGAGCTGGCCCAGACCGAGTACCTGCTGCCCCGCCTGCGCGGCCAGTGGAGCCACCTCGAGCGCATGGAGGGCGCCATCGGCCTGCGCGGTCCCGGTGAGACCCAGATCGAGACGGACCGCCGCCTCGTCCGCCGCCGCGTGAGCAAGCTGAAGAAGGACCTCGAGCAGGTGCGTGTCCAGCGCGAGCTCTATCGCCGCCAGCGCCGACGTTCGGGCGTCCCCGTCGTCGCCCTCATCGGCTACACGAACGCGGGCAAGACGACGCTCATGCGTGCGCTTTCCGGCGCCGACCAGCGCGCCGAGGACAAGCTCTTCGCCACGCTCGACCCCGTCACCCGCAAGATGGACCTCCCCTCGGGCCGTCCCGCCCTCCTGACCGACACCGTGGGCTTCATCCAGAAGCTCCCTACCGAGCTCGTCGCCTCGTTCCGCGCCACCCTCGAGGAGCTGGAGGAGGCGGACGTGCTCCTGCACGTCGTCGATGTGTCCCACCCCAACGCCGGCGTCCACGCCGAAACGGTCGACGGCGTCCTGCGCGAGCTGAGCGTCCTGGGCCGCCCCACGATCGTCGCCCTCAACAAGATGGACGCGCTCGACTGCCCCGATGGCTCCCCGCCCGCTTCAGAGGCTGAGGCGCGCGCCCTCCTCGACGGCGCCGGTCCCGTCCCCGGCGATGTCTGTCACATCTCCGCGAGCAAGGGCTGGGGCATCGACGCCCTCCGCGACGCCATCGACGCAGCTCTCGACGACGCCCCCGGGCTCCCCGCCAACGGCGCCGCAGCCCTTGCGCAAGGGAGCTGAACGGCGGTACAACTCGCCCCGTGCCTGAGCGAGACGGCGAACATCCCCTTCCCCACCCCGACGGCCCCCTGAGCGGCTACCGCATCCTCGACCTCGCCGATGAGAAAGGGCAGCTCTGCGCCCGTGTCCTCGGGGAGCTGGGCGCGGACGTCATCAAGATCGAGCCCCGTGCCGGCGACCGCACGCGCGCCAACGGCCCGTTCTTCCGCGACGAGGTGGGCCGCGAGTCGAGCCTCTACTGGTGGGCCATGAACGCCGGCAAGCGCAGCGTCACCTGCGAGCTGCGCCTCGATGCCGGCCGCGAGCTGTTCCACCGCCTCGTCGCCTCCGCCGACGCCATCATCGAGACGAGCGCCCCCGGGACGGCGAAGGAGATCGGCGCCGACCCCCGCACCCTCGCGAAGGTGAACCCCGAGGCCGTCGTCGTCAGCATCACGAACTTCGGCCAGACCGGCCCCGCCCGCAACCTCCCCGCCACCGACATCGTCGGCTCGGCCATGGGCGGGCACATGTACCTCAACGGCAGCTCCGAGCAGGGCCCGGTGCGTACCACCGTCCCCCAGGCCTACGCCCAGGTAAACCTCCAGGCCGCCGTGGGGACGGTCATCGCCCTCTACGCGCGGGGCGCCAACGGCGGCCTCGGGCAGCATGTCGATGTCTCCATGCAGGAGGCCATGGCCAACGCCATGGACAACGCCCAGCAGACCTGGGACATCCTCCAGATCAACAACCACGGCCCAGGCTCGGGACGCATGGTGAGCGGCCGCGAGGGCCCCCGCTACATCTACGAGACCGCCGATGGCTGGCTGGCGGCCCTCGGGCTCGGTGGCCTCATCGGCCCGAACTCCGCCGTCATGATCGACTGGCTCGATCAGACCGGCGAGGCCGGCCCCCTCACCTCCCCCCGCTGGCGCGAACGGCTCTCGGTCGTCCAGCCCCTGGAGGAGAAGGAGCAGCAACTGGTCGTCGGCGTCCTCCAGAAATTCTGCCGCTCCCGCCGCAAGGACGACCTCGTGCGTGAGGCGCAGGCTCGCGGCGTCGGCTGGGCGCCCGTCTACAGCCCCCGTGAGATCGTCGAGAGCGACCAGCTCGCGGCCCGCGACTACTGGGTCCAGGTTCATCACGACGACATCGGCGAGACGTTCGTCTACCCGGGTGCGCCGTGGAAGCTCTCCGCCACGCCCTGGAAACAGCGTGGCCGCGCGCCCCACCTGGGTGAACATAACGACGAAATCTACGGCGACGTTCTCGGGCTCGACCCGGGCGAACTCACGAAGCTCCGGCGTAGCATGGTGATCTGAAATGGCGAGTAACGGGTCCAAACCGAAGCCCTTCGAGGGCCTGCGCGTCACCGACCTCTCGTGGGTCGGGGTGGGGCCCACGGTGGCGAAGTACCTCGCCGACCACGGCGCCGAGGTCATCCGCGTCGAGTCCGCCACCCGCATGGAGACCCTGCGCGGCGCCGGCCCCTTCACCAACAACGAGCCGCACTACGACAACTCCGGGTACTACGCGAACTTCAACAGCTCCAAGCTCGGGATCACCATCAACCTCAAGACCCCGAAGGGCAGGGCGCTCCTGAAACGCCTGGTGGCCGTCTCCGACGTCGTCACCGAGTCGTTCACGCCGGGCTCCCTGAAGAAGCTGGGGCTCGACTACGAGGAGCTGCGCAAGGTGCGCCCCGACCTCGTCATGATCTCGATGCCCCTGTTCGGCCAGACCGGTCCCTGGGCGCACTACATGGGCTACGGGCACGTGCTGCAGGCGGCCGCCGGCTTCAACCACCTGACCGGCTGGCCCGACGGCGAGCCCATCGGCACGGGCGTCGCCTACACGGATTTCCTCGTGCCTCACATTGGCGCCATCGCCCTCGTCGCCGCGCTCGACTACCGCCGGCGCACGGGCAAGGGGCAGTACATCGATTTCTCGCAGTTCGAGGGCGCCATTCACGCCCTCGGGACCTCCGTTCTCGAGTGGACGGCCAACGGGCGCGAGGCGGAGCGCCTCGGGAACCGCGACCCCGAGGCCGCTCCCCACGGCGCCTACCGCTGCAAGGACGGTCGCTACGTGGTCATCGCCTGCTTCACCGAGCAGGATTGGGAGGGCTTCCGCGCCGCCATCGGCCGGCCCGACTGGTCCGACCTCGAACGCATGCGCCGCAAGTGGTCTCGCCTGAACGAGCAGAAGGAGATCGACCGGCACATCGACGCCTGGGCCCGGGAGCTGACGGCCACGCAGGCCTACAAGGCGATGCGCGACCGTGGCGTCCCCTCCGGCATCGTCAAGTCGCCCGAGGATACGCACCGCGACCCGCAGCTGAAGCACCGCGGCCACTACGCACGCCTGGAGCACCCCACCATGGGGCTCCGCACCTACGACTCGCCCGCGTTCCGCCTCTCGAAGACCCCCGGGGGCCCCTGGAAGGCCGCGCCCCTGCTCGGCGAGGACACCGAGGCCGTGCTCAAGGGCACGCTCGGCGTGAGCGATGAGGAGTTCACGGAGCTGCTTGTGGAGGGCGTCCTGGAGTAGGGGGCCGGGGGAAGGCTGCGGTTAGCCTTCCGTCTCCGCTTCGGCCTCTCCCTCGCCTTCACCACCTTCGCCTTCGCCCTCGACCGGCTCCTCGGCGGCCGGCGCCTCGCCCGGAAGCGCAGCGCCTTCCTCGATGATGAGGAAGCCCGTCATGGTGTCGGGGTGCACGTCGCACCAGAAGGCGTAGGTGCCCGGCGGTGGCGTGGTGAACGTGAAAGTGTGCTGCACGATGCCCGTGGCGAGCTCCGTCCGGACCTGGGTGCCGTCGTCTTCGCAGCCGGAGGTGCAGCCTTCCAGGACGGGTTCGTCCAGTCCTACCGTGTCGCCCTGGAAGAAGATGATGTTGTGGGCCACGGAGTCATCCTGGTTGTCGAGCGTCATCGTGAACTCGACGCCCGGGGGCAGGACGATCTCCTCGTAGTCGAAGTCGCTGGCCTTGATCGTGATCGTGTCCAGGAAGGGCCCCAGCTCCAGGGGCACGAAGCCGCCCCCCTCGCCGCCGGATGCCTCGCTGGCGAACAGGTTCAACCCCGCGCCCACGGCAAAGCCGCCGACGATGAGCGCCCCGAACAGGGCCGTCACCCCGCCCAGGCTGTAGCGCACCGACGTGTCCTTGGTGTCGCGCACGACCTGCATGTCGAACGTCTGCGTCGAGCCCGCGAGGACCTCCTCGGGGTGCTGGCTGATCAGGTCGAGGATCGCCCGCTGCGTCTCCTCGAACGCCGCCAGGTCGTCCGCCGACGACCACGTCGTCTCGACGATGACCTGCGAGGGGCCGTCCTCGGCGTTGGAGACATTGATGCGCAGATCTTCGAAGCCGGGTGCGGCGCGGAGGTCGTCGTGGGCATTCTGGATGGCGTCGATGACGCCGCCCTCGCCGATGCTCGTCTCAAGCTGGCCCTCGGCAATGGCGAAGGTGATGACCTGGGTGCGGCGGGCGGCGGCGCGGCCATGCGCTTCGTGCTCGCGCGCCTTCTGGCGCATGCGCCCGTCTTCGTAGGCCCAGCCGGCCACGGCCCCCAGGGTGACGGCCGCGGCCGCGCCCATGAGCGGGCCGCTCAGGCTGCGCTGGTCCTCAACGCGCGCCCACCAGACGAGGGCAGCGGTGAGCAGCATGATCGCGAGCCCGGCCACGAACGGCCAGATGCTCGGATCCGGCAGATGGGCATCTGGCCCGATGTGCGCGTTGTGCTCGCTGCTTTCGTGCTCCAAAGCTCGTCCTCGTTCCGCCTTATCCGATGATGTAGAGAACCGTGAACAGCGCGATCCACACGACATCGACGAAGTGCCAGTACATCGATGCCGCCTCGACCGCCTCGTGGTTCTCCGCCGTGAACTGTCCGCCCAGCGCCCGCACGGTCACGACCGCGATGAAGAGCGCCCCGCCGGCGACGTGGGCGCCGTGGAAGCCGGTCAGCGTGTAGAAGGTCGTGCCGAAGATGGTGTCATCGGCGCGGAAGTGGAGCTGCGTGTAGTCGTAGAGCTGCGCCACCAGGAAGATGAGGCCCAGCGCCAGCGAGATGAAGAGGCCCCAGAGCATCCCCGACTGGTTGCCCTTCTGAATCTGCCAGACGGCCCACTGCATCGTCACCGAGCTGACCACGAGGATGCCGGTCGAGATCGCCGGCAGCAGCACCTCGAGCTCGAGCTTCACGCCGTCGGCGATTTGCTCTGGCGTCAGCAGCGATTCGGGCGGCCAGGCGGGGGCGTCCGCGCGGGCGATGAAGTACGCCGCGAAGAGCCCGCCGAAGAACATCACCTCGGAGGCGAGGAAGAGGATGAACCCCAGCATGGAGTTCGTCATGCCCTGGTGACCGGCGGGCGTGTGAGCTGCCATCGTCAGTGACCCTCGCCGTTATGCCGCGCGTCGAAGAGCGGCCGCTCGGAGCGTACCGGGGGCAGGCTGTCGAAGTTGTAGTGCGGGGGCGGCGAGGTGGTCGCCCACTCGAGCGTGTTGCCCTCCCACGGATCGTCCGGCTGGTCCTTCGGTCGCATGAAGGCCATCACGACGGCGATCAGGAAGGGGATCATGCTGACCGCGATGAGGAACGCCCCGCCCGTCGAGAGCATGTTCAGGGCTTCCCAGCCCGTGCTGTCGGCGTACACCGCGATGCGTCGCGGCATGCCGTCGAGCCCGAGCATGTGCATCGGGAAGAAGGCCACGTTGAAGCCGATGAACATCAGCACGAACTGCAACTTGCCGAGGCGCTCGTTCAGCTTCCGGCCCCAGATCTTCGGGAACCAGTAGTAGAGCCCACCGAAGACCGCGAAGACCGAGCCTCCGAAGAGCACGTAGTGGATGTGGGCCACCACGAAATACGTGTCGTGCAGGGCGAAATCGACGGGCACGGCGGCGCTGTAGGTGCCGTTGATGCCCCCGATCAAGAACATGCTCACGAAGCCGAGGGCGAAGAGCATGGGCGTCGGGAACGAGATGGACCCGCCCCAGAGTGTGCCCAGCCAGTTGAAGATCTTGACCCCGGTCGGTACGCCAATCATGAAGGTCATGAAGCCAAAGAACGGCAGCAGGACCGAGCCCGTGGTGAACATGTGGTGCGCCCACACGCTGAACCCGAGGCCGCCGATGCCGATGGTGGCGAAGACGAACGCCTTGTAGCCGAAGAGGGGCTTGCGGGAGAACACGGGCAGGATTTCCGAGACGATGCCCATGCCCGGCAGGATCATGATGTAGACGGCCGGGTGCGAGTAGAACCAGAACACGTTCTGCCAGAGCACCACGTTGCCGCCGCCGTTGGGATCGAAGAACTGGCCGCCGTAGTTTCGGTCGATGAACAACATGACCAGCGCGGCCGCCAGCACGGGGGTGGCCAGCAGCTGCAGCAGCGCCGTCACCAGCATCGTCCAGCAGAAGATGGGCATCCGGAACATCGTCATGCCGGGCGCCCGCATCCGGAACATCGTTACCAGGAAGTTCGCGGCGCCGATGGTGGAGGACATGCCGAGCACGATGACGGCGATGATCCACATGTCCATGCCCACGCCCGTCTGCTGGGCGAGGGGGCTGTAGGCGGTCCAGCCGCCGTCGGCGGCGCCGCCATCGACGATGAAGCCGGCGAACATGAGGAGGCCGGCCGGGGGCAGCATCCAGAAGGAGAGGGCGTTGATCCGCGGGAAGGCCATATCGGCCGCCCCGATCTGCAGCGGAACCAGGTAGTTCCCGAAGCCCGCCCAGACGGGAATGATGAAGAGGAAGAGCATCGCCGAGGCGTGCATCGTGAAGATCTGGTTGAAGGCGTCGTTCCCGACGAAGCTGTTATCGGCGACCGCCAGCTGCGTCCGCACGAGCAGCGCGAGAATGCCGCCCACCGCGAAGAAGAAGAGCGTGAAGTAAAGGTAGAGGATGCCCAGCTTCTTGTGGTCGACCGTGGTGATCCAATCGAGCACCGCGGGCCGCCGGTAGCCGCTCAGCTGTGGGACTGCGACGGTTGCCATTGAGCCTCCTCAGTCTCCCTGCGCCCCGGAGGCGGACACGCGTGCGCCCTCCCCGAGCTGGCGGGCCGCCTCGTCGGCTACCCAGGCGTCAAATTCGTCTCGTTCCACCACGCGAACCACGAAGCGCATGAGCGCATGGTCCGTTCCGCAGAGCTCAGCGCACTGCGCCTGGAAGTCTCCGAGCTCGCGGGCGGTGACCGTGAAGCTGTTCTCGCGGCCGGGGATCAGATCGAGCTTGTAGAGGAAGTCCTTGACGTAGAACGAATGGATCACGTCGTTCGATTTGAGCTTGAACTCGACCGGCTCATCGACTGGCATGTAGAGGACCGGGTCGTTCGCGGGCGTGCCGATGACGGCGATCGTGCCCTCGGCGTTCGGATCCGTGTTGGTGCCGAGGTCTGTCAGGTCGTAGGCGAACTGCCACGAGAACTGGAAGCCCGTCACCTCGATGGTGAGGGCGTCGTCGGGCGCGGGGTCGTCAATCTGGACGAGAGTGATCATGGAGACGGTGAAGAGAGCGATCACGATGAGGACGGGAATGCCCACCATGCCGACCTCGATGGCGCCGCCACCGTGGAACTGCGGAGGAAGCTCGTCGTTCGTCCGCCGGTAGCGGATGATCGCGTAGATAAGCGCTCCCGCGACGAGCACGAACACGATCAGCCCGGCAATGGTCACGATCCAGAAGAGATCGTTCATCTTGCGGGCTTCGTCGGTGATGCCGCCGGGCTGGATGGCCGAGGCCGTGCCGGTCGCGAGCAACGCCAGCAACGCCGAGGCGATCAGCGCGGGGAGCAACCGAAAACGACGGGGAAGCGGCACGCGGCCCATCGCCCCTCCTCCTACTCGCTTCACCCTTGCGTTTTTCGTGCCACGGACCCTCTTGGAATCACGGTTCGTGGGAGATTGTGAATCGCGGCGCAAACCGATTTGGTTGTACGCCCGGCGCTTCATGGTGTCAACTCGCGAGCCCCGTTGCGGGGCGCATTCGGCGTTCTCCGCGGCGGCCTGCCGCGCAGCCGAGCGTTATGGGAAGAAGATGGTGGTCAGCGGGCCTGTAAGCCGGATTCTGTGCCCCGGTTGGGTCAAACCGGGGCGGCGACCATCTCTCTGGGCGCCGCATCGCTGCGACGCTCGCGCGGCCTACCCGGGAGTACAAACGGGCCGGGCGCCCTCCTCCCCTATTCGGCCTTGCTCCGGGCGGGGTTTGCACGGCTGCCCCGTTTCCGGGACACCGGTGCGCTCTTACCGCACCATTTCACCCTTACCCACAGCACTGTGGGCGGTATGTTTCTGTTGCACTTTCCGTCGGCTTGCGCCGCCCAGGCGTTACCTGGCGCCCTTACCCGGTGGAGTCCGGACTTTCCTCACCGGCGCGCATGCGCCCCGGTGCGGCCGCCCGGCCCGCTGACCGCCTTCCAGCGTACGGCGGCGCCGCCCCTCTGGCCAGCGGCTAGCGTCCTGCGCGGTCGAGCGCTTCGTTCGCGAGGCCGTCGGCCCGCTTGTTCCGCGCCCTCGGAACATGCCCCACCGTGTACGGTCCCACCGCCTCCAGCGCTTCCACCAGCGCCCCGAAGAGGGGCCGCAGGGCCGCGTTCTTGACCCGGTAGCGGCCTGCGAGCTGGCGCACCACCAGCTCGCTGTCGAGCCGCAGGTCGATGCTGGTGGCGCCCAGGTCGTGCGCCGCCCGCACCCCGGCGATGGCGGCGCGGTACTCGGCCACGTTGTTCGTGGCCCGCCCGATCGTCTCGCTCACGGAGGCGAGCTCGACGCCGGCGCCGTCCTGCACGCTCGCGCCGATGGAGGCTGGTCCGGGGTTGCCGCGGCTGGCGCCGTCGGCGTAGACGGTCAGCCGCATCAATGCCGCCTCAGGAGGCGGGCCTCGTCGCCGTCGACCTCGATGCGGTCGACGATTTCGCGCAGGAGCGCCTGGCGCTTCTCAAGGGTGAGGTGGTCCCAGCTCGCGAGGAGGCGCTTGCAGGTCGCCGCCGCCTGTTCCTCGCGTTCCGCCTCGGAGCGCTCGGCGGCGAGGCGGGCGCGGGCATCCTGTGCTTCCTGCTCCAGGTCCCGCTGCTCCTTCGCGAAGCCGGCGCCGATCGCCTTCATGCGCTCGACCGGGAGCTGACCGCCGGCGGCCTCCGCCACCAGCGACTCCACCTGCCGGCGGACCTGCCGGCGCCGCCCCTCGATGCGCTCGATCTCGCCTGCGACTTCCTCGGCGTAGGCATCGGGGTCGCCCGCGCGGTGCAGCCGCACGGGGGAGGTGTCGGGCTCGGCCAGGAGCGAGCGCACGCGCTCCTCCAGCTCCCCCTCGCGCTGGGTGTTGTAGGAGCAGGTGTTCTGGTTGGTGCGGCTCTCGCACTGGTAGTAGCGGTACGTGGCCTTCTTCTCCTCGCCGTCGCGCGTGGTCCACTGCTGGCGGCGGCTGACCCCGATCATGCGATTCCCGCAGCGCCCGCAGAACACGAGCCCGCTCAGCAGGAACGGCTGCAGGGAGCGGCCCGTGCCCCCTCGCCGGCGCTTCGCCATCAGTTCCTGCACCTTGCGGAAGTCGGTGGCGCTCACGAGGGCGCGGTGGCTATCGGGGATGCGCACCCCGAAGCGCGAGTACGTGCCCAGGTAGGCGCGGTTCCGGAGGATGTCGCGCACGCTCACCATGCTCCAGCGGCCGCCCCGGCGCGTGGGGATGTTCTCCTCGTTGAGCCGCCCCGCGATGCGCCGGATTCCCAGTCCCTCGTCCACGTAGAGGCGGAAGATGTACTGCACGACGACCGCTTCGTCGGGGACAATCTCGAGGCGGCGCTGCGCCCCCACGCAGTAGCCGTAGGGTGGGCGGCCCAGCGCCTCGCCGCGCACGGCCCGGCGCCGCATGGCCGCCCGCACACGCTCCGAGACGGGCGTGCCCGCGGTCTTCCCCTCCCACTGCTCGACGATTTCGCGGGCGGCCTCGTGTCCCTTCTCCGCCTCGTACACGGTCGCGCCCGCGGCCTCGATCGTCAGCATCTTCATGGCCGCCCGCCCGAGGTCGCTCCCGAGGACGCCCAGGCCGTCCACCACCGCCACCACGAAACCGTGGTCGCCCCGCTCGATGAAGCTCAGCATCTGGCGGAAGCCGCTCTCCCCCTCGGCTGCGTCCTTCGTATCGACGAAGGTGGCGGCCACCTGGTAGCCGTGCTCCTGGCAGAAGGCGAGGAAGCGCTCGGTCTGGTCGCTCAGGGAGCGCACGGCCCCGTTCTGCCCGGCGCCCTCGACGAAGTATCCGATGGCCTTCATCGCGCTAGAACCCCACGAGGAAGCGTTCGCAATTGGGGCAGAGCGCGGGTGTCTCCGGGTCGAGGGAACGCTTACGGGCCGAGGGCGGCACGCTCACGCGGCAGCCGGTGCACGTGGTTCCCTGCATGTGTGCGACGCCAACTCCGGCCTTCCGCCGGCGCAGATCCTCGTACTGCGCGACCAGAGGCGCGGTGATGCGGGCCCGGCAGGCGTCGCGCTCCGCGGTCGTCCTCGTCACCTCGCCCTCGAGCCGCTTGATCTCCGCCCCCAGGCGCTCGTGCTTCTCGTCCCAGGCGGCCTGCTCCCGGTCGAGGGCGGCGCGCGCCTCCTCGCGCGCCGACTCCGCCGCCTCCAGCGAGTCGAGCAGCTCCAGCTCCGTGTCTTCCACGTCGGAGAGGCGGGAGCGCAGCGAGGCGATCTCCTGTTGGAGGGTGGCCAGCTCCTTGGGCAGGCTCACGGAGCCGTCGTAGAGCCGCCCCTCCTCCTGCTCGACCCTCGCCACCAGCCCGTCGATCTCGCCTTCCAGGCGTCGCTGCTCGCGCTCCATCGCGGCGCAGCGCTCCTCCCCCTCGGCGAGGGCGCCGCGGGCGGCTTCGAGCGCCTCGTCGTCCTCGAGCTCCGCGCGCGCCTCCGCCAGCTCGCCCTCCAGCGTGGCGATGACGTCGTCGTAATCCTGAAGAGAAGCGAGATCGGAAACTTGTGCCATTGGAGGCTAACCCTAGCGACAAGCGTAGGACCCGACCGGCGCGCCCGTAAACGCGCAGCGCCCCTCCTGCGGCGAATCTGTCTCGCCTGCCCGCCCTTATGTTCCACGGGGCGAACCAGGTGCGACGCTATACTGACCGCTGTCGCCGCGACGCGGCGCGCAGGAGGGCCGGCATGGAACTCCCGCCCCTCGCCTTCAACGTCTCCCAGCTTCTCGCCTCCGGAACGGGGATGTCTCGCGTTCACGAGGCGCCGGCCTCGGGCGCCCTCCTGGGGGGCAGGGTCGAGTTCGTGCGCATCGGCGGGGGCGCGCTCGTGCGCGCCTCGCTCGAGGTGAACCTGGAGGTCGAGTGCGCTCGCTGCCTCGCTCCCCTCGCGATCCCGACGGCGATCGCCTTCGACGAGGTGTACGAGCAGCGCTACGACGTGAACAGCGGCGCCCGCCTCGATCCGGACGAGAGCGACCCCGACGGGTTCACCATCTCGCAGGCTCACGTGATCGACATTACGGAAGGCGTGCGGCAGTATTGTGAAGCTGCTGCGCCTATGCAGCCGCTCTGCAGCGCCGATTGTCGGGGCTTCTGCCCGAGCTGCGGAATCGACCGAAACACAGGCAAGTGCGCCTGTGAGCCTGTGGCCAGCGACCCCCGATGGGCAGCTCTGGCCGCGCTGAGAAAGAGCGAGCCCTGACTTGCGAGCCGGTACAGATTGACATGACCGACAAGGCCGCGAGCGCCACAACTCCAAGGGACCGAACCGATGCCGCCCCTCCCAAAGCGCAAGTACCCACGCACCCGTCAGCGCAAGCGCCGCGGGCACCATCGCCTGCGAGCGCCCCACGTCGTCACGTGCGCGGAGTGCCGCGCGCCGCGGCTCGCCCACAAGGCGTGCCCCGTGTGCGGGATCTACCGGGGTCGCGAGGTGCTGCCGATCCCCGATCCCGACCTGGAAGGGTAGATCCAACGTCCCCGAGCCCGTTCCTCGCCCTCCGCGATAGCGGACAGGACCGCCGTGCTTTCGTCTTTCCGGGGCAGGGCGCCCAGGTGGTGGGCATGGGGAAGGACCTCTACGACGAGTTCCCCGCCGCCCGCGAGCTCTACGATCGCGCCGATGAGATCCTCGGCATCCCCCTCTCCCGCATCTGCTTCGAGGGCCCCGAGGACGAGCTGCAGCAGACCCAGAACACGCAGCCCGCGATCGCCGTTACCAGCCTCGCCCTCCTGCGCGTCGCCACCGACCTGAACCCGGACCTGCTCGAACGCCCCGCCTTCGTTGCCGGGCACTCCCTGGGCGAATATCCCGCCCTCGTGGCTGCCGGCGCCCTCGGCTTCGATGACGCCGTCCGCCTGCTGCGTACCCGCGGCGAGCTGATGGCGGCCGCGGGCGAGGCCCGTCCCGGCACCATGG
The DNA here is from genome assembly GCA_964389725.1 of uncultured Anaerolineaceae bacterium. GTDB lineage: Bacteria > Chloroflexota > Dehalococcoidia > Tepidiformales > Tepidiformaceae > UBA2991. The sequence goes on from CAYMDV010000001.1 coordinate 288,778, forward strand.
CCGCCGTCATCGGCCTCGATCAGAGCGAGTGCGAGGATGTCTGCCGCGAGTCCGGCGCCGAGATTTGCACCATCAACGCCCCCGGCCAGATCGTCATCGGAGGCGCCCGCGACTCGGTCGTGCGCGCCCTCGACTACGCCCAGGCGCGCGGCGCGAAGAAGGTCATCCCCCTTAGCGTGAGCGGCGCCTTCCACAGCTCCCTCATGCGCTCCGCCGCCGAGGGCATGGTCAATCCAGTCGCCACCACCGCCTTTGGCGATCTCGAGGTGCCGGTCGTGGCGAACTGCACGGCAACCGCTATCGACGACATAACGCTCGTCCAGAACGAGCTCGTCGACCAGGTGCACCGGCCCGTCCAGTGGGCCCGCACCGTCGAGTTCCTCGGCGACCAGGGCGTCGGGACCTTCATTGAGTTTGGGCCCGGGCGCGTCCTCAGTGGCATCATCAAGCGCATGCTGCGTCGCTCGACCTGCATCACCGTCAACAGCGCCGAGTCCGTCCACGTCGAGCTGTAGCCGTGGCCGAGCTTGAGGGACGCCGCGCGCTCGTGACGGGGGGTTCACGCGGCATCGGGCGCGCCATCTGCCTTGAGCTGGCCCGCGCCGGCGCCAGCGTCGCGGTCAACTACAACGCCAGCGAGGAGGCCGCCCGCGAGGTCGTCGCCGCCATCGAGGCCGAGGGCGGAAGCGCCGTGGCGCTCGGCGGCGATATCTCCGAGGTGGCCCAGGCGACCGACCTCGTGAAGGCCGCGGCCGCCGAGCTCGGGGGGCTGGACATCCTCGTGAACAACGCCGGCATCACCCGCGATGGGCTCCTCATGCGCATGTCCGAGGACGACTGGGACATCGTTCAGCAGACGAACCTGCGCGGCGTCTTCGCCGTCACGAAGGCGTCGCTGCGGCACCTGCTGCGCTCGCCCGAGGGGCGCGTGGTCAACATCACCAGCGTGATCGGCGTCATGGGGAACGCCGGCCAGGTGAACTACGCCGCTTCCAAGGCGGGCCTGATCGGCTTCACCCGCTCCCTCGCCCGCGAGGTCGCTTCCCGCGGCGTCACCGTGAACGCGATCGCGCCCGGCTTCATCGAGACCGACATCACGGCCCCGCTCACGGACGAGCAGCGCGAGAACGTCCGTGGCCAGGTCCCGCTCGATCGCTTCGCCGGCCCCGAGGAGGTCGCCCCGCTCGTGCGTTTCCTCGCCGGACCGGGCGCCTCGTACATCACCGGCCAGTGCATCCACGTCGATGGCGGCATGGTGATGGCGTGACCGATCACGTCCTGCGCCGCGCGCGCTGCCTCGTCCTCGAGGCCCTCTACGAAGCAGAAACATCGGATCACGACGCCGAGGCCGCCTACGATCGCCGTCTGGAGGCGGTCGCCGGTGAGGACCGCGAAGTGACGGGAAAGCGCCCCTCCGCCTTCGGGCGGGAGGTGATCCGGGGCATCGTCGCCTCGCGCGATGACCTCGATAGCCGCTTGCAGCCGGTCGCCCCTCGCCACCCCCTCGCCACCCTCCCGGCGGTCGAGCGGACCATCCTCAGACTTGCGCTCTGGGAACTCCTTCATGACAATACGGCGCCGGTCGGAGCCGTTGTGAACGAGGCTGTCGAACTCGCCCATCGCTATGGGAGCGAGACCTCACCAGCCTTCGTAAACGGGGTGTTGAGGACCGTGGGAAAAGAGATCAGCGCTGCTCGGGCGCAGGTGCCGGGCGAACCTACCATTACCCCCGAGGAGACATAGCGTGGCTTCCATTTTTGAGCGTGTCCGGGCAATCGTTGTCGAGCAGTTGGGCGCCGATGAGGCTGATGTCGTTCCCACGGCGTCCTTCGTCGACGACCTCGAAGCAGATTCCCTCGACCTCGTCGAGCTCATCATGTCGCTGGAGGAGGAGTTCTCCGACGCCGGCGAGCTTGAGATCAGCGACGAAGATGCCGAAAAGATCGTCACCGTGCAGGACGCGGTAGACTATCTCCAAGACCACGGCATCGAGGACGGCGGCTAAGCCTTCCCGTCCCGGCGCCGGTCGGGAGCGTGCTCCTTGCAGTTCCTCGGCATCGGCCTCGAGGAAATCCTGCTCATTCTGGCCCTCATCGTGATCGTCGTGGGCCCTCGCCGCTTGCCCGAGATGGCCTACTGGCTGGGCCGTGGCCTCAAGAAGCTGCAGCGCTACGCCCGCCTCGTTCGGGACGAGTTCAGCGAAGAGTTCGCCTACCTCAACGAAGAGATGGAAGCCGTACGCGCCGACGTGAAGGAGATGCGCACGACCGTGCGTGAGGTTCAGGAGGAGCTGACGGAGGTCCGTGGTGAAGTGCAGGACGTGACTTCCGAGGCCGTCGGCGAGCTTGGCGAGGTGCGGTCCACCGTGGAGGAGGTCGCGAGCAGCGCCGTGGAATCAACCGCCCCGGACGAGGCCACCCCCACGCCCGTCCCGGCCGCAAACGGCGCCACCGCCGAAGCCGCCGTGAACGGCGCCGAGCCGGTCCGCGGTACGCCGGGGCCCTCCTACATGCCGAAGATCGCCACGCTTGAGCCGCGCGAGGAAGCCCCCGAACCCGAGGCCAGCGAAGAGCCATCGGACGAGCCTGAGGCTACTCCCGAGAAGCGGCTCGTCTTCTAACCCACATGGTCAGCGAGAGCACAATCGCCAACCCCGACGAGGGGCCCGAGCAGTCTATCGAGCAGGAGGACGGCTCCGATCTCACGATCATGGAGCACCTCATTGAACTGAGAAATCGGTTCATGGTGGGCGCCATCGCCCTGGTCCTCGGCGTGATCGTCGTCCTCTACTTCACCTGGGAACCGCACTCCTCGCTCCCCAACACCTTCGACATCCTGCTCGACCCGGCCCGAGACCGCATCGACGTGAACCTGGGGCTGGTGCAGGAAGTCACCGCCTTCGAGGTCCACCGGGTAAACCCCGACCCGAGCAAGATCCCCGCTGACACGATCTTCCGCGGCGACTGCGAGTACAAGTGCCTGGGCCTGGCCGATGGCCAGATCGAGGACATCCTCCACGAGGTGCTGCGCCGGGCTTCCCGCGGCCTCAGCACGCCCGAGGTGCCCTACGCCGACCTCGAGGACATCGTCACCGTGGAGGATGCCGTCGACTACCTCGGCGGCAAGAGCGAGGAGAACTTCCGGCTCGCGTCCTTCTCCCCGACCGACCGCATCTCCGCCATCTTCAAGATCTCCATCTACGGCGGCCTGCTGCTCGCCCTCCCGATCATCGTCTACCAGGCGCTCGCCTTCATCGTGCCGGGCCTCACCGCCGGTGAGCGGCGGATCCTCCTCCTGGGGGTGTTCGGCTGCGCCTTCTTCATGCTCGCGGGCATGGCCTTCGCCTACTTCATCGTGCTGCCCCGCGCCCTGAGTTTCCTCCTCGACGTAGCCGCCGAGAACGTCGAGAACGTGACGGGCGTGCACGAGTACATCAGCTTCGTCACGCGCATCATTCTGTGGGTGGGGATCGCCTACCAGCTCCCCATGGTGCTCGCCATCGCCGCGCGCGTCGGACTCGTGACGGCGGGCCAGCTCCTGCGCTTCTGGCGCTACGCCATCGTGCTCGTCTTCATCCTCGCCGCCATCGCCACCCCCACCCCCGACCCGCTGACGCAGTCGGTCGTGGCGATCCCCCTGCTCGGGCTCTACTTCCTCGGCGTGCTCTTCGCGAAGATCCTGTACACGCCGCGCGACCTCGATGAGCTGCCCGAGGGCGCCGAGGGGACCCCCGCGTGACCGTCGCCGAGGAGGCCAGCGCCCTCTACGACGAAGTCCGCTCGTGCCAGCGCTGCGCGCTGGCGAAGACGCGCACGCACGCCGTCCCCGGCGACGGGCCGCTCGACGCCGAGGTCATGTTCATCGGCGAAGCCCCGGGCGTGAACGAGGACCGCCAGGGGCTCCCCTTCGTCGGCCAGGCGGGGGCCTTCCTCGAGGAGTTGCTCGGGGAGGCGGGACTCACCCGCTCCGAGGTCTACATCTGCAACGTCCTCAAGTGCCGCCCGCCCGGCAACCGCGACCCGCTTCCCACCGAGATCGAGGCCTGCAGCGACTACCTCAGCGCCCAGATCCGTCTCATCGACCCCCTCCTTATCGTCACCCTGGGGCGCTACTCGATGTCGCGCTTCTTCCCGAACCAGGCCATCTCGCGCATCCACGGGAATCCGCGCGAGGCGAACGGCCGTATCCTCGTGCCCATGTACCACCCCGCCGCGGCCCTCCACCAACAACGCCTGCGCACCGTCATCATCGACGACTTCCGCACCCTCCCCGAGCTGCTCGATCGCGCCCGCGCCTCCCGTGGCGCCGGCGCCGAGCCCGCCGAGGAGGAGCCGCCGGCCCAGCAAATGAAGCTGTTCGAGTAGCCCATGCCTGATACACCCCTGCGCGTCATCCCACTCGGCGGCCTCGGCGAGATCGGGCGCAACATGATGCTGTTCGAATACGGCGACGACATCATCGTCGTCGATGTCGGCCTCATGTTCCCCGAGGAAGAGATGCTCGGCGTCGACCTCGTCATCCCCGATTTCTCCTACCTGCACGCCAACGCGGAGAAGCTGCGTGGCGTCTTCCTGACGCACGGGCACGAGGACCACGTGGGCGCCCTGCCCTACTTCTGCCGCGACTTCAGCGCCCCCATCTACGGCACGCGCCTCACCCAGGGCCTTGTGCGCGTGAAGCTGCAGGAGCACAAGCTCCCGACGGAGCCGTTGCACGAGGTAACGCCCGGCGAGAGCGTGCGCGCGGGCGCCTTCGAGGTCGAGTTCTTCCCTGTGGCCCACAGCATCCCCGATGCCTGCGGGCTCATCATCCGCACGCCCCTCGGCACGATCGTGCACACCGGCGACTTCAAGCTCGACCACACGCCCGTGATGGACCAGCACACCGATCTCACCCGCCTCGGGCAGATCGGGGGCGAAGGCTGCCTCCTCCTCCTCGCCGACTCGACCTACGCCGAGGTCGAGGGCCACACCCCCAGCGAGCAGCTCGTCGGCGACGCGCTGCGCAACATCATGGTGAACGCCGACGGGCGCGTCATCGTCGCGACCTTCGCCTCGCTCATCTCGCGCATTCAGCAGGTCATCGATGCCGCCGTCTTCACCGGCCGCAAGGTGTTCGTGACGGGCCGCTCGATGATCAACAACGTCGCCATGGCCCGGCAGCTCGGCTACCTCGAGGCGCCCGACGGCACGATCGTGGGCGTCGACGAGATGAAGAGCACGCCCCTCTCGAAGCTCGCCATCGTCACCACGGGCAGCCAGGGCGAACCCACGAGCGCCCTCACGCGCATCGCCAACGGTACCCACCGCCACATCACCGTCGCCGAGGGAGACACGGTCGTCCTCTCCGCCAACGCCATCCCCGGGAACGAGCAGGCCGTCGCCCGCAACGTCGATAACCTCTTCCGGCAGGGCGCGCGCGTCCTCTACAACCGCGTCGAGAACGTGCACGTGCGCGGCCACGCCAGCCAGGACGAGCTCAAGATCATCCAGAGCATTCTCCAGCCCGAGTACTTCGTGCCGGTCCACGGCGAGTACCGCCACCTCGTGACCCACGCCCACCTCGCCGAGAGCGTGGGCGTTCCCGAGGGCAACGCCTTCGTCCTCACCGATGGCGACGTGCTCGAGATCGACGAGAAGGAGGCGCGCCGCGCCGGCCGCGTCGATGCCAGCTACGTCTATATCGACGGCCTCGGCATCGGCGATGTGGACGAGTACATCCTGCGCGACCGTGCCCACCTCTCGACCGACGGCGTCCTCGTCGTCATCGTCGCCGTCGATGCGCAGACGGGGCGGCTCGTGCGCCCCGCCGAGGTGCTTTCCCGCGGATTCGTCGATACGGAGGAGAGCGCCGCCCTCCTCGACCGCGCCGCGCGCGTTGCCGAAGGCGCCCTCGAAGGGCGCGAGCACGCCGCTCCCGCAGGCGAGGTCAACGCCCGCTTGAAAGACGCGCTGAGCAAGTTCTTGTACGATGAGACACGGCGACGGCCGATGGTGCTGCCCGTAACGGTCGAGGTGTAGTCGAGAACCCTCGGACCCCGGCGGCGCCGGCGGGGAGTTCGTCCGCGCAGGAGTACCGTCCAATGGCGGCTCGCTCGCGAGCCCGGTCATCCGGGCAAAAGCAGGCAGGCTCCTGGCTTGCCCTCCCAGAATCGCGCCTCTTCCGGGCCCAGATCATTGCCGTCGTCCTGCTGGCGGCGGCTATCGCTGCGCTTCCCTGGTTCTTCGATATCACCGGTATCGCCACCGATGTTCGCACCTGGCTGTTCGAGACCTTCGGGTTCGGGCTCGGCGTCATCGGCGCCGCGGTGCTCGCCTGGGCGGCTATCTTCTGGCGCCGCGGCGATGAAGGGCGCCTGCTCTCCTGGCGCCGCGCCCTCGGCGTTCCTTTCGGGGCGCTCTTCGTCTGGGGCGCCCTCGGCCTGAACACGGCCGACTGGACCGTTGCCGGCGTCCACTTCAGCGAGGTCACGCTCGGAGGCTCCATCGGCCATTCCCTGGTGAGCGGCTGGATGTCGGTCCTCGTGTGGCTGGCTTCCTTCGTGCTCGCGTTCGCCCTGGTCGCTCCTCGCTTCTCCCTCACCGTGCTGCAGCAGACCGGCAGCGGCATCGCCTATGCCTGGCAGCGGCGCTGGCCGCACCTGGTGCTGGCCTCCCTCGGCCGCGGCCTCCTCGCCATCGCCGATGTCTTCCGGCGCCGGGAGAGCGACAAAGTGCCCGTCATTGGCGGGACGGCGACGGAGGTTGCCGGCCCCGGCCCCAGGGTGCAGTTCGATCCCTCCCCGATCGTCTTCCGGCCCCGCGTCGAGCCCGGCGCTCCCCACGCCGATGCAGTCGTCGCCACGCCTCCCGCCGTTGAGGTCGAGGAGGAGGACCCCGAGGCTCCGGAGTTGGAGCCCCTGGACTCGCTGGAGGAAGGGGACGTTCCGGATCCTGAGTACGACCTGGACGAAGAGCCCCAGCAGCTCGCCTTCGAGAACAAGAGTGGCTGGCAGCTCCCGCCCGTCGAGCTCTTCCAGGAGCCCAAGCCCAGCCGCGACCACAAGCACGACAACGCCGCGCGCGCCCAGCTCATCGTCGATACGCTCGCGAGCTTCGGCGTCGATGCCTCCGTCGTGGAGATCAACGAGGGGCCCGCGGTCACCCAGTTCGGCGTCGAGCCCGGCTGGGAGGTCAAGTACAAGGAGGTGGCCGTCAAGGGCGCCGACGGCAAAGCCGTCGTGGGCGCCGATGGCCGCCCCGTGAAGGAGCGCGTCGAGACGGGTCGCACGCGAGTGCGCGTCAACAGGATCACGGCCCTGCAGAGCGACCTCGCGCTTGCCCTGGCCGCCCCCAGCCTGCGCATCGAGGCGCCCGTGCCCGGCCGCGCCATCGTCGGCATCGAGGTGCCGAACGAGACCGCCACCGTCGTAACCCTGCGCAACGTCATGGAGAGCTCGCAGTACCGCGACATGAACAAGCGGTCCAAGCTCGCCATCTCGCTCGGCAAGGGTGTCTCCGGCGTGCCCGTCGTGGCCGACCTGGCGAAGATGCCCCACCTGCTCATCGCCGGCGCGACCGGCAGCGGCAAGAGCGTCTGCCTGAACGCCATCATTACGAACCTCGTCACGAATGCGACCCCGGACGAGGTGCGTTTCATCATGATCGACCCCAAGCGGGTCGAGATGACGACCTACGGGCGCCTCCCCCACCTGGCCTTCAGCGAGGTCATCGTCGATCTCGACAAGGTGGTCGGCACCCTCCAGGCGGTCGTCGCCGAGATGGAGGCGCGCTACCGCAAGTTCTCCGATCTGGGCGTGCGCAATATCGAGGGCTACAACCGCCACGCCCGCGTCCTCAAGAAGCTCCCCTACTGGGTGCTCATCATCGACGAGCTGGCCGACCTGATGATGGTCGCCCCCTTCGAGGTCGAGAAGCTGCTCTGCCGCCTGGCCCAGCTGGCCCGCGCGACGGGGATCCACCTCGTCGTCGCCACCCAGCGCCCCTCGGTCGACGTGGTGACCGGCCTCATCAAGGCCAACTTCCCCACCCGCATCGCCTTCGCCGTCACGTCCATCACCGATTCCCGCACCATCCTCGATATGGGTGGCGCGGAGAAACTGCTCGGCCAGGGCGACATGCTCTACCTGCCCACCGACGCCGGAAAGCCGAAGCGCATCCAGGGCGTCTACGTCTCCGACGCGGAGGTCGAGCGCCTCGTCGAGTTCTGGGCCGATGAACGTTTCCACGCCCTTCGCCCCGAAACCGCCGACGACCTGCTCGAGGAAGCCCTTATCGCGCAGAACGGCGGTGACGACATCGAGGTCGACGAGGACGACCCCTTCCTGGACGATGCCCGCGACCTCGCCGCGCGGCACACCCGCCTCTCGCCCTCGCTCCTCCAGCGCCGGCTCAACGTCGGTTTCCTCAAGGCTGAGCGGCTCATCACGCAGCTCGAACGGGAAGGTGTCCTGGGGCCGCGGCTGGAAGGCGAGTCCCGCGAGGTGCTCGCCGGCACGGCCCCTGACGGGGACGCTTGATACACTCAGGGGCATGACCCTTCGGAGCCTGCTCGGCCGCAACCGTCCGCGCGACCGTTCCCGCGAGGAACGCCTGGAGCGCTGCTTCGCCTGCGACGCCGACTTCGCCGGCTCGCGCAGCTACGAACAACACCGCGTCTGCCACGCCTGCGGCCACCACTTCCACCTCGATGCGCACCAGCGCGTCGCCACCATCCTCGATGCGGGAACCTTCCGCGAGATCGACCGCAGCGTGACCGCGCTCGACCCGATCCAGTTCCGCGAGCCCCAGTCCTACCGCCACCGTGTCCTCGAGGCGCAACGCCGCACGGGCCTCACCGAGGCCGCCCTGACCGGCACCGGTACGCTCTACGGCCGCGAGGTCGTGGTCGCGGCCCTCGACTTCAGTTTCCTGGGCGGTTCCATCGGCGTGGCCGCCGGCGAGCGACTTGCCCGCGCCTTCGAGCGGGGCGCCAACCGCGAGCAGGCCGTGATCACCGTGCTCTCGACCTCCGGCGTGCGGATGCGCGAGGGGCTGCTCGCGCTCATGCAGCTTCCCCGCCTCGCAACCGCCCACCAGAAGCTCGTGGAGCGCGGCCTGCCCCACGTCACCATCCTCGCCGACCCCTCGACCGGTTCGGCCTTCGCCGGACTGGCGAACCTCGCTGACTTCATCATCGCCGAGCCCGATGCGTTCGTCGGTTACTCCGCACTGCGAGAGATGCGCGAGCGCGAGGGCGAGGAGCTTCCGGAAGACGCGCATACCTCGGAGTCGCACCTGCGCCGCGGCCTCATCGACGCCGTTGTGCGGCGCGAGGACCTGCGCCCCTCCCTGGGCCTCCTGATCGACCTCTTCATGAGCAACTACGAGCTCCGTCCCGTCGGGCGCCCTGACCGCGAACCCCGCGAGTACGCGCAGCTCCAGGCGTGGCGGCAGGTCCAGCTCTCGCGCCACGAGAACCGGCCCACCGCTCCCGACTTTATCCGGCGCATGACCACGACCTTCGTCGAGATCCACGGCGACCGCAGCGGCGAGGACGACCCCGCTATCAGCGCGGGCATCGGCCTGCTCGGCGGCGAGGCCGTCGTGCTCATCGGCCAGAACCGTCTGCAGGGGGTCGCAGAAGCCGGCACGATCGGCCCGGCGGGCTTCCACAAGGCGCGCCGCGCCATCCGCCTCGCACAGAAGTTCAAGCTGCCCCTCATCACCCTGCTCGACTCGGCCGGCGCCCGCGCCGACCTCGCCGCCGAGCAGGCCGGGCTGGGCGACGCCATCGCACGCTGCCTGCGCGACATGCTGCGCGTGCAGCCCCCCTCGCTCGCCGTCATCACGGGCGAAGGCGCTTCCGAGGCGGCTGTCGCCATGGGGGTGGCCGACCGCGTGCTCATGCTGGAGAACGCCGTCTACGAGGTGGTGTCGCCCGAGGATGCGGCCCTGCGCCTCTACGGCGAGGCCGCCCAGGCCGAGCAGGCGGCCGAGCGCCTGCGCCTTACTTCGCACGACTGCGTCCGCCTGGGCATCGTCGATACGGTCGTGCCCGAGCCTGGCGAAGGGGCCCACACGAGCCACGACGAGGCTGCCCTGCTGCTGCGCCGCTACCTCGTGCGTTCCCTGACGGCGATCCAGAACGAGCGCCCGCGGCGGCGGCTGAATCGCCGCCAGGAGCGCTATCGCAACACCGGGGAGACGCACGCCTGGGTGCGGGGCCGCGTTGAACGCCGCGTCGCCGACCTGGTGGATCGCTTCGCCCACTGGCGGCGCCGCGCTGGAAGCCAGCCCCGGCGCGCCCCCCGCCTCGCGGAGACGCCCGCCGACCCGGAGATCATGCGCTAGCGATCAGGCCGGATCGGGAACCCGGAATCGCTCGACCTTCAGTTCCCGGGCCTTGTGGCGCGCCGCCCAGATGTCGTAGGCCATCTGCAGGCCGAGCCAGGTCTCCGGGGAGGAGCCGAAGGCCTGCGAAAGCCTGCAGGCCATCTCCACGGAGATGCCTGCTCGCTCGTTGACGAGGTCGGAGAGAGCCTGCCGGGTCACGCCCAGCCCTTCAGCGGCCCTGGTAACCGTGAGTCCCAGCGGCTCGAGGCACTCCTACCTCACGATTTCACCTGGATGGGGAGGATTCTGCATCGCCATTACGACACCTCTCTAGTGGTAGTCCATGTAGTCAACGTCCACGGCGTGCTCGTTCTCGAACCTGAAGGTAACTCGCCAATTGCCTGAGACCGAGACCGCCTAGTGCCCCTTGTAGGTGCCGGAGGGGGCATGGAGCCGAAAGCCTGGCAGGTCCATGTCGCGTGCTGTGCGGCTCTCGTCGAGAACGCCAAGGATGCGGCGGACCCTTCGAACGTGTGCTGGGGCGATGCGGTGAGCGCCCCGACCTGTGTACAGCGATCACAGCCCCCGGTGCTTGAAGGACAGGATCACAGAAGAGACTGTCGCCCGTCACCTGTCAACAAGCGGCTGGCAAAGAGTTCCCGAGGATTGGGGGGAGGGAAGGAGCGTTACGCCCGTCGGCGCGCGGGCTCCTTGGTGGCGTCCATGGCCCCGGGCAGGACGGTGCGCCGGGCAGGCGCCGAGGGTTCCTGGCAGGCACGCACGAACACATCGTCCACGCTCTCGATGATGCCGTGGTCGCGGGCTTCGTCGCGCACGTAGGCGACCGTGCTCGAGATGGTCGCCTCGAACCCCGGCCAGTCGTGGCAGCGCAGTACGCGCAGGTGCCGCGTGGACTCGTTCCACTCGACGATGAGGCGGGGGCTGGTGGAGGGACCGGCGCTGAAGCGGGTGTAGCCGCCGAGGTATTCCTTGGTCAGGTACAGGCCCTTTCCGGAAGGGTCGATCGAGGCTCGTTGGAGTGCATCCCAGCTCTCGCCCAGGGCAAGAAGCAGTCGAAAGGCGACGTCGCTGGTCTCTGCTCGCATCAAGTTCTCCTTGTGAGCAACCAAGGCAGTCGACGCGAGGACCGGGCCGACACCCCACCGCCCTTCAGTGTACGCGCGTGCCCGGCGCCTTGCCACGCCATCGATCGTTCTGTCACCTACTCCGCGCCGGTTTTAGCGCGCGACCGAGAGCGGGCGGCCTGCTACGATCCCAACCCTGCCGTGGGGCTGTAGCTCAATTGGGAGAGCGTTTGACTGGCAGTCAAAAGGTAGGGGGTTCGAATCCCCCCAGCTCCACCAAACTGGATAAAATCAAGAACCTTTCTGATTCGCTTCGCGCTGGACGTGTAGCCAGGCTTGGGTGGGTCCGACTGGAGACATTGTAACCGGTGGCGACTCGGCGGCCCCGCATCTGTAAGACGCGGGGCCGTCCGGCATTTTGGCTTGCCTGCCCTGGGGAGCCAGCCTACGCGCGTTTCCGTAGGCATTTCCCCACGTTCGGTACTGGGCTCATTTCGTCCTAACCACCCGGCCCGTGCGCCTTTGGGCCGGGGATTTGCTGGTGAAAGCCAGTCCAAGAACTCCGGATTGACAGCGCGCGGGCCGGCGGTGTAAGGTATATGGCAGATACCAAGTATCAATAATGTATCAAAAACCGAGGTTACTAATCGCCAACGTCCGAGATGTCCGGCCCCTCGCCACAGGACTATTGCGTTTCGCCGCGTTGCGAAACTGCTAGCTAACAACGAGCATAAGTGAGGCTGAAAGGGGAGCCGCAGGGCCAACCATGGAAACCGGTCTCGCCACCGTGTCGAACCGTCACGGGATCTGTGTCCCGTAGCCATAGCGCGATGAGATGCTCCTGCCGCGACGGTAGGAATTTGCGACGAGAAAACGAACCGATCAGCATGAGTTCATCAGCGACCCACCCGAGACTCCCGACCGCTGTCCGGTCCGTCGCCGAGGCACTAGCCACGGTCTGCGGCCCGGCGCGGGCGCTCCGTGCGCGTTTGGGTTACCTACCAGGACGGCAACGGGGAATCCCACCGAGTGCCCACGGTAGAAAGCGGCTTGGTGTCCTGGCGCTAATGGTTATTGGGTGCGCGTGAGGGCATTCGAAGTAACCTCTTGGCAGGGATGCCTGTAAGTTCATACAGGCATCCCCGCCGCAACCGGTCGCCTCATCCACTGACTTCAGGTGTGAGAATTGCGTAATTTCATCCTGCTGTTACCGATCATGCTCCTGGCGGTTGCAGTGTCGTTCGCCAGCACTGGCACCGCGGAAGGGCAATCACTGCCCGAGCGACCTCCGGCGGTAGATATCTCCCTGGAAATAGTACCGCAAGGGGAGTTTCAACGGAGTAATTGGAGAATAAAAGTAAGGGCCAAACGGGTCCCAGGACATCCGCCCGCGGCCGCCCATAATGTTGTCGTCGCTATTACTACTACACCACATGAAACCTACAACAATAAATCGGGCGAAAGTGTCGCTCGCAGGGTCGGCATAACCTCCGGCTCGTATGACGTAGAAAGAGGGGAGTGGAACATCCCCGTACTATTGCCGTCGGCAGGTCAAGAGGCGAGCTTCAATGTCTTCTCCTTCTTTCCCGAGCACTACTCCAACCGCACGCCATTGCATTTCCAGGCGAAAATTAAGGATGCCGACAGGCACGAGCCGGAGGGTTATCAGGGAAATAATGTTGCCGAGGTTTGGTTCGTCCAAGACAGCTCGGTTACGTATTCGCCTCAAAATGATGTTTCCGTTGCAGTTGATGTCGATAACCCGACGCCGGTAGTAGGCGGGCAAACAACATTCGACATTTTATTAAGTAGTATTTACTTCGAGCCAAGTCAGGGAATAGGAGAAAACCAGTTTGTTAAAAGTAGGTGGTTCTATGATGTGCAGGTTAAAGTCGAGCTTTCTCCGGGATTATCCTTCCTGAGTCGAGATTCGTATTGACCTTACCAAGTTCGATCCTGATACGGGCATATTGAACATTGGCACCTTCCGTAGAGTTACAGGTCAGCGGGAGCCGGTGCAGGTTGAGGTTACCAGTGACGACATTCCCTTGTCACTGCGCTGCCTGACCGCGACCATCGTGCAAACCCGGCCGTCCTTCGATCTCGATCCAACCCTGCCCAACAATGATGTCGCCACCGTGTGCTTGGGTGAGAGGCCGAAAGCGCTGTTGAGCGGTGGCGAGTTCCCCCTGTTTGACTTCTATCCCTGCGTCGGCGTCACGTCCGAACCCTGCACCAGCGCGGACACGCTGGAGCTGTTTGCGACGACGGGATCACCCGAACTTGTCCCAGTCCTACCTCCCGATTCATTTATCGTCGAAGTCCCGAGAGGAGAAGATTTCCTAGTCCTACCTCCCGATTCATTTGTCGTCCGGGTCAATGATATTACACTTCGCTCCGGTGCGTGGGTCTGGTCAACAGCCAGCGAGTTCGAGCTCAAGGATTCCCAAGCTCGCCTTCCCGGTACGGTATGGAGCAGCGCGAGAGAAGATATTACCGTGACCGGACCCGACGGCGGTCCGCCGCCGGGTTCCTTCACTTGGAACTGGGTGAGCACCCAAATACCGGACATACACCTCACCGACACGACAAAGTCTATCGGAACCACAATCGGTACTGGCTATGATACGGGAGTCGACCTGGACTTCGGCAGTTTGGGCACCTACCTTTTGACCGTGGACATCAGAGCCACGCACCAGGACTCTGGACTATTGACCGCCATGGGCACCTACACCTTCAATGTGGGGCCGGTAGCGGATCTGGAGGTGCGGGAGGGTGAGGTGGTGGGCAGTCCGCTGGCGGCCGCCAGCGAGCGGGCCTACACCATCGTGGCGCGGAACCACGGTCCCGATGTGTCCCAGGCAGTGCAGGTCGCGTTGAGCGGCGTCCCCGAGGGGGCTCGGGTCGTCTTCACTGCCGGGGAAAAACTTGAGCGGGACGGCGATTTCCGGTGGGGAACCTGCACGGCCGGCCTCTGTGAAGCGGTCTGGGACTTGGGAGCGATGGGCGTCACCGGGGACAATCTCCCCCGTGGCCGACGGACGGCTTTCCCGACGCTGACGCTGATCGCGCCGGCTGGCGCCCCGGCCGACGACATCACCGCCACCATCGCCAACACCGAGGACTACTCGGTCTGCATCGACAGCGGCGGCGAAGACGTGGCGGTGGATCCTTTCGACGAAGCCACGTGCACCGGCGCCGGGCATAGCTGGCACAGCACCCCGTACTACGATCACCACGAGGCGAACAACCGAGCAACGATCCCGGCCCGTCCTGGCACCAACGACGGCCTCCCGCCGGGCACGCCGCGCGGGGTTAAGGTTCAGCTCTATCCGGGGGCGGGCCAGCAGCCCGACCTGGCGCTGGTGCAATGGGACCCGGTGGAGCGGCTGAACCTCTGGCCGGTCACCCATTACGAGGTATGGCGGCCGGCGGCGGGATGCCACGCCCCCGGAGAGGCTGACCGCGGGACGAAGGTTGAGGCCGTTCACCACCTCGACCGGGAAATCAATCTCGACGAGCCGGTGTGCTACTACGTGCGAGCGGTGAACGAATTTGACGTGGTTGGCTTCTGGTCGGAACCGGGGCGGGCCGCGACCGGGCTGCGCAGCACGCCGCAACTGTCGGTGCGGGGAGGCCCGGCGGTTGTCGAGGGCGAAGACGCCAGCTTCACCATCAGCGCCTTCCCTGCGCCCGTGGCTGGCGAGACCCTCACCGTCAACTACACGGTGTCCCAGCAGGGCGACTTCGTGGATGCCAGCAACCTGGGCCGGAAGCAAGCCACCATGACCGACTCGGGTGAGTTACGCATCCCGGTGCAAACCGTGAACGATGAGGCGGACGAGGCCAACGGTTCGGTAACCGTGACCCTGAACGGCGGGAGCGGCTATACGTTGTCGTCGGCGCGCTCGGCCACCGTCCCGGTGATGGACAACGAGACGGTTCAGGTCAGTTTCCTGCCGAACCAGACCTCGGCCACGGTGAAGGAGAGCGATGGCCCGCATGACGTTACGGTGGCCATCAGCCCGGCGCCGGCCGCCGACCTGACCATTGACTACACCATTGAGTACCCTCTTGACCGCGAGGACAGCGCTGAGGAGGGCAAGGACTTCCGGATTGCCGGCCTGTCCGGCGGCTCCGGGTCGGTTACGGCACGGCCCGGGCAGAACCGGGTGAACATTCCGGTGCAGGTTATCAACGACGGCGACAGCGAAGCGTCTGAGAGATTCACCCTGGTACTGGAAGACGGCGACGACTACGGCGTCTCCTCGCCGGACAGATACACGCTGACCATCGAGGACGACGACGGGGTTGGTGTGCGCTTCGCCACGGCCACCAGCCGCGTGGGCGAGGCTGACGGAAGCAGCGCAGTTACCATCAACCTGAACCCGGCGCCCACGGCAGATACCGACATCCACTACACCGTGAGCGGCGTCGCCAGGGCGGGCGACGACTACAACATCGCCGGACTGACCGGCAACGCCGGGACGGTGACGGCTAGGGCCAACGCCAGCAGCGTGGACATTCCGGTGGACATCATCGACGACCAAGCTAACGAGGGCGACGAGGAGTTGGCGCTGACGCTGCAACGCAGCGGCGACTACAACATCGCGGGCGGGAGACAGACGCACACGCTGACCATCCTGGACAACAACCGGCCCAGGGCCAGCTTCGCCACCGCCTCGTACGACTGTAACGAGAACGTCGCTGGACTCCAAGGCTGTTTCGAGAGCGACGCTGGCCCTCACAACGTGACGATCAACCTCGACCCGGTACCCACGGAACAGCTGACCCTGCGCTACCGCGTTGATGGCGCCAGCACGGCCACCCGGGGCCGGGACTACACCATCAGCAACTACGGTACGGTGCCGGTGCCGGCCAACACCAGCAGCGTGAACATCCCGGTGACCATCATAGACGACATGGAAAGCGAACCGGCCGAGACGGTGATCCTGACGCTGGAGGCCGGCCCGAACTACACCGTAGGCGCCGCTCCGCACATGCTGACCATTCAGGCCAGCGACCTGCCGGTTGTGACCTTTGCCCAAGGCGACGCCAGCGTCCGCGAGGTGGCTGCCACGCACCCTGCGGTCATCAGCGTGGATCCCAGGCCCTACGAGGACATCACCGTCCGCTACACGGTCAGCGGTGATGCCACCGATGGCGCCGACTACACCATCGCCGGCCTGACCGGCAACTCCGGTACGGTGACGGTGCGGCGCGGGCAGAACCGAGCGGTGATTCCCATTGCCATTAAAGACGACCGGGCTGCCGAGGATCTGGAGACGGTAATCCTGACCCTGGACAATCCCGGCGACGGCGTCGGCTACGACTTGGACAGCGACGCAACGAGCAGGTTCACGCTGACCATCGAGGACAACGACGCGGCGACGGCGTCCTTCCAGAAGGCCGCGGGCAGTGTGTGCGAGCGCGGCGTGTGCGAGGCCAGCGTGGCTGAGGACGGCGGCGGCTACACCGTAACCGTTCAACTGAACCAGACGCTGGATGCGCCCGTCACCATCAACTACACAACCCGGGGCCGGGCTACGCGCGGCGAGGACTACACCATCACCGGCTACGGGTCGGTGGAGGTGCCGGCCGGCAGCAGGTCAGCCGACATCACGGTAAGCATCACCGACGACACGGACTACGAAGGCTACG
The DNA here is from genome assembly GCA_964389725.1 of uncultured Anaerolineaceae bacterium. Taxonomy (GTDB): domain Bacteria; phylum Chloroflexota; class Dehalococcoidia; order Tepidiformales; family Tepidiformaceae; genus UBA2991. Next base: position 305,837 of record CAYMDV010000001.1, read on the forward strand.
AGATGGTGGTCCTGACGCTGGCCGAGGGCCTGTACAACGTGGGAACGCGGGACCGGTACCTGCTGACCATCGTGGACGACGAGGAGCCGCCGGAGGACGCCCGGGTGGTGAGCTTCTCGAATTTCGCCGCTCACAACAGCGGGGACCCGAGGGGATGCGAAAGGAATGAGGGCCAGGGTGGATGCCGTCCGGCGTTCTTCACCTACGGCGGCGATCTGCCCAATCCCCTGGACGTGGTAATCAAACTCGTAGCGGACTCAACGGCTACCCTGAACGAGGACTTCGAGTTCAGTGGCGGCCCGGCGGGCGTGGGTGAAACGTTCACGGTAACGGTGCCGGCCAATTCCGCCGGCCAGATCTCCAGCGCCCCCGCCGACGCAACCGTGGCCTGGATTGAGGGACTGTCGCCCATTGATGACGGGAGGAGTGAAGGCCGCGAAACGGTCATCTTCCGGCTGGTGAACGGACCGGGCTACCGGGTCGAGGGAGTAACCGAGTTCACCCTTACCATCTTGGACTGACGGGCAGCCTCAACCACCGGCCCAGGCGCGGCGGAGGCGATGGTCTCCCTGCCCCGGCAGACCGGCAGGCACCAAGCATCAGGCCCGGACCGCACGGCCCCGGCCTGATGGCGTTCCCCGTCCAGCAGGCCGGTAAGGGTCAGGAGCCGAGGCGCCCCAGCCGCTCCTCCAGCTCCCGCACCCGGGCCTGCGCGGCAATCCTGGCATCCCGCTCGGAATTGCGTTCCCGAGCTGAAGACGGCGGGCAACGTGATACCCGACGGCACGGTGAAGGACACGCTGCGCATGGCCCGGGGCTACTGGGAGGCCAAGGACACTCACGACGATCTGGACGCGGAGATTCAGGCCAAGTTCAACCGGGGCTACCCCAAAGACAACATAGTGTTCGAGGACTCGGAGACGGCGGTGCTGGTGCAGAACGGGGACGTGGCCCTACGGGTGGACATGTCCCGCCCGGGGGAGCTGCACCGGCTGATCCGCCGGTTCCTGGACTACGAACTGCCCAGTATCGAGGAGTTCCGCCAGGCCCAAACGCAGTTCAAGACCGACCTGCCGGCGGTGCTGGAGAATCTGCGGCAGTCGGTGGCGGCAGCCGAAGAGGGCAACGAGGACTACCACGCAAGAGCGTCAGAGTTCCTGGGCCTGTGCCGGCGGAGCATCGGCCCGGACGTGTCCGAGGCCGACGTGCGGGAGATGCTGCTCCAGCACATCCTCACCAAGGACATCTTCCACCGGGTCTTTGACGAGGACCAGTTCCACCGGGAAAACAACGTGGCCAGCCAGCTTGACGAACTGGAAGGTACGTTCTTCACCGGCAACGTGCGGCGGGAGGCCATCGACCGGCTGCGCGCCTACTACGGGGCCATCGGCCGGGCCGCCGACGAAATCGCCGACTACGGCGAAAAGCAGCAGTTCCTCAAGGCCGTCTACGAGGACTTCTACCAGGCGTACAATCCCGCCGCCGCCGACCGCCTGGGCGTGGTCTACACCCCCAACGAGGTGGTGGACTTCATCATCCGGGGAGCGGACTGGCTCTTGCAGAAGCACTTCGGCAAGACCCTGGCTGACGAAAACGTGCAGATCCTGGACCCGGCCACCGGGACGGGCACCTTCATTACCAACCTGATCAACCACCTGCCCCTGGACCGGCTGGAGCGCAAGTACCTTCACGAAATCCACGCCAACGAGGTGGCGATCCTGCCCTACTACATCGCCAACCTGAACATCGAGTACACCTACCGGGGACGGACGGGGGAGTACCTGGAGTTCCGCAATCTGTGCTTCGTGGACACGCTGGACAACATGGACTGGCAGCAGCGGGGCGCGACGGGAGGCGCGGTGACCCGGCAGGGGGCCTTCAACCTGGGGGCGCTGTCGGAAGAGAACTGGATAAGGGTACAGGAACAGAACGAAAAGCCCATCAGCGTGATTATAGGCAACCCGCCGTATAACGATAGCCAAAGTAACTGGTACGAGCTGAATCCCAATAGGCAATACCCCGAGATAGACCGCCGCATTAGAGACACCTACATAAAGGAAGGTACAGCCCAGAGGACGCACCAGTACGATATGTACAAGCGGTTCATCCGCTGGGCGTCCGATAGACTGGCGGACGATGGCATCATCGGATTTGTCAGCAACAGCGCGTTTCTTGATGCCCGCCAGGACGATGGCTTCAGAAAGGTCCTCGCGCAGGAATTCAACGAACTATGGGCCATTGATCTCAAGGGCAACGCACGGACCAGTGGCGAGAGGAGACGAAGAGAAGGCGGCAATGTCTTCGATGACAAGATACGAGTCGGAGTGGCAGTCTATTTCCTGGTCCGGCGAAAGGGAGCGGAGGGATTCCGTGTCTATTACAACGCGGTCGAGGATTACGCTAAGTCGTCTGATAAAGTGACCTATCTAAAGGACAGCAGCATCACATCTCTTGATTTTCAGCACATTTCGCCAGACGCGGCCAGCAATTGGCTGAACCAGTCCAACAGCGACTTTGAGACGCTGCTGCCCCTGGCGAACCGAGAGACGAAGCTGGCCAAGAAGGTGGAAGACGAGTGTGCTGTGTTTGGGATCTACTCAATGGGAATCAGTACAAATCGAGACGAATGGGTGTATGACTTTGATCGGTCCTTCCTTTCTGACAAAGTTCGATTTTTTTGCCAGATATACCAATCCGAGGTGAATCGCTTTGCCAATGAAGAACCTGACCCTACATTGACTAGGGATTGGGTTTCAAAATCGATAAAATGGACGAGCGAGCTCGAAGCGCACATGGCAAACGGTCGCGAGTTAACCTTTGCACCAGAGAATCTCGTTATTGGGATGTACCGTCCCTATGTTGTTCAGCATTGCTATTATGCGCCGATGATCACCCATCGCCGTTACCAGATGCCTCAAGCCTTCCCTCATGGACAAGACAAGGAAAACAAGCTGATCTGCTTCTGTGTAAACGGGAAGGAATTTTACTCATTAGCTGTTGATAAAGTTGCCAACCTTCATCTCACAGGAGATTCCCAGTGCCTCCCCCTCTACCGTTACACCGCCGACGGCGAGCGTGTCAGCAATATCACAGAGTGGGGCATCCGGCAATTCTACGATCACTACCGGCAGGAGTGGGGCGACGCCTTTGACGACTTGGCCGGACCCGAAGGCATCACCGCCGAGGATATATTCGCCTACGCCTACGCGGTGCTCCACGACCCGGTGTACCGCCGCGACTACCAGGTGGACCTGCTGCGGGAGTTTCCCCGGCTGCCCTTCTATCACGACTTCCATCTCTGGCGGGACATGGGCCGGGAACTTCTGGACCTGCACATCGGGTTCCATCAAGCGGAGCCGTGGCCCCTGGAACGGGTTGACTTGGAGGGCGAACCCAGGCGGGTGATCCTGCGAGCCGATAGAGAGAAGGGAGCCATCATGCTGGACGACAGGACAACCCTGCGGGGAGTGCCCCCGAAGGCGTGGGAGTACCAGCTGGGCAGCCGCTCAGCCTTGGAGTGGGTGTTGGATCAGTACAGGGAGCGCAAGCCCCGCGACCCCACCGTCGCCGAGCGGTTCAACACCTACCGGTTCGCCGACCACAAGGAACGAGTGATTGACCTGCTGCTGCGAGTGTGCACGGTCAGCGCAAAGACGGTGGGAGATCGTGGAAAGCATGGCGTATTGGGATGGGGAACGCTTGGTGCTGTCGGAAGACCGAGACCAACGAGAATGGGAAACTCTGGTATTGGCGGAGTTCGCCAGGTCTTGGGACGAATCCGACGACGATCCGGAGTACCAAGCGTGGTTGGCCTCACTGCCCGACATTCGAGGGCAGGGGCGAT
>CAYMDV010000002.1:0-221411 GCA_964389725.1 uncultured Anaerolineaceae bacterium
CGCTGGATCGAGCGCTACGGCTTCGTCGAGCACACCATCGGCAAGGACGACGGCGAGTCGTTCGAGGACGGGCGCACCAGCCGCCGCAAGAAGTTCCGCAAGGTCGTGCGCGAGCGCCCGGGGCTCGCCCCCGCCGCGCTCTTCCACCTCATCGGCAACTCGGTCTTCCTGCGGCTCGCCGACGTCGCTGGCGGGCTCCCGCCCTACGAGGAGCGCGTGCTGCTCTCCTCGATGGACACGGAGCCCGGCCCCGACGGGCTCTCGCAGCGCTCGGGCTACGACGAGCTGTACGGGACGCTGCGGGCGGCGCTCGCCGACGCGCTCTCGAAGGGCTCGCGGCGGCTGCTCGCCACCTACCTGCAGACGCTGCTCGCCTACCCCGACGGCTGCACGAACGGCGAGACGGTCTTCGACCCGGAGAGCGAGGAGCTGCTCGTGCAGGTGCCGCCCCTCTCCGAGGAGCGGCTCTACCCGAAGGAGCAGGCGCTCGTCGACCTCGTCGCCGCCGAGCGGCTGGCGGGACGGCGGGTGCTGGTCTACGCCACCCACACGGGCACGCGCGACATCACGGGGCGGATGAAGGACTTCCTCTCCCGCCACGGCTTCCGCGTGGCGGTGATGAAGGCCGACGCCGTCCCGCCCGAGCGCCGCGAGGCGTGGGTGGCGAAGCGGGTCGAGGAGGGCGTCGACGTGCTCGTCTGCCACCCCCGGCTCGTGCAGACGGGTCTCGACCTCGTGGAGTTTCCGACGATCTGCTGGTACGAGACGGTCACTCAGGGCCACATAGCTGCCAGGGAACTGGCGCGCCAGGGAGCGACCTTCCCGGTATGACGTCCATCCCCTCCAGCAGACCATGGCCCCCTCCTCCGTAAGTCCGCAAGACCCACCAACCCCAAGCGTCGAATAGGGTCCCTCCTCGGACTCGATGTACTCGACCTCATAGATGTACAAGCCATCGCCTTGCTGGCGACACATGACGGTGCCTGCCTCAGTGACCACACAGGCCCCATCCCAACCGCCGCCGGTAGCGATGGCAACGGCCCGATAGCTCCCAGGCTCGAAGATCTTCGCGACGCTCCACCCCCAGCAGGCGACGCCGCCCGATTCCGCGAGTGCACAGGAACCATCCCCACCAGCACTGATGGAGACATAGCGACCGGGGGGAGCCTCAGCCTGTCCGAAGTCGTTCCAACCCCAGCACAGTGCCTCGGCGGTCTCCGTGAGGGCACAGGTATGGTTCAGGCCGTCGCTCACCGCCACGTACCTGTTCGGGTCGGGGTCAGGCCGCATGAGCTTGTTCGACACGTCGCGCCAGCAGACCGGCCTTCCCGTCTCCGTGAGGGCGCAGGCGTAGGTGGCCTCCCCTTCGAGTCCGTCATCAGTGGCGGCCCCTACGGCCATGGCCGTGAACCGTTCTGGGCCGGGAGGCGGCGGATTCATCACTCTCGGCCTGCCCGGCTCCCCCGCCATCCAGGCGCCAGGTGAGGACCGACAGACCGCCATTCCCCCGTCGGTAATGGCGCACAGGTGGCCCCCACCTGTCGCCAACGCCTCGTAGCGGGTTGGGTCACCAACGCTAGTCATGCACGGAGCTCTACCATCAGCTAGCAGCCAGCAGCCGCTGCTGCTCCAGGTACTAGCTGGCCGGTAGTTGCCCGGGAGTTCCGACAGATACTGCGACTCCCTGGTCGGGTCAGTTTCATCCCAGCTTGCTCGCCAGCAGACAGCCTCCCCACCCTCCGACGTGGCGCAAGCCGTCCTGCGCCTAAACTCAAAGCCTCCCGCAGGGGAGTGGCCCACGGAGGACCAGACCCCGATAGCTGTAAACACCCCCGCAGGTGGCTCAGCGGGGGTGGGGCGCTCCTGGTCTGTGACCCAGCAGACCGCCGTACCTTCAACGGTCAACGCACAGTAGTACCCGGCGCTCATGGCAATCGCGCTGTAGCGTCCGGCAGGAACAACGTCTGGACTCCATGGCTCCCAGCTGTTTGACCTGCACACAATCTCCCCCTCAGCGGTGATAGCGCAGACCTCGCCGCCCTCCGCCTCGATGAAGGTGTAGGGGCCGGGCGGGGTGTCCCCAACAGCGGCGCTCTCAATGTTCCAGCAGACTGCCTCACCGTCTTCGGTCAGGCCGCAGGCGTAGGTGGTGCCGACGGTGATGTCGGTGAAGACGCCCTCGGGCGCGTCGAACACGGGGGACTGGGGGAGAGTGGGGCGGACCGCTGGGGTGGAGTCGTCGGGCTCCACTGGCTCGGGGGGCTCGTCCTCTTGGGCGGGAGTGCGGGTCGGCGTCGCCGTCGGTTCGGGGGTGGAGGTCGGAGTGGAAGTGGGTTCCGGCGTCGGGGTGGCCGCCTCTGTGGGCGCTGGCGGCGGTGAGGTGGGGGTGGGAGACGCCGTCGCGGGCGTCGTTGCGGTGGCCGTCGCGGGAGGGGCGGCGGGGACGGGGGTGGGCGTCGGGGCCGGAGCGGTGGCTGTCTCGGTGGGGTCGGGGGGCGCTGTGGGGGTGGGGGTGGGCTGGGGGGAGTCGCCGCCGCACGCGGCGACGGTCGCCGCGAGCAGCACCGCCGCGGCGAACGCCTTCAACCAGAGGGCGCGGGTCATGGCTCCACCGTAGCAGCGTGCGGGGGGAATTACCCCGTCCGGCGGCTGGCATGTTGGGACGTTCCCTCGTTAAGCTCCCCTGTCGGTCCGGCGACGGTTGTTGCGGGGCCTATCACCATGGATACCCGGAGGGGTGTGATGAAGCTGGAAGGCAAGGTGGCAGCGGTCACCGGTGGAACGCGCGGTATCGGCCGCGGAATCGTCGAGGCGTTTCTCGCCGAGGGCGCGAGCGTCGTCATGAACGGTCGCAGCGCGGAGAAGGGCGCTCGCGCCCTGGAGGAGATGGGCGTGGGCGACCGGGCCCACTTCATCGCCGGCGACGTGACCGAGGAAGCGACCCTTTCGGGGCTCATCGACGGGACGGTCGAGCGCTACGGGCGCATCGACATCCTCGTGAACAACGCGGGTGGCAGCTCCGGCTTCGCCCCGGTCGCGGAGATGGAGAACGAGCCCTGGGACCACACGATCAAGTGGAACCTGTCGTCGACGTTCTGGGGGATCAAGCACGCTTTCCGCTACATGATTCCGCAGGGGAGCGGGCGCGTCATCAACATCTCCTCGCTGGAGGGGAAGCACGGCAAGCCGGGCATCTCGGCCTATGTCGCGTCGAAGCACGCGATCAACGGCCTCACGAAGAGCGCGGCCCAGGAAGTGGGCACGACGGGCGTCACCGTGAACGCCATCTGCCCGGGCCTGATCGAGACCGACATCCTGCTCGAGAGCGGCGCCGAGGCGGCCGCCTCGATGGGGCTGACCTACGACGAGATGGTGGAGCAGTTCTCCAGCGAATCGGCGATCAAGCGCATGAACACCGTCGAGGAGGTCGGGGCCGTGGCGGTGCTGCTGGCATCCGATGTCGGGTCCGGCATTACAGGCGCGCTCTGGTCGGTCGACGGGGGCACCGCCGCCTACTAGTCCGCCACCGGCAGGGACCGGCGGGCACAGGGCACAGGCGAAACGTCGTAGGAGGGACACGACGATGAGCGACGAAATGCACTGCAGCTGGGATAGCGTCCACGACCCGGAGTACGGGGCGTACACGACGGCCAACGCGGCCGAGGTGCTGCCGGGGGTGACGAAGCCGCTGCCCGCCGACATCTGGCGGGAGTGGGACTACGTCTGGAACTACGGCGTGACCGAGGATCTCGGCACGAGCGACCTGCTGGTGGTCCCGAAGCCGCCGGTGGCGACGACGCTGCCGTTCATCGGGGGCCGCTTCGTCATCAACTACGGGATCAACATGGCCTTCACCTCGATGTACTCGGTGGGCGAGGGCAGCGACTTCCTGAAGCAGTTCCTCGAGGGCGACGACGAGTCGCTGACGAGCGAGGCGGCGGCGGACGAGTCGCGCGCGATCGCGGCGCGCGAGCGCATCACGCAGCGCTGGGAGGACTCCGACATCACGCGGGACAAGAACCGCGTGATCACGAAGGATGCCTACCGCGCCTCGCTCGCGCGGGACTGGAACGCGGCCAGCAACGCCGATCTGATCGAGGCGCTGGACGAGGCCACGGAGCTGGCGGGGCGCATCTTCATCGCGCACTACTACAACTCCGTGGGCGGGGGCGAGTACACGTCCGTGGTGGGGAAAATCCTCGACGACCACATTCCCGACCACCCGCCGGAGTGGGCGAACACGATCACGAGCGGGCTGACGGACGTGGAGAGCGCCCTCCCGGCGAAGGCGATCTGGGACCTGAGCCGCTTCGTGGCGGCACGGCCCGCACTGGCCGCCGCGTTCCCCTCGCTGACGGCGGACGAGCTGCTGGCGAACCTCGCGGATCCGCCGAACGACGACTGGCAGGCGTTCGCAGGCGAGTGGGCGCCGTTCATCGAGGAGCTCGGGTTCCGCGGGCAGAACGAGACCGACCCGTCGTTCCGGACCTGGAACGAGGCGCCAAACTTCGTCCTCAGCAGCATCCAGGCGGACCTGCAGGCCGGCCTCGAGCGCGATCCGCACGAGCTGGAGCGGAAGCAGGCGGCCGCGCGTGAAGCGGTCGAGCGGGAGATCGAATCGAAGCTGCCGGCGGAGGTGCTGGACGAGTACCGGCACGCGCTGCGGCTGGCGCAGATGATGAACCGGGGCCGCGAGAGCAGTAAGGCGAACTGGGCGCGGGCCTGCCGCACGCAGCGGCCGCCCACCGTCGAACTGGGCAGGCGGCTGGCCGCGGACGGCGTGCTCGACGACGCGGAGGACGTGTGGTTCCTGCGGCTGCCGGAGCTGCGCCAGGGGGCGGAGGGCAACCTCGACGCGGCCGCGGCGAAGGCCAGCATCGCCGCCCGCAAGGACGAGAGGGCCAGGCTCGAGGGGTTCGAGCTACCGGTCATGTTCGAGTGGCCCATCGAGCTGATCCCGAAGGAGGCGGCCGCGCCGGTCAGCTCGGCGACGTACGAGGGGCTCGGCGTGAGCCCCGGCTCGGCGACCGGCAAGGCGCGGGTCGTCACGAGCGCAGAGGCGGCCACCTCGGCCATGCTCGAGCCCGGCGAGATCCTCGTCGCGCCGGTGACGGACGCGGCCTGGACGCCACTCTTCATCCCCGCCGCGGGGGTGGTAGTGGAGACGGGGGGCATCCTCAGCCACGCGGCCACGGTCGCGCGCGAGTTCGGCATCCCCGCCGTCGCCCAGATCCGGGGCATCACCTCGCTTATTCCGGACGGGGCCACGGTCACGATCGACGGCTCAACCGGGACGGTCACGGTCGAGCCGTAGGCAACACCCGCGCGAGCGGAGCGCACTCAGCGCCGGGAAGACCAGCCCGTCCGGGCTGGTCTTCTGCTGTGCGGCCGATGAGGTCATCCCCTTGAGAGCCCGGGGCAGGACCACCCGGAGGCGGTCCCCTCCGCTTGCCCGCAGGGGACCCTGACGCTAGCGTGAGGTTGTGCGCGCTCCGCGCACCGGAGGTCCCTTGGCGCAGTCGGAGAGCTCGACCGGCGCCGGGTCCCTTCTCCGCTCCAATCCCGTTACCGCCCGCGTAGCGTCGTTGTCCACGTTCGCCTCCTTCAGCGAGCGCGACTTCCGCTGGTTCTACCTGGCCATGCTCGGCCAAATGGCGGCGATGAACATCCAGCTCGTGATGCGCGGGTACGTGGTGTTCGAGATTACGGATTCGTTCGCGGCGCTCGGCGGAATCGCGCTGGCCTCCGCGCTGCCGATGCTCTTCCTCGGGGTGGTGGGCGGCGTCCTCGCCGACCGCATGTCGAAGAAGGTCGTGCTGCAGGTGGGGCAGTTCGTCTCGGTCGTGAACGCCCTCGTGGTGGGGATTCTCATCCTGATGGACGCCATCGTGCTGTGGCACCTCTTCGCAGCAGGCGCCATCCAGGGGATCACGATGGCGCTGATGATGCCCTCGCGCCAGGCGATGATCCCGGAGGTGGTGGGGCGAGACCTGCTGATGAACGCGGTCGCGCTCAACTCCGCGGGCATGAACCTGATGCGCGTGCTCGCCCCCGCTGCCGCCGGGTTCCTGACGGCCTTTGCGGGCGGGGGCGTCATCGGGGCGGGCCCGGTCTACATGGTGATGGCCGGCTTCTACTTCTCCGCGATGGTGACCCTGGCGATGCTGCCTCGACAGGAGGCCGCGTCCGGCGGGTCCTCGCGGGGCGGGCTGGGCGACCTGCGCGACGGATTCACCTACGTTCGACACGACCCAACCATCCTGATCGTGCTGGCCGTGACGTTGCTCAGCGCGTTCCTGGCGATGCCCTACATCCAGCTCCTGCCGGGCTTCGTGAAGGAGGTGCTCGACGGTGGGCCGGTGGAGCTGGGGCTGCTGACGGCGATCAGCGGGGGCGGAGCGGTCTTCGGGGCGCTGGTCATCGCCTCGTTGCCGGAGCGCCACCGGGGCCTGCTCCTGCTGCTCAGCGCCGTGCTGCTGGGCGTGTCGCTAATCGTCCTGTCCGGGTCGCAGGTGTTCTGGTTCGCGGCCATCGCGATCGTCTTCGTGGGCATCGGGACGGCGGGACGGCAGGCGTTCAGCCAGATCCTGCTGCACTCCTACGTCGAGAACGAGTACCGGGGGCGGGTGATGGCGCTGATGATGCTGCAGCCGGGGATGATGGCGCTGGGGGCGTTCGTGATCGGCGTGGTCGCCGAGAGGGCCGGCATCGACATTGCGATGGGCGCGCTGGCGATCGGCCTGGTGGCCATCGCGGGGCTGCTGCTGGTCACCTCACGGCGGCTGCGGCAGCTCCAGTAGAGGCGTTCGGGTCTAGGCGATCTCGCCGCGGGCCCACTGGGCCGTGCCCTCGCGGCCGCTGATGTCCATGATCTCGACGCGCAGGGCCTGCGGGCTCGAAAGGTAGGCCCAGCTCCCGAGCTTGCCGTCGGGGTCGACGCCCGCGGCCTCGATCGCCTGGCCGAGGCCCTCGAGCCGCTCGATCTCGGCATTGACGTCGTCAACGTGAACGCCGATGTGGTGCAGGTGGGATCCGGGGGTGAGCGCCCAGATGGAATCGGGGACGGCCTGGAGGACCTCCAGGAAGAGCGGTCCCTGGCGCGAGTACACCACCGAGAGCTTGAGGTTGCGGTCGCCGCGCGAGTCGCGGACGGGGAGTTCGAGGTGGCGGGGCGTGGTCCATTCGACGCCGTAGACCTCGCCAACCTCCTCCATGCCCCGCTGAAGGTCGGCGGCGACGAACGCGATGTGGTGGATGTCCTCGTACCGAATCATGTGGTGCTCCCGCGTGGCCTATCCGCCACCGCCACCGCCGGACACGGCGGAGACGATGAAGAGGACGACCTGGATGGCGATGAAGATGGCGAGCAGCTTCGACCACCAGGGCAATCCCATGAAGAAGTCCCAGATCGAGCCTGACTGCTGCGGCTGGCCGGGGCGCTGGGGGCCGCGCGGGGGCGCGCCCATGCGGTCCCGATCCTCGAGGTTGGGGAGGTCATCGAGGGGCGAGCGGGGCTGCTCGCGCGGCGCCTCGCGACGGGAAAGGGGGTCGGCGGCGGGAGGGGGCGGGGGTGGCGGGGGTGGTGGCGGCGGCGGTCGGAAGGGCGTGGCCTCGTTCTGCACCTGACCGCAGCCGACGCACTGCATGCGCCCGCCCTCGCCGTCGATCGGCCGCCAGGCGTGGACGCCGAAGAGGTGCCCGAACCGTTCGGAGAGCGTGGGCATGCCGAGGGCCCGGCGGTGGGGCGAGGATGAAGCGCTACTCGCGCGGCTGGAAGGCGGGGAGGGGGCTTGCGCCGCGGCCGGCTCCTCCCGGGGCCCGGAGGCGGGTTCCGGGGCAGACGGCTCCGGAGCGGGCTGAGGGGGGGCGAAATCGCCCTGCTCGAGGGCGGCGGCGAGGGCGCGGCGACCGTTCTCGGTTGTCTCGCCGTCCTCGGAGATGTCGTTGGGGAAGCGCGAGCTGACCGCGGCAATCTGCTCGTCGCTGTACGCGCTCAGGTCGTAGCCGCGCCAGCGCATGGTCTCGCGGATGCGGCGTACCTTGGGCGTGTCGGCGGTTGAGCGCGAGCGCTTCTCGCCACTGCCACCACCGAATCCGAGGGCACGAGTCAGACGGCTCATGCCGGATCCCTTCGCAGGGCCCGGTGCGCGCTCCATCGCCGTTTTGAGGCCATCACCCACCCATTGTCTACAAAACCGGCGTGTTTGTCCCAGCGGGGGCGGAGAATGGCCTTAACCGCGGGTGTGGTAGCCACGCTCGAACTCGTACCAGCCCGAGCCCTTGACCTTCAGGGGCGGCGCCTCGGTGCCCGCCAGCAGCTCGTTGTGCTCGGCGCGTCCCTCCCAGGCGTTGGGATCACGCTGCCACTCGTTGAGGACGCCTTCCGCCTCCTCGTAGCTATCCGCGTCGACTTCGTAGATGCAGATGTACTCGGAGGGGATGTCGATGCCGACGTGCCCGCCCCGCAGCTTGTAGACGGTGCCGCTGAGGAAGTTGGGGCAGAGGGCGGTGTCGTAGACGTGCTGGCCCAGGTACCACTCGTCGAACAGCTCCTGCTGCTCGGGGCTGGGGGGCTCGATGAGGCCGATGAGGATGAAGCGCGCCATGGGGAAACCTCCGCGGCAGGGATGACGGCACGGTAGCACGGGCCCCGGCGTTCGTGGGGCGGCGGCCTCCGGGGAGGTTCGCGTACGATGGCGCCTCGCCGATGCAAGCGCCCAACCGTTTCGTTACCTCCCCGGAGACCGCGGCACGCGGAAGCAGGCGCGCATGAGCAGCGTCACCCCCACGGGCGCCGCCACCGTCTCACCGGAGGATGCGCGAGCGCTGCAGGCGAACGTCTGGAAGTTCTACCTGTTCCGGTTCTTCGTGGACTTCCAGCTGTGGCTGCCCATCTGGGCCGTGTACCTCATCGACGAGCGTGGTCTCTCGCTGACCCAGCTGACCGCGCTCGACGCTCCCTTCTGGATTCTGCTGATCGTGCTGGAGGTGCCCACGGGCGCGATCGCGGACCGCTGGGGACGGAAGGTCTCGCTGAGCTACGGGGCACTGACGAACGCGATCGCGGTCGTGGTCTTCGGCATCGCCACGAACTTCGGCGTGCTGCTCATCTCGTACATGGTCTGGGCGGCGGCCTTCACCCTGTACTCGGGCGCCGACTCGGCATTTGTGTACGACTCGCTGCGGGCAACCGGCCGGGAACGCGAGTACCCAAAGCTGTGGGGCCGGGCGCGCGCGATCCAGGCCGCCGGCGCCATCCTCGGCCTCCTCATCGGAGCGATGGTGGCGCACTTCACCACCCTCTGGATCCCGGTCGTGGCAAGTGGCGGACTCATGGGCATCGCCTGGCTGGTGAGCTTCACCTTCAAGGAGCCGCCCCGCTTTGAGGAAACCGAGGGGCAGCCGGGGTATTTCACCGTCGTGAAGGACGCCTTCGGAGTGGCCTTCGGGAAACCGGCGGTGCGCTACATGATGCTGCTGACCGCCGGGGTGATGGGCGTGGGCGTGAGCATGATCATCCTGCAGCAGCCCTTCCTCGACTCCCACGAGATGCCCATCTGGTCGTTCGGCCTCTTCCTCACGCCCGGACAGGTGCTCTCGATGGTGGGCGCACTCGTGACGTACCGCGTTCTCACGCTGCTCGGGGTAAGCCGCATCCTGGTGCTGATGCCCATCGTGGTCATGGCCACCGCGGTCGGGCTGGGCGCGGTCGATCACGTGGCCGCATTCGCCTTCTACCCGCTCACCACCACGATGTTTGCGATGAGTTTCGTGGTCATCTCGGACTACCTGAATCGCCGCATTCCCAGCGCCAACCGCGCGACCATCCTCTCGATCCACAACATGATCTTCAGCCTTGCCGTGGCGGGCATGGAGCCGCTGCTGGGCTGGCTGGGGGATACGTGGGGCCTTCCCATCGCCTACCGGACGGCGGCCATCATCACCGCGGTAATCGGGGCGCCCTTGCTGTTGCTCTGGCTGCGCGCACACTCGAACGAGCAGTTACCGGGCGAAGAGGTGCTCGGCGCCCCGGATGCGGAATCGGAACCGGAGCAGGCGCAGCCTCCCTAGTCGCCAGCCTGGGCGGCGGCCTGCATGGCGGCCCAGCGCTCGCGGGCGAGCACGAAGATGTGCTTGTTGCCAGTCGTCCAGGTGACGGTGAGCTGGCAGCGGCGGATGCGCCAGCCGTCGTCGGTGCGGACGAGGGTATTCGTGTAGTAGCCGCCCAGGGTGAGGGTGTTGTCGCCCTCGTCGTTGGGGAGGTAGTGCTGGGCCTGCATGTAGGAGACGCACGTCGCCTCGTCGCCGCCCTCGGCGAAGGTGATGACGTGGTTGGTGCTGATGTGCTGGGTGGCCGAGAACCCGCTGAGGCCGGCGCGCACGCCCGCCACCCAGTCGTCGCCGCGCTGGGTTGATGGCTCGCCCCCACCCCAGGAGGTGAAGTCGATCTCCACCTCATCGGTGAAGCAGGAGCGGTAGGCCTCCCAGTCGCGCATGTCGATGCCGGTCGCGTAGCGGAGGACGGTATCGCTGATGGCCTGGCGATCGAGGAGGGTCTGGAGGGGGTCGGTGCTCATGGGGTGCTCCGTGGTGATGGTGAGTCGTGACTAGTGATTGGTGGGGAGTGTAGCGAGGCGTTCGGCCATCTGCTGGCGGACGAAGCGTCGCTGGATCTTGCCGGAGGAGGTGGCGGGGAGGGCATCGAAACGCTCGAGGACGGCGGGAATCTTGTAGCCGGCCAGACGGCTGCGGAGGAGGGGCTCGACGCGCGCGAGCTCGACCGGGGCGGTCGAGACGACGGCGGCGACGACGCGGTGGCCCCACTCCTCGTCGGGAAGGCCAACGACGGCGGCGGACTCGATGCCGGGGTAGGCGAGCAACGCCGCCTCGACTTCCGCGGGGTAGACGTTCTCGCCGCCCGTGACGATGACGTCGTCGGAGCGGTCGAGGACGGTGAGGAAGCCATCGGCGTCGAGGAGGCCGACATCGCCGGTGTGCAGCCAGCCGTCCTCGAAGGCGCCGTCGGTGGCATCGGGGTTGCGGTAGTAGCCGGGGGTGACGGCAGGGCCGCGGATGAGGATCTCGCCGGGATCGCCGGTGGGGGCATCGACCCGGACATCGGCGCAGAGGAGGGCTCGGCCGGCGGAGCCGAGGTGCGACATCGCCTCCGCGGGGGAGAGGGTGGTGACCTGGCTGCAGGCCTCGGTGAGGCCGTACGTCTGGATGACGGGCAGGCCTCGGGCGGTGGCGCGCTCGAGAAGCACGGGGGGCACGGGGCCACCCCCGACGAGCACGGCCCGCAGGGAGCCATCGAAGGGGCGGTCGTCGGCGTTGAGCATGCGACGGAGCATCGTCGGGACGACGGACAGGAGAGTGACGTCGCCGGAACGGACGGCACGGTTGACGGCCTCCGGTTCGAAGCGGGGGTGCAGCTCGACGGCGGTCCCGTAGATGGCGCTACGGATGGGAATGGAGAGTCCCCCGACGTGGTGGAGGGGCAGACAGGCGAGCCAGCGGTCGGATGGGTCGAGGCCCAGGTTGAGGGCGGAGGCGCTCGCGCTCGCCCAGAAGTTGCCGTAGGTGAGCATGACCCCCTTCGCGTTCCCGGCCGTACCCGACGTGTAGACGATGCTGTGGCAGCTATCGTCCTCGTGGGCATCGACGAGGGGGGCGGCTGCCGGGACGGGGGGAAGGGGCAGGCGGCGGGGGGCGGGGGCGCCGGCGAGGGCGGCGGCCTCGGTCGCGAGCGTCTCGCGGGGGCGGTCGCAGAGCACGACGGCGGGGCCGCAGTTGCGGAGCTGGTCGGCCAGCTCGGCGGCCGTGAGTCGCACGTTCAGCGGGACGAAGACGGCGCCCGCGAGGCTCGTGGCGTGCATCGCGACGACGAAGTCCACGGACGTACCGGCGATGACGGCGACGCGCTCCCCCGGCGCGGCGCCGGCAGCAGCGAGGGCGTTCGCCTGGCGGACGGCGTACTCGTAGAGGGCGGCGTAGCTGAGACCCCGCCTGCGGCCGCGCGCGATGGCGGTCACGCGGGGGAGGGCGCGAGCGCGGTGGGTCAGCCAGTCGGGAAGCATGGCGCTCATGCCGGGACACCCTCCCAGGGGCCGGTGGCGAAGCGGTCGAGGGCGGCGGGGTCGAGGGTGACGCCGAGGCCAGGGGCGGCGGGGAGGGTGAGCGCGCCCGCCTCGGGGGCGGGGCAACCGCGGGCGATGTCGCCGGCGAGGAGGGGCAGCGTCGCGAGGCCGCAGGCGGGGCGGGGGTCGGGCAGGAGGGCGGCGAGGTGGAGGGCCGGGGAGGTGCCGATACCCGTGTCGAAGGTGGTTGTGAGGATGCAGGGCACGTCGCACGCGCCGGCCCCGGCGATCATCGCGAGGGCCTCGCGGAGGCCCGTGCGCAGTGGCTTCACCACGACGGCATCGATCGCGTCGGCGGCGACGAGCGCGCGGAGGTCCTCGAGGGAGGCGCAGGACTCGTCGGCGGCGATGGGGATGGGGGAGGCGGCGCGCACCCGCGCGAGCCGGGCGGGCGCGTCGGGGCCGGGCTCGACCGGCTGCTCGCAGAGGGCCACGCCGTGGGTGGCGTGCGCCTCGAGGGCGGCGACCGCCGCGGCCTCGCTCCAGGCGCCGTTGGCGTCGATGCGGATCGCGGGGTCGGGGCCGACGGCGGCGCGCACGGCGCGCAGGCGCTCGCCGTCGAGGGCGTAGTCGCTGCCGACCTTCACCTTGACGGTCCGGAAGCCGGCGGCGAGCGCTCCGGCGGCCTCGCGGGCGACCTCCTCCGGACCCTGGGCGCCGAGCAGCGCGTTCGCGGGGACGGGCCCGGGAGCGGGGGTCGGCAGGCCGCCCTGGGCCGCGAGCCAGGCGGCCAGCGGGACGCCGCAGGCCGTCGCGAGCAGGTCGGCGAGGGCGGTCTCGATGGCGACGTCGGCGCCGGGGATGCGTCCGTCGGCCGGGAGGTTCGCCCACGCCTGGTGTGCGTCGCACCCGGCGAGGGAGGGGGCGAGTTCGCCCATGCGGTCGGCGAGGGCGGCCACGCTCAGGCCCTCGCCGGGGAGGGGCGCGCACTCGCCCAGGCCGGAAACGCCGGCGGTCTCGATGCGCACGACGAGGCCTTCGCGCACGGTCAGGCCGCCGGCGCCGGTCGCGAGGGGGTCACGCAGGGGGATGCGCCAGGGCCGCCAGCGAACGCTCTCGATGGGGGCCGCGGGGGTCATGGGCGGCGGGGGAACTTCGCCATGTCCGAGTACTCGGGCTCGCGCTTCTCGATGAAGGCGTTGCGCCCCTCCTTGCCCTCGTCGCTCATGTAGAAGAGCAGGGTCGCGTTGTGGGCGAGCTCGGTGATGCCGGCCATGCCATCGAGTTCGGCGTTGAAGGACGACTTCATGAGGCGCAGGGCGAGGGGGCTGTGCCTGAGCGCTTCGCGGGCCCACTTCACCCCCTCCTCCTCGAGCTGATCGAGGGGCACGACGGCGTTCACGAGGCCCATCTCGAGCGCTTCCTGCGCGTCGTACTGGCGGCAGAGGTACCAGATCTCGCGGGCCTTCTTCTGGCCGACGAGGCGGGCGAGCTGGGCCGCGCCGAAGCCGCCATCGAAGGAGCCGACGCGGGGACCGGTCTGGCCGAAGCGGGCGTTCTCGGCGGCAATGGTGAGGTCGCAGATGACGTGCAGGACGTGCCCGCCGCCGATCGACCAGCCGGCCACGAGGGCGATCACGGGAATGGGCGCGGAGCGGATGAGCTTGTGCAGGTCGGTGACGTTGATGCGGGCGACGTCGTCCTCGCCGACGTAGCCGCCGTGACCACGCACGCGCTGGTCGCCGCCGGAGCAGAAGGCCCGCCCGCCCTCGCCGGTGAAGAGCACGACGCCGACCTCGGGGTCCTCGCGGGCCTTCTGGAAGGCGTCGATCAGCTCGAAGACGGTCTCCGGACGGAAGGCGTTGTGGACCTCGGGCCGGTTGATGCTGATGCGAGCCATCCCCTCGGCTTTCCCATAGAGGATGTCCTCGTAGTCACCGGCCGGCTCCCAGGCTACCGCCATGCTCATGCTCCCTCGCGCCTTCCTGCAGGAAGGCCGTAATCGTGCGGACGCAGTATGCCGCTTTCTCGATGTGTGCGGCATGTCCGGCCCCGGGAACGCGGACGGCGCGGGCGTTCGGCATAGCCCCGGCCATCTCGCCGGCGATGGCGGCGAACTTCGCGTCGAGGGACCCGGCGAGCAGGAGCGACGGGGCCGTTATGTCGCCGAGCTGGTCATGGAGGGAGGGCTGGGCGCCCGTCCCCATGCCGCGCAGGCTGTTGGCGAGCCCCTGGGCGTCGTTGGCGAGGCGGCCGCGGCGGATGGCGAGCCGCATGCCGGTCGGGAGGCGCTGCTGGCTCTCGAACAGGGGCAGCGCCTCCCAGTAGTCGACGAAGGCGGGGACGCCCTCGGCCTCGATGCGGTCGGCGAGCGCTTCGTCGGCGGCCCGGCGGGCCTCACGCTCGGCGGGCTCGGCGAGGCCGGGAGAAGCGCCGATGAGGACCAGGCGCTCGACCGCTTCGGGCAGCGCGGCGGCGATGTAGAGGGCGAGCCGCCCGCCCATCGAGTACCCGAGCCAGGCGCTTCGACGGAACCCGAAGGCGAGCATGGCCGTGACGGCATCGCGGGCAGCGCGTTCGATGGCGTAGCGGTCGACTTCCTCGGGCTTGCTGGAGGCCCCGTGCCCGACGATGTCGACGGCGAGAAGGGTGAAACGGGCGGCGAGCATCTCGGCGAGTGGCCCCCAGCTCGTGGCCGACCCGGTGAAGCCGTGGAGAAGCACGAGCGGCGGTCCCGAGCCCATGCGCTCCACGTTCAGGAAGAAGCCGCCGTCGAGGGGGACGCGCGTCACGACCAGGCCGCCTCGTTCGCCTGCACCCACGCCTCCTCGTGCATCTCGAGGTTGCGGACGCGGTCGGTGCGGACCTCGAGGATGCGTATGCCGCGTTCGGGGGTAGCGAGCGCGGCGGCGAGTTCATCCCAGTCGCCGGCGAGGCAGTGGCCGGCGCCGTAGGCCCGCGCCGCCGCGGCGAAGTCGACGGCGCTGGGAGTCCCGAACCACTCCTCGAAGACGTGCTCGTGCCGGGCCTGGGGGAGGTAGTGGAAGATGGCGCTGCCGGCGTTGTTCAGGAGGACGATGGTCAGGTCGAGGTCGTGGCGGACACCGGCCCAGAGCCCGTTCAGGTCGTGGAAGAGGGAGAGGTCGCCGATGAGGAGGGCGACCGGCCCGACGCCCGCGGCGGCGTGGCCCAGCGCCGACGACACGACGCCGTCGATGCCGTTGGCCCCGCGGTTCGAAGCAACCGTGAGCGACCGGGCGTCGCCGGCGAGGAAGGCGTCGACGTCGCGGACGGGCATGCTGTTCCCGGCGAAGATCGTCGCGCCGGCGGGCAACGCGCGCTGCAACTCAACGACCGCGCGGCCCTCGAAGGGTTCGGGTGCGGCGAGGGCGTAGGCAGCGAGCGCCTTCCGGGCATGCGCGTCGCGCTCACGCCACGAGTCGAGCCAGGCGCTGCCGCGGTGGCGGGACAGCGCGCCGCGTAGGGCGGCGGCGGCGGAGCAGGCATCTGCTACGAGGCGGTGCGTCGTGACGGCGTTGGGGTCCCGGAAGGAGCCGGGGAGGTCGACGAGGAGGTGCGCCGCGTCGGTCGCGCCGGCGAGGAACTGGTTGAGCGCCTTCGACGTGGGGGCCGCGCCGAAGCGCACCACGCAGTCCGGGGCAAGGGTGGCGGCGCGAGGGCCGCGGAGGAAGGCGTCGTAGGCGTCGATGACGTGGCTGCGGTCGTGGGGGCCGGTGCGGAGCCCGCTCAGCGGGTCCGCGAGCAGCGGCGCGCCGAGCGCGGCGGCCAGGGCGCCGAGCTCGGCGGCGGGGAGGCCACCGCTCTCCGGCCCGGCGACGATCACGGGGCGCTCGCTGCGGTCGAGGGCGGCTGCGGCGGCCGCGAGCGCGTCCGCCTCCGGGGGGACGGCGGGGACCGCGGGGAGGGGACCGGGGGTGGGGGGGGCGGGGGCAGGGTGGCCGGCGGGGGCAGGGTGGCCGGCGGGGGCAGGGTGGCCGGCGGGGGCCTCGATCAGGGGCTCCTCGAAGGGGAGGTTGAGGTGGACGGGGCCGGGGAGCGGCCCGAGCGAGGCCTCGACGGCCTGGCGCGCGGCCTCCGCGAACAGCGCGGGCGGGGCGTCGGCGGGGCCGGGGGCGGGGAGGTCGCGTTCCAGGCGAACGCCGCGGGCGAACAACCCGACCTGGTCGATGGTCTGGGGGGCGCCCACGTTGCGCAGGCGCGGGGGGCGATCGGCGGTGCAGACGATGAGGGGGATGCGCGACAGCTCGGCTTCGACCACCGCCGGGTGGAAGTTGGCGGCGGCCGTGCCCGAGGTGCACACGACGGCCACGGGCCTGCCGCTCGCGCGGGCCAGCCCGACCGCGAAGTACGCGGAGGAGCGCTCGTCGAGGTGCAGCCAGGGGCGGATCACGTCCTGTTCGGCGAGGGCGACGGTGAGGGGGGTCGAGCGCGAGCCGGGGGTCACGCAGGCATCGCGGACACCGGCGCGGGCGAGGCCATCGACGAGGGCGCGGGCAGCAGCGGTGTTGGCGGCGCCGATCACCGTCAGGCCCCGCGCAGCGCCTCAAGGAGCGGCTGGAGCTTGAGCTCGGCTTCGGCGAGCTCGCGGTCCGGGTCGGAGCCGGCAACGATGCCGGCGCCGGCGTAAAGGAGCGCCTCGCGCCCGTGGAGGAGGGCGGAGCGCAGGGCCACGGCGAAGGCGCCCTCGCCGTTCATATCCATCCAGCCGATCGGGCCCGCGTACCAGCCGCGATCCATTCTCTCGAGCCGGGCGATGGCCTCGAGCGCGGGCTCACGGGGGGAGCCGCCGACGGCGGGCGTGGGGTGCATGGCGAGGAGCGCATCGAGCAGGTCGACGCCGGGGGCGGCGCGCCCCTCGATCGGGGTCTGGAGGTGCTGGATGCCGGCCATGCGGAGGAGCTGGGGGGCCTCCGGGATGGAGAGGTCGTGGCAGAGGGGGCCGAGGGCCTGGCGAGCGGCGCGCACGACGAACTCGTGCTCGTTGCGCTCCTTGGCGCTGGCGATGAGCTCCCGGGCGAGAGCTTCGTCCTCGGCGGGGGTCTCGCCGCGGGCGCACGTCCCCGCGAGGCCGAGGGCGTGCAGGCGGCCCTGCTCGAGCGAGACGAGCAGCTCGGGGCTGGCGCCCACCCAGCTCGAGGCGCCCAGCCGGTAGCCGAAGACGTAGCAGCCCTCGTAGCGCTCGGCCAGGGCGGTCAGCGTGCCCGCGACATCGTGACGGGTGAGGGAGTGGCAGCGCGCCTGCAGGGCGAGCACGGCTTTCTGGTAACGGCCCTCGCCGATCTCGGCAAGGGCGCTCGTCACGGCGGAGCGCCAGTGGGCGGCGTCGGGGCCGGTGCGCTGGTAGTGCGCGACGCCGTTCCCCGAGGCGGACGGCGCCACCGCGACGCCACCGACGGCGGTAGCGACCGCAACCGCAACCTCGTCCCGGGTCTGCTGGGGGCGAACGGCGAGGGTCAGCGAGGCGCTCATTTCGCCATCGTGCATGGCGACGATTACCTCGGGCAGGACGAAGCGCCAGGCGCCGAAGGCCTCCCAGGCGGGATCATGGTGCGGGGAGCTCGCGTCGAAGCGGGCGCCCCCGAAGAAGCGCGGGCGCGCGAGAGGCTCGACCGAGCCGGCGCGGAGCTCGCCGGCGGCCTCGCGCAGGGCGGGCGCGGCTGCCGCCAGGGGGGCTCCCGCGGCCGAACTGAGGTCGAGCGCGCGCCCGAAGCCGAACAGGTGCAGGTCCTCGGAGGGTTGTTCCCAGGAGACGGTGGCCGCGGCTCGCAGACGGCGGACGTTCCAGCCGGTCATGTCGCCGAGCAGGCCAAGGGGCAGGTTCACGGTTGCGAGCCCGGCGCCGTCCTTCGGGGAACGCAGGCGCAGGAGCTCACCGGCGAGGTCGAGGACGGAGGGGCGCGGCGCAGCGGTCTCTATCTCGATCTCAGTCACGCGAACCGCTTCCCAACCTGCTCAAACACTCCACCCGGCGCTCCCGCTGCGCGTTGACTCACGAGCCCCGGCGTTACGACGCACTCCCACGGCCTCCAGTGGTTGTCGGGGCTGCGGAGAGTATACGGCGTCCCCCTGCTACGGCGGCACGGCCCTCCACACGGCAGTGGGCGAGCGCCCAGCGTAGAAACGAACCACGTCGTACGATTCCGCGAGCGCCCCGCCAGCGGGGCCATGAAACACCCCTCTATGCGAGTGCCCCCTATGCCCCGATTCCTCACGCTCCTCCTCAGCCTCACCCTGCTGCTCACGATCGCGGCCTGTGGCGATGACAGCGATGACGACGGCGACCTCGACAGCGGGGCCGAAGAGCAGGTCCTGACGCTCATCTACTGGCAGGCGCCATCCCTTCCGGGGCCGTACCTCTCCGGGGGGTTCAAGGACCGGGAAGCGGGGGCGATCACGCTGGAGCCGCTGGCCTGGTACGGCCCCGACGGCGACCTCGTGCCCGCCCTTGCCGTGGAGATCCCGACGCTCGCCAACGGCGGCATCTCGGCCGACGGCATGTCCATCACCTGGACGCTGAAGGATGACCTGAAGTGGTCGGACGGCAGCGACGTGACGGCCGAGGACTTTGTCTTCACCTGGCGCTACTGCTCGGACGAAGCGACGGGCTGCACGGCCGAGGACACGTTCTCCGGCCTCGCCAACGTCGAGGCGGTGGACGAGCGCACCGTCCGCATGACCTTCCAGGAGCCAACGCCCTACCCCTACGACGCCTTCGTCAGCACGTCCTCGCCGGTGCTCAACGCGGCGCAGTTCGCGGACTGCATCGGGGTGGCGGCGCAGGGGTGCGTCGAGCAGAACCAGTTGCCGCTGGGGACGGGTCCGTACCGGATCGTGAGCTTCACGCCCGAAGCGGAAGCGGTGTACGAGCGGAACCCCCACTTCCGCGGGGAGCGGCCGTACTTCGACCGGGTGGTGCTGAAGGGCGGCGGCGATGCAACGACCGCGGCGACGGCCGTGCTGGAGTGGGGCCTGGCGGACTACGCCTGGAACCTGCAGGTCGACCCCAACCTGCTCGCCGACCTGGAGGGGGCCGGGCAGGGGACGGTCGTGGCCGCCTACTCGGACCTCGTGGAGCAACTCATCCTGAACCAGACGAACCCCGACCCGGCGCTCGGGGACGACCGCTCCGAATACCTGGACGGCAAGAATCCCCACCCCTTCCTCTCCTTCCTCCCCATCCGGCAGGCGATGTCGATGGCGATCGACCGGGAGCAGATCGCGGACCTGTACGGGTTCGCGGGAAGGCCCGCGTGCGACCTGATCGTGGGGCCCGTGCACTACGTTTCGGGCGCGAACGACGCGTGCCTGGCCCAGGACATCGCGGGCGCCAACGCGCTGCTGGACGAGCACGGCGTCGTCGATAGCGACGGCGACGGGATTCGGGAGTACAACGGCGCACCCCTGCGCATCACCTTCCAGACCTCGACCAACGAGATCCGCCAGCCAACCCAGGATCTGCTCCAGGGCTGGTGGCGGGAGATCGGCATCGAGACGGAGCTGCTCCACTACGACGCGGGCGTGTACTTCGGGAGCGACCCCGGGCCGGAGACGTACCGGCGCTTCTTCACGGACGTGCAGATGTACGCGACGGGCGGGGGCATCGAGCCCCAGAACTACCTGTCGGACAAACGCTGCGCGCACATCCCCGCGCGGGCGAACAACTGGTCGGAGGGCAACATCGCCCGCGCCTGCGACCCCGCTTTCGACGCCGCCTTCGAGGCGCTGCCACCCCTGCCCATAGGACCGGAGCGGGAAGCGCTCGTGAAGCAGCTCAACGACCTGCTCGTGCAGGGCTACACGGAGATCCCGCTGGTGGCCCGGGGCATCGTCTCGGCGCACGCGAACAGCCTCAAGGGGTTTCGCCTCAACGCGTGGGACAGCGAGGTCTGGAACATCGCGGAGTGGCACCGCTAGCGCGCGGGAGAGCCGGCGAGGGATGCCCGCACACGAGCCTCTGGCCACCGACACGTTGCCGACCCCCATCGGTGACCTGACGGTGGTCGCCTCCGCGCGGGGGGTGCGGGAGGTGCGCTGGGGCCGCGAGCCACGAGCGAGCGGGACCGGCGCCGGCGCGGAGGCGGTCGCGCACGTCGAGCAGGCGATGCGCGAGCTACGCGAGTATTTCCTCGGGGAGCGACGCGCCTTCGGCGTGGCGCTCGACCTGAAGGGCACCGAGTTCCAGCAGCAGGTCTGGGGGGAGTTGGCCGCCATCCCGCACGGCGAGACGCGCACCTACGGCGAGCTCGCACGGGCGGTGGGGCGGCCGGCGGCGGCGCGCGCGGTCGGGGCGGCCACGGGGCGGAACCCCGCGCCGGTGATGGTGCCCTGCCACCGGGTGGTGGGGGCGAACGGCTCGCTGACGGGATTCGCGGGCGGGCTCGAGGCGAAGCGGGCGCTGCTCGCGCTGGAGGGGGCGCTCCCCGGGGGCGAGGGCGAGGGGCGGCTCCCCGGCTTCTGAGCGCATCGCGCAGGACCGTGCTCGACGCGGCCCCACCGCCTCGCTAGGCTGCCGGCATGGGCCGTCGCAAGGGCCGCAAACGCCGATCGAGTCGCGACGCCGAGAGCATGGGCGCGAAGGCGCTGCGCCGCTCGGAGGCGCGCCGCCGGCGACGGCGTGGCGACGATGAGCTCTTCGCCGACGCCTTCCCCACCCCCACCGCGAACGACGACCTCCGGACGCTCGCCTGGCAGGAGCCGGGGCCCCGGAACCTGCTGGCAATGGTGCGGGAGGATCTGCAGCCCGGCGCGAAGCCGGCGCCGACCTGCGAAGGCTGCCACGAGTTCGTCCCGGGGGAGATGGGGCGGGGCCGCTGTCTGCATCCTGGGAGCGGCATCCTGGGGCCCTGGCCCGACACCGAGGCCTGCCAGTTCCACGAGCCCCGGCGGCGCCGGTAAGGGCCCCGTCAGGGCCGTGAGCCTGCTCACTCGCGAAACTGTTATGGTTGGTTAACAGCCCCCAGATGTTGTGGCTGAGGGGTTGACACCGCCCCAAGATGTAGGCCATGATTCGCCCCCAGCGAGAAGGCGTTAACACCCGTTAACAGTTCCGGAGTCGTTATGCGCTGTCCCTTCTGCCACTCGGAAAGTTCACGGGTCACGGATAGCCGGGGCACCGGGAACGCCGTGCGCCGGCGGCGCGAGTGCGCCGACTGCGGCGAGCGCTTCACGACGCTGGAAACGGTCCTGCGTTCCACCGTCCAGGTCGTCAAGAAGGACGGCCGCCGGGAGGACTTCGACCGCGAGAAACTGCTCGCGGGACTGCGCTCCGCCTGCGCCAAGCGGAACGTCTCCGCCGCCGAGCTCGACGCCGTCGTCGCCGACATCGAGGCACGCGTCACCCGCGAGGGCAGCCTCGAGGTGCCGTCGTCGATCATCGGCGAGCTGGCGGTGGACGCGCTCCGCGGGATCGACCACATCGCCTACATTCGCTTCGCCTCGGTCTACCGCGCCTTCGCCGACCTTGATTCGCTCAAGGACGCGCTGCAGGCGCTGGATGAGGGCCGCGTGCCCTCCTTCGAAGAACGCACCCGCCAGCTCGCCCTTCTTGAAGACGAAGCGCGCGAGGCCGCCGGCTCCCGCGAGCCGACGCCGATCGTGCGGTCGGTGGGGTAGGCGATGGACGTTGCGTCGCGGGCCGCGTTCCGCTAGAGTCGAACACCCGTTCTGAATCAGCCTCTTCTGACCTCCTGGAGGAACCCCATGGTCACCAGTTCCGAACCCACTCCCGACACCGGCGCCGCCTTCGAGGCGACACCACTCTCGGAGAACGCCGTCGTGGTCATGGAGCGCCGCATCGTGGCGCGCAACGACACGGGCGATGCGATCGAGACGCCGGACGAGTGCTTCCAGCGGGTCGCGCGCAACCTCTCCCAGGCGGAGTTGCGCTACGGGGGCACCGAGGGCGACCGCGCCGCCGCGGAGGAGAACTTCTACCGCCTCCTCTCCTCGCTCGACTTCCTCCCCAACTCGCCGACGCTGGTGAACGCAGGCCGTGACCTGCAGCAGCTCTCGGCCTGCTTCGTGCTACCCGTGCCGGACTCGATCGACGGCATCTTCAAGGCAATCCGCGACACGGCCGTCATCCACAAGTCGGGCGGGGGCACGGGCTTTGCCTTCTCGCGGCTGCGCCCGGCGAACGACCGCGTGCGCAGCACGATGGGCGTCGCCAGCGGACCGGTGTCGTTCATGACGGTGTTCGATTCGGCCACGGAGGCGATCAAGCAGGGCGGGACGCGCCGCGGGGCGAACATGGGCATCCTCCGGGTCGACCACCCGGACATCGACCACTTCATCGAGATGAAGGCGGACATGACCACGCTCACGAACTTCAACATCAGCGTGGCCGTGACGGACGCGTTCATGCAGGCGCTGGCGGAGGACGGCGACTACAGCCTCATCAGCCCGAAGACGGGCGAGGCCGTGGGTCAGCGGAGCGCCCGCGAGGTCTGGGAGACGATGGTCGCGAACGCCTGGCAGAACGGCGACCCCGGGGTCGTCTTCATCGACCGCATCAACGGCGGGCGGGCGAACCCGGTTCCCGAGCGGGGGCCGATCGAGTCGACGAACCCGTGCGGCGAACAGCCCCTCTACTCGTACGACTCGTGCAACCTGGGCTCGCTCAACCTCGCCCACTTCGTGGTGGGGGAGCCGGGCTCGAAAGCGGTCGACTTCGAGCGGCTGGGCTCGACCGTGCACCGCTGCGTGCACCTGCTCGACAACGTGATCGAGATGAACCAGTACCCGATCGAGGAGATCGAGGAGACCTCGCTGGCGATCCGGCGGATCGGGCTGGGGGTGATGGGCTGGGCGGACATGCTGCTCGAGCTGCGCATCCCCTACGACTCCGAGCAGGCCCTGGCGCTGGCGCGCGACGTGATGGGCTTCATCCAGCGCGAGGCGGATGCAGCCTCCCACAACCTGGCGGCCCTGCGCGGCACCTTCCCCGAGTGGGGGCAGTCGCTGTACGGACCGGGCGGCCCCGAGGGGCCGATGCCCCTGCGCAACTCGACGCGCACGACAATCGCGCCCACGGGCACGCTCAGCATCATCGCCAACTGCTCGGGCGGCGTGGAACCGGTCTTCGCGCTCGCCTTCGTGCGCTCCCACTACCTCGATAAGGACGACCCCACGAAGCGGGTCGAGCTGAACGAGGTGAACGAGCACTTCGAGCGGGTCGCACGCGAGGAGGGGTTCTACAGCGACGACCTCATCGAGTTCCTCGCGCACGGCGGCCACCTGGCCGAGCGCACCGATGTGCCGGACTGGGTGAAGGACGTGTTCGTGACGGCGCACGACATCGAGCCCGAAGCGCACGTGCGCATGCAGGCGGCTTTCCAGGAGCACACGGACAACGCCGTCTCGAAGACGATCAACTTCCCCAACGAGGCGACGGTCGACGATGTCGCCACGGCCTACCAGCTGGCCTACGACACAGGCTGCAAGGGCATCACCATCTACCGCGACGGGTCTCGCGACCTGCAGGTGCTGAAGCACGCGGGCGAGGGCGAGGAGAGCGAGGACGAAGAGGCCGCCGCCGAGGCGATCGCGGCGGCCGAGGCGCTGGTGGCGGCGAAGGGGCGGCCGATCCGCCGCCGCATGCCGGACGAGCGCCAGTCGATCACGCACAAGTTCCGGGTAGGGGAGCAGGAGGGGTACATGACCGTGGGCCTCTTCGAGGACGGCTCCCCGGGCGAGCTGTTCGTGAACGTGAGCCGGCAGGGCTCGACGGTGATGGCGCTGATGGACACGATCGCGATGCTGACCAGCTACGCGCTCCAGTACGGCGTGCCCATCTCGGCGCTCACTCAGAAGCTCCAGGGCAGCCGCTTCGAGCCGAGCGGCCCCACGGGCAACCCCCAGATCCCGATCGCAACGAGCATCACCGACTACATCTTCCGCTGGCTCGAGCTGAAGTTCGGCGACCGCGAGGCGGCGGTGCAGCCGACGCTCATCCCTCCGTACGAGGTGGTCGACAGCCGCGGAGTCGACGAGCCCGCGCTCGCGCACGGCAACATGGTTCCGAGCGGGGTGGGCTGCCCCGAGTGCGGGTCCGTCCTCGAGTACGGCGAGGGCTGCCTCGTCTGCCGGAGCTGCGGCTACACCAAGTGCGGCTAGCCGCTCCAGCGCCACGGGCCCGCGGGTAGAATCGAAGCGTGGGCCTTCGCTGCGGCTTCCGTAACCCCCGACACGCCATGCGCCCCGGAAGGGCCGCATGAGCGCCGTCGCACAGCAGGCCGACATCGCGGGGGGCGCCGCCCGCGTCCGCGAGCGCATCGAGCGGGCCTGCGAGCGCGCAGGCCGCGACCCCGCCTCCGTGACGCTCGTGGCGGTCAGCAAGGGGCACCCCGCCGAGGCCATCGGTGCGGCCTGCGAGGCCGGCCTGCGGCACTTCGGCGAGAACCGCATCCAGGAGGCGGTCCCCAAGATCGAGGAGGCGATGGCCGCGGGCGTTGATGCGACCTGGCACCTCGTAGGGCACCTCCAGTCGAACAAGGCGAAGGCGGCCGCCGGCGCGTTCGACGTGATCCACTCGGTCGACTCCCCCCGGCTGCTGGCGCGCCTCGACGCGGCGGCGCCGGCGCCCCGCGACGTGCTCCTGCAGGTGAACGTCGCCGACGAGCCCCAGAAGCAGGGCGTCGCGCCGGACGAGGTCGGGGCGCTGATGGAAGCGGCGCGCGAGGCGCGCAACCTGCGGCTGCGCGGCCTCATGACGATCGCGCCCATCGCGAGCGACCCGGAGGACGTGCGGCCGGTCTTCCGCGCCCTGCGGGAGCTGGCAGAGCGCTACGAACTACCGGAGCTCTCGATGGGGATGACGGACGACTTCGAGGTCGCGATCGAAGAGGGGGCGACGCTCGTGCGGGTGGGGCGGGCCATCTTCGGGGAGCGCGCGCCGTGACGGTCGCGATCGTGGGCGGCGGGGTGATGGGGGAGGCGATCCTGGCGGGCGCCATCGACCGGGGCGTGCTGGCAGCCGGCGACGTGACCGTCGTCGAGCTCATCGCCGAACGCCGGCAGGCGCTGGCGGACCAGTACGGGGTCGCGGCGACGGACGAGCCGAGTGCAGCGATCGCGGACGCGAGCCTCGTCCTGATGGCGGTGAAGCCCCAGGAGTTCCAGAAGGTCTCCGGGCGCCTGCGGGAGGATGCGCTCTTGCTGTCGATCATGGCGGGGGTGCGTATCGAGTCGCTGGCGGCGCACTTCGCGCACGACCGCATCGCGCGCGTCATGCCGAACACGCCCGCCGCGATCAACGCGGGGATGAGCGTGTGGACGGCGACCGAGTCGGTCGACGAGGGGCAGCGGGAGACGGTGCGGGGCTTGCTCGGCGCCATCGGGAGCGAGCTCTTCGTCAGCGACGAGGGGAAGCTCGACATGGCCACGGCCCTCAGCGGGAGCGGACCGGCGTACGTGTTCCTCTTCATCGAGGCGCTCATCGACGCGGGCGTGGCTATCGGACTGACCGTCGAGGAGGCGGAGGCGATGACGATGCAGACCCTGGCCGGCTCGTCCGCCTACGCGCAGGTGAGCGAATTCTCGCCGGCGGAGCTACGCCAGCGGGTCACCTCGAAGGGCGGGACGACGGAGGCGGGCCTGCGCGAGATGGATCCGGGCGAATTCCGCGCCCTTATCGCGACCTGCGTGCGCGCCGCCTTCGAGCGCTCACTCGAGCTGGGAGCCACGCAGTGAACTCGACGATTGCGGCGCTCTTCAACGCCTTCCTCTACATCCTCATCATCGCGATGGTGGCGCGCGCACTGCTGAGCTGGTTCCCGATCTCCCGGACAAACCCGTTCATCCGGATCGTCCACCAGATCACGGACCCGCTGGTCGACCCGGTGCGGCGCGTCATGCCGCGCACGGGGATGATCGACCTGAGCCCGATGGTCGTCGTGGTGGTGCTCTGGCTGATGATCCTGGTCGTCAACCGCGTCTCGGGCTGACGCCCTTCCGCTACACCACGATGTTGAGCAGCTTCCCGGGCACGTAGATCACCCGGCGGAGCTCCTTGCCTTCGACCCAGCCCTGCACGCGTTCGCTGGCGAGGGCGCGCTCGCGGGCGTCGTCCTCGCCGGCATCGGGGGGCAGGCTGAGCCGGTCGCGAACCTTCCCGTTGACCTGGACGACGATCTGGACGGTCTCCTCGACCACGAGGGACTCGTCGAATTCGGGCCAGGCCTGCTGGTGGACGCTGTAGGGCTTGCCGCGTTGCTCCCACATCTCCTCGGCGACGTGGGGGGCGAGGGGGGCGGTCAGCAGGATGAGCGTCTCGACGGAACGGTCCCAGGTGGCGCCGTCGACGCCACCGGCCTCGCGGGCGCGGGCGAGGGCGGTCGTGAGCTCCATGAGCCGCGCGATGGCGGTGTTGAAGCGGAAGCTCTCGATGTCCTCGGTAACGTCGCGGACGGTGCGCTGGGTTGTGGCGACGACCTCGCGGGAGGCGACGCCGTCGCCGGGGTCGGGCGGGGGCTCGGTCGCGACGGACCAGAGACGGTTGAGCCAGCGCACGATGCCGGGCATGCCGCTCGGGTTGTAGGGGCCGCCCTGGTCCCACGGGCCGATGAACATGAGCTGGCAGCGGAAGGCGTCGGAGCCGTACTGCTCGACCAGGTCGTCGGGGGCGACGACGTTGCCGCGGCTCTTCGACATGCGGTTGCCGTCGGGCCCGAGGATGACGCCCTGGTTGAAGAGACGCTTCATCGGTTCGTCGCCCTCGACGATGCCCATGTCGCGCGCGGCCTTCCAGAAGAAGCGCGTGTAGAGCAGGTGCATGACGGCGTGCTCGGCGCCGCCCGTGTAAAGGTCGACGGGCAGCCACTGCCGTCCCGCCTCGGGGGAGAAGGGGCGCTCCGCGTTGTGCGCATCGACGTAGCGCATCTGGTACCAGCTCGAGCACATGAAGGTGTCGAGCGTGTCCGTCTCGCGGCGGGCGGCGCCCTCGCAGGAGGGGCAGTCGACGTTCACCCACTCCTCGATCTGGGTGAGGGGCGACTGGCCGGTGGGCTCGAAGTGCACGTTCTCGGGGAGGAGGACGGGGAGGTCGCTCTCGGGGACGGGCACGACGCCGCAGGAATCGCAGTGGACCATGGGGATGGGCGATCCCCAGTAGCGCTGGCGGGAGATGAGCCAGTCGCGCAGCCGGTAGGTAATGGCGCCCGTCCCGGCCCCTTCCGCCTCGGCGTGGGCGATGACGGCGGGGATGGCCTCGCTGGCGGGGGTGCCATCGAAGGGGCCGCTGTTGACCATCACGCCGCCCTGCGTGAAGGCCGCCTCAAGGGGCGCGTTCACGTCGATCTCGGGGTGGTCGAAGACGGGGATCACCTCGAGGCCGTGGTCGCGGGCGAAGGCGAAGTCGCGCTCGTCGTGGGCGGGGACGGCCATGATCGCGCCGGTGCCGTACGTCACGAGGACGTAGTCGGCGATCCAGATGGGGATACGCGCGCCGTTGAACGGGTTAATCGCATACGCCCCGGTGAAGACGCCCGTCTTCTCGCGCTCGGTGGAGAGCCGCTCGATCTCGGTGACGCGGGAGGTGGCGGACACGTACCCATCGACGGCCCCGCGCTGCGCAGCGGTCGTGATGCGCTCGACCAGGTGGTGCTCGGGGGCGAGCACCATGAAGGTCGCGCCGTAGACGGTATCGGGGCGGGTGGTGAACACGGAGAGGGGCTCATCCACGCCCTCGACATCGACGGGGAAGCGCAGGGTCGCGCCCTCGGAGCGCCCGATCCAGTTCCGCTGCATGGTCGTGACCGGCTCGGGCCAGTCGAGCCCGCTGAAGTCGAGCAGCTCCTCGGCGTACTCGGTGATGCGGAAGAACCACTGGGTGAGGAAGCGGCGCTCGACGGGGTCGTCGGAGCGCTCGCAGAGGCCGTCGAGCACCTGCTCGTTGGCAAGCACGGTCTGGCAGCCGGGGCACCAGTTGGCGGCGGCCTCGGCGCGGTAGGCGAGCCCGCGTTCGTACAGCTTCAGGAACCACCACTGGGTCCAGCGGTAGTAGTCGGGGTCGCAGGTCACGATCTCGCGTTCCCAGTCGAAGCTGGCGCCCATCAGGCGGAGCTGCTGGCGCATGCGCTCGATGTTCCCGTGGGTCCACTCGCCGGGGTCGACCCCGCGCTCGATGGCGGCGTTCTCGGCGGGCAGCCCGAAGGCATCGAAGCCGATGGGGAAGAGGACGTTGTAGCCCTGCATGCGGCGGAAGCGGGCGGCCGTGTCGCTGGGGGCGATGATGTACCAGTGCCCGGTGTGCAGCTCGCCGGAGGGGTAGGGGAACATGGTGAGGGCGTAGTAGGGGGGGCGCTCGTCGTCGTCGCGGACGCGGTCGATGCCGTCGGCGTCCCAGCGCTGGCGCCACTTGGGCTCGATGGCGTGGTGGTCGTAGCGATCCGGCATGGGGCTCCTCGTTGAGCGGGGGCCTCCGGAGCTTGCGGCTCCGGGGCGGCGGGAAGCGGGGGCGTTCGGGAGAGGCCTCGCCGGCTAGGCGCCGCGAGGCCGTCGAAGGGCGAGCCCGGAGCCGGGCCGCATCGATCGCGTCATGAAGGTGATGGTAGCGAAGGGCGTGGTGTGGGTCACGCCGAGGGCGTCTCGGGGCGCTTCGGATAGTGGGCGACGAAGAGCGTCTCGAAGTCCCGCGCGGAGGAACACTGCTGGCAGGTGAGATACCAGACCCAGATCTTGCGGGGGTTGCGGCCGTAGCGTTCGCGGCACATATCGCGCGTCTCCTTCATGAGCGTGCGCATCTGGCCCCAGGGGGCGGAGAGCAGGCGCGTGAAGACGACCCCGCCGGGGGTCACGATGTCGCGCCGGGAGGTGTCGGCGTCCTCGACCTCGAGCATGACGGGGCGGCGGAGGCGGCCGGGACCCATGAGGAGCATCGCATCCTCGGGGACGGTGCCGGCGGCCTCGGCCTTCGCCACCAGTCGGCTGCGGTTGGTCCAGAAGGCGATGGGCACGCCGAAGAACGCGGGGATGCCGATCTTCGCGAAGGCGATATCGCTCCAGTCGCTCTCGACCTCGTCCCACTCGTAGGGATCGAGGCGCGGGCAATCGCAGGGCTCGGGGTCGGGCGGGGTGGAGGCACGGCGGCGTCCGGTGGCCTCTTCGATGGGGACGCGGCGGCGCTCCTCGGTCACGACGCGCCGGGCCCCAGTGTGCGCGCGACTGCGACCAGCTCGGGTCGCTCCGCGAGGGTGGCGGCGGAGATCACGACGACGGAGTCGATACGGCCTCCCCGCTCGACCTGCGCCGCGAGCCACGCCTCGCCGACGGCGCGGGCGGCGGCGGCGCGGAATTCGGCGTCGTCGGCAGAACCGGCGGCCTCCGCGAGCGCGGCGGAGGCGGCGTTCTGGAGGAGGACGGCGACCTCCCGGGCGGGGCGGCTGGGCCAGTCGAGCACGAAGTCGGCCTGGCTGCCGCCCCAGAGCTCGGCGGCATCGCCGGGGCCGTGGTAGCTGATGGTGGTCGTGCCGGACGCTGCGGTCATTCGGACGCCTCCTGGCGGGGCTGGGCGATGCGGAGGGCCTGTGGCAGCTGGTCGAGCAGCTGCTGGCGGGCCTGCACGCGCGTCTGCAGCCCCCAGATATCGATGAACCCGACCGCGGAGGTCTGGTCGAACGCGTCCTCGCGGTCGTACGTGGCGAGCGCCCGGTCGTAGAGCGAGGACTCGGCCTTGCGGCCGGTCACGGTGACGGACCCGCGATTGAGCCGCAGGCGCACGTCGCCGCTCACGAAGCGCTGCGTGCTGGCCGTATAGGCGGCGAGATCCTGGTGGTGGGCGCTGAACCAGAGGCCGTCGTAGATGAGCTCCGCGTACTGGGCGGAAAGCCCTCGCTTCAGCTTGAGCTGCTGCTTCGAGAGGGTCATCGTCTCCAGCGCGCGGTGGGCGGCGAAGAGGATGGTGGCGGCGGGCGCCTCGTAGATCTCGCGGCTCTTGATGCCGACGAGGCGGTCCTCGATGTGGTCGACGCGACCGACGCCGTGCGCCCCGCCGAGTTCGTTCAGGCGCTCGACCAGCGCGACGGGGCCGAGGGCCTCGCCGTCGACGGTCGTGGGGAAGCCCTTCTCGAATCCGATCTCAAGCTCGACGCCCTCGGCGGGGGCGTCCTCGGGGGCGCAGGTCCACTCGTAGGCCTCGGGGGGAGGGGCCGTCCACGGATCCTCGAGGACGCCCGCCTCGACGCTGCGGCCCCAGATGTTCTCGTCGATGCTGAAAGAGCCCTTCGTCTCCCAGGCGATGGCGACATCGTGCTCCTGCAGGTATTCGATCTCGGCCTCGCGGGACATCGCCTCTTCGCGCGTGGGGGCGACGATGGCGAGGGCGGGGTCGAGCGTGCGGATGCCGACATCGAAGCGGACCTGGTCGTTCCCCTTGCCGGTGCAGCCGTGGGCGACGGCGACGGCGCCCTCCTCGTGGGCGACATCGACGAGGAGCTTGGCCATGAGGGGCCGGGCGAGGGCGGTCGCGAGGGGGTAGACGTCCTGGTAGAGGGCACCGGCGGCGAGGGCGGGGAAGGCGAAGTAGCGGAGGAAGTCCTCGCGCGCGTCTTCGACGATGACCCTGGCGGCGCCGGCGGCGAGGCCGCGCTCTTCGAGAACGGCCTGCTCGCGGCTCATGCCCACGTCGATGTTGAGGGCGACGACGTCGTAGCCGCGCTCCTTGGTGAGCCAGGTGATGGCAGCGGTCGTATCGAGGCCGCCGCTGTAGGCGAGAACGAGTTTGGGCACGCGCGGGCCTGCCTTTCCGATGTGTCCCCCAAAGCGTAGCGCGCCCGCCGCTCGTGCGGCAGTCAGACGAGGCGCCGGAGCATCGCCCAGGCGCCGAGCGAGCCCGCCAGCGTGACTACGACCACCACGAAAATCACCACGCCGAGGGCGGTCGGAAGCGCGCCGGCGAGGGCAAAGGGGGTGAACGCGAGTCCCATGGCGCTGGCGCCGACGCTGCCGAGGACGAGGATGCCGGGCGGCAGGACGGCGCCGTCGGAGGCGCGTGCATCGAGGAGGAGACGCACGGCCACGCCCGCCACGCCGATGGCGGCGAGCGTGCCCAGAGCGAGCAGCAGGCCGGTTACGAGGTCGCTGACCGGATCGCCTCCTCGAGGATGTCGCAGGCGCGGTCGATCTCGTCGTCCTCGACGATGAGGGCGGGCATGAGGCGGATGCGGTCGGGGCGCACGTTGTTCACGAGCAGGCCTCGCTCGCGGCAGAGGGCGACAACGCTGGCGGCCGCTTCGCTCGAGAGGCTGACGGCCAGGAGAAGGCCGCGGCCGCGCACCTCGGTGACGGCGGGGAGGGTGTCCTCCAGCTTGCGGAGGCCTGCCACGAGGCGGTCGGAGGCGCGCCGGGCGGCGGCGAGCACGTCGTTCTCGAAGATGTGCCGGAGCACGGCGACGCCGGCGGCGGTCGCGACGGGGTTCGCCCCAAAGGTGGTGCCGTGGTCCCCGGGGACGAGGTGGGCGGCGAGCTCCTCGCGGGCGAGAACGGCGCCGATGGGGAGGCCGCCGGCGAGGCCCTTCGCAACGCACATGATGTCGGGCTCGATGCCGTCCTGCTCGTGCGCCCAGAGCGTGCCCGTGCGCCCGATGCCGGACTGGATCTCGTCGAGGATGAGGAGCAGGCCGTTCTCGTCGCACCAGTCGCGAACGCCCTGGAGGTAGCCGGGGGCGGGCACGTTCACGCCGCCCTCGCCCTGGAGGGGCTCCATGAGCACGGCGACGGTGTTCTCGTCGGTGGCCTCGCGGAGGGCGTCGAGGTCGTTCCAGGGGACGTGGCTGAAGCCGCCGGGCATGGGCTCGAAGGGTTCGCGGTAGCGGGCCGTGCCCGTGGCCGCGAGCGCCCCCAGGCTGCGTCCGTGAAAGCCGTCGTCCATGCCGATGATGCCGTGCTTCCCGTTTTGCTCGTCGTGGCCGTAGCGGCGGGCGATCTTGATGGCCGCCTCGATGGCCTCGGCGCCGGAGTTGCAGAAGAAGACGCGGTCGAGGGGGGAGTTCTCGACGAGCAGCTCGGCCAGCTCGATCATCGGGGTGGTGTAGTAGAGGTTGGAGACGTGGATGAGGCGCTCCGCCTGGGCGGAGGCGGCGGCCACGACGGCGGGGTGGGCATGGCCGAGGGAGGTCACCGCGAGGCCGCCGACGAAGTCGAGGTACTCGTTGCCGTCGCTGTCCCAGACGCGGGAGCCCTCGCCGCGCTCGAGCACGATCGGCTGGCGGCCGTAGTTCTGGAAGAGGTACTTGCTCTCGCGGTCGATCCAGTCGCTCATGGCGGTGCGGGCTCCTGTCGGGGTGGGTTTGGGTTGGGGGTGCGATTCTACGCGGCGCGGGGGTACGGGCTCGGTTGGGGATTCAGGAGCGGGCGGGCGAAAAGACCGTGCCCCGGCCCTCGCGGTCGAGCAGGGCCCCGGGCACGCGGCCATCGATGACGTGGCTGCGGACGCCGAGGCCGGCGGCGAGCAGGCAGGCGTCGGTCTTCGGGATCATGCCGCCGGCGATGACGCCGCGATCGCGCAGGTCGCGCACGGTCGCGGCGTCGAGCTCGGGGACGACGGCGCCGTCCTCGCCGCGCACGCCCTCCACGTCGGTCAGGAAGACGAGCTCGGAGGCGTCGACGGCGCGGGCGATCCAGCCGGCGGCCTCGTCCGCGTTCACGTTCACGAGTTGATCGCCGCCTTCGCCGGGAACGAAGCCGACGGGGCTGACGACGGGCACGAAACCGGCCTCGCGCAGGGCGAGGACCGCCTCCGGATGGGCAGCGACGGGCGTTCCCACGAAGCCAAGCTCGGGGCGGCGCTGCTCGCACTCGAGCGTACGGCCATCGGCGCCGGAGATGCCGGCGGCGGGGACGCCGGCGGCGTTCAGGGCGGAGACGATGCGCTTGTTCACGAGGCCGGCGAAGACGGCGACGATGACCGGCAGGGCGCGCTCATCGGTGGCGCGCAGGCCGTCGATGAAGCGGCTCTCGATGCCCATCGCGTCGAGCCAGCGGCTGGCCTCGGCGCCGCCGCCGTGGACGACGATGGGGCGGGCGCCGTCGCGGTCGAGGGCGGCGATGTCGTGGAAGGTCGTGTCAGCCGAGCCGAGGGTGCTGCCGCCCACCTTGATGACGAGGGGTCCGGAGCCGCTCACGTCGTGTAGTCGGCGTTGATGCGGATGTAGCCGTCGGTCAGGTCGCAGGTCCAGCCGGTGGCGCTCGCCTCGCCGGCGCCGAGGGACACGTCGATCGTGACCTCGTTGCCGGACATGGCGCGCGAGACCTCGGCTTCCTCGTAGGGGATGGGGACCGTGCGCTCGAAGAGGCGGTGGCCGCAGACGGCGATAGTCACGGCCTCCTCGACGATCTCGACCTCGGAGCGGCCGATGACACCGGCGATGCGGCCCCAGTTGGGGTCGGCGCCGTGGACGGCGGTCTTGACGAGCGGGGAGGTGCCGATGTCGCGCACGAGGCGGCGGGCGTCGGCCTCGGAGGCGGCGCCGTTCACGGTGACCTCGATGAGGCGGGTCGCGCCCTCGCCGTCGCGGGCGATGGCCTTCGCGAGCTCGATGCAGACGGCGTCGAGGGCTTCGCGGAAGGCATCGTAGTGCTCGCTGCCGGGCACGATGGTCTCGCCGCCGGCGGCGCCGTTCGCGAAGAGCAGGACCGAATCGCTGGGGCTCGTGTCGCCATCGACGGTAATGAGGTTGAAGCTGCGGTCGGTCGCCTCGGAGAGGGCGGTCTGCAGGGTCTCCTGGTCGATGGGGGCGTCGGTGGTGAGGTAGGCGAGCATGGTCGCCATGTTGGGGTGGATCATGCCCGAGCCCTTGGCACAGCCGCCGAGGGTGTAGGGACCGAAGCGCACGGAGCAGTGCTTGGGGACAAGGTCGGTGGTCAGGATGGCGCGGGCGAAGTCCTCGCCACCGTTGCCGGAGAGCTCCACGGCCTCAATGCCGGCCTCGATCTTGTCCATGGGGAGGTGGTGGCCGATGACGCCCGTGCTGTTGACGAACATGGCGCCCGGCGAGAGCCCGGTCTTCGCGGCGGCCATCTCCGCCATACGGCAGGCATCCTGCAGGCCGCGCTCGCCGGTGCTGGCGTTGGCGTTCCCGCTGTTCACGACCACCGCGCGCCCCTGACCGCCCTCCAGCCGCTCGCGGCTCACGTCGATGGTGGCGGCGTGGAGGCGGCTGCGGGTGAACACGGCCGCGGCCGTCGCGGGGTGGTCGGAAACGAGGATGCCGAGGTCGAGCTTGCCCGCACCGTACGTCTTGATGCCGGCGAAGGCGGCGCCCGCGCGGAATCCAGCGGGGCTGGTGGCGGTACCGGTGGGGTCAATCTCGACGGTCACGGGTAGAGCGCCGGGCGGTCGAGGCCCGCCTGCTGGGGCAGGCCGAACATGAGGTTCATGTTCTCGATGGCGCTGCCGGCAGCGCCTTTCATCAGGTTATCGAGCACGCCCACGGCCACCAGCGCGCCGTTGCGCTCGTCGATGGTGGGGTGCACGAGACAGTCGTTACTGCCGTAGGTGTGCTTCGTGTGGGGGGGCGCATCCGTGACCGAGGTGAAGGGCGCGTCCGCATAGAAGTCGCGGTAGATGGCGAGCGCCTCCGACTGCGACACGTCCTCGGCGAGGGGGGCGTAGCAGGTCGAGTGGATGCCCCGTGTCATGGGCACGAGGTGCGGCACGAAGGTGACGGCGACCTCCGGGCCCTCGCGCAGGCGGGAGAGCTCCTGGGCCATTTCCGGCTGGTGGTTGTGGTTGGCGATGCGGTAGGCGGAGACGTCCTCGTTGACATCGCTGTAGCTGAAACCGCCGCCTGTGCCCCGCCCGGCGCCGGAGATGCCGGACTTGGCATCGACGAAGACGCGGGGCTCGACGATGCCGGCGGCGATCGCGGGGGCGAGCGCGAGGATCGTGGCGGCGGGATAGCAGCCCGGATTCGCCACGAGGTCGGCCTTCGCGATCTCGGGGCCGTACAGCTCGGAGAGACCGTAGACGGCACGGTCGAGGAGGGCGGGGGCGGGGTGCTCCTTGCGGAACCACTCGGCGAAGGCCTCGGCCTCGCGCAGGCGGAAGTCGGCGGCGATGTCGATGACACGCACGCCCTGCTCGACGAGGGGGGCGCAAGCCTCGGCGCTGACGCCGGTCGGCAGCGCCGAGAAGGCGACGTCGACCTCCGTCTCGAGCTCGCTCGTGATGGGGAAGTCGGCGTAGGCGGCGAGGTGGGGGAAGGCCTCGCCGAGCATTTGGCCGGCGAGGGAGCGTCCCGTGGCGGCCACGAGCTCGGCCTCGGGATGGTTCCAGAGCAGGCGCGCCGCTTCCATCCCCGCGAACCCGGTGACGTTGATGATGCCCGCGCGAATTGTCATGTCCGCATTGTCTCGCCTGATGCGGGCATGCGCGAACGCCCGGCACGCGGCCCGCGTACGATGCCGGCATGTCGCTCGACCTGACGTTTATCGGCACGGGGAACGCCTTCGCGGCGGGCGGGCTGTGCTGGAACGGCTTCCTCGCGAACGGCCGCTACCTCTTCGAGGCCCCGCCGACGGCGCTGATGTCGCTCAACCGCGCCGGGCTCGACCCGAACGGGGTCGAGGCGGTGGTGCTGAGCCACCACCACGGCGACCACTTCCTGGGGCTGCCGTTCCTGCTGCTGCACTGGAAGCACCAGGGCCGCCGGACGCCGGTCACGATCGTGGGGCCACCGGAGACGGAGCGGCTGGCGCGGGAGATCGGCGGGACGGTCTACCCGGGGCTGTTCGACCAGGACTTTGGAATCGAATGGCGGGAGCTGGCCGCGGGCGACTCCGCGACGGTCGGGGAGCTGGCGTTGGAGGCCATGCAGGTCGAGCACGATGACCGGCTCTCGCTCAATCTCGGCTACCACGCCCGGCTCGACGGCACGCGCTTCGCCTACACCGGCGATACGCGCCGCTGCGACTCGGTGCTCGAACTCGCACGGGGGGCGGAGGTGCTCGTGTCGGAGTGCGCCTCCCGGGACATCCCCATCCCGGTGCACATGAACCTCGTCGACGACATTCCCGAGGTGCACGCGGCGCTGGCGCCCACGGCCCAACTCGTGCTGACGCACGTCACGCCCGATGTGGAGACGGACCTGCCCCGCACGGTCGTCGCGAGAGACTTCGAGACGTACCGGTTCTAGGTTCCGGGGCGTGCCGGAAAGGGCTGCATTAGAATCGCGGCCATGGCACATCGACTTCGCGGCGCCGCGGCCATCACGGGCCTCGGCATTACTCCCATGGGACGCATCTACGGTAAGAGCTCAACCGATTTCGCGGTCGATGCCGTGCGCCTCGCTATCGCCGACTCGGGGCTGAAGAAGTCCGAGATCGACGGGCTGCTCATTAACGCGGGGATCACCGGGAACACCGGCGGGGGCGTCAGCCTGCAGCTCCAGAACGCGCTCGGGATGGGCAACCTGCGCCTCCTGAACCACATGAACGCGGCCGGATCGACGGCGGCGCAGATGGTGCAGTACGCCGCGCTGGCGATCGACGCGGGCATGGTGAACCACGTCGTGTGCGTGTTCGCGGATGCGCCCCTGCGCGAAGGCGGGTCGGCGGGCGCGGCCTACAGCGGATCCGGACGGGGTGGCGCGACGCGGCGCGATCCGACGGGCATCCTCGGGCTCTCGGCGGGGGCGGGCCACTTCGGCGCGAACACCTCGTACGCGCTCGCGGCGCAGCGCCACATGGCGCTCTACGGCACGACGCAGGACCAGCTCGGGGCGGTGGCCGTGGCGGAACGCTCGTGGGCGACGATGAATCCCCACGCCACGATGCGCGACCCCCTCACGCTGGAGCAGTACCACGCCTCGCGCTGGATCGTGGAGCCGCTCCACCTGCTCGACTGCTGCCTCGTCTCCAACGGCGCCGTGGCGGTGATCGTGAGCTCGGCCGAGCGAGCGAAGGAGATGGCGCAGCCGCCGGTCTACATCTGGGGGATGGGCCAGGGGCACCCGGGCGACAGCCGCCACGCGGGCGACTTCCCGGAGACGGAGACGGGCGCGCGCATCGCCGCCGAGACGGTTTTCGGCATGGCCGGCGTCGGACCCGAAGACATCGATATCTGCGAGCTGTACGACT
Organism: uncultured Anaerolineaceae bacterium; assembly: GCA_964389725.1. Classification (GTDB taxonomy): domain Bacteria; phylum Chloroflexota; class Dehalococcoidia; order Tepidiformales; family Tepidiformaceae; genus UBA2991. The sequence goes on from CAYMDV010000002.1 coordinate 37,170, forward strand.
GCTACACCTACACGGTGGTCGTGACGCTGGAGGACTACGGGTTCTGCAAGAAGGGCGAGGGCGGGCCGTTCGTGGAGGACGGCAAGCTCGGGCCGGGGGGCTCGCTGCCGACGAACACGGGCGGGGGTCAGCTCTCGGCCTACTACATGTGGGGGATGACCCCGCTGAGCGAGGCCGTCATCCAGACGCGCGGGCAGGGCGGGGAACGCCAGGTGAAGAAGCATGACCTCGTCCTGGCGACGGGGAACGGCGGGGCGCTGAACTACCACGCCTCGCTCGTGTTGAGCCCGCACGCGAACTGAGGAACCGATGGCCGACGAAGCACCCCTGAAGCCCGTCTCCCAGCCCGATGAGCTGACGGAGCCCTTCTTCGCCGCCGGCGCGGAAGGACGCCTGCTCGTCGCCGTCTGCACGTCCTGCGGGGCGATGCGGCTCCCGACCTCCGCGACCTGCCCCGACTGCCTCGCCGAGGGCGTGGAGTGGCAGGACGTGAGCGGGAAGGGCACGGTCCACACGTTCGCGATCATGCACCGCCGCTACCACCCCGCCTGGGAGCCGGACCTGCCCTACAACATCGCCGTGGTGGAGCTGGACGAAGGGCCGCGGCTTCCCGCCAACATCATCGGCGTCGAGAACGACGAGATCTCCGTGGGGATGCCCGTCGAGGTGGTGTGGGAACGCGAGGGGGAGGCGCCCGTGCCCCGCTTCCGTCCCATCACCTGACGATGCCGCAGAGCGCCCTCAGCATCGTCCTCTGGGCGACCGACCTGAACGTTTTCACCGCCTTCCTGACCGACGTGGTGGGCGCGACCCTGCAGTCGCGCCATCCCGGCTTCGCCTCCCTCACGGTCGGCGACGCGGAGATGCAGCTGCACTCGGACGAGTCGTACGCGGGACATCCGTGGCGCGAGGCACTGGCCAACGAGGGGGCGGCGCGCGGCATCGGGACGGAGGTGCGGGTGGCCGTCGACAGCGTCGACGCGCGCCACCAGCGGGCGCTCGCGATGGGCTACGTCAGCATCCAGCGGCCCTACGACGACGGCACGGGGCGGACCTGCCAGGTGATGGGGCCCGACGGTTACTTCTTCACGCTCTGGGAACCCCAGATCGGCGGGCGGTAGGGGCGGCCGCTACCAGGCGGTCCAGCCGCCATCGACGAGCAGGATCTGACCGGTCACGAAGTCGCTCGCATCGCTGGCGAGGAAGATGACGGCGCCGGCGAGCTCGTGGGGCTGGCCCCAGCGGCCCATGGGCGTGCGCTCCTCGATGAAGGCCTTGCGCTCGGGGTCCTCGTAGAGGGGGCGGGTGAGCTCGGTCTCGAAGTAGGTGGGGCCGAGGCTGTTCACCTGCACGCCCGACGAGGCCCACTCCAGCGCGAGCACCTTGGTGAGCTGGTCGATGGCGCCCTTGGAGGAGGCGTAGGCGGCCTGGTTGGCCAGGGCCACGCTGCCGAGGATGCTGGAGACGTTGATGACCTTGCCCGAGCCCTGGGCGACAAACCGCCTGCCCGCCGCCTGCGCGCCGTTGAAGTAGCCCTTCAGGTTGACGGCGAGGACCTGGTCGAACTCCTCCGGGGTGAACTCGAGGGCGGGCTTGCGAACATTCATGCCGGCGTTGTTCACGAGGATGTCGACGCGCCCGAGGCGTTCCACCGTGGCCGCGACGAGGGCCTCGCAGGCCTCCGGGGCGGTGACGTCGGTGGGGACGGCGATGGCGCGGCGCCCAAGCTGCTCCACCTCGCCGGCGAGGCTCTCGAGCTCGGGCGCGGTGCGGCTGGCGAGGGCGAGGTCGGCGCCGGCGGCGGCCAGGGCAAGGGCCATCGTGCGGCCGAGCCCGCGTCCCGCGCCGGTCATGATGGCGACGCGGCCGGTGAGGTCGAAGAGCTGCGTGCCGCGCAGCTCGGGGCGGTCGTCGCTGGCGCTCATTCGTAGCGAAGAGCGTCGGCGACGGCGACGCGGGATGCGCTCTGGGCGGGGAACCAGGTCATGATCATCGAAGCTCCGAAGGCGATTCCACAGATGACGATAAGTTGGAGCCAGGGAACGATGAAGGTCCCGCCCTCGGAGGCATCGCCGATGCCGCCGGACGTGAACAGCACCCAGGAGAGGGACACGCCCAGCACGGCGCCCATGACGATCCCGGAAAGCGCCACGAAGCCGGATTCGAAGATGAAGCTGAGGGCGACCATCGAGCGCTGGTAGCCGATGGCGCGCAGCATCCCGATCTGCTGGCGGCGCTCGACGACGGCGCGGAAGGCGATCACGCCGAGGGCGGCGATGCCGATGATGAGGCCGAGCCCCATGAATCCCTGGAAGAGCAGCAGGAAGCCCTGCGAGGCGGCCCGCTGGTCGTCGAGCAGCTTCTGGAACGACTCGGCGGAGGCCTGCGGCAGGGAAGACTCAATGGACTTGGCGAAGGCTTCCTGGTCGATGCCGCCGGTGGTCTTGATCACGAAGCGCTGGGTATCGGAATCGGGGAAGGCCGCCGTCACGGCATCTCGCTGCACAATGATGCCCAGCCAGAAGACATCGGCAGGGTCGTCCATCTGCCCGATGACCGTCACGACCGTATCGAGGTCGGCGCCGGGGGCGTGGAGGCGGAGGGGGAACGGCTCGAAGCCCTCGCCAACGAAAGCGGCATCGAGCTTCAGCAGGTCGAACTCGGAGAATTCTCCACCCTCGCTGGTGAGGTTGCCGGGGATGACCGCGAGGGTGGGGTCGCTGGCCACTGCGGCCCAGACCTCCTCGTCGGTCTCGTAGCCGGCGGCGCGACGCTTCAGCTCAAACTCGTTCGAAACGAAGAAGGCGGCGTCGGCGCCGATGACGGTGTAGGTACCGGCGTAGCCGGGCGCAGAGGGATCGATGGGGTCATCGACGAAGATCTCCGTCTCACCCGCCCAGGCGATGCGCTGCTCGCTGACGGCGACGATGGGGGAGGTATCGCCGCCCCGCTCCTCGAGCTCCCCGACCAGGTCATCGGTGCGGTTGTAGCTGTTGACGAAGACGATGGTGTCGAAGCCGCCCTTCGCATCGTCGGAGAGGAAGATGTTGGTGAAGTTGTCGTTGACGGTGGAGAACATGACGAGGGAGAAGGTGATGAGGCCGATCATCATGATCGTCATGCCGGTGCGCATGCGGGCGGTGAGGGGGTAGGCAACGGCAGTCTTGACCGCCGGGACGATGCGCCCGAGGCGGGAGCCCAGGCTCGCAATGGGCGGCAGCAGGATGTCGGCGTTGTAGACGATGAGGAAGGTGCCGCAGGCGACCATGACGATGCCGCTGAGGAAGAAGAGCTCGGGGCCGCCTTCGAGGTCGCCAATGATGAAGTCGAGGGCGCCGGCGGGGGAGACGTACCAGAAGGCGAGCAGCAGGCCGGCGAGGAGGGTGAACGAAAGCCGCTCCTGCACGCGGAAGTAGCGCAGGGTGAAGGCCGCCCAGCCAAAGGCGAGGGAGATGCCCGCCGCGAAGAAAAAGTAGCTATCGGCGGCGTAGGCCCACTCCATGAAGAGCGCGGCCAGCGCCAGCCCCACCACCCCGTAGCCGGCGCCCCAGGCGATGGGACGGTCGCGGTCCTGGGCGGCGATCAGGAGGAGTCCGACGGGGGGCAGCAGGATGCCCAGCACGATGAGCCAGAATCCGACGCTGGGGTTGCGGTCGCGCATGACGCGGACGATGAGCAGGGCCACGAGATAGAAGGGGATCAGGGGCACGAGCCAGAAGGGCCAGAGGGGGATGCCGCCACGATCGATGCGCTCGTGGCGGGGCGCTCCGAAGTTGTGCCGCCGGAGCACGTAGACGTAGGGCCCGACGAGTCCGAGCAGCAGGGCGATGGTCAGCAGGGGAGCCAGATCGGGCAGGCGGTAGAGGGCGAAGACGCTAACGACGATGCCCCCGCCCACGACCGCGGCGTTGAGCACGGCACGTGCGTAGCCCCGCCAGGTCGCGGCCTCGGGATTCGTCACGATGGGCTCGGGCAGGTCGCGGATAGCGGCGACGATGTTGAGGCGGCTGGCACGCACGGCGGCGAAGAAGATCACGATGAACGTCGAGATGATGCCGAGGCAGAAGGCCACGATGAGGCTGCGCGGGGTGAGGTTCGTGCGCAGCTCCAGCCCGAGTCCCGCTTCGGCAAAGGCGTTGATGAGCGCGACCATCCCGAACGTCACAAACACGCCGGCGACGAGGCCGACGACGGCTGCGCCGAGGTCGTAGCCCATGCCCTCGGCGAGGAAGGACTCGACGAGGTGGCGGCGCTTGGCGCCGACCGCGCGGGCCATACCCATCTCCGGCTTCCGCTCGGCGGCGAGCATGATGAAGATGAGGAAGATGAGGAGGATGCCGGCGGCGATGGAGAAGAGACCGAAGATGATGAAGATGGTCGTGAAGAGGCTTCCGACGAGCTTCGCGACCTCGATCGCATCCTTCTTCAGCGCCTCGACCCGGTACGGGGTACCGGCGAGAGCGTCGTTGAGCTTCGCCTCGACCACATCGGATCGTTCGAGGCCGTCCCGTACACCGCCGACGTTGGTGACGACCACGGCGTAGGCGATGTCACTCCGGCCAACAAGCTCAGCGAGGAAATCGAAGCTGACCGCGCCGCCCGGGAACTCCGTGGCGCCGACGTTGAAGGTCCCGCTGAGGAAGCTGTTGGGCGCGATCGCCACGACCTCGACCTCCACCGACAGTCCCTGGAAGAGGAGGACGAGGGTGTGCCCGACCTCGGCATCGATTTCGCCGGCCAGATCCTCGTTAAGCACGATCTGGTTGCCGCTGACCGTCACGACGTTGCCGTTGAGATCGCGCAGCGAGCCGAAGGGGGCGGCGGCCTCGGTGTCGTAGGCCACCACCGTCGCGGCTGACTCGTTCAGCCGGGTGGCGGTGTTGATGACGGGCAGGGTCTCCAACAGGATGGGGAGGAACCCGTCGATATCGGGATCGCCGGCGAACTGCTCCTCCCAGGCGGCGACATCCTCGAGGGGGATGACGCGCTCATCCTCGGGGCGCGGGTTGGCCTCTTCATCCCAGACGATGAGCATGTCGGTCTCGCCGGCGAGGTCGTAAATGTCCTCGGTGACCGTGCTCGACACGGTATCGCCGGTGCCGAAGGCGACGGTCATGATGACGGTCGCCAGCATGAGGCCGAAGATGATGAGGGTGGTCTGGGCGCGGCGGCGGGGGATGTTGCGGAGGCCCGTCTTGAACATGACCGGGTTGCGGAAGGCGACCCACGCCAGCAGGGCGAAGATGGCGAGCGTGATAGCGACCACCACCGCGGCGATCGTGTTCATGGAGACGCCGAACAGCTCGTCCATGGCGGTTCGCTAGGCGGTGGCCGGGGCGAGGGGCCGGATCGACTCCTCGCGTTCGATGAGGCCGTCGGCCATGTAGATCGTGCGGTGGCAGCGGGCCGCCACCTCGGGGGCGTGCGTGACGATCACCTGCGTCTGGTTGGCGTTCGCGTTGAGCTCGACGAGGAGGTCCATGATGCCGCCCGCGGTGAGCGAGTCGAGCGCGCCGGTGGGTTCGTCCGCCCACACGATGGAGGGGCTGTTGACGACCGCACGGGCGACGGTAACGCGCTGCCGCTGGCCTCCCGAGAGCTGCGCCGGGCGGTGTCCCGCGTACTGGCGCAACTGGACGCGATCGAGGGCGTCGAGGGCAAGCTCGCGGGCCTCGGCGGGGCGCGTCCCGGAGACGATCAGGGGCAGCTCGACGTTCTCGGCGGCGGAGAGGACGGGCAGGAGGTTGTACGTCTGGAAGACGAAGCCCATGCCCTTCGCCCGGAACTCGGTCTTCTCGTTGTCGGCCATGCGGGCGATGTCTTCGCCATTGATGAGGACGCGGCCGCCATCGAAGGTGTCGAGGCCGGAGAGGCAGTTGAGAAGGGTGGTCTTGCCGCAGCCGGAGGGCCCCATAACGGCGACCATCTCCCCGCGGGGGACCTTCAGGTCGACACCGCGGAGGGCCTGGACCTGGACTTCGCCCGTGTCGTACGTCTTGGTGACACCGGTGGCGTCGATGACCAGGTCCGGTTCTCGTGCGTCAACTGTCATGGAATCTCCTGGGAGCGCAAAGCGGGGGGACACTTCGAGCGTGGACGATGGGGGGCAAGTGATCAAGCAAGCGGCCTTTTCGATGCGCCGCCTGACTGTTCCGCCACTCTGAATCCTGGCAGACGAGCGATAAGACGGGCATAAGCCGGGCACCCCGCACGGGATGCGCGCAGGGCGGGCGCACGGCAGAATCAGTCCTGGGAGCGCAGCATGAGCGAGCACGAACAGGAGATGCCCGAGGTCGCGCCGTCGCACGGTGACGTGCGCGCGGAGTTCAGCCCGACGGACCTCGGGATGGTGGTGGGGCTGGGCGTGGTGGCGATCGTGGTGGGATCGATCCTGGGACTCGTCCTGGCGACCTGAGCGGAGGGCCGCACCCGGCATCCGTCCCGCTTCACGTAAGGGAAGGGCTCCCGCCCTCAACGGCGGAGTATGATCGCCGTATGAACGGCGCCCAGACGTCCCGCGGCGACTCCCTGCTCCTGCGCGTCACCAAGTACGACGGCGAGGCGCACTGGATCCAGCGCCTGCAGGTGCTCTCGGACGACGGCCTGCTGCTGCGGGCGCACGCCTCGGCGGGGGCGCCCATCTTCACGAGCCGGGGGGAATTCCGCTCCCGCTACGAGAGCTTCGTGCACTTCTGGCGCGACCGCTGGTACAACGTCTTCCGGCTGGCGGAACCGGGCGAGGAAACGGCCCTCTGGTACTGCAACGTGACGACGCCTCCCGAGCTGGAGGGCGGGGAGATCCGCTACATCGACCTCGACCTGGACGTGACGGTGCGAGCGGGCGGCACGATCGAGCTGCTGGACGCGGACGAGTTCGAGGAGCACCGGCTCAAGTACGGCTACCCGCCTGATGTCGTGGAGCACGCGCAGGCGGCGGTCGGGGAGTTGTCCGCGCTCGCCCAGCGCAACCAGTTCCCGTTCGACCTGTAGGCGGCCCTCCCCCGGATCGGCGGGAGGCGATACGCTTTATCGGTGACTGAGACGACAACGACAACGCTCCAGGATCGCGTGGGCGCGCTCGTCGCGGAAGCGGCGCGGGCAGCCATGCAGGCGGGCGCCCTTCCCGACGTGGCCCTGCCCGACGACGTGGTCGAGCGGCCGCGGGACGCGGCCAACGGCGACTACGCCAGCTCCCTGCCGCTGCGCCTGGCGCGTTCGGCGATGATGCCGCCGCTGGCCATCGCGGAGGCGATCGCGGCGCACCTGCCCGCGGGCGAAGTGATCCAGGCCCCCGAGATCGCGCCGCCGGGGTTCATCAACCTGCGGCTGGCCGAGGGCTTCGTGCAGGGCGAGATCGACCGCATCATCGAGCAGGGCGCGAACTTCGCCGACATCTCGCTGGGGACGGGGAAGCACGCCCAGGTCGAGTTCGTCTCCGCCAATCCGACCGGCCCGCTGCACGTGGGCAACGGGCGGGGGGCGGCCATCGGCGACACGCTGGCGGCGGCGCTGGAGGCGGCGGGGTACGAGGTCGAGCGCGAGTATTATGTGAACGACGCGGGCACGCAGACGGACGCCTTCGCCGAGACCCTCTACGCCCGCTACCAGCAGCAGCACGGCCAGGACGTCGCGGTGCCGGAGGGCGGCTACCCCGGCGAGTACATGGTCGACCTGGCGCGAAGGCTCCACGACCGCGAGGGCGACCGGCTGCTCGCGGGGCCGGGCGAGCCGCCCCCGCCGGAGCTGCGCGAGCTCGGCATCGAGCTCATGGTCGAGCAGATCCGGGACACCCTTGAAGCCTTCGGGACGAGCTACGAGCGCTGGTTCAGCGAGCGCAGCCTCTACGAGCCCGCCTCCGGGGATACATCGGCCTACGACACGGCCCTCGGGACGCTGCGGGCGGACGGGCACCTCGCGGAACGGGAAGGGGCCCTCTGGTTCACCTCCAGCGACCTCGGCGAGGACAAGGACAACGTGGTCGTCCGCTCGGACGGACGCCCGACCTACTTCGCCAGCGACATCGCCTACCACCACGACAAGCTCGTGACGCGCGGCTTCGACCTCGTGCTCGACATCTGGGGGGCGGACCACCACGGCCACGTCTCGCGCGTGGAGGTGGCGACGGAGGCGGTGACGGGCAAGGGCGAGGCGCTGCGCATCCTCATCTACCAGCTGGTCACGCTGAAACGCGGGGCGGAGACGGTGCGACTCTCCAAGCGGAGCGGCGAGATCATCACGCTCGACGAGCTGGTCGAGGAGGTGGGGCCGGACGCCGCGCGCTTCTTCTTCCTGCTGCGCGCGCCCAGCTCGCAGATGGAGTTCGACCTGGACCTGGCGGTGAAGCAGTCGAACGAGAATCCCGTGTACTACATCCAGTACGCGCACGCGCGGCTGGCCAGCATGCTCGACCGGGCCTCGGGCGAGGGGCACACGCCCGAGGGCGGCGACGTGTCGCTGCTGACGGCGCCGCACGAGCTGGCGCTGGTGCGGGAGATGCTGCGCCTGCCGGAGGTCATCGAGCTGGTGGCGACGACGTACGAGCCCCAACACCTGGCGCACTACGGCATCGAGCTGGCGACCTCGTTCCACGCCTTCAACGACGCCTTCCGCCAGCAGAACGACCCGAACCTGAAGGTGATTACGGACGACGCCGCGCTGACGGCGGCGCGCCTGCGGCTCGTGCAGGCGGCGAAGATCGCGCTCGGGCGCGTGCTCGACCTGATGGGCATGACCGCCCCGGAGCGGATGTAGCGCCTAGCCGAGCGTTCCCTGCTCGTCCCCGGCGCGGGGCGCGACGATGTAGCCGGTCAGGTCGCCGATGGTTTCCCAGCCGCCGGGTTCCCGCCACAGAAGCCAGGCCGCCACCGCGCAGGTGAGGCCGTCGAGCGTGTCGTCGAGGCGCTTGAGGGCAGCGCCCCGTGCGTTCGCAGCCGACTCCGGCGCGAGTGCACACTGGACGGCATCGCTGCCGAGGACGCCCGGGGCCTCGCGTTCGAGCAAGGCTCGCAGGTAGCGCTGGTACTCCTGCATGACTTCCCGGCGGAAGGCGACGCTGCGCCCGCCGCGCGGCTTGTAGGGGAGGCGCTCGCTCAACCCGAAGAGGCGCACGTGGATCGTGTGCGGGAACACCTCGACGGCGGTGCGGATGGTGCGGTCGCCGGCGAGCAACGGGGCTGGGTCGAGGGTGAGGCCGCGGGCCGCGAGCGCCTCGCCGAGGTCGACGCCGGCGGTGTAGCCCTGGCGCACGGCGTAGTGCGCCTGGTGCGGCGACGCCTTGAAGCGCCCGAAACGGCGGGCGACCTCGCGCTCGGCCCAGCGCTCGGGTGTGTAGAGGAGGGGCGCGTCGATGGCGACGACGACCGGCCCCTCGACGGCAGCAACCTCATCGGCGAGGGCCCCGGTGTCGCAGGCGGCGGCCTCGAGGCGCGTGCAGCGCAGGTCCTCCGGGGAGTCGCCCTCGAGCCAGCAGACGCCGCTCTCGCGATGGGCGGTCCAGGCGAGGTCGAGGCCGATGAAGGTGGGCATGTCGCTATTCCGAGGCGGGGCTCGGCATGACCATGTAACCGGTCATATCACCGAGCATCTCCCAGTCTCCAGGGTTGTTCCATGCCAGCCACGCGGCAAGCGCGCACGTCAGGCCGTCGAGGGCATCGTCGAGCCGCTTGATCGCCTCGTCGCTCCTTGCATTTTCCACTGCCCTCTCGGAGAGGAAGTCCCGAATCAGGGAGCTTCTCAGCATCACGGGGGCCGTCTCAGCCAGCAACCGCCGGAGGTGCTCCTGGTACTTCCGCAACTCTCCCTGCCGCTGGCCTTTGCTCCCCCACTTGTACGCAAGGCGCTCCGTTATGTGAAAGAGTCGAATGTGAATGGTGTGAGGGTAGACCTCGAAGGCAACGTGGTCGTCTGGGCTCCCTTCCAGAAGACCGCTTGGATCCAGCGTGAATCCAAGTGCCCCGAGAGACTCCCCAAGAACGACTCCGGCATCGAGTCCCCTCGACCGAGCCTCTCGAGCGGAGAGACCAAACCCAAATTCACGCTTCACCAATTGGTCGACCGACCGTTCGGAAGAAGGGTCCGTCGGGAAGAGAAGCGGTGCGTCTATCGCCACGATCACGGAGTCGCTGCGAGCCTTGACCCGCGCCACACTCTCCGCCAGCACCTCCACGGTTGCGGCCTGCGACCCCATGTGCGTACACCGAATCCCCTCCCCGCTCTCTTCCAGCACGCAATACCCGTGGGGGTTCCTTCCTCCCCAGGCGAGATCGAGGCCGATGAAGGTGGGCATGGGGCGCCACCCTAGCACCGGGGCCGGGAGGGTGGCACGATCGCCCGCCGGAGGGTGCATGGCCGACCTGATCGAGGCACTGGCGGGCAGACGCGCGCGGCGCGCCTTCGACCCGCGCGAGGTGACGGCAGAAACGCAGGAGCTGCTGTGGCGGGCAGTCTCGGTCGCGCCGAGCCACGGGAACGTGCAGTCAGTGCGGCTGCTGGTGGCCGAGTCGGGGGAGGCCAGGGAGGCCCTCGCCGGGGCGCTCTCGGAGGGGAACCGGAACTGGGCGCCGGCGGCGCCGCTGCTGGTGGCGCTGGCCTCGATGCCCGGCCACGAGCACGCCGACGCCTACGGAGAAGCGCGCGCCATCTGGTCGTTCCACGCGGGCATCGCCGCGGGGAACCTGATGGCGCAGGCGACGGCGCTGGGCCTGATCGCGCACCCGATGGCGGGCTTCGACGAGGCGGCGCTGCGGGGCGCCTTCGGCGCGCCGGACGAGCTGCGCATCCTCGTCGTGTTCGCGATCGGGTTCCCGGGAGCGGTCGAGTCCTTGCCGGAGGACTTGCAGCGCCGCGAGCGCCGCGAGCAGCGGCGCCAGCCGCTCGACCGGCTCGTGGCCATCGATCGCTGGACGGACGCCAACGCCGAGGCGGCGCGCGACGCCTCGCGGTCGCGGCGGGAGGGTGGCAAGCTAGGTCGCTGATGTCTGCTATCACTGATCTCGGGGACCGGTACGTCGAAGAGCTGGCCGCGCTGCATCCGAACGCGGCCACGAGCCTGGGCATCGCCGGGCACGAGGACGAGCTCACGGACTACTCGGTCGCCGGGTTCGAGGAGCGGGACCGCTTCACACGCGACACGCTTACGACGCTCGAAACGCTCCCGCTGGAGGCGGACGGCGACCGCATCCTGCGGGAGGTGATGCGCGAGGCGCTCACGATCGACATCGAGCTGCACGAGACGGGCGATTACCTGGCGGGGCTGAACGTGCTCGCTTCTCCCCTGCAGGGCCTGCGGGGCACCTTCGACCTGATGCCCACGGCGACCGAGGCCGACTGGGCGACGATCGCGCGGCGGCTCGGGCGGCTGCCGGAGGCGCTGGCGAACTACCGGACAACGCTGGAGGCCGGGCTCGAAGGGGGCCGCGCGGCTCCCCGCCGGCAGGTCGAGGCCTGCCTGCTCCAGTGCGAGACGTGGGCCGGCAACGGCGACGGCGGGTTCTTCGCCGCGTTCGTGGGGCGCGCGGGGGAGGGGATCTCCGACGGGCTTCGGCGCGACCTCGACGGAGCGGCGACAGCCGCGGGGGCGAGCTACCGCGCCTTCGGCGATTTCCTGCGGGACACGTACCTGGCCCGCGCCGCCGAGGGGGACGCGGTCGGGGAGGAGCGGTACGCCCGCTACTCGCGTTCGTACAACCGCTGCGAGCTGGACCTGCGCGAGACCTACGACTGGGGCTGGGACGAGATCCACCGGATCGGGGCGGAGATGGAGGAGGTGGCCGAGCAGATCGCGCCGGGGGAGGGGGTCGAAGCGGCCAAGGTCGTGCTCGAGACCGACCCGGGGCGCGCCATCGAGGGGGTCGAGGAGTTCCGGCAGTGGATGCAGGACCTCCAGGACCAGACGATCGCCGACCTGAACGGGACGCACTTCGACATTCCCGAGAAGCTGCAGCGGCTGGAGGCGATGATCGCGTCCCCCGGGGGGGCGCTGGCGATGTACTACACGAGCCCCTCGGAGGACTTCTCGCGGCCGGGGCGGACGTGGTACCCCACGGGCGGCAAGACGCGCTTCCCCCTGTGGGGCGAGGTCTCGATCGCGTACCACGAGGGCGTTCCGGGGCACCATCTCGAGCGTGGCAACACGCGCCTGCTCGACCTCTCCCGGTTCCAGCGGCTGCTGGGCGACTGCTCGGGGTACGTGGAGGGGTGGGCGCTCTACGCCGAGCGACTCATGGGCGAGCTCGGCTACCTGGAGGTGCCCGACTACCGCATGGGGCTGCTGGCCTCGCAGGCGCTGCGTACCGTGCGGGTGATCATCGACATCGGGATGCACCTGGAGCTGTCCATCCCGGAGGGGCAGCCGTTCCACCCCGGCGAGACCTGGACGCCGGCGCTCGGCGACGAGTTCGCGCGGACGCGAAGCCACTTCCCCGAGGACTTCATCGCGAGCGAGATCGACCGCTACCTGGGGATTCCCGGGCAGGCGATCAGCTACAAGGTCGGGGAGCGCTACTGGCTGGCGGCGCGGGAGGCCGCGCGCGAGAGTCTCGGCGACGCCTTCGACCTGACGACGTTCCACCGGGAAGCGCTGGCGCTGGGGCCGATGGGGCTGGGGCTGCTGGCGCAGGAGAGCGCCCGCCTGGGCGATCGCGCATGACGGTGCGGCGGACGGTCGGCGGCGCGCTCATCGTGGTGCCCTCGCTCCTCTCGGGAGTGGGCATCGCCTTCATCCTCGCGGCGGTGATGGTGAACCACAACATCATCAAGGATGTGTTCATCATCGTCGGCGCGATCATGCTGTGGTTCGATTTCTTCGTGACGATGGCGATCATCCGCTACTCGCTGCGCAGCCTCGACCGGCGCATCGCCGTGCTCGAAGAGCGCCGGGACGACGGGTAGGAACTCTTCCAGGAATCCGGCTAGATGGTGAGGCCGCCGAGGCCGAGGATGCCGCGCGCGTACTCGATCTCGCCCACGTGGCGGTAGCCGTGGCTCAGGCAGACGCCGTTGAGGCCCTGCCAGAGCGACATCTCCCCGAGCGGCTTGATGGTGACGGTGCGCGTATCGAACTCGTCGGGCGACATCTCGGCGAGGTAGCCGTCGGTGGCCTGCCAGACGCGGGGCTGGTACTCGCGCCAGCCCTCGAGGTCGTTGAGGAGCATGGCCTTCGCCTCCTCCTCGGGCATGCCCGTGCCCTGGGAGGTGCGGTGGAGGCCGAAGCGCTGGTCGTAGCCGCCCTCGAGCCAGACGGTGGGGCGTCCCTGGGCGATGTAGTTGACGATGTTGTCCTCGGTGCGGACGTAGTGCCAGAGGCTGAAGAAGGGGCTGAGGCCGCCCTCGGCGGGGCGGAAGTTGAGCTGCTCGAGGGTCATATCGCCGATCGCCTCGTCGAGCAGGGCATGCATGGAGGTGAGTCCGGTGCGGAGGATTTCGAGGGGTGTGGTACTCATGGCGGCCTCGCGGATGGAAGTGCGGCGATCGTGCCTGAGGGCGGAGGCGCCGTCCAACGCCCGCGCCCGAGGGGGCTCCCCCGGGCGGGCTCGAACCCTGTACCATTCGCGCCCCATGCCGGACGAGTACTTCGCCATCCGCCAGCTCTGCGAGCGCTACGTCGACGCCGTGAATCGTCGCGACGCGGAGACGTGGGTGGCGACGTGGGCGCCGGACGGCGTGTTCGAGTACGGGGGCGAAGACGTTCCCCGTGGCCAGCCGGCCATGGCCCGCTTCTGGGACGCGGCCATGGAGAACATGCAGGTGCTCATGTCCGTGACCTCGGGCGTGGTGGAGAGCGTTGACGGGGACTCCGCGAAGGCGCGCTGGTACCACACCGAGGACGTGAAGATCGGCGACGATCAGGCGATGGCAGGGGTAACCCTGTACGAGGACGACCTCGTGCGAATCGACGGGGAGTGGCGGTTCGCACGGAGGACCCACCAGCTGCTCTACAGCGGGGAGCTGATGGGAACCTTCCACCCCTTCCAGACGCGGTAACGCGACCAACAGCGGCCCGCTGGCGCAGCGCGCGCAGGGCAAAATCAACCGGGAGAAACGCAATGGGTAAGCCAACAGTCGAGGACTACACCGCCATCCGCATGGTGGCCGAGCGCTACGTCGACGCGGTCAACCGCTTCGATGCGGAGGCGTGGGGCCAGACGTGGGCGCCGGACGGCGAGTGGAACGTAGGCGAGGTCCACAAGGGCCGCGAGGTGATGGTGCCGCTCTGGACGCAGATCATGGGCAGCATCCCCAACGTCTACATGCACGTGTACTCGGGCGTCGTCGATGACGTGACGGGGGACACGGCGCGGGGCCGCTGGTACATGGGCGAGTTCCTGAACATGGCCGACGGCTCGCGCTCGATGAACTCGATCTGCTACGTGGACACGTACACGCGCATCGACGGGCAGTGGTACATCCAGACGCGGGAGTTCCAGGCGCTGTACCGGGGCCCGGCCGACCTGAGCGGCGAGTTCGCGAAGATCGCGGTCCCGGTCTAGAGGTTTCCGGACCAGCTCGTACGACCTGAGCGGCCGGGGGCCGCTCAGGTTTGGCGTGCGCGGCGGCGGACGGCTACGAGTCCCGCGCCGGCCAGCCCAACCCCGGCGACCACCAACAGGCCGATGGCCCAGGCGGGGAATTCAGCGTCCGAACCCGCTTCAGCAGGAGCCAAGTCCGGTACGGGAGGCTCCAGGCCCGGTACGGGAGGCTCTCCCTCGCCCAACGCTTCCAGTTGTTCCTGGGCGTAGGCAAGTTGGAAGACGTGGCACGTGGAGGCGCGGAGAGTCCCAGCGGAGTCTTCACGCGCATAGATGAGATATTCCTCGCCCCGATCGATCCTGGGGTCGCAGGAAGTCCTGCTCACAGACCCGTCGTCGTGGATCTCATTTACTGTGACGATGGTCCTGGTGGCGTATGCCGCTCCCTTCCACACGCGGTAGACCTGAAACTCCACCGACCCAACAGCGCCAGCTCCGGCCTTCCCAACAACGACAGCGTCCGCCTCGTCCAGCAGGGCCAGAGGGTCAGGGTAGACATACACGCACACGCAGGCGGAGGCGCTCTTCGGACTCAGGGCCGGCGGAAGGCCGAGGAGGAGGGCGATGGCGGCTAGCCGGAGGAGCCACGGTCGCATTGGGGGAGGGTAGCAGGGGGGCAAGGCCTTCCGCGGACGCCGCCTATACTGGCGACCGCCATGGCCGCCTCCGATTCACGCCGCAAGACCGTCTACCTGGCGAGTCCGTACGGGTTCTCGGAGCAGCAGAAGTCGTTGCTGCTGCCGCGGCTCGTCGAGGCGCTGGAGGGGCTGGGCCTGGAGGTGTGGGAGCCGTTCGCGCGGAACAACCAGGTCGACCTCAGCGAGGAGGGCTGGGCGTGGCGCATCGGGCAAGCGGACTTCCGCGATGTGCGCGAGGCGGACGGCATCTTCGCGGTCGTGAACGGGGTGCCGCCGGACGAAGGCGTCATGGTCGAGCTGGGGATGGCGATCGCGCTGGGCAAGCCGACGTTCCTCTTCCGGGATGACTTCCGGCGGGCGACGGACAGCGAGGAGTACCCGCTCAACCTGATGCTCTTCACGGGGCTGCCGCAGGAGGGCTGGCGCGACTCGTGGTACGAGTCGGTCGAGGATCTGGGGGACCCGGAGAAGGCGCTCGCGCGCTGGGCGCGCGAGGGCTGACCGGTCGCGCGCTACGGCTTCGTCGCCTCGATGAGGTACGTGGCGGCGTGGAAGGCCAGGCCCTCGCCCGCGTCCAGCCTCCGCTGGAGGGCGAGCAGGTAGGGAAGGTGCGTCTGCACGGTGAAGCCGGGCACCTCCCAGGGCGTGGCCTTCAGGTAGTAGACGATCGCGCCGACATCGGTGAAGGCGAGCGTGCCCTCCCACTCCTCGGCGTGGGCGATGGTGAGGCCGGCCGCCTCCAGCAAGGGCCCGTACTTCGCCAGGGTTGCATCCGGCCACTGGGGCTCGGCGTCGAAGGCGGCCAGGAGGTCCCAGGCCCACATCCCGTGGACCTGCTGCGTGAGGAAGGACCCGCCGCCTGCGAGGACGCGAGCGACCTCGCGGGCGTTGAAGGCGGCGTGGCGGTTCAGGACGAGGTCGAACTCGCCGTCGGCGAAGGGCATGGGGGCCGTGTCGGAGACGGCCGCCTTCACAACCGTCGCGCCACGGGGTGACAGCCGCGCGGAGGCCAGCTCGTAGCTGGGTGCGTAGTCCTCGGTGGCGACCACCTTCGCGGGCCAGTGGTCACGCAGCGCCAGCAGCTTCTCGCCGCCCCCGGTGTCCAGGTCGACGACCGACGAGGACCGCCGCATCAGCTCGGCGGCACGGTCGAGGTAGGACCAGGGTTCCTGCTCCACGCGCATGCGGCCGTCGAGGTAGGAGAAGTCCCAGCCGGTGAAGGGCTGCTGCTCGTCCCGCAGCCAGCCTTCGATCAGTTCGTCGGGCGAGAGGGCCATGGGCTCAGCCGCAGCCTAGTAGAGCATCCGCCCTTCGATCTGGGCCGTGGTGATCCAGACCTCGATATCGCGGATGGCCTGGGCCATGGCCTGGCCGATGAGGTCGAGCTTGCGGACCTGCTCGATGCGGGGGGTGGCCTGCTCCAGTTCCCGCTTGGAGAGCAGCTCGCGGAAGATTTGGCAGGCGTCGACGAGGCAGATCATGACGACATCGCGCGGGTCGGGGATCTCGTCGCTGAAGAGGACGCCCATGAGGCGCAGCTTCACCTCGCGCTCGGCCTTGCCATCGACCATGGGGTAGCGGCGGGAGCGGAAGACCCAGAGGAAGCGGTCGTCCTGGCGCTCGAGGATGCCACCATCGACGAGGCGGCGGAGGCACTCCTCGCGGAGCTCAGGGGCGCGCTGGGCGACCTTCTCGACCCAGTAGCGGGGCTCGCGCGTCTCGTCCGCTGCGATCTCAGCCAGGGTGGGGTCGAGGAGACTGTCCCCCACGGGGGTGGCGTCGACCAGGGTGAGGTTCTCCAGGTCGGTATCGATGCGGTTCTCAAGGGCGAGGTCCATGAGGACAGCGCCGGCGAGGGCGCGGTCGACGGACCAGTTGGGGGCGGGGACGAAGGAGCCGTCTTCGTCGCGCAGCAGCAGCAGGATGATCTCTTCGGCGAATCGCAGCATCGGTGTCTGGCGCCTCCCTGTAGGGGCCATGCTACACCGCCGCCAGCTAGCGGCCCGGCAGCCGGGGTAAGCGTCCTGACCGGAGCACGGCGGGACCCGTCAGCGAGGGTTCCCGGCAGGGGTCACGGGCAGCACCTCGACGGTGGCGGAGCAGCCGGGCACGTCGCGGAGCCTTGCGTCGCACGTGAGCAGGGGGGCGTCCAGGGTTTCGGCGAGGGCGAGGTAGAGGGCGTCGTACACGGTCACGTTGTCACGGAGCTCGAAGGCTCGGGGGAGCAGCCACCCGTGGGCATAGCGGCGAATGGGGAGACTGACGAGGTGGTCGAGAGCGGTGCTGGCCCTGGGAACCGTCACCTGGCGCTGAAGCACCAGGCGCCGCAGGGTCTGCCCCACTTCGGCATCAAGCAGGTGAGGGGCGGAAACCTGCTCTTCCCGTTCGATGCCCGTCGCCAACGCGACAGCCGCCTCTGTGTCCGGCCGCAGGAGCAACTCAACCACGACCGAAGCGTCGGCAACGATCAACGAGCCTCGCGCTCCTCCCGAATGATGTCCACCACTGACTCGGTGAGATGGACGGGCTTCTGGGCCCGTATCCTCGCCATCAGTTCCTCGATGTCGGGGACCTCGAGCGAACGCCTGATCTCGCGCAGCAGGTAGTCGGAGAGGGTCATGCCGGCGCGGGCGGCGCGCACCTTGGCTTCCCGGTGGAGCTCATCGGGCACGTTGCGGATCTGGATCATCTTCGACATGTGCTCCACATTATCACATGTGGAGCACATGTCGCTGGGCTGTCAGGCCTCGGCGGAGGCTTCCTCCGGCTCCGGTGGCGGCGGGGGTGGCGGGGGCTCGGGAAGGCCGAAGTCGTCGGGCATGAGGACAAACTCGGGGTAGGCCTCGATGCCCAGTTCGCCGGCGTCCTGGCCGAGCTGCTCCACCTCGGGGGAGACGCGGGCCTGCCCCATGAGCGCGAGGGCACGCCAGAGCAGATACGAGACGGTGAACACGAACGCGCCAACGGACGCGACCCCCACGATCTGGGGGCCGAAGTCGCCTCCCGCGGCGATGCAGACCGCGAGCGTTCCCCAGATACCGGCGAGGAGGTGGGCAGGCACCGCCCCGACGACATCGTCGAGCCGCAGCTTCTCGAGGGCCCTGATGCCGAGCGTGCAGATGACCCCGCCGATGGCGCCGATGATGATCGCCCACCAGTGGTCGGTCATGGTGGGGCCAGCGGTAATCGAGACCAGCCCCGCGATGGCGCCGTTGAGCCCGGCAAAGAGGTCGAGGCGGCGTAGCACGAAGCGGGAGATGGCAAGCGCCGCCATGACGCCCGCCGCTGCGGCGAGGTTGGTGTTGACGAGGACGTGGGACATGGAGACAGCGTCCAGGGCGCTGGCGATAGCGAGCTGCGAGCCGCCGTTGAAGCCGAACCAGCCCAGCCAGAGGATGAAGACGCCGAGGGTCACCACGAGGATGTTGGATGGCGGGGTGGGCCTGACGGTGCCATCGGCGCGGAACTTGCCGAGCCGCGGTCCCACGACGAGGATGCCGGCGAGCGCCGCCCAGCCGCCCACGCCGTGCACGATGGTGGAGCCGGCGAAGTCCTGGAAGCCGAGGTCGGCGAGCCATCCGCCGCCCCACGTCCACGCCCCCACGATGGGGTAGATGACGGCCGTCAGCACGAGGGTGAAGAGGAAGAACGGCCACATCTTCACCCGCTCGGCGAGGGCGCCGGAGACGATCGAGGCGGCCGTCGCCACGAAGACCATCTGGAAGAACCAGTCGGACATGGTCGCGTAGCTCGCGCCGACGACCTCCTCGGTGTTGTCTGCCCCATCGAGGAGGGCCAGCTCGGCATCGGAGGCCTCGTAGAGGAGGTTGAAGGAGCCGATGAAGTCACCGACGACATCGACGTACATGAGGTTGTAGCCGATGACGAAGTAGGCGAGCCCGGCGATCGAGTAGAGGCCGATGTTCTTGAGGCAGATCATCGAGGCGTTCTTGGTGCGGACAGAGCCGGATTCGAGCATGGTGAAGCCGGCGCACATCCACATCACGAGCGCGCCCCAGAGCAGGAACGCGAAGGTGTTCAGGACGAAGGCGGTCTCGCCCTCGACCCCAGCCGCCTGGGCGATGGCGGGACGGCCAATAAGGACGGCGGCCCCTCCGGCGGTGGCAAGGGCAAGGATGGCAAGTGGGAGACGATACCGACGAAGTATGGCGAGCATATGCAACCTCCCAGGCGTGGTGGGAGACTACAGGAACACGACGGACCGCCGTGGTAAGCGACTACACGGGATATGACCGTCCCGGCGGCGAGGCCCGCTAGGCTCCGGGTGCGCGGTAGGGGATGTTGCGGCCGATGGCCTCGTCCACGGCCTCGGGGGTGACCAGGACGGTGACGCTGACACCGAGTGCGCCGGCAGAGCCGATCGTGAGCGACACGGCTGTGGCCGCCGTGTCGTCGGGGAGGTCGGCGGTGATAAAGAGGTCGTTCTTGCCGAACGCGTAGTAGAGGGATTCGACCGTGCCGCCGGCCCCCTCGATGGTCTCGGTGAGGGCGGCCTTGCGACTCGTCCCGCCCTCCTTGACCAGGCCCGCCAGCCCTTCTGATGTGTAGCTCGCCTGGAACAGGTACTTGCCCATGGTTTCCGCCTCCTCGAGTGGTGCCCCAATGCCTACCAGCGCCCGGGGAGAACGGTCAAGGGGAGGGCCGCTGGCTGGCTGCGAACACTACGCGGGGCCGGACCAGTGGTCCGGCCCCGCGGGCGATCGGAGGGTGGAGCGCTGCTCTCTCAGGCGTCGAGCCAGATGCGCGCCAGGTTGTGGGTGAGGCCGGCGGGAATCGCCTCCGGGTGACCCTTCACATGGCTGCGGAAGGTCGGCCAGAAGACCAGCTGCGCCGTGAACGCCTGCGGGGAGTGCTCGATGAGGGCGAGCGACGCCTCGCGGATGGCTTCCGCGCGCGCTTCCGTATCCAGGGTGGCGCGCTGCTTCTCGAGCAGGGCGTCGACCTCCGGGTCGGAGAAGGCGGTGCGGTTGAACGGCGCTCCCGTGTGGAAGCGGTGGTAGAGGTAGGTGTCGGGGTCGGTACCGCCAACCTCGAGTCCGATGTTCATGATGAAGTTGCCCTGGGAGCGCTCGGCGAAGTAGTCGGCGCTGGTCGCGGGCTCAAGCTCGAGGTTGAGCCCGAGTGCGGCGACGTCCTCCTTGATGCCGGTGGCGTGGCAGGGGCACTGGATGGGCGTGTTGATGGTGATGGTCTCGTCCGCGCCCACGCCCACGCCGGCGGCGTTCATGAGAGCGATGGCGTCGGCGATGTCCTGCTCCTTCTGCTCCCGGAAGCCGGGCATCTCGAGGAGCTCCTCCTCGGTAAAGGCGAGGGGGACGAAGGTCTGGGGGACAGGCCCCATGATGAGGCCGCTGTTCGGCCCAAATGGGTTGACGGCGATCTGCCGGTTGATGACGAGATGGACGGCCTTGCGCACGCGGGGGTCGTTGAACGGCTCCTTCTGCGTGTGCATGTGCGTTTCTTCGATGGCGGAGTGGAGCTTGCGGCGGTAGTCGATCTGGTCGCCGAGCTGACTCTGGAGGGACTCGACCTGCACCCAGGCGAGGCCGGTGCCGATGCTGAACTGATCGACTTCACCGGCGATGATGGCGCCCTCGCGAGCCTCCGCCGAGACGGCGATGTGCTCGATGTTGTCCATATAGGGGAGGGGCTGGCCGTCTTCGCCCATCTCGAAGTAGTTGGGGTTGCGGTCGAGCTTGGCGTAGACGCCCGGATCGAAGGTGTTTCGCATCCAGGGGCCGGTGCCGATCATGTTCTCGTAGAGCTTCATGCCCTCATCACCAACGGCGTCGCGCTGCTCGCGGTTAACCATCAGGACCGGGTCGTCGGCGATGAAGCGGAGCATCGGGGCGAAGGGCTCCTTCGTCGTGACCGAGAAGGAGAGGTCGTCGATGACGTCGATGCGCTCGATCTGGTCGAGCTGGCCCTGGATGAACTCGGGGTTGTCCTCGTTGAAGCGGCCGAGCCCGAAGGCCGCGTCCTCAGCGGTGAACTGGCGGCCGTTGGCGGGTGGGAGGTCGTGCCAGTGGACA
Organism: uncultured Anaerolineaceae bacterium; assembly: GCA_964389725.1. Classification (GTDB taxonomy): domain Bacteria; phylum Chloroflexota; class Dehalococcoidia; order Tepidiformales; family Tepidiformaceae; genus UBA2991. The sequence continues at coordinate 58,386 of CAYMDV010000002.1, forward strand.
TTGGGGTTCAGCTTGAACACGTAGGTGAGGTCGTCGGGCTGCTCGGGGAGCGACTCCGCGAGCTCGGGGAGGACGTTGCCATCACCGTCGTAGGCGAGGATGCGGCTCAGGGCGCGGCCCATGCCGATCGAGTAGGTAGTGGCGTGGTTGGTGATGGCAGGGTCGTACACGGAGTCGCCCGTGACGGTGCTGCCGAGGCGGAGCGTTCCGCCGCGCTTGACGTCGCTCGGGGGTGGGGTCGGCTCGGGGGTTTCCTCGGGAGGAGCCTCGGTCGCGGCAGGAGCCTCCGTAGCAACCGGCGTCTCCTCCACGTCATCGTCGTCATCGCCGCAGCCAATGAGGGCGGCGGTAGCGGCCCCGCCGCCAGCGATAGCAGAGCCCTTGAGGAAGGCCCTCCGCGTGATCGGGCGTCGGCGCAGATACCTGGTCCAGTAATTGTCGCGCATGATCCCTCCTGATGGCGTGGGCGACTGCGATGCGGGCGCATTCTATGGCATAGCGTAATTCACCGGATATGGAGCGGGGCGCCCGATGGGCGCCCCGCTGTGGTGAGGTCTGTCGTTCGGCGAAGGCTAGCCCGCGCCGTGGCGCAGGAGCTTGCCGCTGGTCGCGCCCGTGCACTCGCCGTCCACGAACGTCTCCTCGCCGTTGACCATGATGTGCCGGTAGCCGTGGGGCTTCCGGACCAGGCGCCAGGCGCCTGCCGGGTAGTCGTACGCCTTCTCGGTCTCGCCCATCTCGAGGTTCTCGAGGTCGTAGATGACGATATCGGCGGGGGCGCCCTCGCGGATCGTGCCGCGGTCGCGGAAGCCCGCCGCCAGCGCCGGGTAGGCGCTCAGCCGCCAGTGCGCCTGCTCAAGATCCATCACCTCGTTATCGCGCACGAGGAGGGCGAGGAACTCGGTCGGGTAGCGGCCGAGGGTGATGAACTTGGTGTGGGCGCCGCCATCGGAGACGCCGGGAAGGGCGAACGCGGAGTTCGCCATCTCCCGCATGGCATCCATGTCGTACGGCCGGGGGGACGTCACGAAGAGGGCCTTCATGTCGTCCTCGAGGGCGATATCGAGCATCGCATCAATGACGTGCACGCCACGTTCCTCGGCAGCCTCGGCGACCGTCAGGCCGGTGTACTTTTCGAGCTCGGGCTTGTGCACCTCGCCGATGATGAGGTCGTCCATGGAGAACACGACGCCCTGGCCGGTGCGCTCGGAGTCGTCGTACTCGGCCCTGGCGGCAGCGCGCCGCTCGGGGTCGGCGAGCTTGGCCGCGCGCTCCGGCACCGTGCCGAGGGTCATCTCGCGCCAGACGGGGCTGGTATCGAACAGGTTCCACTCCTCGAAGGTGAACTGGAAGTTGTTCTCGGAGGTGAGGGCCTGGCCGAAGACGCGCGTGCCGCGGGCGTTGCAGTCGTCGAGCCACTTCATGGTGTCCTTGTACTGCGGCATGGCCACGCCGTGCTGGTCCATGGCCACAGCGAGGACGTTGTAGATGACCGGGCGGCCGCTCTCGTCGGCCAGCGTCTCGGTGAGCTCGCGGGAGGCTCCGATGCACTGGATGAAGCCGCGGCCGACCTCGCGCAGCACGCGGGCGAAGGAGACGAGGTCCTGCTCCTTCATGAGGTTCGTGATCATGAGCGTGCCGTCGTAGTCGCGCTGGACGTCGTTATCGCCGAACTGGCCCGACCAACCGCAGCCGCCCGCCTCGAGGCCCTCGATCATGAGGCGCCGCATCTCCGCCATCTCTTCTTCGTTGGCGGGGCGGCCCTTGGCCGCCTCAAGGCCCATCACGTACATCATGAGAGGATTGAGGGGCATGTAGCTGAGGAGGTTCACGCCCTTGGGCGTGCGATCGAGGCTATCGAGGAACTCGGGGTAGGTCTCCCAGTCCCAGGGCATCCCTTCCTGCATCGACTCGAGGGGCACCGCCTCGTTGCGCGACATCGTGAGCATCGCGCGGTCGCGGTCCTCGGGCTTGCAGGGGGCGAAGCCGAAGCCGCAGTTGCCGATGGCGACGGACGTGACGCCGTGCCAGCCGGAGATGGAGCAGTAGGGATCCCAGAAGACCTGCGAGTCGTAGTGCGTGTGCAGGTCGATGAAGCCGGGGGCGACGTTGAGGCCGCTGGCGTCGATGACCTTGCCCGCAGCGGAGGTGTGGATCTTGCCGCCGATGGTCGCGATACGGCCATCCTTGATGCCGATGTCGCCGCTGAATCGAGGAGTGCGCTGGCCATCAAAGACGGTTCCACCCTTGATGACGGTATCGAATTCGGGCATGGGCTTCCTCCGGGAGTGGGGTCGTATCGCAATCCTACTGCCGACCCATCCCCGATACCAGCATTTCGGGCGTACAACCAGCTTCCACCGTTGTCAGCGCCGGGGGCCGCAGCCTATCGTTCGATATCACCCGGCGGGGTAGACCGACGCGCCGAGGGGGAGCAGGCGATGAGCGAGGTTTCCGTCCACGACGCGATCTTCACGACGAGGAGCATGCGGCGCCTCAAGCCAGACCCCGTCCCACGGGAGGACCTGGAGTACATCATCGAGGCGGCCACGATGGCGCCGAGCGCGGGCAACACGCAGATGTGGGCCTTCGTGGTGGTGACCGACCGGGAGCAAATCGCGAGGGTCGGGGCGGCCTACCGGGAGGTCGGGGAGCGCTATATCCGTGACGGGGTGCTGGCCGACCCGGAGATCACGCCCGATCGGCACCGGGTCTACTCGAAAGCGATGCACAACGTCGAGCACCTGGATGAGTCGCCGGCCATCATCGTGACCTGCCTGCGCGGCCGCGCCCCGGACAACGCGGACATCTCATCGGGCTCCTTCAGCTCGACGTACCCGGCGGTGCAGAACATCCTGCTGGCGGCCCGGTCGCGCGGTCTCGGCACGGTGCTCCTGACGCTCGCGACGGACTACTCGCCGGTAAAGCCAGAGGAGACGGCGGAGGTCCGCGACGTGCTGGGACTTCCGGAAGACGTGACGATCTCGGCGCTCATCCCCGTGGGGTATCCGGAGGGACCGTGGGGCCGCCCCTGGCGAAAGCCCTGGCAGGAGTGCACGCACTGGGACCGGTGGGATAGCTGAACCCCCTCGCGAGCGGGAAGGCCATCCCGCGCCATCGGCCAAAAGACATTGACCCGCCTCTGGCCGATCGCTAGCGTGGGCGGCGCGGTCCGGGGGTAGGCGCGATGACGACCTACATCATGCGGCGGCTTCTGCTGGTGCCGGTGACCCTGTTCATCCTCTCGTTCGGCACGGCCATGATCATGAGGATGACGCCCGGCGACGTCGTCGATTACCGCCTGCAGAACAGCTACAACCCCGAGCGGGCGGACGCCCTGCGGGAGCAGCTGGGCCTGAACAAGGGGCCGCTCGAGGCGTACTTCGACTGGATCTCGAACGCCTTCCAGGGCGACTTCGGGCGGTCGTTCATCAGCTACACGCCGATCGTCGATGAGGTCAAGCGGCGCTTCCCGGTGACGATCCAGCTGGTGGTGCTGACGGTGGTGGTGCAGGCAGGCCTCGCAATCCCGCTGGGGGCGATCGCGGCCGTGCAGCAGAACAAGTTAACCGATCACACGATCCGCATCGCCAGCGTGATCGTGATCGCCGTGCCGAGCTTTGTTCTGGCGGTGTTCGCGCTGCGCTTCCCACCGTTGTGGTGGGGATGGATACCGCCCCTCGGGTACGTGTCGTTCCAGGACGACCCGCTCGGGAACATGCAGATCTACGCCATCCCCGTGGCGGTGGGCGCCCTGGGCCTGATGGCGACGCTCATCCGCCTGACGCGCACGGAGATGCTGGAGGTGCTGCGGCAGGACTACGTCCGCACGGCGCGTGCGAAGGGACTGCGCCAGCTGACGGTCGTGCGGCGGCACGCGCTCAAGAACGCGCTCATCCCGGTGGTGACGGTGCTCGGGCTCTCGTTCGGCAGCGCGCTGGGCGGGGTGGTGATCATCGAGGAGATCTTCAGCCTGCCGGGGCTGGGGCGGTACGCGCTTCAGGCGGTCCGCCAGGAGGACTACCTGGTGGTGCAGACGTTCGTGGTCTTCTCCGGGTTCATGTTCGTGATGGTCATCCTCGCCGTTGACATCCTCTACGCGTGGCTCAATCCGAGGATCCAGTACTCATGACGGAGCTTGCCGCCCAGCCAGAGGTCATGGGGGGCTACGTGCTCACCCCGAGGGAGGGCGTGTGGCGGCGGCTGGGGCGCACCGCCCGGACGCAACCGGTGGGTGTGTTCGGGCTGTTCCTGACGCTGGTCGTGCTCTTCATCGTCATCGTGGGGCCGTATCTCACGACCCACGACCCGGACTCGCAGAGCACCGACCTGCTGACCAGCCCCTCGGCGGAGAACTGGTTCGGGACGGACGAAAAGGGGCGCGACTACTTCTCGCGCACCATGGCGGGCGGGCGCATCACGGTGCTGGTGGCGGTCCTCTCGCTGGCGCTGGGAACGGCGGCGGGGACGCTCCTCGGGATGATCTCCGCCTACGCCCCCCTGGTCGACCTCGTGTTCCAGCGGCTCATCGACGCCATCCTGGCCTTACCCGGACTGTTCCTGATCCTGCTGTTCATCATCGTGTTCGGCAGCGACATGCAGGTGCTCATCCTGGTGCTGGCATTGACTGTGACGCCCTCGCTGATCCGGATCACGCGCGCCTCGACGCTCTCCACGATGACGAATCAGTACGTGGAAGGGGCGGAGGTGGCGGGCGCCTCCTGGATCCGCATCCTGTTGCGGCACGTCTTGCCGAACATCGCCCCCACGATCGGCGTCATCTTCGCCGTGGGGGTGGGGAACCTGATGCTGGTGACGGGCTCACTGGGCTTCCTCGGACTGGGCGTGCGGCCGCCGCAATCCGAGTGGGGCCTGATGATCGCGGAGAGCCGGACCTACATCTCCAGCGCCTCGCACCTGTTCATCTTCCCGGCCATCGGGCTGGCGCTTGCGGTGCTGGGCGTGAATCTGCTGGGAGACTCGCTGCGGGACCTGTGGGACCCGCGTATGCGGGGCACGACCTAGGCGCGTAGCGGTCCGGCAAGGCCGCAGCTCACCAGGAGACTGCACCACGACGACTCGACTTGAGGGTGGTGTCTCGCAGGGGGTACCCGAAAGGGCCGGGGAGCACTGCTCCGGCTAGACCACGCGCACCCATTAAGCTTGGAACCACGGCGGCCATGCGCCGCCATCCACCGTCTGCACGAGAGGCGTGCATGAGATCGCCAGCTCGCGCAGCCCATCTTCGTGGTCTCCCGAGGACGGACCAGCACGCAGCCACCTCACACGGGAGGGACGTTCTTATTTATGGGAAAGAGACGACCGACACGCGCCGGCCTCGTGCTGATTTCGATGCTGGCCCTCACCGCACTCCTGGTCCTGGCGCCGACGGCCCTGACAGGTTCAGCCAACGCACAGGGCGACCCAACAGCAACGGCCGAGCTGACCCTGAGCGTGAGTGAAGCGCAGCCCGGCGAGACCATCACCATCGAGGGCTCCGGGTTCAGGGTCGGAACCGACGCGTCCTTCATCTACACCTCCACCATCACCGTCGGCGGCCTCCCCATCGCCAGCGTGGCCAGCGTTGACCCGGCATCCGGTTTCCTCCACGCGGGCAGGACCAATGAGTCCGGCGCCTACATCGCCGAGCACATCCACATCGACCCCGCCGACACCACCCCTGACGGCTCCTTCACCGCGCAGATCGTCTTGCCCGACGACCTGCCCGCCGGCCTCCACGAGATCGTCGCCACCTCTTGCTGGCCCGGACCCGGCGAGTCCTACCCCGAAGACGGCGTCGCACCCTGCGGCACCGTTGGTCTGGGCGGCGGCGTGAACGACCGCGTCGCGCGCGCGACGATCACGATCGTGGCCGCCTCGATGGACGAACCCGCCGAGGCTGCCGAGCCCGTGGGTGACGAGGCTGCTCCCGAGCCCGCGGATACCGGCAACGCCGGACTCGGCGTCCAGCAGGACTCTGGCGTTCCCGCAGGATTGATCGCCTTGATGGTCGGCATCGCCGCCCTCGGCGCGGGCGCAGGCGTCACCGTCCATCGACTGGCCCGCCGGAGGGCCTGACATCAGTGGAGGGGGGTGGTTCGCCCGCTCCCCGTTCCACCTGAGGAATCAAGGAGGCGGGCGCCGGATGTGCGCCCGCCAACGGCACTAATCCCCGGCGGGAGCAGTCAGATACTGCGCGCCTTGCGTCGCGCTTCGTAGAGCGCGAGTGCGTGCAGGGGGAAGTACTGGCGATAGAGGACGTAGTCCAGGAGCGCGGTGCGAAAGAACACGCCGGCCAGGTCTTGCTTCGGCCACTCGCCATCGGCGGACTGCGAGTCCATGAGGAAGCGCACGCCGCGCGAGATCGCGGTCCAGTTCGGGTCCTCTGCCTCGATCAGGGCGATCAACGCCCAGGCGGTCTGGATGACCTGGCTCTGCTCATGCTGGACGTATTCGCCGGTCAGGCATCCGCTGACGTGCTCGCCCCATCCCCCGTCCTCGCGCTGGCGATCCAGCAGCCACCGGCAGGCCAGGCGTAGCGCCGGATCGTCCGGCCGGGCGCCACCGGCAATCAGCCCTCTAATCCCGAAGAAGGTGCCGTAGATGAACTGAATGCCCCAGACGCCGCGCCACGAGCCGTCGTTCCCCTGGGTCCCCCGTAGCCAGGCGTCCGCCTGCGCGATGGCGCGCTCGGCGGCCGCATCGATGACCTCCGGGTCGTGCTCCCGGCAGGCGACCAGCGCCGCGAGACAGGAGGCGGTGCACTCGACGAAGGAATGCTCGGTCATCGAGTCGCCAAACATCTCCGCGGGGTTCACCCACTCGAGGTCGAAACCCGAGCGCTGTGCCTCGTAGCTGCCGAATCCACCATCACGATTCTGTCCGCGCAACATGAAGCGGACTGCCTCGCGAAGCGCCGTCGGAGCGACGGCGGAGGGGTCCGCTGCGAGGAGCCCGAGCACGGCCTCCGCCGTGCAATCCGTCACCGGCCATCCGTGCCAGCCGCCGGCGAAACACCAGCCGCCGTTCGGGTCGTTGCGGAACGCCTCGCGATAGCCTTCGAAGCTGTGATCGATCTGCTGTTCGCGCAAGAAGGCGGACCCGCGCCGCAGCGCGTCCGTCACTCCGGGGAGCCCGGGTGCGCTCGCCAGTGCCTGGAGCGCAAAGCCCGTGTCCCACGAGGCGCTTCGCGCTCCCGTGGCTCGCGCTCCGCGCTCCTCGTCTTCCCAGAACCAGAGGTCGAGTTGCTCGAGCGCCCGCCGGCAGTCGCCGTCACCCGGATCGTGCAGCCACAGGGCCAGGATGTTGAGCAGGCCACTGACGGGCGAGATGCTCGTGTGGTCGGTGGTCTGCAGTTCCCACTTAATCTGCCCGATGAGCGACCCGACGGTGTTCTCGCGCAGGCGCCGGTGGTTGAATCGCTCCAGTAGCTTCGCGGCCTGGTAACCCGCCCGCAGCCAGACGGTCGGCCGCGCGTAGAGGTCGGCCTCGCGCAGCTGATTGCGGCTCGCGGGAAAGTCAACGTTCTCGAATCCCTGCGGATACAACTCCTCGCGCAGGCTCTCGATGAGGGGCGTGACGGGGGTCTGGAAGCGGCGGGGGTAGATGGCGGCCATGGCCATGTAGATCAGCCGCGTGTGGCAGTACCAGTTCGAGGGATGCAGGGGAAGCCGGCGCGGAAGCCGCCAGAGCTCCGGCAGAATGGGATGGATGCCGCGCCAGTCGTACAGATTGAGCAGCGCCAGCCAGAACTTGCCCCAGCTGGGGATGCCGAGCGTCCCCTCTTCCTGGAGAAAACGCCGCGCCGGCTCGACCAGGGGGTCGTCGCGTTCAACGCCCAGCAGGCGCGACGCGACGTAGACCAGGGTGGTCACGAACAGGTGCGGCTGCCCGTGCTCGTGCAGGCCCCACACTCCCCCGGGCAGCCGGGACTGCTCGAAGTAGCGCAGCACGCGCCGCTGCCGCCCGCTCTCGATCGGCCGGCCGATGATGTGCTGGAGCAACACCCACTGGGCCGTGATCATCGGGCACCAGACCATCTCGCCTTCCCACCCGCCGTCCTCGCCCTGGAGCTCCAGCAATCGAGCGGCGGCGCTCTGCAGGGCCGCGCCGGCATCGGGCGAGGCCACCTCGGCGCTGGGCTCGGCGGGCTTGTCGTCGGGATCCGAGGGCGCCGAAGACGTCGACGGCATTGAGGTCAGAAATGCGCGAGACAGCGTCTCGGGCAGCCCCTGGACGTTCTGGCCATCCCCGCCTCGCACGGTGTGCAGGCGCCAGGCGCCCCGTATCAACCACCCGAGACGGTTGCCCATGCCACCAACGACTTCGCGGAACCGGCGCCAGGCCGGCGGGCTGGGTGACCTCGGGACGGAGGCCACGACGGCCGTGGCCACGGTCTTCGAGAACTCCCGGCTGATGGTGGCGATGGAGGTGTCTTCACAGGCGAGGAGGCGAACGGTTTGCTCGCGCACCGCGGAACTTCCCCTCCACCGGCTGTACATCGCCTGCCGCAGCGCGGTCGTTTCGGCACGACGGTCGGCGAACGCCTCGTAGAGGCCCATGGCGAGCAGTTCGGGGATCCGCGTGGCTTCGAATCGCTGCCTGCGGAAGTCGCCGAACTCCTTGCTCTCCGCCAGCGCCAGGGCATCGAGGAAGCCGAGCGTCATGCCCGTGGCGGTCAGGGGGTGGTAGTGCCCGGCCGCGTCTCCAATGAGCACCCGGTCCGAGCTTCCGTAGCTGATGCGCGGGCCGATGGCATTGGCGGCGGCCTGCACGCGCTCATCGGACCATGCCTCGAGGAAGGCCGACTGCAAGCCCTCCGGCATCCAGCGCACATACGAGTCGTGCAGCAATGCCTTCCAGTCCTGGGGCCCATAGCTCAGGGGGAAATCGATGAATGCGCGGACGCGATTCTCGTCGAGACGGTAGAGGAGCATCGGACCGGGCGCGCCGGCAACCACATGCCCGAATCCCTCCAGCGGCAGGTTCACCCCTTTCAGCGTGAGCCCCACCATCCGCGAACAGGTCTTCGTTCCGGCCGGCAGGCCCAACGAGCGCCGCACCACCGAGGACCGGCCGTCGGCGCCGACGATGCGTTCGGCGGCGATGGTCTGGTCGAGCCCCGCCTGCGAGAAGGAAACCCGCCCGTCTTCGACGGCGTTCACCCGGGCGTGAAGCCTGAGGTCGACGCCCGGCTCCCGTTCTGCGGCCCCCCGCAAACGCGAGACCAACGCCTCGTGTTCGCAAACGAGGCTGTGGGCTCCATCCGGATAGGGAAGGACGATCGGCTCGCCGCTGTCTTCCGGAAACACGGCGAAGCCCCGGCCCGTGGCGCCCTGACCGTCCACTTCGAGTGGAATCCCGAACCTGTTCAGGACCTCCACGGCGGGCGGGTGCAGCCACTCGCCGGCCAGCCTCCGGGAGGCCGAGGGATTCGCCTCGAACAGTGCGACCCGGGCGCCGTTGCGCGCATGGGCGATCGCGCAGAGGCTGCCCACGGGTCCAGCGCCGACGATAGCCACGTCGTAGCGGCCATTGCGGGTGTCAGTCACGGGGAGAGCCCGCCCCGCCGCCAGCGCCGGCGGCGCCGCCACCAGGGCGCTTCGTGCTCGAGACTGATGCTCGATCTCTCGAATCTGCCCGAAGAGTCGTCAGGCGAGCCTGACTCCATGGAGGCGCTCCTATCCAAATTGCGGGTGGAAAATCTCGTGCCTGGCGGGCGGAATCGTACCGGAATGTGCGACCTTCGCTTGTATGCGTTCATACGGCGGAACACCGTCGGGCCCGGTAGATTCCAGGCGTTCTCGTGATTGTGGCGAGACTCTGGTTGTGACGCCGGTGTCGAAGGCTCCTCACCTCTTTCAGCCTGACGAAGGCGCGCACACGCGGGCGAGGAAGGGACATGGGGCGGCAGCAGCGATACTATTCCTTCCGCAATGGGACCTCTTGGCGTGTTGGAACGAAACGCTGGTTCCGACAAAGCTGCCAAAAGGCGTGGGACGTAGGCCGTCAATTGTGGTGCAGGTCCGAAGAGCGCGAACCGACTCACGGGACACCCGCCCTGAGCCTTCGGGAGCAGCGGTCCAGGTGCCCTTGATGAGAGCTCAACGCGCCGGCCGCGCACGCTATGCACCTGGGACGATAGACGGAAATGCTTGACTCGATAAGCAGGCTCGTGACAGCTCGGCCCTACGTGACGCTCGTCGCGCTCCTCGTCATCACCATTGTGCTCGGCGCAGGCGTGTCGCTACGCGCGGAGCTCGACGAGACGGACGGGTACTTCCCTCGCGACAGTGCCGTCGCCCGAGCGCTGGATCAGATCGATGAGCTCTTCGGGGAGTCGGGCGACACCAGCATCGTCACGCTCCTCTTCCGCGGAGAGGCCCTCACCCCCGGGGGACTCTCGCAGATGTCGGGGCTGCTCGACGAGGTTACCGGCGACCCTGAGCTGGCAGCGCTGCTGGCGCCGTTCGATCCGATCGCCGCGCCCTCATTGTTCATCGGGGCCGCGCTCCAGGTGGATAGCTTCGAGGCGGTCCCGCAGGCACAGATAGACGCTGTGCGCGACGTTCCGGAGATCCAGGCCGTTCTCGCCGCGATGACCGGAACCGACACCGACGGCACCTCGATCGCGATTGCCACGATCCGCCTTCAAGACACGGGCGACGAGAAGATTCAGAACGCGGAACGCCAGATCTTCGACCTGGCATCCGGTGCTGAAGGCCCTCTTCGCGTGAGCAGTGTGTCGAAGGTTGTGATCGAGGAGGAGTACCAGCGGTCGTACCGGGAGGACATCACCCCGCTGATTGGAGCAGCCTTCGTGCTGATTGCGGGCCTGATATTCCTCTTGCTGCGGTCGCCCTCCGACCTGGTGCTGTCGCTGGCGGGCCTGCTGATGGCGATCGTGTGGATCGTGGGCGCGGAGGGCTGGTTGGGGCCGAACGGTCTGGGCCTCCTGGGACGGCCGAGCGGGATATCGGTGATCATCCCGATCGTCATCATCAGTCTGACGGTGGACTACGCCATTCAAGTGGCGTTGCACTACCGGGAGGCGAGAACCAACCAGACGTCGGTGCTGGCAGCCAGCCGAACCGGGCTGCGAATGGTGACCGTTCCGGTCGCCCTGGCGGCGCTCACCACGATCGCCAGCTTCATGGTCGGGTTGTTCTCCCCCATTCCCGCGATCGGCGACTTCGGCGTCGTCGCCGGTCTGGGTGTGGGGATGAGCATGATCGTGATGCTGACGCTCTTGCCCGCCGGGCGGCTCATCATCGACCGGTGGCAGGAGTCGCGCGGCCGCCTGGCTCCACCCCGGTCAGTCTCCAAGGGGTTGCCGGGAATCGACCGGGCTGCGGAGTTGCTGGGCCAGAGCGTCACCCGCAAGCCCGCGTACTATCTCGGCGTCATCCTCGTGATCTCCGCCGGTCTCGGGTTCGCTTCCACGGGAATCGAATCCAGGTTCAGCGTGCTCGACATTCTGCCCAGGGGCGGGAATGTCACGAAGGATCTGAAAACGCTGAATGCCGCCGTCGGCGGTTCACCGGAAATCGCCAACGTGCTCCTGCACGCGGAGGCCACGGACACACACATACTGGTGAGCCTCCACTCCCTGACGGCTGCCTTCACGGACGAACAGCAGCGACCGCAGGCCGCGGCGGGACCGATCCTGGCTTCGTTCGAACTCCTTGCGCAGGACTGGACGAACGACAGCGGCGAACCCGGCGACAACTACGACCCGGAACTCGCGGCGCTCTTCGAGGAGGCCACCGGGGGGGTGCGTTTCGACCCGGCGCTGCTGCAGGAGTTCCTGGACAAGCTCGCGGCGCGGGAGCCTGCCCTCTCGCGCTTGCTCGTGAACAACCCCGATGGCCGGGATGCCATCCTGCTCCAGTTTCCGACCTTCACGAGCGACCCGGACAAGACGAAGGTCCTGCAGGAGGAGCTCGAGCGGATCTGGTTTGGCGACGACGCCATCACGGTGACCTCCGAAAGCGTGACCTCGGTGACGCTGACGGAAGAGATGACGAGTAGCCAGACCCAGGCGATTGTGACCGCGGTTGCCGCGGCCCTCGCCATCCTGTTCGTGTTCTACTGGATAACGCTGCGCCAGCCGGTGCTGGCCTTCATCGCCATCGGCCCGATCGTGCTTGTCCTGTTCTGGATCATCGGAACGATGGCCCTGCTGGGCATTCCCTACACCCTGGTAACCGCGACCATTACGGCGCTCTCCGTCGGGATAGGCGTGGACTACACGATCCACATCATCCATCGATACCGAGAGGAATACGCCCGTATCCGCCATCCCGAGATCTCGGCGATCTACACCCTGAGAACGACCGGATCCGCCCTCCTGGGTTCTGCCCTGACGACCGGCCTTGGAATCGGCATGTTGATCTTCTCGCCGGTGCCCGCGCTCCAGCAGTTCGGCATCACGGCGGTGATTGCGATTGCCTATTCCCTGGTGGTGGCGGTGGTGCTGGTGCCGCCCGCCATGACGCTCTGGGGCGCGTACCAGGACCTGCGGCTGCGTTCGACGGCGCGGGACTGGTCGCGTGATCTCGAAGAGCTCGACGAGGCCATCGAGGCGATCCATCGGCGCCACGCGGAGCAATAGGAGGTAGCGTCCCATGCCGCTTAACGGCAAGCTGTTGGGGGTCTCCCCGTACGCTGCGCCACCCCGGGCCCCCCGGGCCCTTACAAGGATGTTTCCCGTATGACGACCCCAGCCGTTGGGAACGACCGTGCTCTCTCCCTGCCCGATGAATTGCTGTTGATGCTCCTCAACGAGGAGAGCGGGTATTTCCACCACGTGCCCGGATGGACCCTCAACTGCACGCTCATCGGCGCCGTGCTGGCGGAGCTTGCCTTCCGCTACCGCATCGACTCCGACCTCGAGTCCCTGTTCATCGTCGACAGTACCCCGACGGGGCTTCCCACCCTGGATCCCATCCTGGCGGAGATCGCCGGCGACCCGGAGCAACACAGCACGGAGTACTGGATCGAGCGGCTCGCTCCCCGTGCGGACGGGATCATCGACGAGGTACTCGGCAACCTGGTTGAACGAGAGATCCTGAGCTACCACGAAGGCGACTTCTGGACCCTGTCGCGCTCCATCTGGCAGGCGCATTCCGATTCCCAGGACGGCGTTGGCGGCGATTTCGTCAAGACGCGCATCCCGACGATCATCCTCTCCGATGCGATTCCCGCCCCGCGCGACGTCATCACCATCGCTCTCCTGAACGCCTGCAACGTCCTGCACTACCTCATGCCCTTCGACGAGGAGGCCCGGCAGCGCGTCGAGCTCATCTGCCAGGTGGACATCATCGGCCGCTCGATCGCCGAGGCGGTGAGCAGCAACATCGTCAGCCCTCAGCTGCATTCCTCCCTCACCAAGGAGATACCGCGCCTTTCACTGCGCAAGCTGCTGTTCAATCGCCACCTGCGCACCGGCAATCTCGCTGCGCTCTTCGCCGACCTCGCCAGGGAATACGGCCCGGTGTTCGAACTGCGCCCTCCGTTCGCAAAGCAGCCCTACATCTTCCTCGCGGGCACGGAAGTCAACCGCTGGGTCCAGAAGCATGGCCGCCTGTCCCTGCGCTCCAAGGAGTACCTGGCCGACGCCGAGGCGGCCCATGGCAACTCCCGGACCATCCACACGATGGACGGGGCCGATCACTTCCGGTTTCGCAAGGCGTTGCAGCCCTCACACTCACCGGAGACCTTCCTCCGCCGGCTCGACGAGATCTGTGGCATCGCACGGCAGCACGCATCGTCGTGGAAGGTCGGCGACATCGCTCCCGCCGAGCCGATGTTCCGGCGGTACCTCAATGCGCAGATGTCGCCGCTCCTGATAAGCCTCGACACCCAGGACGTGTTCGAGGACGTCTTCCTGTTCAACAGGCGCCTGCTCTTCGCGTACCTCACCGGGCTGGTTCCCAAGTTCCTTTTGAAGACACCGGGCATGAGGCGCCGCGAAAAGCTCGTCGCGCAACTGGCCGAACGGATCAGGACCAGCCACACGCCGGCCCAGCGCGCCGGCAAGCCCCCGGATGTGATCGACGGCTACCTCTCCGTCCATGCCAGCGACGAGCAGTTCCTCCCCGAGACCGACCTCGGCTTCCCGCTCAACGCGTTGACGCTGACGGGCCAGTACCTGGGAGATCTGACCAGCTTTGTCTTCTACCACCTGGCGTTGAATCCCGACGTCTACAGGCGCGTGCAGGCCGAAGCCGACGCACTGTTCGCCAATGGCGACCCCACCGCCGACGACCTGACGCCCGCCAACCTCGATGTCACGCATCGCGTGCTGTTGGAGGCCCTCCGGCTGACGCCCAACGTCAATCTCTCCATGCGCACCGTGATGAACTCGTGCGTCGTCGAGGGCTACGAACTGCCCCTACGCGCGTTCGTCATCATCGCCCAGACGGCCCCCCACTACATGGAGGATGTCTTTCCGGACCCGTTCGCATTCGACATCGACCGCTACCTGCCGCCGCGCAACGAGCACCTCACGCCGGGGTTTGCGCCGTTTGGCCTGGGCACGCACAGGTGCATGGGCAGCCAGTGGGCGGAGAAGCAGGTCGCCCTCAACGTGCTCTTGCTGGCGCACCACTTCACCTTCGAGCTATCGCCACCGGGCGGTGAGCTGCGAACCAGCCCCTTTCCGACGCAGTCGCTCAGCGGGAAGATCAAGTTCGTGATCAAGGAAAAGCGGCACGAAATCCCCGCCTGAAGACAAGCGGGGGACGGCAGCGGTCAGCCGTCGGGCGGGTCGATGGCGACATCGGTGCACCGCGACGCTCCCGGGGCCGGGAGCGGCAAGGGCCCTTCCCCGGGCTGCCTGCGGGCCGAACCCTGCCGTTCCCGCATCACCGCGATGACGGCGGGTGAGCCTCCACCGTCACGGTCACGATGTCGAGGCCGTGATATTTCTGGTGGCGGACATCCGAGGCGTAGTGCCAGAGCAGGCGGAACGACACCTCGTGCTCGTCGGGGACGGGGGGGAGCTCGCTGAGGTACGTCAGCCGATCCTCGACGTTCTCCCCTTCGAGGAACGTCACGAACTCCATCTCCGCCTGCCTCCCGTCCAGCCGTGCCGTCACAGCCAGGCGGTGGGCGCCGCCCGCGGAACCTGCCTGCTCCTGGGTCAGGATGGACAGGGTCTCCTCGCCTGCCGAGGTGAGGCGCTCGGTCGAGGCGTCGTCCCACCTGGCCCTTGCGGCGAATCGCCGAAGGAACTGGTCGAGAGCCGAGAGCGCCTTCGTGTCCAGCGCCACGTTGAGCTGGCTCCGCCGGGAGCTTGTGAGTTCAAGGAAGGCGACCATGATGACGGCAACGAGCGTGCCCGCCGTCATCCCGTTCCCCAGGAGCACCTCGAGGAACCCGCCCTCGATGAGGTCCGGGAAGATCCACTGGTTCTGGAAGCCCGTACCGACCCAGAACGACACGCCGACGACGGCCGCCTTCCGGTGGTCAACGCCGTCGCGGATGATCAGCTGCATCCCCTGGACGAACAGGAGCCCGATCAGGACGGTGATGTAGGCGGCGGCCACCGGTCCGGGAATGGCGATGATCAAGGCCGCCATCTTGGGGAAGAAGGCCACGACGACGAAGGCAACGCCAATGACGACACCGACGCGACGAGCGGCGACGCCGGTGACCTCCGCAATCGCGATGCTGGAGGAGTAGGTCGTGTTCGGGAGCGTGCCGAGGATGCCGGAGAGGAAGTTGCCCACGCCGTCGGCGTTGAGCGCTCCCTGGACGACCCGGAAGTCAGTTGCTCGCGCTCTTCGGCGCGAGACCTTCTGGATGGCAATGCCATCACCGATGGTCTCAACGGCCCCCACGATCGTCACGACGACGAAGGCCGGCAGGAGCGCCCAGAACTCCGTTCCGGGCGTGACGTCGATCCCCGGCCAGGAGCTGGCGGGAACGCCAATCCAGGCTGCGTCCGCCACCTGCTGTACGTCGTAGAGGCCGAAGGGAATGCCTGCCGCGCATCCCACGGCAATGCCGATGATGGGCGACCAGAGACGCCACGCTGGGGGGGCGCGAAGCACCAGGGCGGCGACCGTCACGACGGTGGCCGCAGCTGCAATCGGAGCACCGGCAGCGGACGTGTCGTCGGGCACGGCCGTCAGCGTGTCGAAGACGATGGGCATGACCGTGGCGGCGATCAGCATGATCACCGTGCCGGAGACGACGGGCGTGAAGATGCGGCGCAGCAGCGAGAGCCGGCCGGCCAGCGCGAACTGGAACAGCGACGACACGATGATGAGCGCGGCCATCGTGGAGGGGCCTCCCTCGAGCAGGGCCGCCACGCAGACCGCGATGAAGGCGCCCGACGTACCCATGATGAGCACATGCCCGGCGCCCACCCGTCCCACGCGGATGGCCTGCAGCGCGGTTGTCAGGCCGCTCACGACGAGCGCCGCGAAGACCCCCCACGTGATGTAGGAGTCGGGCTGGTCGGCAATGCGGGCCACGATTACGACGGTCAGGACTACCGGGGCGACGATGACCATCGCTGCCTGCAGACCGGACCCAACCGTCACGAGTGCCGGCGGCTTCTCCTCCGGTTCGTACCGGACGGCGTCGTTCTCCGCTTCAACCACGAGTGGTCACGCTCCTCCATGTCCCCGGCTGGCCGGCGCCGCCCCCGGAACAGTCCCCGTGGATTCCGCCACCGGCAGGCTACGGCTACCGGGACACGCACGGGGAATCGGCATTCTACTGGTGGAGGAACCCAAGTGCGGGCAATGCTCCGCCACCGGAGCTACCCGACTGAGCTCGACATCGCGGTTGAGGTCGCGTTGGCGGTATACCCCCGAGAGGACTCGAACCTCTGCCTTCGGCTCCGGAGGCCGACACTCTATCCGCTGAGCTACGGGGGCCCGGCTGGCGTCGATGGTAGCGCCTGCCGTCCGCACCCGCATCACCCTCGACCGGTCGGAGGGGAGTGCTAGGATCGACAGCACATCACGAACCCAGACCTGAACGGAGTCCCGCGCCATGCCCATCTACGAATTCCACTGTCCCTCGTGCGGGAAGGTCTTCGAGCGCAAGCGGCCGGTCGCGAAGGCCAGCCAGGGTGCGAAGTGCCCGGAATGCGGCAAGAGCTCGAACCGCATCTTCGGAGCGGCAATCATCGGCGTGGGCGGCGGCGGCGACGACTTCGATCTCGGGGATCTTGGCGCGGGCATGCCCGACATGGGCGACATGGCGGGTATGGGCGATATGGCCGGCATGGGCGGCATGCCCGGCATGCCCGGCATGGATGGGCTCGACATGGGCGGCGACTTCGACTTCTAGCCCCGGCCGGCGGGCCCGAACCCCCTAGTAAGAATCGCGGCGGGAGAAGATGCGCCGCGGGTTCTCCACCATCATCGCGTTGATCTGCTCGTCGGTGACACCCTGCTCGCGCAGCGCAGGCAGCACGTCGTTCGTGATGTGCAGGAAGTGCCAGTTGGGCGCCCACTCCGGGAGCGATTCACGGGGCATGGTGTCCATGAAGCAGTTGGTGTCGTGCGAGAGGACCATGCCCTCGGCGTAGCCCATCCCGCAGAGCCTGACGATGGTGTTGACGCGCGCCTCGGTGCTGAGGCGCCGGTCGATGCCGAAGCGGTCCATGCCGATGGAGCTGCCGCGGTCCATGATGCGACGCAGGTAGTCGGTGTCCTCCGTATCGCCGGAGTGCCCGATGACGACGCGCGTGAGGTCGACCCCCTCGCTCTCGAAGACGTCCTGCTGGGCGAGACCGGACTCGGTGGTGGCGTCGCTGTGGGTGCTGATGGGCACGCCCGTGCGGCGGTGCGCGCGGGCGCCCGCGCGCAGCATCTTCTCGTTGGCTTCGTCGACGGTGGGCTCGGTGGCGAGCTTGATGACGCCGGCGTGGATGCTGCTGCCCTCGATGCCCTGCTCGATGTCGCGCACGAAGAGGTCGGCGATGGCATCGCTATCGAGGCGGCCGAAGAGGTTGGGGGGCTGCCGCCAGACGCCGGTGCAGACGATGATGTTGAGGTCGACCTGGCGGGCGACCTCCTCGAGCATGGCGCCGTCGCGGCCGAGGTCGATGGTGGTCAGGTCGACGATGGAATCGATACCGGCGGCCTTGAGCTCGCGGAAGCGCTCGACCGCGTTGGCGACCTCGCCATCGCGGTCCCAGAGCTCCGGCCAGGCCTCGTACACGCCCGGGGAGCGGATGAAGGTGTGCTCGTGCATGAGGGTGGCGCCGAGGTCGGTGTGTTCGATGCCGCCGGCAG
Organism: uncultured Anaerolineaceae bacterium; assembly: GCA_964389725.1. Lineage (GTDB taxonomy): Bacteria > Chloroflexota > Dehalococcoidia > Tepidiformales > Tepidiformaceae > UBA2991. The sequence continues at coordinate 76,646 of CAYMDV010000002.1, forward strand.
CGGTGGAGATGGTGACCATGACTGCCTCCGTGACCGAGTCGCTGGCGGGCGGCAGTATACGGGGCGGGGGAGAGCCCATGGACCCTGCGATTGCAGCCCTGGTGGCGGCCGATCAGATCCCGTACTGGTCGCTGCTCGGGATCGAGCTGGTGGACGCCGAACGGGGCCATGTGACGCTGCGCCTGCCCATGCGCCCGGAGCTGGCCACGCGCCGCCCCGACGTGATGCACGGCGGCGCCATCGCCTCGCTCGTCGACGCGGCCTCGGGGTCGGCGGTGGCGACGCTGCGCGAGCCGGACGACGAGACGTGGGCGGGGCACGCGACGACGGACCTGAACGTCTCGTACTTGCGGGCGGTGCGCGGGGAGGCGACGGCGGAGGGGCGGGTGCTGCGGGCCGGGCGGACGACGGTGTTCGTGGCGGTGGAGGTGCGGGACGAGGCGGGCGAGCTGGCGGCGGCGGGGCGGGTCACGTACGCGATCGCACGGCGCTCCTGACCTTCCGAAGGGCGTACGCCTGCTATCGTGAACGGCGACCCCCAACCGGGGACGCGGAGGGCAGCCCGTGGCGGCCAGTGACTTCACCACCCTGACCGAGATTGCGGAGCTCGACGACTGGTTCGAACGCTCGCGCGAGGGCGATGTCGTCCTCTTCCTGCACGACTACTGGTGCCCCATCTCGAGCCGCGCCTACGACGAGATGTCGCTGGTGGAGGGCGATATCGCCCTCATCGACGTTGCGGAAGGGCGCGAGCTGACGCGCTCCATCCAGGTGCGCACGGGCGTGAAGCACGAGTCGCCGCAGGTACTGATCCTGCGGGACGCGAAGGCGCGCTGGGCGGCCTCGCACGGGAGCATCACCCAGGAGGCGGTGGGGGAGGCGATCGCGGCCCCGTAGCCGGGAACGGTCAGCGGGATTGGCGCAGGCTGTCGCTGCTGCGGTCGAGGGCCTCGAGGACTGAGCGGATGTCGTCCTGCAGCCGTTCGATGACGGCGACGGCGTACTGGTCGGCATCCTGGAGCTGGCTGGCGGCGGCCTCGGCGGCCTCGCTCAGGTGGGCGGCGGCGGTCGCGTCGGCGTCGGCGATGGTCTGACGGGCGCGGGCCTCGGCATCCATGATGATGGCCTGGCTGCGTTTCTCCGCCTCCTGCACCACGGCGGTCTCGCTCACGAGCTGCGCACGGTGCCGTTCGGCCTCGGCGATGACGGCCTGACCGTGCTCCTTGGCATCCCGCAGGAGCTGTTCGCGCTGCTCCATCACCTGGGCCGCCTGGCGAACGTTCTCGGGGACGGCGAGGCGTATCTGGTCGATGAGATCGAGGATGAGGCGGCGCTCGATGACGAGGTTGCCCCCCACGGGCAGGCGGCGAGCCTGCGCGACGAGCGCTTCGAGGCTGGCGATCAGCTCAAGGAGTTCCACGGGAGCCTCCCCGGCAGGCTAGTCGCCCAGCCCGAGGCGCTCGCGGATGGCCGTTCGCACGTGGTTCGGTACCAGCCCGTCGACATCGTAGCCGAGCTGGGACACCTCGCGGACGCGGCTGGCGCTCACGTAGATGTACTCGTGGTTGGTCATCAGGTACACGGATTCGATGGTGGGGGCCATCTTGCGGTTCATGAGGGCCATGTCGAACTCGTACTCGAAGTCACCGCCGCCGCGGATGCCGCGCACAATGGCGCAGGCGCCGCGCTTCTTGGCGAAATCGACGGTGAGCCCCTCGAGCATCTCGACCTCGACGTTGGGGACGTTCTTCACGGCCTCGCGGAAGAGCTCGATCCGCTCTTCGGAGGTGAACATGGCGCTCTTCTCGCGGCCGCGGATGACGGCCACGATCACGTGATCGAAAAGGCTGGACATGCGCTTGACGAGATCGAGGTGCCCGTTCGTGACGGGATCGAAGGCGCCCGGGAAGATGGCCGTTCTCATGCACCCTCCAGCACTGCGAAGAACGCCACGGCGGTATCGCCGTAGACCCGTCGGTCGGTCTGTTCGAGTCCCATCGGGCGTTCCGGCGGATTGTATCGGCTTCGGTGCTCATAGACGACCAGACCGCCGGGGGCGAGGAGCGGAGCGAGCGCTGCGAGCGTGGGTACACCCTCCTCGGAGTCGTAGGGCGGGTCGAGGAAGATGAGGTCGTACGGGCCCTCGAGGGAGCCCAGGGCCCCCGGGAGCGCCCCGCGCACGACGGAGCCGCTGCCCGCCAGCCCCGCGCGAGCGATGCTCTGCACGATCGCGCGGGCGGTCTGGCGGTGGCTCTCGACGAAGTCGGCGCGGCTCGCACCGCGGCTGAGCGCCTCGATTCCAAGGGCGCCCGTGCCCGCGAAGAGGTCGGCGACGGCGGCGTCCTCGGTTCTGGCGGCAAGCATGTTGAAGATGGCCTCGCGCACGCGGGCGCTGGTGGGGCGCAGGCGAGCGCCCCCGGGCTCCGCCAGCTGGAAGCCGCGCAGGTCGCCGCCGGTCACGCGCACGCGGGTCTGGGGCACTCAGGGCGCCTCCCCGGACTCTTCGACCTGGATCGGTTGCAGGTCAAGCACGATGCGGCTCTCGAAGCGCTCCACGCCATCGCTGAGGGTGAGGGTGACGGTGTAGGTGCCGGCCTCGAGGGGGCTCTGCCAGGTGACGAGGCCGCGGTCGCCGCCGACGAGGTTGCCGCCGGTGACCTTCCAGTCGGGGAGGAGGTGGGTGTGGCTGGGCTGGAGCAGCACCGCCTGCCCGGAGGCCACGAAGGGTTCGATGGCGCTCCAGACGTTCCCCAGGAAGATGTTGTCGCTGGCGTCCTCCACGGCAAGGCCACCGAGGCCGTAGACGGTCACGAATTCGAGCTTGAAGCCGGCGCTGAACACGTTCTCGATCCAGACCGTACGGCCCCCGTTGAGCTTGTAGGTGAAGGCGACGGTGGCGGTCTCGGGCTGCCAGCGGAGGCCGCTCAGGCCCTCGTCGCGGTCGATATTGACGGCGACGACCTGGATGTCCGCGCCGGCAGTCAAGCCCTCGCTGCGGATACCGAGCTTGCTGGCGATGGCCATCGCCTCGGTGAGGGTGAGGCTGCGAAGGCCGTCGGCCGACTTCTCGGCGGCGTAGGGCGTGATCGTAAGGATGACCTTGCCGGGGTCCACGACGGTGGTGATGTGCTCGATGACCTCGGGCATGTGCAGGCGGAAGGTGCTCTGGTCGCGCACGGCGGCGATCTTGATGAGGTCGGCGGACTGCCCGAGGGCGGCCCAGTCGTAGGCGCCCTCGTCGATGCGGTCCAGCCCCTTGATGGGGGCGGGGAGGGTCAGCGTCAGGGTCTTCCCCTGGGAGTGAAGGCCCTCGGCAAGCTCGGAGACGAAGAGGGTGAACGAGGTGCGCTGGTCGGCACGCAGGTCGAGATAGGCGATGTCGACCCCCGCGAGACGGTGGGCGGCCACGCGCTGAAGGATCTCGCGGACGTGGTTCGTGCGGTCGGCCCCGGTGGAGAGGATGTTGTCCACGTTGGCCACGGAGCCGTCGATCGCGGCGGACGCGGAGATCGCGGGGTAGTGGAGGGCGGTCGTGGGAGGGCGGGCGCTGGGCTGACCGAGGAGGGAGCCATCGAAGGCGGGCGTGAAGTCCAGGGTGTGGACGACGGTCGCGAGGAGGACGGCGGTGGGGTGGAGGGTATCGCCCGGCTGCAGGTAGGCGACAACCTCGCGCCCTTCGTTGAGCCGCCGGAAGACGGCAAGGTACTGCGGTGGGTCGGCGAAGACGCCCGAGGCGCGCGTGCCGTCCTCTTCGAGGAGGACACTGGCAACCGGCTCCCAGCGGAGTTCCTCGGGGTCGTAGCCGTAGAAACTGAGGCCACGGTCGTCGGTGGTGGGGATCTCAAGGGGGATGTTGATCCCCAGGTCGAATCCGCCGGGGAGAGGGTCGGCCTCGGGGTTGCGTTCGAGGATCCGGCTGTGGAGGACGAAGTCGGGAGGGATCTCGAGCTGGAGGTCGGCCGTCTCGCAGTAGGCATCGGTGCAGCCCCCCGAGCCCCGTCCGAAGACGAACCAGGCCACGAGGCCAACGGCGAGCACGGCGAGTGCGATAACGACGAGCGCGATCGCGCGGACGGGCGGCGGCCGGCGACCGCTCGAGAAGGTCGTGCCGCGCACGCCGCCGGAGTAGCCTCGCCGCGGGCCGGGCCGGATCACAACACGCCTCCCACCCGGGGGGGCGGTGAGCGGCGAGCGGCGATGGGCGGCGACGCGTGACTCATCGCAGGGATTATCACCCACTGGGAGCCAACATCCAGAGGGGGCGGGCGCCACAGGGGGTGCGGTATACTGCGTGCTCCGCGAGCGGCCTCTACGGAGGCGGCTCGCGTTCGTGAAAGGGCGAGCGATGCCTCAAGATCCAGTACCGATGACGAAGGAAGGCGTCGCCAGGCTCAACGGTGAGCTTGAGCAGTTGAAGGCGGACCGCAAAACCGTCGCGGACCACATCCACAAGGCGCGCGAGCTCGGCACGAGCCAGAACGACGCCGAGTACGACAACGCGAAACAAGAGCAGAGCCTGCTCGAGGGGAAGATCCTCAACCTGGAGGACCTCCTGCGGCGCGCGGTCATCATCGACGAGGAAGGGGCCCACCACGCCTCGCGGGTGGTGGTGGGCAGCGGCGTGAAGGTGCGCCAGGGCCGGAAGACCGTCCACTACCAGATCGTCGGCCCGCCAGAGGCGAACGCAGCCGAGGGGCGCATCTCGCACGAGTCCCCCATCGGGGCGGCCCTGCTGGGGCGCGCCAAGGGCGAGGAGGTCGATATCGAGGTGCCCAGTGGCGTCATCAAGCTTAAGGTCCTCGATATCGATTAGCGGCAGCGGCGACGGTCACCATCGGAAAGGGCCGCCCGCAGAGCGGCCCTCTTTCCTGCGGCACGGAAACGAGCAGATGAGCGACGAACGGGAGACGGACGAAACCGCCGACGCGCCCGCGGGAACGGGCGCGGAGAGCCTGCGCGTGCAGCGCCTTGCACGCGCGGACGAGTTCCGCGAGGCGGGCCTCGACCCGTACCCGCCCCGCATCGAGCGCACGCATACGAACGCCGAGGTAAGCGCCCTGCTCGAGGGCGTGGCGCCAGGCGAAGAGCCTGACCTCGACCCGGTCGCGATCGTGGGCCGGGTGGTGGCGCAGCGGGGGATGGGCCGCGCCAGCTTCCTCGATGTGCTCGACGGAACGGGCCGGCTGCAGGCGCTCATCCGCCGCAACGCCGTGGGGGAGGAAGCGTACGAGCGGCTGAAGCTGCTCGATCTGGGCGACTTCGTGGCGGTGCAGGGTTCGCCGATGCGTACGCGCACGGGGGAGGCGACCGTGGGCGCTACCTCGTGGCAGGTGATCACGAAGGCGCTGCGGGCGCCGCCGGAGAAGTTCCACGGCCTCACGGACGTGGAGATCCGGCAGCGCCAGCGCTATCTCGACCTGCTTGCGAACGAGGAGACGCGCGACACGTTCCGCGTGCGCAGCCGCATCGTGGCGGCGATCCGGCGGCACCTCGACGAGCGCGACTACCTGGAGGTGGAGACGCCGGTGCTGCAGGAGGAGGCGGGTGGCGCGGCGGCGCGGCCCTTCCTCACGCACTCGCAGGCGCTGGGCGAGGACCGCTACCTGCGCATCAGCCTGGAGCTGCACCTGAAGCGCCTGCTGGTGGGCGGCTACGAGCGGGTCTACGAGATCGGGCGCATCTTCCGGAACGAGGGGTTCAGCCAGCGTCACAATCCCGAGTTCACGATGCTGGAGCTGTACGAGGCGTACGGCGACTACGGCACGATGGCGACGCTCGTGGAGGAGCTGGTCAGCACGGTGGCGGAGGAGGTGCTGGGGACGACGACCGTGTCCTTCGGCGGGAACGAGATCGACTTCGCCCCGCCCTGGCGGCGCCTCGGCTACGTGGAGGCCCTGCGCGAATACGGCGACTTCGACCTGGACGCCTTCGGCGAGACGGAGGCGCTACGGGAGGAGCTGCGGCGGCGGGGTCTGGATGCGCCCTCGGAGGCGGGCCGCGGCAAGCTGATCGACATCGCCGCGAGCGCGCTGGTGGAGCCGCACCTGATCCAGCCGACGTTCTTGCTGGATTACCCGGTCGAGCTCTCGCCGCTGGCCAAGCGGAAGGCGGGATCGGCGGGGCTGGTGGAGCGCTTCGAGGCGTTCGTGGGCGGCTTCGAGTTCGCCAATGCGTATTCGGAGCTGAACGACCCGGTCGACCAGCGCGAGCGATTCGAGGCGCAGCAAGCGCTGCTGCTGGCGGGGGACGACGAAGTGGAGCTGGCCGACGAGGACTTCCTGGTGGCGCTGGAGCACGGGATGCCGCCCGCGGGCGGCCTCGGGTTCGGGATCGACCGGCTGGTGATGCTGCTCACGGGCCAGACGAGCATCCGCGAGGTGATCCTGTTCCCGCAGCACCGCACCCTTTCGCAGCGGGACGACACGTGACGGAGCCGTTCGAGCGCCACCACACGAGCACGGCCTATGTGGTCGCGGGTGATCGCACCCTGCTGCTCTGGCACAGGAAGCTGCAGATGTGGATCCCCCCCGGCGGACACGCCGAGCCGAACGAGGACCCGCTGCAGGCCGCCGTCCGCGAGGCGCTGGAGGAGTCGGGCCTGGAGGTCGAGGTGATCCCGCCGCCCGACCTGCTGGTCGTGGACCGACCGGAGGTGTTGCCACCCCCGGTCGTCATCCTCGTCGAGAACATCGAGATTCCGGGCCAGCCCTTCCACCAGCACATCGACCACGTCTACGTCACGCGCGCCAGGGGCAATGTCGACTTCGAGGCGCCGGTGCCGCACGGCCACTACCGATGGGTGAACCGGGAAGAGCTGGCATCCGCGTTTTCGCTCCCGGCGCCCGATGGTACGCTCGTGCCCGTGGCCGAAGACGTGCGATTGCTGGGGCTACGGGCGCTGGACGCGGCGGCGGAGGCGGACTCGCGATGCTGAGCGCCCAGTACATCCGCGAAAACCTCGACCGGGTCCGCGCCGACATGGAGAGGCGGGGGGTCGACCCCCCGATCGACGCCATCCTCACGCTCGACGAGCGACGGCGGGCGCTCATCGGCGAGGTGGAGGGGCTGCGGGCGGAGCGCAACACCGCCAGCAAGGCCATCGGCCAGACGCAGGACGCGGAGGAGCGCACGCAGCGCATCGAGGCGGCGCGCGCCATCGGCGAGCGCCTCGACGGACTCGAGGACCAGCTGCGAGAGGCGGAGGCCTCTCTGCGGGAGGCGCTCTACGAGGTCCCCAACATCCTCGACCCGGACACGCCGCCGGGCGCGGACGACCGCGAGAACGTGACCATCAGGGAAGTGGGCACGCCGCCCGCGTTCGACTTCGAGCCGCGCCCGCACTGGGAGGTGGGGGAGACGCTCGACGGGATCGACCTGGCGCGCGGGGCGAAGATGTCGGGGTCGCGCTTCTTCGTGCTGCGGGGGGGCATCGCGCGGCTGCACCGGGCGATGATCCAGTGGATGATCGACTTCCACGTGAACGATGGTTATGTCGAGCATTACCTTCCGTACATGCTCACGGAGGAGTCGTTCTTCGCCTCGGGGCACCTGCCCGACTTCCGCGAGAACCTGTACCAGGACGCCGAGCAGGACTACCTCTTCGTGCCGACGGCGGAGGCCCCGTTCGCGAACCTCTACCGGGACGAGATCCTGCCGGCGGGATCGCTGCCGCAGCGGCTGGTGGCGCACACCCCCTGCTTCCGTCGCGAGAAGATGAGCGCGGGACGGGACACGCGCGGACTGAAGCGGCTGCACCAGTTCGAGAAGGTCGAGATGTTCGTCTTCTGCGAGCCGGATGAGAGCGAAGCGGAGTTGCAGGCGATGGTCGAGCGGGCCTGCCGGTTGGCCGAGGCGCTCGAGATTCGCTACCGGGTGCTGCAGCTCTGCGCGGGCGATGTCGGGTTCAAGGCCTCGAAGGCGTACGACGTGGAGCTGTGGTCGCCGGGGGTGGAGGAGTGGCTGGAGGTGAGCTCGGTCTCGGACACGCTCGACTTCCAGGCGCGGCGCGCGAACGTGCGCTACCGGCCGACCGCCGACGGGCGGCCCCGCTTCCCCCACCTGCTGAACGGGTCGGGGCTGGGGGCGCCGCGAGCGCTTATCGCGATAATCGAGAACTACCAGCAGGCCGACGGGTCGATCGCCGTGCCGGACGTGCTCCAGCCCTACATGGGCGGGATGACGCGCATCGAGGCGGAGGCTTCGGGCTAGCTTCCGGCCGAGTCCGAGGTGGCGCCGTTGGCGCCGGCGACCGGGCCTTCCAGCACCTCGTCGATAAGGCCGTACTCCTTGGCCGCCTGGGCATCGAGCCAGAAGTCGCGGTCGGTGTCGCGCTCGATGCGCTCCATCGGCTGGCCGGTCTGCTCGTGGATGATGTTGCGGAGGATGGCCTGCAGGCGGAGGGTCTCCCGGGCCTGGATCTCGATATCGGAGGCCTGGCCCTCGGCGCCGCCCATCACCTGGTGGAGGTGGACGGTGGCGTTGGGGAGCGCCGTGCGCTTGCCCTTGGTGCCACCCGTGAGGAGCACGGTGCCCATGCTCGCCGCCAGGCCGATGCAGACGGTGGCGACATCGGGGCGGATGAGCTGCATGGTGTCGTAGATGGCGAGGCCGGCGGTAACGCTGCCGCCGGGGCTGTTCACGTAGAGGGTCACGTCCTTCTCGTCGTCCTCGCGGTCGAGGTAGAGGAGCTGGGCGATGATGATGTTCGCGACCATCGCGTCGATGGGCGTTCCGAGGAAGACGATGCGCTCCTTGAGGAGGAGCGAGTAGATGTCGTAGGCGCGTTCGCGGCGGCCATCGGACTCGATGACGAGCGGCATGATGTCGCGGATGGGATCAAGGCTCACGTGGGCACTCCCGGCGGTGGTCCCTCCAGTTTGCTGGGCGCGATCCGTGCGGACAAACGCGGGGGTGTGCCCGAGGCGTTCGGGCAGGCTACACTTGCGCCCATGAAGAAGTGCCCCGTCTGTGGACACGAGAACCTGAACGTGTACGGCTACTGCCAGAGTTGCGGCGCCGGGTTCGCCGACATCGAGGATTCCGGGAGCGGCGGCATGCGGGACAATCCGCGCGTCCAGGCCTTTCTGAACTGGATCCGCGGGCGGCGCGAAACCGCCGCCTAGGCAGGGATCGCCCCCCCACCACCTCTACCCCCGCCAAGGCTGGATCAACAGCCTCGTTGTTACGTCACGAGCCGCGCGACCCGCAATAGCGGCTGCCAGCAACGGGCGTAGGATTGGCGCCATCGAAGACACCCAGGGCAGGGGGAAAACATGGACGAAGGCGTACTCCGGCAGACCGTCGCGGACCTGGTGGCACCGAGCAGGGGCATCCTCGCCGCCGACGAGAGCTCCCGCACGATCAAGCGCCGCTTCGACACGATCGGCGCGGAATCGACCGAGGAGAACCGGCGCGCCTACCGCTCGCTGCTGCTGACAACGCCGGGGATCGGCGATTACATCTGCGGCGTCATCCTCTTCGAGGAGACGCTCGGGCAAGCGGACGGCGAAGGCACGCCGCTGCCGCAGGTGGCAGCGAACGCGGGCGTGGTGCCCGGCATCAAGGTCGATAAGGGCACGGTTCCCCTGCCGGGCGCCCCGGGCGACCTGATCACGGAAGGCCTCGACGGCCTCGCAGGGCGGCTCGAGGGCTACAAGGAGCAGGGCGCGCGCTTCGCCAAGTGGCGCGAGGTCTACAACATCACGGACGACCTCCCGAGTCCCCTCGCCATCTCCGCGAACGCGGAGACGCTGGCCCGCTACGCGCGCATCTGCCAGGAGGCGGACGTGGTCCCGATCGTCGAGCCCGAGGTCCTGATGGACGGGGGCCACACGATCGAGCGCTGCGCGGACGTGACCGAGGCGGTGCTGCACGCGGTGTTCGCGGCGCTCGACCGGCACGGCGTGCTCCTCGAGGGCATCGTGCTCAAGCCGAACATGGTCCTGCCCGGCAGCGAGAGCGGCCGCAAGGCCTCGCCCGAGGAAGTCGCGGACGCGACCCTGACCGTGTTCCGGCGAGCGGTGCCGGCTGCGGTGCCGACCATCAACTTCCTCTCCGGCGGGCAGTCGGCGGTCGAATCGACGGAGAACCTGAACGCGATAAACACGGCGGCAGGCGAAAAGCCCTGGGCGCTGAGCTTCTCGTACGGGCGCGGGCTGCAGGCGCCGGCGCTGGCGGCCTGGGGCGGCAAGACCGAGAACGAGGGCGCCGCGCAGGCCGCCTTCTTCGAGCGGGCGAAGCTGAACGGCCTGGCACGCGACGGTCGCTATGAAGGCGAGGCGGCCGCCTCGGCAGCGGGGTAGGGGGCGCGCCTATAATCGGGTCCACGGGAGGGTCGCTATGACGGCCACGGCAACGCGCGACAGGGAGGCCGAACGGCTCTTCGCCCGGCTCGAGGAGGGCATCCTCGGGCGCGACCAGGGGGCAACGCGTGAGACCCTGCTGGACCTGCTGAAGGCAGGCCGCGATCCCGTTGAGATCCTGAGCGAGACCGTGCGCACGCACGGGCCCTACACCAACGTCCCCTACCACCAGCGCGTCGACGGCGGCGTGATGCGGTTCGTGAATAACGACCACTGCATGCTGAGCTCCCGCACGAGCCTGACGCTGCCCCGCTACCTGCCACCCGAACTGAAGCACCTGCCGCTGGCGCAGACGCTCTGGTACGTGCCGACGGGGCTCGACCCGTGGAACCAGCTCATCGGACGGATGCCGGGGCATTACGGACGTCGCACGTACAAGCCCGTGCCAGGGGTGGAACCGCCGCCTCCCGAGCGCCACTGGGAAGACCAGGAGCCGCTGCACCTCGAGGGGACCTTCGAGGAGCGGCTGAACGAGTGGCTCACGCTGGTGGAGCGTGGCGAGGTCGTGCGCGCCTACCGCGTGTTCCTGGGGCTGTTCGAGGAGGAGGAGCGGCGCAAGGAGCTGCTGGCGCAGCTCGTCTTCGCGGGGCTCATCGACGTGCAGGGGCGGCTGCTCTACAACCGCTCGTACACGACCGGGCACAAGGCCTACCGGGCGCGGGCGACGGTGGAGCTGGGGCAGGCGATCGGGTGGGAGAACGCCCACCACGTCCTCTACGCGGGCGTGGTCGATGTGGCCGTGGGGCCGCGCTGGCACTCCGAGTACGAGATGGCCTGCCAGGTGGAGCTGTACCGGCTACGCGAGGAGCTTCCCAGCTCCTCGATCGACCCGACGCCGGGCGCCAGCCGCGACGCGGAGCTGTTCGCGAACGAGGCGCCGCTCTCGGAGCCCGAGGCGGAGGGGCTCATCCGGGCGCTGACGAAGATGCCCGAGCCCGACTACATCGAGCACCTCGTGGCGCTGCTGCTGGCGGGGCGGAGCCCCGCTCACATTATCGACACCATCCAGGTAGCGGCGGCGAACGTGCTGCTCGAGACGGTGGTGGCGGACGAGTACTCGATGCCGCAGCACGCCTACGAGTACACGAACACCGTGCGCTGGTTCTACGACACCTTCGAGCACCCGCACCGCACAAAGCTGCTCTTCGTGGCGGGCTCGTTCGTGAACCAGGCGGCGCGCTGGATCGCGAACCTGAAGGGGCACGGGCGCCCGCTCATCGCGCCGCCGAAGGATGCCGCCAGCCTCTCCGGCGACCAGCTGCTCGCGCGGCTCGACGACGCCCTGATGGCACTGGACAAAGAGCAGAGCGTAGCCTGGACGCAGGCGTACCTCGACGCCGGGTACGGACGCTCGCCGCTGGTGCAAACGCTCACCACGGCCGCGGTGAAGCACGGGAACGACCCGCACAACCAGGAGATCGGGCTCTGCCTGGCCGAGGACTACGGCCACTCCACCTCGACGCGGCGGGAGACGCTGCTGCTGGCCAGCGCCTGGCACACGGCCGGGCACCGCAAGTACGGGGACTCGCTGGAGTCGTACCGGCGCTTCGCGGAGGCGATCGGGGTGAGCGCCCAGGGCGAGGGGCGGGGCGAGGGTGACCCCGAGGAAGCGGTGCTGGACCAGATCGAGGAGCTGCCCGAGCCGGTCGCCCCGAGCGAGTAGCGCTCACCGCCTGCGAGCCCGGCGCTCGCGAGAACCCTACACAGGGCCGTTGCAAACGTTCAGAATGGGGCCGCCTGGTGCGGGGGCTCCCTGAGGCGCTCCGTGACCGTGGAGGGAATGCGTGTCGCTTGGGCGATTGAGCAAGCCGCTGCGGCTTGCGGTAGGCGTCGCCATCAGCCTCTTCCTCGTGTGGCTGCTGCTCCGGGATGTCCACCTGGCGGACGTGGGGCGGACGCTGCAAAAGGCCGACCTGCGCTTCCTCATCCCCATCGCGCTCGTGTTCTTCACCCGGTACTGGCTGCGGGCGGTCCGCTGGAGGGTGCTGGTGGAGCACCTGAAGGACGTGACGACGCGGCGGGCGCTCCCGCGCGTGATCCTGGGGCAGGCGGCGAATATGGCGCTGCCCTTCGGGCTTGGCTACGTGCTCATGATCCAGGTGACGGCCCGCAAATTCGGCATCGGGCGGCTGGAGCTGCTGGGGGCGGAGACGCTTGAGCGGATCATGGACGGGTTCGTGTTTGCCCTGCTCATGGCGGTCGCCATCGCAACGCTCACGATCGGGGACAGCTTCACGGGGCTGGGCGCGTTCATGCTGTTCGGGACGCCCGCGGGGATCGCGCTCGCGTGGTTCCTCACGCGGCCGCGCCCCGAGCCAGCCTCGGCGATTGGCTGGCGGGGGCTGCTCAAGAGCCCGCGCATCACGCCGTTCCTGGCCGGGCTCGCCTCCGTGCAGAGCCGCCGCCAGACGGGGAGCGTGCTCGTCCTCACGGCCGCCATCTGGCTGAGCGAGGCGCTGCTGTACTGGGCCGTAGCCGCCTCGCTGGGGATCAGCCTGAGCTTCCTCGTGCACATCTTCGTGGTGGCGGCGGCGAACATCGGAGCGGGCATCCCGCTGGCGCAGGCGAGCGTGGGGCTCGCCTTCCTCGCGAAGGAAGCGCTGGTCGCCCTGGGCGAGACGCAGGCGGCGGCCCTTTCGTACGCAATCGGGGTGGAAGCGATCATCATCCTGCCGGCGATCCTGCTGGCCCCGCTGGCCGCGTGGGATCTGCGCCTGGGCTGGCGCGACGCTATCCCGCAGTTCGGTGGCAACAGCCCGCAGCCCAGCGTGGCCGTGGCGAGGTTGCGTCGCGTCCTGCAGGGCCAGTGACCCCACGCCGCGTGGCCGACGACGCGCTCTACCGGGAGCTGACGGAGCCACTGCTGGCCACCGGTCAGGCGGAGGAAGGCGCGATCATGGGCTTCCCCTGCCTGCGAACCACCACCGGCGCGTTCCTCGCGATGGCCGAAGGGGGCACCGGTGACCTGATCGTGAAACTGCCCTCGTCACGCGTGGATGCGCTCATCGCAGAGGGCGACGGCCTTCCCTTCGCGCCGGCGGGCCGCCGCTTCCGGGAGTGGGTGCACGTCCCCGGGCGAGATGCGGACCTGTGGCAGGCGCTCCTCGACGAGGGGCGCGCCTTCGTTGAGGGAGGGGCGGGCTGAGGGGCGCTACTCCGCCGGCGTGATGTGGACGTGGAGCTCCTCGAGGCCGCGCAGGACGAAGCCGGGCTGGTGGGTGAAGTCGTTGGCGCCAGGCACGAGGTCAAAGCGCTCGACGCGGTCGAGCATCGTCTCCCAGGTGATGTTCTGCTCAAGCCGCGAGAGGCCGGCGCCGGGACACATGTGCTCGCCCTGGGAGAAGGCGACGTGCTTGGCCGCGTTGGGGCGCTCGAGGCTGAAGTCATCGGGGTCGGGGAACTCATCGGCGTCGCGGTTGGCGGCGGCGAAGCGGAGGTGGAGGACCGAACCGGCAGGGATCTTCACGCCGCGCAGCTCCTCGTCCTGGACGGTCACGCGGAAGAGGCCCTGGGTGGGCGACTCCAGCCGCAGCGCCTCCTCGACGAAGAAGCGCACGCGCGAGCGGTCCTCCTGCAGCCGCGGCCAGAGGGACGGGTCCTGCGTGAGCAGCCAGAGGGAGGAGGTGAGGGCGAAAGTCGTGGTCTCGTTTCCGCCGATGTAGAGGTGGCTGATGATGCCGATGATCTCCTCGTTGGAGAGCGGGCGCTCACCGGCGTAGCGGGCGCGGGCGGCGAGGTGGGAGAGCACATCCTCGCCGGGGTTGGCGCGGCGCTCATCGATGAAGCCCTCGATGTACTTCTGGAACTCGACGCCCTTCTCGGCGAGGTACATCTGCTCCTCGTGGGTGAGGCCCAGCTGGAAGGGCATGACCCAGGCGTTCGACCAGACACGGAGCCGGGGGATGTCCTCCAGGGGGAAGCCCAGCATGAGCGTGATCACGCGCACGGGCAGGGGCACGGCGAAGTCCTCGACGAATTCCACGCGGCCCCTGGCGACAACCTCGTCGACGAGCTCCTCGATGGTGGCGGTGATCATCTCGCGCTGGCGAGTGGCGCCGGCGGGGGAGAAGAAGGGGTCGACGAGCGCGCGGTAGCGGCGGTGCTCGGGGGGATTGGTGCTAAGGGGCTGGATGCGGGGGTAGCCGTGCTCTTCGTGGTAGGCCTGGGCCTCGTCGCTCATGAGGAGGCCGTGGCTGCCGGTGGCGTTGTGGGGGAAGCGCTCGGGGTTACGCACGATCCAGGCGATGTCCTCGAACTTGGAGACGAGGAACATGTCCGTGCCGGGGATGGGGTAGACGGGCGCCTGCTCGAGGATGGCGTGGTAGGAGGGATACCAGTCTTCCTGCGTCTCCGGCGAGAAAAGGTCTACGTCGTCAATGCTGAGCGTCATCGCGTGGCTCCGGTGGTCGGTGGTCGGTGGTCGGTGGTCGGTGAGTGTACAGGGGCGCTTCAGGCGGGGTCGGGGGGAAACGTGCGGGTCAGCCAGGCATGGATGGCCCCGGCGGCTTCCTGCCAGCGCATGTCCAGCATGAGGTCGTGGGGCATGTCCGGGAGCATCGCGAGGGCGGCGCCGTATTGGTCGGCGGTGCGGCGGAGGGCGGCCTCGGGGATGAGGCGGTCGCCGCCGCCGGCAAGGATGAGCATGGGCGTGCCCCGGATGCGTTCGGCGTCGGGCCGGCTGGTCAGCATCTGTGTCCAGGAACGGAAGGACTCGCGGCCGAGGCGGGACCAGTGGCGGTGCAGGGTGTCGTCGTCGACATCGGGGGAGAAGAGGAAGCGGCGGGCTCGCTCGGGCGTCGCGAACATGGTGTAGGGCTCCATCGAGAGGAGGAGCTTGAGGCTCAACAGCGGCTCCTGCCGCGACATCCGTATGGAGGCAGCAAGCATCCCGACGGCGGGGGCGGGGGCGACCAGCACCGCGGCCGGCGCCTCGTGGCGTTCGAGGTACTTCTGCACGATGAATCCGCCGAGGGAGTGGCCGATGACGACTGGCTCCCCGGGAAGCTCGGCGGCCACCTGCTCGACGTCGGCAACGTAGTCGGCGATCGAGGTCCAGCGGAGGCTTTCGGGGCCGCCGCTGGCGCCGTGGCCGCGCAAGCTCAGGGCGTAGGCATCGAAGCCGCGCTCGGCGAAGTACGGCAGGAAGTGCTCGTCCCAGCACCAGGCAGCATGGCAGGAACCGTGCACGAAGAGCAGCGGCGGGCAGGCAGAGCCGTCCTCGCACTCGCGGGCGATGACCTCCAGCTCGTACGCCATGGCCCCCCCGTGGGCGGCCAGCCTACTCCGGGTCGAACTGGACCCAGAGCTCCACCGGCGAGCGGAAGCCGCCGGAGCCCAGCGTGGGCGAGGTGATTCCGGGATGCGTCGGGAACTTGGGACGGGGGTTCTTCATCGCTTCCATGAGGCGGGTGGAGGCGATGATCGCCTCCTGGCGGGCCATGGCATAGCCCATGCAGAAGTGCTGCCCCATACCGAAGCCGAGGTGCCCGTGCTTGCCGTCCGGGTAGCGGCCGGAGCGCAGCTCGCGGCCCATGTGCAGGTCGTCGCGGAAGATGTCGTAGGTGTCCGGGTCCTTGAACGCGCGCTCGTCGCGGTTCCCGGCGCCGAGCAGGAGCGTGATGCTCGCGCGTTCGGGGATGACCTCGCCGTGGAGCTTGATTTCGCGCGTGGTGAAGCGGTACTGGAAGTGGACGACGGGGTCGTAGCGCATCATCTCGGTGAAAACGTTCGTCCACAGCTCCGGGTTCTTCTTGACCTCCTCGAACTGGTCCGGGCGGGTGTAGAGGATGTGGTACCACATGTTCGCGATGGCCTTGTCGGTGGTGTCCCCACCGGCGGCGAGGAGGAGGGCGATGAAGCCCTTGATCTCGTCGACGTTCATGCGCTGGCCGCGGAACTCGGCATGGACGATGCGCGAAACGAGGTCGTCGCCGGGCGCGTCCTCGGCGCGGCGGATGAGGGGATCGAGGTACTCCCACATCTCGTTGCGAGCCTGCATGCCGCGGGCAAAGTGCTCGCCGCCGAAGCCCAGCCCCTCGATGAGGTGCTGGTACCAGCGCACGAACATGTCCTCGTCCTCGCGGGGGAGGCCGAGCATGTTCGAGATGACGCGGATGGGGAACTGGGTAGTGAACTGGCTGACCAGCTCCACCTCGCCCGCCTCGGCGAAGCCCTTCGTGATGTCGTCGGCGGACTTCGCCCAGATCTGGCCCATCAGCTCGCGCGCGATCTGCTCGATGAAGGGGAGGAACGTCTGGAGGCGGTTCCCGACGAACTGGTCGGCGACGACGTTGCGAAGGAAGCGGTGCTCCTCGCTGTTGCCGTACTCGAGGATGTTCGGCCCGAAGACGTGCTTCGTGCCGAACTCGTATTCACCCGCGGGGTCGTACTCGGCACGGTCGAAGTCGTCGTTGTTCTGGAAGACGGCGACGATGTCGTCGTAGCGGGTGATGACCCAGTTCTTGTGGAAAAGGTCCTGGTAGGCGGGGTGGTGATCGCGGAGCCGCTTATAGAGGGGGAAGGGATCCTTGATGTACTCGGGGCTATCGAACTCCTGAGGTTCGATGGCCAGCGCCAGCTGCTGCTTGATGGCTTCTTCCATGGTCATGGACTCACCGGTCGCGGTCATCGTCGCCTCCCGTGCGTGGAACTGGTGCGGCCAAGGCTACCGCATCGGACGCGGCGGTTGGGAGGGGCGGAAGGGGCGCGGTTGCTACAATCGCTGAGGCCGCGAGCGGGAGTAGCTCAGCGGTAGAGCGCCTGCCTTCCAAGCAGGATGTCGCGAGTTCGATCCTCGTCTCCCGCTCCAGTTCCTTGACCCCCCCCCCGTCGATCGGCCCAGGAGACCATGATGGCAAGACGCGAGAAGTGGACCGCCGCCGACATTCCGGACCTGACCGGGAAGGTCGCGGTGGTGACGGGCGGAAATAGCGGCATCGGGTTCGGGGCGGTGAAGGCGTTCGCGCGGAAGGGCGCCGAGACGGTGCTCGCCTGCCGCTCACCGGAACGCGGGCAGGCCGCCCTTGCGGCGCTGAAGACGGAGGTTCCCGACGCGAAAGCCGAAGTGATGCTGCTCGACCTTGCCAGCCTCGCCTCCATCGAGCGGTTCGCGACGGAGTTCGGGGAGCGATACTCGCGGCTGGACGTGCTTGCGAACAACGCGGGGATCATGGGCGGGCCGTTCGCGAAGACGGAGGACGGCTTCGAGCGGCAGGTCGGAACCAACCACCTGGGCCACTTCGCCCTGACAGGACGCCTGCTCGACGGCCTGCTGGCCACACCGGGGGCGCGCGTCGTGAACGTGAGCAGCATGGGGCACCGCCGGGGCGAGGTCGACCTCGACAACCTCCTCTACGAGCAGGGCGGGTACGGGGGCTGGACCGCGTACTTCCGGACGAAGCTGCTGAACCTGCTGTTCATGTACGAGCTGCAGCGGCGCTTCGAGCGGAGGGGAGCGGAGGCGCACTCGCTGGCGGCCCACCCGGGGTTCTCAGGGACGAACCTCGGGGAGGTGATGGGGAACCGGTGGCGAGTGGGATGGTTCTTCAAGCTCGGGTTCATGCTGATGCAGAGCGCGGACATGGGCGCCCTGCCAACCCTCCGCGCCGCCACCGACCCGGCGGCACGGGGCGGGGAGTACTACGGCCCCGGGGGATTCATGGAGGAGCGTGGGCATCCGGTTCTGGTGGCGTCGTCCGAGGCCTCCCACAGCGAGGCGGACGCGCAGCGGCTGTGGGAGATGTCGGAGGAGTTGACGGGGGTGCGGTACGCCGCACTGGACGGGGCCGCCGGCGCATAGCCGACGACACACCGGGCGTGCGACACTCGCGCGCAAGTCGCTGGAACGGCGACGAGGAGCAGGCCGTGGCGCTCGAACCCGGACCCATGCAGGTCATCCACAACGCCTTCACAACCAAGGAAGAGGTGCTCGAAGACCTGAAGCGCCTCGACCTCTGGCCGACGACGTACGTCTCGGAGCGGATGGAGGAGCTTCCCCTGCACTGGCACGACGTGGACAACTGCGGCTACGTGCTGGAGGGGAGCAGCTACGTGCTGAACGAGAAGGGCGAGCGCTTCCCGCTCGGGCCCGGGGACAAGCTCGTAATCCCGGCCGGGGCCGTCCATGCGGAAGGCGCGGTGAAGGAGCGGATGGTCTACATCGTCGGCATCTCGGAGGCGGCGAACCTCATGGAGAAGCTGCAGCTACGGGATCCGGCGGATAGCCCCCTCTCCAGGAAGGCCGGCTGAGCCCCGGCATGACGAGCACACCTGCCTTCGGGTTGAACCGCTTCGACTGGACCTCCACGGAGGCGTTCGTGGCGGACATTGCGCGGGCGGAGGAGCTCGGGTTCGGGTACGCGCTCATCCCCTGGAACCCGCTGGCGCGGTTGGACCCGTACATGCAGCTCGCGGTGGCGGCGGGGCGGACCTCGCGCATCCGGCTGGGGCTGCTGCTCGATAACCCGGTGCTGCACCACCCGGCGGCCTCGGCAAGCTCGATCGCGACGCTCGACGAGATCTCGGGTGGGCGCGCGCTCTTGACCTACGGCGTCGGGGATACGGCCGTGCGCTGGCTGGGACTGCGTCCGGCGCGGGTGGCGGAGCTGGAGGAGGCGACGGTGTTCGCGCGGCGGCTGCTCGCGGGGGAGGAGGTCGAGGTGGGGGCCGTGCGGCCCGCGCGCCTGCAGCACGCGCGGCCGGCGCCGGTCTGGATCGCGGCGGGCGGCCCGAAGACGATCGAGATGGCGGGACGGGTCGCGGATGGGGTCTTCCTGCGGGTAGGGCGGCACCCGGAGAACCTGCGGACGGCGATCGAGCGTGTCCATGCGGGGGCGCGGTCGGCGGGCCGCAACCCGGACGAGATTGGCATCGGGCTCATCTTCCACACGGTCATGAGCGACGACCCGGACGAGATCCGGGCGACGGCCCGTTCGATGGCTGCGGGCTACTACGAGTACTCGCCCGCGCTGTTCGAGATTCCGGGGCTCCCCTGGAACGGGCCGCCGGTGGAGGAGCTCCAGCGGCAGATCTACCCCGACTTCCACCACGCCGCCGACCTCGTGAAGTCTGGCAACCTCGTCAGCTTCCTCGACGAGGAGACGGCGGACTCATTCGCGCTGTTCGGGTCGGCGGAGGAGATTGCGGGGCAACTGCAGCGTGCGATCGAGGCGGTCGGGCGGGTCGACATCGTGGTGCCGCACCCGGTCCCGATGCCGGTCCCCGGGGCGCCCGTGGCGCGGGCGCTGCCGCCAGCGCTCCAGGGCGCCGACTACAAGACGTGGTTCGCCGCCGAGGTGATGCCCCGGCTGTAGCGCCGCTTGTCGCCCTGCCATACATTGCGGACTGTCATTACAACGCATTAGCATGGGCGGCAGTCCGGAGCCGCGAGACATCTCGATTCTGCTTGCGTTCCCCCTGCTGGGATCCTGGACGCAAGGGCCGACCGGGAAACGTTCAGAGGGGTCAGCCACTCCAGTCCGCGAGATGTCGAAGCGTTGCAGGACGGGGGACAGGCATGGCCGAGAACTACTGGCGACGACACTGGGACCGAAAGCGCCTTAGCCGACGGGCACTCTTGACGGGCACGCTCGCTGGAGCGGCCGGAGCTGGCGCCCTCGTCGTGGTTGGCTGTGGCGACGACGACGATGACGATGAGCCCACAGCAGCGCCCGCAGCAGCCACGGAGGCCACTGCAGCCGCTACCGAGGCTCCAACGGAAGCCGCCACCGAAGCCCCGAGCGGATTGACGCCCACCGACGGGGGGCAGTACAGCTTCCACCGCGACCTCACCGGGGCCACGCTCGACATGCACCGCGAGCTCTACCCGGGTCGGGGCGAGATGCTAAGCCTCGCCTACAACCAGTTGGTTGCCTGGGATGACATCGAGCAGGCCACCATCCGGAGCGAGATCGCGCAGGGCCTGCCCGAGCAGCCGGACGAGGTCACGTACACGTTCCAGATTCGCGACGACGTCAAGTTCCACGACAAACCTCCCGCGAATGGCCGCACCCTGACGATGGAAGACATTCGCTGGAACATCGAACGGCAGCGTGAGCGGAAACTGGCGGATGGAACGGAGACCGAGGACTTCTACCGCTACAGCGCCGTCTACCAGCATGTCGAGAACGTGGACTACATCGACGACCGAACGTTCACGATGACCCTTGAAGCTCCGAGCGTCCTGTGGCTGTCGGAGATGTGCGACCGCTTCAACGTCATCAACGACCGCCAAACGGCGGAGGCGATTGAACTCGACTACGCGGTAACTGACGCACAGTACATTCTCGGGACCGGGCCATACGTCTTCGAGGAGTACAACCTTGACACGCGTGCGCGGGCGAGGCGGCACCCGGACTACTTCCTCAAGGCAGCCGGCGAGGAAGTCCAGTTCTTCGATGAGATGATCTACACGCCGATCGACGACGCCCAGGCGATCCGGCTGGGCTTCGAGCAGAAGCAGCTCGACATCATGCTGTCCACGAACGACGTCATCTCGGCGGTCGCTGAGGCGCAGCCCGAAACCGTGCGGTTGTCCATCGGAGAGCCGAATAGCAACCTAGGCCTCACGTATCCCTACCTCCAGAGCGAGGGCTGGAACAACAGGGACATCCGCCAGGCGATCTTCCTCGCAACCGACCGGGTGCTGAGCGGACAGCAGTACTTCCAGGGGGTGGCACGGCCCAACCCGCCTGTGCCGTGGCCGTTCGAAGGCTGGGCACTCTCGCAGGAGGAGCTGGCGACGACGCCGGGTTATCGGGAGAACAAGGAAGAGGACATCAAGGAAGCGCGCGCCCTCTGGGAAGCGGGCGGGGGCGAAGCCATCGACCCGATGTGGTTCGAGATGACCATCATCGATGTCCAGGATCAGTCCATCAAGGAATGGTGGACCGCGATGATGAATGAGAACCTGGGGACCGACAAGTTCTCGCTCCATACCATTCCGGTGGGCACGCTCCTGCAGTACCTGGTGGACCAGGGCTCGGGGGGCTACCTCGGCGGCTGGTCGCAGTGGCACTCGCCCGACCCGCGCCAGCGCTGGAAGGGTCTGTGGGGGATTGAGGGCAACATCAACTTCTACAAGACCACGACTCCAGAAATGGAGGAGTTGATCGCGGAGATGTTTGCCGAGTTCGATACGGAGCGGGCGAAGGAGATTCTGAGGGAGGCCCAGCGCTTCACCCTGAATGACGGTGGCACCGGCCACATTCCGATCTCGGGCTCCCTGCGCCAGTACCTCCACTGGCCGTACCTGCACGGCGCGGAGCCGGGATTCCTCGACTTCGAGAAGAAACTCGGCCGACGGGCCTGGATCGACCAGACCGACCCCACCTATGCGGGCAAGCCGACCCTCTAGCGTGTAGAAGGAACCTGCGGAAAGGCAACCATCGGAGGTGTCTCGTGACTGAGTTCGACACCGTCATCAAGGGCGGCACGATCATCGACGGGCTTCGGACGCCGCGCTACGTGGCCGATATCGGCATCACCGACGGGCGCATCGCCTACATCGGGAAGCTGAACGGCTCTGATGGCGAGCACGTGCTCGACGCGCAGGGGCTCATCGTGGCTCCAGGGTTCGTGGACCTGCACACGCACTACGACGGGCAGGTCTACTGGGATCCGTACTGCTCCATCTCGGGCTGGCACGGGGTGACGTCGGTCGTCATCGGGAACTGCGGCTTTGGCTTCGCGCCGGTGAGGCCCGACGACCGCGAGCGGGCGATGCTCTCCCTGGCGCGGAACGAGGCAATCCCGCTGGAGTCGATGCAGGAGGGGATGCCGTGGGACTGGGAGACCTACCCGGAGTTCCTCGACAGCCTCGATCGCACTCCGAAGGGCGTAAACCTCCTGAGCTACGTGGGCTTGAGCCCGCTGATGATGTACGTGATGGGCCTCGAGGCGGCGAAGAACCGCCAGCCGACCGAGGCTGAGATGGCGGAGATGTCGCGCATCCTGGAGGAGGCCATCCGGGCGGGTGGCTGCGGCTTCTCGGCGCAGGTGCTGGGTCCGGAGAGCGGCCAGCGGGACTACGACGGCACGCCGATGATCACCGACACGATGGCGCCCGAGACGCTGGTGTCGTTCGCGGAGGTGCTGGGCAAGTGCCGGGCGGGGTTCATCCAGCTGACGGGCGGGGGAATGGACCTCAACGAGCAGCTCGCCGAGGTAAGCGGCCGTCCGGTCATCTACAACCTCATTCTGGCGATGGCCCAGGACCAGCACGGCAACAAAATGGAGGGCCACCACAAGACGATCGCGTGGCTGAACGAGGCGAACGCGCGTGGCAACCGCATCTTCGGACAGGCCGTGACGGTGAAGATCGGGTACGAATTCACGCTCGAGCACTGGAACATGTTCGATACGCACGAGCTGTGGCGGGAGATGACGCTGGGCACGGTTGAGGAGCGCATGGCGAAGATGGCCGACACCGAGCGCCGCCCCGCCCTGCGCGCCGAGTACGACGAGGGCAAGGGGCCGAGCGCACCCGGACGCGACGAGGAGGCGGAGGTCGACGGGCACGTCGGGCGCGGTCTGGCGGTGCTGACGGTGCAGGAGGTCGAGGACCCGTCCCTCAAGCACTTGGAGGGGTTGACGGTCCAGGAGATCGCCGAGCAGAGCGGGAAGCACGTCATCGACGCGTTCCTCGACCTGGGCGTGGCGGACCGGCTGCAAACGACCTGGGTGACGCCACCGGAAGAGACGGACATCCAGTCGATGAGCGAGGTGGCGAACTCGCCTTTCGCGATTCCGGGCGTCTCCGATGGGGGCGCACACACGAAGTTCCTGGCGATGGGCGTCTACCCGACGGAGATGCTGGCGGAGCTGGTGCGCGACCACGGGATCATGGACCTCGAGCAGGCGCACTGGCGGCTATCGGCCTACCCGGCACAGGCGGCGGGCTTCAAGGACCGCGGCTGGATCAAGGAGGGCTCGCCGGCGGACATTGTGATCTACGACCTGGAGAACCTCGGCATCGGTCCGATGGAGAAGGTGTACGACCTTCCCGCCGGGCAGTGGCGTCGCGTGCGGCGGGCCGAGGGCTACCGCTGGATTCTGGTAAACGGCGAAGTGACCGTGGAGGACGGGGAGACGACCGGCGCCACGCCGGGCCAACTCCTCCGCCACGGCGCGGGCTAGGCAGTCCGGACGGCCGGGTAGCACCGTGGCCCTGCGGCAGGGCTACGGTTGGGAAACCTCAAGCGAGGGTGGCCGGTGACGCAATACATCGCGAGACGCCTCCTCCTCAACCTGGTCGTCATCCTCATCGTGATGACCTTCATCTTCGTCACGCTGCGCGTCCTGCCGGGTGACTTCGCCGCACAACAGGTTTCGAACCAGTTCTTCGCGGGACGGGGCGGGGATCCTGACGAGGCCTTGCGCCTCGCCCGCGAGCGGCTCGGCCTGCACGACCCCATTCCCATCCAATACGGCAAGTTCCTGGGCGACCTCTTCACCGGGGACTTTGGCACCTCATTCCGCACAGGGAACTCGGCCCTTCAGTCCGTCAGAGCTGCCCTGCCGTACACGCTGCAGCTTGGTCTGATGTCAATCATCATCGCCCTCATGCTCGCATTTCCCGTTGGCATCATCTCGGCCCTGCGCCAGGACACCTGGCTCGACGGCGGCCTCCGACTCTTCGCCGTGTTCTTCCTGGCGGCCCCACCGTTCTGGATCGCCACCCTTTTCTCTGGATGGTCGGTGCAGTTCGACATCCTCGACCTGAACGTGATTGCGCACCCGGGCATCTGGGAGGATCCCTGGGAGAGCATCCAGCTGACGATTGTCCCTGCCCTGGCAGCGGGACTCGCCTTCGGGGCCATCCTGATGCGCTTCCTCCGATCACAGCTCCTCGACGTGCTACGGCAGGACTACGTGCGCACGGCACGGGCGAAGGGTCTTCGGAGCAGCGCGATCATCACGCGCCACGTGCTTCGCAACGCGCTCATCCCCATCGTCACGATATTCGGGATTTCCCTGGCCGCCCTGGTCGGCGGCAACGTCATCCTTGAGACGATGTTCAACATCCCAGGCATGGGGCGACTCCTCCTGGAGGCGCTCCTCATCCGGGATGTGCCCGTGGCGCAGTCCATGGCCCTGCTGCTGGTGGTGGGGGTGGTGATGACCAACCTGCTCGTCGACCTCAGCTACTTCCTCATCGATCCGAGGGTGACCGTGGGGGCGGCAAGCGAGTGACGGCAAGCGCGGGCTTCGGCAACCAGGATCTGCAGATGGTCGCGCTCGAGGAGGAGCGGTCACTCACTGCACGGGCGCTGGCGGCGCTGGGGCGGTTCATCCGACAGAAGAAAGTGGGCGCCCTCGGCCTGGGGATGGCGCTCATCTTTCTCGTAGTAGGGGTCATAGGGCCGTATGTAACCCCTTACGACAAGGACGCGGCGTTCAGCGTCCCGAACCCACAGTACGATCGCAACAGCACCGATCCCGAGAAGATCAGCCCAACCACACTCCTCCGGCTCGCCGGCCCCTCCTGGGACCACCTCCTCGGGACGGACGACAAGGGCCGCGACCTTCTCACCCGAATGTTCGTGGGAGCAAGGCGGGCACTCTACTTCGGTCTTGCCTCCGCCGGACTGGCAACGATCATCGGGGCACTGGTCGGCATCATCTCCGGGTATTTCGGCGGTGTGGTCGACCTCGTATTGCAGCGCGTGGTCGATGCGATGATCGCCATCCCGGGCGTGATCTTCCTGCTCCTCCTCATCCAGATCGGGGAGGTGACCCTGTTCCGCGTGATCCTCGCCTTATCGATACTGGGGTCATTCGGCGCCGCCCGAGTCGTGCGTTCGGCGGCGCTGACAACGCGGAACGAGGTGTACGTCGAAGCGGCACGGGTGGTTGGCGCGAATCACCTGCGGATCGGAATCCGCCACATCCTCCCGAACATTGCGGCGCCGATCATCGTCATCTTCTCCATCTCCATTGGAACCGCGATCCTGGCCGAGGCGGGGCTCTCCTTCCTCAACCTCGGGGCGCCGGGACCCAGCTGGGGCAAGATGGTGGCGCAGGGCCGCCTCACGTTCGATTCGCAGCCGGTGATGAGCATCGTCGGAGGCGGCGCGATCACCTTCACCGTGGCGGCCTTCAACCTGCTTGGAGACGCCATGCGCGACGTACTCGACCCACGCCAGAGGGGCACCTGACAGGCGCGAGCCGGCCACCGCATCGCCCTTCCGCCGGTGGTACCCTTCGCGCATTCTCACAGGCAGGAGGAACCTGATCATGGCGAGATTCGTGCTCATCGGGCTGTGCGAGCCCACGGGAGAGGACGCCCAGGAGGCGTTCGACGAGTGGTTCGTGAACCAGCACATCGAGGACACGGCGAAGTGTCCGAACTTCATCCGCGGAAGCGTGTTCAAGCTGAGCGGGCCGCACGGCAACGGCGAGACCGTCTCGGGCTACCTCTCCCTCTACGAGGTGGAGGCGGACAGCTACGAGGAAGCGGAGACCACCCTGAACGCCTGGCAGCGTGACCCGGACGCGTGGGAAGGACGCAAGATCCACCGCGAGACCGGCGAGAAGCTGGGGGGCATCCCCATCGCCATCAACGGGTCGGGCTGGTACGAGGAGCTCAACCACTGGGACGGGCCCAAGGCGAGCGTGCGGTGATTGCCGCCCGCCCCGAGGGCTGCGGATGACCCGCCCGCGCGGGGGCATGACCCGCGAGCAGATCGAGGAGTTCCTGGCAGAGCCCCGGAACGCAATGGTGGGCGCCATCCGCAAGGACGGACGCCCGCAGATGACGCCGAACTGGTTTCACTGGGACGGCGCGCGGTTCTACGTCTCGACGACGAAGCGGCGGCGCAAGTTCGAGAACTTCAGCCGCGACCCGCGGGTGCAGCTCGCCATCGACGACGCCACCGGGTTCCGCACCGTGCTGGTCGACGGGACGGTCGAGATCCGCGATGACCACGAGGCCGTGTTCGAGCAGTTCAAGGCGATCCGGGCCAAGCACAGTCGCCCCCAGAACGACGACGTCTTCCTGGAGGAGCTCCGGCGGGACGAGCGTGTGTTGCTCGTGATCACCCCGGACAAGCCGATCGACGAATGGACCTCGTGGGGTCCGCCAAGCTAAGGAGGAAACAGAATGGTTACACCCCAGGAACTGTGCGAGATCGAGGAGATCAAGGAGGTTCGCTACCTCTACACCCACTACTACGACGGACAGCGGGTAGAGGAGCTGGCCAACCTGTTCACCGAGGACGCCGTCTGTGAGTTCGGCGAGGAGTACGGCGGCGACTGGGTCGGCCGGGAGACCATCTACAACAACTACAAGAACTTCATCGAGGGCGAAGGCGACGACCCGCACGGCGTCATGCACGCAGTCGTGAACCCCTGGATCCGGCTGGCCGACGAGACGACGGCGCACGGCCGCTGGTACTTGCTGGACCTGCGCACGACTGAAGGGGTCGAGAATCCGCTGATCCTCTTCGGCATCTACGACGAGGACTACCGGAAGACGGACGACGGCTGGAAGATCGCGCGCACGCGCATCGACTTCCTCTGGCCGCGGCGGGAGTACCAGCCCAGCACCAACCTGTAGGGGTTCGAAGAAGAAGCGATGCCCGCCCTCCAGTGAGGGCGGGCATCGGCTCGGGACTGGGGTGGGCCGGGCGCGCTAGCCAGCCAGGTCCAGGGACATGATGAGGAGGTCGCGGGGAAGGCCGCGGCGGTCGGTGACCCACCCGTGGAGGGTGGCCTCTTCCGTAAAGCCGAGCCGCTCGAAGGCTCCGCGGGCGCCGCCCTGGTCGACCGTCATCTGGGCGGTGATCTTGCGGGAGCCGAAGTTCGGAGCGGCGTCGATCACATCGCGGACGAGGCGGCCGCCAAGGCCGCTGCCGCGATAGTCGCTGGCTACGATGACGCGGACCTCACCCACGTTGCGGGTCCAGCGCATGGGCTCGCCGTGCAGTGAGGCGTATCCGACGACCTCGCCCCCAGGCCCCTGGGCCACGAGGGCAAAGTCGATACCGTCCTCGACGTTCCGGACCAACGCGTCCACAACCAACGAGCTTGACAGGTCCTCCCGCATAAAGAGCAGGTCGTCGTAGGACAGTGAGCGGGCGAACTGCAGGAAGGCGTTGCGGTTGGCGTGACCCAGGCGGTGGAGCTGCACCTCACGCCCATCGGCGAGGTTCCAGGTAACGGGGTACCGGGCCTGGATGTTGGGGCGCTCCTGCAGGCCGCGGCGGATACGGTCCGCCTCCGTGCCACGCAGGATCTCCTCCTCTTCGCGGGTAAAGCTCTCACCGCAGGAGTTGCATCGGTAGCTGCTCGCCTTGTCCTCGATGCCCATGGTGGCAGGGTCGTCCCAGTGAGGGACCAGGAGGACGCACTCACAGGCCTCCGAGAGGTCAGGGGCGGACGTTTGCGTACTGCCGGAGTCTCCCTCTCCACGCCGAAAGAACCTCATGTCAAATCCTCCTAGCCTTGCTTCAAGCCCGAGTTTACTCCTCTCGTGCAACGCAAGGGGCAAGCGTGACCGCTCCTCAGGGGGCGGAGACCGCTTCCGCTTCACCCGGCGGGGTGGCGGGGGTTGCGTCCCGCTCGACCCTGGGGAGGAGGCGGAAGCCAAGGAAGGCGAGCGGACCCGCGATGGCAAAGGCCGCGATGATGCCGATCTTGCTGTCCCGTAGCAGGTCCGCATCGGCGTAGGCGAGGTCGCCGACGAAGAGGGCGACGGTGAAGCCGATCGCGGCTGCAAGCCCGATCGCCCACACGCCCCGCCAGGTGACCCCCGCCGGGCGATGCGCGCCGAGGACGACGGCGATCCAGGTCGCCGCCACGAGCCCCAGCGGCTTCCCCAGCACGAGGCCGATGATGACGCCCCAGGTGACGCTGCTCGTGAAGGAATCGGTGAGGGTGTCGGGGTCGAGGTGGACGCCCGCGTTGAAGAGGGCGAACGCGGGCACGATCAGGTAGGCGACCCAGGGGTGCAGGTGGTGCTCAAGGCGGTCGACGTGGGGAACGGCGTTGCTGCTCAGGTCGCTGAGGCTGAGGAGGGAATCGACCATCTGGTCGTGACCCAGGGGGGTCTCGGGGTCCTCATCGCCGGCGCGGAAGCGTTCGAGGAGCTGGCGGGCGGTGCGCACGAAGCCATCGAGGGGCACGGGCGATCGCCAGGGCGTGAGGAAGCCAAGGATGGCCCCGAGCGTCGTCGGATGGACGCCCGAGTCGTGGATGGCGGCCCAGGCGACGACCCCGAATCCGGCGAAGACGAACATGCGGCGGATGCCAAGCCGGTAGACGAGGAGCATGAGGACGATGAGCGAGGCGGTAAGCACGAGCTGGTCGACCTGGACATCGCCTGAATAGAAGAGCGCGACGACCACGACGGTGCCGATGTCGTCGACGATGACGAAGGTGAGGAGCATGGCGCGCAGGCCAATGGGGACACGCCGGGCGAAGAGCGTGGCGATCCCGAGGGCGAAGGCGACGTCGGTGGCCATGGGGATGGCCCAGCCCTCGCGCGCGTCGGCGCCGGCCCCCTGGGTGACGAGCAGGAAAATGCCGAGCGGCAGCAGCATGCCGCCAATGGCCCCGACGATGGGCGCGGCCATGACGCGCGGGTCGGAGAGCTCGCCGATGGTGATCTCACGCTTGATCTCGAGGCCGATGAGGAAGAAGAAGAGGACCATCCCCACTTCGTTCACCCAGAAGTGCAGGGACCCTTCGACCGCCCAGAAGGCCAGGTCGAGCCCTACCCGGACCTCAAGCAGCTCCTCGTAGTGGTGGTGCCAGGGGGAGTTCGCCCAGACCAGGGCGACGACGGCCGCCACCATGAGGAGGACGGCGCCCGCGCTCTCCGTCTGGACAAACTCCTGGACGGGGCGCACGAAGTTGGTGAACCGGCGCCGGGCGCCCGCTCGGGGATCGAACCTTCGGAGGGCGCTCCGTATCACCTCATCTAGGGTAGAGGGCGGGAGGCCAAGGCGGGACGCGGCCGGAGTTGCGCGAACGCACGGTGGGGGTGGGTGGCGGGGTTCCGGCGAGGTGGTGAATGGCTCGCCCGCTGGCAGAGCCACTCGCGGAGTGCGATCATGCGCGCAACCCATCCGACGCCTCCAGAGGCGCGGAGAGGAGCGCGTGATGTCCAAGACCTACCACGGGACGACGGAGGTGCCGGCGGCGCCGGCGACCTGCCCCGTCAACCATGAGGAGATCGATCTGTTCGCGGCGGGGTCGCAGGAATGGTGGTTCGAGGCCTACCTGAAACTCCAGGAGGAGTGCCCCGTCATCCGGTTGCCCGGCGAGGGCCGCCTGCCGGGGACGGATGCCTTCATCCTGACCCGCTACGAGGACATCGCGCGGGTGGCGCGCGACCGCAACCTCGTGCTCGGTCGCGAGGACCAGGCCATGCAGGGGAACGGCAACAGCCCCCTGCAGGAGGAAATCTTCGAGGAAGCGGGCTTCGGCGAGGCCTTCAACGCCCAGCAGGACCTGCGTTCGAGCGACGAGCAGGCGATGCGCTACAAGCGCACGGTGACCGATCCGTGGGTGGGTCCGGAGGGGGCCCAGCGCCACCAGAAGATGGCCGAGGCGGCCGCGCACCGGCTCATTGACAACTGGATCGAGGACGGCGAGGTCGACTTCGTGAAGGGCTTCGCGGCGCCACTCCCGCAGACAGTGATCACGACGATCCTCGGGCTGCCGCTGGAGGACATGCCGATGCTTCGCACGATGGAGGAGGCGCAGGTGCGCCGCTTCGTCTACGGGCGCGGCGTGAACAGCCAGATGAGCGACGAGGACGAGGTCGAGAACGCGCGGGAGCTCGTGCGCTTCAACGAGTACCTCGCGGAGCAGATCCAGGAGAAGCGCCGGAACCCGAAGGACGACATGATCTCGTACCTGACGCAGATCGAGTTCGAGGGGAAGCCCTTCAGCGACGGCGACATCACGAGCGTCGCCCTGCTGATGCACATCGGCGGGAACGAGACGACACAGTACGCGCTCACGGCCGAGGCGATGCTGCTCGCGCAGCACCCCGAAATTGTCGAGGAGCTGCGGGCGGACCGCTCGAAGGTGCGCTTCTTCGTGGAGGAGGCGCTACGCCTCTACGCGCCCACGCAGGGTCTGACGGCGCGGACGTCGCGCATCGACTTCGAGATGGGTGGGGTGCAGATCCCCGCCGGCTCCACGCTGCACCTGCGCTTCGGGGCGGGGAACCGCGATCCGGAGCACTACCCCAACGCGGACCAGCTCGACCTGTCGCGGCCACACGCGGGCCGGCACCTGACGTTCTCGCAGGGCCCACGCTCGTGCCCGGGAGCGGGGCTCTCGCGCATGGAGCAGAACGTGGCCGTGAACGCCCTGCTCGACCGCCTCGAGACGATCGAGCTGAAGGACACGAACGACTTCGCGCACCAGCCGGGGATCATGCTCGGCCTGTACCACCTCGACCTCGCGTTCACGAAGCGGCAGGAAGCCGCCGTGACGGCGTAGCGGGGTGACGGAGGGAATGGTCGACGGATACGACCCGCTGTCGCCGGAGGTTCGCGCCGAGCCGAGCGTGGCCTACCACCACCTGCTCGAAGAGGCGCCCGTGCACTTCTTCGAGCAGTTCGAGCCGCCCTTCTACACGCTCTCGCGCTTCGAGGACGTGCAGTCGGCGCTGCTCGATATCGAGACGTACTCGAGCGAGTGGGGGCAGGGACCGCGCTTCAGCCCGCCCACGGGGATGCTCTCGAACCCGCCCCAGCACACCTTCTACCGCAGCCTCGTGCAGAAGGCGTTCACGCCGAAGGCCATCGCGGAGCAGGCCGACAGCATCACGGAACTCTCGCACCAACTCCTGGACGAACGAACGGACCCGAACAACTGGGACCTGCACGACGACTACGCCTTCCCGCTGCCCGTCATCGTGATCGTGAACATGCTGGGCATCCCCGCCGACGACCTGCAGCGCTTCAAGTACTGGTCGGACATCACGGTGGAAGCGATGGGGGCGGAGGACCCCACGCCGTACGCCGAGGAGATGGGCCAGCTCGCGGCGTACCTCATGGACGTGATCCGGGAGCGCCGGGCGAACCCCCGCGACGACCTCGTCAGCGGGCTGGTGGCGGCGGAGCAGGACGGCAAGGGGCTCACCGACGAGGAGATCCTCAGCGTCGTCAACCAGCTCTTCGTGGGCGGCAACGAGACGACGACGTCGCTCATCACGAACATGGTCTGGCGGCTGCTGGCGGACCGGCCCCTGTGGGAGCGGCTGGTGGCGGATCCGGGGCTGGTCGACGCAGCAGTCGAGGAGAGCCTGCGCTTCGACCCGCCCGTGCTGGGGCTGTACCGCTCGACAACGCGGGACGTGGAGCTGGAGGGGGGCACCATCCCGCAGGACGCGAAGGTGATGATGCACTACGCGGCCGCGAACCGGGATCCGCGGGCTTTCGAGTCTCCGGACGAGTTCTCGCTGGACCGGGAGCGGAACCGGCACCTGGGCTTCGGGCTGGGGGTGCACTTCTGCCTGGGGGCGCCGCTGGCGCGCCTGGAGGCGCGCGTCGCGCTGCGCACGCTGCTGCAGCGCTGCCCGGATCTGCAGCTCCTGGGCGATGGCGAGCGCATCGCGCCGTACTTCCTCTGGGGGCGGAAGCGGCTACCGGTCGCGGGCTAGGCCCCCGAGCCCTGTAGCATCGCCACACCGTGGCATCCCCACCAGCAACATCGACAGGACCCTCTGGGGCCGGAGACGGCGCGGGAAGCGCTTCCGAGTCGTCGACATTCGGCGTCTTTCGGTCGAAGCCGTTCTCGCTGCTGTGGGCGAACACGATCTCGTTCGCGCTCTCGCAGTCAATCCAGCAGTTCACGTTTGCCTGGCTGGCGCTGGAGATCGGGAGGGAGGGGGCGGAGCTCTGGCCCGGGTTCGAACTGGGCGAGGGTGCGGTGGTGGGGCTGGTTATCTTCGCGCTGGGGCTGCCGGTGCTCGTGTTCGGCCTCTACGCAGGCATCCTGACCGACCGGGTCGACCGGCGGGTCATGCTCTTCGGGAGCCAGCTCGCGAGCATCGCCATCACGGCGGGGGCGGCGGTGCTGGTGGCCACGGGCTCACCCAACCTCTGGGTCATCTTCGGCATGGCGTTCGTGCTCGGTTCGGCGGTCGCCTTCGGGATGCCGGTCCGGCAGGCGATCGTGCCCTCGTTGGTGCGCCCCGAGCGGGTCCTGAACGCCGTCACCCTGATGAACGTGGGCGCGCAGGTGGCATTGGGCGGTGCGGCGGTCGGGGGCGCCGTCATCCAGCTCGGGGGGATCGAGGCGGCCTTCGCGGCGCAGGCAGTGCTGCTGACACTCGGGCTGGTCGCGCTCATCCCGCTGCGCGTGCCCTCGGTGCGGGAGAGCATGCCACGGAGCGTTCGGGAAGACCTGCGCGAGGGCTTCTCCTTCGTGGTCCACCACGCGGGCATCCGCACGCTCATGATCGTGCTGCTCGCGACCGCTCTCGTGATGGCAGGGACGTTCCAGGCGCTCCTGCCCAAGATCGCGGCCGACGACCTGGGCGCCGGCGCCTTCCTCGCCTCGATGCTCTTCACGGTGATGCTCGCCGGAAACCTGATCACATCGCTCGTGCTCGCGTCGTTCAAGCGGGTGAACAAGGCGGGGCTCTACTTCCTGATGACGCTCGTGGCGGGCGGGGCGCTCAACGTCGCCCTGGGCGTTTCGCCCTGGTACACGCTGGCCCTCGTCGTCATGTTCCTGACGGGATTCAACGCCGGTTTCTTCGTGAACCTGAACATGGCGCTCATCCAGGCGCACACGCCGAACGCCATCATGGGGCGAGTGATGAGCATGTATCAGTTCTGCATGGGCGGGGCCATGCCCCTGGGCGCGATCGTGGCGGGCCTGATGGCGGACGTCGTAGGGGCGCAGGAGTGGTTCACGATCTGTGGGGCGGCCCTGCTCGTGATGGGTCTTTTCATCATCACCACGCAACCGGGGCTGCGGCGAATGAGCTCGGCGCCCGACCCGGAACCAGCGGGAGACGCCGTCGTCGTCCCGGCAGGCGGCTAGCGCGGCCGCACCGGGAATCCTCCCGGCCGCCGGTCGGGACCGGCCGAGCCCTGTAGCATCGCCCGAACGTGGCAACCGTCTCCAATACCGCCGCCGACCCGGTCGAGGTCAAGCACGAGGGCCGCGGCCTCTCGATCTCGACGTTCGCCGCCTTCCGTTCGAAACCGTTCACGCTGCTCTGGGCGAACACGATCACGTTCGCGCTCTCGCAGGCGATCCAGCAGTTCACCTTCGCCTGGCTGGCCCTCGAGATCGGGGAGGGCGGGGCCCGGCTCTGGTCGGGCTTCACGCTGGGGGAGGGGGCCGTGCTCGGGGTGGTGGTGGCGATGCTGGGCCTGCCGATCCTCATCTTCGGGCTCTCAGCGGGCATCCTCGCCGACCGGCTGGACCGGCGTTTGCTCCTCTTCGGGAGCCAGGTGGCGGGAATCGCCATCACGGGGGCGGCGGCGGTCCTGGTGGCGATCGGTTCGCTGGACATCTGGGGCGTTTTCGGACTGGCGTTCGCGCTCGGGGCGGCGGTGGCCTTCGGCCTGCCCGTCCGCCAGGCGATCGTGCCCTCGCTGGTCACGCCCGAGCGCGTCCTGAACGCTGTGACGCTGATGAACGTGGGGGCGCAGGTGGCCATGGGCGGGGCGGCGGTCAGCGGCGCCATCATCCACTTCGGCGGGATCGAAGCGGCCTTCGCGGCGCAGGCGGTGCTGCTGACCCTGGGTTTGCTCGCGCTCATCCCGCTCCGTGTGCCGGTGGTGCGGACGAACGTCTCACGCCGTATGCGGGAAGACCTGCGCGAGGGATTCACCTTCGTAATCCACCACAAGGGAATCCGCTCGCTCATGATCGGGTTGCTGGCGACCTCCCTCGTCATCGGCGGCGCCTTCCAGGCGTTGCTCCCGAAGATCGCCGTCGACGAGCTGGAGGCAGGGCCCTTCCGCGCCTCCCTGCTGTTCACCGTGATGCTCGTTGGCACCCTGGCGACGTCGCTCCTGCTCGCCTCGCTGCGACGGCTGGACCGTGCGGGGTTCTATTTCCTGATGACGCTGGTGGTCGGCGGATTCCTGAACATCGGGCTTGGACTTGCGCCCTGGTACACCCTGGCCTTCGTGATCATGTTCATCACGGGCTGGAACGCGGGCGTCTTCACGAACCTGAACCTGGCGCTCGTGCAGGCGCACACCCCGAATGCCGTCATGGGGAGGGTGATGAGCATCTACCAGGTGAGCATGGCGGGAGCGATGCCCCTGGGGGCGCTCCTGGCCGGCCTGATGGCGGACGTGGTCGGCGCGCAGGAGTGGTATGCGATCTGCGGGGCCGGGCTGCTGCTGCTGGGGGTCGCGATGATCACGACCCAGACGGACCTTCGCCGGATGAGTTCGGCGCCGGACCCCGCGGGGACGTGATCCCGCCCAGGGCTTGACTTGCGCCCCAGGACCCGGACACCAACGAGCACCAGCACTCGCGTGCAGCATCCCGAGAGAGACGCAGCAGTGCGTGCGTTATTCCCGCATGACTACGGTGGGGAAGGAGGCAACCCTTCGCCCCAGTGGGGCATCGGAGTGCAGCTAGGAAACGACGAAGTAGACCGAGCCGTCTCGCACCCAGGTGTCAGCGGTCTTGCCGATACGCTTGGCGGCCCGGGAGATGCGAAGCGCCAGTCCCCGCGTGGTTTCACCCTCTTCCGGGGTAAGCCTTCCCGCTTCATCGCCCTTCACCGAATTGACGTAGTCTTCGTACTGCCGCATCCGGGCAGTGAGACGCCCGGTTTGTCGCATCGGTCCGGGGGCTGCTGACGCCTTGATTGTCGTAAACTTCACCATGGTGGATAGCTCCTGATTCTTCTGTTTGCCAGCGTAACAGTGGCCGAGTCAATGGCAAATGCCTGGCACGAAGCATTAAGTCCATTCCGACGGACCTCTACTCGAGAGGTACAGGATTTATGCGCCAGCAACTCTTCGGTTTATTCCGTTGTATTTGTGAACTGTCCCAGTACCACCGCGTGTTCCCCTCGGGAGTGGATGATCTGACACGGATCCGGGGCATCCCGCTTCTGGAGGCCGCCCACGCTTCACGAGACACGTTGGGGGCCGTAGGCTGCGCGGCGACTGGAGGCCAAGCATGAGCGTTGCCGCGAAGGATGTCGTTGCACGGATGGAGGAGGCGGCCAGCGACTGGCTCGCCTCGCTGCCCGATGACCTGCGGGCAAAGGCGAACCCACCCTTCGCCGACCCGCGCCGGGAGATCTGGTACTACACGCCCACGGACCACGAGGGCGTTCCCATGGCGGACCTGTCCATGCGCCAGGTGCAGCTGGCGCACCGGCTGCTGGCCTCGGGCCTGAGCCTGCCCGCCTACCGCCGCGCGACGCTCATCATGAACCTCGAAGCGTGGCAGGACGCCCTCGGCGGCTGGCGCGTCCCGCGCGGCTCGATGCGCGGCGTGATGCACGGCCAGGATCCGGCGATGTACTTCGCCATGGTCTTCGGCGAGCCCGGCAGCGCCGCCTGGGGCTGGCGCTTCGGGGGGCACCACGTCTCCGTGCACAACACCATCGTGAACGGCGAGATCGTCTCGGTGACGCCGACCTTCTTCGGGGCGAATCCGCACGAGGCCGACCTGAGCGACTACCAGTCGCTGCGCCCCGTGGCGGGCGAGGAGGACCTCGCGCGCGAGCTCGTGCACAGCCTCGATACGGCCCAGCGCTCGGTGGCGATCATCTCGAAAGCGGCGCCCTTCGACATCGTCCAGTCGAACCGTTCGCAGGTGGAGGACGGAGCGCAGCCGGAGTGGATCTCCATGGTGTTCAACGGGCTGCCCGACCAGGGCACGGCCGACCGGCTGACGATCATGCAGGACGACCTCGACGGGCGGCAGGCGATGTCGGACGCCGACCGCGAGGCGGCGCGCTACTCGCTCACACCCAAGGGGCTCGCCGCCGGGGAGATGTCGCAGGCGCAGCTTGCCATCCTCGAGGCGCTTCTGCGGGAGTACACCCAGCGGCTGCCCGAGCCAATGGCGGCGGCCGAGCACGAGCGGCTCATGGGCATCCTGCCGGACCTCCACTTCGCGTGGGCGGGTGGGCTGGAGCGGAAGCAGCCGCACTACTACCGGCTGCAGGGCCCGCGCGTGCTCATCGAATACGACTGCGTGCAGAACGACGCCAACCACAGCCATACCGTCTGGCGCGACCCGGAGGGCGACTTCGGGCGCGACCTGCTGGCCGAGCACTACGCCCTGGCGCATTAGGGGTGGCCGGTGATCGGTGATCAGTGGTCGGTCCCCACCGACCCCGTGGACCACACGACAAGGAGAACGCGATGAGTGAGACGACTGAGACGAGCGGGAAGACGCCGGGCGACTTCAACTTCCTCGACGCGGAAGTGCAGGACTGCCCGTACGAGGCGTACCAGGTGCTGCGCGACCAGGCGCCGGTCTACCAGGATCCGAGCACTGGCCAGTACGTGATCACGCGCTTCGACGACCTGCGCGAGGTGCTGCTCGACACGGAGAACTTCGGGAACGGGGGGAACCGCGCCGCCCAGGAAGAGGCGCGCCCGCAGCTGACCGAGCGGCAGATGCGCATGCTCAAGGTGTACGAGGAGAACAACGGCTGGTTGCCGGAGCCGACGCTGGCGGCGCGGGACGACCCCAACCACCGCCAGATGCGGAACATGTTCGACAAGGCCTTCCGGCCGGGGAAGATCAAGCAGCTCGACCCGTTCGTCGAGAGCGTGGCCAACCGCCTCTTCGATGCCTTCGCGGACGACGGGCACTGCGACTGGGTCGAGCAGTTCTCGGTGCCGCTGCCCCTGATCGTGATCGGGCACCAGATGGGCGTGAAGGAAGAGGACATCTGGCTCATCAAGCGGGCCACCGATGCCTGGGTGCGCCGCTTCGGCCAGATGGTGAGCGAAGAGGAGGAGGCAGAAGCCCTCAGGCTGGAGATCGAGGCCCAGCACTACTTCAAGAAGGTGTTCGACCGGCTGCGGGAGGAGCCCGACGACACACTCCTGTCGGATTTGGTGAACACGGAGATCCCGGAGTGGGGACGCACCCTCACGGACGGCGAGCTGCAGTCGGAGATGATGTCGGACACCTTCGTGGGCGGCTCCGAGACGAGCACGAACGCGATCGGCGAGGGGGTCAAGATCCTCATCGAGCAGCCGGCCGTGTGGGAACAGCTCAAGTCGGACCCGGACCAGTACCTGCGCACCTTCGTGGAGGAGGTGCTACGGCTGGAGTCACCGGTGCAGATGCTGGGCCGCGTGGCCCTCAACGACGTGGAGATGCACGGCGTCACGATCCCGGCGGGGGCGTCCATCGGGACGCGCTACGCGGCCGCCAACCGCGACGAGCGGCGTTTCGAGTGTCCCGCGGATGTCGACCTGGAGCGGAAGAACCCGATGGCGCACCTGACCTTCGGGGCGGGCATCCACTACTGCCTCGGGGCGCCGCTGGCGCGCCGGGAGCTGTACTACAGCTTCAAGACACTGGTGGAGCGGGTCGATGAGATGTGGTTCGCGCCGGGGAAGAACGACTTCAAGCACCACCCGCACATGTTCCTGCGGGCGCTGAAGGAGCTCCACATCGAGTTCAAGCTGAAGTAGGGGAGTCGCGATGCGGATCGGGATATCGATGACGACGGCGCTGCGGGCGCCGGATGCGCGCACGGGCGGGCGCTGGCTCGTCGAGCGGGCGGCGGCGGCGCGCGAGGCGGGGCTCGACAGCCTCTTCGTGGGCGACCACCACAGCACGGGGCCGATGACCTACTACCAGAACGTCCCGGTGCTGGGGCGGGTGCTGGCGGAGTGGGACGACCGGCCCGCGGGGGCGCTCTTCCTGCTGCCGCTCTGGCACCCGGTGCTGCTCGCCGAGCAGATCGGGACGCTGGCGGCGCTCCACCAGGGGCCGTTCGTGATGCAGTGCGCCATCGGGCCCGACGACAACCAGTTCCCCGCGTTCGGCGTGAACGTGAAGCACCGGCCCTCGCGCTTCGAGGAGTCGCTCGACATCATGCGGCGGCTGTGGGCGGGCGAAACGGTCAGCTCGGAGGGGCGCTGGCAGATCGAGGATGCGCGCATCAGCCCGGTGCCACCGGACGGGGTGGAGGTCTGGATCGGGGCGGTGGCGCGACGGGCCATCGACCGGGCGGCGCGCCTGGGCGACGGCTGGCTGGCCCAGCCCGCACTCACTCAGGAGCGGGCGGCGGCGCAGTCGGCGGAGTACCACGAGCGGCGCCAGATCCACGGCCACGAGGAGACGGGGCCGGTCGCCATCCGGCGCGACATCTACGTGGGGGAGAGCGACGAGGAGGCGGCGGAGACGACGCGAGCGGTCGTCGAGGGCGGCTACCGCGGCATGGACCCGGGGGCGCTGGCGATCGGCAGCCCGGAGACGGTCGCGGCGAAGTTCCGCGCACTCGGGGAGGCGGGCTACACGGACGTGATCGTGCGCAACCTGATGCCCACGCAGGAGCACGCGGTCGCCTCGATCGGGCGGCTGGCGGAGGTGCGAGCGAGCCTGGCGTAGGGCCGCCTAATCGAAAACCAAGGTCAAGTCGTTACCGCCATAGCCCAGCAATTCCAGTAGATGGGTGCACCGACCCTTAAGCGCCGCCGCATCACCATGACAACCCACCCAATAAGGTGAGTCGCCAACGCGATGGGGCAGTCTCATCAGACTCCGATCAGTCTCGACATATGACCTCTTCCCGCGTGGCCTGCCGACAGTCATCGGGAATCGATCGGGGTGGCGTTGGTACAGGACGTCCGCGACACGAAGGAAAGTGTTCCCCCACCCCGTCACAGGATACTCTTGGCCCAGAAGGACAATTGACGATGGAGGCACCGACGGGGCCTTTGCCCTAGCCCCAGGCTTGACGGGACGTGGGGCCGGAGGACTGGCACCGCCGGGCGTGGCTGGCGTTTGAGACGCAGGCTCCTGTGGGGGCTTCGCCACGACATCCGGTGGGACTCCACCTTGGGAACGAAGGAAGTCAGCAACCTGCTCCCTAGATGGGCGAAGGCGGATGGAGTTGAACACCCTCCCCTCCAAGAGGTCCACCAACTCCTGTGGCGGGGCACTGAGCATGGAACTCCACACTCGTGGCAGTTCACTGTTGAGCCGCTCGGAGTTCAACTTTGCCTCAAGGACCCGCTTGGCGTGGGTCTCAGCCTTGTGACCGACCAACTCTTCATAGCCCAAGTACGTCTCGAAGTCCTCGCACAGCTGTTCCAACGAGTCAGATGTGATGTCCAACTCGGCAAAACGCCTCTCGGCCGGTTTTCCCCTCTCTCGAGGCAGGTAGAGCCACCACAGTGTTCCAGACGCCAGAATGCACACATCGACACCTAGGTTGTGCGCATAGCGCAGGACCTGATCCTCCGGCGTTTCGCGGGTCCCGGGCCCAAGGACATCGAACTTGGAGCCCATGGGCTTGGCCTCAACTACCGCAGCCACTGCCCCTTGGGGCGACAACAGAGCGTAGTCAACCCGGTCCCCCCTGCCGTTCCTGTACTCAGGTTGAACCTTTGCCGGATCCGCATCATCCCACCCAAGCTCCCTCAGGATTGGCAGCACCATTTGCAGCTTCGTAGCTTCTTCATTCGGGGGTGCGCCAAGCGTTCTGACTCTTTCGATTACGTCTCGCAAGGCCATGTTTCCGAATCCTACAGCATGGCCCTCCGCCCACTGGCCCGCGCGAGCGGGATGGCGTAGCGTGCGCGGGCACTCTGAACCCACGGAAGGGATTCATGACCATCCACACCGGAAAGCCTGTCATGCACCACCTCGGCTTCGTCGTGAAGGACGCGGACGAGATGGCGAACACGTACACGAACCTGCTCGGCGCCGAGTTCCGCCTGATGCCCCCCTACATGGTCCATTCCATGTCGGGCGAAGAGGCCGAGCTGCGCGTCTACTACGGCGCGATCGCGGGCAGCATCGCCGAGATTATCCAGCCGGTGCGGGGCGATACGCCCCACCAGCAGTGGCTCGACGAGCGGGGCGAGGGCGTGCAGCACCTCGGCCTGTACGTGGACGACGTGGTGTCGGCGACGAAGGACCTGCTCGAGAAGGG
Source organism: uncultured Anaerolineaceae bacterium (assembly GCA_964389725.1). Lineage (GTDB taxonomy): Bacteria > Chloroflexota > Dehalococcoidia > Tepidiformales > Tepidiformaceae > UBA2991. Next base: position 117,089 of record CAYMDV010000002.1, read on the forward strand.
CGGCGAGATCCGCTGGGTCTACCCGAACGCGGGCGTGGTCCAGCTGAACTTCGACAGTTCGATCGACGAGATCATGGGCGAGGCGCTCCCGGGCAGCCTGACCTACCTGCACGCTTCCGGCGGCGGGCCCATCCTCGAGCTGCTCGGCCCCCCGATTCACTCGGGCGTCGTCGGCGGCGCGGTGGCCGGCCTCGACGAGCTGTGGGAGACGACCTTCCCGCCCGTGGAGGCTCCCCAGCAGGGGTAGCCCCCGGACCGACCGATCAGTCCCCCGCCTCCCGCGGGGTGAACGTGTCCTGCGTGAGCGAAGCGACGTCGGCTTCGACGATGTCGGCGTGCTCGCGGAACGCCTTCGCGGCGTCGGCGAGGGCGGCGTTGTAGAGATCGGGACCGGCGAGGTCGAGCACGTAGTCGAGGATGAAGCCGGCGGCGAGCTCGCCGACCTCCTCGCCACGCTCATCCAGCAGCCAGGTCTGGAGCTCGCGCACCATGGCGCGGCGGCGCTGGCGGTCGATGCGTTCCGAGAGGGCGCGTGCCTCGGCCATGGCGAACCTCCGGGGCTAGGGTAACGACCTTCCCCCAAACCGCCGAACGCGCTGGCTATACTCGATTCAATGTTGCGCATCCGGCTCGCTCGGCGCGCCCTCTTGCTGCTGGTCCTGGTGGCCGGCATCGCCGCGGCCTGCGGGAGCGACGACCCCGAGCGGGGCGCCATCCACCTGCTGCGGCTGGACGGGGGCATCGGGCCGATCACGGAGCGCTACATCGACCGCGGCATCACCAAGGCGGAGGACGAGGGCGCGAAGCTCATCATCATCGAGATGGACACGCCCGGCGGGTTCAGCTCCTCGATGCGGGAGATGGTGCAACGCATCGAGGCCTCGGACGTGCCCATCGTCGTGTACGTGTCGCCGTGGGGGGCGCGGGCGGCGAGCGCAGGGACGTTCGTGACGATGGCGGCGCACGTGGCCGTGATGGCGCCCAACACGTCGATCGGCGCGGCCGCGGCGATCAACGCGGACGGCAGCGACCTCGAGGGGACGCTGGGGAAGAAGGTCGAGAACGACGCGGTCGCCTTTATCCGCGGGATCGCGGAGTTGCGCGGGCGCAACGCGGACTGGGCGGAGGAGGCCGTGCGCGAGGCGGTGGCGGCGACGCAGTCAGAGGCGGTCGAGCTGAACGTGGTGGACTTCGTGGCGGGGGACATCGACGAGATCCTGGAACGGATCGACGGGACGGCGGTCGAGCTGAAGCCGGACGTCATGGTGGCCCTGACGGGACTGACCGAGTCGCCGCGGGTGAGCACGGACATGACGGTCTGGGAGCGCGTGCTGGAGCACCTCGCGAACCCGACGCTGGCGACGATCCTGATCTCGCTGGGGATGCTGGGGCTGTTCTTCGAGCTCTCGAACCCCGGGGCGATCTTCCCGGGGGTGGCGGGCGTACTCGCGATCGCGGTCGGCTTCCTGGCGCTGGGCGTGCTGCCGGTCGACACGATCGGCCTGGTACTGATCGGAATCGCGCTCGTGTTCCTTGCGCTGGAGCTGTTCGTGCCCTCGGGGGGGATCCTCGCCGGGGGCGGGCTCGTGGCGCTCATCCTGGGGGCGATCATCGCCTTCCGGGACACGCCCACGGAGTTCCAGCCGAATCGCATCCTCGTGGGCGTGCTGGGCTTCATCCTCGTCGTGATGTTCACGTCGATGGCCATCGGGGTTACGCGCATGCGGAAGATCAAACGATCAACCGGAACGGAAGCCCTTGTCGGTAGAATGGCAGTCGCACGCACGCCGCTGACCCCAGACGGCATGGTCTTCATCGAAGGCGAACGCTGGCAGGCGGAGTTGGAAGACGGCTCCGCCGCGGAGGGGGAGCAGGTGCGCGTGGTGAGCGCCAACGGCTTGAGGCTCACGGTACGGAAGGAGAACCACCCATGACCGCACAGGAACCACTCCCGCAGCCCGACGAATTCGAGGCCGAACCGCCGACCAGCATGCTGGCCACCATCATCCGCGTGTTCCTGCTGGGGCTGAGCGCGGTCCTCCTGATCCCACTGCTGCCGTTCCAGATTCGCGTGGTAGCGGAGTACGAGCGGGGCGTGATCTTCCGGCTCGGGCGCCTGCAGGGAGCGAAGGGGCCGGGCCTCTTCGTGCTGCTGCCGTTCATCGACCGCATGGTGAAGGTCGACCTCCGCACGATCACGCTGGATGTGCCTTCGCAGGAGGCGATCACGCGGGACAACGTGACGATCAAGGTGAACGCCGTCGTCTACTTCCGCGTGGTGGAGCCCACGGCCGCGGTCGTGCGAATCCTCGACTTCATCCGCGCGACCTCCCAGATCTCGCAAACGACCCTGCGCTCGGTGATGGGCCAGACGGATCTCGACGGGCTGCTCTCGCAGCGCGAGGAGGTCAACCAGGAGCTGCAATCGATCATCGACGACGAGACCGAGCCGTGGGGCATCAAGGTCAGCACCGTCGAGGTGAAGGACGTGGAGTTGCCGCCGCAGATGCAGCGCGCAATGGCGGCGCAGGCCGAGGCGGAGCGCGACCGGCGCGCCAAGGTCATCGCCGCCGACGGCGAGTTCCAGGCGAGCGAGCGGCTGCGGGAGGCGGCGGACGTGATGGCCGCGCAGCCGATCACGCTGCAGCTTCGCTACCTGCAGACGCTCTCGGAGATCTCGGTCGAGAACAACTCGACGATCGTGTTCCCGTTGCCGATGGACATCATCAGGATGTTCGTCGAGGACGACGACGAAGACGAAGACGACGAGGTCTAGACGAGGGTTACGCCTCCGGACGGACGGAGACATCGGCGGCGAGCACCGTGAGGCGCTCGCCGCCTTCGCGTTCGACGATGAGGGCGCCGTCGGGAGCCACGTCGAGGGCACGCGCCTCGTAGGCGCCCTCCGTCTCCTCGACCACGATGCGCCGTCCGAGCACGAGGCTGCGCTCCCGGTAGGCGGCAGCGAGTTCCGCCTCGGGGAGGGCGAACGCCGCCTCCAGTTCATCGCAGATACGGGCGAGCAGGGGCTCGCGGGCCACCTCGCGGGCGAGCTCACGAGAAAGGCTGGTGGCGGTCTCGCGCAGGGCGGGGTCGGCGGTGGGGTCGGCGTTCACGTTGATGCCGATACCGGCGTAGGCGATCAGGCCGTCCGGGCCGGTTCCGCCGTCGATGAGCATCCCGCAGAGCTTGCGTTCCCCCACCCAGATGTCGTTGGGCCACTTGATGCGGGCATCGACGCCCTCCGCCTCGCAGGCGCGGCAGACCGCGAGGGGCACGGCCAGCGGGAGGCTGCCGTAGGCCTCGCGGGAGGGCCGCAGGGTGAGGGTGAAGTAGAGGCTGCCGCCGGGCGGGCTGAAGAAGCCTCGCCCGCGGCGGCCGCGCCCGGCGGTCTGCATCTCGGCGAGGACGAGGGCGCCGTGGGGCGCTCCCTCGGCTGCGGCGGCGCGGGCGAGGTCCATGGTCGAGGTGGTTTCGCGGACATAGCGGACGTGACGGCCGAGGTCGGCGGTGTGGAGGAAGGCGGCAAAGCGGTCGCGGTCGAAATCAGGGGGCATGGCTGGGGGAAAACCGGGAACGAAAAAGGGGCCTGGCGGCAATCGCACCGCACAGGCCCCTCACGTAGCTCAACGCGTTTCTAGGAGGAGGTCACCTCCTGCGCTAGATGGGGTTGGCTACTACTGTGCGATTCCATGCGCATCACCTCCTTCCTTACGGCTCACGATACGCGGTCGGAGCGACGGTGGCTAGATCAGCGTTAATTCTCGCCCGCGCTTCCGCGTGTGGGGGAGCCCCGCTATTCTGGGCGAGCGCGCGCGGCGTGTGGCGCTCCGCGTCAAATCTATGCGTCGCGCAGGAAGGGGCGGACCTTGGTCACGCCCGTCACGATGAAGCAGCTCCTCGAAGCCGGTGTGCACTTCGGCCACCAGACACGGCGCTGGAACCCGAAGATGCAGCATTTCATCTTCACGGAGCGCAACGGCATCCACATTATCGACCTGCAGCAGACGGTCACGCGGCTGGACGAAGCGATCGACTTCGTGCGCGACGTGGTCGCAGGCGGCAACGACGTGCTCATCATCGGCACGAAGAAGCAGGCCCGCGAGACCGTGGAGCTGGAGGCGCAGCGCGCCGGCCTTCCCTACGTGAACAACCGCTGGCTTGGCGGCACGCTCACGAACTTCCGCACGATCCAGGCGCGCATCCGCCACATGCGGGACCTTGAGGACCGCACCGAGCGCGGGGAGTTCGCCCGGCGCGCGAAGAAAGAACAGCTCGACATCGCGAACGAGATCGAGCGCCTCAACCGCTACTTCGGCGGCATCAAGTACCTGGACCGGTTGCCCGGGGCCGTCTTCGTCATCGACACGATGAAGGAGGCGATCGCGGTGGCCGAGTGCGAGCGGCTGGGCATCCCCATCGTGTCGCTCGTCGATACGAACTGCGATCCGGACCCGATCTCCTACCCCATCCCCAGCAACGACGACGCCATCCGCGCGATCAAGCTCATCCTGGGCAAGGTCGCGGACGGCGCGATCGAAGGTCGCGCGGCGCGCGAAGCGGGCGTTGGCGCGGAGGCCTACAGCGAAGAAATGGCGCAGCTCGCAGCCGAGGAAGAAACGGCTGCCGAGGCGGCGCCGGTTGCAGAAACGGTAGCCGCGGCACCCGCGGCGCCGGCAGAGGAGCAGACCACTGGCTAGCATCTCAACGGCGATGGTGAAGGAGCTGCGCGACGCAAGCGGCTCGGGCGTGATGGACGCCAAGCGCGCCCTGGAAGAGGCGAACGGCGACATGGACCAGGCGGCCGCCATCCTGCGCGAGCGGGGCCTGGCGGCGGCGGCCAAACGCGCCGAGCGCGAAACGAGCCAGGGTGTGGTCGATACGTACATCCACGCGGGCGGTCGCATCGGCGCGCTCGTGGAGGTGAACTGCGAGACCGACTTCGTGGCGAACACGGACGAGTTCCGCAAGCTCGTCCACGAGGTCGCGATGCAGGTCGCGGCGATGAATCCCGCCGTGGTCTCGGCCGACGAACGGGAGCCCGGACTGGAAGGCGGCGACGACGAAGTCGCGCTGCTGAGCCAGCCCTGGGTGAAGGACGCCTCGAAGACGATCGGCGAGCTGGTCCAGGACTCGATGGCGAAAACGGGGGAGAACATCCGCGTGCGACGATTCGCGCGCTTCGAACTGGGATCGTAGCAAAGGGGGAGGCGTGACCGACGCGTACCGGCGCGCGCTCGTGAAGCTGAGCGGGGAAGCCCTCATGGGCGACCGCGAGTTCGGCATCGATGCCGACACGATCAACGACCTGGCCGGCCAGATCGCGCGCGCCTCGAAGGAGGGGCTCGAGGTCGCGATCGTCGTGGGCGGCGGAAACTTCTGGCGGGGCCAGGCAGCCGCCGAGAACGGCATGGACCGCGCCACGGCCGATTACGCGGGCATGCTCAGCACGATGATGAACGCGCTCGCGCTGCAGGACGCGCTGGAGCACGCGGGCGCGGAAGTGCGCACGCAGACGGCCCTGCCGATGGCGCAGATCGCCGAGCCCTACATCCGGCGGCGGGCGATCCGGCACCTGGAGAAGGGACGCGTGGTGGTGTTCGCCTCGGGTACGGGAAATCCCTTCATGACGACCGACACGGCTGCCGCCCTGCGCGCCATCGAGGTCGACTGCGAGACGCTGCTGATGGCGAAGAACGGCGTCGACGGCGTGTACGACGCGGACCCGGCGACCTCGCCAGAAGCCACTCGTTTTGCACGGCTCAGCCACCTGGAGGCGATCCAGCGGCGGCTCCAGGTGATGGACAGCACCGCCCTGAGCCTCTGCATGGAGCACGAGCTGCCCATCGTCGTCTTCGACGTGCGGGCGGCGAACAGCATCTACCGGGCGCTCAACGGCGAGCGCATCGGCACGATCGTGAGCGCGGGAGCGCTCGCCGAACCTGCCCACCAGGGCTAGATCGAGAGCAGACGCATGGCGGATCCTGACGAAATCATGCTGGACGCGGAGTTGCGCATGGACGGCGCCGTGGAGGCCTTCCAGCGGGAGCTGGCGGGTGTGCGCACGGGGCGCGCCCACCCCAGCCTGATCGAGGGGCTGCAGGTGGAGCACTACGGCCAGACGCAGGCCCTGAACCAGCTGGGGACGATCAACGCTCCGGAGGCGCGCCTGCTCTCCGTGCAGGTGTGGGACGCGGGCGCGGTGCAATCGGTGGTGAAGGCGATCCAGACCTCGGACCTGGGCCTCAACCCGAACATCGACGGGCAGCTCATCCGGCTACCGATTCCCACACTCACCGAGGAGCGCCGCCGCGAATTCGTGCGACTCGTCCACCAGAAAGCGGAGGACGCGCGCGTGGCTGTGCGCAACGTGCGCCGGCACACGCACGACGACCTGCGCAAGGGCGAGCGCGAGGGCGACATGACCCAGGACGACCTGCGCGACTACGAGACCGACCTGCAGAAGCTGACGGACGACCACACGGGGTCGATCGACGAGGCGATGAAGCGCAAGGAGGAGGAGCTGCTTGAGCTCTAGGCCGGCGCAGCGCACGGGCACCGGATCCCGGACGGACCCCGGCGGCGACCGCATCTCGCCGCTGACGGGCGGGCGCGTGCCCGGCCACATCGCCATCATCATGGACGGCAACGGGCGCTGGGCCACGGAGCGGGGCCTCCCGCGGGCAGCCGGGCACCGCGCGGGGGCGGAGAACATCCGGCGCGTGATCGAGCGGTTCCACGAGCACGACGTGCGCTACGTGACGCTCTTTGCCTTCTCCACCGAGAACTGGAAGCGGCCACCGAGCGAGGTATCGGTCATCTTCCAGCTCATCGACCGTTTCCTGCGGCGGGAGCTGGACAACATGCAACGCGACAACGTGCGCATTCGCCACTTCGGCCACCTCGAGCAGCTCCCGAAACCACTGGCGGAGCGGGTCGAGCATGCGGTGGAGGTAACACAGGGGAACGACGGCCTCATGCTCAACATCTGCCTGAGCTACGGCAGCCGCGACGAGATTGTGACGGCCGTGCGGCGCATCGCCGAGTCGGGCATCCCCGCGGAGGAGATCGACGAGGCGACGATCTCGGCGAATCTCCTGACAGGCGGCCTGCCCGACCCGGATCTCGTGATCCGCACGGCGGGCGACCAGCGCATCTCCAACTTCCTGCTCTGGCAGAACGCCTACGCGGAGTTGTACTTCACGTCCGCCTACTGGCCGGACTTCGGCCGGGAGGACATCGACCTGGCGCTGGCGGAGTACGGCCGGCGCAAGCGGAAGTTCGGCAGGCTCCTCCCCGAGGACCTCGCCCGCTTCGAGGACGCCTGAGGCCCGTGCCCCGAAACCTTCTCCTGCGTCTCGCGACGGCGGCGGTGGGTGTGCCCCTGCTGCTGCTCGTCATCTGGGTCGGTGGCTGGCCATTTGCCATCGTGGCGGGGCTAATCACGCTGGGGGCGACCATCGAATTCGCGCACGCCTGGCTGCTGCCCACGCAGCCCTACCGGGCGGTGGCGCCCCTGGGGCCGCTGCTGCTGGCGCCGGGCATCGTGGTGGCGGGGGTCCACGCCGATGAGCGCTTCCTCATCGCGGGGGCGGTGCTGGCGGCCCTCCTGCTGGGGGCGGGGTACAGCCGCACGAACGCCTTCGGGCCGCGGAAGCCACTGCGGACGATGGGCTGGGCGCTCCTCTACCCCGGGATCATCTTCTCGACGATCGTGCTGGCGCGGGACCTCGACATGGGCCGCGACTGGGTGCTCCTGATCGTCCTGACCACGTTCACGATCGACACGGGCGCGTACGCCACCGGGTCGCTCATCGGGCGGCACAAGCTGTGGCCGGCCATCAGCCCGCGGAAGACGTGGGAGGGGGCCATCGGGGGGCTGGGCGGAGGCCTGCTGGCAACCTGGGTGCTCTCGCAGTGGCTCGACCTGGGGCTGGGAACCGGCGCGGCCCTCGGGCTGGGGGCTGGGCTGGGCGTGGCGGGGCAGGCGGGCGACCTGCTGGAGAGCTGGATGAAACGGAAGGCGGACATCAAGGACTCGTCGGGGCTGTTGCCCGGTCACGGGGGCTTGCTCGACCGGCTCGACTCGATCGTGTTCGTGGCGCCGGTGGTGTTCCTGGTCGCGAACTTCACCTGACGCGGGCCCGGGGACCTGCCCATTCCGGGCGCTCACCTAAGATAGAGGCATGCCTGAGGCAGCCCCGGCGTTCGAGCCCGAGCACCACTATGTCCGCACGAACGGCATCCGCATGCACTACGTGGCGGCGGGCGAAGGCGAGCCGGTCGTGCTGCTGCACGGCTTCCCCGAGTGCTGGTACTCGTGGCGGAAACAGCTCCCCGCCCTGGCGGAAGGCTACCGGGTAGTCACGCCCGACCTGCGCGGCTACCACGAGACGGACAAGCACGGGCCGTACGACACGACCACGCTGCAGGAGGACGTGCTGGGGCTGCTGGATGCGCTCGGCGAGACGAACGCGCACATCGTGGGGCACGACTGGGGCGGGGCGATCGCGTGGCAGCTGGCGATGCAGCACCCGGATGCCGTGCGCTCGCTCGCCGTCCTGAACATCCCCCACCCGGTGCTCTTCCGGAAGGGGCTGCGAAACCCGGAGCAGCTGCGGCGCAGCTGGTACATCGCCTTCTTCCAGTTGCCCGTGCTGCCGGAGCTGATGCTGGCCCGGAACCGGTACCGGCAGCTGGCCCGCTCCATCTTCCGGGGGATCCCGCCCGGGGAAGAGCGTCGCAAGGACCTTGTCTTCTACCGCCGGAGCTGGCGGAACCACGGGCTGAGTGGGGGGATCAACTGGTACCGCGCCCTGCTGCGCGACCCGCAGCCGATGCCCAACCCCCTGCCGACCGTTACGGCGCCAACGACGATGATCTGGGGGGAGGAGGACTCGGCGCTGGGCAAGGAGCTGACGGTTGGCACGGAGCGGTACGTGCGTGACTTCGAGCTGCACTACCTGCCGGGGGTGGGGCATTTCGTGCAGCAGGAGGCGCCTGAGCAGGTGAACGAGCTGCTGCTGGCCCACCTTGAGCGGGCCGGGGGCGGTTCCGATGGCTGAGGACCGCTCCGGGCCCACGCTGCGCCGGCCCACTATCACCGACTTCGTGGTGGAGGGGGAGGAGACCCCGCTGCTCCTGCGGCGGCGCGTGCTGGTTGGGATCGCACTCGCGTTCCTGGGGCTGGTGGCGGCCTACTTCATCCTCGCCGAGGTGTTCGATATCTCCCTGCAGTTCGACCCGGAGCCGCTGCAGGACTGGGTGGAGCAGTGGGGGGTGTGGGGTCCGATTGCGTTCATGGCGGTGATGGCATTCTCGGTGCTGTTCGCGCCGGTCCCGAACGCGCCCATCTTTATCGCGGCGGGGCTGGTGTGGGGGCCGGTGCTGGGCAGCGTCTACTCGATGATCGGGATGATGTGGGGCTCGGCGATGGCGTTCTGGGTGGCGCGGTGGCTGGGGCGCCGCTACCTGCCGCGGCTGGTGGGGAGCAAGGCGGCGGCCCAGATGGACTCCCTCTCGATCCGCATGGGCGGGCGGCTCATCTTCTGGGCGCGCATGCTGCCGGTGGTGAACTTCGACTGGATCAGCTTCCTCGGGGGGCTGACGGCGATGAACTTCTGGCGGTTCTTCGTGTTCAGCTTCCTGGGGATGCTGACCCCCACGATCGTGGGGGTGGTGGCGGGGGACAGCCTCGGCCGCGACGTGCGCATCACGCTCGTCATCGTGGGGGTGTGGGTGGCGGGCATCGTACTGAGCGGTTTCTACTTCTGGTGGCGGCGGCGGCAGGCGCTCGCGCAGGCGCCGGCCCAGCCCGCGGAACCGGTGCCGGAGGGGCCGGGGCAGTAGGGGAAGCCGCTACTGGAAGCGGCTGGGCAGGGGCTCGACGCGCGGCGGCAGCGCGACCTCGTGATCGAGCCAGATGCCGATGTTCTCGCCGGTGCGGCCTTCGGGGCCTTCGTTCAGGAGGTCGACGAGGAGGCCGGCGATCTGCTCGGGGCGCATCCAGCGATCGAGCAACTCCTGCGGGGGTTCCATGCCGAGGGCGCCGCGGATCATCTTCGAGTCGGTGGCGTCCATGCAGAGGGCGTTCACGCGGATGCCCTCGGGAGCGAGGACGCGCGCCCACGCCTGCGTAAAGCCGTTGATGCCCCACTTGGAGGCATCGTAGACGTCCATGCGGGTGCCCCCACCGGTGGAGTAGCCGGGAGGCGGACAGATGTGGTCGGTGGCGATGTTGACGATGTTGCCGCCACCCATCTCCGCCATGTGCGGGGCGATGGCGCGTCCGCAGAGGAAGACGCCCTTCAGGTTGGTCGCGACGATCGCGTCGAAGTCCTCGACGGCCTTGTCCCAGTCGTCGAGGGGGTAGGTGGCGCGCCAGGTGCCGGCGTTGCTGACCATCGTATGGATACGCCCGAAGCGCTCGATGGCGGCATCGACAAAGGCGCGCACGTCGCCCGGCTGGCTCACGTCCGCCTCGGCGGCCATGACGCTCGCGCCCCCCGCTTCGAGCTCGGCGGCGAGGTCGCGGACCGCGGGGTCGGTATCGCAGAGGGCGAGGGCGACGCCCTCGCCGGCGAGGAGGCGGGCCATGCCTGCCCCGATGCCGTTGGCGGCGCCCGTAATGATCGCGGCCGTGCCTTCGAGGTCGCTCACGAGGCGCTCACCGGCTCGAGGGGCCGATAGAAGCTGTTACCGGCCTCGGTCCACTCGTTCACGATCTTCATGAAGTCCTCCCCCATGGGGTCGAGGCCGCGGATCAGCATGGTGCCGCGGCGGATGGTGAAGTCGTGGGGCGCGAGTTCGCCGGCGCGGACGTAGTGGGGCTCGGCGTCCTCGCCATGGCCCCCCTGGGAGAGCCACCACGCGAGGGTGAACTCGGCGCGCGCCTCCTGCTCGGCCTCGGTCGGGAGGGACTGGGCGGCGCGCACTTCCTCGGGCGTCATCGCCGGGGCCTCGCCGCGCACCCAGGCGCGCAGGCGATCGAGATGAAGCTCGGAATCGATGCCCGTCATCTCCTTGAACTGGTTCGAACCGAAGGCGACGTCGTTGGGACGGGCGATGCGTCCCTCCTCGTCGATCCAGAGGATGGTGGGCACGTTGATCATGCCGTAGAGGTCTGCCACCACGTGCTCGGTATCGATCAGGCTGGGGTGAGCGGGCGTGGCCGCTTCGATCCACTCGCGCGCGTCCTCGGGTGAGCGCTCGATGGCGACGGTGATGACGGTGAAGTCCTCGTCCTTGAGCTCTTCGTAGAGGGACTGCCAGACCGGCAGGTCGTAGCGGCAGCCTCACCAGGAGGCGTAGGCCACGAGCAGGACCTTCTTGCCGCGCTGGTCGCTGAGGGAGTGCAGGGTGCCGTCGAGGTCGGGGAGGGTGAAGTCGGGCGCCTCCAGGGAGGTGAGGGTTTCGCCACGCTCGTGGTGGGAGGCGCCGAGCGCGGCGACCGCGTGCTTCTCGTCGGTCACGAGGGGGCGCTGGAGCGCGTCCGCGAGGACCCCCAGATCGAGCCCGTCCTCGCGGACGAGCGCGGACTGGTCGACGGGGACGCAGACCACGCCGCGGCAGAGGCCCTCGGGTTGAAGGTCCCAGCCGAGGGTTTGCTCGAGGGCGTCGGCGGGGATGGATGGGCGGGCGGGGTCGGCAACGGCGATCTCGTCGCTGCGGCCATCGTGCAGCAGGGTCAGCATGGCGGACATTGGTCACTCCCGGGAACAGCAGGTGGGCAGGATTCTACGGGGAGGATGCCGCACGCGCGGCGAGGTGGAGTCAGGGAGTGTCCTCGATCTGGCGGTAGAGGGGCATGCGCGCGAGCACGCTCTGGAAGGCGAGCTTGAAGAAGGCGGCGCCCATGGGATTGAGCCCGCGGGTGCGCATGGAGCCGCGCCTGATGGTGATGTCGTGGGGCGCGAGCTCGCCGGCACGCTCGTAGTGGCCCTCGGCGTCGTCGTCGTATCCCTGCCGGGAGAGCCACCACGCGAGCGTGAACTCGGCGCGCGCCTCCTGTTCAACGGCCGTCGGAAGTGCCTGGTGCTTGCGGACCTCGGAGGGCGTCATGGCGGGGGCTTCGCCGCGCACCCACGCGCGCAGGCGTGAAAGGTGCCGCTTCGAGTCCAGGCCCGTCAGCAGCTTGAACCGGTTGGAGGCGAACGATGCATCGTTGGGGCGGGCGATGCGGCCCTCCTCGTCGATCCAGACGACCGTGGGCACGTTGACCATGCCGTAGAGGTCGGGCACCAGGTGCTCGACATCGATGACGCTGGGATGAGTGGGGCTTGCCTTCTCAATCCAGGGGCGAACGTCCTCGACGGAGCGTTCGATGGCGACGGTCACGATGGTGAACCCTTCGTCCTTGAGCTCGTCGTAGAGGGACTGCCAGACCGGCAGGTCGTAACGGCAGCCTCACCAGGAGGCGTAGGCGACGAGCAGGACCTTCTTGCCGCGCTGGTCGCTGAGGGAGTGCAGGGCGCCGTCCAGGTCGGGGAGGGTGAAGTCGGGGGCCTCGAGGGAGGAAAGGGCCTCGCCGCGATCGTAGTGAGAGGCGCCCAGCGAGGCGACGGCATGCCGTTCGTCGGTCACCAGCGGTCGCTGGAGGGCATCGGCGAGAACGCCGAGATCGAGGCCGTCCTCGCCGACGAGTGCGCCCTGGTCGACAGGCACGCACACCAGGCCCTGGCAGAGCCCCTCAGGCTGCAGCTTCCAGCCGAGGATGGATTCGAGGTCTTCCGGGGAGATGGTGGGATGGGCGGGATCGGCGACGGCGATCTCGTCGTGGCGGCCATCGTGCAGCAGGGTCAGGGTGGCGGACATGCAAGCCCTCCCGGAGCCAGCAGTCCGATTGTACGGTGGGGACAAGGGGATGCGTGTAAGCAAGACTGGCGGAGAGGGTGGGATTCGAACCCACGGTGGGTATCAGCCACGCCCGTTTTCAAGACGGGTCCCTTCAGCCACTCGGGCACCTCTCCCCGTTCGATTGTAGACGCGAGGCCGCGATCGGGGGTTAGCACTCGGGCCGAGGGAGTGCTAGGCTAACGCTTCAGAATCCCGCTCAACCCGGGAGGGACCGCGTGCCCACCTACGAGTACCACTGCGAATCCTGCAGGCGCCGCTACGAACTGCGCGAGGGGTTCGATGCGCCCTCGAGCCACGCCTGCCAGCGCTGCGAGAAGGGCACCGCCGTGCGCGTGCTGCACGCACCCACGGTCGTTTTCAAGGGCAGTGGGTTTTATGTGAACGACAGCAAGAAGTCGGGTTCGAGCACGACCAGCTCGAGCGACAAGACGATGAGCCTTCCCAGCGCAGACTCCGGCAAGAGCGACAGCAAGAGCAGCGGCAAGAGCGCGAAGTCGAGCAGCAGCTCCTCCAAGGACTAGGACCGCGTGCGCGCGCTGGTTCAGCGCGTGAGCCGCGCCGGCGTGCGCGTCGAAGGCGAGGTGACGGGCGCGATCGACCGCGGCTTCCTGGTTTTGCTGGGCGTGACCCATGGCGACGACGAGGCGGTGGCGGAGGCGCTGGCGCGCAAGGTCGTGGGGTTACGGGTCTTCGAGGACGGGGAGGGGCGGATGAACCTCGACCTGGAGGCGGTGGAAGGGGCGGTGCTCTGCGTGAGCCAGTTCACCCTGTACGGGAGAGTGCGGAAGGGGCGGCGGCCATCGTTCACGGAGGCGGCCGAGCCGGAGCCGGCGGAGGCCCTCTACGAGCGCTTCTGCGCGGCGATCGAGGGGGAAGGCGTGCCCTGCGCCCAGGGACGGTTCGGCGCGCACATGGAGGTCGAGAGCGTGAACGACGGCCCCGTGACCCTGCTCATCGACAGCGCCGAGCTTGAACGCTCGCGGCGCGCTTGACCGGAGCGGCGGGGCGCGGAGAGTAGGCCCATGACCGTCTCGACCCGCATGAGCCGCTATTTCCTGAAGACCCTGCGCGAGGCGCCGGCGGAAGCCGAGCTGCCGAGCCACCGGCTGCTCCTGCGCGCCGGGCTTGTCTCGCCGCTGGCGGCCGGGCTGTACTCATTCACGCCGCTGGGCTGGCGGGCGATGCGCAAGGTCGAGGAGCTGGTGCGCGAGGAGATGAACCGCGCAGGGGCGCAGGAGTTGCGCCTGCCGGCGCTGCAGCCGCTCGAAATCTGGGACCGGTCGGGGCGCTCGGAGATCTTCGGGGGCGTGCTCCTGCGGCTGCGCGACCGGCGCGAGCGGGACTTCGTGCTGGCGCCGACGCACGAGGAGGCGATCAGCACGCTGGCGGCCTCGCAGGTGCAGAGCTACCGCGACCTGCCCGTGACCCTCTACCAGTTCCAGCAGAAGTTCCGGGACGAGCCGCGTCCCCGCGGCGGGCTCATCCGCCTGCGCGAGTTCTGCATGAAGGACGCCTACAGCTTCGACCCCGACTGGGAGACGCTGGACGCGTCGTACCAGGCCATGTTCGATGCCTACGGGCGCATCTTCGCGCGGGCGGAGGTGCCGGCGGTGCCGGTCGAGGCGGACTCGGGCGCGATCGGGGGGAAGGACAGCCAGGAGTTCATCTTCCTGAACGAGAACGGCGAGGACGAGGTCCTGCTGTGCTCGGCCTGCGGCTACGCCGCGAACGCGGAGAAGGCCGTCTTCCGCGCGGACCCGCCGGTCCAGGCGGAAACGGCGCCGGTCGAGCGGGTGGACACGCCGGGCGTCACGACGATCGCGAATCTCGCGGCGTTCCTGGGGGTGGAGGAGCGGCAGACGGCGAAGGCGGTCTTCTACAGCGCGGACGGCGAGCCCGTGTTCGTCACCATCCGGGGGGACCTGGAGGTGAACGATACGAAGCTGCGGAACCTGCTCAAGGCCGTCGAGCTGGAGCCCATGGACGACGCCGCGGTCGCGCGGCACGGGCTCGTGGCGGGGTCGGCCTCGCCAGTGGGGCTGGAGGGGATGCGGGTTGTGGCGGACGTGAGCGTGACGGAGGCGGCCAACCTCGTGGGGGGCGCCAACGAGCGGGACGCGCACCTGCTGAACCTGAACTACGGCCGCGACTGGACCGCGGCCGTCGTCGACGACATCGCGCTGGCGGAATCGGGGCACGGCTGCCCCAACTGCGACGGTCGGCTGGAAGCGCGCTCGGGCATGGAGCTGGGGCACGTGTTCAAGCTCGGATCGATGTACGCCGAGGCGTTCGATATCCGCTACCTCGACGGCGAGGGCCAGCGCCAGCATGCGGTCATGGGGTGCTACGGCATCGGCGTCGACCGGCTGCTGGCGGCGGTCCTCGAGGCGAACCACGACGAGGACGGCATCACCTGGCCGCGTACGCTGGCGCCGTTCGACGTGCACGTGGTGGTCCTGGGCGGGGAGCAGCCGGAGGTGGCGGAGGCGCTCGGCGAGCTGGAGGCGGCGCTGGAAGCGGCGGGGCTGGAGGCGCTCGTGGACGATCGGGACGAATCGCCGGGGGCCAAGTTCAAGGACGCGGACCTGCTGGGCATGCCGGTCCGGCTAACGGTGAGCCCGCGAGCGCTCGGCCGGGGCGGCATCGAGCTGCGGGTGCGCGACGGTGGCGACAACGAGATCGTGCCGCTCACCGAGGTGGTGGGGCGCATCGGGGCGGGGGGCGCGTAGGCGTCCGCCTTGCCCATGCCGGAGTCGCTTCCTACGATGGCGAGACGCTGAGGTAGCTCAGTTGGTAGAGCACTGCGCTGAAAACGCAGGTGTCCCCAGTTCGATTCTGGGCCTCAGCACCACCCTCCCCTTCTCCAGGTCGGTCATTTCGCGGCGGGCGTGAGGTCGCGTTCGCCCCGTCCCCGGCGGTCTTCGTCGCCGAACTCGATCTCGGCCTCGCGGGTGCTCGTGTCGATACGCCGCAGCGCGGGGCTGACCAGATAGAAGACAGCCGCGAGCACGAGCATGAGGACGGAAGCGAGGGCGACGGCGGCGGGCGCGCCGAATTGCTCGGCGAACCAGCTCATGGGGAGGGTGCCCAGCGGAGTCAATCCAAACGACATCATCAGCAGGCTCATCACGCGGCCCCGGACGAAATCGGGGATGAGCACCTGGATGGCGGTGTTATTCAGCACCATGAACATGCTGACGAACACGTCCGCGAAGAAGATGAGCGGCAGGGCCAGCAAGAACCAGGGGCTGATCGAGAACAGCAGGAGCGTGGAGCCAAAGGCGAAGATGCTGGCCATCATGCGTCTCAACCGCTGGTGCGACTCGGCATCCCAGGCGATGTAGACGGACCCGACGAGTCCCCCGATGCCGGCAGCCGCGTTCAGGATCCCCAGGCCCGACTCCCCCACGTCCCAGACATCGATGGCGAAGACGACAAGCAGCGTCTGGAAGGGCATCGCGAGGATGGTCGGGACGAGTCCGAAGATGAGCAGCACGCGTACGGGCGGGTGCTGCCAGACCCAGCGAAAGCCGTGCCAGATGTCGCCGAATACCGTCCTTCGCGCCTCGCCCTCGTCGGGGAAGAAGGGGTGGACCCGAAGCATGGCGGCAAGGCCGATCCCGTACAGGACGAGGGCGATGGCGTACGTGTTTGCCATCCCCACAATGGAGATGAGGACCCCGGCGGCCACGGGACCGGTGATACGGGTGAGATTCATCCCGCCCATCTGGAGGGCCATGGCGTTTCCGAGTCCCCGCCTGCCGACGACATTCGCCACGATGGCCTGGCGCGCGGGCATCATGAAGGGGAAGAGGACGCCGAGCGCCCCGGTCAACACCAGCAGGTGGACGAAGGCCAGCTGGTCCGTGATCAGGAGCACGAAGACGAGGGCCTCATCGACGATCACAGCGGCCTGCACGAAGAGGATCAGCTTGCGACGGTCCACCCGGTCGGCGATGGCGCCCCCGAAGGGGGAGACCACCAGCATGGGGATGGCCACGACAAAGTTCACGATGCCGAGGGCGAAGGCGTTGTTATCGGTGAGGTCGTAGGCGAGGACCGAACGGACGAGGAACATCGCCATCATCGCGAACATGAAGGCGATGTTGCTGATGTAGAGCCAGCGGAACTGCTGGTACCGCAGGGAGGAGATCAGCCGGTCCCAGGACGACTCGTAGTGCGCCTCGACTACGTGGATGTTGGAACGGGACACGCGCGCGTCCTCCGCCACGATCTTAGCGGCCCGAATCGCGCGGCTGGCGGGTTCGAATTATGTCCAGGTGCCGGTCCAGTTCGGGTCGCGCTTCTCGGCGAAGGCGCGCGGCCCCTCGACCGAGTCGGGGGACTGGCGGCGGCGCGACTCCCACGTGAAGACGGTCTGGGAGGCATCGGGGAGCGCCATATCGAGGCCGCGCAGGGCCGTCTCCTTGGTGGAGCGCACGGAGAGGGGAGCGCAGGAGAGGATGTCCGCGACCCAGCGGTCGACGGCTTCGTCGAGCTCCTCCATGGGGACGACCTCGTTGGCGAGGCCGAGCTCGTAGGCGCGGGCGGCGGTCATGTGGCGGCCGGTCAGCATGTGCCCCATGACGGCCTTGAGGGGTCCCTGGCGGGGGAGGCGGTGGACGCCGTTGGCGCCGGCGATCAGCCCGACCTTGGGCTCGGTGAGGCCGAAGCGGGCGTGCTCGGCGGCCACCACGATGTCGCAGGCGAGGGCCATCTCGAAGCCGCCACCGAGGGCGTAGCCGTTCACGCGGGCGATGGTCGGCTTGTAGAGGTCGAAACGGCTGGTGAGGCCGCCGAAGCCGCCGCTGGCCCAGCCCATGCGGGGCCGCTCGCTGCTGGGGAGGCGCGACATCTCGGCGGTGAACTTGAGGTCGTTGCCGGCGCTGAAGGCGCGGGAGCCCTCGCCCGTGAGGACCGCGACCCAGAGGTCGTCATCGTTGGCGAAGTCGTCCCAGACCTCGTTCAACTCGTGGTTCGCGTAGACGTGGAGGGAGTTCATCACCTCCGGCCGGGTGATGGTGATGCGGGCGACCCGGTCCTTCTTCTCGTAGCGGCAGAACTCCACGGCGCGACCTCCGGGCGGTGTGGTTCGCACTCTACCGCGCGCTCGCCTAGCGTGCCCTCGGGCTCGATAGACTGGACGGCGTGACGTTCCTGATCGGGCTCGTACTGCTGCCCTTCTTCGTGTGGTCGTGGATCAAGCACGACGCGGACGAGGACGCCGCGGCAGCGCTCTCGATCGCGGCCTGGATGGTGATCGGACTGAGCGCGATGGGAGCCCTCTGGTACATGTTCGGCTGAGAGGGCGCCCGCGGCTGGCCCGGTCTCGGGAGCCGCGAGAGAATGGGAGCCCATGCCCGCCGTGAGTGACGATCTGGAAGCCGCGAGGCTGCGCATCTATGCGCTGCAGGACGGGGCGATGCGCGCCCAGGCGCTCGCGTTCTGCCTGCGCAGCGGCCTCTTCGAGCGACTCGCGCGCGGGCCCGCGACCCCGCAGGAGCTGGGGCTCGCACCACGGGTGGCCCCGACGCTGCTGGCCTTCCTCACAAGCCAGGGTCTGGTCGAGGGGGACGCGCAGGGCCATTTCCGTGCGACCCCGGCGACGGAGGCGTTCCTCGTGCAGTCGAGCCCGCGCTTCGCGGGCGGGCGCTCGCTGCTGTTCCAGGGGTTCCACAAGCGCATCGGGCGGCTGGGGGAGGCGCTGGCCAGCGGCCGGCCGCTGGCGGACGCCGGCCAGGCGGACATATTCGGGGGGTTCGACGAGGAGGACCAGCGCTGGTTCGCCGAGGGGATGCTGGCGAACGCGGTCGCGGGCGCTCAGCGGCTCCTGTGTGAGGTCGACTTCGCGCCCTTCCGGCGGCTGCTCGACGTGGGTGGCAACAGCGGCGGCTACACGCTCGCCCTGCTGGAGGCGCACCCTTCGCTGGAGGCGACGATCTTCGACCTGCCGGACGTGCAGCCACTGGCGGAGGAGCGCATCGCCGCGCTGGGGCTGGAGGACCGCTGCCGCTTCGTTGCGGGCTCGTTCTTCGACGACGCGCTCCCAGGGGGACACGACGTGGTCCTGCTGGGGAACATCCTGCACGACTGGGAGACACCCGAGTGCCGGCGCATCCTCGGCGCCTGCCACGACGCGCTCGAGGCGGGCGGTACGATCGTGGTCGTGGAGCCGATGCTGGCCGAAGACTTGACCGGCCCCGACCATGCATCGGTCAGTGGCCTGACGATGGCCCTGCTCGGGGGCGAGAACCGCACGCAGGCGCGCATCGGGGAGTTGCTGGAGGAGGCAGGGTTCGACGACGTCTGGCGGTCGGCGATCGGGGAGCAGAACAGCGTGGTGACGGCGCGCAAGCCGGGAGGAGCACGCTGATGCTGAAGGCGCCGATCTCGCCGTACGTGGTGGCCGGGCGAATCCTCTCGATCATCGGGATGTCGTTCTTCACGGCCGCCGGAATCCTGTTCTGCATCGGAGGGTTCTGGTTCTGGGGACTGGGCGCGCTCATCGGCTTCATCCCCTTCTTTGCGCTCATCGTCGCGGTGGAGCGCTACTCGACCAAGCATGGCCTTATCGGACCTGACCCTGACCCGGACCCCGATCTCGACGACGACTAGGGCGGGGCTCCTCCTCGTCGCGCTCGGCGCGCTCATCCTGCTGGTGGCGTGCTCCGGCGGCGATCCCGAACGGCTCGGCGATCGCGTCTGCCGGGAGGAGCACCTGCCGGAGGGGTTCGAGCGCCTGACGTTCGGGAACATCTCGCGGCAGGACCTGGGGCGCGAGGTAGGGGCGGAGGCGCTCGCGCAGGCAGGCATCGAGGGCGGGCACTTTGCCTTCTGGAAGGAGCGCCTCGACGAGCTGCGTGGCGACCTGGCCAGCGAGATCGTGTGCCAGGTCATCGCCTTCGGGGAGGAAGAGGCGGCAGCGCGGTTCGTGGCGGACCTGCCGGTCGACCGGGACTGGCTGAGCGTCACGGTCGCAGGGATCGCGCTCGCGGAGGGCGCATCGCTGGGGGAGGTTGAGGCGGCGGGAGTGCGGGCCTTCCGCATCGTGGAGGGGGAGGGACGCCTCCGGTACGCGGTCGTGGCGGCACGGGGGCGGTTCGTCCTGAGCGTCCACCTGGGTGGTCCGGAGGGGAGCGTGTCGGCGGGGGAGGCGGTCGCGATCCTGGAGGCGATGACGCGCTAGCCGCATGGGTGATAAACTTGACCGGTCAAACTGACCGGACAGAAACGATGCGCGAAGTTCAATCCACGGAAGCCAAGGCCCGCTTTGCCGAGCTCCTGCGAAGTGTCGAACACGGCGAGACCGTGGCAATCACGCGGCACGGCAAGACGGTCGCGCACCTGGTTCCCGCGAAGGACCAGGAACAGGCCGAGCGCGAGGCGGCGGTCGACCGCTTCTTGAGGGAACGGGCTAGCTGGGAACCCACGGGTATGACGTTAGAGGAGATTCTGGCGGCACGGCACGAGGGTCACCGCCTGTGAGCGGCCTCGTGCTCGACGCCTCCCTCGCAGCGGCCTGGCTGCTGGATGACGAGACATGGCCAGGTGCTTCCGAATCCCTCGACAGGGTGCGGAACGAAGGCGGCCTTGTCCCCGAACTCTGGCAATTTGAGGTCGGCAACGCGCTTGTGGTCGCAGAACGGCGAGGGCGGCTCCCAGCGGGTGGGGCACTTGCCAGGCTGACCAGTCTCAGGCGCCTCCCCATTACTACTGACCAGTTCCCCGACCTTGACGCCGCTATCGATCTCGCCATGGTCCACGGCTTGTCGCTCTACGGTGCCGCGTATGTAGAACTGGCAACCCGGCTCGACTTGCCGCTGGCAACATTGGATCGAAATCTCGCGAGGGCCGCGCTGGCCGAAGGACTCGACGTGACTCCGACACCGCAAGGCGGCAGGGGCGGCCGCAATAACGTCTCCTAGACGACGAGGAGGACCGCGGGGACGGCCACGATGACCCCGAGGAAAGCGGTGAGGCGGCGGGGACGGGCGGCGATCCAGCGCTCGCTGCGGAGGATGGCCGTCCGGTAGGGGCGGTAGAGGAGCGTCAGGACGACGCCGGCGACGACGGCGGTCGAGGCCATCTGCGCGAGGACGACGGCGATGGCGGCCTCGCCCCCGACGAGAACGCTGGCGGCCAGGGTATCGACGAAGGTCGCGATGTTGGCGCCGAGGACGTAGGGAATGATGTGCTCGCGACGGACGTAGCCACGCAAGGCGAGCGGCACAAGCACGGTAAGGGAGACGGCCACGCTGAGGGTCGTCAGGGTGAGGATGACGCCCATCAGGAACATCAGGGGGCGGCGGTTGAGGATGTCGAGGCGGCGCCGGATGCCTTCCGCCTCGCCTTCGAGCCGGGGCAAAGCGCGTTCGAAGACGGCGAACGCGAGGAGCAGGACGGCCGCGCCGACCACGAAGACGAGCAGGCCCGGAAGGGCCGCGTCGAGGGCGTCGGTGACGGGGCCGAAGGCTGCATCGGTGCCCTGCAGGAGGGCATCCGGGGCGGACGGCTTGACGCCCTCGAGCCAGCCCTGGTGGAGGGCGAGGAAGCCAAGGGCGATCGCCGGCCCCTGGGTCGTGAAGGTGACGAGCATCGCGACGATGCCGATGGCGATGCCATCGCCGCTGCGGCGTCCGAAGCGGAAGGCGAGGAAGCCTGCCGCAAGAACGACGAACGAGGCGCCGAGGCGGGAGCCCGCCACGACGGCGAACGCCTCGGTCGCGTGGAAGACGCCTTCGGAGAGGAGGCTCACGCCGATGGCGGCAACGGGAGAACCGCTCAGGAGGACGTAGGCGAAGAGCCAGCCGAATCCGAGGCCATTCGCCACGCCCGCGACGTTGATGTCGGCGAGGAGCGGGGCGAGGGCACCCGCCCCGGCGCGCGCGATCTCGAGGGCGAGGGCGAAGAGCGCGAGGCCGACGAGGGCGTAGCCGACGCGTGCCAGCAGCCGGAGTCGCAGCCAGGCGGGGATGCGGGGCGCGGACGCCGGCCCCGGTGCATCACGCGCGGCCGGGCGCGCCCCCCGGTTCACGTCAGCCGCTCCGGGCGCTCTCCATCAGCACAGCGGCAACCTCCGGGCGGGTGAACTCGACGGGCAGATCCTCGCCGGCGGCGAGCATCTCCCGCACCTTCGTGCCCGAGAGGAAGAGGCGCTCCTCGGGCGTGGCCGAGCTTGTCTTCGTGGTCGCCATGGCGCCGCTGCGCAGGCACCAGAAGGCGTGTTCGAAGAAGAGCGGCTGGATGCCGAGGGCGTCGAGGTCGATGTCGTCGAAGATGCGCTGGGCATCGTACGTGCCGTAGTAGTTCCCCACGCCGGCGTGGTCGCGCCCGACGATGAAGTGGGTGCAGCCGTAGTTCTTGCGCATGATGGCGTGGAAGATCGCCTCGCGCGGCCCGGCGTAGCGCATGGCCGCGGGCAGCACGGAGAGCTGCACGCGATCCTCGGGGAAGTAGCGGTCGAGCAGCACCTGGTAGCACTGCATGCGCACATCGGCGGGGATGTCGTCGTCCTTGGTGTCGCCCACCAGCGGATGGATGAGGGCGCCGTCGACGCCTTCGAGCGCG
This sequence comes from uncultured Anaerolineaceae bacterium, assembly GCA_964389725.1. GTDB lineage: Bacteria > Chloroflexota > Dehalococcoidia > Tepidiformales > Tepidiformaceae > UBA2991. The sequence continues at coordinate 139,511 of CAYMDV010000002.1, forward strand.
ACCTTGATCAGGTACTCGTGAGCGCGGTGGATGGGGTTGCGGGTCTGGAAGCCGACGACCGTGCGCCAGCCGCGCTCGGCGAAGGCGGCGCGGGTCTGGGCGGGGGTAAGGCGGTGGTCGGGGAAGTTCCCGTGATCGGGGAGGCGAAGCGCCTTCACCGGGCCGCTGACAACGAGGTCGCCGGAGGCGAACATGGCGGCCACCCCCGGGTGGGCCTCGTCGGTGGTGCGGTAGACCTGCTCAGCGAGGCGGGTCTTGTCGCGCCGATAGACCTCCTCGATGTCGATGACGCCGAGCGGGAACCCCTCGTCATCGCGCAGGTCGGCGCGGACGCCCGGGGTCAACTCGCCGGCCCGAGACTCGGGCACGGAGAGGGTGACGGGCATCGACCAGGGGAGGCCGTTCGCCAGCGTCATGTTCTCGACGACGGAGTGGTAGTCGGCCTCGCCCATGAAGCCAGTGAGGGGGCTGAAGCCGCCGTTCGCAAGGAGCTCGAAGTCGGCGAGGTGGCGCGAATCGAGCTCGATTGTCGGGAGGTCTGCGACTTCCCGTCCAAGCGCCACGTGCTCGTCTTCATCGACCAGCAGGTTGACGAGGGTACCGCCGTGCGGTTCGCCGAGGTTGCTCATGACTGCGCCTTCCCGATGAGCCCGCGGGACTCGAGGTACTCGATGATCTGCTGGAGGCTGACCTCGGGGTCATCGACGCCGGTCTGGCAGCGGACCTCCGGGGTGGGCGGCTCCTCGTAGGGATCGTCGATGCCGGTGAAGCCCTTGATCTCGCCGGCGCGGGCCTTCGCATAGAGGCCCTTCACGTCCCGCGCCTCGCACTGCTCGACAGTGGCGGCGGCGTGCACTTCGACGAAGACGGCGCCGTCGCCCTCGGTCATGGCGCGGTTCTCGTCGCGGATCTCCTGGTAGGGGGAGATGGCGGCGGTGATGACGCCGACACCGTTGCGGGCGAGGAGGCTGGCGACGAAGCCGATGCGGCGGATGTTGGTGTCGCGATCTTCCTTGCTGAACCCGAGCCCCTTGGAGAGGTTGGTGCGGACGATGTCCCCGTCGAGGATCTCGACATTGCGGCCGCGCTCCCGGAGGACGGGGGCGAGCGCCTCGGCGAGGGTGCTCTTGCCGGAGCCAGAAAGCCCCGTGAACCAGATGACGAATCCCTGGTTGCTCATTGGCGATACTCCAGATGCATGGGTGGTGCTCCTTCTTGGGTTGTGATGGCGTGCAGCGGCGCGCGAGGCGCGTGGAGACGGCGGCCGTAGGGCCGCCGTGCGTCGGTGGTGGCCGCGGGCCGGATCAGGTGTGCAGCCCGCATTCGTCCTTCTCGAACCCTTCCCAGCGTCCCTGCCGCCCCTGCTTGCCGGGAACGGTGCAGTTGTAGCAGCCGATGCTGACGAAGCCCTGGTCGAGCAGGGGGTTGTAGGGAACCTCGTGCTTGACGAGGTAGTCCCAGGTCTCGTGTTCGGTCCAGCGGGCCAGGGGGTTGATCTTGACCAGCCCGAACCTCGCGTTCCAGGCGACGATGGGGACGTCGGAGCGGCCCTCGGACTGGTCGCGGCGGAGGCCGGAGATCCAGGCGGTCTTGCCGTCGAGAGCGCGGCGGTTGGGCTCGACCTTGCGCAGGTCGCAGCAGAGGTCGGGGTCGCGCATCCAGAGGGCGGCGCCGTGCTCGGCGGCCTGCTGCTCGTGGGTCAGCTTCGAGCGGTAGACCTGCACGTTGGAGAGGCCGAGCGCGGTCGTGGCGCGCTCCCGCGTCTGGTGGGTCTCCTCGAAGAGGTAGTCGGTATCGAGGACGAAGACGTGGACGTTCGGCTTGAGCTGGGCGGTCATATGGAGGATGGCCATGCCCGTGGGGCCGCCGAAGCTGGCGCCGACGGAGAGGCCGTCATCAAAGGTCTCGACGGCCCAGCGCACGATCTCCTCGGGCGCAGCGGCCTCGAAGCGCTCGTTCAGGTCGGCGATGGCGGTCTCGTCGAGGGCGGTGGTGAGGGACACGGGAAGGGGCTCCGCGTAAAGCTGAGTTCGTCGCTCAACATTATCAACAATGCTCGGCTAGCAGCAACGACGGCTCGCGCCTTCCATGCTACAGTCGCGGGAGACTTCAAGCCCGCGAAGCCTACCCCGCGACGCGGCCGGCCCACGAAAGGACAGCGTAATGCGCGCAGTCGAAACCATCGTCCAGACGAACGCCCCCGGCATGGTGCTCCCGATCCTGACGGAGGAGCTCGACGACTTCGATACCGAAGCGACGCGCTTCCTGGCGGGCGGCTACGAGGAGGAGGCGGTCTTCCAGGGCTACCGGCTGAAGCAGGGCGTCTACGGGCAGCGCCAGGCGAACGTGCAGATGACGCGCGTGAAGCTCCCCTTCGGTGGGGTAACGCCCGAGCAGATGGACGCCTTCGGCGAGGTTGCGGAGCGATTCGCGCCGCTGCGCAAGGGCCACATCACGACGCGCCAGAACTTCCAGTTCCACCACATCCCGCTGGCGAGGATGCCCGACGTGCTGCGCCTGCTGGCGAGCGCAGGCCTCTCGACGCGCGAGGCCTGCGGCAACACCGTTCGCAACGTGACCGCCGACCCGTGGGCGGGCGTGACCGATGGCGAGTTGTTCGACGTGACGCCGTACGCGGGCGCCTTCGCGCGCTTCTGGCTGCGCAACCCGCTCACGCAGCTCCTGCCGCGCAAGTTCAAAGTCGCCTTCAGCGCCGACGACGCGGACGTGGCTATCACCGGTATCCACGACCTCGGCTTTATCCCGCGAATCCAGGACGGGGTGCCGGGATTCAAGATGGTCTGCGGCGGTGGGCTCGCGATCATGCCGCGGGAGGCGATCACCGTTCGCGAGTTCGTCTCGCTGGACGAGTACCTGAAGGTGAGCGAGGCGGTCATCCGCATCTTCAACGCGGCCGACATGCTGCGGAAGAACCGGGCGATGGCGCGCATCAAGGTGCTCATCGACCGCATCGGCGCGGACCGCTTCCTCGAGATGGTCGACGACGAGCTGGCCCAGCCCTGGGCCGACCGCGACTTCAGCCCGGAGCGGCTGCTCTTCCTCGACAACGAGGAGGAGCGCGCCCCCGCGCGGCGCGGCTCGTACGCGCAGCCGGGCGACGACGCAGACGCGTTCACGCAGTTCGTGACCTCGAACGTGCAGGCGCAGAAGCAGCAGGGCTTCAGCACCGTGGAGATCAAGATCACGCGCGGCGACCTGACCCCCGACCAGTTCTACGGAATCGCCGACATCATGCGCGAGTACTGCGGCGGCAACGCCCGCACGAGCGTGCAGCAGAACATGGTGCTGCGCTGGGTTCGCGACGAGAGCCTCTACGAGGTGTACTCGCGGCTGGTGGCGCTGGACCTGGCGGAGGCGGGCGCGGGGACGGTCACGGACGTGGTGAGCTGCCCGGGCACGGACAGCTGCAAGCTCGGAATCACGAGCTCGATGGGGCTGAACCGCGCCATCCAGGAGCGCGTGACCGACCTGGCGATCGACGACCCGCTGACGGAGAAGCTGCACATCAAGATGAGCGGCTGCCCAAACAGCTGCGGCCAGCACCACCTCGGCAACATCGGCTTCCACGGCGCGGCCATGAAGGTCGAGGGGCACCAGCTTCCCGCCTACCACGCCTTCATCGGGGGCGGCTACGAGGAGGGGAACGGCAAGGTGCGCGTGGGCACGCAGCTGAAGCTGCGGCTGCCCGCGAAGCGCACGCCCGACGCCGTGCAGCGCTGGATCGAGCTGTACCAGTCCGGCCGCGAGGAGGGCGAGGAGTTCAACGCCTTCTTCGACCGGGTCGGCAAAGAGCCCTTCGAGGAGGCCGTGCGCGAGCTGACCATCCCGGGCGATTTCTCGGACGACAACCGCGAGATGTTCATCGACTGGACGAAGTTCGAGCTGTACGTGCTGGAGCGCGGCGAGGGCGAGTGCGCCGTCTGACGGCGTAGCTCCCGAGGGGCGGCTGGGTGATGGAGGGGCTGGAGTTCCGGCGGCACCGGCGGCTGCGACGCTCGCAGGCGATGCGCGGGCTCGTGCGCGAGACGGAGCTGACGCCCGCGCACCTCGTGGCTCCACTCTTCGTGGAGGAGGGGCTGGACGGGCGGGCGCCCATCGAGGCGATGCCGGGCCAGTCGCGGTTGGGGCTGGAGGCGCTGGTGGAGGAGGCGCGCGAGCTTCGCGACGTGGGCGTGCCCGCGGTGCTCCTGTTCGGGATCCCGGGGGCGAAGGACGCGCGCGGCTCCGGCGGGTACGACGACGAGGGCATCGTGCAGGAGGCGGCCCGGCGCCTGAAGGATGCCATTCCGGAGATGCTCGTGATCGGGGACGTGTGCCTCTGCGAGTACACGAGCCACGGCCACTGCGGGATGCTCACGGACGAGGGCGAAGTCGACAACGACGCAAGCCTGCCGCTACTCGCGGACATGGCCGTGAGCCTCGCCGACGCGGGCTGCGACATCGTGGCGCCGAGCGACATGATGGACGGCCGCGTGGCGGCCATCCGCGAGGCGCTGGACGGTTCCGGGCTGGGCGACACCGCCATCCTCTCGTACGCGGCCAAGTTCGCGAGCGCCTTCTACGGGCCGTTCCGGGAGGCGGCGGACAGCACGCCCGCCTTCGGCGACCGGCGCGGCTACCAGATGGACCCGGCGAACGCGCGCATGGCCCGCGACGAGGTCCTGACGGATATCGACGAGGGGGCGGACCTGGTGATGGTGAAGCCCGCTCTCCCTTACCTCGACGTGCTGCGCTCGGTGCGCGAGGCCGTCGACGTGCCGCTCGCGGCCTACAACGTGAGCGGCGAGTACAGCATGTTGAAGGCGGCGGCGGCGAACGGCTGGATCGACGAGGAGCGCGCAATCGACGAGGCGCTGACGTCGATCCGGCGGGCGGGGGCGGACATCATCATCACGTACCACGCCAAGGAGTGGGCCCGCAGCCGCTGAGTCGGGCGCGAGACGGTCAGGCGGAGGCGGGCGGGTCGGCGGCGACGGCCCCGCCGGCGATGGCGTCCTCGATGGCGTCCTCGGTGAACCCGGCCCAGGCGAGGATGTCGCGCGTCTCCGAGCGGAAGGGGGCGGGGAAGGGGGCGGGGACGAAGCCGTCGTCGTCGAGCTTGAGGGCGCGCCCGAGCACGGTGAAGGGCCCCGCCTCGGGATTCACCGAGTGGATGAACAGGTCGTTCGCGGCCGCCTGCTCGTTGTCGATAAGCTCGGTGGGGAAGCGGACGCGGGAGGCGGGGATGCCGTTCTCGCGCAGCAGCTTCTCCCAGTGCTCGGTCGTCTCGGAGGCGAAGAGCGACTCGAACTGTTCCTGGAGCTCGCCGTCGTGGGCGTGGCGCGCTGCCTCGGAGACGTTGGGGTCGAGGGAGGGGTCCTCCAGGCCGAGGACGGCCAACAGCCGGCGGCGGAGACCGGCGCTGGGGCAAGCGATGGCGAGGGCGGAGTCCTTCGTGGTGAAGGTGCGGTAGTAGAGGCTGACGAGTCGCGCGGGGCGGCTGCTGGGAGCCTGGGCGGCCTGCTCGACGTAGGGAACGCCTGCCGCGCGGGCCTCGTCGAGCCACCCCAGGTAGTTCGCGTGGTTCTCGGCGTCGCCGTCATCGACGCGGATCATGAGGTTGTTCTGGAGGATGAGCGCCGACATCAAGAGCGAGGTATCGACGCGCCCGCCGCGGCCGGTGCTGGTCCGCCGGAAGAGCGCCGAGGCGACGCCGTAGGCGAGCAGGGCGGCGCACATGAAGTCGGAGATGGGGGAGCCCTCGGCGATGGGGCGACCGTCGCGCATGCCGCCATTCATGGCCATCAGGCCGCTGAACGCCTGCACGACCTGGTCCATGCCGGGCAGGCCCGCGTCCGGTCCCTCCTCCCCGAAGGCGCTGACGTTCCCGACGATGATGCGGGGGTAGCGCTCGGCGAGGCTGTCGTAATCGAGGCCGAACTGGGCGGCGAGGCCGGGGCGGAGGTTGGTGAGGACGACGTCGGTCTTCGAGAGGATGGCGTCGAGGATGGCGGGGGCCTGCTCGTGGCGGAGGGCGAGGGGGAGGGAGTGCGTGCCGCGGTTGCGGGCGAGGAAGTGGCGGGTGACATCGCCCCAGCGGTAGCCCGTGTTGCGGGCGGCCTCGCCCTCGTGGGGCTCGATCTTGATGACGTGGGCGCCGCCATCGGCGAGGAGCTGGGCGCCATAGGGGACGGCCACGAACTGTCCGAACTCGAGCACCGTGATGCCCGCGAAGGGCTGCTCGTCGCTCACGACCCTTCCTGCCAGGGGCGCTTGAAATAGAGCATCTCGCGGAAGATGAGCTGGGTGCCGACCCAGTTCTCGATGCGCGACTCGGAGACCATCTCCCAGCCGGCATCGCCGAGGTCGCGGAGGGCATCGGCGAGGGCGTTCGTGCCGTACTCGCGGTCGTCGTCGGGGCGGTGGCTGAAGTTGGCGACGATGGGCTGCTCCATGCCGCTGACGACAACGCGGGCGTACTCCCAGCGGACAAGCTCGCTCACGCCGGGACCTCTTCGGGCGGGGGCGCATCCCAGAAATTCTCGATCTCGCCCTGGGGGAGGCCGCGAACGGGGTTGAAGGCGCCGCGGTGGAGGAGCTGCAGAAAGTGCTCCGGCGTCTCGACGGTTTCGTCGAGCTGGATGCTGAAGTAGCCGATGCCCTGGTTCGAGTGGGCGTCGGAGCCGCCCGTACCAGGCTTCCCGAGAACCTTCGCAACCTGCAGGGCGAAGTAGTTCTCGCGGGGGGTGTTGCAGCCGTTGAGCACCTCGACGGCATCGACGAGCTGGAAGACGGGCAGCTTCGCCGCCTCCTCGGGGGTGAGGGTGAAGGGTTTCTTCCCCTGGCGCTTGAAGTGGACGGGATCGAAGAAGTGGCGGAAAGGGTGGGCGACGATGAGGTAGGCGCCCTGCTCATCGGCCACCTCGCGGAGGCGTTCGAGGCGGCGGATACCGCTCTCGTAGCCGCGCAGCCCAACGGCGATGACGTGGCCCATGTCGGTGGAGACCTCCATGCCGTTCGAGATGAAGGTCTCGGGGTGGGCCTTTCGGAAGGGGTTCAGATCCCAGGACTCCCACATGCGGTCGTGCTCGGTGATGTTGACGCCGGTGAGGCCGATGCGGTTTGCCTCGGCGATGAGTTCCTCGGGGTCGAGCATGGAGTCAGATGCGCCACGGGTGGTGTGCAGATGCATATCGATGATGGTGCCGGACACAAACGCCTCCGCGCTCGTGAAGCAGGGCACAAGCGCTCGCCTATCTTATCGGCCCGCCAGGTGAGGCAGTAGCCAGCCGAACAGACCAGCGCAGGGCAGCGCCAGTGCGACCCACATCCACCAGAGGCGCGGCCACACGATCCCCAGCAGCAGGGCCGGTGCGATCGAAAACACGACGGCGGTGATCGTGAAGGCAACGCTGGGGCTGGCGAGCCCGTCGGGCTGGGCCCCGAGGTCGGCGACCTCGTAGATGATGGCGGCGACGAGTCCGACGAAGACCCAGGTCAGCACCGAGGCCGTGAGGATGGGGATGAGGAGGACGGGGCCGGGCACATCGCGGGCGACCCAGCGCTCGACCAGGGCGGCATCGCGGGCGCGGAAGATGAGGTAGGTGGCGGCCGCGCTGGTGAGCATGGACATCACATAGCCGGCCATGAACCCAGCGATCAGCGCCGCCATAGCGAACCGGCCGTGGCGGTGGCGATGACGGCGCAGTCGAGGCCCCCGGCCGCGCGGGCAACCCGCCCCGCCTCGTCCGCTGGGCCGATCCAGAAGAGCGTGGGGCCGGCCCCGGCGAGGCGGATGGCCTCACCCGTGCGCGCTTCGAGCGCCTCCCAGAGTTCGGCCAGGCCGGGGAAGCAGTCGAAAGCAACGTGCTCGAAGCTGTTGTAGAGGTCGGCGCCGGTGACACGGGTGGGGAGGCGCTTCGCCAGGGCGGTGCTGACCGTCGCGCCATCGACCTGACCGTCGCGGTCAAGGGCGCGGAAGAGGGTGGCGGTCTTATTGGGGAGGGTGTCGGGCGGGATGAACAGGACGACGCCGTGCTCGGGGAGGTCGGGCAGGGGGGTGACGCGCTCGCCGCGGCCCTCGGCGAGGGCGGTGCCGCCCGCCAGGAGGAACGGCTCGTCGCTGCCGACGGCGGCAGCGGCGGTCGCGAGGGCGTCCTCGGTCACATCTTGCCAGCGACGGGCGAGGAGGCGGAGCACGGTTGCCGCGTCGGAGGCGCCCCCGCCAAGCCCACCGGCCGCGGGGATGCGTTTCACGATGCGGATCCGGAGCGGCTCCGGATCGCGGCCGAGGGCAGCAGCGAGGGCGTCGACGGCGCGCCAGGCGAGGTTACCCGCATCCGTGGGAACGCCTTCGGTGTAGGGGCCCGTCACCTCCATCGCGGGAGCACTCGCGGGCCCAAGTGCGACCTCGTCGGCAAGGGCGAGCGTCTGGAGGATGCTCGAGAGGTCGTGGTAGCCATCGGGGCGCTTGTCGCCGACCTCGAGCGTGAGGTTGATCTTGGCGGGGGCCAGGCCCCTGAGCTCCTCAGGCATCGGGGGCGGGGGGCTCGAAGGCAGCGAGGAGGGCGAGCCACTCCTCGATGGCGAGCGTCTCGGGGCGGCGGGTGGGGTCGATGCCGGCGGCGGCGAGGGCGGGGCGGACGGCGTCGGGTACATGGCCGGGAGCGCGCATGAGGGCGTTGTGAATCTGCTTGCGGGGGTTTCGGAACGCACCAGAAACGAGGTCGAAGAAAGCCTCGCTGCGGTTCGGGGGGACGAGCGGCGCATCCCGCAGGATGAGCCGCACGACCGAGGAGTACACGGCGGGGGGCGGGTCGAAGGCGACCGGCGGCACATCGAAGAGCGGCTCCGGGCGGGCGTAGTTCTGCACAGCGATGCCAAGCAGGGAGAGCTTCCCCGGCTTCGCCCTGACCTCGCGTCCGACCTCGCGCTGGACCATCACGACCAGCTCCGAGGGACGGGGGGCGCCTTCCAGCAGGTGGCGGATGATCGGCTTCGCGGCGAAATACGGCAGGTTCCCCACGATGCTGAAGGCCCGCCCGGCGGGAATGACCCCGGAGAGGTCGAGGGTGCGTGCGTCGCCCTCGACCAGGGTCAGGCGGTCGCGACCGCGGAACCGGTGGCGGAGGTGGTCGAGGAGGCGGGGTTCAATCTCGAGGGCCACCACTACGTGGCCGGCCCCCAGGAGGGCGTCCGTGAGCTGGCCCGTACCCGCGCCTATTTCGAGCAACACCCCCCCGGTGGGCACGCGCACCGCCGCGGCGATGTCGGCGAGGACGCCGGTGTCGGTCAGGAAGTGCTGGCCGAGGGCTTTGCGCGCGCGGGGCGCCCGTGACCTGGTACTCATGGGTCGATGGTAGGGCGGCAGGCGCAGCTCAGTCGAGGATGTAGATGTGGACGTAGCCCGTGTGCCAGGGCCGGGGCGGGTGCTCGTCGGGGAAGCCGAGGTCGACGTCGTAGCCGTTGATGAGCCCGCCGATATCCGCAGCGAGGCACTCGCCGTAGCCGGGAACGTAGAACCTCGTGCCCAGGGGGATGTAGTCGGGATCGACCGCGCAGATGCCGTGGTCGACGCGCACGCCCGTGTAGGTGGTGCCGTAGGAGGGGTCGTCGGGGGCCCACCAGCCGTGGCTGGCGTCGTACCAGGTAGCCCAGACGCGCAGCTTCGAGACGTACGGCCCGCTGTAGTCATCGACGACGAGCGGCGAGACCCCATCATCGGCGACGGGCCCGCGCAGGTACTCGCCGGCTACCGGATCCTTGACGCGGAGGGCAGAGTGAGGCTCGCGGGAGACGGCGGCGCCGTTCTCGTAGGTCACTTCTTCCCAGACCCGTACTTCCCCCGGCTCGCCGGCGACCGTGCGGGTCTCGCCGGGAGCGAGGGTGTGGTCGTCGCGGTAGTGCATGCGGAAGGAGAGGTACTGGGTGTGCTCCTCGATGACCTTCTCGACGAAGGTGAGGACGAGGGCCATGCCCTCGGTGATCGGCTCCTCGAGGCCGTGGGAGAGCCGGTCGTGCTCGCCGAGCTCGATCTCGTAGAGGGCGAGAACATCGGCGACCGTCTCCGCCTCGGTGCGCAGGGCCTCCAGCTCGCCACCAATCCTGAAGGTCATGGCGTTCTTCGGCGGGGGCGCCATGATGAGCACGGACAGGGTGTGGACGTGTGGGGGCAAGCCGCTCTCGACGGGGCGCCAGGTATCCGGGTGAACGAGTACGCCGAGCGCGCCCCCGGCGGGAACGGCCTCAAGCGGGGTGACCGCCGCCGGGGCGATCCCCTCCGCCCCCTCACCCGTGGCGAGGGCGGCGGGAAGGGCCCTGACCACCTCGATCTGAACGGGCTGGCCCGCCGAGGCGGCCGCCACGGAGCCCTCGGCGACATCGCCCAGTTCCTCATCGAGCGAGGTACGGGAGCCATCGACGTAGATGCGGTCCCCCTCGCCAACCTCGACGTGGGCCAGGGCGAGGGCGCCGGCGACGGTGCGGGCGCGGCTACGTACCTCCACGAGAGCGCCATCGACGGAGACGACGACGGGGGTGGCGCGCTCCACGGAGACGGCACGCGCTTCGCCCTCACGCCCGACAAGGACGCGGTCGCCGGGGGCGAGGTCGACGGAGGCGGCGGCCAGGGCGCCTTCTTCGCCAAAAGTTGAGCGTACCTGCAGCGTGGTATCGCCGGAGATGAGGGTGATGCTCTGGAGCGGGAACGCCTTGAAGGCGAGCACCGCGAGGACCGCGACGAGCAGTATGGCGGCCGCATGGCGGCGGCCCCGCGCCGAGCGGGAGAACGGGATGGAATCCAGCGGCGGGAGCGCCCGCCCGATGACGAGCGGGGGCTCCAGTGAGGAGGGCGGGCGAACGACGCTACGGTCCAACAGCCCCACCCCTCTCGCCCCGACCCGCCCCAATTGGGGCGGTCAGTTTCTTTAGCGACCGTGCACCCGCCTTCGAAATGACATCCAGGCTTGCACCGCGCGAGCCAACTCGGACCCGGTGTGTCTGCGGCACCCGGAGCGTGCTACTTATGGCTGCTTCCTTCCGGACCTGACCAGGTTCGTAGTGCTCCGTCGCGCAGGACCAGATCGTCAGCGCCGCTTTGCGCAGGCAGTCCCCGGAACGACCATCCCTCGAACGGGATTTCAGCTCCGCTTGAGCGGTTTGCGGATTACAGGACACCGCTAGCTCCCCGCCTAGCACGGCCGGGCGTGTACCGTACGGAACGCTACCACGCAGGTCAACTGCTAAGGCGCGTCACCAGTCTAGCATTTGATCAATGCTAGCCGTTCTCCACATCGGGCGGGCGGATTGCCACGAGCTCCTCGCCCTCCTGCACCTGCGTCTCGACCACCGCGCCAACGCGCTCGACGACGCCACCGGCGGGGGCGCGCAGCTCGTTGTTCATCTTCATCGACTCGATGACGACGAGGACCTCTCCGGCCTCCACCTCGGCGCCGACCTCGGTACGCAACTCGATCACCGACCCTGTCATGGGCGCGCGGATACGCACGAGTCCGTCGCTGGCAGCCGAGGCGGCGGCGGCCATGCTGGCCGCGCGGCGGCCCCGTCCGATCTGCACGTGGTAGGTGCGCCGGCCGATGGTGACATCGGCCCCGGCGCCGCGGCGTTCGATGTAGAGCTCGACGGGGCGGTTATCGAGCATCATGACGTGCAGACCCGCGCGCACATGCTGGAGCTCGGCGATCTGCCACTCGCCTTCACCCTGAAGGCGAACGCGAGCGGCCCCGCCGCCGTTGGAGCGTTCCATTTCCCCGTCGAAGAAGCTGTCCTCGACCTGGATTAGATATTTCTCGGCCATCGTCCCATCGCCTGTTGCTGCCGCCAGGCGGATATCGCCGGGCGTCTCGGTGCCACGGGGGCGACCTCGCCCGACGAACGACCATCGCTGGTGAGCGTCAGGAGGGCCGCGATCGCGGCGGCTTCACGCAAGGGTTCTTCCGACTGCTCGGCGGAGACTCCATGCCGGTCGAGGAAGTCCGTGTCGAGGATGCCCTCGATGAACTCCGGCATGTTGAGAATCTCGAGCAGGAAGGGGATGTTGGTGGCGACGCCGACGACACGGCACTCGCGCAGCGCCCGCAGCATGCGGGCGCGGGCGGCCTCGCGATCGGGGCCCCAGGCGGTCACCTTCGCGAGGAGGGAGTCGTAGTAGCGGGTCACCTCGTAGCCATCGTGGAGGGCGCTCTCCACGCGGATGCCCGGTCCCGCCGGCTCCCGCGAGAGGACGACCCGGCCGACGGACGGGAGAAAGCCATTCTGGGGGTCCTCGGCGACGATGCGGCACTCGATGGCCCAGCCACGGGTGAGGAGATCGCCCTCGTCGTAGGCGAGCTCCTGGCCACTGGCGACGCGAATCTGGTCCTGCACGAGGTCGACACCGGTTGTCATCTCGGTCACCGGGTGCTCCACCTGGAGGCGGGCGTTGACCTCGAGGAAGTAGTAACGCTTGTCTTCGGTGAGGAGAAACTCGACGGTTCCGGCGCTGCGGTAGCCGGCGGCGCGGGCAATGCGTACGGCCGCCCGGTTGAGGCCCCGGCGCAGCTCGGGATCGACGATCACCGACGGCATCTCCTCGATGATCTTCTGGTGGCGGCGCTGGATGGAGCACTCGCGTTCGCCCAGGGGGATCACGTTGCCAAAGGTGTCGGCGATGATCTGGACTTCGATGTGGCGCACGCGCTGCATCTGCTTCTCAAGGTAGAGGGAGCCGTCCTTGAAGGCGGCGATGGCCTCGCGGCGGGCCATATCGAGGGCGCGGGGCAGGTCCTCCTCGCTCTCGACGAAGCGGATGCCGCGGCCGCCGCCACCGGCGGCCGCCTTGATGGCGATGGGATAGCCGATCTCGCGGGCGTAGCGGGGGGCCTGGTCGAGGGAATCGAGGGGTTCCGTTCCGGGAACCAGGGGGACGCCCACGCTGGAGGCCAGGGCGCGAGCCGCATTCTTATCGCCCAGCAACCGCATGGCCGCGGCGGAGGGCCCGATGAAGGTGAGCCCCGCCTCCTCGCAGGCCTCGGCGAAGTCGGCGTTCTCGGCGAGGAACCCGTAGCCGGGATGGATCGCATCGGCGCCGCAGGCCACGGCGATATCGATGATGCGCTCGCCGTTGAGGTAGCTCTCGGCGGCCTCGGGCGGGCCAACGAGGTAGGCCTCGTCGGCATAGCGCACGTGCCGGGAGAGGCGGTCGACCTCGGAGTAGATGGCGACGGAGGTGATCCCGAGGTCGTGCAGAGCGCGCACGATCCGGAGCGCGATCTCACCACGGTTCGCGATCAGGACCTTTTTGAGCATCACTCCCCCTCTCCGCCGAACGGCATGGGCCTTTCAGCTTAGCGGGTCGCGATGAAGCTCGTCATACCCCGATCGAGCGCCTGTTTCTGGTTCCGCGGAAGGCCAGGACGTACGCTGGGGCGGTGAACGAGCACACGCTACGCGTCCTGGAGTTCGACAAGGTGCGGTCGATGCTGGCGGGCGAGACCGCCTTCAGCCTCGGGCGGGAGCTGGCCCTGGCGCTCGAGCCCGAGGCCGAGCACGAGGCCGTGTTGATCCTCCAGGCCGAGACCGCGGAAATGGCGCACATCGACCAGATGGGGCTCGACGTGCCCCTCGGGGGGATGCGCGACCTGCGCCCGCTCGTGCATGCGGCGACCATCGGGCAGGCGATCGAACCGGGCGACCTGCAGGATGCGGCGGGTGCGTTCGACACTGCCTGGCGGGCGCGGAAGCTCGCCGAGCGCCTCGCGAAGCACACGCCCCGCCTTCACGCCATCGCCGAGGCGATCGCGGACTTCCGGCCGTTCATCGAAGAGGTGCGCCGCGCGATCACGCCGCAGGGGGCCGTCGCGGACGAGGCGAGCCCCGCACTGACGGTGGTGCGGCGCGAGCTGCGGAGCGCGCACGCGCGCCTCGAACAGCGCGCCCGCAGCGCCCTGGGCGACGCGGTGCGCCGGGGCATCGCGCAGGAGGAGCTGCTGACCGAGCGGAACGGCCGCATGGTCATCCCGGTGAAGGCGGACTTCCGCGGGCAGCTCCCCGGCATCGTGCACGACGTGTCGTCGAGCGGGGCGACGGTGTTCCTGGAGCCCATGAGCGTCGTCGAGACCGGCAACGAGGTGCGCGAGCTGCAGCTTGCCGAGGAACGCGAAGTACGCCGCGTGCTCCTCCAGCTCTCGGCGATGGTGGGGGAACGGGAGGGGGAGGCGCTGGCGACGCTCGCGGCGATGGCGCGGCTCGACCTGCTGCGGGCGAAGGTACGGCTGGGGAAGCGGCTCGGCGCGGCGCTCCCTCGCGCCGACGGCGACGACTCCTGGCTAGGACAGTGGGGTAACACGCGGCTCGTGCGGGCCCGACACCCACTCCTGCGCGGGGATGTCGTGCCGATCGATGTTGACCTGACGGACGAGGTTCCGGGACTGCTCATCACCGGGCCGAACACGGGCGGCAAGACGGTCGCGCTGAAGACGGTGGGGCTGCTGACGCTGATGGCGCAGGCGGGCCTGCCCGTCCCCTGCGACGAGGGCAGCCGCTTCGTGACCTACGCGGCCATCCACGCCGACATCGGCGACGAGCAGTCGATCGAGCAGTCGCTCTCCACGTTCTCCTCTCACATGCGGACGATGGGGGGCATCCTGGGGGAGGCGGCGCCGGGGACGCTGGTGCTACTGGACGAGCTGGGGGCGGGCACGGATCCCGAAGAGGGGGCGGCGCTCGCACGGGCCATCCTGGAGACGCTGCTGGATCGTGGCTGCACCATCATCGCCACGACCCACCACGGGGAGCTGAAGACGTTCGCGCAGGAGGAGCCGCGCCTGCGCAACGCGTCGGTCGAGTTCGACCTGCAGACGCTGAGCCCGACCTACCACCTGACCATCGGGCTGCCGGGGCAGTCGAACGCGATCGCGATCGCGCGGCGGCTGGGCATCGACGAGGGCGTGCTGGAGCGGGCGGAGGCGCGCATCGCGCCGGAGACCCGCGAACTCGACGGTCTGCTGGACGAAGCGCGTCGGGAGCGGACGGCGGCGGCGGAAGCGCGGGGGCGCGAGGAGGAGGCGCGGCAGGAGGCGGAGGAGCTGCGCCTGCAGCTCGCCGAGCAACACCGCAGCATCGAGACGGAGCGGGAGGCCATCCTGGGGCGGGCGCGGCGCGAAGGCGAGTCGCTTGTAGCGCGCGCCCAGCGCGAGCTGGAGCGCCTCGAACGGCGGGAACGCGAGCGTGTGGCGGACCGCGAAGCGGCGGAGCGCCTGCAGGCGCTCGACGCCGAGATGGAGGCCGCCGGCAAGAAGGCGACGGAACGGGCGACCGCCTGGCTCGACACGGTCTCTCCGGGGGACCGCGTGCACGTGCGCGACATCCCGCAGGAGGGGGAGGCGGTGACGGACGTGGGGCCGGACGGGCGCGTGGAGGTGCAGTTCGGCTCGATGCGGATGAAAGTCTCCGTGGACCGCATCGAGCGGACCGAGCAGCGGCTCACGCCACCGCCGCCGGCGCGGGCGGACCTGCCGCCGGCGGGCAACGTCGCGATGGAGCTCGACCTGCGGGGGCAGCGGGCGGAGGAGGCGGTGATGACGTTCGAGGGACACCTGGATGACGCCTTCCGGGCGGGGCTGCCTTCGATCCGCATCATCCATGGGAAGGGGACGGGGGCGCTGCGGGCGGCCATCCGCGAGGCGCTCGCAAGGCATCCGCTGGTGCGCCGCTACGAGACGGCCCCTCCGCAAGAAGGCGGCGATGGCGTGACGATCGCCGTGCTGGCGGGCTGACGATGCCTCGCCAGCGGGACGCGCGCGGGCTGCAGGCGTCGCTGGGCTTCGCCGAGGAGGAACGCGCGGATGCGCCGCTGGCGGCGCGCATGCGTCCGCGCACGCTCGACGAGTTCGTGGGGCAGCAGCCGGCCGTGGGACCGGACGAGCTGCTGGGCCGGGCGGCGGCGGGCGGGACGCTGCCGTCGATCGTCCTCTGGGGGCCGCCGGGGTGCGGAAAGACGACGCTGGCGCGCATCCTCGCGCAGGAGGCGGAAGGCGAGTTCGTGGCCCTCTCCGCCGTCGCCTCGGGGGTGGCGGAATTGCGGCGGTTCATCGGCGAGGCGCAGCAACGGCGGGAGGCGGGCATCCGCACGATCCTCTTCATCGACGAGATCCACCGGTTCAACAAGGCCCAGCAGGACGTGATCCTGCCGTACGTCGAGAACGGCACGGTGACGCTCATCGGGGCCACGACGGAGAACCCGTCGTTCGAGGTGGTCGCGCCGCTGCTGAGCCGCGTGCGAGTCGTGCGGCTGGAGGCGCTGGGGGAGGAGGATCTCGCCGGGATCATCGAACGGGCGCTGCAGGACGGGGAGCGGGGGCTGGGGTCGCTGAACCTGGGCATCGACGAGGAAGCGCGGGAAGCGCTGGTCGAGGGGGCGCACGGAGACGCACGGGCGGCCCTGAGCGCCCTCGAGATCGCGGCGGACTCGGCTCGCGAGGACGGCAGGGAGCGCATCGGGGCCGGCGATGTGAGGCGGGCGCTGCAGGAGCGCCGCCCCTACTACGACAAGGAAGGCGACTACCACTACGACGCGATCTCCGCGTTCATCAAGTCGGTGCGGGGGTCGGACCCGGACGCGGCGGTGTACTGGCTGGCGCGGATGGTGGAGGCGGGGGAGGACCCCCTGTTCATCGTGCGGCGCATGGTGATCCTGGCGGCGGAAGACATCGGGCTGGCCGACCCGCAGGCGCTGGGGGTGGCGACCTCCTGCCAGCAGGCGGTGCACTTCATCGGGATGCCGGAGGGATTCCTGCCGATGGCGGAGTGCGCGCTCTACCTGGCGCTGGCACCGAAGAGCAACTCCGCGCTGACGGCGTACGCACGCGCCAGCGAGGACGCGCGGCGCACCTCGCACCTGCCCGTTCCACTGCACCTCCGCAACGCCGCGACGGGCTTGATGCGGGAGCTGGGGTACGGCTCGGACTACCGCTACGCACACGACGAGCCGGAGCACTACGCCGAGGGTGAGCGCTACCTGCCCGAAGAGTTGGGCGAGACGCGGTACTATCACGCGGGCTCGCTGGGCGCCGAGGAGGCGCTGGCCGAACGGCTCGCCCGGCAACGACGGCCCACGGAGGAAGACTCTGACAGCAGCAGCGATTCGGGTTGAGGTTCTGCACTCGCGCGGACAGACGCCCGGCGAGGAGGCGGAGGAGAACCTGCGCCTCGCCATTGAGGCGACCGGCGTCGAGGTTGAGATTACCTACACGGAGGTCCTGAGCCAGGAGGACGCGACCGCCAAGAAGTTCCTCGGCACGCCGAGCATCCGGGTGGAAGGCATCGACGTCGAGTACGGCAACCGGCCACCGGAAGAGGTGCAGATCGGCACGCGCTACTACAACACGCCCGAGGGCTGGAAGCCCTTCCCCCACGCGCGCCTGATCGCGAACGCGATCCTGGAAGCGCACTCGAAGCAAGAAAGCGGCTAGCCCTCGCGGGGCGCCGCCTCGCGGGCCTGCGCGGCGGCCGCGTAGTCGGTGAAGCGCCCCTCGCTGTCCCAGAGCAGCCACCACTCGCGCCGGGCCTCCATGCGCAGGAAGCGCTCGTTGCGGCGCAGGACGGAGTCGGTCTGGCGGAAGCCCGCGCGTTCGAAGGAGCGGCGGGCGCGCTCGTTCCACTCGAGCGTGTGCAGGTAGATACGCCGCAGCGGGAGCGCCCGCCAGGCATAGCGCAGGAAGGCGATGGTCGCCTCCGTGCCGAGCCCGCCGCCGCGGGCCTCCTCGGGACCGATGGAGATGCCGTACTCGGCCGTGCCCGTCGCGTGGTCGGCGTTGTAGTACATGAGGGCGCCGATGTGCTCGCCCTCGACCGTCTCGATGGCGTAGGCGTGGCGCGCGGGGTTGTCGAAGCGCAGGTCGCGCTCGAACTGCTGGACGAACTCGCGGAAGGAGAGGATGAGGGGCGGGGTCGCGTCGTAGCGGGCGACCTCGGGATCCTTGCGCCAGGCGTACTCGGCGGCGGCGTCCTCGATGCGCTTCTCGCGGATGCGCAGGCGAGCCGTCTCGGCAACGACGACGACCGGCCGGGGCTCCTTCATGCGTCCCCCTCCAGTGCGGCCAGCGCCTGCTCAAGGATGGTGCGCTCGGTCTCGAACGTGATCTGGGCGAGAGCCTCGTTGGCGGGGGCCCAGATGACCTCGTCGAACTCGTGGTCGCGTTCGGCGAAGTGGCCGCCCTCGGCGGTCATGAGCCAGTGGTGGACGCGCTTGTGGTAGCGCCGGCCATCGCGGGAGAACCAGTAGTCGATCACGCCCACCTTCTCACCGAGCGCGACCTGCAAGCCCGTCTCCTCGACGACCTCGCGCAGGGCGGTCTCCTCGATCGACTCCCCGCGGTCGGGCGTGCCCTTGGGGAGGGCCCAGCGCCGCTCCCTCGCCTCGTAGCCGATGACAACCTCGATGCCGCCTTCAGGGTCTCGCCGCCAGACGACGCCGCCCGCGGAGACAGCATCGATGACGGGCAGGCGGCGGGCGGCGCGGGTACTCACTCGTCAAGCTCCTCGTAGTCGGGGCGGACGCCGGAGGCGGCGTCGAGGGCTTCGCGCACAAGGTCGAGCCAGCCCTCGGGGGCTTCCTCGGCGAATTCGCGGAGGTACTCGATGGCGACCTCGCCACCGATCTCGCCGGCGGCCTCGATCGCAGCCCTGGCGACTTCCTCGTCAGCATCGACGAAGAGGTCGGCGAGGCGCGCGATGGCCTCCTCGGAGGCGATCTCACCGGCGGCGATGGCGGCCTCCCGGCGGAACTCGGGGTCGCCCGAGTCGAACTGCTCCATCACGTACTCGAGCCAGTCTTCGCGGGCGGAGAGGCCCATGGCGCGCACGGCGGCGAGCCGCACGGTCTCGTCGTCGCCGTAGTAGGCCTCGAGCATGAGGCCCTCGATCCAGTCGAGGGAGCGGGGAGCGAGCGACTCAAGGGCGCTGGCGCGGACCACCGGCGCGCGGGTGGGATCGGCAACGGCGGCGCGAAGGCCATCGACGACGGCCTCGCCATCGCGCTCGGCGAAGCGCCCGAGCTCGAGGCGCAACACGAACTCGCCGAGGATGTCGGCGGCCGCGGCGGCAACCTCCTCGCTATCGTCAGCGCGGACCACGGCGGTGAGGGCGCGGGCGGTGGCGCGGTGGGGGGATTCGCGCAGGGCCTCGACGGCGGCGGCCCGCACCTCCTCGAGGGGGTCGGCCAGGGCGACACGGGCGAAGCGGGAGAATTCGACGTCGACGGTCTCATCGGAGAGGCGAACGGCTTCGGTCACGAGCCGGGTGCGGACATCGTCGGGGATGCGGGGCCAGGCTGCCTTGAGGGCCTCGACCTGCTCGCGGTCGAGGTCGGAGAGGACGGGGAGCTCGGTGGGGAGGAGGTCAGCGCCGGCGGCGAGCCGTTCGAGCGCCTCGTTGAGCTCGGCGAGCGGCGTCGGGGAGCCGGTCATGCATCTGATGGTACACAGGCATCAGCCTTCGGCGCGAAGGTCGCGGGAAAGAAGCGCCTCGAGGGCCTCCGTCACAGAGCGCTCGCCGCGGATGACGGCATCGACCTGCGCGGCGATGGGCAGGTCGATGCCATTGCGGGCGGCGAGCGCGAGGGCCACGGGCGCGGTGGCGGCCCCTTCGACCACGCCGCCAGCCGCCTCCAGTGCCTGGGCGGGCGTATCGCCGGCGGCGAGCCGTTCGCCGAAGCGGTGGTTGCGGCTGAGGGGCGAGTAGCAGGTCGCCATCAGGTCGCCGACGCCCGCCAGCCCGAGCAGGGTCTGTGCGGAGGCGCCCTCGGCGACGGCGAGGCGGGTGATCTCGGCGAGCCCGCGGGTGGTGAGGCTGGCAAGCGAATTCGCGCCGAGCCCGAGGCCCGCCCCCACCCCGGCAGCGATAGCGACGACGTTCTTGAGGGCGCCCCCGAGCTCGACGCCCACGAGGTCGGTGGCGCGATAGACGCGGAATCGCGAGGTGCTGAGCGCGTGCTGCCACGCCTCCGCCGCCGATTCGCGGACGGAGGCGACGGTCGAGGCGGCGGGGAGGCCGGCGACGATCTCGCGGGCGAGGTTCGGCCCGGAGAGCGCGGAGATGGCCTCGGGGGGCCAACCGCACTCGCCCAGCACCTCGCTCATACGCAGGAGGGAGCCGTGCTCGATGCCCTTGGCGGCGGTCAGGACGGGCACATCGCGGGAGAGGGCGGGATGCTGAGCGGTGACGCGGAGGGCCTGGGCGGGGGCGGCCATGACGATGCCGTCGGGGGCGGCGGGCGCGGCTTCGATCGGGGCCACGGTCACGGCCGCGGGCAGCTCGAGCCCGGGGAGGCGGGCGAGGCCGCGGTCGCGGTCGACGGTGGCGGCCTCATCGGGGGAGCGGGCGAGGAGGGTGACGTCGGCGCCTCCCTGCGCGAGCAGGTGCGCGAGGGTCACGCCCCAGGAGGTAGCACCGGCGACCGCGAAGGCAGGCACGGGTCAGCCGCTCGCTGGTTCGTCGCCACCCTGCCCGAGCTTCGGCTCCGTACCGGCGATGAGGCGGCGGATGTTGGGGATGTGCATGTAGTACAGGAACCCCACGACGGCGAGGGCGTACCAGGCGATGACGGCGTCGAGCTCGCCGGCGACGGCGAGGCCGCCGGTGATGCCAACGGCGGCGATACCGCCGACGAGGGACATGACGGACGCGATGCGGGTCGTGGCGAGCGCGATCGCGGCGGCGCCGAGTATGGCCAGCGAGAGCAGGGGAACGGCCCCGATCAGCGTCCCGAACCCCGTCGCGACGCCCCGCCCGCCCCGGAAGCCGGCGAAGACGGGCCAGACATGCCCGAGGACCGCAGCCCCGGCCCCGGCCATGGCGACGCCAAGATCGTCGAAGACGAAGCGGCCGATCAGGACGGGCACAGCGCCCTTGCCCACGTCGACCAGAAGCCCGAGGACGGCGGGCACGGGACCGGCGGTGCGCAGGATGTTGGTCATGCCGGTCTTGCCGCTGCCGAACTCGCGGATGTCCTTGCGCAGCCAGAGGTAGCCGAGCACGAGGCCGGTGGGGATCGAGCCGAGCACGTACCCGATAGCGGCGTTTCCGAGGTATTCGCCGATGATCATGCGGGCTCATCTTCCTCGCTGGCGCCGCGGAAGGCGAACCGGATGGCGGTGCCTTCGAAGTCGTTCGCCTCGCGCAGGCAGCGCTCGAGATAGCGGCGGTAGCTGAAGTGGAGCAGCTTCGGGTCGTTCACGAAGACGACGAAGGTGGGCGGGTCGACGGACGGCTGGGTGGCGTAGCGGATCTTGAGGCGCTTGCTGTGGACCACGGGCGGGGCGTGCTCACGCATGGCACGGCGGAAGATGCCGTTCAGCTCGCCGGTCGTGATGCGGCGGCGGCGCGCCTCGCGCGCATCGATGGTGAGGCGCAGCAGCTCGGGGAGCCCGGCGGCCTTCTCCGCGGAGACGAAAGTAAACAGCGCCCAGGGCAGGAACTTGAAGCGGGAGCGGAGGCCGCGGAGCAGGCGCTCGCGGTCCTCCTCGGGGCTTTCCCAGAGGTCGGTCTTGTTGACGGCGATGACGAGCCCGGTCGAGGCCTCCTGGACGAGCCCCGCGATGTGCGTGTCCTGGGAGGTCACGCCGTGCGAGCCGTCGATGAGGAGGACGGCCACGTCGCTGCGGGCGAGGGCGGAGGTGGCGCGGAGGACGGCGTGGCGTTCGACGCCCTGGCCACGCTTCCCCGGCCGCCGGATGCCGGCGGTGTCGATCAGGGTGAAGGCGCCCTCGGGGGCGTCGAGGTCGGTATCGATGGCGTCGCGGGTGGTGCCGGCGACGTCGCTGACGATGACGCGGTTCTCGCCGATAAGGGCGTTCACGAGCGTGGACTTGCCCACGTTGGGCCTCCCCACGATGGCGACGCGGGCACGGTCCTGCTCGACGAGTGGCGGGACCTCGGGGAGTCGCTCGACGACCTCATCGAGCAGGAGGCCGACGTTGAGGTCGTGGAGGGCGGAGACAGGGAGGGGCGGGCCGAAGCCGAGGGCCCCGGCCTCGGCGGCGGCGACGATCTCACGGGACTCGTTGTCGGCCTTGGTGGCGACGAGGATGGTGGGGGTGTGGCCGCGGCGCACGGCGTCGGCGACGTCGTAATCGCTGGCGGTGAGGCCGTCGCGCGCATCGACGCAGAAGAGGACGAGCGTGGCCTCGGCGATGGCGGCGTTGATCTGGGCGCGGATGAGGTCGGTGTAATCGCCCTCGTCCTCGACCTGGTAGCCGCCGGTATCGAGCAGCAGGAAGGGGCGGTCGCGCCACTCGACCTCGGCCTCGAGGCGATCGCGCGTGGTGCCGGGCTCGTCCTCGATGATGGCCATCCGTTGGCCCACGATGCGGTTGAAGAGGGACGACTTGCCGACGTTGGGCCGCCCAACGATGGCGACGCGGGGGAGGTGGCCGGCGGCGCTCACGGCGAGCCCCCCGCTTCGTCCCCTTCGGCGGGCTCGTCGGGCTCGCCGGCGTCCCCGCCCTCCTCTTCGGGCTCGACCAGCGAGGGGTCGAGGAGCTCCACCCAGAGGGCGGAAACGGAGACGACCTCGATGCCCTCGGGGGCGGCGACCTCGGCTTCGTAGCGGTTCAGACCGGTGTCCTCCCCGGCGAGCGACACCGTCACCCTGATGTCGTCGAGGCCGATGCCGGCGAGGTCGGGTTCGGGACCGGCGAGGCCAACCTCGACGAAGTACACGCCCTCCGCGATTGCGAGCCCTTCGGGCAGGTCTTCGAAGACGGGTACGACCCGCAGCGCGCGCCACCCCTGCTGGGGCGTGACCGTAACCGTGATGAAAACGGTATCGACACTGGCGCTGACGCCCACGGGCAGCTCCAGCTCGCGGCTCTCGATGACCTGGGCGATAGCGCCGCTGACGTCGGCGTCCTCGACGATGAAGACCGAGAGGGACTCGACGATCTCACGCGGGCCGGTGACCTCGATGGGCGAGGGGCTCACGGCAACGTCGGTGACGGTGTAGCCGCGTGCCGGCCTGCCGGTCGATCCGCCAAGGACAGCAATCTGACGGGTCAGCACGGTCTCCTCGATGGGCACCGTTACGCGGGCGCGGTTGCGGTTGAGGCTGACGGTCACCCGTGAGCCATCGCTGGTGCGGGGCACGAGCTCGGCGTTGAACGTCTGGGTGTTCTGCAACCCCGCAATGGAGACGGTCGCCTGGACCTGGTCGACGGATTCCACGAGCGCCTCCCGGCCGGTGATCGTAACGAACGGTGGGTCGACCTCCTCCAGCCCCTTGCGGAAGCCGGGAGACAGGTCGCCTGTTATGACAACTGTGACCGGGAGCTCCTTGCTGACAGTGGCGGCGACGGCCACCTCCACCGTGCTCGGCTCGGCGCGGATGACGCGCACCTCGCGCCGCTCGGTGGTGACGGTTACGGGAAGGCTGCGCGCCTCCCCGGCCCGGATGTCGGAGGCATCGACGACGGCGCTGAAGTCGGCGGCGCGGAGGTCGTCAAGGTCCTCCTCGCGGGCTTCGACGAAAACACGGATGGGCGTGACCTCGCCGACAATGAAGCCGCTGGCCACGTTGACCACCTCGACGGGGATGGGGGCCTGGTCCTCGGCGGGAACGGTCGCCTCGACACGCGGGTTCTCGACATCCGTGACGAGGAACCAGATGGCGAATGCGGCGACGAGACTGAAGATGGCCAGCAGCCAGTTGCGGACGACCGCCAGGAGACCGGCCATCGCGAGGGTGCGGGCCGTGAGCAGCAGGGGCCGCAGGCGGACCCAGGGCTCATGCATTCGTTGCGCGCTCGAGCCGGGAGGTCTGGGCGTTGTCGCCGTCGGCGCGCCTGGCCATGCGGCGCCGCAGCTCCTGGGAGAGGAGCGACCCCCGCCCCTGCCGGTAGAGGCGGCCGCCCTGGGCGATGGTCACCTCGCCCGTCTCCTCGGAAACGACGACCGTGACGGCGTCGGTCTGCTCGGTGATGCCGACGGCAGCGCGATGGCGGGTGCCGAGGCGGCGGGCGCCGCCGTGGACCTCGTCGGCGAGGGGCAGCTCGCAGGAGGCCGCCACCACGCGGGCGCCCCGGATGACGGTGGCCAGGTCGTGCAACGGGGAGTTCGGGAAGAAGATGCCTTCAACGAGCTCCGGCGAGACCCTCGCATCAACGGGGACGCCGGTGTCGATCACGTCCTGCAGGCCGGTCTCGCGTTCGAAGACGATGAGGGCGCCGTGGCGGTCGCGGGCCATGCGCGTGGCCGCCTCGGCGACTGCATCGATGGTGTCCTCGGTGGGGTCGTGGGCGAGCAGGTCCTGGATGCCGGTGCGTCCGAGAAGATCGAGACCGCGCCTGATCTCCGGCTGGAAGATGACGGCCGCTCCCACGATGAGGGCGACAAGGCCGTTTGCGAGAATCCAGTTGACGGCGGTGAGGTCGAGCGCGAGGCCAAGGATCACGAGGACGAGGATGAGGGCCACGGCCCCTCGCAGGATCGTGACCGCACGGGTGTGACTCAGCAGACGGAAGGCGGCGAAGATGGCGCCCGCGATGAGGAGCACGTCGATCGCGGCCGACCAGTCGAACTGGTTGAGGACTTCGCCGGCGTGCTGGAAGTCCATGGATGATCGCTCGCGGCGCGCGGGCGCCGGCCTCCCCGGCAATCATAGCGAACGCGCTCCCGGCCAGAGGTTCAGGAGGCGGGAGGGTCCACGAGGCCCAGGAGGAAGGCCACAATCGCCGCCTGCGCCCAGACGCGGTTCTCGGCCTGGTCGAAGATGATGGAGTTGGGAGACTCCATGGCGGCGTCGGTGATCTCCTCGCCACGGTGAGCGGGGAGATCGTGCATGACGAAGGCGCCGGGGGCGGCGCGGGCGATGAGCCGGTCGTCGAGGCAGTAGCCGACGAAGTCGATACGGCGCTGCTCCGCCTCGCGCTCCTGGCCCATCGAGATCCAGGTGTCCGTGTAAAGCGCTTCGACGCCGCTGGCGGCCTCATCGGGGTCGGCGGTGAGGAGGAGGGAGCCGCCGGTGCGGTCGGCGCGGGCCCGCGCCTCTTCCAGGACCGTCTGCGGCGGGCGATAGCCCTCGGGGGTCGCGAGCCGCACCTGCATGCCGAGGGAGGCGGCGGTCACGATGAGGCTGGAGGAAACGTTGTTGCCATCGCCGATGAAGGCGAGGGAGTGCCCGCGGGGGTCGCCGAAGCGTTCGCGCAGGGTCAGCAGGTCGGCGAGGGCCTGGCAGGGGTGCTGCTCATCGGTGAGGGCGTTGACGACGGGGATGTCGGAGAAGCGCGCGTATTCCTCGACGATGACCTGGCCGAACGTGCGCACGACGACGATATCGACGTAGCGCGAGAGAACGCGGGCGACGTCCTTGATCGCCTCACGTTCGCCGAGGCCCACCTCCTGCGGGGCGAGGTAGAGCGTCTCGCCGCCGATGTGGTGCATCCCGACCTGGAAGCTGACGCGGGTTCGCAGGGACGGCTTCTCGAAGAGGAGCGCGAGGTGCTTTCCTTCGAGGAGCTTACGAGGACGACGCTTGAACTCCAGGGCGGTCTCCAGGAGGAAACCGATCTCTTCGGGCGTGAGGTCGGCGGAGTCAAGCAGATGGCGTGTCATAAGAAGAGTGTTGGGGAGCGGGGGCCAACGGACAATGATCGCCGGGGGTGAGCGGCAAGGCCCGTGCGGCGGGCCTCTGGTACGATCGACGAGGCCGCAGGGGTGTAGCTCAGTTGGTAGAGCATCGGCCTCCAAATCCGAGTGTCGCGGGTTCGAGTCCTGCCACCCCTGCCAGCCCCTTCCCCCCGCCGCGTACCGGTCCTTCCGGCGGCGCTTGCCGCTGCGACGCGGGCTGCCTACGATCGATGGTCTGGGCCCAGGTGGTGGAACCGGCAGACACGCTGTCTTGAGGGGGCAGTGCCTTTTATAGGCGTGTGAGTTCAAATCTCACCCTGGGCACCAGTTTCTACCCGGCGCCGTGGCCAAGTGGTAAGGCAGAGGTCTGCAAAACCTTTATCACCGGTTCGATTCCGGTCGGCGCCTCCACTTCCACATCCCCCGGGACAGTCCCCCGCAGCGCGCGCTGGTAGAATCCGGCGACTCCACGCCGAGGACCGCCCATGACGTTCGCAGAGACCATTGATCGCGCCCGCGGCGAGAGCCGCACCCTGCTCTCCGAGGTGGAGGCGAAGGCAGCGCTGGCGGAGGCGGGCGTACCCGTGACGGCGACGACGCTCGCGCAGACGCGCGAGGAAGCGGCAGCGCAGGCGGAGGGGATCGGCTACCCGGTCGCGCTGAAGGTCGTCTCCCCGAACGTGGCCCACAAGAGCGATGTGGGCGGCGTGGTCCTGGGGCTGGAGAGCCACGAGGAGGTGGCGGAGGGGTACGACGAGATCATCCGCTCGGTACAGGCAGCCCAGCCCTCGGCCATCATCGAGGGCGTTTCCGTGCAGGAGATGGCCTCGCCGGGGGTCGAGGTGATCGTGGGGGTGACGACGGACCCACAGTTCGGCCCGGTCATGATGTTCGGGCTGGGGGGAATCATGGTGGAGGTGCTGGGGGACGTGGCCTTTCGCCTGGCGCCCCTGGGCGAGGGAGACGCCCGCGACATGATCGACGAGATCCAGGGCCGGCAGGTGCTCGACGGCGTGCGCGGCCAGCCCCCGGTGGACGTGGGCGCGGTCGAGGCGATGCTCGACCAAGTGTCGCAGTTCGCGGCCGAACACGCGGAGATCGCGGAGCTCGACCTGAATCCCGTCATCGCCTCGCCCGAGGGGGCGATCGCGGTGGACGCGCGCATCGTGCTGGCGGAGGCCTGAGATGTCGGTACCCGGACACCCGCTCGACCGCATGTTCAACCCGAAGACGGTCGCCATCATCGGCGACAAGGGTCCGAACTACATGTGGCTGCGGAACAACCAGCCCTTCAAGGACCGCGGCGGCAACCTCTACTCGGTGCAGATCGACGAGAAGGAGATCCCCGGCATCGAGGAGCTGGGCATCGAGAACTTCGGGGCGCTCACGGACATCCCCGAGCCGGTCGACTACGCGCTGGTGGCGGTGCCCCGGCACGTCTCGCCGTACGTGATGAAGGACCTGATCGAGGCGAAGGTGGGGGGCGCGGCGTTCTTCACGTCGGGGTTCGCGGAAACGGGCGAGGAGCTCGGGGTGAACCTGCAGGCGCAGCTCACGGAGATGGCGCGCGAGGCCAACTTCAACGTGGTGGGACCGAATTGCATGGGGCTCTACCTGCCGCGCGTGGGGGTGCGCTTCAACCCGGATGTGCCGGTGGCGGAGGACGGGCGCGTGGGGTTCGTCTCGCAGTCGGGGACGCACAGCATCATGTTTAGCCTGGTGATGGGCGCGAACGGGATGCACCTGAGCCGCTGCGCCAGCTTCGGCAACGCCATCGTGCTCGATATCAGCGACTACCTGGAGTACCTGACCGAGGACCCCGAGACGGACGTCATCGCGATGTACGTCGAGGGCGTGAAGGACGGCCCCCGCTTCGTGAAGGCGCTGCGGGCGGCAACCGCGCGAAAGCCGGTAGTGGTGTGGAAGGGCGGCCAGACGGACGCGGGCGCGCGGGCGACGATGTCGCACACGGGATCGCTGGCTTCGCCGCACGCGGTCTGGCAGGGAATCATGCGGCAGTGCGGAGCAGTTTCGACCAACAGCCTCGACGAGACGGTGGACGCCGTGAAAGTGCTGCTCGACGCGAAGCCTTCGACGGGGAAGCGGATGGCGCTCATGGCGATGACGGGCGGGCAGTCGGTCTCGATCACGGACGCGTTCGTGGGGGAGGGGTTCGAGGTGGGGCGGCTGAGCGAGAGCTCGTACGAGGAGCTCTCAAGCTTCTTCAACATCATCGGGGGGAGCTTCCAGAACCCGCTCGACATGGCCGGCACGGTGCAGGGCAAGCGCGAGACGCTGGAGCGCATCCTCGGCATTCTCGACGCCGACGAGAGCGTGGACGCGCTGGTGATGGAGCAGTCGGCGATGTTCGGGGCGAGGCAGTGGAAGGACCACCCCGAGCGCATCGACGACCTGATCGACACGCTGGCGGGGCACATCGAGCGCTCGCAGAAGCCGTTCCTGATGGTGATGCATCCCGCGCACGAGGAGGCGTTCGTGGCGGAGGTGCGGCTGAAGTTCGCGGCGCGGCGCATTCCCGTGTTCGCCAGCTTCGAGCGGGCGGCGGCCGCGGCCGCGCGGGCACTCCCGCAGGCGACGCGCTCCTAGCGCTCGGGGCAGGCCCCGCAGCGCTCCAGATCGCGGTCGGGCCCACGCACCGCGACACCCGCGGTCGCGAGCAGGGCGCGCAGTCGCCACAGCGGCAGGCCCATCACCGAGCAGTAGCAGCCATCGAGGGCGGCGACCGTGGGCACGTCCTCGTCCTGGATGGCGTAGGCGCCGGCCTTATCCAGGGGACGCCCGCTGGCGACGTAGGCGGCGATGGCCTCATCGTCGAGGTCCGACAGGGCGACCTCCGAGGTGCTGACGTCGCTGGCGGCGCCGCTGGCGGAGACGACGGCGATGCCGGTCAGGACGACGTGCGCCCTGCCGCGCAGGGCGCACAGCATCGCAACCGCGTCGTCGGAATCGGCGGGTTTGCCGTAGTGGCGCTCGCCGTCGTGGACGATCGTGTCGGCGCCGATGACGACGGCGCCGGGGTGGCGGCGGGCGACGACCGACGCCTTCTCGCGAGCGAGGCGGCGGGCGTCGGCGCGGGGATCGTCGGTGGTGTGCTCCGCGATGTCGGCGGGGTCGCCGGCGAAGTCGTCGAGGAGGGCGCGCAGGAGCTCACGGCGGCGGGGCGAGGCAGAGCCAAGAACGACGCGTGCGGGCACGGCTACCCGGCGGCAACGCGCGTCAGGCGGGAGACGCACTCGATATGGGCGGTCTGGGGGAACATGTCGATGGGGGTGACGGTTTCGAGCGTGTAGCCCTCGCCGGTGAGGCGGCGGAGGTCGCGGGCGAGGGTGGTGGGGTTGCAGGAGACGTACACGACCGTAGGCGGGGCGAGCGCCACGAGGGCGTCGAGCACCTCGGGGGCGCAGCCGACGCGGGGCGGATCGAGGAGCACGACGTCCGGCTCCTCGGCGAGCGCGGGGAGAAGCTCTTCGACCTTGGCCCGGCGGAACTCGACGTTCTCGAGGCCGTCGAGATTGACCTCGGCGTCGCGCAGGGCCGCGGGCGACTCCTCGATGGCGATGACGCGCTCGAAACGCTCGGCGAAGATGGCGGCGAAGGTGCCGACGC
This sequence comes from uncultured Anaerolineaceae bacterium, assembly GCA_964389725.1. Classification (GTDB taxonomy): domain Bacteria; phylum Chloroflexota; class Dehalococcoidia; order Tepidiformales; family Tepidiformaceae; genus UBA2991. The sequence goes on from CAYMDV010000002.1 coordinate 168,755, forward strand.
CTGCGTAGGCATCGACCAGGAGGCGGCCGGTGGGGGGCAGCTCGTTGCCGACGAGCTCGACGAGGCGCTCGGCCTGCGCACTGTTCACCTGGAAGAAGGATGAGGCGCTCACCTGGAAGCGGCGACCGGCCAGCTCCTCCGTGTAGTGGTCCTGGCCACTCTCATCGGGGAGCACCTCGAGGGCGGGGGCGATGAGCGTGCTCTCGGTGGCAGCGTTGCGCCGGAGCTGCACCTGGTGGATTCCCCGCACCTGACCCTGGATGCGGGGCAGGATGCTGTTCACCCAGGGGTCGGCGATGGGGCACTTCTTGACCGTGAGGAGGCCACGCCCGCGGCGGTGGATGAAGCCGGCATCGCCGAACTTGCGTCCCGTGGAGAAGCGCATGTGGTTGCGATAGCCCCAGGGATCGTCGGCGCCGACGACGGCGTTCACGGGCGCCTCGGGGAGGCCACCGATGCGGGCCAGCTGCTCGCGCACGACGCCCTCCTTGGCCGCGAGCTGGGCGGGGTACTCGAGGTGCTGGAGCTGGCAGCCACCGCACTTCCCGAAGAGCGAGCACTTTGGCTCGGCGCGCGTGCGCGAAGGCTCGAGGACCTTGGTGACCACGCCCTCGACGTAGTCGGGGTGGATGCGCTCCACCTCGACCTCGACAAGCTCTCCGGGAGCGGCGAAGGCGGCCATGAGCGCTTTCCCATCGGGGAGGCGGGCGAGGCCGCGCCCGCCCGCCACGATGCGCTCGATGCGCACGGTCTGGAGGCGCTCCTCCTCGGGGATCTCCTGCCTGCGGCGTCGGCGGCGAGCCATGGAGCTAGCGTAGACGCGGCGAGGGCGAGGGGCGAACGGCGCTAATCGAAGGCGCCGGCGGCGGCGAGGTCGGCGATGCGCTTGTCGTCGTAGCCGAGGATGTCTTTCAGGATCTGCTCGGTGTGCTCCCCCACGGTGGGGGGCTGGCCGATGCGGGCGGGCGTGCGGGAGAGGCGGAAGCGCGAACCTTCGACCCAGGACTCGCCGTGGAGGGAGTGGGGCACGCGCACGACGTGGCCGCGGTGGACAAGCTGCGCGTCTTCGCCAGCGTTGGAGGCGCGGATGACGGCATGGGCGGGAATGCCTGCCGCCTGCAGGATGGCCTCCGCCTCGAAGGGTGTGCGCTCCGCGGTCCAGGCGGAGATGGCGGCATCGAGCTCGTCCTGCCGGGGGAGGCGGTCGGCGAGGGTGGCGTAGCGACCGTCGGCGGCCAGGTCGGGCCGGTCGAGGGCGGCGCAGAGTCGCAGCCAGTCGGCGTCGTCGCGGACGGCGATGGCGACCCAGTCGTCGTCGCCGCGGGAGGGGTAGATGCCGTGGGGGGCCATATCGGGGTCGCGATTGCCCATGCGGGTGAGGGCGCGGCCGTTCAGCTGATGGTCGAGGAGGTAGGGGGCGATGAAGTGGATGGAGCTCTCGACCTGGGAGTGGTCGAGATACTGGCCTTCGCCTGTGCGACGACGGTGGTCGAGCGCGGCAAGGAGGGCGGCGAGGAGGAAGCGGGGGGCGATGGTATCGGTGTAGGCGCTGAAGGGGCCGGCGGGGGCGCGGTCGGGATAGCCGGTGAGGTCGATGAAGGTCGAGACGGCGGCGCCCATCGTGCCGAAGCCGGAGACATCGGAGAGGGGGCCATCCTGGCCGAACAGACAGCTGCTCATCATGATCAGGTCGGGCTTGATCTGGCGCAGCGAGTCGTAATCGAGGCCCCAGGCGCGGAAGGCGCGGGGGGCGAAGGACTCGGCGACTACGTCCGCCCACTGCGCGAGGTCGCGGGCGACTTCGCGGCCCTCGGGGATGCCCAGGTTGAGGGCGAGGCCGAGCTTCCCCGCGTTCATGTTGTCGAAGAAGAGGGAGTTCTGGGGGGCGAACTGGCCACCGCGGAATGGGGCCATGCTGCGTCCCGCGCCGGGGCGGGAAGGCGTCTCCACGCGGATGACGGTGGCGCCGTAGTCCGCAAGGACGCGCGTGACGGCCGGCCCGGCCATGACCCACATGAAGTCGAGGATGCGCAGCCCCTCGAGGGGGAGGGCGGTGGGGGGCGGTTCGACCGGGGCGGGTGGGGCGGGGCGGGCGGGCTCGGCGAGCACCTCGGCGGTATGGGCGCCGGGGGAGGGCGCGGGGCGAGCATCGGGGCTGGTCCAGCCGGAAAGGCGCACGGAGGGGCCGGGGTGGCGGGCCTCGCGGCCTGCCACCGGCAGGGTGCGCCAGAAGTCTCGGGCCTCGAGCTGGGGGTTCTCCAGCACCTCGGGGATGGTGGCGACGGGGAGGATGAGGAGGCGGCGGCGCTGGGCCTCCATCATCAGCTCGGCCTTCGTTTTCGTCCTGAGGAAGGCCTCGACGACGCCGATGATGCGGTCGAACTCCGAGTAGGGCTCCTCGCCCTGCTGGAGGAGGGCGGCGTAGGCGATCCAGTCCTTGTCGCGGGTCGCCTCGTCGCAGCCGCCTTCCTCGCATATCCACTCCATCAGGCGGCGGGTGAAGGGGCCGACGGCCTGGCCAAAGAAGAAGGTAAGGGAGACGTAGCCATCCTTCGCTTCCCAGATGAGGCGGAGGGTGACCGGCCCGATGACGGCGCCGCCGGCCACGCGCACCGTCTCGGGGGCATCGGCGGCGACGTTCACGAGCTGGCCGAACGCGCCCAGGTTGAGGGCCTGCTGGACGGACACGTCGACGTGCTGGCCCCGGCCCGAGCGGGTTCGCTCGGCGAGGGCGACGAGGGCGGCGCCGGCGGCCTCGGAGGCGCCGTGCGGCCAGGACTGGGGAACGGTCACGCGGACGGGGGCGGCATCGGGGTAACCGGCGATGTGGACGGTTCCGGAGGCCGCGGCCACGGTCAGGTCGGTAGCGACGTAGCCGGCCTTGGGGCCGTCCTGGCCAAAGGGCGAGATGGAGACGTACACGAGCCGGGGGTTGACCCCGGCGAGGTCGTCGTAGGCGAGGCCGCGGGCGGCCATGGCGCCTGGGTGGGCCGACTCGATGAGGACATCGGCGGAGGCGGCCACGCGGCGGAGCTCGGCCTGGCCGCCGGGGGAGTCGAGGTTGAGCTCAATGCTGCGGCGGTTGCGGGCGTAGGAGGCCCACAGGAGAGAGCGCTCTCCCTCGGGGGCGCCCTCGAGGAGGGGAGGGGCGTTGCGGGCGGGGGAACCGCCCGGGGGTTCCACGAGGACGACATCGGCGCCTAGCTCGGCGAGGATGTGGCCGCAAAGGAGGCCGCGTTCGTCCGAGAGATCGAGCACGCGGTAGGGGCTGAGCATCGCGGGATGGTAGCAGGAGGGCTGACTAGAGGGCCCCGCCAGCCCGGCAGGGGGCGCAGCGGCCGTAGAGCTCGGCGCTGTGGCCATCGAGCTCGAAGCCGGCCGCCCTCGCGTTCTCCTCAATGGCGGCATCAAGGGAAGGGTCCTCAAACTCGGTCACGGAGGCGCACTCGCTGCAGATGAGGTGGTGGTGGTGGCGGCCGCTGCGGGAACGTTCGTAGCGGATGCCGCCGTCCTCGAGGGGGACGCGGCAGACGATCTCGAGCTCCTGGAGGAGCTTGATCGTGCGGAAGACGGTCGCCCGCCCGATGTTGGGGAGGCGGTCGCTCAACTCCTCGATGGTGAAGGGACGTTCAGTGCCCGCGATCGCTTCAATGACGGCGCGACGGGGGGCGGTCAGGCGATAGCCCGTGACTTCCAGGCGCTCGGTGGAGTCCTCGGTAGCGCTCACGCAGTCGATGGTAGGGACAGCACGAAGAGGGTGTCAACGAAGAACGAACGTGGGCTTGCCCACAGTTGAAGACGTAGCTCCCTTGACACTCCATGTAAGGGCTAGGGATGATACCCCGTCGCATTGATACTTAAGCTCAACAACGGAGACAACTGATGGGACTGCCGCACCTCAACGGACTTCGCCTTGCCCTTGCCAGCGTGCTCCTGGCGGTAGTCGCCCTTGCCGCGGCTTGCGGGGATGACGAAGAAGGCAGCCCGGCGAGCGAGGCGGCAACGCCCGAGGCAGAGGCGTCCACGCTCAACGTGGTAGCGTCCACGACGATCGTCGCGGACCTGGTGAAGCAGGTGGGGGGCGATCGGATCTCGGTCGAGAGCATCGTTCCCCTCAACGCGGACGTTCACACGTACCACCTCACACCGAGTGACATCAGCAAGACGGCCGAGGCGGACCTGGTCGTGATCGTGGGGGCGGAGCTGAGTGTGGTCGAAGAGGACCTGGCGGACAGCGCCGGGGGCTCCGTGCTGGTGCTGACGGACGGCATGGACTTGCTTCCCTTCCCGGAGGGCCTGGCGCACGCTGACGAGCACGGCCACGAGGACGAAGACGACCACGGCCACGAGGACGAAGACGACCACGGCCACGAGGACGAGGACGACCACGGCCACGAGGACGAGGACGACCACGGCCACATGGACGAGGACGAGCACGGCCACGAGGACGAGCACGGCCACGCCCATGGCGAATTCGACCCGCACTTCTGGATGGACATCGACCTCACGATTGAGGCCGTCGAGGCCATCCGCGATGAGCTGTCACGCCTCGATCCCGATGGGGCGGACCACTACGCCGAGCGCGCGGAGGCCTTCATCGCGGAGCTGCGGGAGCTCGATGACGAGATCCGCGAGCAGATCGCCGGGCTTCCGGAGGAGCGGCGCTACCTGGTCACGTTCCACGACGCCTACGGGTACTTCGCGGAGCGCTACGGTCTGAAGATCCTGGGCTTCGTGGTGGAAGGTCCGGAAGAGGAGCCGAGCGCGGCGGCAATCACCGAGCTGGTGGAGAGCATCGAGGAACTGGGGATCCCCTACATCTTCAGCGAACCGCAGTTCAGCGCCCGCGTCATCGAGCAGATCGCTCGGGACACAGGCACGACCGTCCGCACGATTCCTTCTGGGGCTCTGGCTGAGGAGTATCCGACGTACGTCGAGTTCCTCCGCGCCATCGCCAACGGCATCGCGGAGTAGCGCCAGGTGGTTCCCGCCATCGAGGTCAAAAGTCTGACCACGGGCTACCGCGGGCACCGGGCCATCGAGGACGTTTCGTTCTCGTTGCCGCAGGGGAAGGTCATGGGGTTGCTGGGGCCGAACGGCTCGGGCAAGAGCACGCTGATCAAGACGCTCGTCGGCCTGATCGAGCCGTGGGAGGGCGACGTGTGCGTCCTCGGCGGCGCACCACGGGAGGCGCGGCGCCAGATCGGCTACATGCCGCAGGCGGAGGACATCGACTGGAACTTTCCCGTGACCGTGCGGGAGGTGGTGGCGATGGGTCTCTACCGGAAGGCGCTCGGGCTGGACCGCTTCCGCCGCCGCTCGGAGGAGAAGGACCGCATCATGACGGCGCTCAAGCGGCTCTCGGTCGACCACCTCGCCGACCGCCAGGCGGGCGAACTGAGCGGGGGTCAGCAGCGCCGCGTGCTCTGCGCGCGGGCGCTGGTGCGAAATCCCGATCTCTTTCTGCTGGATGAGCCGACCGCCGGGCTCGACGCACGCTCCGAGCAGGAGATGATCGACCTGCTGGGCGAGCTGGCGGCCGACGGCGCGAGCATCGTGTTCTGCACGCACGACATCGGCTGCGCCGCCGAGTGCTGCGACCTGACCTTGTTCCTCAACCGCCAGGTGGTCACGTACGGCCCGCCCGCGACGACGATCACGGAAGAGATGCTCAACCGCACATTCGAAGGGCATGCGCTGGTGATGGGGGCGGAAGGCTCCAGGCTGGCGCTATCGCCCCACGACCACAACGAGCGTGAAGACTCCCACCGGGACCGCGAGCACGCCCGGCACAACCACCCCGTGCGCGAGCACCGGGGGCGCGGCCGGGGATAGGGGCGGGCATGGACTGGCTGACCGACCCCTGGCAGTTCGAGTTCATGCAGCGGGCGCTGCTGGCCGGAGCGCTCGTGGCGCTGGCCTCCTCCGTCGTCGGCGCATTCGTCGTGATCAAGGGGCTGGCGTTCCTGACGGACGCCGTCGCGCACACCTCGCTGGCGGGGGCGGCGATCGCCTTCCTGGCCGGGGGCGGATCGATCGCGATCAGCCTCGGGGCCGCCGGGGCGGCGGGGATAACGGCCGTGGGGGTCTCGGCGCTGACGCGCGCACGGCTCCGAGAGGACACGGCCATCGGCATCCTTTTTGCGGCCCTCTTCGCCTTCGGCATTCTGCTGATCAGCCGCGCGCGGAACTACACGCTCGAGCTGAGCTCGTTCCTGGTGGGGAACATCCTGACAGTTCCCACCGAGGACATCATCGTGATGATCGTGCTCTCGATCGTGGTCGTCGTGGTGATGGCCATCTTCTACCGGGAGATGCTCTTCGTGGCGTACGACCCCACGATGGCGGCGGCGGCGGGCGTGCCGGTGACGCTCGTGCAAACAGGCCTGATGGTGCTGGTGGCGCTGGCGGCGGTGGCGGCCTTCCGGCTGGTGGGAGTGGCGCTGGTGATGGCGATGCTCGTGGCCACGGCGGCGACGGCCGCGCTGGTGGTACGCCGGGTGCCGTTGATCATGCTCGTGGGCGCCGTCTTCGGTGTGCTGTCGGTGGTCATCGGGCTCTATGCCTCCTTCTACGCAGACGTGGCCGCCGGCCCGGCGGTCGTGGTGACCTCGGCCCTCTTCTTCGTGGTCGTGTTCACCCTCTCGCCACGCGGCCTGGCGCCCTCGCTGCGGAGGATCTTCGCAGCCTGACCCGCCCGTCCGGGGCCGTGCTAGGCTACCGCGCGCATACGCACGCCACGTACCCCCAAGGAGGCCACGCATGGCATCGACAGCCCCGCTGACCGTCGAGGAGATGCTCGAGATCGAGGCGATCAAGCGCGTCCGCATCCTCTACTCGCACTACTTCGACATGGGCGACATCGACAACCTCGTCGACCTGTTCACGGACGACGCGGTGTGCGAGTTCGGGCCGAACTACGGCGGCGACTGGGTCGGCAAGGAGCGCATCCGCGCGGGCTACGAGGAGTTCGAGGGCGAGGGCGGCCCCTTCAGCGGGGCCATGCACGCGAACACCAACCCCTGGATCGAGCTGACGGGGCCGGACACGGCGAAGGGCCGCTGGTACCTGCTCGACCTCTCCCTGAGCGGCCCGGCGGACCAGAACCCGCTGATGCTGATGGGCATCTACGACGACGTGTACCGCAAGGTCGCGGGCGAGTGGAAGATCGTGCGGACGTACATCGACTTCGTCTGGCCGAACCGCGACTACCGCGGCCCGCGGGAGGGCTGACGTGTCGGAGGCCGAGGCCCTGCGCGACCTGCTGGAACGCGACGCCATCACCCGCCTGATGGTGCGCTACGCGGACCGCATCGACGCGAACGATCCGGTTGGGGCAGCGGCGTGCTTCGCGCCGGACGGGCTGGGCGTGTACTGGGGCGACTCCCGCGGCCGGGAAGCGATCGCCGAGCGGCTGACGGGCATCCTCGCGGGCTTCCACGCGACCAGCCACCACCTCACGAACGTGCAGATCGAACTGACAGGGGAGACGACGGCGCAGGCGCAGTCCTACGTGTACGCCTTCCACCGCCTGAAGGGCACGATGGAGCAGATGCACTACTGGGGGCGCTGGGTGGACGAGCTCACGAAGGTCGACGGCGAGTGGCTGTTCGCGCGCCGCGAGGTCGTCGGCATCGGGAGCTTCACCCCGGGCGTCGAGGCCACGCCCGACGACCATCCCGGGCATCCGGGGCGGCTGTAGGACCCGCTAGCCGTCCCAGCCGTCGGAATCGACCGCCGCTCCGGACTCGATGCGCTCGGGACAGTGGGCGCCGCTGATGGGGCAGTAGCCGCACTCCTGGCGGCTGGGCACGCGGTGCGCCTCCTCCTCCGGTCCCGTAAGGATGTCGAGGAAGTAGGGGAGGCGCTCGTACACGTCCTCGGCCATGCGCCGGTCGAGCTCCTTCACGAGGCCATCGGCGTAGACGAGGCGGCCGCGGAAGCGGCGCTCGTGGTGCTCGTCCAGGTCGGAGCGAGGCAGGAAAGCCATCGGCAGCAGCACCTGGTGGGCGTGCCAGTCGTGGGGCTTGCCGGTCTTCACGTCGAGGACGATGTTGTCCTCCTCGCTGAGGGCGAGGAGGTCGGGCTTGCCCCCGATGACGATGCCGGAGGCGTCCTCGTGGCGGGCGCGGAACCAGTTCTGGCTCTCGACCTTCACCCGGTAGCCATCGGCGTTGAGGCCCTTGTGGGTCTCACGCAGGAGCTTCGTGTGGTCGATCTTCCAGACGGTGAAATCGAAGTCGCTCTCGACGCGGTCGAAGTCCTGCCAGTTGGCCTGGAACCAGAAGGCCCACTCGCAACTGCGCTCACCGCTGATCCAGCGGGCGAGCAGGGAAACGAAGATGTACGGCTCGTCGCGAGGGACGGCCACGGCGCCGCCCCTCAGGAGGCGGCGGCGCCCGGTAGGACGGCGTCCTCAAGCCCGCGAGGCACGCCCGGCACCTCGACCTTCTGGACCTCGCCCAGGATGTGGGCGAAGCGCTCACGCTGCTCGGGCGTATTCACGGGCATGCCGAAACCGACTCGGCTGGCGTACTCGCGGTGCTCGCGGATGAATCCGGGCAGGTTGTCGTAGGTAGAGGTCTGGGCGAAACCGCGGAGGACGTCCTCGGGAATGACCTGGCGCATCTCGTCCCACTTCCCGGCAAGGGAGAGGGAGTGGAGCTGCATGCCGAGGTCCTTCCAGCCGTGGATCTCGAAGACGTCGTGGTAGCTGCGCGTGGAGCCGTAGAAGGAGATGGGCTGGCGGAGCGCCTCGAGGCCCTGCTCGATCTCGGACTCGGTTTCGCCGAAGACCGTGAAGCCGCCGCCGGAAAGCTCGATGTCCTCCCACTTGCGGCCGGCGCGGCGAAGGCCGACGCCGATGTTCGGGAGGACGACTTCGCGCATGTACTTGTCGGTCATGAAGCCGTGGGGGTAGACGCCATCGGCGACCTCGCCGGCGGCGCGGGCCATGCCCGGGCCGACGCACGCGAGCATGACCTTTGGGGCGGGATACTCGATGGGGCCGGGGTTGAAGGTGGGGTTGATCAGGGTGAACTGGTAGTGCTCGCTGACGAAGTCGGGCTTCTCGCCGGTCTGGAAGGTGTTCCAGATGGCCTTGAGCGTGCGGATGTAGTCCTTCATGCGCGGGGCGGGCGGCACCCAGGGCACGCTGAAGCGGCGCTGGTTGTGGCCCTTCACCTGGCTGCCGAGGCCAAGGGAGAAGCGCCCCTTGCTCAGGTGCTGGATGTCCCAGGCCTGCATGGCGAGCACCATGGGGGAGCGGGGGAAGGCGATGGTGACCGAGGTCGCGATCTCCAGGCGCTCCGTCGTGTGCGCCGCCAGCATGGAGGCGAGCATCGAATCGTGCGATGTCTCCGCCACGTTGGCGAAGTCGTAGCCAAGATCTTCGGCGCGCCTGGCGCCTGCTTCCACATCCGTCAGCCAGCCACCACCGAATCCACTGCCAACCTTCATCGAACCGTTCCTTTCACGGAGCCCCGTACGGGGAGTCAACGGACGATTGTACGCACGACCGGGCTTAGTGGCGGCGGCGGCTCTTGGCGCGGGCCTTCTGCCGCTTGCGGCGGGAGGTGGAGGGCGGAGCGGGCGGGGGCGCGTCGAGCAGGGCGGCGAGCTCGGCGAGCGCCTCGGGGGTGTTGGCATTGCGGAAGCTGCGGAGGTCGGGGTCAACGCGCGCGAGGTGGTCCTCGCCGAGGGCGAGGGCATCAAGCGTGGAGAAGGCGTCGATGACCTTGTTCACGCCCGCGGCGAGTGCCGTCTCCGCGGCGGCGAGGGAGGGCTCGCGGCGATAGGCGCCGGCGAGCGGCTGCGGGAAGCCTCCGACCTCGGGGATGACGGCCTCGTGGCCGTCGAGCGCTTCGAGGATGCGCTCGACGGCGGCGGTACGGAGGAGGGGTGCATCGCAGGAGGCGGCGAAGCAGACGGGGGCCGTCGCGGCGGCGAATCCGGCCGCGAGGCCGGCGAGCGGTCCGCGCTCGGGCTCGCGGTCCTCGACGACGGTCAGGGGGATGGCGGGGTGCATGGGGGGGAGGGTCTGGCCGGCGGCAGTGACGATCACGACCTCGTCCACGACGGGCGCGAGGGCATCGCGCACCCACTGGAGGAGGGGGCGTCCGCGGAGGCTGGCCGAGGCTTTGTCGGAGCCGAAGCGGCGGCTGAGCCCGCCCGCGACGATGACGCCGGCAACCCTGTCTGGCATTGCGTCAGGGTACGCGAGCGGGGCTCGCTATGATGGCTCGATGCGCCTTTTCCGGCGGCGGCCGCGGATCACGGAGGAGAACTACGGACGGCTGATGACGTCGTTCGGGCGGACGGTCGACGCGGACCCGCTGGTGGCGGGGCCGGCGGAGGCGCTGGCGGAGCGGGTCGCGGTGGAGCTGGCGGGGGAGGCGGCAGCGGCCGACGAGAAGCTCTACGAGGGGGCGGCGGCGTACCACCTGCGGCTGCTGGCGGGGGCGTGGATTCTCGCCAGCGAGGGCGGGATACCAGACGAGACGGCGGAGGTGTTCGAGGAGGCGGTCGCGTGGCGGTTCGGGGCACGGGCGTTGCCAGAACGGCTGGGGCAACTGGCGCGGGGAGAGGACGAGCGCGACCTCGCGCTCGACGACGGGTAGGGGCTAGCTGCCCCGTTCGAGGGTGGCGAGCCAGGCGCGGCCGCGGGGTGAAAGCCGGTAGCCGACTTCGAGGCTCTCCGTGAGGCCGAGCTCTTTCAGCTTGCGGACGTCGCGCTTGAAGGGCTGGGTCTCGCGGCCGAGGGAGGCGGCCAGGTCGGGGGCGCGCACGCCAGGCGAGTCTCCGATGAGGCGCAGGACCGCGTCGGTCCAGGGGCCGTGGCGGCTGGACCGATCGAAGCGGGCGAGGCGGGCGGTGATGGCCTCGACGGCGTCGTCGTCGAGGTCATCCTGCTCGCGCAGGGCGGCCCGGGGGTCGTCGCCGGCGCGATGGAGGGCGACGCGGTAGCAATCGCCCTCCGACCGGCGGTTCAGGTCGGCGATGAGGGCGTCGCGGGTGGTGTAGCCGGCGAGGCGTGCGTCATCGGCAGTTATGTCCGCTTCCTCGATGGAGTCGACGGCCTCGATGGCGAGTACGCCGATGGCGGTCCGCAACTCGCCGCCGGCACGCACCGTGGGGCGCTTCCAGCGGCGAAAGGCGAGGGTGATGCGCCCCTCGGCGATGCCCTCGAGCGTCTCACGCTTCAGGAGCATCGCGAGGGGAGAACCGGCTACTTCGAGACGGCAGCCGCAGCCGCCACCCCGCTGCCGACGCCGTTCTCGGTGAGGAGAGCGTGGATCTGGCGGGCGTGGGTCACGATGCGGCCCGCTTCCTCGCGCACGGCCTGGCGGCCGTCGCAGAGCGCTTCCTCGGGGTTGCAGTGGATGTCGAACTCGAGCCCGTTCGCGCCGGCCGCCACGAACCCGTAGGAGACGCGCTCGACAAGGGAGCGGTCGCCGGAGCTGTGGGAGGGGTCGGCGATGAGGGGCAGGTGCGACTTCTTGCGCACCTGCGGGATCATCGAGATGTCGGCCGCGAAACGGGTCTCGGACTCGAACGACCGGATGCCCCGGTAGCAGAGGATGACGTTCGGGTTGCCGGCGCCGGTGTGGTTCCCGGCGCGGTCGAGGCCGGACATGATGTAGGCGGCCGCGCAGAGCCACTCGTTCAGGTCGTTGCCGAAACCGTGCTTGAGCACGACCGGCGTGCGGACACGGGAGAGCTCCTCGAGGAGGGGCGAGTACTGGGCGCTGCGGGCGCCGATCTGGATGACGTCGATGCCGGCCTCGAGGAACGCCTCGAGATGGCGCAGATCGATGAGCTCGCAGACGACGGGGAGGCCGGTAGCGGCCTTCATCGCCTTGACGATTTCGAGGCCGCGGGCGATCTCGAGGCCGCGGTAGTCGTAGGGACTGGTGCGGGATTTATCGACGAAGGCGCGGAGGATATCGACGCCGGCGTCGCGGGACATGACGGCCGACTCGACGGCCTGCTCCTCGGTCTCGATGGCGCAGGGGCCACCAAATACCGTGAGGTTGGCGCCGCCGACGAGCGTCCCGTTGACGTTCACGACGGTGTCTTCGTGGTGGAAGTTGCGGCTGGCGTCCTTGTACTTCTCGGTGATGCGGATGACGCGGTCGACGCCGGGTAGCTCCGTGACGCGGCCCTCATCGACGATGCCCGCCATACCCTTCACGCCGATGACAACGCTGCCCGCACCCACCATGGTCTGGCACTGGAGGCCGTAGTCGGTTTCGATGCGATCGATGACGCGATCGGCCTGGTCCTGGGTGGCGCCTTCGACCATGTGAATGATCATAATTGTGGGACTCTCCGTCACTTTTCGAACGCCCATCTTCCTACGCGGGCGGTCAATAGACCAGCCGTTACCGGTTCATCGGGGCAAGGGCTTCAAAAGAGAATCTGGGTGAGGCGGCGCTGGTAGTCCCGCACCAGGGTGCTCTCGAGGCCGAGGATATCGAAGACGGCGAGCACGGCCTTGCGCGCGGCTTCGCCGGCGAAGCTGCGGTCGAGGCGCACGGACTCGAGCAGTTCGTCGAGCGCCTCCTCGTAGCGGCCGAAGGCGGCCAGCATGACGCCCCAGCGGTAGCGGGCCCGGGGGTCGGTGGGATCCAGGCGCGCTTCCTGCTCCAGCTCGGCGGCATCGTGCTTGCTGGAGAACTCGGCAAGGAAGATGTGGTGGCGGAGGGCCTTGGCGCGACGATCGTTCCCGGCGGATTCCAGCAGCTCCTCGGCTTCCTCGCGGTCGCCGCGTTCGAGAAGGATGGCGGCGAGGCCGGTAAGGGCGTCGGCGTTGTCGGCCTCCTCTTCGAGCATCTCGCGGTAGCGGGCCTCGGCCCCGGCGAGGTCTCCGGAGGCGGCCATCCCCTCGGCCTCGGCGGCGGCCATCTCGGCGGGGCTCGTTACGAGCTGGGCGAAGAAGGCGCGGACGTGCTCCTCGGGGAGGGCGCCGGCGAACTCGTTCGCGACCTCGCCATCGACGAACGCCTTGACGGAGGGGATCGCCTGGATCCCGTAGGCAGCCGAGGTGCGCGGGTTGCGGTCCGTATCGAGCTTGGCGAGGAGCACATCCTCGCCGAACTCGCCGGCAACGGCCTCGATGATGGGGCTGAGGACGCGGCAGGGGCCGCACCAGTCGGCCCAGAAGTCGACGACGACGGGCCGGTTCTTCGATTCCTCGATGACGGCCTCGGCAAAGGTCTCGTCGGTGACTTCGAGGACGGGGGATTCGGTGGTCATGGGGGTGCCTCCAGGGACAGGATTCAGGCGGGGACTGGCGGGAATGCTTCGTCGAGCTGGGCCGCCAGCTCCTCGGGAGCGGCGGCGGGGAGCTGGCAGACCATGTTCTCGCAGAGCCAGGCAGCGGCGGCGCCTTCGGGCGCTTCGCGCCCCTCCAGGAGGGGGAGGCCGTTGGGCGATGCTGCGGGCGCGAGGGCGAGACCGGGCAGGAAGCGCTCGGCGGCCGCGCGCTCGAAGGGCGCGCGCGCCGAGGGCTCGCCGACGATGGCGAGCTCGCGCGGCAGCGAGGCGAGCAGGTCGATAACCTGAAGCGCCGCGCCGAAGCCGGTGGCCGCATCGAGGATGAGCGACTGCACGCCGCCGACGATCTCGCGGGCAATAGCCTCGCCGTCGTCGCGCAGGCCGTAGCGCTGGAGCGTCAGTGCAAGGAGGGCGGTCGAGGCGCCGGCGCTGGGCGTGGCCTGGTCGAAGCGCGGCTTCTGGCGGAAGAGCAGCTCCTCGGCGCCCTCGGCGGTCTCGAAGAAGCCACCGCCCTCGTCGTCGCGGAAGCGCTCGACGATGACATCGACGAGCTCGTTGGCCCAGTCGAGGTGCTCGCGTTCACCCGTGAGCCGGTAAAGCTCGACGAGGCCGAGGCCGTAGTAGGCGTAGTCCTCGAGCATGCCCTCGATGCGAGCGACGCCGTCCTTGTAGGTGTGCAGCAGGATGCCGTCCGACCACATGCGTTCGCGCACGAAGGCCGCGTTTCGCTCGGCCAGTTCGCGCAGGTGGGGATCGCCAAAGACGCGGGCGGCCTCGGCGAAGGCGGCGAGGGCGAGGCCGTTCCAGGAGGTCAGCACCTTGTCGTCGGTCTCGGGGGGGATGCGCTGCGAGCGGGCCTCGAAGAGGGTCTGGCGCCAGTGCTCGATTCGCTCCGGCGATACGGCGGCGCCGGGAACGGGGTCGGTGCGGCGGGAGAGGACGTTGCGGCCAAGGAGCTCGGGATTGTGGGGGTCGTAGAAGTTGCCCTCGCGGGAGACGCCGAAGAGCTGGTTGAAGGCGCCCGCCTCGTCACCGAGGAGGTCGCCGACCTGTTCGACCGTCCAGAGGAAGAACTTGCCCTCGATGCCCTCGCTGTCGGCGTCCTGGGCGCTGAAGAAGCCGCCCTCCTGGCCCAGCATCTCGCGTTCGAGGTAAGCCAGGGTCTCGCGCACGACGCGCTCGTGGGCGGGGTCGCCAAAGAGCTGGAAGGCGTGCAGGTAGACGCGTGCGAGGGCGGCGTTGTCGTAGAGCATCTTCTCGAAGTGGGGCACGAGCCACTGCACATCGACGCTGTAGCGGGCGAAGCCGCCGCCTATCTGGTCGTACATGCCGCCGCTGGCCATGCCCCAGAGGGTGCGCTCGAGCATGGCGCGGATCTGGGGCTGATCGGGGTCGGCGGCGCGGGCGGCGCGTCCGAGGAGGAACTCGAGGTTGGAGGGGGCGGGGAACTTGGGGGCGGTCCCGAAGCCGCCCCAGACGTCGTCGGCGCTGCGCAGCATGGCGCGCACGGCGTTCCCGGCGACGGCCGCGTCGAAGGGCTCCTCGGGGGCGGCCTGCGCGGAGGCCTCGGCGAGCTGGCTGCTAATCGACTCGGCGGAGTTGACGATGTCCTCGCGGCGTTCGCCCCAGGTCGTGCTGATGGTCTCGAGGAGGCGGGGGAAGCCGGGGCGGCCGTGGCCATCGACCGGCGGGAAGTAGGTGCCGGCGAAGAAGGGCTTCTTGTCGGGCGTGAGGAAGACGGTCATGGGCCAGCCGCCCTGGCCGGTCATGGCCTGCACGGCGGTCATGTAGACGCCGTCGATGTCGGGCCGCTCCTCGCGGTCGACCTTGATGTTGACGAAGTGCTGGTTCATGACGCCGGCGATGTCGTGCGATTCGAACGATTCGTGGGCCATGACGTGGCACCAGTGGCAGGTGCTGTACCCGACGGAGAGGAGGACGGGCTTGTCCTCGGCGCGGGCCTTCTCGAAGGCCTCATCGCCCCACGGGTACCAGTCGACGGGGTTCTCGGCGTGCTGCAGGAGGTAGGGGCTGGTTTCGCCCGCGAGTCGGTTTGGCATCCGGATCAGTGTACGGGCACTCCGGCTTTGGCGATTGCCCCGAGGGGGCGCGCACCCCAGAGTGGGACGGTGCTTGAGCGAGAGCTGGAGGCGGCGGTCGAGGCGGCGCGGCAGGCGGGCCAGGAGGTCGCGCGCATGCGCGAGGAGGGGCTGCGCTTCGGGCGGAAGGCCGGCTACGAGCTCGTCTCGGAGGCGGACCTGCACGCCGCCGAAATCCTGCGCGAACAGCTCACGACGGCCTTCCCCGAGGACGGCTGGCTGAGCGAGGAGGACCGCGACACGGCGGACCGGCTCGACCGCGAGCGCGTGTGGGTGGTCGACCCCATCGATGGGACGCGGGAGTACCTGCAGGGCCACCCCGAGTACGCGATCTCGGTGGGGCTGGTGGTGCGGGGGCGGCCGGCGCTGGGGGTGGTGTACAACCCCGCCACGGACGAGATGCACGCGGCCGTCTGCCCGGAACCCCCGCCGGAGGCCGCCGGAGGCCGGCCCGCAGGAAAGTACCTCGCGCTGGTCGGGCGGGGCGAGGACATGCTGGGGGAAGTGCCGCCGCTGCCGGGGCCGGCGCGCACGCGAGCGGTCGGGAGCGTGGCCTACCGGCTGGCGCTGGTAGCCGAGGGGCGGGGCGACGTGGTGGTCACGTGGTACCCGCGGCAGGAGTGGGACGTGGCGGCGGGGGCGGCCCTCTGCCTGGCGAAGGGGCTCGCGGTGACAGACGTGCTGGGCAACCCGATCCCGTTCAACCAGCCGCAGCCGGTGGTGCGCGGCCTGCTGGTCGCAGAGGCTGCCTTGCACGCGCGCATCCTCGACTACTTCCAGCGGATCACGCGGTAGGGACGGGCGGAAGCGGCTACGATGCGGATGGAGGCATCACGATGAGCGTACGCATCGGGCTGGGGGCAGGCCTGCTGCCGGGGACGACCCCACGGTCGTTCTACCGCTGGGTCGACCTGTGCGAGGAGAGCGAGGTCGATTCGATCTGGTTCAGCGAGCGCCTGGTGGGCCCGCAACGCGCGCTGGAGCCGATGACGGCGATGGCGGCGATCGCAGGGCGCACGGAGCGGATCAAGTTCGGGATGAACGTCGTCCTGCTGCCCCTGCGCGACCCGCTCGTGCTGGCGAAGGAGTGCGCGACGATCGACTACCTGAGCGACGGTCGCCTGCTGCCGGCCTTCGGGGTGGGGGCGCTGAACGCGCCCGAGTGGCGGGCGACGGGGCGGGAGCCGCGGGGGCGGGGCGCCCTCGCGGACGAGATGATCGACCTGGTCGTGCGGCTCTGGGAGGAGGACAGCGTCACGTTCGAGGGGAAGCACTTCCGCTACGAGGAGGCCTCGATCGCGCCGAAGCCCGTGCAGCAGCCGCTGCCGCTCTGGATCGGGGGCAGCAGCGACGCGGCGATCAAGCGGACGGCGCTGCGGGGGACGGGGTGGCTGGCGGGGATCCAGACGCCCGCGCAGGTGGGACCCGTCGTCCAGAAGATCCGGGCGGCCACGGCAGAGGCGGGACGCACGATCGACGAGGACCACTATGGGGCGGGCTTCCCCTTCCGCTTCGGGAGCTGGGACGACGAGCCCATCGCGCGCACGGCGAAGGCCTACGGCCGCTTCGCCGCGCTCGACCCGAAAGCGCTGTTTGCCGTGGGGGATGCGCAGGCGATCATCGCGCGGGCGCAGGAGTACGTCGCCTGCGGGATCAGCAAGTTCGTCCTGCGGCCCCTGGCCGACTCGGACGAGGACGCCTACGCGCAGACGCAGCGGCTGATCGAGGAAGTCCTACCCGCCGTCCACACGTAGCGACGGCGCGGGTGGCGGCGGCGCGAGGCGGAAGTAGTAGCAGTCGTCCTCCTTGCCGCCGTCGGCGAGGGTGAGGTTCGCCCCGAGGATCGCGACGACGTCGTCGCGACCTGCGAGGGCGATGAGGTCGCCGCGATCCCAGGCGGGGACGCGGGCGTTCTTGAGGATGCCGCTGACCTTGCGGCGGTAGCCGCGGTACTGCATGCGGTCGCCGGGGGCGAGGAGGCGGAGGCGGAGGGCGCCTTCGATACGGTCGGCGGGGACGGCGGCGGCGGGGGGATCGGGGTCGGGGAAGGGGTCGGTGGCGGCCTGCAGGACGCGCTCGCCTGCGCGGGTAATGCCGGGGAGGTTCACGAACTGCTCGGGGAAGGGCTCGGGCTCCTCCTCGCCATCGCCTGCGGAGAGGCGCATGAAGCCGGTCGAGACCTCGACGGTCAGGCCGCCGAAGGCGACCCGGCCCGAACCCCGTTCGAATACGGCATCGAGGTTGCGGAGGCGGGTGCGATTGGCGTCGACCTCTGCCTTGAGGAACGTGGACTCGCGTTCGAGCACGAGCAGGCGAGCCTCGCTGCCAAGGGAGCGCAGCGTGTCGAGCTCGAAGACGACGGAGCCGGGGGTGCGGTCG
Organism: uncultured Anaerolineaceae bacterium; assembly: GCA_964389725.1. Taxonomy (GTDB): domain Bacteria; phylum Chloroflexota; class Dehalococcoidia; order Tepidiformales; family Tepidiformaceae; genus UBA2991. The sequence goes on from CAYMDV010000002.1 coordinate 186,511, forward strand.
CGGGGTTGGGTGGAGTCGGCGGAGCGCTCGACGGTGCGGAAGAGATCGCGGGCGCTCTCGGCGAGGCCGAGGATGGCGCCGTCGACGGCGGGGTTCTCCTCGCGGAGCTGGGGCAGGACGACGTGGCGGATGCGGTTGCGGGTCGCGCCGAGTTCGTCGTTGGTTTCGTCCCGGCGATAGTCGATGCCGGCGGCCTCGCAGACGGCGACGGTGTCGCTCCGGGAAACGGGGAGGAGGGGGCGGATGAGCTTCAACGAGGGCATCCCCGGGAGGGGGGCGCTGGGGAGCATGCCCCGCATGCCGCGTACACCGCTACCGCGCACGAGGTGGTGGAGCACGGTCTCGACGTGGTCGTCGGCCGTGTGGCCGGTGGCGACAGCGCCCGCGCCCTGGCGCTCGGCGGCGAACGCGAGGAACTGGTAGCGCAGGCGACGGGCGGTCTCCTCGATGCCGGTGCGCATCTGGCCGGAGGCGAGCAGGACGTCGCCCTCGCCGGTCATGCAGGGGACACCGAGCCGCTCGCAGAGGTCGGTCACGAATTCGCGGTCGCCGGTCGAGTCGGGGCGCAGCTTGTGGTCGAAGTGGGCAGCGACGACTTCGAAACCGGCCTCCTGGCCGAGCTCGTGCAGAAGGAGCAGGGCGGCCACCGAGTCGGGGCCGCCGCTGACGGCGACCACGAGCTTCTCGAGGCGGCGGAAGAGCCGCTCGCGCTCGGCAAAGCGCCTGATGCGCTCGGGAGGCGAGGGGGTGCGGGCGGGCACTATTTGGGGAAGAGGCGCTCCCACCACTCGCCGGGGGCTTCCTGGTCGGCGGGCGGCGGAGGGCTGAGCACGATGAAGGCGGTCTCGCCCTCGCGGATGTAGCCGAGGTCGCGGCGGGCCGCCTGCTCCACGTAGGCGTCGGAGATGACGTAGTCGTAGACGGCGAGGAGATGATCGCGCTGGGATTCAAGCCGCTCAATCTCGGCGAGGGCGGCCTCGTGGTCCTCGTTCTGCTGCTGCTGGCGGACGGCTCCGGATGAAGCGGTGTAGACGAAATAGGCGGTCAAGAGCAGGCATACCACGACAAATAGCGTCGTTTTAGTGACCACCGGGGTAGGCATGTAACCATATTCAGGGCGTCTACGTGAAGATTCAAGCAGGGGGAGGCGCGTCGCCTTCGATATGGCAGCGGTCGTTGAGGGTGCGGAGGGAGGCCTGACCGCCCCGCAGGCTGAGGGTGGAGACGGACGCGAGGTCGACATTGAAGGCGCGGAAGGCGCCGATCTCGAGGCCGAGGAGGCGGCAGATGAGAAGCCGCACGACGAAGTTGTGCGAGACGGCAACGACGGACGCATCATCGGGGAAGGCGTGCAGCTCGGCGACGAGCGGTTCGAGGCGGGCGGCGACCTGCGCGAGGCTCTCGCCACCGGGCATGACGACATCCGCGGGGTCGGGGGCGCGCCACGCCTCGATGAAGCCCGGGAAGCGCTCGCGCATCTCGGCGAAGGGCAGGCCCTCGGTCTCGCCCACGTCCATCTCCGTGAGCGCCTCACGCACCTCAAGGGGCGCCCCGGTGCGCTCGGCGAGCCCGCGGGCGATGGCGGCTGCGCGCCCCAGCGGGCTCGTGAGGATGCGGTCGGGCGGCTTCGCTGCAAGCCGCTCGACGGCGGCGGCGGTCTGGCGCAGGCCGAGGTCGGTGAGGGGCGGGTCGGCGCGGCCAAGGCCGAGGCCGTCACGGTTGTACGCGGTCTCGCCGTGGCGGACGAGGGTGAGCCTCATTCGTACTGCCCCCGTTTGCGCCAGGCGGCGAGCGCCGCGGAGGGCTCTTCGAGCACAAGCCCGGTGCGGACGTAGCAATCGACGGCCGCCCCGGGGAAGAGGGCGGCGACAAGCTGTTCGGGGCGGGCCGTCAGCTCCTGGCCGCAGCTCAGCCGGGCGTTCACCACCACCGCGCCCTCCTCCTCCTCGACGGCGAGGGAGGCGACGGCAGTGCGGAGGTCGTACTCGCGAGCCTTCTTCCCTTCGCGCTCCTGCCGCCAGGGGAAGGACTCCATCGTGAGGAAGGCGTTGATGGACTCCGATGCGTGTTCCGGGGTGACCTCCTGCAGGGGGATGCGGTAGTCGGCCCAGCGGAGGAGGGTGGGGAGGGCAGGAAGGCCGAGCGCGACCTCGGTCACCTCCAGCAGGTCGAGGTCGGGGGTTGTCTGGGGGTCGAGGGCGGCGGCGAAGCGGTCCGGGGGAATGCGGTCCTCCAGCAGGACCTCTATGACCTCGCGTTCGCCGATGAACCCGAGGGGGAGGGGCGCCGCGAAGGCGATCTTGGGGTGGGGGGTAAAGCCCTGCGAGTAGCAGAGGGGCAGGTCCGCGCGGCGGATGGCGCGCTCCCAGTAGCGCAGCACATCGAGGTGGGAGATATGGCGCACGCGCTCGCCCTTGCGGAAGCGGGCACGGATGCGCTGGCGGGCCTCGCTCACACCCCGTGGCCCTGCCCGATGAGCTCTTCGGCGGCGCTCTTCGGATCGAGGGAGCGGTCCGCAACGCGGGTCACGAGCTCGCCCAGGGTCGCTTCAGACGTCGCAGCGCGGATGCGTTCGAGGAGCATGCGCTGGGCCACGGAGAGCACCTGGTGGCGGGCCTCCTGGCGTCGGTGCTCGTCCAGTTCGCCGGAGCTATCGAGCCAGGCACGGTGCTCGTCGATGGCGTCGACGAGCTCGGGGACGCCGTCGCCGGTGGTGGCGACGGTCGAGAGGATGGGGACCTCGCGGCCCTCGCTGGGGGCAAGCGAGAGGAGAGCGCGGAGCTGGCTCACGAGCACATCGGCGCCGGGGCGATCGGCCTTGTTCACGACGAGCACGTCGGCAATCTCGATGATGCCGGCCTTGAGCGCCTGGATGTCGTCGCCGGTGCCGGGGTTGTTGACGAGCACGGTGCTGAGGGCCGTGCCGGCGATCTCGACCTCGTCCTGGCCGGCGCCCACGGTCTCGATGAAGACGTAGGGGAAGCCGAAGGCGTCCATCACGGCGACCGCGTCATCGATCGTGGGGGCGAGGCCTCCGAGGGCGCCGCGGCTGGCCATGCTGCGCACGAAGACGCCGGGGTCGAGGACGAGGTCCTGCATGCGGATGCGGTCGCCGAGGATGGCGCCCTGGGTGAAGGGGCTGGAGGGGTCGACAGCGATGATGCCAACCTCGTGGCCGCGCTTGCGCAGCTCGGCGGCGAGGGCGCCCGTGAGGCTGCTCTTGCCGGAGCCGGCGCTGCCGGTCACGCCGATGGTGTGGGCGCGGCCGGAGCGGGGGTAGAGCTGCCGCAGGTACTCGCGTCCCTCGGCCGTGCCGTTCTCGACACGGGTGAGGATGCGGGAGAGGGCGCGGCGTTCGCCCGCGAGGAAGCGGTCGATGAGGTCGCTCACGCGGCCGTGACATTCTCGTAGACGAAGGAGACGATATCGCGGGTGTTGGTGCCCGGCCGGAAGATGGCGCTGAAGCCCATCGACGCGAGGGCGTCCGTGTCTTCCTCGGGGATGATGCCGCCGCAGAAGAGGAGCACGTCGTCGAGACCACGCGACCTGAGCTCCTCGACGATGCGGGGGAAGAGCTCGAGGTGGGCGCCCGAGAGGATGCTGAGGCCGACGACGTCGACATCCTCCTGGAGGGCGGCCTCGGCGATCATCTGCGGGGTCTGGCGAATACCCGTGTAGATGACCTCGCAGCCGCCGTCGCGCAGGGCGCGGGCGACGATCTTGGCGCCACGGTCGTGGCCGTCGAGGCCCGGTTTGGCGATGAGGACGCGGATCTTCTGGTCGCTGGAGGACTCTTGCATAGCGCTCATGGTGCTGCTCCTGTTTGTCGTGGGGTCAGGATCGCTCGACCAACTGCAGGGTGACGCCGAAGGACGAGCGGGGAGAGACGAAGGCGACGCCGTTGTTCGGATCGGCGACGCGGGCGCCGCGTTCGCGCAGGGTGGCGACGGCGGCTTCCGCATCGGCGACGGCGAGCGAGAGGAGGAACGAGCCCTCGCCCCGCTCAGCGGCGAATTTCGCAACCGGACCCTCCTCGGTGGTGGGCCGGATGAACTCGAGGTGGGCATTGCCCGCGAGCATGAAGGCGTTCTCGATACCGAGCGCCTCGACGTTTCCGCCGAGGGCGGCATCGAGGGAGAAGCCGAAGTGGCGCTCGTACGTGGCGGCGGCCGTGGGGATGTCCTTCACGACGATGCCGATGTGGTCGATGCGCTGCGCGACGGCGTCATCGCTGGGGCCCACGTGGGACTCCTCCACGGGCGTGGCGTACTCGATGAGGACGCCGTGGTTCGACTTCGGGTGGAGGAAGCCGATCATGCCGGCGAGGCCTGCGCGTGGCGCCTCATCGATGAGTTGCACGCCCTTGTCGGCGGCGGCGCGCAGGTCGGCCTCACAGTCGTCGGACTGGAAGCAGACGTGGTGCTGGCCTTCGCCGCGGGACTGGAGGAAGCGGGCGACGCCAGTGTCGTCGCGAGTCGGTTCGAGCAGCTCGATCTCGGAGTCGCCGCAGGGGAGGAGGACGCCGCGGACGCCCTGGTCCTCGATGACGCGGTCGACGCTGACCGGCAAACCGAGGGCATCGCGGTAGAAGCCGAGCGCATCGTCGGCGCTGCGGACGACGATGCCGACGTGATGGACCTTGCTGAGCATGGGGCTCCTTTGCGTTCCTAGTTGCCGCCGCCGGCGGGTGTGGACTCGCGGACGCCGGCCATGCCGGCGAGGTAGGCGGCGATGACGTGCCAGTGTTCGCGGTCGTGCTGGGCGACCACCTGGAGGAGGCGGTTGGGGACGCGCCCCTCCTCGCCGATGGCGTCGTCGTCGAACTCGGCGACGATGGCGAGCAGGCGCTCGCGGCCGGCCTTGAGCTGTTCGAGGACGCTCCAAAAGGTGAGGCTGCGCTTGCGCTCGGCGTGATCCTGGTTCCAGGCGTCGGTGCGCTCCTCCTCGAAGTCGAGGATGGCGGGGCGGCGGCCCTCCTGCACGTCGCGCAGAGCGCTCACAACCTCCGCCTCCCAGCTGGCGACATGCCCGATGATGTCCTTCAGGGACCACTCGTCGATCATGGGGCGATCGATGTCGCGGATGCGGCAGGTCTCGATGTTGCGCAGGAGCTGGTTGCGCTCCAGCTCGAGCTCCCCGAGCAGGCGGCGGCGGTCATCGGCGAAGCTGCGGGTGTCGTCCTCGGGCATCAGACGACCACGATCTCGCGGTACTCGCCCCAGGCGCGGCGCAGGGCGTGGCTGATCTCGCCAAGCGTGGCGCGCGCCTCGACGGCGGCGACGATGAGGGGAATGAGGTTCTCCGTGCCGCGGGCGCCCTCCTCGAGGGCGGCGATGGCGGCATCGGAGGCGGCGTTGTCGCGGTCGGCGCGAAGGGCCTGGAGGCGCTCAATCTGGCGCCGGCCGATGGAGGGGTCGACACGCAGGAGCTCGGGGGGCTCCTCGCCGGTAATGGTGAAGTCGTTGACGCCGACGATGACGCGGTCCTTGTCCTCGACCTGGCGCTGGTAGCGGTAGGAGGCCTCCTGGATCTCGCGCTGCTGGAAGCCCTGCTCGAGGGCGGCGGGGGCGCCGCCGAGGTCCTCGATGGTCTTCAGGTAGTCGCGCGCCTCCGCCTCGAGGCGGTCGGTCATGGACTCGATGTACCAGGAGCCGCCGAGCGGGTCGATGACGTCGCCGGCGCCGCTCTCGTAGGCGATGACCTGCTGGGTGCGGAGCGCGATCTGGACCGCGTTCTCGGTGGGCAGGGAGAGGGCCTCGTCCATCGAGTTGGTGTGCAGCGACTGGGTTCCACCGAGGACGGCGGCGAGGGCCTGCAGGGTGGTGCGCACGATGTTGTTCTCGGGCTGCTGGGCGGTGAGGGTCGCGCCACCGGTCTGCGTGTGGAAGCGGAGCATCATGGAGCGCGGGTTCTGGGCCTCGAAGCGCTCCTTCATGATGGTCGCCCAGATGCGGCGGGCGGCGCGGAACTTGGCCACTTCCTCGAGCAGGTTGTTGTGGCAGGCGAAGAAGAAGCTGAGGCGGCCGGCAAACGCGTCGACATCGAGGCCGGCGGCGACGGCGGCATCGACGTAGGCGATGCCGTTCGCGAGGGTGAAGGCGATCTCCTGGGCGGCCGTGCTGCCCGCCTCGCGCATGTGGTAGCCGGAGATGGAGATGGTGTTCCAGCGGGGCACGTTCTCCGAGCAGAAGCGGAAAACATCGGTGATGAGGCGCATGCTGGGCGTGGGCGGATAGATCCACGTCCCGCGGGTGATGTACTCCTTGAGGATGTCGTTCTGGACGGTGCCCCCGAGCTTGTCGAGGGGTACGTCCTGCTCCTTCCCCACGGCGATGTAGAGGCCGAGGAGGACGGCGGCGGTGCCGTTGATGGTCATGGAGGTGGTGACGCGGTCGAGGGGGATGTCCTTGAACAGCGTGCGCATGTCGTCGATGGAGTCGATAGCGACGCCGACCTTGCCGACCTCGCCCATGGCCATGGAGTCGTCGGAGTCGTAGCCGATCTGGGTGGGCAGGTCGAAGGCGACGGAGAGGCCGGTCTGGCCCTGATCGAGGAGGTAGCGGTAGCGCTCGTTGGACTCCTCGGCGGTGCCGAAGCCGGCGTACTGGCGCATGGTCCAGAGGCGCCCGCGGTACATGGTGGGCTGCACGCCACGGGTGAAGGGGTACTCGCCGGGGAAGCCGAGATCGCCGTTGGAGGGGGCATCCTCGGGGGCGTAGACGGGGTCGAGGACGGTCTCGCCGGTGGTGCGGAACGACTCGGCGCGCTCGGGGTTGCGCTCCACCGCCTTGCGGTACGTACCTTCGAGCCATTCCTGTTTCGATTGGCTAGACATCTGGCTATCCGTGGTCCTTCCGGGCATGCGACCGCGAACGGGTGTCGCGACAAAATGCGCGCGGGGCAGTATATCCCGGCAGGGCCTTAGGGGCGGGGCGGGACGGGGTCACCGCACCTGGCGGAGCTCGTACGGTGACCTGCTAGGCGGTGATGCGCAGACGCATGCCCAGTGCGCGCGTGATCTTGAGCACCGTGGCGAAGCTGGGGTTGCCGCTCTCTGAGAGCGCCTTATAGAGCCCCTCGCGGGTCAGTCCCGCTTCGCGCGCCAAATGGCTCATATTCTGCGCGCGGGCAATGTCATTCAGGGCCGCGCGGACGAGGCTGCCATCGCCCGGATCCTCTTCCGTGCAGGCTTCGAGGTAGAGCGTTACCTCCTCCTTGCTCTGCAGGCGCTCGGTGACGTCCCAGCGAGTGAATTCCTCCGGCATGGCTTACCTCCAATCCCGCGCGATTCGCTTCGCCCGTTCGATGTCGCGCCGCTGAGTCCCCTTGGCTCCTCCGCAGAGGAGGACAACCACGGTCGCTCCTTCACGAAGGAAGGAGAGGCGGTACCCAGGGCCGTAGGCGATTCGCATCTCCGCGATGCCATCGCCCAACGCCCTCGTATCGCCGAAGTGCCCGAGCGCGACGTTGCGCAAGCGCTCGTCGATGCGGGCGACAGCGCGCTTGTCCCGCAGACGACGGACCCAGCGCTTGAACGTGGCGCTCTCGATGATCTCGACCACAGAACCTCGACCATGCGCCCACTATGAACTGTGGTTCACACCTCGTCAACGCACCTGGCGGAAGAAGGCGCGGATGTCCTGAAGAAGGCGGTCGGGTTCCTCGAGGGCGGCGAAGTGGCCGCCCGCGGGCATGTCCGTCCAGTGGACGAGGTTGTAGGCGGCTTCGACCCAGTGCCGGGGCGACACCAGGATCTCCCCGGGGAAGGCGGCGAAACCGGTGGGGACGGCGATGGGTCCGGCGCCGGGGCCACGACCCATGCCGCCCTCGGCGCGGGCCTCGTAGTAGATGCGGGCGGCGGAAGCGATGCTGTTCGGGGCCCAGTAGAACATGATGTTGGTGAGCAGCGTGTCCTTCGAGAAGCGCGACTCCACATCGCCGTCGCAGTCGCTCCAGGAGCGGAACTTCTCCGTGATCCAGGCGGCGATGCCGGCGGGCGAATCGGCCTGGGCGATGCCGAGGGACTGGGGCTTCGTGCCCTGGACGTTGCTGTAGCCGGTCTCCTGGGCCTGGAAGGCGCGCCGCGAGGCGAGGGCGGCCTCGTCCGCCTCGGTGGGTGGGTCGGGGGGACCGGCGAGGGCCATGTTGAGGTGGATGCCGCTGAGGTTGCCGGCGTGGGCCGCGCCCAGGCGCGTGCTGATGATGGCGCCCCAGTCGCCGCCCTGGGCGCCGTAGCGCTCGTAGCCGAGCTCGGCGGTCATGAGGTGGTCGAGGGCATCGGCCACGCGGGCGGGGCCCCAGCCGCGCTCGGCGGGCTTGCCGCTCCAGCCGAACCCGGGGATGCAGGGGATGACGACGTCGAAGGCGTCGGCGGGGTCGCCGCCGTGGGCGGCGGGGTCGGTGAGGGGGCCGATGAAGTCGAGGAACTCGAACATCGAGCCGGGCCAGCCGTGCGTGAGGAGGAGGGGGTGGGGGTCGGGGCCCTGGCCGCGCACGTGCCAGTACTGGATATCGACCCCGTCGACCTCGCAGAGGAACTGGGGCCAGGCGTTGAGGGCGGCCTCCTGGGCGCGCCAGTCGTACCCGTTGCGCCAGTAGTCGCAGAGCTCGCGGATGTAGTCGCCATCGGCGCCGTAGTCCCAGCCGGTCCCGGGGATGGCGTCGGGCCAGCGGGTGCGCTCGAGGCGCTCGCGGAGGTCGTCGAGGACGGAGTCGGGGACGTCGATACGGAAGGGTCGTGGCGGCATGGGGGGACTATAGGGAGGGTGCGTGGCTCCTGCCTACGGGCCGCTTGAGGGGAGTGCGACAAGGGCGCCGGCGACGGTCTCGAAGAGGTCGCGGTCGACGAGTTTGGCGGTGCCGGTGAGGTCGGCGAGGGGGGCGAGGCGGATCTCGTTCGCCTGGAGGACGGTGGCCTGGCCCCAGTGGCCGTCGTGGGCGGCGTCGATGGCGGCGATGCCGAAGCGGGTGGCGAGGACGCGGTCGTAGGCGGTGGGGGTCCCGCCGCGCTGGACGTGGCCGAGCACGGTGAGGCGCGTCTCGAAGCCGGTGCGGGCCTCGATCTCGTCGGCGACGAGGCGGCTGACTCCGCCGAGCTGGACGTGCCCGAAGGCGTCGCGCTGGTCGGTCTGGGTGATGACCTCGCCGCCTTCGGGGCGGGCGCCCTCGGCGACGACGACGATGGAGGCAAAGACATCCCGGTTGTGGTGGGCGAGCAGGCGCTCGCAGACGCCGCTCATGCTGAACGGCTCCTCGGGGATGAGGATCTCGGTGGCGCCGCCGGCAATACCGGCGTAGGTCGCGATCCAGCCGGCGTGGCGGCCCATCACCTCGACCACCATGACGCGGTGGTGCGACTCGGCGGTGGTGCGAAGGCGGTCGATGGCCTCGGTGGCGGTCTGGACGGCGGTGTGGAAGCCGAAGGTGACCTCGGTCACGCCGAGGTCGTTGTCGATGGTCTTGGGGACGCCGATGACGGGCGCCCCCTCCGCGGCGAGCTTCCCGGCCACGCCAAGGGTGTCGTCGCCGCCGACGGCGATGAGGCCGTCGATGGCTTCGCGCTCGAGGGTGGCGCGGACGGCCTCGACGCCGCCCTCGGTGGCGTAGGGGTTGGCGCGCGAGGTCCCGAGGATGGTGCCGCCGAGGGGAAGGATGTCGCGGCAGCGCTCGGTGCTGAGCGGCATCAGGTCGCCTTCCATGACGCCCGCCCAGCCGTTGCGGAAGCCGACGACCTCGTCGCCGTACTGACGCTCGCCCTTGGTCACGACAGCGCGAATAACGGCGTTGAGCCCGGGGCAATCGCCCCCACCGGTCAGGATTCCCACACGCACAGCGGCTACTCCGCGAAGAAGGTCGGGATCGACCGTACCGCGCGAACTTGAACGGGGCGAGAGGGGCAGAGGCCCCTCTCGTTACGGAATCGAGAAGACGCGGCGGGCGTCAGGCGAGGCCGCGGGCCTTGAGCTCCTTCTCGAGGCGGACGGCGTCGGAGCTGAGGGGAGGCCCCTTCTTGTCGTCCGGGAGGACGCCGGCGGTGGCCATGCCCATCTTGGCGCCGTCGAAGGTGATCCACTTCTCGGGCACGAGCTCCATGACGACGCGCAGGGGCGAGTCGAGGCTCTTCTCGAAGGCAGCCGCCTGCTCGGGGTCGGCCCCGGGGCGGAAGGCGAGGGCGTGGTAGAACCAGTCCTTGGTCTCGCGGTCCTCGTACATGACGCAGCGGCACTTGGCGGTGATGGTCTTGCCGGGGCCGAGGTGGGTACCGGTGCTCGTGAGGACGACGGAGCAGCGCGGGTCGCGGCGAAGGGCGGCCATGCGGTGGCGGTGGGCTGCGGCGGTCATCCAGAACGAGCCCTTGGCCCAGACGACGGCGTGCATGACGCCAACGGGCCAGCCGTCCTTCGTCGACCAGTTGAGGACGGCCTCGCCAACGGTGTTGAGCAACTCTTCCTTGACGTCGTCATCAATGGGGTAGATGGAGACGGTCTCGTGATCCTTGGTGGGGTCGGGTGCATAGGCATCATCGGCCATGGGGGTACCTCCAGCGTTATGTGCGCGCACGTTGCCGATCGCGCGTCGCGCTGTCAATACACTGGCTCCTTCGACTGCTCCGCTGCGCTCCGCGCTCACTCGCGGCGACTGGCTCCCCCGACTGCTCCGCTTCGCTCCGCGCTCACTCGCGGCGACTGGCTCCCCCGACTGCTCCGCTTTGCTCGGCACTCACTCGCGGGACTGGCTCCCTCGGCTGCTCCGCTTCGCTCCACGCTCACTCGCGGCGACTGGCTCCTGGAATGCGCTGCCCTGTTCGCGCTACCCGCGGGGCTGGCTCCTGGCTCGGGGGGTCGCCCCGAGGATGCGCTTGCGCAGGCGGATGCTGCCGGGCGTTATCTCGACGAGCTCGTCGTCGTTGATGAACTCGATGGATTGCTCCAGGTTCAGGAGCTTCGGCGGGACGAGGCGCAGGGCCTCGTCGGCGGCGGACGCGCGCATGTTGGTGAGCTTCTTCTCTTTGGTGACGTTCACGTCCATGTCGTTGGGGCGGGCGTTTTCGCCGATGATCATGCCCTCGTAGACGGGCGTGCCGGGGTCGATGAAGAGCTCGCCCCGTTCCTGCAGGTTGTGGATAGCGTAGGCGGTCGCCGTGCCCGCACGGTCGGCCACCAGCGCCCCGCTTGGGCGCCCGGGAATGGGCCCGTTCCAGGGCTCCCAGCCGGCGAAGAGGTGATTCATGATGCCGGTGCCGCGGGTGTCGGTCAGGAACTGCGAGCGGAAGCCGATGACCCCTCGCGTCGGGATGAGGAACTCAAGGCGGATGCGGCCGCTGCCGTGGTTCACCATGCGGGTCAACTTGGCGCGGCGTGCGCTGAGCTTCTCGATGACCGTGCCCTGGTAGTCCTCGGCCACATCGATGACCAGCTCCTCGAAGGGTTCCTCGGTGCGGCCGGCTCGCTCGCGGGTGACGATGCGGGGGCGGCCGACCTGCAGCTCGTAGCCCTCGCGCCGCATCATCTCGATGAGAATCGAAAGCTGCAGCTCGCCCCGGCCGATCACCTGTAGCTGATCGGCCGAGTCCGTCTCTTCGACGCGAATCGAGACGTTGCTGACCAGCTCTCGCTCGAGGCGCTCGCGCAGTTTGTTGGATGTGACGTGCTGGCCATCCTTCCCGGCGAGGGGGGAGGTGTTCACCCCGAAGACCATCGAGACCGTCGGCTCATCAACGTGCATGGGAGGGAAGGGGCGGGGGTCGTCGGGCGCGGTGATGGTCTCGCCGATGGTGATGTCGTCGATTCCGGCAAGGCAGATGATGTCGCCGGCAGCGGCCTGCTCGACCTCGGCCCGTTCCAGGCCATCGAAGACGAACAGCCTGGTGACCCGCGTCTGCACGACCGAGTCATCGAGCTTGGACACGGCGATCTCGTCGCCCAGGGCCACGCGGCCATTCACGATCCGTCCGATCGCGATACGCCCCAGGTAGTCGCTCGAGTCGAGGTTCGCGACTCGCATCTGCAGGGGCGACTCGGGGTTGCCGCGAGGGGGAGGGAGCTGCTCGACGATCGCATCGAGCAGGGGACGCAGGTTCAGTCCGGGTTCGTCCGGGTCGAGGCTGGCGACGCCGGCCCGGGCGTTGGCATACACGACGGGGAAGTCGATCTGCCCTTCGGTCGCTTCGAGGTCGATGAAGAGGTCGTAGATCTCATCCAGCACTTCCGCGGGGCGCGCATCCTTGCGGTCGATCTTGTTGATGACGACGATGGCGGGGAGTCCGTGCTCAAGGGCCTTTCCCAGGACGAAACGGGTCTGGGGAAGGGGTCCCTCGGAGGCGTCGACGAGCAGGAGCACGCCGTCGACCATCGTCAGCGTGCGCTCGACTTCCCCGCCGAAGTCGGCGTGGCCGGGCGTGTCGACGACATTGACGATGCAGTCGCGGTGACGGATGGCCGTGTTCTTGGCCATGATGGTGATGCCGCGCTCGCGCTCCAGGTCGATGTTGTCGAGCGCGCGTTCTTCCACGCGCTCGTTCTCCCGGAAGACGCCGCTCTGGTGGAGCATGGCGTCGACGAGGGTGGTCTTGCCGTGATCGACGTGGGCGATGATGGCGATGTTGCGTCGCAGTGCGTTTGCAACGTCGGATTCGGCGGTCGCGGTCATGGGGCTCCTGATTCGGACTAGTCAGTCATGGCTGTCGGTGGGGGCGGTGCGGCCCTGGTATCTGGCTGGCCGCGGTAGCGAAGGGGCCTTCCCGTTCGTGAGCAAAGGTGCGTCGGCCCGAACCGCCCTGGGGTGATTCTCCCCAACAACGGGGTAATGGGCGACTCTGCCATCACCGGGAGCGCCGGCCGGGGGTCAGTCGGCCGGGAAGGCGGGGATGACTTCCTGCGCCCAGGCCTCGAGCGCCTCCCAGTCGAGCAGTGGGCGGATGGCGATGTTGAGGAGGTCGCAGCCGAGGTCCTGGTATTCGGCGACCAGCTCCTTCGCCTCCGCGGGGGTGCCCATGATGAGCCCGCGCTCCCGCCAGGTATCGATGGCGCCGCCGAAGACCGTGCGGGCGTGCTCCTCCGCGCGGGGGCGGGCGGCTTCGTTGGCGGCCAGGTGGAAGCTGAGGTTCACGCTCTTCTCGATCTCGCCGAAGTCCCGGTTCTCGCGGTCGCAGGCCTCGCGCAGGACCCCGGAGAGGTGGCGGAACTGCCAGGGGGTCAGGTAGGGGCCGTTCCAGCCGTCGCAGAGGCGGGCGATCATCGGGAGGGTGCGTTTCCGCCCGACGCCCCCGCCCCAGATGCGGAGACGCTCCTGCAGGGGCTTGGGGTTGCAGCAGGCGTCGGCGAGGGTGAAGTGCTCGCCCTCGAAGTTCACGTGGTCCTCGGTCAGCAGGAGGCGGATAACCTGGATGCCCTCCTCGAGGATGTCGAGGCGCTTGCCGAGGGAGGGGAAGGGAATGCCGTAGGCGCGGTACTCGTCCTCGTACCAGCCGGCGCCGATGCCGAGTTCGATGCGGCCGCCGCTGAGGTGATCCATCGCGGCGAGGGCGTTCGCGAGGACGGCCGGGTGGCGGTAGTTCATGCCCAGCACGAGCGAGCCGATGCGCAGGTTCTTCGTCTCGCAGGCGAGGGCGGTCATGATCGTCGTGCCCTCCCAGTAGTCGCCGTGGTTCTCGTGGACGAGGGGCGCCTCGTAGAAGTGGTCGGAGGCGTCGATCCAGTCGAAGCCGGCGGTATCGGCCCACGTCCAGAGGCGGCGGAGCTCCGCCATCTCGATGTTCTGCTGGATCAGGTGGACTCCGAACTTCATTTGTCTTGCTCCTTCGACTGCTGCGCTGCGCTGCGCGCTCACTCGCGGGCTGTCGCCCTGGTCTTGCTCCTCGACTGCTGCGCTTCGCTTCGCGCTCACTCGCGGGCTGTCGCCCCCGTGGCTCCTTCGTGGGCTTCGTGCGCTGGCCGCGAGTCTAGCGAGTTCCGTTGCGACTCGACCGGCTAGGATTCGCGCGCAGGGGGACGCAATGACCGAGATCAGCCACCGGTTCGTGGAGACGAACGGCATTCGTATGCACATCGCCGAGGCGGGGGAGGGGCCGCTGGTGGTGATGTGCCACGGGTTCCCGGAGTCCTGGTATTCGTGGCGGCACCAGCTGGTGGCGCTGGCGGAGGCGGGGTTCCACGCGGTCTCGCCGGACCAGCGAGGCTACGGGCAGACGGACGCGCCGGAGGACATCGGCGCATACACGCAGCTCCACCTGGTGGGCGACATCGTGGGGCTGGTGGACGCGCTGGAGGAGGAGCAGGCGGTCGTCGTGGGGCACGACTGGGGGGCGCCCGTGGCGTGGAACACGGCAATCCTGCGTCCCGACCGGATCCGCGGCGTGGCCGGGCTGAGCGTTCCCCCCAATGCATGGTCGGGGAAGATCCCGCCCACGGAGGGGATGAAGCAGCGCTTCGGCGACCGGTTCTTCTACCAGCTCTACTTCCAGGAGCCGGGCAAGGCGGAGGGGGAGCTGGAGGCGGACGTGCGCCGCACGATGCGGATGCTGCTCTACACGGCCTCGGGCGACTGCCCACCGAACCCGGCAGCCGCCGAGCTGCCGAAGACAGCCGGATTCCTCGACGCCATGCAGGACCCCGGAGACGACCTGCCCGCGTGGCTGAGCGAGGCCGACCTCGACGTGTTCACGGGCGAGTTCGAGCGCGCAGGCTTCCGCGGCGGGTTGAACTGGTACCGCAACATCGACCGGAACTGGGAGCTGATGGCGGCTTTCAACGGGAAGCGAGTGACGCCCCCGGCGCTGTTCGTGAGCGGCGACCGCGACCTCGTGGTGTCGCTGATGGGGCCGCACTGGCGCGAGCAGATGCAGCGGGCGGCCCCCAACCTGCGCGATGCCGTGATGATTCCCGGGGTGGGCCACTGGACGCAACAGGAAGCATCCGAGGCCGTGAACGAGGCGTTGATCGCGTTCCTGCGGGGGCTGTAGGGGCGGCTACTCCTCGCGGTGGTGACCGTTGGAGCGGGGGCAGACGTGTCCTTCGGGGTCGATGGGCGCGCCGCAGAAGGCGCAAGGCGGGCGGCCGGCCGCGACGACCTCGTCGATCTGGGCGCGCAGGCGGCGGGCCGTGTCGAAATCGAACTCGAGCGAGATGGCCTCGCCCTCGACATCGGTTGGGGGCTCGGCGCCCATGATGACGATGCGGCGGGTCTCCTCGTCCAGGCCCAGGGAGAGGCGCCCGGCGCGGACATCGAGGTCGTAGTTGGCCTCCAGGGGGAAGACAGGCTCAACCTCTCCTGGCCCCGGGGGGACGCCCTCGGCGCCGGCGTGCTCGAGGGTGGAGTCGATGGCTTCGCCGATGGCGGAGAGCTGCTCCTTCTCCATCCAGACGAAGGCGTAGGCGCCTCCCTCGCTAATGGCGCGCAGGCGGAACCGTCGCTGTCCCGGCTGGCCCACGGCGTCGGCGGAAAGGTGCTGGACGGGCCCGAACTCGGTCAGGGGCATCACTCCCGATCCTACGCAGGGGGCGGGAAACGTGCCCGCCAGCCGTGCGACTCCCGATGGCTACAGGCCCCTGGCGTTCGCCTGCTGCAACTCGGTGGTGAGCCCCTCGACTGAACCAAAGACGTAGCCGTGGAACCCGAGGGCCCGTGCCGCCTCAACGTTGGCGGCGGTGTCGTCGACGAAGAAGCACCGCGGCGGCTCCGCGCCGGTCAGGCGGGAGACCTGCCGGTAGATCTCCGGGTCGGGCTTGGCCATGCCGAGATCGCAGGAGACGAGCCGGAGCTCGAAGCGCTCGAGCTCCGGGTGCATGGTGCGCACGACCTGCCAGTAGTCGCGGTCGACGTTGGAGAGCAGGACCAGCCGGTAGTGCTTCGAGAGCTTCGCGACGAGCTCGGCCATGCCGGGGATGGGACAGGAGTAGGGCTCCAGCCAGACCGCTTCGAACTCGCGGTACGACATCGCCAGCCCGTGGGTGTCGACGAGCCCCTGGTGGACCTGCTCTAGCGTCACGGCCCCGGTAATCACATCGAGCCAGGCGGTGAGCTTGTGCAGACGGCGGGAGGCATCCGCCGGGTCGGCACAGTGGGGCGCGAGACGCTCGACTACGAGGCCGTCGTCGAAGGCGATGATCACGCCGAAGAGGTCGAAGATGAGGACTTCGATCTCCGAGTCAGCGATTCGCATGTGGAGCCGTCCGGACCCGCGGGGATATCGCCTGGATGCTACGCGAGGGGGTGCTACTGGGTGGGGAGGGGCGACTGCCACCAGCCGGGCCGTTCGCTGACCTCGATGCGCACGACCCACTTCACCCAGTTGTAGCCGCGCCGCCCGGGAGCGACGAGCCGCACGGGGAAGCCGTGGCCGGAGCTGAGGCGCTCGCCGCCGACGGTCGTGGCGAGGAGGAGGCGGGGGACCGTGCCGAGCCCGAAACGACGGCTGAAGCCAGTCGCGGAGGTGACGACGACGCTGCGGGCGTCATCGGTGAGGCCGGCGCGGTCGAGGACGGCCTGCAGGGGGAAGCCGCCCCAGTCCTGGACGGTGTACCAGCCGCCGGTGCAGTCGAGCGTCGCGCGCCGCGTGCGCTCGGCGAGGGCGGCCAGGTCGTCGTAGCCGAGGGTGAGGGGCTCGCGGACGGCGCCGCGAACATCGAGGCGCCACTCGTCGGCGGGAATACGCTTGCGGCTATCGCCAAGCCAGTTGGTGACGGGGTGGGCGTTGCCGGTGAAGCTGGCCTCCTCGCGGGAGCCGGTGAAGCGGCGGTCGGGGCCGGTGTGGGGAGCGGCGGCCGCGAGTCCGCGGGAGAGGGCGAAGCCCGCGCCACCGACGGCGAGGAGTCGGAGGACGGCGCGGCGGCTGGCGAAGGCGGCGGCGGGGCGCCTCGGCCAGCGCAGGACGACGTGGAGGGCGAAGAGGGGCACGAGCGCGAGCCCGAGGATGGTGTGCAGCACGAGCGGTCGCATCTCGCCGTAGACGGGCACGAGCAGGGTTCCGCGCCCGACCAGCAGCCACCAGAGGCCCGTCACGAGGATGCCCAGGAAGAGCACCCCGAGGAGGGCGGGGGCGAGCGACCAGACACCCGCGCCCCGGCGCTGGAAGGAGCGCACCACGATGCGCCACTTCCAGACGAGGAGGACGACGATGGAGAGGCCGCCGGCGCTGTGCAGCCAGAACACCCACTGCCCCTCGGGACTACCCGCGAGGAAGCTCCCCAGACCGGAGACCAGCTCCAGCAGGAGGAGGAAGAAAAGGGCGAGGTTGGTGGCGCGGGCGTTCATGGACCCTCCTGCCGCTCCACAGACGGCGCAAGCCGGGTCGCCTCCCAGCGTACACCCGCGCGGGCGGGCCTCGACGGGAGACCGCTACACTGCGCGCATGCAAAACAGTGGCGGCCTCGACGCGGCGGCGCTCGTGGCGGAACGGCGCGCGCGGGCGGCAGAGCGCTGGGACCTCGACCGGGGGGTGGTGCTCGTACCGGCGGGTTTGATGCTGCCGATCGCGGGCACGGACCAGTTCCACGACTACCACGCGCACCCGGAGCACCGCTACCTCGCGGGGGTGGGGCAGCCGGGCGGGGTGCTCGCGTTCGACGCGGGCGAGGGCTGGACGCTGTTCGTGCCGCAGCCGGACGCGGCCGAACGGGTCTGGACGGGGGACGGCCCGTCGCTGGCGGCGGTGGGCGAGGCGGCGGGACTGGAGGCGCGGCCCGCCTCCGAGCTGGGGGGCTGGCTGGAGCGGCGGCGGGGGGAACCGCTCGCGGTCATCGCCAACGACGACATCACGCTGCGGGCGGCGGAGTACGGGGTCGAGTCCTGGGCCAGCCTCGAGTTCGCAACGGACGAGGAGGAGAGCGAACGACTGCGGACGGTCGTGGCAGAGCTGCGGCGGGCGAAGGACCCGCGCGAGCTCGCCCTGATGCGGGAGGCGGCCGCGGCGACGCACCGGGGGCACATGGCGGGGATCCGCAAGGCGCGCGCGGGCATGTCGGAGCGGGCGCTGCAGATCGAGATCGAGGTCGAGTTCTTCCGGGCGGGGGCGGAGCGCACCGCCTACGGCTCGATCGTGGGGGGCGGACCGAACGCGGCCACGCTGCACTTCGCCCCGACCGCGCGGGAGTTCGGCGAGGGCGAGCTGATCCTGGTCGATGCGGGGGCGGAGATCGGCGGCTACGCCAGCGACGTGACCCGCACCTATCCGGTGGGGACGCGCTTCGAGGGGATCCAGCGCGACCTGTATGAGCTGGTGCTGGGGGTGCAGGAGCGGGCCATCGCCGGGGCGAGGCCGGGCAAGGAGTACCGGGAGCTGCACCTGGCGGCGAGCGTCGAGACCGCGCAGGGGCTCATCGACCTGGGGCTGCTGCGGGGTGAGGCGGAGGATCTGGTGGAGCGCGACGCGCAGGCGCTCTTCTTCCCGCACGGGCTCGGGCACATGCTCGGGCTGGCCACGCACGACGCGGGGGGCTGCCTCGAGGGGCGCGTTCCGAGCGAGCGGCCGACGCTGCGCTACCTGCGCGCGGACCTGCCCCTGCAGCCGGGATATGTCGTGACAATCGAGCCCGGGGTGTACTTCATCCGGGCGCTGCTGGAGGACCCGGACCTGCGCCGCCGCTACCACGACGACGTGGACTGGGAGCGGGTCGACGGGCTGCTGGACTTCGGCGGCATCCGCATCGAGGACGACGTCCTGATCACGGAGGAGGGGGCGGAGGTGCTGTCGGCGGCGACGCCGAAGTCGCTGGACGCGATCGAGGAGCTGCGGCGGGAGGGGCTGGGAGCATGACGGCGCCGTACGAGCGCATCTCCATCGAGCAGGTCGCGCGCTATCCGCGGCCGGGGATGGCGGGACCGGCGCGCTGGTCGTTCACGCCCGACGGAAGCGGCATCGCCTACCTGGCGGCGGAGGACGGGGGGCTCGTGCGCAGCCTCTGGCTGTACGACATCGCGACGGGGGAGCGGAGGGCGCTGGCGGGGCCGGCGGGTGGAGGCGGTCCCATCTCGCGGGAGGAGGAGCTGCGCCGCGAGCGCGCGCGCCTGCGCGACGTGGGAGTGACCGACTACCGCTTCGCGCCGGGGGCGAAGGAGCGCACGATCCTGCTGCCGGGCGGGGAGGGGCCGCGCCTCATCGTGGGCGACGCCGAGCCCGTCGCGATCGCTGGGGCGGAGGGGGCGATCACGCCGCGCCTGAGCGACGACGGCGCGCAACTCGCGTTCGTGCGGGCGGGGGAGCTGTTCGCGATGCCGGTATCGGGCGGGGAGGCGCGGCAGCTCACGCAGGGTGCGGAGGACGGTTTCACGAACGGGCTCGCGGACTTCATCGCGCAGGAGGAATTCGGCCAGCCGGACGGCTTCTGGTGGTCGCCGGATGGCTCGCGCATCGCCTTCGTGGAGGTCGATGCGCGGCACATCCCCGATTACCCGATCGTGCACCAGGGCCGGGACGAGCTCGACACGGAACACCATCGCTACCCGTTCGCGGGGGCGCCGAACGCGCGCGTGCGGCTGGGCGTGGTGGCCGCGAACGGCGGCGAGCCGGTCTGGATGGACCTCGGGGACGAGGCCGACATCTACCTGCCGCGGGTGACCTGGCGACCGGACGGGGCGCTGGCCGCCATCGTGCTGAACCGCGCGCAGACGGAGCTTCGCCTGCACCTGTTCGACGCCGGCACGGGGGCGGTTCTGCAGACGCTGGAGGAGCACAGCGAGCCGTGGCTCAACCTCGGGGACTTCCGCTTCCTCAAGTCCGGCGAGCTTCTGTGGTCGAGCGAGCGCACGGGCTTCCGGCACCTGTACCTGTACCGCCCGGACCTGGGGGAAGCGCGCCAGTTGACCTCGGGGGAGTGGGTGGTGACGCGCATCGTGGAGGTGGACGAAGCGGGGCGCTCGGTGTTCTTCAGCGGGACGCGCGAGGGGGCGGTCGAGCGGCACCTGTACCGGGTGGGGCTGGAGGGCGGGGAGGTGGAGCGCCTGACGAGCGAGCCGGGGGTGCATGGCTGCACGGTCGCGCCGGACGGGAGCACGTTCGTCGACTCGTTCTCGTCGAGGGAGCGGGCGGCGGTGACGACGGTGCGCCGCACGGACGGGGGCGAGCCGATGGCGACGCTCTTCGAGGAGCCAGCGATGACCGCCGCCGGGCAAGGGCTGCGCCCGCCGGAGCTGCTGGCAATGTCGGCGGCGGACAACACGACGATGTTCGGAGCGCTCTACCGGCCCGAGGGGGCGGGGCCGCACCCGCTGGTGGTGTCGGTGTACGGGGGTCCGCACGCCCAGCGCGTACTCGACGACTGGGCGCTGACGGTCGACCTGCGGGCACAGTACCTCGCGCAGGCGGGATTCGCCGTTGTGGCCATCGACAACAGGGGAAGCGCCAACCGCGGCCTCGCGTTCGAGGCGCACCTGCACCGTCGCATGGGCACGGTCGAGGTGGAGGACCAGGTGGCGACGGTGGAACAGCTCGCGCAGGGCGGGATCGCGGACCGCGAGCGGGTTGGCATCTACGGATGGAGCTACGGCGGCTACATGACCTGCATGTCGCTGATGCGCGCGCCGGATGTGTTCCGCGTGGGGGTGGCGGGGGCGCCGGTGGTGGACTGGGACGGGTACGACACGGGGTACACGGAGCGGTACATGTCGACGCCGCAGGACAACCCGGAGGGGTACAAGGACGGGGCGGTCACGACGCACGTCGAGGGGCTTTCGGGGAAGCTGCTGCTGGTCCACGGGATGGTGGACGAAAACGTGCACTTCCGGCACACGGCGCGTCTGATCACGGCGCTCACGGCGGCGCAGAAGCCGTACGACATCCAGATCTTCCCGGAGGAGCGGCACATGCCGCGCGACGCGGCGGGTCTGGAGTACATGGAGCGCCGGCTGGTCTCGTACTTCGAGGAGCACCTGCTGGGATAGCGGGGCGGGGGAGGCTCGCCTATCCTCTGCGCGACCTTCGAGACGCGAGGAGTGAGCGATGCCGTACGCCCGACCGGAGCTGCTTGCCGAGCCGGAGTGGCTCGCGGAGCATGCGGACGACCCGCAGGTGCGGATCATCGACTGCGCGACGCTGGAGGCGTACCGCCGCGCCCACATCCCTGGGGCGGTCCACCTGCCCGTTCACTACTACATCAAGGAACAGGGCGAGCGCGAGGGCGGCGCGGGCATGTTCGTGATGCCGCCGGACGAGTTCGCGGCGCTCATGGGCGGGCTTGGCGTCGATGCGGACACGACCGTGGTCACCTACGACGACAACAACGCGCTCGTGGCGGCGCGGCTCTGGTGGGCGCTGAACTACTACGGCCACTCGAACGCGAAGGTGCTGAACGGGGGCTGGCATCGCTGGCTGACGGAAGGGCGGCCGGTGACGTTCCACGGATCGCGGCCGGAGGCGCGCTCGTTCGAGTCGCGCACGGTTCCGTCGCTGCACGCGAGCGCGGAGGACCTGATCGCAGAGCACGACTCAGACTCGTGCACGGTGCTCGATGTGCGCAGTGACGGCGAGTGGGAGGGCACGAACTCGCGGGGGAACGCGCGGGTCGGGCACGTGCCGGGGGCGCGGCACCTGGAGTGGACGGACCTCGTCGAGCGCTCGGACACGCGCCGCTTCCTGCCGGCGGAGGAGATGCAACGGCTGCTGGAGGAGGCGGGGGTGGCGCCGGGGGCGCGCACGATCACGTACTGCCAGGGGGGCATCCGGGCGGCGCACAGCGCCTTCGCCCTGACCCTGCTGGGCTACGACGACGTGCGCGTGTACGACGGGTCGATGTTCGAGTGGGCGAATCGCGAGGACACGCCCCTGGTCACGTAGGCGCTAGATCGCGGCGGTTTCCGGCTCGGAGGGGGCGGCTTCGACCTCGGTCGAGGTCGCGGGCTGGGCATGGAGGAGGGCTTCGAGGGTGAAGCCGAGGTCGCTGGCCTCGCAGAGGTGGCTGCAGTAGGTCATCTTGAGCGAGTCGCTGGAGGACCGGCGCCAGTCGTAGCGTAGGCCGCAGCGGACGCACGTTTTGATGTGCTCCAGGTTCATGCCTTCGCTGCCGGGTCCAATCGCACCACTCATGGCGGCACCTCTTCCGGGGCGGCTCTCCGCGGCCCTCGAATCCAGCGTAGGGGGCGGTTGGGTCAGGCGCCAGCGGAAACGGCCCGGTTTCGTTACGGGATGTTTTCGATTTTGCGGCTGACTGGCGCGCTCGCCCAGCCGGCGAGGACGGCGGAGAACTTCCCCGCCTCGCTCCCGGCCACGACCATGTGGATGAAGTCGGTCGAGCGGAACTTCGACCAGAGGGTGTCGAGCTGCTCCTCGGTGGGGCCGTCGGGGCCGAACTGGGAGGGTTCGATGCCGCCCGCTTCGGCGGTGGCGAGGCGGTCGCGGAGGGGCATGCGGGTGACTTCGACGAGGTAGTCCTTCACGTCCTGCTTGCTCCAGCCGTCGCGCGAGATGGTGTCGGCGTGCTCGGGGCAGACGACGAAGAGGACGTGGCCCGTGGGCGTGCGCGCGTTTCCGACCGAGCCCATCGTGAGGCCGAGGATGCCCGTGAGGGCGCGGGCCGTGCGCGCGGTCTGATCGACGAGGAGCTGGGGGCCGCTGGTCGCGGGGAAGACGGAGACGACGTTGTCTTCGGGCTCGAAGCCCTTCTCGACGTGCATGGGCTCCCAGGGACTGCGTTCCTCCCACTCGGCGAAGGAGAGGGTGTACTTCATGGGGGTGCCGAGGGTGGAGCGCTCGGTGCCGCCCGGCTTCGCCCCGCCGACGTTGCGCATCACGAGGCGGAGGGCGCGTCCGATGGCGGCGTTGGCGCGATTCCCCTGGCCGAGCGCGCCAAGCTGCATGTTCATGCCGAGGTGGTGGCGGATGGGCCCGTTGACGACGACGGCGGGGGCGGCCCCCATGGTGGTCGCCCAGACGCCGTGGGCGTTGAACTCCTCGGTCACGCAGGCCTCGACGGCGCTGATCACGACGGGCAGGTACTCGGGCTTGCAGCCGGCCATGACGGCGTTGATGGCGACCTTCTCGACGGTCGCGGGGCCAAGGTTGGGGGGAACCACGGCGACGACGTCCTGGGCGTCGCGGGTAGTGCCTTCGAGCATGCGCATGACGCGCTCGGGGGTGGGCGGAACAACGGGGAGGCCGTCGGTGAGGCCCTGGTCGAAGAGGAACTCGTGCAGGTCGTCGCCGGCGCCGATGTCGATACGGCGGGCGCGCAGGGGACTGCCCTCGGCCTCGGCGGCGAGGCGCTCGGCGATACCGGGCTCGACCGAGCGGGAGCCGCAGCCGGGGCGGGAGTCGGGGTAGACCTCCCAGCCGGGGTCGGGGGCGTCGACGCCGGCGATGGCGGCGAGATCGCCGAAGAGGTCCTGCCAGTCCTCGCGCCCGAAGCCGACGAAGCGTTTCACCTCGTCGCCGTCGGGTCCGGCGAGGATGAGGGTGGGGACGGTGTCGAGGTCGTAAGCGTAGGAGGCGTGCAGATCGCTGTCGTCGAGCATGGGAGCGGTCAGGCCGTGGCGCTCGACGAGGACGGCGTTACCCTCCGCCTCCTGGCCGATGGCGAGGACATCGACGGCCTCGCCGAAGGCCTCGTGGGCGGCCTCGATGAGGGGCATCGAGAGGCCACAGGTGGGGCAGTCCTCCTTCACGAAGGCGAGGAGGGAGGGGCGGCCGGAGGGGAAGGCGCGTTCGCGGCCGTCGCCGTCGGCGAGGGTGAAGGCTGGAAGCTGGGACATGGCGCCTCCCGGGGCCGGCATGGGAACCGTGGTGGGCGACATTCTAGGGGGCGACCGGCGCGCGTGACCCGCGCCCCCCGGGCGGGGAGAATAGGGGCACCCCACCTGGAGGAGGCGCGGATGATAGGAACAGAAGCGTTTGACCGGTTCGTCAGCGAGAACCGCTGGGCCGTGATCACGACCGTACGGAAGAGCGGCCAGCCGAGCAGTTCGGTGGTGGCCTACGCACGCGAGGGCGACACGCTCGTCGTGAGCACGACGGCGCCGACGCTGAAGGTACGCACGCTCGAGAACGACCCGCGGATCACGATCACGGTGTTCAACGATGCAGCGCCGTTCAACTTCGTGACGGTCGAGGGCCGGTGCGACATCGAGCGGGAGAACCTGGAGCACGCGACGCACCTGGTGTTCGAGAACATCAAGGGCTCGGGATTCACCGAGCCGGAGGACCTGCCCGCCTGGCTGGAGCAGCAACGGCGCGTGATCCTGCGGATCCACCCCGAGCGCGTGTCGGGCGTCATCCGGTAAGCGGCGGACCCACGGGAGGAAACGATGCCAATCACGCTGGGCGCGGGGGACACGCCCCCGGACTTCGAGCTGCAGGACCAGGACGGGAACACGCACCGCCTCGCGGATTACCGCGGCAAGACGGTCGTGCTCTACTTCTACCCGCGCGACAACACGCCGGGCTGCACGAAGCAGGCCTGCGGCTTCCGCGACAACCACGACGCGCTCGGCGAGGAGGGCGCGGTCGTGCTCGGTGTGTCCACGGACACTGCGGGCTCGCACACGAAGTTCCGGGAGAAGTACGACCTGCCCTTCCCCCTGCTGGTCGACGAGGACGCGAAGGTCGCGACCGAGTACGGGGCGTGGGGCGAGAAGACGCTGTACGGCCGAAAGAGCATCGGCATGACCCGCTCGACCTTCGTGGTCGGGCCGGACGGCACGCTGACGAAGGTGTGGAAGCGGGCGAAGGCCGCCGACAACGCCGAGGCCGTCCTGAAGCTACTGCGAGCGGAGTAACCGACAGGGGCACGCGATGACGGAGCAGCCGGCGGGCGGCGGACGCGAAGGCGTCGAGGGGGTCGCGGAGGGCGACGGGCCGCGCCGGGGCGCGCTGCGAGGCGCCAACACCTGCGTCATCGCGGACCACCCGCTGGCGGCGGCGGCGGGGCAGCGGGCGCTGCACGACGGCGGCAGCGCCGCCGACGCGGCGGTCGCGATGGCGGCGGTGCTCACGGTGGTGCAGCCGTACATGAGCCACCTCGGCGGGGACTCGTTCGCGGTCGTGTACGACGCCGCCAGCGGAGGCGTCGAGGCGCTGAACAGCTCCGGGCCGGCGCCCGCGAGCGCGAATCCCGACGAGTACCGGGAACTGGGGGGCATCCCGGACACGGGGGCGCTGGCCGTGACCGTGCCGGGGTGCGTGGCGGGTTGGGGGGCGCTCCACGAGCGCCACGGCAGGCTTCCGTGGTCGCGGGTGCTGGAGGATGCGGAGCGGATCGCGCGGGAGGGGCACCCCGCGTCCCGGGCGATGGTGCGGGCGGTGGGGGTCGGGCGCGAACGCGTGTACCCGGCGGGGGCGTTCAAGACGACGTTCGGGCACGTTGCGGGAGATGGGGGCCAGCTCGTCGTGCAGCCGGAGCTGGCGGCCACCTTCCGGGCGCTGGCGGAGGGCGGGGCGACCGCGTTCTACGAAGGCGAGGTGCCGGAGGCGTGCATGGCGACGCTGAACGGCCTCGGGGCGGCCTTCACGCCGGATGACTGGCGGGCCCCCGCGGAGTGGGTGCAACCCCTCTCGACCACGTTCGGCGGCGTGCTCGTGCACACCCAGCCGCCACCCTCGCGCGGGCTCGTGACGATGCTGGCGTTGCGGCGGCTGGCACGCTCGGAGCCCGGCGTCCGGGCGCAGGTCGAAGCGCTGCGGGAGGCGTTCGCGGCAGTCGACGCGGAAGCGGGCGACCCACGGGTCACGGGCTTCGACGCGGCCACGCTGCTGCACGCGGGGGGAGCACCCGCCGGGGCTGCAGCCGGGGGCGGGGGCGACGGCGACACAACGGCGCTGGTCGCGATCGACGGGGAGGGGAACGCGGTCTCGCTGATCCAGTCGGTGTTCTCGGCCTGGGGGAGCGGGGTGCTCTCGCCGAGCACGGGCGTCGCGTTCAACAACCGCATGCGGGGATTCAGCCTGGAGCCGGGCCACCCCAACGAGCTCGCGGGCGGGAAGCGCCCGATGCACACCCTCCACAGCTACATCGTCACGTCGCAGCCCGACCTGCCGCTGGCGGGGGAGCCCGAGGGACCGCGCGATGGAGAGCTCATCGCGGCCGGGGGAACGCCGGGGGCGCACCGCCAGCCGCAGACGAACGTGCAGGTGCTCGACGCGGTCCTGCGCGGGGGCGCGGACCCGCAGGACGCGCTCGACGCGGCACGCTGGGCGCTCGATACGGACGGCTCGCTCTATGCGGAGGGGCGCACGCCGGACGCGCTCGGGGAGGCGCTGGGGGCGGAAGGCCTCGCGTTCGAAACGCTGCCGGCCTGGGACGGGTGGACGGGGCGGGCCTGCCTGGCGATTCTCACGGGCGGGGGAATCGCGGCCGCGCACGACCTTCGCGGCGAAGGGATCGCGATCGTTACCTGAGCGGGGCTGAGCAAACGTGGGCGCCGCCGTAGACTTTCGCGGTGGAGGGTACCCCAACATGGAGGCTCAGCTTCAACGTTTCATTCAACAGAACCGCCCCGACGCCGCGTCGGTGCGGATCGAGGACTTCCAGCTGCTGGCCGGCGGTTACTCGCAGGAGACCTACAGCGCCGACGCGGTGATCGAGGGCGGGAGAAGCAGCGAACGGCTCCCGCTGATCATCCGGCGCGACCCGCCACCGGAGATCGACATCCTGCCGACCAAGCGGCGGCTCGAGTTCCAGATCCTCGAGCGGGTGGGCGAACGCACGGGCATCCCCGTCCCGAAGGCCTACTTTCTCGACGAACACGGCGAGACGCTCGAACGCCCGGCGATGGTGATGGAGCGGGCCCGCGGCACCGCCGATCTCACGCCGCTCTTCGCGCCCGGAAACGAGGATGAGGCGGAGGCGGTCGCGACCGAGTTCTGCGAACGGCTGGCCGAGCTGCACGCGACCTCACTCGACACGCTCGACCCGGACGGCGAATTCCGCGACGCGCGCGGCGTCGGTATCGACGCTTCGAGCTGGGAGTCCTACATGACGACCTCGACCGAGTTCTTCATGGAGAGCTACCAGGGGATCGCGTTCGACCCGCTGCCGGTGTTCTACGACATGTACGCGAGCCTGCCGAACAACCTGCCGAAGCCGGCGCCCCTGGCGATGTGCCACGGCGACTACCAGCCTTCGAACTTCCTCTACGAGGACGGTCGCATCACGGGCATCATCGACTGGGAGGCGGCGCACGTAGGCGACCCGCGGGAGGACATCGGCTGGCTCTGGCAGCTCTCGGCGATCACCGGCTTCGACATCGCGGGGAGCGTGAAGGCCGACGGCGGCTTCCTGGAGCACTACACGAAGCTGAGCGGCATTCCCGTGACGATGGAGGATGTCGGCTTCTTCATGGTGTTCTCGTCGGCGGCGCTGGCGGCGCCCATCCTGGACGCCGTACGGCGCGGGCTCGACGGCGAGAGCCAGAACTTCCTGAGCACGTACATGCTGCAGCCGCTGGTGGCCGCCCAGCCCGGCTACTGCGCGATCCTCGGGTACCCCGAGGCGGAGGAGTAGGCGCGATGTTCACGAATCCAAGTTCGGCGCGGGTGCTGGAGCTTATCCGCGAGAGCCTCGAACGCGACGTGATGCCGGAGCTGCAGACGAACGCGGCGAAGGTCACGGTGCAGATGATCCAGCAGATGCTGGTCTCGGTGGAGCGGCGGCTGCCGGTGGAGCAGCAGTGGATGGCGGATGAGTGCGGCCGGATGGCGCGCGTCCTGTCGGAGGCCGCCGAGGCAGTCGCCGGACGCGACGGCGAGGCGGCCGAAGGGTTGCGCACCATCGGCGAGCGCGTGGCGGGATCGCCTGAGTTCCCCGAGCTGCCACCCTATGCCGCCATCAACGAGAGCTACGGCGAGCTGAGCGAACTCCTGACGGACGCGATCGGGCACCTGCACAGGCTCGACGGCGAGGGCTGGGAGGAGGCGCCGGAGCAGATCACGAAGCTGCGCGCTTACCTGCAGCTGCGCATCAACCGCGACATGGCGGGCATCTTCGCGATGGACGCGGGAGGGCTGCTGGGCCGCGGCTAGCACCATCTCGTCTCGCTGGGGCGAGCGCGTGTGCCCCGAGGGTGCGACGATCGGGGGCGATCAGCACCCGGAGGCCGAACCATGCCCGTCACCCGCCGCGTCACCGTCGAACGCAACCGGCTGCGCTTTGCCGCCGCCCACTTCGCCACGTTCCTGGGGGAATGCGAACCGCTCCACGGCCACAACTACGACGTGATGGTCGACGTGGAGGGCGAGCTCACGGAGGACTCGTGGGTGTGGGACTTCGGCGAGCTGAAACGGATGACGAAGGCGATCGCCGACGAGCTCGACCACAAGTTCGTGCTCCAGCTCGAGAGCCGCGTCCTCACCATCGTGGAGGGCGAGCGCGACTGGGAGATCTCGTACGAGGACCAGCGCTACGTCTTCCCCAAGACGGATGTGGCGGCGCTGCCCATCGACAACTCGACGGCGGAGCGGCTGGCGGAGTGGTTCGCGGTGCGCCTGCGGGCGGCCCTGGCGGAGCGCGGGGCGATCAACATCAAGCGACTGACGGTCGGGATCGAGGAAATGCCGGGTCAGGCCGGTTGGTATACTGCCGAATAGGCTCGCGAGGGGATTACGCAGGGGGAGAGGGCGCGAATGGCGGTCGACTGGGACAAGACCATCAACGAGATCCTGGCGGGCACACTCGCCTGCCAGGCCTGCCAAAAGCTCGGCGACGAGATGATCGTCGGCTACACGCGCAGCACCGAAGCGGCGGAGTTCGCGGCGCGCTGCCAGGACTGCACGGACAAGTCGGACTGCGACGCGCGCAAGCTGGTGGTGGTGTGCGAATCGTGCGCGGATCGCTACCGGGTGAACGGCCAGCTGATGGACGAGGCGGGGTGGATGGGTGTGCAGCTGGACGAGTGCCGGCGCAACCTCGAGGAGTCGCTGGATTACCTTTCGACGTACTGGAAGGAAGAGGCGGAAGTCGCGTACGCGGACATGTCGCGGAAGCTGGAGGAGGTCGACCCGGACACGTTCCGGGAGGAGGACGGGTGGCGGGCGCGCATGGAGGAGGAGTACCTGCGCATCCACCGCTGGTTCCGGGACCACAACGTGCGGGTACCCGATCCGGGCTGGCGCAGCCAGTACGTCGAGGACGTGGTGGCGCTTGGGTACACGTCGAGGCTGGGGGAGTAGTTCTCCGGGCCGGCTCGAACTGTAGCCATCGGAGCCGTCGGCGCCGCGAGGTTTGAAACTGCCGGGCCGGGGTCGTAGGTGGGGCCTTTGCTATACTCGCTGGGCGTGCGGAAGTAGCTCAGTGGTAGAGCGCCTCCTTGCCAAGGAGGAGGTCGCGAGTTCGACCCTCGTCTTCCGCTCCAGGCCTCTGCCTGCGGTCCCGTCCTTGACCGGGCGCGCGACGCGGGGCTACGGTCGCAGCAGCCGAAGTGGCGGAATTGGCAGACGCGACGGTCTCAAACACCGTTGGGCGTTAAGCCCGTGCCGGTTCGAGTCCGGCCTTCGGCACCAGCTCAGGCACCCGCGCTCTTGCCGAGTGGTGTAACGGTAGCACACGGGCCTTTGGAGCCTTTGGTCGGGGTTCGAATCCCTGCTCGGCAGCCACCTCGTACCGTACTCATAACCGGGTCCGGCAGGCCGATTTCCGCAGCGTCCGCCCCGCCAATTGGGCTGTCCGGCGGGGTGGGGATCGTGTAGCGGATCGTCGCCGTCCCGGGCTTCACCGCGATCTCCTTCACAAAGGTACGGATGAAGGCCCGGGACTCGGTGAGTTCGCTCGTCCGCAGGAACTCACTCATCTCCTCGGCGAAGGCGCTGATCGCCTCGACGCTGTCGAGAATGGCTCGACGCTCTGACAGAGTCCTCCGGGCAGCATCGGCAGCCGTCTCCAGGCGCTCCTGCCGCTCCTGATGCTGCTTGAGACGGGGCAGGATGTCGTTGATCTCCAGGTCGGAGGTCTCGACCGCGAGCCACAGCCGGTCCATGCGGCGGCGTACCTCGGCCAACTCCCCCTCAAGGGTCTCCAGCTTCACGCGCTGCTCATGGGCAACGCCATCCATCTCCTCATCGACCATCCTCACCAGCTTGCGGATGTTGCTCTCGGTGAGGATGTGGTCGCGAATTTGCTCGATGATGAGATTCTCGAAGCGTTTCGCGTTCAGGCGTGGGGTGTCGCAACTCCCGCGGCCCCGCTTGATGAGGGACTGGCATACGTAGTACGTGTACCGGCCGCTCTTGGCCTCCGCGGCCGTCAGCGCTCTGCGACATGACTGGCACTTGGCCAGTCCGCTGAGGAGGTAGGGGCTGGTAGCACGGCGGGGATGGACCCTCGCCGGCGCCTTGGCCTGCAGCACCTGCGCCACTTGCTGGAACTCCTCGCGGGAGACAATGGCGGGGAAGGCGTTCTCGACCCGCACGGCACCGAGGCCGTCCTTGGCGGTGGCGCCCCAGACCAAGGTTCCCGTGTAGGCCTCGTTGGCGAGCATCGCGTGGATGGTCGTCTTGTTCCAGCGCTTACCTCTCGCCGTGGGGATGCCCTCGGCGTTGAGTGTCCTGGCGATGTCGAGGACGCTCTCTCCCTTGAGAGCCATCTCGAAGATGCGGCGCATCACGCCATCGGCGGGCGGATTCAGTTCCAGCTTCTGACGCTTGCTGGCCCCGTCCTCGACCGCGACCTTCCTGTACCCGTGAGGAGGCACCGGAGCGACCCAGAAGCCGCGAGAGGCCGACTCGCGCAGCCCCCGCATGACCTCCTGTGCCAAATTCTCCGAATAGAACTCGTCGACGCTCTCGATAATCGCCTCCATAAGCTTGCCCGTGGGCGAGTCGTCGGCGTGCTCGGTGATCGACACCACGCGCACTCCTCGCCGGCGCAGCATCGACTTGAAGGCGACGGCGTGCTCACGCTTGCGGGTGAAGCGGGAGAACTTCCAGACGAGGATCTCCCGGAAAGGAGCGTCAGTGCGCTCCGCGGCATCCAGCATCTTGCGGAACTGGGGCCTGTCGGCGATGCGCCCGCTCTCCGCCTCGTCAACGTACTCCCGGACGACGACGTAGCCGTTCTTCTCGGCGTAGTCGCGCAGCGCCCGGAGCTGGGCGGAGACGGACAGGTCGACATCCTGCCGGTCGCTGGAGACGCGGGCGTAGAGGGCGGCCGGCGTCGGGGTGGGTCGTTCGCTCATCGGTTTGGCTCTCCCCATCGCTTCCTGTTCAGCGTACCCAGCCCCCTCCCGTACAGGTGCGGTCTTCGGTGAAGATGTGCCCGAACCTGTCACGTCGGAGCAAGCTCTCGCGCTGTGCGCGCCGGGAGCGAACCCCGGGCGGTTCCACTGCCCCAGAACGTCCGTTCTGGTACATGAGCATACCTCATCCCCGGCGCCTACGCTGGGTGGCCGGCGGCCGCCCACCTGAATGGTCTTCACCCGCGCGCTCTTCCACTGTAGCCTCGTCGCCTGAAAGGGAAGGGTCATCCTGACGCTGTAGGTGGGCCCGTGCGATCATGCGCGCGAGTACCCGCAACCCGGTCTCGAGTTGCTCGCGCTGCTCGGCCGTATAGGTCCCCTGCCCCGTCTCGCTGTCCATCCCGCTGACTCCCGGTCGGTCGTCCCAGCATCACCGAGAGTTGCCGCGCAGGGAACAGCCTGGAAGGGGGTGCGGCCATGAACCCCTTGCATGGGCGCGGAAAGGAACACATGGCGGAAGTGGCCGGCTAGCGGCCCATTGAGCCCGCTCCACTGCAGGGCGGTGAACCCGACTAATGGGTGTCGAAGTCGTTGTGTTCCGGCTACGTACCTAGTTCGAGAATGGCACACGTCTCGAAGAGGTGCTGCTCCAACTGGTCCTCTATGGGAACGGCCCGGAGGTCATGGCCCGCATCCTCAGGCGGTGCCAAGCCCTGGGTTGCAGCAGTCCAAATTCATCGAGCTGTGCCCTGTGGGAAACCCGGAGCGGAACCTCGACGCCGGTCCGCTCCATCTCCCCCTGCGCCACCCGCCGGAAGTGGACCTGGGCGAGCTCGTCGTCGAACACCACCAGGACCGATGGCCAGGCGCCGTGGTCCTCGATGGGGCGTTCGGAGGAGTAGTACCGCAGATAGGGGGCGAGACGCGCAGCCATCGTGACGGGCCGTACGGCGCGGCGCTCCCACTCCAGGAAGAAAGGCCACGTGCGCTCGCCCCGGCGCAGGATCCCGAAGGCGTCGGGTTGGACGGAGTGAAGCGCGTCACCGTGCCGGAAGTACCTCGAGGCCCGCTGGGGCGGGTCGAGCTGGACCACCTCCCAGCCACGTTCACGCGCCTGCCGCCCCAGCGCGCCGACGAAGCCATGGACGGCCTCCGTGTGCTCAAGGTTGCGCAGGAGCTGCCGGCTCCGCGAACCGGACACACTGCGCCACTCGACCGACTTGCCTGGTTCGATGGGGGTGACGCTCCAGCGCTTGCGCACAGCCCCCACCGAAGCTCGGTCACGACGAGCGATGAGAGCCAGTCCACGATCCGTGACGGCGAGCCGACGGCGTCCAGCGATGAGAGTGCGAGTAGCGAGGTCGAACTCTTCCAGACGCAACAGGAGCTGAGACGTTCGCTGGGGGGAGACGCCGAGCAACCCCGCCAGATCCCCCAGCGTGATCCAGGGCCAGTCGAAGAGGAGGTTGAGGGTGCGTTTCTCCGCTGGCGTGAGCAGCGACGGCAGGAGCTGCTCCTCGGGAATGGCACTCGCGGGGAGGAGTGCCCGGCCTTGCCTCGGTTCCGACGGCACTACGCTGCCACGGGAGACAACGGAGAGCGCGTCCCTCAGCCCCAACGCACCTGCGAGTGAGGGCAACCGCCAGATGCGGCTAGCCTCGTCGGATGCGGCTACGTGCCGCTCCAACGCGACAAAGACGGGCAGTGGCGCACCACTCAGCAGCCTCCGCGCATGGCGCAGCCGTACTTCGTCCGGAACGATCACGAGAACCGCCCCGGGTAGGGGGCCTTCATAGAGCCTGCGAAGCCGCTTGGAGAAGCCAGTGCGGTCGGAGGCCAGCCCCTGCCGGACGACGCCAAGGCTGCGACCATCGGGGAGCACGAGGGTCACGTCCAGGGGCCAGGCCCGGTACCAGCGGAGGCGAGGGGGATGCGCGATGGAGCAGACCGTGGCAGCGAGGCGGTAGATGACAGCCAGGGCGTCCAGGCGCCCAAGAAGGAGGCGGCGCCAGTGGGCGGAGACGGGGCGCGCCCCCAGCAGCTCATCCACATCGAGGTCCAGTTCGGAAGCCAGCCGCCGCACGCCTGCGGCGGTGAGGTGGAAGCGCCGCGTGGGCGGGATGAGGTGGGTCGCGTGGGGAAGCGAGGCAGCGAACCCTGCTTCCTCAAGGCGGGCGGCGGCTGCATAGACGGCCCGCGGCGACCAGCCGCTGAGGGCGGCGAGGTCGAGGCGGTCACAGAAGGGCGTGGCCGCCAGCTGGCGCAGCAGCGCGTGCTCACAGGTGCCGGGCTTCACCGTTCCGCTCCCCCTCCCCCTATCGGGTAATCAAGTTTGCGGGCAGCGATCCACTCCAGAGAACGCCCTCGGAGGGGGTGCGCGCTTGCACCCCCTTTCAGGGCGTTCCCCCGGGAGGCGAGATGTGGTGTGCTGAAACCCGCCCGTGCACGAACCGGGAAGGCGCGTGAGGGCCCCGGACGTGTACAGGGAAGAGAGGTGAGTTGCAATTTTGCACCGCCCCTCGTGAGCCCATGGAACCGGTCGTTTCCGAGGGAACTGCGGCGACATCGGGGGCCAGGGGCTCGAAAGGGCGGGTTGCTCCTGATTAGGGCGGAATCGGCGCC
The DNA here is from genome assembly GCA_964389725.1 of uncultured Anaerolineaceae bacterium. Taxonomy (GTDB): domain Bacteria; phylum Chloroflexota; class Dehalococcoidia; order Tepidiformales; family Tepidiformaceae; genus UBA2991. Next base: position 220,219 of record CAYMDV010000002.1, read on the forward strand.
CGGAAGGACAAGTTTGCATGCAGAGGACGTCTGGGGGGACTACGTCAGCACAGCGGGAGGCCCCGCCCGCTGTTGCCGGGGAGGGAAGGTCGGAGAGCAGCAAGAGTGAACGGGACCAGCACGAACAAAGGCTGGTCGCACTCCTGCATCAAATGGTGCAGGAGCGGGGACGTGTGGAAACGGCGGAGGCACTGGGGATTGACACCAGGACGCTGGCCACCAGCCTGAAACGGACCGGGCTGTCCCGGAGGGTGCGCAAGGCCCTGGAGCTGGAGCTCGCCACCAACGTCGGTCAGAAGGAGGAAGTGGCCCGGCTGGAGGAGCGAGTGGCGCTCCTCGAACGGGATCTGACCGGTCTCAAGGCGGCCGTGATGGCCGGGTTCCAGGCCCTGCGCGATGGACAGAGGCAGAAGGTGCCCCTGCCGGAGCAGCAACTCCCACGGTCAGGCTCAGTTCGTGCAGGGGAGTCCCAGGTGGAAGCTGCCGACCCGGGTAATGAGCCCGTCGTGGGAGGGCCGGCGCAAGGGAAACGTGGGAAGGGGAACGACTCGGCGGAACCGAAGGCACCACCGGCGTCGGAGTGGAAGCCGCGGCGGCAGTACCCCGACCTCGTCACCAGGGAGGCCGCGCCCGATGACGAGGAGGTCTATGCCACGGCCTGGCCGCTCGTCGACGAGTGGCGCCGACTCTGGGATGACCACGGGCGCCCGGGCAAGGGCCTGGCATGGCTTCAGCGCGAGGTCCGCATCCTCGAGCTGGAAGTGGCGATGCTGGAAGAGCACAGGCTGACCCTGCCGCCAGCAACGTACCCGCAGCGGGGTCTCGACCTGCGCACCCACCTCGGGTGGCGGCTGCAAGCGCTCGCCAACCGGCGGCGCTCACGTGCCTGGGCCGAAGTGCGGCTCTGGGTGCGGAGAGGTGTCGTGTTCGGGCTCTTGCTGGCGGTGGCCTGCGCAATGGTGCTGACGTCGCCCTGAGCGCGGGTCTGGCCAACCGCCGCTGCTGTTGGGGTGTTCCTCAACTGCGGCCTGCGTGGTTGCCCTGAACGGCTGAACCACACCAGGGACGTGGAGCGTCGAGCGATTACGCGCGGCAGTTGAAATCTGCCCTGTGATGTGTCGTTGCCGAGGGAAGTGGCATGTCATGGGCGTGTACAGATGGCATGAAGGTCGGTCCCCTCCTCAGAGGGGATA
>CAYMDV010000003.1:0-189197 GCA_964389725.1 uncultured Anaerolineaceae bacterium
CGCAGTGGAGCGCCGGCGAGCGGGTGCGTCACGGGCACTTCGGGGAGGGGATCGTGGTGAGCTGCCAGGAGCGGCGGGGGGACGTCGAGGTGGTGGTGGCCTTCGATGACGCGAAGGCGGGGGTCAAGCGTCTGCTGCAGAGCCTGGCGCCGCTGGAGCGGGCCTAGGCAGAAGCTATTCGCCCGGGTCGCGCTTGGGGACCATGACCTTGCGGGTGAAGGTGAGGACGGTCTCGCCGCGCTGGTTGTAGCCGCGCGTATCGACGGTGACGATGCCGCGGTCGTTGCGGGAGCGGGACTCGACCTTGTCGGTGACGGTCGTCTCGGCGTAGACGGTATCGCCGTGGAAGGTGGGGGCGGTGTGCTTGAGCGACTCGATCTCGAGGTTGGCGATGGCCTTCCCCGAGACTTCGGTGACGGTCATGCCGAAGACGATGGAGTAGACGAGGGTGCCCACCACGACGTTCTGTCCGAACTGCGTCTCCTCCTCGCCGTAGCGCGCGTCGATGTGGAGGGGGTGGTGATTCATCGTCTGCATGCAGTGGAGGATGTCGTCGTACTCGGTGATGGTACGGCCGGGCCAGTGCTTGAACACGTCGCCGACTTCGAACTCCTCGTAGTAGTGGCCGAAGGCTTCGCGCCCGTCGTAGACAGTCATGGGTGGCTCCTGGCTGTTGGCTCTTGGCTGCTGGTCCCCGCCCGGCCCCCGGACCGGTACGTCCGCTACTCGATGGCGTACTCGCGGAGGAGGTTGCGGGCGATGACGATCTTCTGGATGTCGCTGGTGCCCTCGGCGATGACCATGACGGGGGCGTCGCGGTAGTAGCGCTCGAGGGGGAGCTCCTTGCTGTAGCCCACGCCGCCGTGGAGGCGCAGGGCATCGAGGACGACTTCCTGGCAGACCTCGGTGGCGAAGAGCTTGGCCATGCCCGCGTCGAGATCGGTGCGGGCGCCGCTGTCCTTGCGGCGGGCGGCATCGAAGGTGAGGAGGCGGGCGGCGCGGATCTTGGTCGCCATCTCGGCGAGGCGGATCTGCTGGGCCTGGTGCTGGCCGATGGGCTTGCCGAAGGCGTGGCGCTGCTGGGCGTAGGCGATGGCGTCCTCGAAGGCGGCCTGGGCGACGCCCACGCCGCGCGCGGCGACGTTGATGCGCCCGACCTCGAGCGCGCTCATGACGTGCTGGAAGCCGCGGCCCTCATCGCCGCTGAGGAGGTTGCCGGCGGGCACGCGGGCGTTATCGAAGGCGAGCTCGGTGGTCTCGACGCCCTTGTAGCCGAGCTTCTCGAGCTTGCGCCCGACGAAGAAGCCCTCCATGTCGGGCTCGACGAGGAAGGCGCTGATGCCGCGGTGGGCGGGCTGGGCCTCGGTGTCGGTCTTGGTGAGGACGAGGTAGACGCCCGCGCGCTGGCCGTTGGTGACCCACATCTTCTGGCCGTTGATGACGTAGTCGTCGCCATCGCGGGTGGCCTGGGTCTTGATCGCCTGGGCATCGGAGCCGGCGTCGGGCTCGGTGATGCTGAGGGCGCCGCGGATCTCGGGGTCGATCATGCGGGGGAGGAAGCTCTGCTTCTGCTCCTCGGTGCCGTAGGTGGAGATGGCGTAGCCGACGAGGACGTGCGTGTTGAGGACGCCCGCGAGGCTCATCCAGCCGCGGGCGAGCTCGATGCAGACGCCGGCGTAGCACTCGAAGCTGAGGTCGAGGCCGCCGTAGGCCTCGGGCACCTTGATGGCGAAGAGGCCCATCTCGGCCATGCCGGCCACGAGGGGCTCGGGGTACTCGTCGGCGTGCTCGTACTCGCTGGCGACGGGCTTGACCTCGCGGTCCACCCAGACGCCCACGTTGGAGACGATCTCCTGGGCGATCGGATCGAGGATGTCGGCAGCGAAGTCACGCGCCATGCAGCAGGTCCCTTCCTGGTCTCAGATGCTCGTGCGGATGCGCCCGCGGCGTATGGCCCCTAGCGCCGCCCCTGCCCCTCTTCGGTGGCGCCCACGAGGATCGCCATGTTGCCGTCGGGGTGGCGGTTCTCGTACATGAGCTGGTGGCAGGCGCCCGTCTCCTCGAAGGGGAAGACGCGCGAGAGGCAGGGATCGATCTTGCCCTCGATGACGAGGTCGTTGAAGGCGTAGGCCTGCTCGTCGTTGGCGAAGTGGGAGCCCTGGAAGCGCTTCTGGCGCATCCAGAGGTAGCGCAGGTCGACATCGGCGTTGTAGCCGGTGGTGCCGGCGCAGATGACGACCATGCCGCCGGTATCGCAGACGAACATGGAGGTGGGGAGGGTGTCCTCACCGGGGTGCTCGAAGACGATGCGGGGGTTGCGGCGCTCGCCGAGGACATCCCAGATGGCCTTGCCGAAGGCGCGGGCGCCCTTCTGGAACTCGCCCATGCCGGCCTGGTCCTCCCAGTTGGGGAGGCGGCCCCAGTGGTCGAAGTTCTTGCGGTTGATGTAGCCAACGGCGCCGAGCTGCTTGCAGAACTCGCCCTTGGCATCGCTGGAGACGACGGCGATCGGCTTGGCGCCCCGGAGGGCGGCGATCTGGATGGCCATGGTGCCAAGGCCGCCGGCGCCGCCCCAGATGAGGACCACGTCGTCCTCGCGCACATCGTGGGGGGGCCAGGAGGAGAGCATGCGGTAGGCGGTGGCGCCGACCAGGCTGGGGGCGGCGGCCTCTTCCCATGTCAGGTGGGGGGCCTTGGGCATGCACTGGTGCGCCTGGACGCGCGTGAACTGGGAGAACGAGCCCCAGTTCGTCTCGTATCCCCAGATGCGGTAGGAGGGGTCGTACATGGGGTCGTTGCCGGCGGTCACCCAGGGGGAGTGAACGTTCCAGATGCCGCAGTGGATGATGACCTCATCGCCCACCTTGACGTTGGTGACGTTCTCGCCGACGGCGTAGACGATGCCGGAGGCATCGGAGCCGCCGATGTGGAAGTCCTCCTGCTCGCCGGCCTTCTGGCGAGCGGCGATGACATCGATGGGGACGCCCAGTCCGGCCCAGACGTTGTTGTAGTTGACGCCCGCGGCCATGACGTACACGAGGGCGTCGTCGGGCCCCACGGGGGGAATCTCGACCACCTCCGGGGCGAAGGCCTGGAGGGGCTCGCCGAAACGGGACTCGCGGATGAGCTGGGCGTGCATCTTCCCCGGCACTTCGCCGAGCGGAGGGGCTTCACCAAGCGGGTACAGGTCTTTGGCGGCTCGGGCAGTCATGGGGCCCCTTGATGTGAAGGGATGCCGAAATGGTACCCCCCCGGTTCGCATGGGCAAATGGGAGCCACGCAGAAGAGGGACGGCCCCCGAGCGCCGACGAGCGACGGCGGCGATGGGCGACCGCGGCGGGAATGTGAAGGTGCTCCGGGGGCGGCGCCCGCGGCTCGCCCGGGCGCCGCCCGCGTTCCTGAGCTGGTCGGCGGACTTCCCTTGTCTTGACGCGTTCCCGAGGCCCCCCCTACGGTGGCAGTCCGCTATGACACTGCTCGATAACGCGTCCTGGCGGCAGGGGGGACTCGCTCGGGCCCGTCCGGGTTCGGCGAGACGGCTCGATGGCAACTGACCGCTCGGGTTCGCCGGCCATCGTGAGAATCATCGCGCTGGCGGGGCTGGTCGCCCTGGTGGTGGGAGCCTCACTCGTGTCCGCGCGGAGCGACCCGGAGGGACGGGCGCCGGTCGTGAGCGAAGTCGCACCCGAGGTGGCGTCCGAAGACGGCCCCGCCCGCGAACCGGAGCCCCCCGCCCCGCCCGAGGCCGTAGCCGAGAACAAGTCGGACAAGGTTGACCTGACCACCACGGATGAGGACGGGACCGACGAGTCGCCAACTGCAACGGTGACGGATCCGGCGGATGTGTCCATCGCCGCGGTGGGGCGGCTGGTCACGGAGGATGGCTCGGCGGAGTTCACGCTCACGCGCGACGGGGAGGCAACCACGGCCCTGGCGGTCTCCGTGGCGGTGACGGAGAGCGCGGCGATGCTGGCGGGGGACGGCCAGGAGACGGTCACGTTCCAGGCCGGCGCGAGCACGGCGACCCTGTCGGTGGCGCTGGACGACGATGGCGAGGTCGAAGCGACCAGCAGGGTCACGGCGACGATCACGGCGGGGACCGGGTATGTCGTTTCCGAGCACGCCGGTTCGGCCCACCTCTACGTGGCCGATAACGACCGCATGTTCCTGCTTCCCGACCTGGTGAGCGATCCGCCCGACCCGTGGGGCGAGGCGCAGGTGGTGACGTGGGGCGGGGAGACGATGCTGGTCCTGCGCTTCGAGGGGTACGTGACCAACCTCGGGGACGGCCCCCTCGATCTCTCGGGCGATCCGCGGCTGGACGATCCCGACGACCCCACCAGCCACGATGTGTGGCAGCGGGTGCGGACCTCGACCGGCGACTGGGTCGCGCTCACGAAGCCGCCCGTGCGGTACGAGACCGACGACGGGCACAACCACTTCCACCTGATGGAGATCGTGGCCTACTCGCTGTGGGACGAGGCGGGGACGACGCAGGTGCTGCCGGGATCGAAGGTCGGGTTCTGCATGGTGGACGTGGAGCCCCTGCCCGAGCGGCACCCCGAGCCGGGCGAGTCCCGGTACGACGAGAAGCTCATCGAGAATTGCCGCGCGAATCAGCCGGACGCCGACAGCCTTCGCATGGGCATCACGGAGGGCTGGCGGGATGTGTATGAGGGCACGGTCACGCTGCAGTGGGTCGATATCTCGGAGCTGAGTCCGGGGCACTACCGGCTGGCGGCTGAGGCCGATCCCTACGACATCGTGGTCGAGACGGATGAGACGAATAACGGCGTCGCCATAGCCGAGGGCATCAGCGTGGTGCCGGGTTACGTGGCGCAGCCGCTGGCGGTGGAGACCGAGCCCGGCGCGGCGGTCCAGATCGAGCTGGAGGCCGCGAGCTTCGGCACCCCGGGGGCGCGTGTCTTCCGCGTGGTGACGCCGCCGGCCAACGGAACCCTCGATGCGGCAACCGGCGCGACCCTGTGGGGGACGGTGCTGTGGTACACGCCGAACGAAGGGTTCACCGGCGTCGACACGTTCGAGTACCTGGCATTCGACTGGTACAGCGCCTACCCGCGCACGGACCCACGGGCGACCGTTGCGATCGGGGTGGGCGTGGCGGCGCCGACCCCGGAGCAGGCGGGCGCCGCGGGGGTGGCCGGGCCGGTCGAGGCGGGAGCGAACACGGCGCCCGTCATCACGGCCCCGGGGGCGCAGCGATTCGCCATCGCCGACTCGGTCGACGTGAACGTCGCTGCTGCGGACGTCGAAGGCGACACGCTCACCTGGTCCGTCGACGTACTTCCCGCAGGCCTGGCGATCGTCGCCCACACAGGGCGGATCGTGGGGAACCCGGCGGTGGCCGAGAGCGTGCTCTCGACGGTGACGGTGAGCGACGGGGTGCTTTCGGCGAGTGTGACGATCGCGTGGGAGATTCGGGCCCTGCCCTGAGGGTTCCCCGCTGAGGGGGTGGTCGCGGCCCGTGGAAGGGCCGCGGTTTGGTCCCTGCTACGGGGTCCGTGCTATAGTGCCGCGGGTCTTAGCGAGAGATTTCACAAACGGCCAGGGCGTGCTTCACGAATACGGCCACATCGCCATCCTCGTCGTCATCGCGCTCATCTTTCCGGCGGGCGCGATTGTGCAGTCTTGGGCGTTTAAGTTCGTCAACATTCGCCCCGAGGTGCCCTCCGACCCGGTAAAGGAAGACACCTACGAGTGCGGGATGGTCACGCGCGGTCCGGCGCTCACGCAGTTCAACTTCCGCTTCTACTACGTGGCCCTGCTGTTCCTGCTGTTCGATGTCGAGATCGTGTTCCTGTTCCCGTGGGCGGTCGTGTTCGAGGATGCGGGGCTGGTGGGGCTGGGGAAGATCGCGATTTTCGTGGGAACGTTCGTCGTGGGCGGGCTCTATGCCTGGCGCAAACGCGCGCTGGAGTGGAACTGATGACGCACTGGTGGACGGGCGAGGATCTGGCGCAAGCCGCGGAGCGGCTGGTGCCGGGGTCGGTGGCGAAGACCACGGAGACGGCCTGCATCCTGAAGGCCGAGCACGCGCACGAGGCGCTGCTCGCCCTGCGCGACGACCCGGAGACGAACTTCCAGCACCTTTCGAACCTGTGCGGCGTGGACCAGTGGGACCGCTTCGAGGTGGTCTACCACCTGCAATCGCTGGAGCGGAACCAGATGGCCTGCGCGAAGGTGGAAGCGTACGACCGCGAGGAGCCCTCCGTGGCGAGCGTGGTCGATATCTGGCACGGGGCCTGGATCCAGGAGTCGGAGACGTACGACCTGTTCGGGATCCGCTTCGAGGGCCACCCGAACCTGCAGCGCATCCTGCTCTGGGACGGCTACCCGGGGCACCCGCTGCGCAAGGACTTCCTGGCCATGCCGGGCGGACTGCAGCCGGGCCTGAACGAATTCGCGGGGACATCCGCCAAGCCTGAGCCCCCGGTACGGCCGGTCACATGAGCGACATCGTCCAGTCCGAGCCGTTCGTGATGAACATCGGTCCGCAGCACCCGTCGACGCACGGCGTGTTCCGGGTGAAGGCGACTGTCGACGGGGAGCGCGTGGTCGATGCGGAGATGGTGCTGGGCTACCTGCACCGCTCGATGGAGAAGCTGGCGGAGGAGCGCACCTACACGCAGAACATCCCCTTCACGGATCGAACCGACTACCTGAGCAGCATGTCGAACAACCTCGGCTACTGCCTGGCGGTGGAGAAGCTGGCGGGCATCGAGGTGCCGCCGCGGGGGCAGGCCATCCGCGTGATCATGGCGGAGCTGCAGCGCCTCGCGAGCCACTGCATGGGGGCGGGCGCCTTCGCCAACGACACGGGCGCGTGGCAGACGCCGATCATGTGGTTCATGCGCGAGCGCGAGAAGATCCTCGACATCTTCGAGATGACGAGCGGCGCCCGGCTGACCTGCAACTACATGCGCATCGGGGGCGTGGCCTTCGACCTGCCGGCGGACTTCGAGGAGCACGTGCGCGCGCTCATCGGGCCGCTGCGGGAGACGATCGCGGACGGCGAGGGTCTCCTTTCCGGAAACGAGATCTTCCTGGCGCGGGCGCGCAACGTGGCCGTGATCCCGCAGGAGCTGGCGGTGAACGCCTCCCTGAGCGGTCCCATGCTGCGGGGCAGCGGCGTCGCCTGGGATACCCGCAAGGCGGACCCCTACTGCGGCTACGAGCAGTACGACTTCGACATCCCCATCGGCTACCAGGGCGACGCCTACGACCGTTTCATCGTGCGGCTGGAGGAGATGCGCCAGAGCCTGCGCATCGTCGAGCAGGCGCTGGACGCGCTGCCCGGCGGGCCGCATAGCACCGAGGTGCCGCTGGCCCTGCGCCCGCCCGCGGGCGAGGCCTACGCGCGCATCGAGAGTCCCCGGGGCGAGCTCGGCTACTACCTCGTCAGCGACGAGGGGCCCTCGCCCTACCGCTTCCACATCCGCCCGCCCTCGCTCATCAACCTGAGTGTGCTGAAGGAGATGACCGTGGGCGGATCCATCGCGGACGCGATCGTGGCGCTCGGCTCGATCGATATCGTTGTGGGTGAGATTGACCGCTGATGCCGATGCTCGTGACGGACCACTGGTACGACTTCCGCGATCTCTCGAACCTGTCGCGGGTGATTCTCGAGGGGATCGACAAGGTCGCGCCCTACGAGCTGGCCTACATCGTGGCGCCGATCATCGGGTTCGTGGCGGCGTTCGTGATCTTCGTGCTGCCCTCGCAGCTATTCGTGGGGGTGTACGGGGAGCGCCGCATCATCGGGCGCATGCAGGCGCGCAAGGGGCCCAACCGGGTGGGACCGTTCGGGCTGCTGCAGCCGGTGGCGGATGCACTCAAGCTGCTGCAGAAGGAAGCGCTTACGCCCACGGCCGCCGACAAGACGCTGATGTGGGCGGCGCCCGTGTTCTTCGTGGCGCCGGCGGTGCTGCTCTTCGCGGTGATTCCCTTCGGGCCGCGCATGGTCTTCGCGGATGTGCCCGCGGGGCTCATCTTCTTCATCGCCGTCTCGGGGCTGCCCGTGCTGGCGGCGTTCATCGCGGGCTGGAGCTCGAACAACAAGTACAGCCTGTTCGGGGCGATGCGGATCGTGGCGATGTCGATCAGCTACGAGGTGCCGCTCGTGCTGATGCTGCTCTGCGTGGTGGTGTTCACGAACACGATGAGCCTGCCGGGCATCGTGGAGTTCCAGCTCGACAACAACCTCTGGCTGATCTTCATGCAGCCGCTGGCGTTCGTCGTCTACTTCATCGCCGTGAGCGCGGAGCTGAACCGTACGCCGACGGACATCGCGGAGGCGGAGTCGGAAATCGTGGCGGGCTACCTGACCGAGTACAGCGGCATGAAGTGGGGCCTCTTCTACGGGATGGACATCGGCTACGCGCTGGCGGCGGCGGCCTTCGCCTCGACGATCTTCCTGGGCGGCTGGTCGATGTGGGGGCTGGAGCAGTGGGTGCCGCCGTGGCTCATCTTCATCGCCAAGACGCACCTCTTCTACTTCGTCTTCATCTGGACGCGGGGCACGCTGCCGCGGCTGCGCATCGACCAGCTCATGGGCTTCGCCTGGAAGTTCCTGCTGCCGCTGGCGGTGTTCAACCTGTTCCTGGTCGCGCTGGAGCGGCTCTGGTGGAGCGAGAGCGACCTGGGCGGCGGCATGGTCTTCATCATCATGGCGATCAACATCCCGGCGTCCGCCATCGCCGTGTACCTGTGGGCGCGCTTCCTCGGCTACAGGCCGGAGCGCATCCCCACGCGGCCGCGGCTCGTGCGGGAGGTCGGCGGTTACGTGCCGGTCGAGGACCCGGCGGCGGGGGGCAAGTAGATGGACAACGCCGGCGTGCAGATCGCGTTCTGGGTGCTCTCCATCCTGACCCTGGTGGCGGCGGGCGGCGTGATGGTCTCGCGCAACCTGCTGCACGCGGTGCTGTTCCTGATCGTGGCTTTCATCGGCGTGGCCGGGTTCTTCGTGCTGCTCTCGGCGGAGTTCATCGCGATGGCGCAGATCGTCATCTACGTGGGCGCCATCGCGGTCCTGATCCTGTTCGCCATCGTGCTCACGCCGCGCGCCATCCGGGACAACTCGGAGACGGCGATGGTGGGCCCGGCGATCCTGCTGGGCGTCGCGCTGACGGCCGTGTTCCTGTTCGTCATCCACGACACTACCTGGGCGACCGACGCCACCGACCCCGGGCTCTCGGCGAGCGACCTGGGGCGGGCGCTGCTCTCGACGTGGGTGCTGCCCTTCGAGATCGCCTCCGTGCTCCTGACCGCCGCCCTCGTGGGCGCAATCATGCTGGTCCGCTCCGAAGCCGAGGAAGAGGAGGACGTGCCCGATGCTGACGCTTGAGCACTTCCTCACGGTCGGGGTGCTGCTGTTCTGCCTGGGGCTCGTGATCGCGCTGAGCAAGCGGAACGCGATCGGCGTGCTCATGGGCATCGAGCTGATGCTGAACTCCGTCAACCTGACGCTGATCGCGTTCTCGCGCTTCAGCACCGGTCCCGCCGAGATCGCGGGACACGCCTTCGTGGCGTTCGTCATCACCGTCGCCGCCGCGGAAGCGGCCGTCGCGCTCGCGCTCGCGGTGGCCGTGTACCGCAGCCGCCAAACCGTCGAGGTCGACCAGCTCGACCTCTTGAGGTCGTAACGCCATGTGGGTTGAGTTCATGAGCGTGACGAACGGGTATGTGGCGGAGACGTGGCGGGAGCTGTTCGCGGCCGAGGGGCTGCGGATCGTGATCATGCCGCCGGTCGGGCGGGGCGAGGATGCCTCCATGCGCGACGAACGCACCATCTACGTGCCCACGGGCAAGGCCCACGTGGCGCGCGAAATCCTGAGGAAGGTCTGAGGCGATGACCGAACTCTTCGCGGCAGCATCAGGCGAGGTTCCCGGCATCAGCGAGGCCGTCCTCTGGGCGATCATCGTGCTCCCGCTGGCGGCCTTCGCGGTGATCACGCTGTACCTGCGGAAGCTGCCGAAGATCGCGGGCTACCTGAGCATCGCGGCCATCGGGGCGTCGTTCGTGCTCTCGCTGATCACGCTGGTCGATGTGCTGGGGGCGAACGGCGGCATCGCCATCTACACGCACGAGTGGTTCCAGGCGGGGCCGCTGGAGCTGGCCTTCGGGGTGCGCATCGATGGGCTGACGGCCGTGATGCTGGTGGTCGTCTCGAGCGTCTCGCTGCTGGTGCAGGTGTACTCGCAGGGGTACATGGATGGCGACCCCGGGTACGGGCGCTACTACGCCTACATGAGCCTCTTCATCACCTCGATGCTGGGGCTGGTCCTGGCCGACAACCTGTTCATGCTCTTCATCTTCTGGGAGCTGGTGGGCCTCTCGAGCTACCTGCTCATCGGCTTCTGGTTCCACAAGCCGAGCGCGGCCGCGGCCGCCAAGAAGGCGTTCATCGTGACGCGGATCGGCGACCTCGGGCTGCTGGCCGCGATCCTGCTTATCTGGACGCGGGGCAACACGCTCGCCATCGACCAGATCCACGAGCTGGCGCTCGCCGGCGCGCTCGGCAGCACGACGATCACGCTCTTCGGGCTGGGGCTCTTCGCGGGCGCCGTCGGGAAGAGCGCGCAGTTCCCGCTGCACGTGTGGCTCCCCGACGCGATGGAGGGTCCGACGCCGGTCTCCGCCCTCATCCACGCGGCCACGATGGTCGCGGCGGGCGTCTACCTGATGGCGCGCTTCTTCCCCGTGCTGGACGCGGCCGCGGACGTGCGCGAGGTGGTCGGCTGGATCGGCGCCGCGACGGTCGTGGTGGGCGCCTCCCTGGCGCTGGTGCAGACGGACCTGAAGCGGGTGCTCGCCTACTCCACCATCAGCCAGCTCGGCTACATGATGCTGGCGCTGGGGGTGTTCGGGTACGCGGTGGCGGTCTTCCACCTGTTCACGCACGCCTTCTTCAAGGCGCTCCTGTTCCTCGGCAGCGGCTCGGTGAACCACGCCACGAACACGTTCGATATGCGCCGCATGGGCGGCCTGCGCACGATGATGCCGATTACGTTCTGGACGTTCCTGATCGGCACGCTCAGCCTCGCGGGGGTGTTCCCGCTGGCCGGGTTCTGGTCGAAGGACGAGATCCTGCTGGAGGCCTGGGTGAACAACAAGGGCCTCTACACGGTGGCGGCGATCGCCTCCTTCGTGACGGCCCTGTACATGTTCCGCGCGATCTTCCTGACGTTCTTCGGGGAGTACAAGGGCGGCGAGGCGGTCGATCACGAGGACGAGGACTCGCACTTCCACGGCGATCCGGCGCACCCGCACGAATCGAGCTGGGTGATGACGGTGCCGCTGCTGATCCTGACGGCGGGGGCGATCGCGGCGGGCTGGTGGGCCTGGGGCAAGGAATTCCACCACTTCGTCGAGGCGGCCGTGCCCGCGGAGGCGCTGCACAAGGCGCCGGACTTCAGCTACGGGATCGCCATCAGCTCCTCGATCATCGCCGTGGCGGGCATCGCGACGGCGTGGGCCATCTACCACCGCCGCCTCGTCTCCAGCGAGGACATCCGCAAGACGGCGTTCCCGCTGGCGGCCCTGCTGGAGCGGAAGTTCTTCCTGGACGACCTCTATGAGCGCGCCTTCGCCACCCAGATCTTCCAGCGGGGCTGGAACCGGCTGGTCGAGCAGTTCGACACGTTCGCCGTGGACGGGACCGTGAACGGCGTGGGCTGGGTGGGTCAGCAATCGAGCCGCGTGCTACGCCACGCCCAGACGGGCCAGGTGCAGCTCTACGGCGCGGGTATCGCCGCCGGCGTCTTCATCGTCGCCATCATCGTCTTCATCGCGAATCCGCTGTAGGAGGGTGGAATGCCACTGACCGTGCTCGTGTTCCTGCCCGCCTTCGCGGGACTGCTGGCGCTGCTGCTGCCCGCCGACCGCGCGCAATACGCGCGCTGGGTCGCGCTGGCGGGATCGCTGCTAGCGCTGGCGCTCTCGATCGTGCTGTTCTTCGACTTCCAGACGGGCGCCGGCTTCCAGTTCATCGACCGGGCGACGTGGATCGACGTCGGGGTGTTCGAAATCCAGTACTTCCTGGCGGTCGACGGGCTGAGCCTGCCGCTGGTGGTGCTGACGACGTTCCTGACGACGGCGGCGGTGCTGGTTTCGTTCAGCATCGAGCACCGGCCGCGGGCCTACTTCGCCTGCCTGATGGTCCTCTCGACGGCCGTCCTGGGCGTGTTCACGGCGATGGACTTCCTGCTCTTCTTCCTCTTCTGGGAGCTGGAGCTGTTCCCGATGTACCTGCTCATCTCGGTCTGGGGATCGGGGAGGCGCGAGTACTCGGCGATGAAGTTCGTGCTGTACACGGTGGCGGGCTCGGCCTTCATGCTGGTCGCCATCCTCGCGCTGGCGTTCAGCGCGGGCACGTTCGATATGCAGGTGCTGGGCACGGAGAACATCACGAGCGCCGTGCTGCCGCTGCGCTGGGTGTTCCTGTTCCTGTTCATCGGGTTCGCGGTGAAGCTGCCGATCGTGCCCCTGCACACGTGGCTGCCGGACGCGCACAGCGATGCGCCCACGGCCGTCTCGGTGATGCTGGCGGGGGTCCTCCTGAAAATGGGCGGCTACGCCATCATCCGCACGTGCGTCACGATCCTGCCGGACCAGGCGAACGACTACGGCATCTGGCTGGCCGCGATCGGGTCGATCAGCGTGCTCTACGGCGCGTTCGTCACCTTCAGACAGACGGACGTGAAACGGCTGATCGCGTACTCCTCGGTGAGCCACATGGGCCTCGTGCTGCTCGGCATCGGGGCGCTGGGGACGACGGCCATGGTGGGCGCCGCCTACCAGATGCTGGCGCACGGCCTCATCACGGGGTTGCTCTTCGTGGTGGTCGGCCTGATGTACGAACGCACGCACACGCGCGAGATCGGACGGCTCGGCGGGCTCGCCCGGCAGATGCCCCTGATCGCGACGGGGCTCGTGTTCGCCGGTTTCGCCAGCGTGGGGCTGCCCGCCCTGGCGGGGTTCATCGCCGAGGTGACCATCTTCCTGGGGGCCTTCCAGAAGCACGAGTGGGCGGTGCTCATGGCCATCTTCGGGGTCGTGCTCTCCGCCGGATACATCCTCTGGACGCTGCAGCGGGTCGTGTTCGGACCCGTTCGCCACGAGTGGGATGAGGCCGACGACCAGAAGCACTGGTGGGAGCACGCGAGCGTGGTGGGGCTGGCCGCGCTGGTGATCCTGCTGGGCGTTTACCCCGACCTGATCATGGACATGCTGGACCCGGCCATTGAAGTCGTGAGCGCGAGGGTAGGGGCGTGAGCGAACTCGACATCGTTGGACCCCAGCTCGCGATCCTGCTCGCCGCCGGCGCCGTGCTCGTCTGGGACACGCTCCAGCCGAGCCGCCGCCGCTACCTGCCCTTCATCGCCCTGGCGGGCCTCGCGGGGGCCGCCATCTGGACGACCACGTGGGTCATCCGGGGGGACTTCCAGACTGCCTTCGACGGCACCTTCGCCATCGACAAGTACGCGGTCTTCTTCCAGTACGTGTTCGCGGGGATCACCGCCATCGTGGTCATCGCCTCGATCGACTGGGTGGACCGGGTGGGGCGGCGGCAGTCGGAGTACTACGCGCTCGTGCTGACGGCCTCGGCGGGGCTGATGTTCCTGGCGGGCGCGCGCGACCTGATCACCATCTTCCTCGCGCTCGAGCTCTCCTCCATCCCGCAGTACATCCTCGCCGGCTGGGGCAAGGACCAGCGATCGAGCGAGGCGGGCATGAAGTACCTGCTGCTGGGCGCGATCGCCTCGGCGCTGCTGCTGTACGGCATGGCGCTGCTGTACGGGTTCAGCGGGTCGACGCTGCTGACGGATATCGCCGCCGCCGTGAGCGAGACGGGCGCCGACAACCGCTCGCTGCTGGTCGTGGCCTCGGTGCTGCTGATCGCCGGTTTCGGCTTCAAGATGGCGGTCGTCCCCTTCCAGATGTGGGTCCCGGACGTGTACCAGGGAGCGCCCACGCCGGTGGCGGCGTTCCTCTCCGTGGGGTCGAAGGCGGCGGCCTTCGCGGTCGTCATGCGGCTCTTCTTCGAGGGTCTCGGGGAAGGCTTCCTGAGCGACGACTGGGCGATGATCTTCGCGGTCATCGCGGCGGCCTCGATGACGCTGGGGAACCTGTTCGCGATCGTGCAGCGCGACATCAAACGGATGCTGGGGTACTCGTCGGTCGCGCAGGCGGGCAACTTCATGATCGGGCTGGCCGCCATCTCCGTCGCGGGCGGGCACTTCGTGGAGGGCGCCAGCGGCGTGCTCCTGTTCGTGGCGGCCTACGCCTTCACGAACCTGGGCGCCTTCATCGCGGTGATCGCGATCTCGCAGCGCATCGGCAGCGACAACATCGCCGACTATTCGGGGATGTGGCGGCGGGCGCCGCTGCTGGCCCTGGCGCTCGCGTTCTGCCTCATCTCCCTGGCGGGCATCCCGCCCACGGCCGGCTTCTGGGCGAAGCTGTACGTGTTCAACGCGGGCATCCGCGCGGACCTTGCCTGGCTGGTCATCATCGGCGTGCTGAACTCGGTCGTCTCGGCCTACTACTACCTCGCCGTGGTGCGGACGATGTTCCTGGGCGAGGCGGAGGACGCGCAGAAGCTCCGGATCTCGCCGACCGTGGCGGTGGCCCTGGGCGTGGCAACCGTCGGCGTGATCGTGTTCGGCATCATCCCGATGCCGCTCGTCGACGCGGCCCGCGAAGCGGCTGCCATCTTCGCCACCGGCTAGCCCCACCATGGCCCACACCGTCGACTTCATGGTCGAGGTCGCGCCCGAGGGCGTCGACCTGGAGGCGCTGCGGGCGCTCGCGGAGGAGGTGCTGGCGGGGGAGGGCGTGGCCGAGGGGGTCACGCTGACGGTGCTGACGACGGACGATGAGGCGCTGCAGGACCTGAACCTGCGCTTCCTCGGCATCGACGCGCCCACGGACGTGCTGTCGTTCCCGGAGGCGGCGGAGGCGCCGCTGGGGGAGAGGGAACCGCCCAGCCTGGGCGACATCGCGATCAGCGTGCCGACGGCGGCGCGGCAGGCGTCGGAGCTGGAGCACCCGCTGGTGGACGAGCTCTCGCACCTGCTGGTGCACGGGATCCTGCATCTCTGCGGGTACGAACACGAGGGCGGGGGCGAGGAAGCGGCGCGGATGCGGTCGCGGGAGGAGCGCTATCTGGGCGACATAAAGGGACACGAGGACGGTTCGGCCTGAGGACTGCCTACAGGGCGACGATCACGCCGGTGGCGATACCGATCGCAGTGAGGAGCACGCCGGTGGCCACGGTGGCAAAAGCACCCATTCGGATCGTCAGACGTTGTTCGAGACGCTCCTCGACATGGGTAAGCCGCTCGGTGAGCCGAGTCTCCAGCTGGTGGAGGTCCGTCTTCGTAGCCAGGCGTGCAAAGAAGTCGTCGGAGAAGACCGAGACGATGGCCCCAGCCTTCTCTTCGTCGAAGCCTGCTTCCGTGAGCCGCCGGGCGGCCTTCAGCGTGTCGAACGTGGCCATAGGGAGATTCTACGGTCTCTGTTTTCTGACAACAAGCACATTGTTTCCAGAGAGGGCGAAAGCTGGATGCACACTCAACCGTTCCGCGTAGGATGAGCCGCCGCAGACCCCCCGGGAGGGCATCGATGGCGACACTGAACCGGAACGGCGTGAACCTGTACTACGAAGTCGAGGGCAGCGGCCCCGCGGTCCTGCTGACGCACGGCTTCGGGGCGAGTTCGCGTATGTGGCGGGGGCAGGTGGACGCCTTCCGTGACCGCTTCCGGATCATCGCCTGGGACATGCGCGGCCACGGGGACACCGACAGCCCGGAGGATCCCGCCGACTACTCCGAGCCGGCGACGATCGCCGACATCGCCGCCATCCTCGATGCGTGCGGCGTGGAGAGCGCCGTCATCGGCGGGCTCTCGCTGGGCGGGTACATGTCGCTGGCGTTCAACCTGGCGCACCCGGAGCGGACACGCGCGCTGATGCTGTTCGATACGGGGCCGGGCTACAACAACCCGAAGGGTCGCGAGGGCTGGAACCAGTTCGCGATCCGGCGGGCGGAGGCGTTCGAGACGAAGGGGCTCGCTTCGCTGGGGGATTCGGCGGAGGTGAAGGCGGCGCGGCACCGCTCGGCGGAGGGACTGGCGAAGGCGGCGCGCGGAATGCTGACGCAGCGCGACGCGAGCGTGATCCAGTCGCTCACCTCGATCGACAAGCCGACGCTTGTCGTGACGGGGGCGAACGACCAGAACTTCCTGGCCGCGCACGGCTACATGAGCGAGCAGATCCCCGGGGCGATGAACTTCCTCATCGCGGACGCGGGGCACGCGGCCAACATCGACAACCCGGCGGACTTCAACGCCGCCGTCGAGACGTTCCTGGGATCGCTTCCCGACTAGAAGCGGGACTTCTTCGACTCGTAGTTCGACTGCACATCGATGAGGACGGTGTGGCCCTCGTCGTTGAGCGTGCGCGCGGTGCGGATGGCATCGCCG
Organism: uncultured Anaerolineaceae bacterium; assembly: GCA_964389725.1. Taxonomy (GTDB): domain Bacteria; phylum Chloroflexota; class Dehalococcoidia; order Tepidiformales; family Tepidiformaceae; genus UBA2991. Next base: position 16,505 of record CAYMDV010000003.1, read on the forward strand.
AGGTCGTCGGGCTGGGTAACGGTGAGGCCCTTCGCCCCGAGGCCTTCGGCGATGGCGGCGTAGTTGCCGGTCATGTGGGAGACGCCGAACAGGGTGCGGGCGGTGGGGAAGCCGCCGGGGTAGGTGGCCATGCCACCGTTATTCAGCAGGACGGTGGTGATGGGGAGGTTGGCGCGCACGGAGGTCTCGAGGTCGAGGCCGGACATGCCGAAGGCGCCATCGCCCATGAAGTTCAGGCAGAAGCGGTCGGGGCGGGCGAGCTTGGCGCCGATCATGACCGGGATGCCGAACCCGAGGTGGGTGGTCTTCCCCCAGCCGATGTAGCTGTGGGGCGAGGTGGCGGTGAAGAAGGGCACCATCGAGTCGCGGGGAGCGCCGGCGTCGTGCGTGACGATGGTGTTCTCGTGGTCGACGTTGCGGTTGATCTCGTGGATGACGCGGTAGGTGTTGAGGGGCGCCTCATCGGAGGTGAGGTAGGGGGTCCACTCGGCCATCCACTCGCGCTGCCGCTCGGCGAGGCGGGCGGCGGCATCCGACGTGCGGCCCTGGCCGTCGGTCTGCGCCTTCGCCTCCTCGATGAGGGCGGCGATGGTGAGGCGGGCATCACCGACGAGGGCGATGGAGCAGGGGGTGTCCTTGTTCACATCCTCGACGGCGTTGGTGTTGTGGATGACGGTCTTGCCGGCGGGGACGATCTGGGTGTAGCCGTTGTGCGTGAGGCTCGCGCCGAGGGCGAGGATGGCGTCGGACTCGACGATCCAGGCGTGGGCGGCGCCGGTGGTGGCGCGGCTGCCGGCGCCGAGCGCGAGCGGGTGGCGCTCATCGAAGGCGGACTTGCCTTCCATGGTGGTGAAGACGGGGATATCGAGGAGCTCGGCGAGCTCGCGCAGCCCATCCGTGGCGCCGGCGGTGAGAACGCCGGAGCCGGCCCAGATCATCGGGCGCTCGGCGGCGAGGAGGGCGCGCACGGCTTCCTCGATGTCGCTCGCCGCCGGGCCCTGGCGGACCCTGCCGGGGGAGTCGTAGTGGGTTTCGCCCTCGGGGACCTCCTGGGCGCAGACGTCGGAGGTGAGCTCGACGACGACGGGGCCGCCACGGCCGGTGCGGAGGGCGTGGAAGGCGCGGCGCATGGCGGGGGCGATCTGGGCGGGGGTATCGATGGACTCGACGGATTTGACGATGCCGCGGTAGTTCTCGACGGCGGAGAAGTTGGGGCGCACCTGGCGCTCGATGAGCGAGTAGCCGCCGGGGAGGACGAGGATGGGGACGTTATCGCCGAAGGCCTGGGCGATGCCGCCCATGGCGTTCTCGGCGCCGGCGGCGTTCTGGGTGGCGACCACGCCGAAGCGCTCGCCGTCGCTGACGCGGCTGTAGCCATCGGCGGCCATGACGGCGCCGCGCTCGTGGCGGAACATGATGGGCCGGATGCCGAGCTTCGCGACCTCCTCGATCAGGGGGTTGTTGGGGAAGCAGGTCATCTCCGCGACCCCCTCGTCCTTGAGGATGCGGGCGATCAGCTCGTTACCGTTCATTCCGTGCTCCGTGCGCTCCGGTCCGTCGGGCGGGGTCCGGGCGGCCCCGCGATCTCAGCGCACGCGGGCCGGAGGGGCAAGGGCAGGTGGGGCGTCTGGTACGATTTTGGGCACACGCTCTGCAACGAACGGGGAGGACGCCCGTGCTGACAATCATCTCGCCGGCCAAGGCCCTCGACTTCTCGCCCATCGGAAACGGGCTCACCCCCACACAGCCGAGGTTCGTCGACGACACCGCGCGGCTCATGGAAACCTGCAAGTCGCTTGAAGCCAGCGACCTTCGCAAGCTCATGTCGCTGAGCGACTCGCTGGCGAACCTGAACCACGCGCGCTTCCAGGAGATGTCGCTGCCGCTGACGCCGGAGAACGCGAAGCCGTGCGTGCTCGCCTTCCAGGGCGACGTGTACAAGGGGCTCGACGCGGCCAGCCTCGAGTCCGGGGACCTGACCTGGGCGCAGGACCGGCTGCGCATCCTCTCGGGCCTGTACGGGCTGCTGCGGCCGCTGGACCTGATCCAGCCGTACCGCCTGGAGATGGGCACGAAGCTCGCGAACGAGCGCGGGAAGAACCTGTACGAGTTCTGGGGCGACCGCCTCGCGGGGGCGCTCAACGACGAGGACACGGACCCGGAGGCGCCGGTGCTCAACCTCGCCTCGCAGGAGTACGCGAAGGCGGTCCGGCCGAAGAGCCTGGCGCGCCCGCTCATCGCCGCCGACTTCAAGGAAGAGCGCAACGGCGAGCTGAAGACGATCGGGCTGGTGGCGAAGCGGGCCCGCGGCCTGATGGCCCGCTACGTCATCCGCAACCGGATCGAGGACGCCGAGGACCTGAAGGACTTCGACGACGAGGGCTACGGCTACCGTCCGGAGCTCTCGAGCGAGGACCGGCTGGTGTTCAGCCGGGCGAAGGCGTAGCGCTCGCACGCTACTGCCAACCACGTGACACCGTAGGCTCACTCGCGCATACTGGTTGGCAGTACCAACTAAGTGGGGGGCTGGCCTGGTGGGCACGTTCGAGATCCAGGTCCGGGTGCGCAACCCGATGGGCGGGGACTACGAAAAGGCGACGATGACCGTCGACACAGGAGCTTCGTACTCGAAACTGCCGGTCTCCCTGTTGGACAAGCTGGGCATCGAACCCGAGGAGCACACCTATCCTGTCGTCCTGGCGGATGACCGGATCGAGGAATACGCGATAGGCCAGGCCTCGTTTGAGATCGCAGGGCGGGCGCGCATCTCTCCAGTCCTCTTTGGGGAGGAGGGAATCGCACTGCTGGGAGCCACGTCGCTCCAGGCCCTGGGCTTGATTCCCGATACGCAGAACCACCAGCTGGTCGACGCGAAGCTCCTGATGGTCGGCATGAGAAGCGCCGACAACTCCGCGACGGGTAGCCCGCTCTAGGCCTGCCGGAGAGTCCTTCCCCTGGCTCCTAGCGCTCCTCGATGGTCACCGTGCCGGTGGAGCCGTCGATGCTGAGCATGGTGCCGGTGGCGATGAAGTCGGTGGCGCCGCGGATGCCGGTGACGGCGGGGATGCCGTACTCGCGCGCGACGGTGGCGGCGTGGCTGAGCAGGCCGCCGGTCTCGACGACGACGCCGGCGGCGGGGAGGAAGAGCGGGGTCCAGGGGGCGTCCGTGACGGGCGCGACGAGGATCTCGCCGGGGAGGAGGGTCGCCTCGGAGGCGCCGTCGGCGCTGAGGACGACGCGGGCGCGGCCGCGGGTCTGACCGGGGCTGACGCCGATGCCCTGGAACGTCGTCTCGCCGCCGCCGTCGGCGGTCTGGCGGGGGGTGGCCTCGACGGGGCGCTGGAAGATGACCGGCAGCTCGTAGTCGTGGAGCATCTCGTAGCGGGTGCGCCGTTCGACGATGACGTCCTGGATCTCCGCGGCGGAGAGGCCGCCGTCAAGGGCCTCGGGGAGCTCGGCGAGGCGGAGGAACCAGACGTCCTCGGGGTCGTCGAGTTCGCCCCGATCGGCCAGACGGCGGCCGATCTCGAGGACGGGCTGGCGGTAGGTGCGGCAGAGGCGGGTCCAGCTGGCCTTGGTGGTCTCGCGCTTTCCGTTCATGACCTGCGCGAGGCCGAGGAGGCGGCGGAACTCGGCGCGCTGGTCCTCGGGGAGGGCGGCCTCGACCTCGCCTTCGAGGGCGACGCGGGCGGCGGCGGAGCGCTCCTCGCGCAGGTAGGGGCTGTGCTCCTCGCCCAGGGCGAGGTCGGCCTGGAGGCTGCTGAGGGCGAAACGGGGCGACTCGTTCCAGGTCGTGCACGAGGGGTCGGTTTCGCGCTGGCCGCGGAAGCCCAGGTCGGTGATGAAGGAGGCGTACTGGTTCGCGAAGGCGGTCCAGTCATCGCTGGGGGGCGAGGCGAGGCGGGCCTGGAAGTCCTCCAGGGAGATGCCGGCGAGCTCGTCCGCGAGGGCGGGGCGCTCGAGGGCGAAGCGGCTCAGGTCCCAGATGGCCTTGGAGGGGCGGGCGCTCTCGACGTCGGTGAGGCCGCTGGTGAGGCCCGTCATCCAGCCGGCGGGGTGGTCGGGAACGTGCTCGCCCAGGAGGCCATCGAGGAGGGTGGTCTGGAGGCCTCCGCCGCTGCTGCACCAGTAGTGGGTATAGAAGATGTCGCCGATGTGGTCGGTCGTCTCGTCGAGGGCGGCGAGGAGGCCGGCGTCGTCGACGGCGGTCCAGTCTTTCGCGAGGGTGGCGGCGTAGTGCGCCTTCGCGCGCTCGGCGTCGGCATCGACGAGCTCGCGGGCGCGCACGAAGTTCGCCATGAGGCGCTCCTGGACGGCCTCGGCGCGGGAGGTGTCCTGGGCGACCTCGGCGGTGATCTCCTCTTCGCCCTCGAAGAACTGCTTCAGGTAGTCCGCGCTGCCGCCCGTCTCGAAGGTGGAGGTGAGCGCGTTGACGATGCTGATGTTCACGCAGAACTGGCCGCCGACGATGGGGAGCATCGTGGGGCCCGGCTTTTCGGGGATGGGGACGAGGTCCTCGATCTGAAGCTCGCGGGTGCCGACGACGAGCCACTGGTAGTTCCACTCGCGGATGAGGTCGGCGGGCAGGGGCTTCGTGATGCCGGGGAGCACTTCGTCGGTGTTCCCGGTGGTGTAGTCGTTGTAGCGCTCGTCGATGGTGCTGTCCCAGCTACAGAGGGGCTCCTGCAGGTTCGCCATTGGTCCTTCTCCCGCGCGGGCTGCGCGCACGGTTGCGGACTTTACCGGGGGCAGGCGTTAGGGGCCTGAGGTCCGGGGCTGCTACGATGCCCGCGGCCCGCAACCGCCCGGGCGAGGTAGGAATTGACCACATCCGTGTCGTCCGAGCCTGTCCTGGGCGTTCTCCTGAGCGAGCGCGAGAAGATGCTGCTGCTCCTCTCGCTGGCCATGTGCATGTTCCTCAGCTCGCTCGACGGCTCGATCCTGGCGACGGCGCTGCCGACGATTTCCTCCGACCTCGACGGGTTCAAGCTGCTGCCCTGGGTGCTGACCCTCTACATGCTGACCTCGACGGTGGTGGTGCCGATCGTGGGGAAGCTCTCGGACATGTTCGGGCGGCGACCGTTCGTCATCTCCGGGGTGGTCATCTTCCTGGTCGGGTCGCTGGGAGCGGGCCTGGCGCCCACGATGCTGACGCTCATCGCCTCGCGGGGCCTCCAGGGGATCGGGGGCGGCTTCATCCTCGCCTGCGTGCTGGTGGTGATGGCGGATATGTACACGCCCAGGGAGCGGGCGAAGTACGTGGGCTACATCCTCGCGATCATCACGGCGGGTACGCTGCTGGGGCCTCCAGTCGGGGGCTTCTTTGCCGACGGGCCGGGCTGGCGCTGGTGCTTCTTCATCAACATCCCCATCGGCGCGATCGCGCTGGCGACGATCTGGACGACGCTTCCGAACACGCGCCAGGGGGGGCGCATCTGGGACATCGACTTCACGGGCGCGGCTGTGCTGACGACGGCGACGGTGGCGGGCCTGCTGGCCGCGGGGTGGGCCTACCAGGCGTTCGGCTGGGGGTCGGCGATCACCGTGGGGCTGCTGGTTGGGGCAGGGGTGCTGCTGGTGGTGTTCGTGTTCCTGGAGCTGCGCCACCCGAACGCGATCATCCCGATGTCGCTGTTCCGCAACCGGATGTACGTGATCACGGGGGTGGTCGCCCTCTTGTCGAGCGCGGTGCTGTTCTCGGTGCCCATCTACCTGCCGACGTTCATCCAGACATCATTGGGGGCCTCGGCGCAGATGTCCGGTCTGTTGACGATGCCGCAGGCCATCGGGCTGGTGGTGATGAGCTTTATCGGGGGGCGGATCGTCTCCCGCACCGGGCGGTTCAAGCACCTCGTCGTGGCGGGGTGCGCGCTCTCGGGGCTGTCGGCATTTCTGCTGCAGACGATGGGGGTGGGCGACCCGCTCTGGCAGGTGGCGGTCTACATGGTCATCTTCGGGATGGGCTCGGGGCTGGTGACGCCGCTCATCAACGTGATCGTGCAGGCGTCGGTCTCGCAAGAGGAGACCGGCGTGGCCACGAGCAGCCAGATGTACTTCCGCCAGATCGCCGGGGTCATCGGCGTGGCATTGTTCGGGGTGCTGCTGACGACCACGTACAGCTCATCGTTCACCGCGAACCTCGACGAGGAGGTGCAGGCAGCCATCCCGGTGGCGGTGTTCGAGGAACTGCGGGACGACGCCACGATCAGCATCGATGCGGAACGGATGGAGGATGTGCGAACCGCGTTCCTGGAGGCGGGTGGCACACAGGCGCTGTTCGAGCGGGCGCTGGGGGCGCAGCAGGAGGCGGCGGCGGTGGCGAACCAGCGGCTGTTCCTTATCTCGGCGATCGGCGGTGTGATCCTGGTGCTGGCCTCGCTCGCGCTCACGGAGATCCCGCTGCGGGGGGCGGCGCCGGCCTCGAGGGAAGAGGGGGAAGAGCAGTCGGCGACGGCCTCGGCCTCCCGCTAGGAAAGGGTTGCCGGTAGGCTTCCCCGCTCGGAAGGGAACGGCACCATGGAGTTCTGCCCCAATTTCATCAGCGTCGATGACGACCCCGCGCAGTGGGCGCGGGACCGGGAGGCGGAGGGCTACCCGATCATCTCGGTGGCCGACCACATCTCCTCGCCGCAGCCCCACCCGCACGTGTGGGTGACGGCGACGACGTTCGCGCTGGCGACGAAGCGGACGCGCGTCATGGTCGCGTTCAGCAATAACCTGTTCCGCTCGCCGGTGGAGTTCGCGGCGGCGGCGCTGGCGCTGCACCGGGTCAGCGGGGGGCGGTGCGAGGCGGGTCTGGGGGCAGGCTGGGCGGAGAACGAAATCACGGGCATGGGCTGGGAGTTCCCCTCGGCGCGGGACCGGGTGGGGCGCTACATCGAGGCGCTGCAAATCTCGCGGGAGCTGCTGCACACGGGCTCGTGCAGCTTCCACGGGGAGTACTACGACATCGAGATTCCGTTGATCGGGCCGCTGCCGAAGCCGCCGCCCCTGCTGATGGCCTCATCGGCGGGGCCGCGCACGCTGCGGGAGTGCGCCCCGCATGTCGACCGGATGGAGCTGATGGGCTTCCCCGTGAGCGATGTGGGCGACCCGACGGAGTTCGCGGGGCGCGTGGCCGCCTTCGACGAGGACGCCCTGCGGGCGCGCGTGGAGAAGGCGCGCGAGCTGCGGCCGGAGATGCCGCTCGGGTTCCTCGCGCTCGTGGGGGCGGGGGACGACCCCGAGCTGCGGGAGCGGGGCAAGGCGATGGGCGACCGCATCTTCGGCGGGATGCTGGGCGAGCCCGAGCGTGTCGCGACGAACCTGCGGCGGCTGGGAGAGCTCGGCATCGACCGCGTGCAGATGGCGCCCTCGACGCCGGACACGCTGACGCTGCTGGCGCCCTACCTGAACGAGGACTAGCGAGGGCCGGCCGCTACCACTCCCGCTCGAGGTAGGTCTCGAGCACGGAGTAGAAGTGGCGCAGCTTCATCTCGTTGTAGTCGGCGAGCTGGAGGGCGCCGCCCTCGAGGGAGTGCACGCCCTTCTGGACCCAGGGCATGTTGCCCGTGTCCTGATCCATGACCATGGCGAGGCTGCCGATCTCGGGGGCGAGGGTCCAGCTGTCGTCGACATCGAGTTCGTGGACGGGCGGAGCGGGGGGCGGATCGGTGCCCTCGGGGGTGGGGGCGATGCAGATCGCCTCCATGATGCACTCCTCGGGGTTGCTGCCGTTGGGGCGGAAGCGGAACCAGATGGCGAGCGGACCCCAGGCGCTGCTGGGCATGAGGTTGGGGAACAGGTTGTAGTAGATGTTCCCCGTCAGCTCGGTGTCCGAGACCTTGTCCATCAGGTCGCCGAGGAGGGGGCGCATGGCCTCGCGCATGTCGTTGGCGGCCTTGGCGCGGACGGCCGCGGTCGCGCGGATGCGCTCCTCGCGGGTCTGGGGCTCGGCGGGGGCGGGGGCCTCGTCCTCGATCTGGGCGTAGAGCTCGGAGCCGTCGGGCGTCGAGCCGTTCTCGCCGGGGGCTGAGCCATTCTCCTCGAGCCGGCCACCGGCCTGGTTGGGGTCGAGGTCCTCGGGAACGGCCATCCGCAGGTTCTCGGCGACCTGGGGGCCGGCGACCCACTGGCAGAGGTGCAGATCGGCGTGCCCGAGCTCGCCTTCGACCCAGACGGCCTGCTGGGTGAAGACGCCGCTGCGGCCATCGGGCATGGTTACGTCGACGTTGCCGTCGGGGCGGCGCTCGTAGATGGCGCCGGTGAAGGCGTGGCGCTCGCGGGGGACGCCGTCGGGCGAGGGCGGGAGGGGGGTCCACTCGATGCCCTCGAGGTGGGGGCTGGGGGCGCCGGCGGGGTTGTGCTGGCGCGAGTAGTTCTTGAAGGCGTCGAACTGGGCGTTGCAGTCGCCGAAGCCCCAGACGACCTGGGGATGCGTCGAGAAGACGTGCCAGGACTCAGCGAAGGCGTCCTGGGCGACCTTCCAGTTGGCGCGGATGACCTTGCGCACTTCGGCGACCTTGTGGCGCTTCTCGTAGGGGAGGAGCACGAAGTTATCGGGGAAGTCGTCGAGGAACTCCTCGAAGGGCTCGCAGTCGGGATCGGGGTTGATGAAGATGAAGCGTCCCCAGCGGCCGACGGGCACCTCGGGGAGGTCCTGCTCTTCCTTGTTGATGTAGGGGAAATCCCACTGGCAGGGGATCTCCTTGATGGAGCCGTCGAGGTTCCAGGCCCAGGCGTGGAAGGGGCAGCGCAGCTCGTGGGTCTTCTTGCCGGGGCGCTCCTTGAGGCGGCGTCCGCGGTGGAGGCAGGCGTTGCGGTAGGCCTTGAACTCGTCGGGGGCGCTGTGAACGATGAGGAAGCTGAGCTCGCCGATCTCGTACGGCATGTAGTCGCCGACGTTGGGGATGTCGTCCTCGTGGCAGGCCATCTGCCAGACGTGCTTCCAGAGCTGGTCCATCTCGCGCTGGTGATGCTCGAGGGAGTAGTAGTACTCGGCGGGGACGAGGGTCGGCCCGGGGGGCATGGCCGACTCGCGGCTGAGGTACTCGGGCACCTCGTGGGTGTCGTACTTGATGAGCTCCTGGACGGAGAGTCCCGCGGAACGATTCGTGCCGGTCAGGGTTTCAACCATGAGGTACCTCGCGTGGCGCGATTCTACCGAAGGGGCTATCGGGGTGGTCTCCGTGTGCTGGGGCGGGGCCCGTGGGGGCGGTCGGGGCTACGATAGGTGCGGGCCCGTAGCTCAGCTGGAAGAGCAGTGGACTTTTAATCCATTGGTCGGGAGTTCGAGTCTCCCCGGGCCTACCAGACTGCCCTGCGGCGTTGGCCCCCATCAGCTCTCAAGGCGCTACCTGCTCAGCCCTTAGTCTTCGTCAAGGTCTGGGAACAGTTTCGGACGCCAGCCCTCTGCGTATCTGCAAGCCAGTTCGATCGTGTCCCGGTCTTCATCCGTCGCGCTCTCGTAGGCCTCTGACGTCAGGACTCTGTGGAGAGCGTCCTCAAGGCGGTCACCGAAGGCTTCTAGGAGCCAATCCCAATAGAGCCGCTTCTCCGTACCGTCGTTGGTGTACGCATAGTTGACGGATGTCCTCAAGAGGACGACCACAAAGTCGTCGTGATCGAGGTGCGCGTGCAAGCTATTGGCAAGTTGCTCCTTGGCATCGCCATCAAGCCAAGCCAAAGGACGGCAACACAAGTCAGCAAGATTCCACTCTTCGGCAAGTTGTTCTGCTGAGCAACTCAGAATGCGTTGGATGAGCTGTTGCTCCAGCCCGGCCGCGTCGTCCTCCCCGACGAGCTTGTGACCGATGTTCTGCCGATATCCGACCATCTCGACCAGGCACATCCAACCCGACAGGAGGTCCACGCGGTTCAGCATTTCCTCAACGGCACTCGCGAGTTCGGCAGGATCTTCAATCCTTCTCAGCAGGCGAAGGACCACGCGTGTCACCTTCACGCGTGGGGAGAAGAATAGATCCCCGGTAGCCTGGTCACTGACCCTAGCCATTTGGTTCAAAAGCACGGGCACGGCCACGCTCACGGCCTCTCGCGGGTATTCGCTTTGGAAGTCTTCGAGGCGCTCTATGACAGCCTCAAACCTCTGTTCGTCCATAGCGTTGAACAGGTCCGCAAGCCTGGTCGCGTCCGAAAGGGCGCTGACGACCTCTAGGACATGGCTCGTAGGTACTCCGTCATCCGCCAAGGCCGATGCTAGGTAGATGCGAAAGACCTCTCCGCTTGCGACTCTCCGCTCTCTCCTCCACCTACCCTCCCAGTCAGAACCGTAGGAGGCTCCACCAACAACGCGCTGTGCCGGAAAGAGGGTTTGCAGAACGGACTCCATCAGCTTTCGCTCGGACCCAACTCGGTCGAGCATCGCTGTGAGTTCTACCTCGATGCGTTCTTCCCGGTTGGCCCCCTGCATCGACCACTGGGATAGAGATTCGACCTGCGTCAGGCAGTGGGCGTGAGCCCGCAACTCCTCAAACAGATTCGGCCTGAGGACTCGCAGTGCCTCCAAACCAAGCAGATCTGCAAGCGCTACTTCCTGCCCCACCGAATTAAGGGTGACAGGCAGGGAAAATAGGAAGCGTTTCGCGTCGCGCAGATTGCTAACCAGAGGCTTGATTACCTCATAGCGAACGCGGAACCACACGTCTCGGTCCAACTCGGCGACGTCATGTCGTTCGATCATCTCCTGGAGTTGCGTGAGCAGGAAGGACTCCAGCACGTCGTCGCGGATCACGGGGACGGTGTAACTGACTTGGACGATCTTATCCAAGTACCGCCGCCCTTCGTCCGGGTCTTCATCGAGACTCGCTGCCACGCGCTGGCTGTCGAACGCCAGGACAAAGACCAAGTTGGGCAAGTCGGACGTCAGCCTCACGAGGCGCATGATTTCCCGAGTCTCGTTGCGCTCGAGGCGATCGATGTCGTCGATCAGCACTACGATGCGTGATTGGGAGGCTCCCAACGCCTCGCCCAGGCGCTCCCGCTGCCGCAGCAGACTAGGACGCTTCGCCCACTCGTCGGCCAGCTTCGCGGCCAACTCCGCGACAGTCACTGTCCCTGGAAGGGGGCTCAGCGGCGCCAAGGATTGGCCGATGGTTGCGAGAGTCTGTGCCACCTTCTTCAGTTGCTCGTTTCCCGCCCTACCCAGCTGCGCACTCAGCTCTCCGAAGAAGCGAGTCATTAGGTCAGCTGGGCCACTGAAGAGCCAAGGGTTAAATCTCAGGATTGTTGTGGAGAATTCCCCCTCCTGAAGTGCTTCGGCGACCATGTTCACAACCGACGTCTTGCCTGAACCCCACTCACCAACCACGGCCACCGTAAACCCATGCTCGACGGGTACGGCCCGAATCTGGTTCGCGATGGCCTCTGCGAAGGACCGCCTCTCCAGGCGGTCCTGCTCGCGGTGTTCAATGGGGCGGTCAGCGTCAAATTTGTTCGAGTTGGAGTCGTCCATTCCCTCTTCGTTCACACTCCCTCTATCTCACAGGGCATGGGGCCTCCAGAGTGCGATCCAGTAGCCCGCGTCTGCGAAGACAGCGGTCATGCATCCTCTTCCCTGGGGTGACCGTAGAGGTAGTGCTTCTTGTTCTTGGCGAGGTCGGCAGGGAGGTTGTCCCACGTGTCGGCGGGGACGGACCTCCCGAGCCGGTCAAACATCTCGGGAAGCGACTCGCCGTGCGCTTCACCGGAAGGCGGCGCCTCTTCGATCGACACGGTTACCTGCTCGCCCTCTTCAAGGTCGAGGGGCTCCGATGGCGTCAGCACGCCGTTGGCGTAGGTGGCCTTCACGGTTGTCGTCACGGCTGTTCCTTCCCTCACGCGCCTGCTTCTATCCTACCGCGCCGTTGCTGTTGGCCGGAACTGTAGCAAGATGCAGGTGGAAGCGGTTCCGCTGTGGCCACCCAGGACGATCGCCCACCTGAACCTCGGCAGCACCGGCCGCGTCGTTCTCCATAGCCCCCGGCGAGCGCTTGCTGAATCCCTATAATCGGGTGGCCAGCCCGGCGCCAGGAGCAGCGTGATGACTACCGATACCGTCGCAGCGAGTTACGACCTTGATCCCGCGGATCCCGTCGCGGGGATTACGGATGAGGTGATCGCGCGCTGGCAGAAGGACGGCGTGGTCATGCTGCGCAACGCGCTCGGGCCCGAGTGGATGATGCTGCTGGGGATGGGGCTGGGGAAGGTGCTGGCGGACTCGGGGATGCACAAGGCGACGTTCTTCGAGGGGACGGAGGGGGAGTTCCACGAGACGGTGCGGAACTTCGACTACTGCTTCGAGATACGGCGGCTGCTGTACGACTCGCCCATCAAGAAGATCCTGGGGCGCTTCATCCGCTCGGAGAACGTCTGGTACTACTCGGACGAGTTCTTCCTGAAGAGCAGCGGCGGGGCGGAGCGCACGCCCTGGCACCAGGACACGCCGTACTACCCGATCGGGGGCTCGCAGTTCGCCTCGATGTGGATCTCGCTGGATGAGCTGAAGCGCGAGGAGTGCCTGGAGTTCGTCGCGGGGAGCCACCTGGGGACGATGTACGACGGCTTCAACCCGTCGAAGCCGGAGGACCCCTCGAGCGGGTTCTACGGCGAGGAGCTGCCGATCCTGCCGGACATCGAGGCGGACCGGGAGAGCTTCCCGATCGTCGGCTGGGAGGTGAACCCGGGCGACGTGATCGTGTCGAACCCGCACATCATCCATGGGGGCGGTCCGACGAACCTGGACAGCCAGCGTCGGGCGCTGGCGGTGCGGATGTTCGGCGACGACGTGGTGTTCGCGTCGCGGCCGGCCTCGCGGCCAACGGTGCCGATGACGCCGGGGCTGGGTCTGCACCTGAAGCCGGGGGATCCGCTGCGCAGTCCGTGGTACCCGCAGCTCGACCCGCCGCCGCCCTCGGAGCGCTACGGCTAGGCGGGACCGCGCGGCTACGGGCTCGCTGGGCCCGCCGCGGAGACCGCGCGCAGGAACGCCTCGGTGACGTTCCAGGAGGCGGGCTCGGCGCCGACGATCCAGTAGGTGCGTCCCTGGTCGAACGTGGTGAGCGACGTGAGGCCGGGGACGTCCACGGATGCGGGGAGGAAGGCGAGCCAACTCCTGGACGCCTCGTCCCAGTGGTAAATGGCGAGCACGCTGTCGAGCACCCCGCCGTCCCGGAGCGCGTGTGCGACGCCGATTCCGTCCTCGCCGGGCCACTCGAACGACTGCCAGCCGGGGCCGCACTCGATGACGATGGTCGCGGGCGGGGGTAGGCCGCCGAAGACGCGGTCGGGGAGCTCGTCGCCGATGACGGTGTTGCGGCGGATGACGTCGGCGAGGGTGGTGGCGCGCACCTCGGCGAGGAGTTCGGGATTGGCGAGGAAGTAGGGGTCGTTCTCGAACCAGTAGCGATCGCCATCGCGGAGGCGCTGGAACTGGTCCGCGAGGATGGCGTGGAAGGTCTCGCCCAGCATGGCGCCGGGCAGGTGGTCCTCGGCGAGGCCGCCCGCCAGGAGGTCCACGTAGCGCAGTTCGCCGTAGGCCTCTTCGAGCGCCGCCTGCACCTGCGGGTCGGAGGAGATCTCGGAGAAGCCGGCGACCGGGGCGAGCCCGCACGCGATGCGGACGGTGTTGTAGTCGGGCAGGCCGTGGTCGCGGCCGCGCTGGATGTTCAGGGCGAACAGGTCCCGGCCGGCGGAGCCGGGGGCGCCGAAGAGCATGTTGCGGATCTGCTCGACGAACAGCGTGTCGACCGCCTGCGCGTCCTGCGCAGCCAGGCCCCGCAGGACGCCGGAGATGCCCTGCCGGACGAGCAGGGAGGGGTCGAAGAAGGCTTCGAACAGGGAGAGCTGCGCCTCCAGCCCCTCGGTGTCGACGAGGAGGAGGCTGGGGGGGAGCATGGTGTGGCCGAAGCGGTAGGCGGCGGTCGAGAACTCGGTGGCGATGGTGGGGTCGACGGTGGGGTCGTAGCCCTCGTAGGGCTCGAGGGCGCCCCAGCCCAGGAGCACGGGCAGGAACTCCTCGTAGGTGATGACCTGCATCTGGGCGCCGACGATCTTGCGGGCGAGCTCGAAGATCTCCTGGCCGTTGAGGTCGGGGTTCGCATCGGCGATAACGCCGGCGAGGCGGTTGTGCTCCCTCACGAAGAGGGTGTGCATGGCGGTCAGGCCGACCTGCTCGTTGGCGCGGATGTCCCCCGCCACGAACAGCGCCCTGCGGGCGTCGTCGTCACGGGTGTTGCCGGGATCGTTCGGCAGGTTGCGATCGTTGATCGGGAGGAACCGTCCCCCGGGGGAGGTGCGGAGCCTGCCCGTGCCATCGTTCGTGCGGAGCTCCATCGTGCGGCTCCAGTCCGACCCGTACACGTTGGAGGCGTCGATGAAGGCGGTGATGACGCTGACCTGCTCGCGGGGGTTGTCGAGCCCGGTGCCCGTGGCGGGGTCGAAGGCGGAGCGGTTGAAGGGGATGAAGCGCTGCCCCGTGCGGAAGGGATCGAAGGTGGAGTCGCCAGTGGCGATGCTGATGCGGGCGTCCTCGCCGGGATCGGCCTGGGGCGAGAGGCTGATGTCGTGGTCGAGGAACTGGCCCCACTGCCACAGCATGTCGGTAGCGCCCACGGCGTTGGGTGTCAGCCCGGCCTGCGTCGCGAGGGCGTTGCTGACGAGGCGGGCATTGGGCAGGTTCTCGTCGAGCTCGTCGGTCATGCCGTAGGGGATGGGGACGTTGGCCATGCGCAGGAGCTCCCGGTTGGCCATGCCGAGCTCCGGCTGCAGGCGGTTGTTCCCCCAGCCATCGATGGAGCGGGTCTCGAAGCGCGGGGCGAACTCGCGCAGGCTGACGGAAATCCGGTCGCGGAACTGCCAGTCAAGGTCGAGGTCGTCCCAGAAGAAGCGGCCGCCGACCGCGCGTGCATCGGCAAGGTTGAGCCAGTAGTCGCCGAGCCGAAGGGTCAGGCACTCGATGTCCTCGGTGAGGGCGGGCGACACGTCGAGGAGGAGGCTCCAGCCCTGGGGGCCGGGGGCCTGGTTCGAGATGAGGTTGGTGATGGTGTGGCGGGCGCCCTTCCACTCGAAGGTCGTGCCGGAGAGTGAGCCGAGCGGGCGTTCGGTGAAGGTGCCGTAGCCGAGAAGGCCGCGGTTGTTGCCGACGGTCAGATCGGCGGACAGGAGCTCGCTGCCGCCGAGGGGGATGAACACGGTGGGTTCGCCCTGGGCGCGAACCGCTCCCGGCAGCAGGATGCCCGACAGTACCGCAAGCCCGGCGAGCAGAACCGTCATCCGAAGGCCTCGAGCGGAGGTGATCATGCTCCTCGCTCGAAGGCGCCGCGGAGGGCGGGGGAGGATGGGGGCACGGTGACCAGCAGGTCGCGGAGGAGACCCGTCAGGGGGCCGAAGTTGCGAAGGGCTCGCGGCCGACGAGCAGCATCCCAATGGAAAAGTACGACCTGCCCCGAATATGACACTTGTCGTTGCGCTCCTAAACGAATATAGCCCTATGGAGAAAGGTTAGGTAAAGGCTAACTATCAGGTCGGCTAGCGGCAAGGTCTCTCTGTTGGACGGTGTAGGGAGTTGGTCGGCCCTCCCTCCCGACCTCGCAATAGGCTTACTATGGGCAAGTCCTGATGCTAGTCGTAGTCGCGGTCGTGTAGATTGCCACGTCGTAGAGCGTTGGACGGTTAGATAGTGGGCACTCATTCAAGCGAGCAACTGGCTGAGCGGCTCGTCGAGGCCGTGCGGTACCTGGAAGGCTGGGCCAACAGCGGCCTCCTGGACCTGTGGTACCGGCAGGACCTGACAGTCGCCCAGGCCAAGGCGCTGGCACTCCTGGAACGGCAGGGGCCGTCGCGGATGGGCGTCATCGCCGGTCACCTTGAAACGGGGCTGTCAGCGGCCACCACGCTCATCGACCGCCTCGTCGAGAAGGACCTCGTCCAGCGTGTCTCGGACCCGACCGACCGCAGGGTTGTCATCTGCGAGCTGACGGAGATGGGCCGATCTGCCATGGAGGGCTTCCTTTCCGTGGCGAGGGAGCGGGTGCTGCTCGTTGCCGGCATGCTCGATCGGGGGCAGCTGGAGGCGGTGGTGGAGGGCCTGGAGCTCCTTCGGCAGGCGGGGACTGCCCTTGAGGAGCAAGGGGCGTCCAGCTCACCAGCCACGGGGGCGCGGTAGAAGCACCCTCGCCCGGTCGCTTTGCCCGACCTTGCTGGTGATGCGCTAGGCTGGGGACCCCGTCACCACTGATGGTGGGAAGGCAGCGGCCCATGACCCTTCGCGAGACCCTCCAGAACGCCATCGCGCCCCTCTACATCCGCGCGCGGCTGCTGGAAGAGCGCGTTCGCTCGGGGGTGGCCTGGTACCCGCTCGACCCGGCGTTCATCGCCGAGCCGTACCCCCTCTACCGGAAGCTGCGAGAGCGCGACCCGTACCACGTGAGCCGGGTCACGGGGATGCTGGTGGTCTCCCGCTACGAGGATATCGACGCGATCCTGCGCGACCACGAGCGCTTCCGGAACGGGGAGGCGCAGTACGGCAGCCGTAACCTCGTGAACGAGGGCGTCCGGCGGCAGCTCACGCCTTCCATCCTCTCGCTCGACCCGCCCGACCACACGCGGCTGCGCGGGCTGGTGAACCGCGCGTTCACGCCCCGCGCCGTGGCGGCCATGGAGGAGCACGTGCGGGACATGGCGCACTCGCTCCTCGATGAGGTTGGCGACGACGACGAGTTCGACCTGATGGCGAACCTGGCGACGCTCCTGCCGATGGTGGTGATCGCGGAGATGATCGGGGTGCCCACGGAGGATCGGGAGCGCTTCAAGACGTGGTCGGACCGCTTCGCCCGCGTGCTCGAGCCGAACCTCACGCGGGAGGAGGGCGAGCTCGTGCTCCAGACGGCGGATGAGTTCGAGCAGTACTTCGCGCCCATCATCGAGGATCGCCGCGGCGATCCCACCGAGGACCTCGTCTCGCGGCTGGCGATGGCCGAGGAGGACGGGCAGAAGCTGACGACGGACGAGACGCAGGTCACGCTGCGCCTGCTGCTGGTGGCGGGAAACGAGACGACGACGAACCTGATCGGGAACGGCCTGCGGGCGCTCCTGCAGAACCCGGCGCAGCTCGATCTGCTGCGCGAGCGTCCGGAGCTGATGCCCACGGCCATCGAGGAGCTCCTGCGCTACGACGCACCCGTGCAGCTCGACGGCCGCTACGTGGCCGAGGGCAGTGAGATCGGCGACAAGGTCGTGGAGGCGGGGTCGCGCATTGCGCTGCTACTCGGCGGGGCGAACCGTGACCCCGAGCAGTTCACGAGCCCCGAAGTTCTGGACATAACGCGGGAGGGCGAGAACAACATCTCGTTCGGGCGGGGGATTCACCACTGCCTGGGGGCGCCGCTGGCGCGCCTCGAGGGGCGGATCGCCTTCGAGGTGCTGCTGGAGCGGTTCGACGAGATCGAGTTCGGGGCGCGCGCACCGTCGTACAAGCCGAACGTGGTGCTACGCGGCCTGCAGGAGTTCCCGATCCGGGTGCGGCGACGGGCGGGACGCAGCTTCGCGAGCGCCCAGCCGGCGGCAGCGGGCTAGTCGAAGATCTCGTCCTCGTTGAAGCGCGTCCAATCGCCGAAGACGGGGAAGGGTCGGGGGAGGGCGCCGTCGGGGTCGTTGAGGCGGAAGGCGATGTGGGCGGGATCGAAGACGTTTCGGATGGAGATGGAGAATCCCGACACGTCGACGCAGTCCGTGCAGGGCTCGGGGAAGGTCTGGGTGTAGCGGGCGTTCTCGAAGTGGATGGTGGCCTCGGAGCTGTTCGCGTTCCACTCGATGCGGTATTCGCCGGCGGTAATCTCCCACTCGTCGACGGCGTGGCCGCCCTCGGCGTACTGGCCCCAGACGGCGATGCCGGGCCCGAAGAAGTCGAGGATGACGGCCTTGCGGGGATCACCGTCGCGGTGGGGTTCGAACTGGCGGAACGAGCGGTCCTGCAGCTCATCGAGGATGCGCCCGGCCACTTCGCCGTCGTCGTCGTCCTCATCGACCTCGCCCGGCTCGCCTCGCTCATCCGGGGAGGGGGTCGCGGTGGGGTCGGGTGTCTCGGTCGCCGCGGGGCTCGTGGCGGTGGCGGTTGGGGTAGGGGTCGGTGGCGCGTCGGGGTCGTCGCCACAGGCCGCGGTGGCCAGGAGCACCAGGCCAGGGACCGTCGCCAGGAGGATGAGGCGGCGAAGGGGAAGCGGTGTTCGCCCTCGGAAAACGGGCGTGAGCGGGGAGTCGATCGGCATCAAGTCCAGCGTACACCGGGGAAGCTCGAAGTCCTCGCGGATCTCACAGTGTGTCACTTTTCACGAACTGGAACGGTGATTATTTTCACATATTCGGCAACTGGTTGTGACAATTACAGCCTGGTATCGGCCAGGGGATTGCCTTGACGTGCCGGGTACGATGTCGATGAAATGGAAGCCTGGCAGGGGCCCAAGCGAAGCCCGCTGTCGATACGAGGTTCGATATGCTGAAAGAGAAAGTGGACCCTCCAACCGACTCGGGGGACGGCGAGCGCCTCCGAGGCCACGAGGCCCTGCACCATGCGCGAGAGCGGATGGATGCTGCGATTGTGGCCTCCGCTGAGGACGCAATGGGCTGGGCCGGCGGCCTTCACGAGGCACTCGACGAGCTCGCCGACATCCTTCGCCGGCACCGGGACGCCTCCGAGCGACCCGGCGGCAGCCTCGACGAGATGCAGGAGATGGAGCCCCGGCTGAGCGCGCGCATCGAGCGCTCGCGGTCGGAGCACCAACCGCTCATCGACCGCACCGAGGAACTCCGAGATGCGGTGGCACAGCAGATCGAGGGCGGCAAGGTAGAGGTCAACCGCCTGCGGGGAGTTGCGGGACGGCTGGAGAGCGACTTCCGCGCTCACATCGCGGCGGGAATCGAGCTTACCTACGACGCGTTTGAACGGGACATCGGCGGAGAGGGCTAGGGCCTGATCACGGGAACCACGCGGAAACACGCGGGAAGGGGCACTCCATGGACGAACCACACACCTACAAGATCGTCGAACTCGTAGGCTCCTCGCCTGACGGCGTGGACGCCGCCATCGCCAACGCGCTCGCCCGTGCCGACCGGACGCTGCGCAACCTCGACTGGTTCGAGGTGCGCCAGATCCGGGGATCGATTGGCGACGGCAAGGCGGCGTGGACGCAGGTCACGCTGGGCGTGGGCTTCCGCATCCTCGATCCGGAGGACCTTAACCAGGATTGACGACCCTGGAGCGGGCGGTATGTCGCTACTTGGTGTAGGCTGCATCTAGCTGTACTTCACGGTGAGGAGCACCGTTTCCAGCATGCCGCCCGCTGGCGCCACGGCGCCGTTCACGACCCCCAACCTGGACGACCACTCCGTCCAGCCTGTGATCACGCCCATCGGGAACGAGATGCGGTGGTACCGCGACTGGGTGCGCCTGCATCTCTCGCCGGTCTATTACGGCATCGGCGTTCCCCACGGCCACGGCGAGCCGGTCGTGGTCGTGCCCGGCTTCATGGGCACGGACCTGTCGCTGATGGAGCTGTTCTGGTGGCTGGGGCGGATTGGCTACGAGCCGTACTACTCCGGCCTCGGGGTGAACATCGACTGCCCCGACGCATCAGCCGACCTGGTGCTCAACACGGTGCGGCGGGCACATGCGGAGACGGGCCGCCGCGTCCACCTGGTCGGGCACAGCCTGGGAGCGCTGATCGCGCGCAGCGTGGCCTTCGAGCATCCGGAGGACGTGGACCTGCTGATCTCGATGGCGGCGCCCTTCAACGAGGTCGCGTACGTGCATCCGGCGCTCATCGAGACGATGGCGGCGGTGCGCCGGCAGGCGGGATCGCACCTGACCTGGAACATCGCCCCGACCTGCTACAGCGGCCACTGCAGCTGCACCTTCACGGCCAACATCATGCGTCCGCAGAAGCCGACCTTCCGCCGGCGGGCGCTCTTCGCGAGTGGCGACGGGCTGGTGAGCCCGGAGAGCTGCATGGAAGCGGAGCCCGAGTACAACGTGGCGATCGCCACGAGCCACTTCGGCATGATCTACAACAGCGAGGCCTACCGGACGGTGGCCTCGCTGCTGGCAGAAGCGAACGACTAGCGGCTTCGGCTAGACCTTCGTCGCGGTCTTCGTGGCGGGCTTGCTGGGAGCGGCGCCGGTGGCGGCGTTGAAGCTCTCGATGCTCTTCTGGAAGAGGTCGGCCCACGGGTTGGAGGCCTGCCACTCGCGGGAGAGGGCGAGGGCGGCATCGGCGGCCGTGCGGCTGGCGGCGAGGAGGCTATCGAGCGCCTCGCGGGCCTCGCTGCTGGCGGCGAGGGCTTCCTTGTAGGCGGTCTGGGTGAAATCGAGGGCCTGGCTCTGGGCGGCCACGGCGGACTCCATGACGGCGGAGTAGGCGGCGGCGATATCGGACGGGTCGGAGGCGACCTGGCGGGCGAGGTCGAGGGCCTGGCGCTGGGCCGTGGTCACTTCGCTGAGGAGCTGGCGGGAGAGGCCGAGGCCGCGCTCGTTGGCCTGCTCGATGGCCTGGGTGAGGGCGTCGTAGCTCTTGAGAAGGGCCTCGAAGTACTGATCGGTCTGGGGGGTGCTGGCCATTGGTATTGCTCCAGTCGGGTGTGTGATGGGGGAACGGTAGGGCGAACGGCAGCTACATGCAAATTGCAGGTTGCTTCTAGCCGCATCTACCGACAGAATGCCCACATGGCGAACGGAGCGGGCCGCAAGCGCACGACCTCGGAGCCGCGTCTCCACGGCGAGATGCTGGCGACGAGCCTGCTCGCGTTCCTGAAGAACTGCAACGCCTACGGCTACCAGCTCAGCCAGCAGCTGAGCGAATCGGGGCTGCCCCAGTCCGATAGCGGCACGGTCTACCGGGCCCTGCGGCAACTGGAATCGAGCGGCTTCGTCTCCTCGTTCTGGGACACCTCGGACCAGGGGCCGGCGCGGCGGATGTACTCGCTGACGGCGGCGGGGGAGCTGTTCCTGCGGACCTGGATCGACGCCCTGAACCGCTACCAGGAGGTGCTCGCAGGCGCCCTGGCGGGATTCGAGACGGCCACGCCCGAGGCGAGCGCCACCAGCGAAGAGGACGCGCGATGAGCACGAACGAAACCTCCACTCCCGATTACACCGAGGCCTGGCGCCAGTGGGCCAGCCAATCGGAGCGGCAGTGGAACGAGTTCTTCAACCAGATGATGAGCACCGAGGAGTTCAGCCAGGGCCTGGGGCGCAACCTCGATGTGTTCCTGCACTTCCAGAAGACGATGAACGAGGCGATGGGCTCGTTCTTCACGGCCATGAACGTGCCCACGCGCACCGACGTGCTGGCGCTGGGCGACCGCCTGCTCGCCATCGAGGACCGGCTGGCGACGATCGAGGCGCAGCTGACGACGGCGATGCGGAGCGACCTGGCGGCCTCGGCGAACACGAACCAGGCGAAGCCGAGGCGGACGAGGAAGCCCCCGGAGACGAAGAGCGCGAGTTAACGCCGCGGTAACCCGCGTATCCGGGCCACCCTGATAATCGTTTGCATGTTACGTCCCTCGCCTACACCGTGGATTATGCCGTGAGTACCGCCCCCGCTACCCCCGATGTCGCAAGCCAGGTCCAGACAGCCGTCGATACGATCATGCGTCGCGGCCTGGTGGGGCTCGAGTACATCTCGCTGGAGGACCCGCAGGTCGGGTCGACCCCGAAGGACACCGTCCTGACCGACGGGTCCATGAAGCTGTACCACTACCGGGCGCAGACGGACGAGATCTACCGCATCCCCCTGCTGGTGGTGACCTCGCTGGTGAGCAAGCCGTACATCCTCGACCTGACGCCGGGCCAGAGCATGATGGAGTACCTGGTGAAGCAGGGGTACGACGTCTACCTGATCGACTGGGGCGTGCCTCGCAACGAGGACAAGAACCTGCGCCTGGAGGACTACGTGCTCCGGCGCATCCCCGCCTGCATCGAGCGCATCCAGGAGGACACGGGCGAGACCGAGGTGAACCTGCTCGGCTACTGCGTGGGCGGGGCGCTCGCGACGATGTACCTGGGTACGCATGAGGACGCGCCCGTCGCGAACATGGCCTGCCTGACGACGCCGCTGAACTTCAAGGGCATGGGGCTCTTCAGCCAGTGGACGGACGAGCGTTACTTCGATGTCGACCGGATCGTGGACACGCTCGGGAACGTGCCCGGCGAGGTCTTGCTGTCGGCGTTCGACATGCTGCGCCCCACCGGCCGCATGATGAGCCCGATCCAGGTGCTGGACCGCATCCGGGACGACAAGTACGTGAAGTCGTTCATGATGGTCGACCGCTGGGCGGCGGATCAGATCCCCTTCCCCGGGGAGGCGTTCCGCCAGATGGTGAAGGAGCTGTACTGGAAGAACGCCCTGCTGGAGGGAACGCTGGAGCTCGGCGGCAGACACGTCGACCTCGGCTCCGTCCGCGTGCCGATGGTGCACGCGATGGCGGAGCACGACCACATCGTGCCGTACGAGGCGGCGAAGCCGCTGCTGGAAAAGGTTGGCTCCGAAGACACCGAGGAAGTGGTGTTGCGGGGCGGCCACGCGAGCCTCGTCGCGGGCGGCAATGCCATGTATCGTCTGTGGCCGAAGCTGGACCAATGGCTTTCGGTGCGTTCGACCTGACATCCACGACGAGCGACTCACGCTATCCGGCCACCGGCACCGTCGGGGGTCGGCGGGTGACGCTGCGCCTGATGACGGACGGGGACCGCGACGCGATGCTCGCGTTCGCGAACAGCCTGCCCCAGCACGACCTGCTCTTCCTGCGGCGCGACATCACGCAGCCCGACCAGGTCGACGTGTGGGTGCAGCGGATTGCCTCGGGCGACGCCACCTCGCTGGTGCTCCTCGATGGGCAGGACACGATCGCCGGCTATGCGACCGTCGACCGCAACGACCTGCCCTGGTCGCAGCATGTGGCCGAACTGCGCGTGCTCGTGGGTCCCGGCCTGCGGGGGCGGGGCGCCGGGCGGCTCCTGACGGAGGAGGCGTTCCGGGCGGCCCTGGGTATGGGCGTGGACAAGGTGATCGGGCAGA
This sequence comes from uncultured Anaerolineaceae bacterium, assembly GCA_964389725.1. GTDB lineage: Bacteria > Chloroflexota > Dehalococcoidia > Tepidiformales > Tepidiformaceae > UBA2991. Next base: position 39,550 of record CAYMDV010000003.1, read on the forward strand.
TGACGGTCGACCAGCACCAGGCGATCGCCGTCTTCCGCTCGCTCGGCTTTCAGCCGGAGGCGCTGCTGCGGGAACACGTGAAGGATCGCGATGGCAACAAGCACGACCTCGTGATCCTCAGCCACGATGTAGCGGCGGCCCAGCGGGCGAGGGCCGCGGCGGGCGTCTTCGACGTGGTCAATGGCGGCTCGGGTGCCTGAACTGGACGACATCACCGCCAGCATCGTCGCCTTCTACGAGTCCTCACCGCCGCCGGACATGCCACGGGTTGCAGGCGCCGAGATCCGCGAGCGCTGGGCGATGACGGCCTCGTTCCTGAACCAGGGGGCGCCCGACACTCCCGTCGAGCGCCGGCGCGTCATCGGAACGCGCCGGGGCGAGCCGCTCACGGTCGACCTGTACGCGGCCGAGGGCGAGGGCCCGCACCCGGGCATCCTGCTCGTCCATGGGGGCGCGTGGGTGGCGGGCTCGCCGGTGACACACGACAAGCTCACGAAGCGCCTCGCCGAGCGCGGCTACGCGGTCGCGAGCGTCGACTACGCGCTGGCGCCGGAGCACAAGTACCCGGAGGGGCTCGACGACTGCGTGGCGGCGGCGGACTGGCTGGTGGGGGAGGTTCCCAACCTCGGGATGGACCCGGAACGGCTCGCGATCATGGGCGACTCCGCCGGCGCGAACCTCGCCGCGGCGACGCTGGACGCGCTTCTCGAACGGGACGGGTCGACGCCCTTCCGCGCGGCCGTGTTGCCGTACGGCGTGTACGACTTCCCGTCGATGCTGGAACTGCCCGAGGATGCGCCCTTCGTGAACGGGCGCACGTTCGTCTGGCAGGTCGATGACTACGTTGGCGTGGGGATCGACGATGCGCTGCTCACCACGCCGGGCGTCTCGCCGCTGCTGAGCAGGCACCTCGCGAGCTTCCCGCCGACGTTCATGACGGTGGGCACCCACGACCCGCTCCTGCAGCAGTCGCGGGACTTCGACGAAGCGCTGCGGTCGGCGGGGGTGGAGAGCGAGTTGCTCGTGTTCGAGGGCATTATGCACGCATTCCTGCAGATCGAAGCGCTGCCGGAGGCGGGCGAGGGGCTGGAGGCGATGGCCGCCTTCCTGGAGCGCCACCTGGGAGCCTGCTAGCCCTCGCGCTCCCGATGTACGGTCGCTGTACGAAGAGGCGTCCCTCACGGGGCGCCTTCGTTGACTCTGCGGGGTGGCTGCGCGGGTCAGGCGAGGAGGGCGGCGCAGCGTCGGAGCACGCGCTTCTCGGACGAGGGGAGGAGGGCGAGGTAGGGCTTCGCGCCCTCCTTGTCGCCATCGCTGAAGTGGAGGATGGCGGCGATGCGGGCGAGCATGGCGTGGTCGAAGCCGGCGAGGTCCTCGGAGAGGAGCGCGTCCATGGAGCGGGCGCCGGCGTCCTTCCCGCCCCGGGCCTCCCCGAGGACGCGAAGCATGGCGGCCAGCCGGGCCGCTTCGAGCACCTCGCTGAAGGGGTCCTTGATGGCCTTCGGGGAAAGCTGGTCGGCGAGGCTTGCACGCGCCTCCATCTCGTCTGCGTCCCAGAGGCCGCAGGAGCGCAGCAGGGCCTCGACGGAGGCGGCGCGCATCATGCGGGGCTGGGGCACGGACTCGCCGAAGGCGCGCATGGCGACCCCTTCGCGCACGCCGCCGGCGGCGATGGTGAGGCTATCGGCGCCGAGGTGGCGCATCATCTCGTCGAGGATGATGGCGCCGCCCACGATGGAGTCGGCGCGGCCGGCGCGGACGCCGTCGATCTCGCAGCGCTCGGCGGCGCTGTGGCCGGCCAGGAACGAGCCCACCCGGCGCAGGGCGCTCCGTTCCAGGGAGTACCCGTGGAGGAGGGGCAGGGGGTAGTCGGTCTGGCGCTGGGCGAGGCGGGCGAGCGTGCGGGCGCTGCCACCCGTCGCGATGAGCTGCTCGTCCGGGCCGAGGCCGCCGGGCGCGCTCTCGGCGATCGTGGCGGCGACCATGCGGCGCATGGCCTTGAGCTGCTTGCGCGTGGGCGGGTCGTCGGTGAGCCAGGCGGCGCTGGCGCTGAGGGCGCCAAGGGGGAAGCTCCAGGCGCCGACGATCGTGCCGGCGAGGACGCGCGCCACTTCCGTGCTGCCCCCGCCGATATCGACGATGACGCCGGAACGGATGGGGAGCCCGTGGAGGGCGCCCATAGCGGCGAACTGCGCTTCCTCGGCGCCGTCGAGCACCTCGATGGCGATTCCCAGCTCGGCATGCACGCGGGCCAGGAGTTCGTCGCGGTTCTCGGCGGAGCGGATGGCGGCGGTCGCGACGACGTTGATGGCGCCGGCGCCGGCCTCGCGGGCGAAGGCCGCGAACTCGGCGACGGCCTCGATGGTGGTGGCGATGCCGCGCTCGGTCAGCCGCGAGCGTTCGTCGAGCTCGGTGGCGAGGCGCAGGTCGAGCCGTTCCTCGGCGATGGTCTCGAGGACGCCGGGCACGGGCCTGTCCATGACGACGACACGGGCGGAGTTCGACCCGAGGTCGACGATGGCGACTGGTTGGCGGGACTGGGGAGGGGCGAATGCGCCGCGATCGAGGGCGGCAGTAGCGACAGGACTAGCTGGGAAGGCTCCCATCGGCTACTAGCATACGGAGTCATGGTCGGGGAATTGTTAACAGGCGTTCACGAATTGAGCATGGCGGCGCGGAGGCCCTTCCAGGCGCGGCCCCGGAGGCGGGCGTAGCGCTTGGGGAACTTCCAGCGGTAGCCCTCGGCCTCGGCGGTGGCGTTGGCGGCGAGCTCCCTGGCCGCGCGAACCCCGGAGCGGCCCAGCCGTTCGCCCTCGTCCGAGGCCAGCCGCTGGTAGAGATCTGCCGCCACGATCGCGTCCTGGTGGTCGCCGAGGAGCCTCTGCAGCCTGGCCATCTGGCGGCCGTAGGCCTCCGCCGGCTCGCCGTAGAGGGGGGCGAAGAACTCGATCGCGTAGCGCAGCGCCTTCGTCTTCAGGCGGAGCTGGTGGTAGGCCTCGTGGGGCGTGTTCGCCTCGATGGCGTCCCCCGCCCGCCTCACGCGGCGGCGCCAGCCCCGGATCAGGCCGGGCGCCCCCTCGAGGGCGGGGACATCCCCTGCGCCACCGGCGGCACCCCTCCGCAGGAGATCGGCCAGGCTATCGACCATCGCGACATAACGCTTGGAGTCGAGGGCGGCGAGCATGGTCTCGCGGGCCTGTTCGTACTGCTCGCGAAGGATCGCATCGAGGGCGGCGACGACCTTCGGATCGACCGGCGACGCCAGGCGCGCGAGCCGCTCGCGCTGGACATCGAGATCACGCATATCGCCAAGGGCGTGCGTGAGCCATCGCAGCTCCCCGCCTTGCTCAACGAGCGCGGCGGGCAGCGCCTCACGGAAGGTCTCGATGGCGGCCCGCAGGCGCCGGGCGGAGACGCGCATCTGGTGGACGCCCTCGACGTCCTCGCCGAGGCGGGCGACCGGCTCGTGCTGCACAAAGTGGAGGTACTCCCGCCGCAGGATCGCATAAGCGATTTCGCCCAGGGTGCTCTCACGGTCGAAGGTCATGGAGCCGAGGGGGCGGGGCTCCCACCCGGGGGAGGCGCCCGCCGCCGCGAGGGCCGCCGCCAGCTTGCCGGAGAGCGCCGGACGGAGACCGGCGCCTTCGCGCAGGGCCTCCACGAACGGGGCGGTGCGATCGAGGTGGCGTTCGTCGACCTCGACCTCGACGCGCAGGAGGTCGTGGGCGCGCCAGCCCTCGCCGACCGTCGTGCGGTCCAGGGCGATGGCGCCGAGGGGTCCGCCGGCGTCGGCGAGCGAGAGGGTGGTGCGGTGGGTGGTGAGGGAGGCGACGGGGCGCAGGGCATGGGGGCCGGCGAGGCGGCGAAGGAGGCGGCTGGCCTCGCCGGCAGGGCGGGCGCTGGCGCCCTCGATGCCGCCAAGGCCGTCGAGGGGTTCGTTCAGCTCGCGGCGGCGGCGCAGGTTGGCCTCGCCGCCGGAGAGCTCCTTGAGGGTGAGCTCGGCGGATTCGCCCTGCCGGCGGACGCGGCAGGCGAAGCCCGCGCGCCAGACCAGCCAGCCACCGGTGTCCCAGTACTCGTCGTCCTGGGCGCGCTCCGGTTCGGCGGAGACACGAAACGGTGCGGGGATGTCGTTCTCGAGCCACCCGCGGACGGCGGCGAGGTCGTCGGCGACGAACTGCCACTCGGTTTCCATAAAGGCGGCCTGTTCCGTCATGGGCGATGTATCGTACTACCCGGCGGGGAGTCGCCGCTCCGCACACGGGGCGTTAACGCCCGACCCGTTCCCTGACAGGGGAGACGACGTGGTATCGACCATCCTCTCGCGAGAGCGATCGTGGTTGCGTTTCAACCATCGCGTGCTGCTGCAGGCAACGCGCGACGACGTGCCCCTGCTGGAGAAGCTGCGCTTCCTCGCGATCTTCGCCTCGAACCTGGACGAGTTCTTCGCGGCGCGCATCTACGGCGTGTTCGAGCGGGCGCGCAGCGGCGGACAGCAGGAGCAGGACGAGTATCGCACCGTCCTCGCCGAAGCTTACGAGAGCGCCCTGCTGGCCACGGAGATCCACGAGCAGTTGCGGCGCGACCTGACGGAGATCGGGTTCCTGCTGCTGGAGCCGAGCGAGTTGACGCCCCTGGAGCGGAGCTACTTCGGCGCCTACCTGGCGGAGCAGGCGTCGCCGCGGGCGGACTTGCTCGACCCGGATGCGATCTCGGGGCTCTCGAGCAGCGCGCTCTACCTGGCGGCCGGACGGGAATCGCTCGATTACCTCGTGCGCCTGCCCGACTCGCTCCCGCGTCTCCTCTCGGTGCCGGGGCGGCCGGGGGCGTTCGTGCGGCTGGGGCCACTCGTGCGCCTGCGCAGCGACCTGTTCCTGCCGGAAGACCTGCCGATGTACGAGATGCGCATCACGCGCCTGGCCGACCTGGACGTGCAGCGCGTGGACTGGGACGACCTCGCGCAGGCGATCGAGGACCGGCCGGAGGGGCCGGCCACGCGCCTGGAGGTGGAGCGCGCCTTCCCCTGGGTGGCGGAGGTGCGGGACGCGCTCGGCCTGCGCGAGGAGGCGGCCTTCCGCCTCTCGCCGCCGCTCGACCACCGCTACCTGAACATCCTCATCGGGGAGGATCCGCCGTACGCGAACGCGACGCCCCTGCGCTACGCGCCTATCGAGCCGCGCGGGGCCCCGGACTTCGAGGCGGACCCCTTCGGGATGCTCGACGAACAGGACGTGGCGTTCTACCACCCCCTGGACGACTACGGGGCGGTCGAGCGTTTCGTGGAGCAGGCCGCGCTCGACCCGGAGGTGGACCAGATCCGCATCAGCCTCTACCGGCTGGGGGCGCGCAACCCGATCGCGGAGGCGCTCATGCGGGCGGCGGAGGCGGGCAAGGACGTGGCCGTGCTGCTTGAGGGACGGGCGCGCTTCGACGAGCTGCAGAACCTGCACTGGAGCCTGCTCTTCCGGGCGGCGGGCATCCGCATCCTGCCCCTGCCGCTGGGATTCAAGGTGCACGCCAAGGCGCTCTACGTCCGGCGCGCGGGGCGGGGCTACACGCACCTGAGCACGGGCAACTACAACCCCATGAACGGGCGGCTCTACACCGACTTCTCGTTCTTCAGCTCGAACCCCGAGCTGGCCAGCGACGCCTGGGAGTTCTTCGCGGCGCTGGAGAACGGGGTTCCGCCACGGCTGGAGCGGATGCGCTACGGGGTGGACGCGCGCGACACGATGCTGGAGCACATTCGCGCGGAGGCGCACCCGGAGGGGCACGTCATCCTGAAGATGAACCACCTGACCGACCCGGCCGTCTTCGAGGCGCTGGGGGAGGCCGCGGACGCGGGGGCGAAGGTGGATGTGATCGCACGCAGCACGCTCACGCAGCACGACGACCGCTTCGAGATGCGGAGCATCGTGGGGCGCTTCCTGGAGCACGCGCGCGTGGCCGCCTTCCGCTCCGGGGGGAGCTGGGAGGTGTGGGCGGGGAGCGCGGACTGGATGCCCCGCAACTTCGAGGAGCGCATCGAGCTGATCTTCCCGGTGCTCGACCCCGATATCGCGGGGCGCATCGTGGACCTGCTGCTGGGGCAGATGGCGGACGACGTGAACGCCTTCACGATGCTGCCCGACGGCACGCATGAACCGCGCTGGGGCGGCGAGCACAACGCGCAGCTGGCGCCGCTGTAGGGCCCGGAACACGGCTTCGCCGGCGGTTCACCGGACGTTCACAGGCGAGGGCCACCCTCAGGGCGATGGATACGCTTACGGTCGAGGTCGCGGGGGGAACGTTCCGCTACCGGAGCGCCGTGCACGCGCGCTTCCCGGAGGTTTCCCGCTGGCGCGCCGGCCTGCACGAGGGCGAGACGGTCTGGGGCTGCCGCGAGGGGGACGCCTGCTTCCTCCTGCTCGACCACCGTCTGCCCGGCTCCTCCGGACGCTGCCGCATTGAGGTCTGGGAACCCGTGGCAGCGCTCGACGCGCCGGTAACGGCGCTCCTCGCGTTGGCCGAGGGACGCCCGGGCGAGGGCGGGGAGGCGGAGGGCGGGTCGCTGGCGGGGCTGGTAGCGGGGGTCATGGGGGCGGCGGCGGCGGTCTGACGGGTTGCGCCCACGCTCGGGCGCGCGCACGCTGAGGGCACATGCGCATGACCGCGCGGCGCACGGTGCGACGGCGCTTGATGGGCTCGCGCACCATCAGCCTTGAAGCGCCGACCCGCTCCCGACCCTTCGGCTCGGGCAGCATCCGCCTCCTTGTCGGTTTCGCACTGATCCTGCTGATCGCGACGCCCCTTCTGCACCTGCCCATCTCCTACAGCGGCGAGCAGCCGACGGTGCTGGAGTCGCTCTTCACGGCAATCTCGGCGATCTGCGTGACCGGGCTGGTGGTGGTCGAGACGCAGGCGCACTGGAGCCACTTCGGCGAGGCGGTGATCCTCGCGCTCATCCAGATCGGCGGGCTCGGATACATGGCGGGGATGGGGATCATCCTCTGGGTGCTGGGGCGCAACCTGGGCCTGCGCGACCGCAACCTGATGCGGCTCTACTACGGCGCGCCCAGCATGCGCGAGTCCGTCTCGTTCGTGCGCACGATCGTCATCTACACCGTCACGTTCGAGGTGCTGGGGGCGCTCGCGCTCTTCGGCGGCTTCATCAGCGCGGGGGTGCCGGTGGCGCGGAGCGTGTGGTGGGCCATCTTCCACGCGATCTCCGCCTTCAACGTGGCGGGCTTCAACGTGACCGGGGAGGACATGCGCCCCTTCGCCGATGACCCGGCGGTGCTGATCCCGATGATCATCCTCTGCCTGGGGGGATCGCTGGGGGCGGTGCCGGTCATCCTCGGGGTGCTGAAGCTGGACCCGCGGCGCATGTCGCTCGACGCGAAGATGGTGCTCGCGGCAGCCGTCGTTGTGGTGGGGGGAAGCGCGGCCTTCATCGGCATCGCGGAGTGGGCGAACACGGACACCCTCGCCACGGTGGGGGCCAGCGACCGGCCGGTGCTGGCGCTGTTCCAGGCGTCGATGTGGGTCTCGGGGTTCAGCGCGGTGGAATCGGGGCTGCTGCACGAACACACGAAGCTGTTCGAATCGGTCCTGATGCTGGTGGGAGGGGCGGCGGGATCGCCGGCGGGCGGCCTGAAGCTGGGCACGCTGGCGGTGCTCGTGGCGGGCACGATCGCCGCCCTGCGCGGCCGCGACAACGTGATCGCCTTCGGGAAGCGGCTGCCGCAGGCGGTCATCCGGCAGGCGGTGGGAATCGCGTTCGCCTTCGCCGCCGTGCACTTCGTCGTGGCGATGGTGCTGGTGCGCACGACGAGCCATCCGTTCATCGACGTGCTCTACGAGACGTCGTCGGCGGTGGGGACGGTGGGGTGGTCGGCGGGGATCACGCCGGCGCTGGGGACGACGGCGACGATCGTGGTGATGATCACGATCCTGATCGGGCGCTTCCTGCCCCTGCTGCTGGTACTTCAGCTCGCGCGCAGCCGCAAGGCGCCGATCGACGTGCAGCCGGGCGACAACGTGCGGCTGGGCTAGGCGGCCGGTTCCCCTACGGGTTGAAGCCGGCGGGCAGGCGCAGGTGCGAGGGGTTCAGGTCCTCGACGGAGGGGCAGCCGAGGAGGGTGAGCGTTCCCGCGATGCCCTGGCGGTAGACCTCGAGGATCTGGCGGACGCCCTGCTCGCCGCCGGCGGCCAGCGCCCAGATGTAGGGGCGGCCGACCATGACCGCCTTGGCCCCCAGGGCGACCGCCTTCACGACATCGCTGCCGCGGCGCACGCCGCCATCGAGGAGCACCTCGAGGTTGTCGCCGACGGCATCGACGATCTCGGGGAGGACGCGGATGGTGGCGGGGGAGCCATCGAGGGAGTTGCCGCCGTGGTTGGAGACGGAGATGGCGTCCACGCCTTCATCGACGGCGCGGCGGGCGTCATCGACGGAGGTGATGCCCTTCACGACGAAGGGGCCGTCCCACTGCTTGCGGGCCCAGACGATGTCGTCCCAGGTGGGGGGGTGGGCCATGATGCCGGCGCCGATCTGGCTGGCGGTGAGGTTGGCGTTGCCGGGGGCGTTGGGGAAGACGAGATCGACGCCACCCTTGAGGAAGTTGAGCGCCCAGAGGGGCCTGCTGATCATCTCGGGGGCGTACTTGAGGGCGGTCGGCAGGTCCACGCGGTCGGGGACGCCGGGGTGGCCGCGCTGGTAGTCCTGCCCGCCGGAGAGGGCGGCGAAATCGACGGTGATGATGAGGACGCGGCAGCCGGCGGCCTTGGCCCGCTCGATGGCGACGGCGGAGCCTTCGCGGCCGCCGAGCATGTAGAGCTGGAACCAGACATCGCTGGCGTTGGCGGTGATGGTCTCGATGGGGTAGCTGGCGAGGATGCCGAGGCCGACGGCCGTGCCTGCCGCCTCGGCGGCACGCGCCACGCCCAGCTCACCATCGGGGTGGGCGATGCGGATGAAGCCCGCGGGCGTCGTGATCAGGGGCATCGAGATCTCGCGCCCGAGGACGGTGGTGGAGAGCTTGCGGGGCTCGTGTGAATCGAGCACGCGGGCCTGCAGGCCGATCTCCTTGAAGCCGTCGCGGTTGGCGCGGACGGTGCGGCGGAGCTCGGTGCCGGCCTCGCTGTACCAGTAGATGGAGCGGGGCAGCTTGCGCTTGGCCTCGCGCCGGGCGTGGGCCACGGATGTCAACGGGACAGTTCCCAGACCGAGAATCATGAGGCTCCTCCTGTGGGCGCCCTGGTTATCAGCGTGGTAGCAGGGGAGAGACTCGAACTCTCGACCTCACGATTATGAGTCGTGCGCTCTAAACCGACTGAGCTACCCTGCCACGAAGGTCCAAGGGTACGGAGCGCTTGCGCGTCGGGCAATGCGGGGGGGGCTGGGAGTCATGGCCAGGTGGAGCGGTCTGAGGGGCGCGATTCGGCGGCTTGCCTCCTTCGGGGGCAGGCCAGGGGGCCTATCGGCCGAGGCTATCAGCATCCTGATCGAGACGGCCAGGACCGGGGAGCGAGACTTCCCGGAGACCATCGAGGGAAGGGACGCCGTCGATGAGCTGCTGGCAGCCGGCTACGTGGAAATCTACCAGCCGAACCCGGGCGACACGGTCTTCACGCGGCAGGGAAGCATCCAGGAGGGCATCGAGGCGCAGGTGTACGCGAGCCGTCCCCGGCTGGCCACGACCTCGGCCGGCGACACGCTCGCCCGGCGGCTTTCACCACGGGTCGGCGAGTAACGGCGGGACAGCCCGCCTGACTCCCGCCTACGCCACCACGGCGAGCGAGCCGCGCTCCGGGTCCTTCGTGACCTGGATGCGCTGGGCGAAGCTCTCGCGCAGCTCCTCGATGTGGGTGACGAGGAGGATGAGGCGGAACTCCGAGCTGATGGCGTTGATGGCGGCCACGAGGCGGTCGCGGCCCTCCTCGTCCTGGGTGCCGAAGCCCTCATCGATGATGAGGGTGGGGAGGGAGGCGCCGGAGCGCATCGCGAGGAGGCGGGAGAGGGCGATGCGCAGGGCGAAATCGACGCGGAACTTCTCGCCGCCGCTGTACATGTCGTAGTCCCGCGTGCCGAGGTCGTCGCTGATCTGGATGTCGAGCGTCTCGGTGGTCTTGCCGGAGGCGCTTTCGCGCTGGGTGCGCAGGGAGACCTGGGTGAAGCCGCGACCTTCCGTGAGCTGCTCGAGGAGGCCGTTGGCGATGCGCTCGAGCTCGGGGAGGGACTGCTCGATGAGCATGGCCTGGACGCCGTCGCGCCCGAAGGCTTTCTGCAGCTCCTCGTGGAGGCGAGCCGCGTCGCGGGCGGCGTCGCGGCGGCCTTTCGCCTCCTCGACGCGGGCGGCGATGCGGTCGAGGGAGGCGCGACGCTCGGTGAGGCGCCCGTGCTCGCGGTCGAGCTCGGCGAGCCGGTCGCGGCACTCATCGACGGCGGCCTGGACGGCCCCGAGGCGGGCGGAGACGTCCTGGGAGGCATCCAGCTCGGCACGCGCCTCGGCGAGGGCGGAGCGCGCGTCCTCGCGCTCCGCCTCTTCGCGGGTCAGCTCCTCGCGGGCGCCGGCGATCTGCGCAGCGAGCCCTTCGGCCTGGGCCTTCGCGCTGGTCAGGCGGTTGTAGTCCGCCTCGGCGGGTTCGAGCTCGGCGAGGCGCTCGCGGGCACGATCGTGCGACGCGCGGTCGTACCCGAGGCCGGTGAGCCTCTCGCAAGCGGCGGCGCGCTCCGCGCGGGCGTCGGCAGCGAATGACTCGGCTTCGAGGCACTGGCTGAGGGCGGCCATCTGGGCCTGGAGGTCGGGCAGGTCGCGCTCCGCGTTTTGCGCTTCGGAGAGGCTTGCGGCGAGATCCTGCTCGGCGCGCCGGATGCGGGAGTCGAGGGAGCTGCGCTCCTGCTGGAGGTCGGCCGCGCGGGCATCGTGATTCTTCGCGGCCTCCTGCGCTTCCTCGACCGCCGCCTGCGCCTCCCGGTACTGCTCGCCGAGGTCGCGGCGTTCGGCCTGGTACTGCTCGACCGTCGCGCGCAGCTCCTCGGGCGTGAGGGGCTTGCGGCAGACGGGGCAGAGGGGTTCGCCCTCCGCCTCGGCGAGGGTCGCTTCACGGTCCTTCAGGTCCTGGGCGCGGGCGCGGTAGCCGCCCGCTTCGTCGGCGCGGGCGGCCTGGGTCGACTGCGCCTCCGTGGCGGCATCGCGGGCGGCCTGGATGTCCGCATCGAGGGCTGTGAGGCGGGTGCGCTCGGCGCCGAGACCGGCCTCTTCCTCGCGCAGGGCGGCGAGGCCGGCGACGAGGGCAGCGAAGCCGGCGCGACGCTCGTCGAGGCCGGCGATGCGCGTCTGGATGGCCGTCCGCTCGCGGCCGATAGCGGCGTCGGCATCGGCGATGGCGTTCTCCGCCTGGCGCGCCTGCGCAGCGACGGCGGCGAGGGCGCGCTCCTCGTCGCGGGCTGCGCGGAGCTGGTCGTAGGCGGCCTCGATGTCGGGGGCGTGGTCGAGCGTCTTACGAACGGCTGCGAGGTCGGCGTCGAGCGCGGCGATGGCCTTCGTGCGGCGTTCGACGGCGGCTTCTCGCGCTTTGAGCAGGTTCGCGGTTTCGACTGCGGCGCGTTCGCGGCGTTCATGCTCGGCGGCGGCGACCTTCAGCTCGGCGAGCTCGCGTTCCTCTTCCGCGAGGCGGAGGCCGACGGCTTCGCGCTGGCGCCCGGCTTCCACGAGCGCTTCCTCGACCCTCGGGACTTCCTCCAGGGCCTCCTCGTCGTCGCCGATGAGGCGCTCCTCGACGGCGGCGTCGGCCTCGGACTGCTTGCGGCGCTCGTTGGCCGCCCGGGACAGCTCCTCGTAGCGGTCGAGGCCGAGGATCTTGCGGAGGACTTCCTTGCGTTTGGAGGGGACCTGCACGGTGAACTCGTTCGAGCGGCCCTGCACGAGGAAGACGCTGTTGACGAACGTCTGGTGGTCCATGTGGAGGCGGCGGTTGAGCTCGGCCTGGGTCTCGCGCGAGGTGCCGCCGGTGATGGGCCGCCGGTTCCCGAGGTCGTCGATCTGGAAGAGGTCGAGGGCGCCGGAGCGTCCGCGGGTGCGCTTGCGGATGGCGCGGTAGCGGTCGGCATCGACCTCGAAGTCGAGCTCGACGCGCATGTCGTCGGCGCCGTGGCGCATGCGGTCGTCCTCGACGCGGCCGCGGGCTTCGCCCCAGAGCGCCCAGGTGATGGCGTCGAGCAGGGCCGACTTACCGTCGCCGTTGCGCCCCGCGAGCGTGGCTAGATGGAGGCCGGTGAAGTCGATCTCGCATTCCCGGTAGGAGAGGAAGTTCTTGAGGCGCAGGCGGCGCGGGATCACGGGCTCGTCTCCGCGGGGTCGAGATGGCGGGCGTGCCAGCGCACGCCCGAGGCGTCGAGATCGACGACGACGGCGACGCCGTAGCCGACATCGCCGATGGAGGCGGGAGAGCCGGAGTAGACGGCGAGCGCGCCGCCCTTGCTGACATCGGTGTGGACGTCCCAGTGGCCGAGGGCGATGTACTCCCACTGAGCGCTCTCGGCGAAGTGGTCGGGGGTGATGCGCAGGGAGCGTTCGAGCTGGGCGTCCTCATCGACGGCGTGGCCGTGGCCGATGGCGATGTTCCAGGCGCGGTCGCCGCGGCGGGGGGGAGGGGCGGCGAGGGGGCGTTCGAGCACGTCAACGGTGATGGCGCGGCCCCAGACGGCGAGGTCGAGAGCGGGGAAGTCGAGGAACTCGCCCTCGGGGTCGCGGAGGAGGCGGAGGCGGGGGGCGAGCGCCTCGAGGTCGTAGCGTTCGTGGGGGCCGTGGGGACCGATGGGGTCGTGGTTGCCGGGGAGGAGGACGGTCTGGCCGGGGAAGCGATTGATCTGGTCGGTGGCGAAGGCGATGACCTCGGGGCCGATGCGGGCGTGGTCGAAGAAGTCGCCGGCGATCAGGAGCACATCGGCGTGGACGCCCCGGGCGAGGTCGATGACGGCCTCGAAGCCGGCTTCGAGGCGGAGGGCGCGCGGCTCTTCGGGGCCGCGGGGGCTGGCCGAGTACGCCCCGAGGTGGACATCGGAGGTGTGGACGAGCCGCAGGGGACGGGGTTCAGACGCCAACGGACTCGCTCTCCTCGATGATCTCGGTGGCGGCGGCGAGGAGGCGCTGGCGGCGCTCGTCGGGCACGTCACGCAGCTTCAGGAACGTCTCCAGGGTCTCGAGCGGGGAAGAGGCGTCGGGCTGGACGTTGGGGGGCAGGGGCAGGCGGCTGTCCTCGGGGAGGATGGCGCGGAGACCGGCGATGAAGTGGGCCTCGGCGAGCGCCCTTCGCGCTTCGGGAAGGCTGAGGGCCGCCTCCTGGTCGCGGTCGACGTGGATCTCGACCTTGACGATGGCGTCCGTCAGGTCGCGCTCGGCGATGGCGGCGAGAACCTCGGGGTTGGGGTCGGCATCGCGGGGTTTGACGGCGATGCTGACGAAGGGGCGGCTCTTGACCCGCTGGAGGCGGGGGGCGCCTTCTCCCGAGAGGCGCTGTCCGCGGGGCTTCGAGGTGTCGAACTCGAGGGTCATGAAGCCCTTGGGGTAGCGTGCATCGCCGAAGTCGACCTCCTGGAGGGCGCCGGAGTACCAGCAGGGCGGGTCGGCGTTGAGCTGCATGGCGTTGTGGTGGTGCCCAAGCGCGACATAATCGAAGTTGTCGAAGTGGAGGGCGCTGAGGGGCACGCGGGGCACGGCGCCGCTCTGCATCCACATCTCGCTGCCGCTGTTCTCGGCGACGAGCCGGTCGCTGAGGGGCAGGTGGCAGGTCAGGATGGAGGGGATATCGGAATCGATGTGCTCCGCCTGGGCGAGGACGATGTCGGAGATGGCGCGCTCGATGAGCTTGTAGAGCTGCTCGATGGAGGCGCCTTCCGCCTCCTCGCTGCCGGCCAGCAGGTGCGAGACCTGCGGCCAGGGCACGAAGGCGACCTGCAGCGGCCCGGCCCGCGTCTGGAGGACGTGGGGGACGGTTCCCTGCTCGCTGAACCAGGTGGTGTCGCCGACGGTCACGTTGGGCACGTCGAGCGTGCGGAAGATCTCGAGGGCGTGGGCGCGGGACTCGGCGTTGGGGAGGTCGTGGTTGCCGACGAGGAGGAAGGTGGCGATGCCCGCTTCGCTGAGGCGGCGGATGCGCCGCGCGAACTCGCGCTGGTGCGTCTGGCTGGGCTCGCGCGCCTTGTAGGCGTCGCCGGCGAAGATGACGGCGTCGACCTGCTCGCCGACAGCGTGGTCGACGAGGGCATCAAAGGCGTCGAGGAAGTCCTGCATGCGGGAGGACCAGGCCTTGCCCGCGATGGGCTTCCCGTAGAGCTCGACGCCAATGTGCAGATCGGCGAAATGGATAACCCGCATCAGCACCTATGCTACGCTCCCTGGCACGATAGGTACGCCTGTGCATAGCACGCTACGCAAAGAAGGAACCAACCGCTCATGCTCAAGGACATAATCACTACCGCGCTCGCAAAGGACGGGACGCGTACGCCTATCGAGAAGGCCAGGACGGGCGATCGATACACGGGAATCGCCCATCACAAAGCCTGCGTGCTCTTCCCGGTCCACCGCCGAGAACGCAGGTCTTCCTTTGCGCACCTGCCAAACCGGAAGGACTGCAGGCAGCCCGGCGAGTCAGACGAGCACCGGCAAGTGAAGGAGGCTTGGCACCAGTTCCTCTGGCTTGAGCTGACGGCCGCCAGGTTCTGGAGCCGCAGTCCGATGTTCGGTGACATCACGTGGACCTGTCGCAAGTGCCTAAAGCCACATGTCTTTGAGCTCCTCGACCAAGCCACGGATGTGGTAGTAGAGAGACGCTTAGCAAACGGCCTTCGGCCCGACATCACCATCCTTGGACCCGGCGGGTCGCCCCTGGTGATCATTGAATTCAAGAAGACCAACCTGAGCGGCGAAGTCAACGCGTTTGCGAAGGCGAAGGGCATTGCGCTGTTCGTGGTCGATGTCTTGGATGGTGTCAACGAACAGGCGAGCCTCCACAACCGGCATCGCCGGTGGTACGACGACATCCCCGAATTCGATGAAGAGTCGAGGCTGGTGGCCCGTCTGGCCGAGAGTTTCCCTGCCACCGTGTTCGAGCCGTTCCACGACTCGAATGGTGATCTGGTGGACGCGTTCCTGACCTACTCCGACAAGGATGGGGACAATGCGCTCTCCCTCATGGGGATGCCGCATCCACGGCGAGGTCACTTCCTGTTCGCACACGACAGTACGCTGGGGTGCGACTCCCAGCGGCTGGACCGTATGTCCTGGCTCTACGAGGGGTTGGCGGCGAGCTAGACCGTATAGTTCGCCGGGTCAAGACAGGAGGCGCGTGTGCTGGAAGCGTTGCGTCTGGATGGGCCGCCGCGACGGGTGGCCATCGTCACGGGTGGGAGCCGGGGGCTGGGGCGCGAGATGGCGCGCTCGCTGATGCTGGCGGGGGCGGACGTGTGCATCGCCTCGCGCACGCCGGCGCAGCTCGAGGCGACGGCCGCGTTCCTGGCCGAGCAGTGCGGCCGCGAGCCGCTCACGGTCGCGACCGACATCACGTCGAGCGCGGAGTGCGACCGTCTCATCGAGGCGACGGTCGAGCGCTTCGGGCGGCTCGACATCCTCGTGAACAACGCCGGCATCGGTGACTCGCCGGGGCGGGGGAAGGCGGTGTGGGAGCTGGAGGATGAGGACTGGCTGAACGGGATCGCGGTCAACCTGAACGGGACGTTCTACTGCACGCGGGCTGCGCTGCGGCACATGCGTCCGCAGGGGAGCGGGGCGATCCTGAACATCGCCAGCGGGATGGGGATGCGGGCGACGCCCCAGAGCCCGACCTACGCCGCGGCGAAGGCGGGGGTCATCAACCTCACGCAGACCGTCGCGAGCGCGGTCGCGCGGGATGGCATCCGGGTGAACTGCATTACGCCGGGGCTGGTCGAGCAGCGGCCGACGGAGACCGAGGAGGAGGCGGAGGCGATCCGCAAGCGAGGGAGCTACATCACCGCGCGGCGGCTGGGGCAGGCGTGGGAGCTGGGGCCGCTGGCGCTCTTCCTCTGCAGCGACGCGGGCGGTTACGTGACCGGCGCGAACTACCCGATCGACGGCGGCGGCCTGGCGGGCGGCATCGCGCCGACGGGCCACACGCCCGACGAAGTGGAGGCTCGAACCAATGCCTGACTGGGAGCGGAGCGAGGGCTACGACCTGACCGGCGCGCGTGCGCTCGTGGTGGGGTTCGCGAACCCCGCGGGACGCGCGATCACGGAGGCGCTGGCGGAGGCGGGGGCGCACGTGGCCGTGGCCTCGGCGACGATGGACGGGGACGAGGTGATGGCGGCCAAGCGCGCCAGCCGGGCCGTCGCCAAGCTCGGGCGGGAGACGTTCAGCCAGGGCTGGGACGTGACCCTCCCGACGAACGTGCGCGTGGGCCTGCGCCAGCTCGTGAAGGAGTTCGGAGTGCCCTCCGTGCTCGTCTACAACGCCGACCTGCCCCTGGCCAAGCCGATCGCCGCGACGGGCGACGCGGAGTTCGCGAACGTGCAGGCGGTGAACCTGAGCGGGGCGTTCTACGCGGCGCGGGCGTGGGTGCGGGAGCTGGGCGAGGGGGAGCGGGGACGCCTGATCTTCGTGAACAGCATCTTCGGGGAGCGGGGGGTCAACAACCTGAGCGCCTACGCGTCGGCGAAGGCGGGCGTGTTCGGGCTGGCGGCGACGCTCAGCCAGGAGCTGGCGCCGGCTATCACGGTGAACAGCATCGCGACGGGCTGGATGGACTGGACCCCCGGCCGCGGCCCCGACGATCCCGGCGACAACCTGCTGCTGCGCTTCATCCCCATGCGCAGCTTCGGCGGGGCGGAGAGCCTCGGGGCGCTGGCGGTGCTGCTGGCCTCGGACGCGGCGGGGTTCCTGAGCGGGCAGGTGTTCCGGGTCGACGGGGGCGTTTCCGCCCACCTGTAAGGACGCCCGCCTTCCGGGATACGGGCGCGGCGACTACTCGGGCGTCAGGCCGAGGACGAGGTCGCGCAGGGTGACCAGGCCTCGGGGCGCGCCGGTTTCATCGACCACCAGGGCGCGGGAGACGCCAAACCGCACGAGCAGCCGCACGGCGTAGCGCGCGAGCATATCCGCGCGCACCGTCAGCGCCGGTTTCGACATGACCTCGTAGACGTTGACCCGCTCCGGCGCGCGATCGCTGGTGACGACCTCGCGGGCGAGGTCGCTCACCGTGATCAGCCCCAGCTCGTCGTCGTCGTGGCGGCGGTTGACGACCAGCGAGCTGATCTGGAGCTGTTTCATCGCGGCCATGGCCTCAGCGGCCGTGGCCAGCCCGTCGATGGTGTGCACCTGGGGCCCCATGAGGTCGGAGACGCGGATCATCCTGCTATCGCCCTGAGCGTTCGGGGAGGTCATAGCGCGCCTTCCAGCTCTTCCATCAGCGTGGGCAGCTGGGTCGAGAGGCCAACGGCGTCCTCGATCTTGATCTGGAAGGCGACGCCGGCGCCGCTCTCCTCGTCCATGCCGCCGGCGATGGCGATGCGCTCGAGGATTTCCCGGGCGCGGGGCTCGGCCACCAGGAACAGCACGACGTCACGGCTCGCGGTCAGGTCGAGCCCGAGGAAGGTCTTCCTCGGTTTCAGGCCCTCGCCGCGGACGCTGCTGATGATGGTCTCGCCCGTGGCGCCGCCCTCGCGCGCCGCTTCGATGATGTGGTCGGTCTTCTCGTCGCTCACCAGGGCGACGACCAGCGCCATCTTCATGGCTTCTCCTCCTGGCGTTCCTTCCGCGTACGCCAGCGTTCCACCCGGTCGGCGACGATTGCGTAGCCTAGCACCGAGATGATGGGAAAGACACTGGCGAAGGCGATGAGTCCAAAGCCGTCGATGAGGGGGCTGCGGCCGGGGACGTTCGCGGCAAGACCCAGCCCCAGGGCCGCCACCACCGGCACCGTGACGGTCGAGGTGGTGACCCCGCCGCTGTCGTAGGCGAGCGGGACGATGGTGCGGCTGCTCAGGTAGGTCTGCACGATGACGATGATGTAGGCGGCCACGATGTACCACGGGAGGGGGGTGCCCGTGACGATGCGGAAGCACCCCAGCGAGACGCCGATGGCCACGCCCACGGCCACGGCGATGCGCAGTCCCCAGGCGCTGACGGCGCCGCCCGAGACCTCCCTGGCCTTGAGCGCGACGGCGATGAGGGCGGGCTCGGCGACCGTGGTGGCGAAACCGATGGCGGCGGCGAAGACGTAGACGAGCCAGTAGTCCTGCCAGCGCACGGCGCCCGCCAGGCCCCCGGCCTTCTCCGTGAGCTGGCGGGCCATCGTCTCGCCCACGGGGAAGAGGGCCTGCTCCAGGCCGATCAGGAAGAGGGCCAGCCCGAGCAGCACCATGAGGGAGCCGGTGGCGATGCCCCTGATGTTCGGCAGCCGGCGGCGCAGCACGCCCACCTGGAACACGACCAGGATGACGACGATGGGGGTCACGTCCCGGAGGGTGGAGAGCAGGGTCTCGCCGAAATCGGCCAGGAAGTCGAGCATCACACCACCATCCCGTAGCCGAGCACGCCGATCATGGGGGTGAGGCTGGCGAAGGCGATCAGGCCGAAGCCGTCGAGCATCGGGTTGCGCCCGCGGATGGTCGAGGCGAGGCCGACTCCCAGCGCGGTGATCAGCGGGACCGTGATGGTGCTGGTCGTGACGCCGCCGGAGTCGTAGGCGACGCCCACGATCTCGTCGGGGGCGAAGAGGGTCATCGCCATGACCAGGATGTAGCCGGCGATGATGAAGCGGTGGATGGGCCATCCCTTGAGGATGCGCAGCACGCCCAGGACGATGGCGATGCCCACGGCGACGGCGACGACGATGCGCAGCTCGAGGGCGTAGCGGTCCTGGGCGGCCTGGCTATCGCCGATGAAGGCCGCCTCGGCCGCCACCTCGGCGCCCTCGGCGGCGACGGCGATGAGGGCGGGCTCGGCGACGGTCGTGCCGAAGCCGAGGCAGAAGGCCAGCGCCAGCAGGGCGATCGCGCTTCCCTTGCGGGCCATTCCCTGGGCCAGCGCCTCGCCGAGGGGAAACAGCCCGCTCTCGAGCCCCTGGACGAACAGCGCCAGCCCGAGGACGACGCAGACGAGCCCCACGATGACGCTGGCGACATCGGGGAAGGGTTGCCGCAGCACGACGATCTGGAAGAAGAGGATGACGGCGAAGATGGGCGCCAGATCCCGGAGGGCGCCTGCCGTCTGCTTCCCCATGGCCAACGCGAAACGCGGCAAACCATGCTCCTCGTGCGTGTGCTCCACGGGGGTTCGAGAGGCCTTCGCGGCGCGGTCACAACGTACGGAGCGGCGGGGAACGGGTCAACGAACAGAGCGGCGGTTCGCGCCCGCCGCGACGCGCGCCTCCGGCGCCACGGCCACGTGGCCGGGAGCGCCGCCCTCGCGCACTGGGGGATCGCTCCGTACGATTTCGCGCCATGGTCCAGACGAGCACTCCGCTGGCCGGTCTCCGCGTCGTCGAGCAGGCGGGTTGGGCGGGCGCCTTCGCCGGACGGCTGCTCGCCGACGGCGGCGCCGATGTCGTGCGGGTGGTCCCGGCGGAGGGCGACGAGCTCGCGGGCGAGCCGCCCTTCTTCGGCGCTAACGGCGTCTCCATCCAGGAGGCCTGGTACAACGCCGGGAAGCGTGTCGTCACGCTGGACCTCGCAAGCGACGAAGGCCGCCAGCTCCTCGCCGAAGGGGACCTGCTGATCGAGGACTGGCGGGGCGAGGACGCGCCCTTCGACGACGACGCCCTGCGGGAGGCGTTCCCGCGGCTCGTGCGGCTCTCGGTGACGCCCATGGGGCGCGAGGGGCCGTGGGCGGGGCTAGCGGTGAACGACCTCGTGGCGAACGCGCTCAGCGGCGCGGCCTCGATCACGGGCACGCCGGAGACCCCGCCGCTGAACGGCTACGGCAACCAGACGGCGCACATCATCGGGTTCTACGCGGCCTGCTGCGCGCTCGCGGGGGTGCGGCTGCGCGACTCGACGGGCGAGGGGACGCACATCGACCTCTCCGGGCACGAGACGCTCATCGCCAACACCGAGCAGATGCTGATGCAGTGGTTCTTCCCCGACGGCGGCCGCTGGACGACGCCGATCGCGCAGCGCCAGGGCAGCCTGCACTGGAGCGGCGGCTACGAGGTCTACCACGACCGCGAGGGCGACGGGCTCATGGTGACGTCGTCGCTGGGGTTGATGGACCGGCTCATCCCCTGGCTCGACGAGACGGACATGGCCGGCGACCTGACCGATCGCGAGCGCTATCCGGACCTGATCTCGCTCGTGAAGGAGATGGCGCACGTGATGGCCACCCTGCGCGACTGGACGGCGGAGAACGTCTCGGACGAGCTGTTCGACGAGGCGCAGCGGCGGCGGCTCCCGTTCGGGGCGGTGTGGCCGGTCAGCAAGGTCGTGGCGACGCCGCAGATCGAGGCGCGCGGCTACTTCACGGAGCGGGAGGTGGAGGGGTACGGGTCCGTGCCCTTCCCCGGACGGCTGATCACGACCGAGGCGGATGGTCCTGCGCCCGCGCCGCCGGTGCGCACGGACAATCCCTCGTGGGGCGAGCGCCCGGCGCTGGAGGCGGTCCGGGAGGGGCTCTCGGCGGGGGCGCCGCTGGCGGGCCTGCGCGTGCTCGACTTCACGCACGTGCTCGCGGGGCCCTTCGGGACGCGCGTCCTGGCGGACCTGGGGGCGGACGTGATCAAGGTGGGCACCGCCTCGCGGAACGCCGGCGCGAACACGCTCCAACACCCCTACTACCTCTCCTGGAACCGGAACAAGCGGAACCTGACGCTCGATATGCGGCAAGAGGGGGCGCGCGAGATCGCCCAGCGCCTGGCGGGCCAGTGCGACGCCATCATCGATAACTTCAGCGCGGGGGTGCTGGCGCGCTGGGGGCTCGACCGCGAATCGCTGGCGGAGACGGCCCCGGGCGTGACCGTCGTCTCGATGGGGGGCATGGGGAACAGCGGACCCTGGCGCGACTTCGTCACGTTCGCCCCGACCATCCACGCGCTCACGGGGCTGACCTACCTGACGAGCGTGCCGGGGCGGCAGGACATCGGCTTCGGCTACTCGCTGACGGACCACCTGAGCGGGGTGGCGGCGGCGCTGGGCATCCTCGAGGGGGTCGAGCACCGGCGGCGGACCGGTCAGGGGCTGGATGTGGATGTCGCGCAGTACGAGCTCGGGCTGGGGCTGATGGGCCCCGCCCTCCTCGACTACTTCGCGAACGGCGCCGACCCGGAGCCGCCGGCGAACCGGCACCCGTTCGATGGCTGGGCGCCGCACGGCATCTACCCGGCGGCGGGCGAGGATCGCTGGGTCGCCATCGCGGTGCGGGGCGAGGAGCAGTGGCGCGCCCTCTGCGAGGTGATGGGCGCGCCCGACCTGGCCGGCGACCCCCGCTTCGCCAGGCACGGGGGCCGCATCGCCAACCAGGACGCGCTCGACGCATGCGTCTCGGCCTGGACGGCGGGTCGCGACCGGTACGAAATCATGGAGGCGTGCCAGGCAGCCGGGATCGCGGCGGGGGCCGTCCAGGACGGCAGCGACATCGGCACGGCCGACCCGCACGTGGCGGCGCGCGCCTTCCTCGGGACGATCCCGACGGAGGACGGGGGCGAGCAGGGGGCCGAGCGCTTCCCCGCCACCATCGACGGGATGCGACCGACGACCGGCTACGCGGCGCGGTCGCTGGGGGCGGATACGTTCGACGTGCTCACGGAGCTGCTACACCTCTCGCCGGACGAGATCGGCGAGCTGATGGCCGATGGCATCCTCAGCTAGGGTCCGGGCATGAGCGCTCTGGTAGGCTTCCCGCGCCAGAGGACGCCCGGGAGCGGCCCGTGACTCTTCACCTGTACTCCTCGCTGGGACGCGCGAAGCGCGAGTTCACACCGCTCGTGCCGGGCGAGGCGCGCATCTACGTGTGCGGGGTGACGCCGTACGACGTGACCCACCTCGGGCATGCCTTCTCCTACGTGAACTTCGATGTGCTGCGGCGCTACCTGACGTGGCAGGGCCTGAACGTTCGCTACGTGCAGAACGTGACCGACATCGACGACGACATGATCATGGTCTCGAAGCGCGAGGGCGGGCGTCCCATCGCCGAGATCCGGGACGAGAACGACGCCATCTTCCGGGCCGACCTCGACCGGCTGAACGTGCTGCGGCCGACGGCCTACCCGTTCGCCACGGACCACATCGACGCGATCATCGAGACGACCGGGCAGCTCATCGAGTCCGGGGCGGCCTACGAGGTCGACGGGGACGTGTTCTTCGAGGCGGAGCGCTTCGCCGGCTACGGCCAGCTGAACGGCATCTCGATCGCGGAGCTGGCGAAACGCGAGAACCCCGAGTCGAAGCGCGAAGAGAAGAAGCGGGGGGCGCTCGACTTCCTCCTGTGGCAGCGCTGCGAGCCGGACGAGCCGAGCTGGCCGAGCCCCTGGTGCGACGGGCGTCCGGGCTGGAGCATCGAGTGCACGGCGATGTCGCGCGGGCACCTGGGCGACCAGATCGACATCCACGGGGGCGGGCGCGACCTACTCTTCCCCCACCACGAGAACGAGATCGCGCAGGCGGAGAGCGCCACGGGCAAGGCGCCCTTCTGCGGGTACTGGCTGCACAACGGCATGCTCCAGCTGGACGGCGTGAAGATGAGCAAGTCGCTCGGAAACCTTGTGCTGGCGCGGCGCCTGATGGAACGCTTCGACCCGGACCACCTGCGCCTCTACCTGCTGAGCGAGCACTACCGCACGGACGCCGACTACCGCGAGGGCGCAATCGAGGCGCTCACGGAGCGCTACGGACGTCTGCGGGAGGCCTGCGGGCGGAGCGGCGGGGAGGACGCGGCCCTGCGAGCGGCCTTCGAGGCGGCCATGGACGACGACCTCGACTCGCCACGGGCGCTCGATGTGCTCGACGAGGCGGCGGCAAGCGTCCTCGGCGGCGGGAGCGGGGCGGAGACGCTACGGGAGGCGCTGGGTGTGCTGGGGTTCGCGTTCGCGGGGGCGCGGGGGCCGGCCACGGGGGACCTCACCCCCTGACCGAAGCAGCGGGGTCATCTACGACACCCTGCTACAATAGGTATCGCACTAAGGTACTGAGATGCCAGGGGTGTCCAGGGGCAGTTGAAAACGTGGATACACCAGCCAACGACGACTCGACGACGCTTGAGAGCATCGCAAGGGAGCAGCAGCTTCTGGTCGACGCCGTCAACGCGCTCAGCTCTGGTGTGACCTCACTGAGCAACGCCGTCACGGCGTTGAGCACGGGCCAAAACTCCCTCAGCAACGGTCTGCGAGCAGTAAGCGAGGGCGAAGTCGCGCTTGCGGACAGCATGAGGACTCTCGCCGGCGAACAGCAACGCCTGGGCAAGGCCCTTATGGGAATGAACGACAAGCTGGATGGCATCAGAGACGACATTGGTCTGGTGCGAGGAGGTCACGCGCGCAACGAAGTGCTGCGGAACGCCCCCCTGATCTCCGACGCGCTTGGATACCAGGTCGTCACGGAACTCCCGCGCACGGCTCTTATCTCCCTCGGCAAAGCCGCTACGGCAGATGGGAAGTCCAGGGGCGAAGTCGAGAGCTTTCGCAACGCCGACGCGGTGTTGCTGGGTCAGGCAGAGGATGGCCGGCAGGGGTACATCGCCGTCGAAGTGTCGTTCACCGTCGACGCCAATGACGTTCGCAGAGCCGTGCGCAACGCCCAGTACCTGGAGGCCTACACCGGGTTCCCGTCATGCGCGGTCGTTGCCGGGGTCGACATCCTGCAAGAGGCCCAGGAGCAGGTAGATGGGGGCAAAGCCTACTTCTACCGGATTCCCAAAAGGGACCTCCAGGCGCAGTAGGAGCACGCCGACGCGCAGCGGAGTGCGACACCCCCTGACCGAGGCGGAAGCGGTCAGGAGGCGTCGTGCTCCTGGCATTCGTGAGCGCTACGGTCCGCGGTAGCCAGGATCGTCAGGAAGATCCGGGCCTTGAGCAGCCTCGTTGGCGAGCCGGTCGCACAGCTCGTTACCCGGGTTCCCGCTGTGCCCCTTTACCCACGTGAACGCGACGGCGTGCTTCTCGCAGAGCGCCAGCAGTCTCCCCCAGAGGTCGGGATTCTTCGCAGGCTGTTTCTTGTTGATCATCCAGCCGTTGCGCCGCCACCTCTCGGCCCAACCCTTCTCAATCCCGTTGATGACGTACCTGGAGTCGGAATAGAGGGTCACCCGGCAGCGACGCGTCAGACTCTCCAGGCCCACGATCACCGCCATGAGCTCCATCCGGTTGTTGGTCGTGAGCCGGTAGCCCCCCGACTTCTCCCTGCGGTGACCGTTGAAGTCCAACACGACGCCGTACCCTCCGGGGCCGGGGTTTCCCACGCACGCCCCATCGGTGTGCATCGTGACGATCTCAAGTTCCCCTGCCACCCCGCCCCTTTCGTCGCGCCTATTACGAGGCGTCTCGCTCCTGGCGATGGATGCTGAGGCCGAGCTCGAGCTCCTCGATGGCCATCTCGGCGAGCTCGATCGTCTCCTCGGAGGGGATGGCGCCGAGCCACGTCTGATGCGCCACCTCCAGAACGTGCCCGGCGCCGAGCTCGCGCTCGGCCTCGGCGAGCTCCTCGGTGACAGCAGACTGCCGCTGGATGAGCCGCTCGCGGACGATGTGCCTGATGAGGTCGGAGACGCGCTGGCGGGCCTCGGCGGGGGAGAGGAGGGGCTCGCGCCGATCGCGCAGGTAGCGCAGGCGAGTAGCCACGGGGTCGTCCTCGTCGTCGGGGATGCCCTCGATCTCGTCGTGGAGCCAGCGCTGCACGATCTCGCGGTCGAGGGCGTGGGGGAGGAGGTCGATGGGGAGGCTGCGCAGGTCGCCGCGCAGGACGGGGTTGTGCAGGAGCGTCGAGAGGAGGGCCTCATCGGCGGATGTCCTGGTGGGAACGCGCCGGGACTCGGGGGCGGCCACGGGGCGGCGGTTCTCGATGCGCAGGCGGTCGGCGATGGCGCGCTCGGCGATGCCGAGCCGCCGGGCGACGGTCTGGATGTGGGCGGAGCGCTCGACCGGGTTGCGGACGGCCAGCAGCACCGGCCGCAGCCGGTCGACGATGCGGCTGGCCTCCAGGGGCGAGTCGATGTCGCTGCCGCCGATCAGGCGTTCCAGGAGGAAGCGCGCGAAGGGCGTGGCGTTCTCGAGGGCGGTGCGCCAGGCCTCGGGGTCCTCGCGGGCGAGGTCGTCGGGGTCCTTGCCCGCAGGCAGGGGCGCGACGCGCAGGTCCAACTCGACGTTGGCGGTGATGGACTCGGCGCTGCGCTGGGAGGCGCCCATCGCCTCGGGCGAGCCGAGGTCGAGGAGGAGCGAGCCGGCGCGCTCGGCGGCGGCCATGCCGGCGCTGTCGGGGTCCATGGCGAGCACGACGCGCGAGGCGAATCGCGTGAGGCGGGCGGCGTGCTGCTCGGTGAGGGAGGTGCCCATGGTGGCGACGAGGTTGCGGAAGCCCGCCTGCCAGGGACCGATGACGTCGAGGTAGCCTTCGACGACGACGATCGTGCCCGATTCGCGCGCCTGGTCGCCGGCGACATCGAGGGCGTACAGGGTGCGGCCCTTATCGAAGAGCTCGGTCTGGGGGGAGTTGAGGTACTTGGGTTCGCCCTCGCCGAGGATGCGGCCGCCGAGGCCCACGAACTGGCCGCGGTGGTCGGCGATGGGGATGATGACGCGGCCGCGGAAGCGGTCGTAGGGGGTGCCGCCGGAGTCGCTTTCGTGGAGGACGCCGGCGGCGAGGGCGTCCTCGTCGGTGTAGCCGCGCCCGAGCAGGTAGTCGCGCAGCAGGCGCCACTCGTCGGGGGCCCAGCCGAGGCGGAACTGGGCGATGGTCTCCTCGTTCAGGCCGCGGGCCTCGGCGAGGTAGCGGCGGGCCTCGGCGCCGCCCTCGCCGGCGAGCTGCTGCTGGTAGTAATCGACGGCGGCGGAGACGATGCCGCTGAGGCGCTCGGAGCGCGAGCGCTGCTCGGCGGCGCGGGGGGAGAGCTCGACGCCCGTCTCCTCGGCGAGCATGCGGAGAGACTCGCGGAAATCGACGTTCTCGCGCTTCTGGACGAAGGAGAAGACGTCGCCGCCCTCGCCGCAGCTCCCGAAGCAGCGCCAGACGCCGCTATCGACGAAGACATAGAACGAGCCGGTCTTCTCGGTGTGGAAGGGACAGAGGCCGCGGAAGTTGCGGCCCGCCTTCTGGAGCTTGACGAAGCGTCCGATGTACTCGACCGGGTCGATGCGCCCCTTGATCTCGGCGACGGCGTCCACCCGGAAATCCTACCCCCCGCCAGACTCCTCTGGCTCCTCCGGCTCCTGCGGTTCGCTCGGTTCTGAAGGTTCGGAGGGATCCTGCGTGCCATCCGGGTCGGGAATGGGCGTTTCCGTGGGCACATCGACCACGTTCGGGTTGGGAACGCTGACGGAAGCAATGCTGATGCCATCGATGAGGAGGGTGATGGTGATGGCCTCGCCCGTGCGCGGGGCGGCGATGCCGGCGATGGACGCGCTCTCGTTCTCGGGGATGGCCAGCGGGGAGATGGTCCGCGTGGTCGTCTCGCCGGGCACGCTCACCACGAGACGCGCGTCACTCGTCGTGAGCTCCGTGCCGTCGTTCGCGATGGTGACCGTGAGGGCGCCGTTCGTGACGGTCGCCCGCAGCGAGAGGATGGGCCCCTCGGGCGGCGGCACGACCACGAAGGTCGTGGTGTTGTTGTCCTCGTTCGGCTCCACGATGGCGTCGTCGGGGTCGATGGTGACGGTGATGTTGACCTGCTCCGCGATCGGCGGGTCGATCTCGAAGTTCACCCAGGCCTCACCGTTCGGGTCCATGGAGACCGTGAGGACCTGCTCGACGGGACCGCCGGGCGTCTCCTCGACGCGCACGACGATGGCGCCGGAGAAGGGGTTGGTGGAGGTGTTGGCGAGCGTGATGCGCAGGATCGAGCCGCCTTCGATGAGCACGGCGTTGGAGGGGATGAAGTCGGGGGCGTTGGCGGGCACCTCGGGGGTGGGAGTCGCCGTGGGAGGCCCCTCGGGCGTCGGCGTTGCTTCGTCGGTGTCCGTGCCGGAATCGCCGCCCTGGGTGGCGGGTGGACGCGTGGGGGTGGCGGCGGGCGGCTCCGGCGCATCGATGTCGGGGACGCGTTCGAGGTCGGCGGGGGAGACATCGATGGCGTTGAATCGCACCCAGAGGCCGCCGCCGCGCTCGATGCGGAGCCACTGGAGGTCGCGCGTCTTGCCGGTCACGGTGACGACATCGCCGGGCTCAAGGGTTCCGGCCTGGTTGTAGTCCTGGCCGGGGCCGGTGCGCAGGCTGGTGACGACGACGATCGTGGCGGTCGGCGAGGTGACGGGGGTGACCGTGGCGGCGGGTTCGGCCACAACCCGAACCGGATCCGACATGACGACCTTGCCCGTGTCGGTGATGGCGCGGACGACCAGCTCGTAGCCGCCGACGGCATCGAAGCGGGCGGTGAGGACGGCTGCGTACCTCGTGCCGTCTCCCGTTGCCGCGGGGGAGAACTCCTGGTCGGAGACGATGCCGCTGACGAGGAGATCGATGCGCTCGACGCCCTCTCCTGAGATGACGCTGGCGATCACATCGAGCGGTTCGTTGACGGGGTGGCGGGCGCCGGGGATAGGCGACTCGATGGTCGAGACCGCCATGACGGGGATGGGGGTCGGGGTGGCCGCGACCTCCTCGCCGTCGTCGCTGAGGACGCGGAAGAGCAGGAAGATGAGGACGCCGCCGATGACCAGGGCCATAAGCGAGAAGAAGTAGATGGCCGCGGTTCGCCCGGGCGAGCGGTTGGTGGCGTCGTAGTAGCCGGCGCGGGGGCCATCACGCCCGTAGGAGCGCGGGTCGGGGGCGCCGCGGCTGAGGCGCCGGGATTCCCAGGGGTCGACGCTGCGGCGGCCCGGGTCCTGCGGGAGCACGCCGCCGTAGCCCTCGTCGGCATCCTCCGGTGGGGGCGGAGGGGCGGCCGGGGGCGGCGCCGGAGGGGGAGGTGGGGCAACGCCCCCGATTACGGGTCCGTCGTCGGGCAAGCCAGGACGATCCTGCTCACTCACACTCGATGCGCCTTCGCCACCACCACCTCAGTATCCCATCCCGCTCGCAGGAGGCAATCCTGCGGCACTACGGCGACCAGCCGCGGGCGTCCTCGCAGCCGAGATCGGCGGCCAGGCGGATGGCGTAACGGTCGGTCATGCCGCTGACGAAATCGGCGGCGCGGCGGGGGAGGGGGTCATCGGGCAGGGAGTACCCGGAGGAGATGGAGTCGGGGTGCTCGACGGCATGGTTGAAGAGGAAGTGGACGATGGCCTTGGCGCGTTCGACTTCGCTGCGGCGCTCGGCGTGCAGGTAGACGCGTCGGAACATGAACTCGCGCAGCTCGTTGACGGCGGCGTGAACGCCGGGGGTCATCACGATCGCGGGGGGCTCGGCGCCGGGCTCGTGGCCCTCGCCCGTGGCCGCCCAGCTCGACTCGACCACATCGGTGACGAGCGTCTCGAGGCGTTCACCGTGCGAGCGCCCGAGGAGCCGCTGCGAGGCATCGGGCAGGTCGTCCTCGCCGATGATGCCGGCGCGGATGGCGTCCTGGACGTCGTGGTTGAGGTAGGCGAGGGCGTCGGCGAGCTTGATGACCTGACCCTCGAGCGTGTCGGGGACGCCCCAGCCTTCCGCCATCACGTCCTCGCGGGCCTTGCTGGACTTGCGCACGCCATCGAGCACGGCGTGCGTGAGGTTGAGGCCGCGGCCGTCGTTCTCCAGCTTGTCGAGCACGCGCTCGGACTGGTAGTTGTGTCGAAAGCCCTCGGGGAGGCACTCGGCGAGGGCCTCCTCGCCGGCGTGGCCGAAGGGGCCGTGGCCGATGTCGTGCCCGAGGGCGATGGCTTCTGCGAGGTCCTCGTTGAGGCGCAGGGCGCGGGCGATCGTGCGTCCCACCTGGGCGACCTCGAAGGTGTGGGTGATGCGGGTGACGAGGTGATCCTGCTGGGGGGCGATGAAGACCTGGGTCTTGTGCTTCAGCCGCCGGAAGGCCTTGGTGTGGACGATGCGGTCGCGGTCGCGCTGGAAGGCGGCGCGCACGGAGGAGGGCTCCTCGGGGCGGGAGCGCGTGGCGGCCGCGGAGCGCGCGGCGAAGGGGCTCAGGCGCTCCTCATCCTGCTCGATGCGGCGGCGCACATGGTGAAGGTCCACCCTCGCTCCCTCCGGCACGTGGATTGACGGCTCAGCTGCCTCCGGCGAGCGCGGCCTGGGCGGCGGCGAGGCGGGCGGTGAGCACGCGGTAGGGCGAGCACGAGACATAATCCAGGCCGACGTCGTGGCCGAAGTGGATGGAGGCGGGGTCGCCGCCGTGTTCGCCACAGATGCCCAGCTTCAGGTCGGGCTTCACGCCGCGCCCGCGCTCGATGCCGATCCGCATGAGCTCGCCCACGCCCTCGCGGTCGAGCTCGACGAACGGGTCCTTCTCGAGGACGTTCTGGCTGATGTACTCGGGCAGGAAGCGGCCGGCATCGTCGCGCGAGAGGCCGAAGGTCGTCTGGGTGAGGTCGTTCGTGCCGAAGGAGAAGAAGTCGGCGTGGTGGGCGATCTGGTCGGCCGTGACGCAGGCGCGGGGCAGCTCGATCATGGTGCCGATGGTGTAATCGAGGTCGACGCCGCGCTCGGCGGTGACCTGTTCGGCGACGGCAGCGACGCGTTCGCGCAGGTGGGAGAGCTCCCCGGCCGTCCCGACGAGCGGGATCATGATCTCGGGTTCGGCGTCGATGCCCTCGGCGCGGAGGTCGCAGGCGGCCTCGATGATGGCCCTGGTCTGGACCTCGTAGATCTCGGGGTAGGTGATGGCCAGGCGCACGCCCCGGTGGCCGAGCATGGGGTTGAACTCCTGGAGGGCGAGCACGCGCTGGGAGACGCGCTGGGGCTCGACGCTGATGGCCTCGGCGAATCGCTGCATCTCCTCGGCGCCGTGGGGCAGGAACTCGTGCAGGGGCGGGTCGAGCAGGCGGATGGTGACGGGATAGCCCGCCATCGCCCGCAGGATGCCGTCGAAGTCGTGGCGCTGCATGGGGAGGATGAGGGCGAGGGCGTCGCGGCGGCCGGCCTCGTCCTCGGCGAGGATCATCTGGCGCACGGCGAGGATGCGGTCTTCGCCGAAGAACATGTGCTCGGTGCGGCAGAGGCCGATGCCCTCGGCGCCGAACTCGCGGGCGCGGGCGGCATCCTCGGGGGTATCGGCGTTGGCGCGAACGCCGAGGCGGCGGGCCTCGTCGCCCCAGTCCATCAGGCGGTTCAGGTCGTCCGGGAGCTCGGGGTCGGCGAGGGGGACGGCGCCGAGCATGACCTCGCCGGTGGTGCCGTTCAGGGAGATGACATCGCCGCGGCGCACGGTGAGGTCGCGCCCGCCGGCATCGACGCGGAAGGATCCGGCGGCATAGTCGATCTCGAGATCGCCGCAGCCGGCCACGCAGCACTTGCCCCAGCCGCGCGCGACGACGGCGGCGTGGGAGGTCATGCCGCCGCGGGCGGTAAGGATGCCCTGCGCGGCGAGCATGCCCTGGATGTCCTCGGGGCTGGTCTCGACGCGCACGAGGATGACGTCCTCGCCGGCTTCGGCCTGCTCGGCGGCCTCCTCGGCGGAGAAGACGACCTTGCCCACGGCGGCGCCGGGGGAGGCGGGAAGGCCGGTGGCGATGACGTCGGTCGTGGCGCCCTCGGCGAAGACGCTGTGCAGCAGCTCGGAGATCTGCTCGGGGTCCTGGCGGCGGAGGGCTTCCTGGCGGTCGATCTGGCCCTGGTCGACGAGGTCGACGGCGACCCTGACCATGGCCGGGCCGGTGCGCTTGCCGTTGCGCGTCTGGAGGACCCAGAGCTTCTCGCGCTGGACGGTGAACTCGATGTCCTGCATATCGCGGAAGTGGTCCTCGAGGCGCTGGGCGGCGGCCACGAGCTCCTCGTAGACGGCGGGCTGGGCCTCCTCCATGGAGGGCGGGGCGCCCTCGGCGCGCTCGACGGCGCGGATGGGCTGGGGCGTGCGCACGCCGGCGACGACGTCCTCGCCCTGGGCGTTGATGAGGTACTCGCCGAAGAGCCCGGGCTCGCCGGTCTTGGGGTTGCGGGTGAAGCAGACGCCGGTGGCGCAGTCCTCGCCGAGGTTCCCGAAGACCATGGCCTGCACGTTGACGGCGGTGCCCCAGTCGCTGGGGTAGCCGTTGAGCTGGCGGTAGACGATGGCGCGGTCGCTCTCCCACGACTCGAAGACGGCGCCGATGGCGGCCCAGAGCTGCTCCCAGGGGTCGTCGGGGAACTCGATGCCGAGCTTGGCGCGGATCTCGGCCTTGGACTCGGCCACGATCTCGCGGAGGGCGTCGGCGGGGAGGTCGGTGTCCTCCTCGACGCCACAGGCTGCCTTCTTGCGCTCGAGGATGGCCTCGAAGGGGTCCTCGTCGAGGTCGGACTCGCGCTTCAACCCGAGTACGACATCGCCGTACATGGCGACGAAACGGCGGTAGGAGTCGTAGGCGAAGCGCTCATCGCCGGAGCTGCGGGCGAGGCCCTGCACGGTCTCGTCGTTGAGGCCGAGGTTGAGGACGGTATCCATCATGCCGGGCATGGAGACGCGGGCGCCGGAGCGGACGGAGACGAGGAGGGGATTGTCGGCATCGCCAAAGCGGGCGCCGACGATGGACTCGACGTGGGCGATGCCGGCGCGGACCTGCTCGTCGAGCTCTTCCGGGTGGCGGCGGCCGTTCGCATAGAAGGCGCTGCAGACCTCGGTGGTGATGGTGAGGCCGGGGGGAACGGGGATGCCGAGACTGCTCATCTCGGAGAGGCCCGCGCCCTTGCCGCCCAGGAGCTCGCGCATACCAGCGCCGCCCTCCGCGCGTCCATCGCCAAAGAGATAGACGAACTTGGGGGCGATCTCCGTACCCGAGTCAGGGGTGGCGGCAGGGCTGGTCATGGGAACCTCCGGGATGTAGACGAACCGCGGCTCTTGAGCGGTATCCCGAGCGTATCCCGGCAGGGAGACCCAGACCAGCGAAAACGGCCAGAACGGGTCGGATTTCCTTGAACGTTAATCGCTGCGACCAGGGTTATTCGACGGTGACCGTCTTGGCGAGGTTGCGGGGCTGGTCGATATTGCAGCCGCGAGCCTCGGCGGTGGCGTAGGCGAGCACCTGCAGGGGCACGATCGCGGCCAGCGGTTCGAGCAGGGCGGGCACGGGGGGCACGGTGAGGGCCTCGTTGGCGAGGGCGATGAGCTCGCGGTCGCCTTCGGTCACGACGGCGAGGACCTCGCCGCCGCGGGCGCGGATCTGCTCGATGTTGGAGACGATCTTGCTGCGCAGGGCGTGCTGGCCGGCGAGCGCGACCGTGGGGAAGTCGGAATCGATGAGGGCGATGGGGCCGTGCTTCATCTCGCCGGCGGCATAGCCCTCGGCGTGAACGTAGGAGAGCTCCTTCATCTTGAGGGCGCCTTCGAGGGCGATGGGGAGGGCGGGGCCGCGCCCGAGGAAGAGGATGTGCTCGGCCGTGCGGAAGCGCCCGGCGGCGGCGGCGATGGCGTCGAAGGATTCGAGCTGGCGGCCAACGACCTCGGGCATGGCGGCAAGGTCGCGCAGGTGGCGGGCGAGGTCGTCCTCGCCGATGCGGCCGCGCACGCGGGCGGTCTCGAGGGCGAGGACGAGGAGCGCGGCGATCGAGGTCGTGAACGTCTTCGAGCTGGCGACACCGCGTTCGAGGCCGGCGTAGGTGTGGACGGCGCCATCGGCGACGCGCGTGGTCTGGCTGCCGGGCGTGTTGCAGATGGTGATCTGGGGCGCGCCCCGCGCCCCCGCGACGCTCATGGCTTCAAGCACGTCGACGGTCTCGCCCGACTGGCTAACCGAAACGACAAGCGTCTCCGGGCCGAGCACGGGTTCGCGGTAGCGGAACTCGCTGGCGTTGTCGATATCGGCGGGCAGGCCGGCGATCTGCTCGAAGTACCAGCGCCCCACCATGGCGGCGTGGAGGCTCGTGCCCATGCCCACCAGCAACACGCGCTCGACGCGCTCCAGCCAGGGGCGAGCGGCGCCGAGGTCATCGAGGGAGAGGCGGGGCGGCTGGACCGTCATCAGGCCGCCGACGGTATCGGCGAGGGCCTGCGGCTGCTCCATGATCTCCTTGAGCATGTACGTCTCGTAGGCGCCCTTCTCGGCGCTGGCGGGGTCGAGGGAGACGGTGCGGGGGACGACATCGGCGGCGGCGCCATCGAGGCTGGCGTAGGTCGCGCCCTCGTCGCTGAGGCGCACGAGCTGGCGGTCGCCGAGGAAGGCGACCTCGCGGGTGTGGGGGAGGAGGGCGGCGAGGTCGCTGGAGAGGAGCATCTCGCCCTCGCCGTAGCCGACGACGATCCCGCCGGCGTTCCCGATGCGGGCGCCGACGACGACGCCGGGCTCGCGCGGGGACATGGCGACGATCGCCTGCGAGCCCGTCAGGCGGGCGCAGGCTTCGCGCATGGCCGAGAGCAGGTCGTGACCGGCGTCCAGGCTTTCCTCCAGCAGGTGGGCGATGGTCTCCGTATCGGTTTCGCTGGCGAAGGCGTGGCCGCGTTCGCCGAGCTCCTGGCGAAGGGCGGCGTAGTTCTCGACGATGCCGTTGTGGACGAGGACGACGTTGTCCCCGTAGCCGGTATGGGGGTGGGCGTTCGCGTCGCTGGGGGCGCCGTGGGTGGCCCAGCGGGTGTGGCCGATGCCGGTGCGGGCGGAGGGCAGGGGGCGCTCGCCGAGGGCGGAATCAAGCTCGGCGATCTTGCCGCGCCGCTTGGCGACAACGGGCGCGCCGCCGGCTTCGGGCAGGAGGGCGACGCCGGCCGAGTCGTAGCCGCGGTATTCGAGGTCGCGCAGGCCGGCCATGAGGATGGGCACGGCTTCGCGCGAGCCGGTGTAGGCGATGATTCCGCACATACAGCTTCCCCGGGGCACTCGTGGAGACGCACGGGTCTCCGGTCGATGCTCGGTGTGCCTGGTGGGGAGAAGGGCCGCGAGCCCTTCGCACGTGGCTGGTGCTTTGTCAGCCGGTTACCCGCACTGGTTTGTATCCAGCCTTACGACCGTGCCGCCGGGGGGCCACCCGCCGAATGGTTCGATTCTGCCCCCGCCTCGTCATCCGCGCGGTGCGCGGACCTGGCGCTTGACCGATCCCACCTGTCGTCGATGCGTTGGCGTCGCGTGCACCTCCCGGGTCGTGTTGCCCTGAGTGTCGAGCCGGGTACGGGTCGGCGTCAACGGGTGGGGGGAACGGGCGGGGCTAGCTGGAGGCGCGGGGGATGCCGGCGAGGCCGAGGAACTCGTCCTCCCAGCCGAGGACGGCGGCGATGGCCTGCTCGTCGGTGGGGGAGAGGAGGTGGCTCTGCTCGCGGAAGGCGGCGGCGACGCCGGCGGCGATCTCGGGGAGGGGGTTGCCCTGGATGCCGAGCTCGCGCTCGGTCGTGAGGATGAGCTCGATCAGCTCGCCGGGGACGAACAGGCCCTCTTCCTGGATCTGCTCCCAGATCCACTCGGCGCATTCCTCGAGCAGGGCGCCCTCGAGCCTGCGCCCACCGCCGTCCGTCACGAGGCCTCCGGTCCCGGCGCGCCCACTTCCTCGCGGATGCGCTTGAGGCGGTTGACGTTCTCCTCGTCGGGGCCGCCACCCTCAATGCCGGGCACCTCGAGGAGGAGGGGGGCCTCGCGGAAGGCGGGGTGGGCGAGGATGGTGCGGAAGCCGTCGAGGCCCATGTGGCCGTCGCCGATGTTCTCGTGGCGGTCGCGCACGCCGCCGAGGGGCATCTTGCTGTCGTTGGCGTGAACGGCGCGGAGGCGTTCAAACCCGATCTCGCGGTCGAACTCCTCCATGGCGAGCTCGCAGCCCTCGCGCTGGGTGATGTCGTAGCCCATGGCGAAGGCGTGGCAGGTATCGAGGCAGACGCCGATGCGGGGGTGGCTATCGCAGCCGCGGATGATCTCGCCGATCTCGGTGAAGGTGGAGCCGATGCCGTTCCCCTGGCCGGCGTTGTTCTCGATGAGGAGCATCGAGTCGTTGTCGGCGGCCTCGAGGACTTCGAGCACGACGCGGCAGATCTGGTCCCGAACGGCGTCGAAGCCGGCGCCCTTGTGGCTGCCGACGTGGAAGATGGTGCCTTCGACCCCGAGCGTTCCCGCCCACTTCATGTACTGCTTGAGGGAGCCGGCGGAGCGATTCAGGAGCTTCTCGTCCTGGGTGCCGAGGTTGACGAGGTAGACGCCGTGGAAGAAGACGGGCACGGGCATGCGCTCGTGCTCCTCGCGGAAGGCGGCCACGGCTTCATCGCCGAGGTTGGGGGGGCGCCACTGCTGGGGCGCGGAGATGAAGAGCTGGATGGCCTCGGCGCCGATCTCCTCGGCGCGGCCGAAGACGTTCTGGGGGCCGCCGGAGGACGAGACGTGGGCTCCCACTCGCATGGCCGGGGAGTGTACGCGGGGACGGTCGCGGGCGCAGGCTGATAGGATAGGGGGGTACCCTATTGGGGAGGGCGCCCATGCTCCCTGAAACGCAACAGCAAGCGAGCCGCCGGCTCAAGATCATCGCGGGGCAGGTGGAGGCGCTGCAGAAGCAGGTCGAGGAAGACCGCTACTGCATCGACCTGCTCGACCTGTCGCTTTCGGTGCAGCGCGCGCTGCGCAGCCTCGACGCGCTCGTGCTCGAAGGGCACCTGCGCACGCACGTCATCGAACAGGTCACGAGCGGCGAATCAGAACGGGCCGTGGCCGAGCTGCTGCGCGTCTACAAGATCCAGGGGCCCGCCGAGACGGCGGGCGCCACCACGACATCGGAACACGGAGGACACGATGGCTGAGACGATCGAACTGAAGGTCGACGGGATGACCTGCGACCACTGCGTGCGCGCGGTGACCGAGGCGATCACGGGGGTGGCCGGCGTCAGCGACGCCAGCGTCGACCTCGACGCGGGGGCGGCCACCCTCACCGGTGAAGGCGTGGACCTGGAGGCGGTGGTGGCGGCGATCGTGGAAGAGGGATACGAGGCCGCGCCGCAAGCCGCTTCATGACGAGCGCGGAGCACGCGGTCACCCTGCGAATCGGGGGGATGACGTGCGCTTCCTGCGTGCGCCGCGTGGAGCGCGCGCTGAACCGCGTCGAGGGCGTGGAGCAGGCGAGCGTGAACTTCGCCTCCTCCACGGCGCGGGTCTCGCTGGAGGACACCATCGGCGCGGATGCGCTCGTGGCGGCGGTCGAGCGGGCCGGCTACGACGCGGCGGAGCTCGATGCGACGGCGGACGACGCCGGCGCCGTCGACCGTACGCGGCTGGCGCTGCTGGCCGCAGGGGGCGCGCTGGCGGTCCCCGTGATCGTCGCGAGCATGGCCATGGACATCGCCGATCTGCCCCTGTTCGGGAGCCACACCGCGACCGGATGGCTGCTGCTGGGCGGGGCGGCGATCGTGCAGGGGCTGCTGGGGTGGCGGTTCTACCGGGCCTCGTGGCCGGCCATCCGGGCGCTCACGCCGAACATGGACGTGCTCGTGGCGCTGGGCACGACCGTCGCGTTCGTATTCAGCGCCTGGGTGGTGCTGTTCGACCGCAGCGAGGCGATGTTCTTCGACGTGAGCGCGGCGGTGCTCCTGTTCGTGAGCCTGGGGCGCTTCTTCGAGGACCGGGCGCGGGCGAGTGCGGGGGGCGCCATCCGCGCGCTGCTGGGGCTGGCGGCCAAGTCCGTGAACGTGCTGCGCGACGGCAGCGAGGAGGCGGTGCCGCTCGAGGAGGTGGCGGTGGGGGACGTATTCCGGGTGCGGCCCGGCGAGCGCGTCGCCCTTGACGGGGTGGTGCGGTCGGGGCGGAGCGCGCTGGACGAATCGCTGCTGACGGGTGAGTCGATGCCGGTCGAGCGGGGGCCGGGAGAGGCGGTCGTGGGCGGGGCGCTGAACCAGCACGGGGTGATCGAAGTGGAGGCGACGGCAGTGGGGGAGGACACGGTGTTGCAGCGCATGGCGGCGCTGGTGGAGGAGGCGCAGGGCTCGCGGGCGCGGGTCGAGCGGGTGGTGGATGCGGTGGCGGCGGTGTTCGTGCCGGTCGTGCTTGTGCTGGCGCTGGGCACGTTCCTGGGCTGGGGCTTCCTCGGGGACACGTTCATCGGGGCGATGGTGTTCTCGGTGGCGGTGCTGGTGATCGCCTGCCCCTGCGCGCTCGGCCTGGCAACGCCGACGGCGATCGTGGCGGGGACGGGGATGGGGGCGGAGCGGGGCATCCTCATCCGCAACGCCGAGGCGCTGGAGACGGCCGCGCGCATCGACGCGGTGGTGCTCGACAAGACGGGCACGCTCACCGAGGGGCGCCCCGAGCTGGTCGAAATCGCGGCGGCGGAGCGCGTTGCGGAGGACGATCTGCTGGCGCTGGCGGCGGCGGTCGAGGCGCTGAGCGAGCACCCGCTGAGCGCGGCGGTGGTCGAGGCGGCGGAGGGGCGCGGGCTCGCAGTCGCGGGGGCGGAGGCGTTCGAGGCGCTGCCGGGGGCGGGTCTGACGGCGGAGGTCGGGGGGCGCGAGGTGCTCATCGGGGCGCGGCGCCTGTTCGAGGAGCGCGGCATCGCCCTCGACGGGGTGGCGGAGGCGGCGCTGGGACGCCTGGAGGGGGAGGGGCGCACGACAGCGCTGGTGGCGGTCGACGGGGCGTACGCGGGGGCGCTGGCCTTCGCCGACCCGCTCAAGGCGAACGCGGCGCGCGCGGTCGCGACGCTGCGGTCGCTGGGGGTGCGGGCCGTCATGGCGAGCGGCGACAACGAGCGCAGCGCGCTCGCGGCGGCGCGTGCCCTCGGCATCGAGGAGGTGCACGCGGGGTTGCGTCCGGAGGAGAAGCTGGCGCTCGTGCGGGAGCTGCAGGGGCAGGGCCTGCGCGTGGCCGTCGCCGGCGACGGCATCAACGACGCGGCGGCGCTCGCGCAGGCGGACGTGAGCATCGCGATGAGCACGGGCGCGGACGCGGCCATCGAGGCGAGCGACATCACGCTCCTGCACGGCGACATCGCGCGGGTGGCGGAGGCGATCCTGCTGAGCCGCGCGACGCTGCGGACGATCCGGCAGAACCTGGGGTGGGCGTTCGGCTACAACGTCGTCGCCATTCCCATCGCGATGGCGGGGCTCCTCAACCCGATCGTTGCGGGCGGGGCGATGGCGCTCAGCTCGGTGAGCGTGATGGCGAACAGCCTTCGCCTGCGCACCCGCCGTCGCCGCATCGTCGAGGCGAGCGGCAACCCCTACGAGGGTCCCCGCGAGCGCTTCGCCGACCTGAACCGCGGTCCGCTGCTGGCGCTGGCGTCGATCGTGGTGGTGCTGGTGGTCCCGTTCGTCGTGTTCACAGGCATCGAGCGGTCGTGGTGGGGGTAAGCGGGACGCTACCCCCGTTCACGGGACTCGGGCTAGACTGCGGGGCATGAAGCGAGCAGCAACACGTGCGGTGAAGGCCGGTTCGGTCACGATTGGCGGGGGGGCGCCCGTTGTCGTCCAGTCGATGGCGGCGACCAAGACCCAGAACGTCGAGGCGACCATCGACCAGGTACGGATGATCCACGGGGCCGGCGCCGGACTCGTGCGCGTCGCCGTCGATAGCCGCAAGGACGTCGAGTGCCTGGGGCAGGTGCGCGAGGCGGTTCCCGAAGCCAACTTCGTGGTCGACCTGCAGGAGAGCTA
Source organism: uncultured Anaerolineaceae bacterium (assembly GCA_964389725.1). Lineage (GTDB taxonomy): Bacteria > Chloroflexota > Dehalococcoidia > Tepidiformales > Tepidiformaceae > UBA2991. Next base: position 78,301 of record CAYMDV010000003.1, read on the forward strand.
CCGGCTGATCACGCAGGTCGCGCCCTACGTCGACAAGGTTCGCTACAACCCCGGCCACCTGTACCACCACGAGAAGTCGAAGCCGGTGCGGGAGAAGGTCGCGTTCATCGCGGAGACGGCGGCGGCGCACGACTGCGCCCTGCGCGTGGGGGTCAACTGCGGCTCCGTGGACCCGGCCATGGACGAGAAGTTCGAGGGGGCGGACGAGCCCGGCCTCGAGGGCGTGACGGCGATGGTCGAGAGCGCCCTCGAGCACGCGCAGATGCTGGACGACCTCGGGTTCACGCGCTTCGTGGTGTCGCTGAAGGACAGTGACCCGCGCAAGGTGATCGCGGGGAACAAGCGCTTCGCGGAGGCGCGGCCGGATATCCCCCTGCACCTGGGGGTGACGGAGGCGGGGATGCCGCCGGAGGGCGTGATCAAGACGCGCATCGCCTTCGAGCAGCTCCTGCACCAGGGGGTGGGCGACACCATCCGCGTCTCGCTGACGCTGCCCTTCGCGGAGAAGTGGCGCGAGGTGGAGGCGGGGAAGTCGATCCTGGAGGACATCGAGGCGGGGCGGTTCCGCTCGGTGCCGGAGTTCCTCGACGGGGGGCTGAACATCATCAGCTGCCCGAGTTGCAGCCGCGTGGAGAACGAGGCCTTCATCGAGCTGGCGCAGGACGTGAAGGAGATGACGGCCTACGCGAAAAAGCACGACATAACGATTGCGGTCATGGGGTGCCGGGTGAACGGTCCCGGCGAGACCGACGACGCCGACCTGGGGCTCTGGTGCGCGCCCACGTTCGTGAACCTGAAGCGGGGCGAAGAGGAGCTGGGCGCCTACCCGTACGACGAGGTGCTGGGCCGCCTGAAGGTCGAGCTGGACGCCATCATCGAGGCGAAGGCCGGAGCATAGGCGGGAAGCCTAGAACGGCAGTCCCTGCTCGCCCTGAACGCCCCTGAGGGCGGCGATCTCGCCCCAGTGGCTGGCCACGTGGGCGACGCCGACGTTGGCGAGCATGTCGATCGCGCGCTGCTCGCCCATGGGCGTCTCCATGGGGCGCAGGAGCACGTCGTCGGCGGCTTCGGCGAGGAAGGCGTCGGTCGCGGCCTGCACGGCCGACGCGTAGTCACGGACAGTCGCCACGTCGAAGCGCTTGCCGGCCCACGATGACGCATCCCGCGGGCCTGCGGCGTCGAGGCCCAGCTTCTCCGCCCAGCCGGCGCTCTCGAGCAGGGTCGGGCGGCCCTGGACGAGCCCGTGGACGATGCCGTCCTGGGTGATGGCGATGTGGGCGTAGATGGAGGAGATGGGGCTGACGTTCCAGCCCTCGCCCTGGAAGTCGGCGGTTTCCTGGGAGCAGTCGCTCATCGTGCCGTCGAGCAGCTGGTGGACCCAGGTGAACTGGCCGCGGAGGAGGTCTCGCGCTTCCATGGAGTGCTCCTTCTCATAAAGACGGGCGGCGCGAGGTTCGCGCCGCCCGCTACTGGCAGTTGGTGGAGACGCGGGAGAATCGAACTCCCGGTCCAGCCAGGGTCTGCTCCGGATTGTCCTACAGGCTTTCCCACCAGTTGGGGTCTCGTTCCGCCGCTTCGCAAGTGGGGGCCGAATACGATGGAACCAGCCGATGAATCTTAGGTGAGCGGTATCGGCGTCAACTCACAGCGCCCCGGCTTTTGTGGCGCCTCACCGTGCTCCGTCGGGGAGGGGGCTATCGGTGAGACGTCTCACGGCTATGCCGCGAGAGCGAGTTCGCGATCTTCGGCGCTTACTCAAGTGGCCGCCTGATTAACGAGGGTGACGACCAACCTCGGCCTGCTACCCGGTTACGTTCCCTCCTGTCGATACCTATCGTCCCCAGATGGATCCAGCGTAGCACACGCGTTCCGGCGGACAAGGAGGGGTGGCAGCGGAATCAGGCGGAGTGGCGGAGGGCGCGGGCGACCTGGCGGCCTTCTTCGCGCTCGCGGATCTTGCGGCGCTTGTCATAACGCTTGATGCCGCGGGCCACTCCCAGCTCGATCTTGGCCATGCCCCGCTTCAGGTGGAGGTTGAGCGGCACGAGCGTGAGGCCGCGCTCATAGAGGGCGGTGCGGATGCGGCGCAGCTCCTTCTTGTGGAGCAGGAGCTTGCGGTCGCGGCGCGACTCGTGGGGGGTGTAGCCGGCGTTGTGGTAGGGGGCGATGTAGGCATCGAGGAGCCAGGCCTCGCCGCCACGAAGGCGGCCGTACGAGCCCTGGATATCGACCTTGCCCAGCCGGATCGACTTGATCTCGGAGCCGGTCAGCGCGAGGCCGGCCTCGTACCGGTCGAGGATCTCGTAATCGCGCAGGGCGCGGCGGTTGCGGGCGACGACGCCGTCTCCGGGGGCCATGCTTCCAGTCTCGCACGCCCCCGGCCCGGACCCAAACCGGGGCTACTCGCCCTCGGCCGACTCCTGGGCGTGCGGATCTTCGCGCTCGATGACCGCAGGGACGTCCCGTTCCTCGCCGTCCTCATCGAGGGCGCGCTCGGGCGGGGGCGGGGGCTCGATGCCGCGGAGGATGTCGATGGCAGCGAAGACCTGGAGGTCGCCGAAGTCGATGTAGTCGTCGCCGAGGAGGGGAAGCTCGAAGTCGGGGGCGACTCCGAGTCCCTCAATGGCCTGGCCGTTGGGCCGCAGCCAGCGGCCGATGGTGACGTAGAGGGCGCCGCAGCCGGCGGGCTCGCCGCACTTGGTGAGCGGATGCAGCTGGTTGACGGTGCCCTTGCCGAACGAGCGCGTGCCGACGACGGTGGCGCGGCCGTTATCGACGAGGGCGGCGGCGAGGACCTCGGCGCCGCTGGCGCTGCCTTCGTCCTGGAGGATGACGATGGGGATGGAGGTGGCGGCGCCGCCCCCCTGCGCGCCGAAGGTGCGCAGGTTCCCGTCGGCGTCGATCTCGCTGAGGATCTCGCCGCCCTCGAGGAATTCATCGGTCGCCTCAACCGTCTGGCGGAGAAGGCCGCCGGGGTTCGAGCGCACATCGATGATGAGGCCGATGTAGTCGCCGTCCTCCACATCGGAGAGGGCGGCGCGAAGCTCGGCGGGCGTATCCGAGTGGAACTGCGAGATGTTCACATAAAGAATGTCATTGACGACGGCGCCATCGCGATCGACAAGGGCGTCGCCGGACGTGCCCGGGATGACCTCGAGGCGAGGCTCGGTGAAGACGCTCTGGATGAGGATCTGGTCGCGGACGATGGTGATGTCCTCGGTCTTGGGGCCGGGCCCGAGGTCGGTGTGCTCTACCGTGAGGACAACCTCGGTGCCGCGGGGGCCGCGGATGCGCTGGACGGCCTGCTGGTCGGTCCAGCCCTCGGTCGACTCCCCGTCGACGGCGAGGATGATGTCGCCGGGGCGGATGCCGGCCTTCTCGGCGGGGGAGCCGCGGAAGGGGGAAACGATCTGGATCTGGCCCGTGCGATCGGTGACGGTTGCGCCGATGCCCTCGTAGGTGGACTCGATATTGCCGATGCCGAGGGCGAGATCGCCGGGGCTGAGGTACTCGGTGTAGGGGTCGTTGAGAGAGTCGATGGCGCCGCGGATGGCGGCGTCGCGGAAGGTGCGCTCGTCGAGGATCTCCTTGTCGACGAACTCCTCCTTCAGGACATCGAAGGTCTCCTCGAGGATGGAGGCGCCCACGGCGAGCTCGGAACGGTCGCCGGCAGGTTCCTGCGCGGCGGCGGCACCAGGTTCGTCCTCGCCGGCAGCGGCGGCCTGGGCGGGCGCCTGGACGATGACCGTCTCGTCGTCGCCGGTGAGGTCGCTGACGCCCCAGCCGAGGCCGAAGGTGAGCAGCAGGCCGGCCACGGCGAGCAGGGCGAAGGCAAAGCCGCGGACGCGCGTCGAGCCCTGGGGCTGCGGTGACACGGGTACAGGTTCCTGGGAGGGGGAGGGATCCATCAAACGCTCCGGGGGCCCGCCTGGCCGTCGTTCGAGTGTAGGGAAGGGGGTAGTGGGCGGCAATGCGGACCGCGAGGCCGCCTTTAGCGGACCTTAAGGAGGGGGCGGGGGGTAGAAGCCGATACCGCCCTCGCCGATGCGCTCGATGGGAGCGCCCCGCTCCGGGCGCCAGCGCAGGATGGCGTCGTGGGAGCCGTCGCCGAAGGCGGCGACGGGGGCGTCGGTGAGGAGGCGTCCGGCCGCGAGGAAGGCGGAGCCGTCGGGCGCCCAGAGGCGGTGGGAGCGGCCGTACTGGTCGAAGAAGCCCGCCATCATCTGGTAGTCGCCGGAGGGGAGGAAGGGCGCGCTCGCGCCCAGGAACTCGCCGGCGGCCGTGCGCGCGTACAGGGAGACGGAGCTATCGCCGGTGCTGGAGGGAACGATGAAGGCGAGCTTCTCGCCGGTGGGGTCCCAGAAGAAGCTGGCGAAGCCGCGCTGCAGCAGGCGCTGCGGTTCGCTGCCGGCGCCCAGGTCGATGGCCCAGAGCTCGTCGAAGGCGCCGGACACGGGCCGGGTCGTAACCGCGACCGAGAGCGTGCGGGTTCCCGGGCGGAAGGCGAGGGCGACGCCCCCGGGCAGCTCGTGGACGGTCTCGGCTGGCTGGCCGGAGCCCCTCACCACGCGCACGACCACGCCGTCGCCACTGCCGTCGGGCTCGGCGAAGGCGAGCAGTTCGCCGTCGTCGCTGAAGGCGGGGGTGCGGAAGCCGCGCGCATCGGCGGAGATGGGGCGGGAGGCGCGCGCCTCGGCGAGCTCGAGCACGGAGAGGTTCGCGCCGGCGTGGATGGCCAGGCGACGGCCATCGGGGGACCAGGCGAGGAAGAGGGGGGCGCCGGTCTGGATGGGGTCGGCGATGAGGGGGCCTTCGGCCTCGCTCAGGAAGAGCGTCAGCCCGGCGCTTCCCTGGGCGACCAGGACGAGCTGATCGCCGGCGGGGGACCAGAGAGCGTAGTGGGGCACGTTGGGCGCAATGACGGCGTCGCCGCCCAGGGGGCTCTCGTAGAGGGTGCGCAGGTGGTTGCCGTCCAGATCGAGCATCTCGATGGCGCTGCGCTCCCGGCGGCTCTCGCCGACAACGACGGAGACGGAGACGGCCTCGTGGCCGGGCCGCCAGGCGGGCCAGAAGCCGGCGCGCACGAGGGGCGACGCGCGCCAGCCGTCCGCATCGGGGCGGAGGATGGTGACGGCCTTGCCGGACTCGGCGGCGACGATGGGCGCAGACACGTTCGTGGGGATTGTAGGGGATGGGGCGTCGTGGTCGGCCCGGGCGGGGGTGTGGGGGGCTCGGAGCGGGAATAACGGGAAGGCGCGTTTACTTCGCACTATTCTAGTTATGTGCGGGAAAGGGCTGGATCTGGGGGTTCCTGGGCAATTGGTGGGCTACGCTCAGGAGTAATCGCATCGGAGTTTCCCCTACATGACCGCTGACGAACAGCTCGGGGCCCTGTTGCCCGCCCACGTCACCGGAGCGAGACGCGACACCATCCTCGCCACCATCACGTCTTGGTTGAGTCGCTACCCATATGACGAGAACTACAATGATCTTCGTAGCCGTCTTTACTCCGATGCCACCCCCCAGAGCATGGGCGCCTACACGGAGCTCTTTTCGCAGGAACTGTTGAGAGCCCTTGGTCTACCAATCATCCCGCGACCGAGTGGCCGCCCCAGCAGGCTAGACTTTGTGGCACGCTTGTCCGGAGTAAATCTTGGGATTGAGTGCAAGTATGTCCACTGGACCCATGAGGAAGGGAGCGCCGACTCTGCCTTCGTGATCCTGAACGAGGCTTTCTCTTCCTTGAGGGACACGTTCGATCACGGCCTACATGGCGAGATAGAGAGAGTTGGCGATACCACCTTGTCGAAGCGGGAAGCCGCGAAGGCTATGCACCGACTTGCCAAGGGTGAGGAGGAAGTGAGGATAGTCGGAGGCGGCTGGGCTATCACGCTAGAGCGAGACCGAGGGAGGCCGAGGGGCGTCGCCACGGGGTATAGCCCAGGAGCGAACGATGTAGAACGCCTTCGCAAGAGAATAAAGGCCGCTTCCGACCAGCATCGCGACATTCCCTTCCCGGTGCTCCTGATTGTGAATGCTCCACATATCCTGAATGGGGAGGACAACTACACACTTAAGGCCGCTCTCTACGGGCACACCCAGGTAAGAATCGATTCAGAAACCCAAGAGGTAATCTCCAGCGGCCTTTCTGGGGAAGGCGGGGCGTTCTACGACCGTGGCCACGGGAGAAGCACTGGTCTGTGCGGGCTCCTGTTCTTGCAAAGCACACCCTTGCTTACAGAGGATGACTTCGTTCTGTTTCCAAAGCCATTTGGCAACGCCCTGCCCCTGCCCGGCGTCCCCACGATTAGCGTGAGGGAAGACGGAAACCTAGTCGAAGAACCCGGTAGGAGACTGAGTGAGTTGGTGCCGGTCGAGTCAGGCCGTCCGTCCTGACCTCCCTCGCGATGGAGTCCACCCACAAGCCCTCTCTCTGGACCTTTACCTTGCGGTTCCCACCCCTGTCCTAGGCTAGGATCAGAGAGAACCGTGGAGAGGATGCATGCGAGTCCTGGTTGTAGAAGACGAACAGGCCCTGGCTTCCGCGCTCGACCGCGGGCTGACCAAGCTCGGTTACGCCGTCGATGTCGCCTATGACGGGGCGGAGGCGCTCGAGAAGGCGGGCGGCGCTTCCTACGACGTGGTCTGCCTCGACCTCAACCTGCCCCGCGTGGACGGCATCGAGGTGTGCCGCCAGCTGCGGGCCGATGAGTTCGGCGGCGGCATCATTATGTTGACCGCCCGCAGCGGCATCCGCGAGCGCGTGGAGGGGCTCGACGAGGGCGCCGATGACTACCTGGTGAAGCCGTTCGCCTTCAGCGAGCTGGCGGCCCGTATCCGCGCCGTCTCCCGGCGCGAGGGCGCACCGCTGGACCCCGTGCTCTCGACGCGCGGGCTGGAGCTCGATCCGAACACGAACATGGTGCGGCGCGAGGGGATCTCCATCCATCTCACGCCCAAGGAGTTCGAACTGCTCTACTACCTGGCCCGCCACGAGGGCCGGGCCATCCCCCAGGAGGAGCTCATCGAGCGCATCTGGGACGAACGCATGAACCCGTTCACGCAGACGGTGAAGGTCCACATGAACAACCTGCGCCGCAAGCTGAACGACGGCTTCGCCGAGCCGATGATTACCACCATCCGGGGGAAGGGCTACGTCCTTTAGGCTGCAACTGCCGCCGGTCACCAGAACCGTCCGCTTCCGGCTCACGGTCTGGTACTCCACGCTCCTGTTGATCCTGGGGCTGGCCTTCATCCTCTTCCTGAACGTCGCCGCGCGTATCGGCGAGCCCGACGACAGCGCCGTGATGGAGCACATGGGCCTGACCGAGGCGGAGTGGCAGGCCTCGGGCATCGCCGGCGCCGGTGGGGACGCCGAGGGCGAGGGTGAGGCCGGCACGGGCGGCGTGATGGACGACATGACGCCCGCCATGCTGGTGGAGCAGGCCGGCGACGAGTTCCGGGCCGAGAACCTCGACCGGCTGCGCACCTGGTCGATCGTGGCCGGCTTCGGGCTCGCCATCATCTCCGGATTCGGGGGGTTCGCGCTCTCCGGGATCCTCCTGCGGCCCGTGCGCGACATCACCGATGTAGCCTCGGAGATTAGCGCCACCAACCTCTCGCAGCGGATCAACCACGAGGGTCCCGACGACGAGCTGAAGAACCTGGCGGACACGTTTGACTCGATGATCGAGCGAATCGAGCGGGGGTTCGAATCGCAGCGGCGGTTCGTGCAGGACGCCTCGCACGAGCTACGCACGCCCCTCGCCGCCATCCGCACGAACATCGAGGTAGCGGAGATGGTGGGTGAGGACGACCCCGAGGAGCAGCGCGTGATGCTGGAGACGGTGAAGGGGCAGACAGAACGCCTGACGAGCCTGAGCGAGGACCTGCTGCTGCTGACCGCCCCGCAGGGCTCGCTGCCCCTCGAGGTCGTGCACCCGGAGGACCTGGTGGTGATGGCGATCGAAGAGCTGGACCCGCTCGCCGAGCTCGCCAGCGTGACCCTCGTCAGCAACACGGAACAGGCCTGCCCGGCGATCGCGCGCGCGGACCTGCTGTATCGCTGCGTGCTCAACCTGGTCGACAACGCCGTGAAGCACTCGGGGGAGGGCGCGACCGTGGCGGTCGAGAGCGGGTGCGGGGGCGAGAGCGCCTGGATCCGGGTGCGGGACGACGGTCCCGGGATCCCACCGGAGGACCTGGGCCACGTGTTCGAGCGCTTCTACCGAGTGGACCGCAGCCGCGTGCGGGGCCGGGGCGGCTCGGGGCTGGGGCTGGCCATCGTGCGGGAGCTGATGGACTCGATGGGGGGCTCCGTCGAGGTCGAATCGACGTTCGGCGAAGGGGCGACCTTCACGCTCCACGTCCCCCATGCGACCGCCGAGAACGGCGCCGCGGGGCCCGAATCACGAATTTCCGCACCTTAACCTTATCTTGACCTGCTGCCTTCGCCTCGCGTATACGTCAGCGGGTCGCGCTTGGATATCGCACGTAAGCAGTCTGACTGCAACGGTGGATCGAAGGTGTTTCAATCGATCCCTGGGCTTCAAGGAGGCTTGCCATGGGCCTTTTGCTTGACAAGATCAATTCTCCCGCCGACCTGCGCGGTCTCTCCTCGGAGGAACTCGAGCAGCTGGCGGTGGAAATTCGCGAGGAACTGGTCGCCACGATCCAGGGGATCGGCGGCGGCGGCCACCTCGCGTCGAACCTCGGCGTGGTGGAGCTGACGCTCGCGCTGCACCGGCAGTTCGATTCCCCTACGGACCGCATGCTCTGGGACGTCAGCCACCAGGTGTACGTCCACAAGATGGTGACCGGCCGCCGCGAGCAGATGGACACCATCCGCCAGTACGAGGGCCTCTCGGGGTTCGCCGACCGCAACGAGAGCGCGCACGACCTCTTCGGGGCGGGCCACGCGGGCACGTCCATCTCGGCGGCGACGGGCATGGCCGCGGCGCGCGATCTGCGCGGCGAGGACCACCACATCATCGCCGTGATCGGCGACGGCGCCATGACGGCGGGGATGGCCTTCGAGGGGCTCAACCACGCCGGCCACCTCGGCACGAACCTGATCGTCATCCTGAACGACAACTCGATGTCGATTTCGCCCAACGTGGGCGCGCTCAGCCGCAACGTGAACAAGCTGCGCATCGAGCCCCACTACCGGCGCGTGAAGCAGGAGATCGAGGGTCGCATCGACGGCCTCGTGGAGCAGTTCCCCATCGGGCGGAACCTGGCGAGGGACGTCTGGCAGGGGGCGCAGCGGGTGCAGTCCAGCATGCGCGACCTGATCGTGCCGGCGAGCTTCTGGGAGCAGTTCGGCTTCGACTACTACGGGCCCATCGACGGCCACAACCTGGGCGAGCTGGAAGCGACGCTCTCGGCGGTGAAGAAGGTGCGGGGCAAGCCCGTGCTGCTGCACATCCTGACCAACAAGGGCCACGGCATCCCCGAGGCCGCCGCGGACCCGGTGAAGAGCCACAGCGGCACCTTCTGGCTGAAGAAGGCGCCCGCGCCGGACGCGCCCAAGGCGCTGCCCACGTACAGCCAGGTGTTCGCGCAGGCCGTGGACGAGCTCATCGAGCAGGACCCGCGGGTGGTCGCCATCACAGCGGCGATGCTCGAGGGGACGGGCCTCGCGGCCACGCAGAAGAAGCACCCCGAGCGCGTGTTCGACGTCGGCATCGCCGAGCAGCACGGGGTCACGTTCGCGGCGGGAATGGCGACGCAGGGCATGCGGCCCATCGCCGCCATCTACTCGACCTTCCTGCAGCGCGGGTTCGACTCGATCGTCCACGACATCGTGGTGCAGAAGCTGCCCGTCATCTTCGCGCTCGACCGCGCGGGTTTCGTCGGTGACGACGGGAAGACGCACCAGGGCTTCATCGATACCTCCTACATGCGCTGCCTGCCCAACATGGTGGTGAGCGCGCCCAAGGACGAGGCGGAACTGCGCGACCTGCTCTGCACGGCGGTAGCGCACGACATGCCCTTCTCCGTGCGCTACCCGCGCGGGGCCGGTCCCGGGGCGCCCACCGACCAGCCGATGCAGAAAATCCCGGTGGGGCAGGCGGAGCTGCTGCGCGACGGCCGCGACGTGACCCTGCTCGGGTTCGGCGCTTCCGTCATCGAGTGCCAGAAGGCCGGGGAGCTGCTGGCGAACGAGGGGATCGACGCGCGGGTCATCAACGCGCGCTTCGCGAAGCCGCTCGACGAGGAGATGATCCTGGCGGCGGCGCGCGAGACGGGCGGCATCATCACCGCCGAGGAGAACGTGCGCGCGGGCGGCTTCGGCGAGGCGGTCCTGGCGCTGCTCGCCGATAACGGCGTGCCCGAGTCGCTCCTGCTGAACCTGACCATGCCCGACGACATCGTCGACCACGGCCCGCAGAAGGTGTACCGGGGCGTCTACGACCTCGACGGGGACGGCATCGCGCGGCGGGCGATGGAGGTCCTCCAGGACCGGCGTCCCGCCCGGAAGACCAGCCTCGCGACGGCCTGAGGCCGGTCGCAGGGGACCATCCGCATGACAGCCGCTGCCGCGTCTCCGCCATCGGCGCTGACCGCCCACCTGGAGGCGCTCGAGGATGCGCTGCGAGCGGCCGTCGGCACGGACGCCGGGGGGCTGGCCGCCTCCGCCCGTTATGTCATGGGGTGGGAGGACGAGGAGGGGCGGCCCGCCACGACCGGCGGGAAGCGCATCCGGCCGGCGCTCTGCCTGCTGGCGGCCGAGGCGCTCGGCGGCGCCGCCGCCGACGCCATGCCCGGCGCCGTGGCCGTCGAGCTGGTGCACAACTTCTCGCTGGTCCACGACGAGATCCAGGACCGCGACGCCGAACGCCACCACCGCCCGACCATCTGGCGGATCGTCGGCGAGGCGCAGGCGATCAACGTGGGCGACTTCCTCCTGATCCGGGCGCTGCGGGCGCTGACGGAGTCGGACGCACCCGGCGATCGCCGCATCGCCGCCCTCGATGCGCTGCTGGCGGCCACGAACGACATGATCGGCGGCCAGTGGAACGACCTCAGCTTCGAGCCCCGCGGCGACGTCTCCATCGAGGAGTACCTGGGGATGGTGGAGGGGAAGACGGGGGCGCTGATCGGGGCGCCGCTGCAGATGGGCGCCATCCTCGCGGGCGCGTCCGCCGCGCAGAGCGACGGCATCCGCGACTGGGGGCGCAAGGTGGGGCTGGCCTTCCAGGTGCGGGACGACATCCTCGGCATCTGGGGCGACCCCTCGGTCACGGGGAAGTCGAACCAGAACGACCTCGCGCGGCACAAGAAGACACTGCCGGTGATCGCGGCGCTGGCGGAGCCACGCACGCGCGCGGCGATCGAGCGGCTGTACGCGCACGAGGAGCCGCCGGCAGCGGACATCGAGGCGGTCTCGGCGCAGCTGGAGGCGGACGGGGTGAAGGCGGTGGCGGAGGAGCATGCCCGGCGTTATGTCGATGAAGCCGCAAGCCTCCTCGACAGCCTGGGTCTGCGCGAGGACGAGCGCGTGCTGCTCTCGGCGGTAGCGCGCTACCTGATCGAGCGGGCGGGGTAGCGGGCAAGAGCGTAAACCGGTGGCGATCGTTGCCAGCTAAGAACTTCCGTTCTAGACTGCCAGTGGCGTGAAAGTGTCGGCCGGCCAGGCAGCAAGGCCAATTTGGACAGAGACTATCGGGCCCGCCCACCCGCCTTTCAAATTCAGGGAAGGAAGTCCTCCATGGCGAATAGAAAGCGTGAGCGCACCGATGCGGACCGAGACGGAAAGACGGAGGAACGGCTGGTAGGCCGAGACGAAAAAGGGCGCTTCGACGACCGGGACCGTCCGTTGGCGCCTAAGCCCAAGCGCTAGCAACCAGCCAAGGGAGCCACGCGGGCGCCCAACCACTTCCAGTCCCGACTCTGGGCCAGGTCAAGCTCGCGTGTCTCTTCCTCGTCCGTGTCCAAGGCGAGGTCGTGCCACTGGCCGGTGCGGTCGTCGGGGTGGAAGCAGAGGCTGATCTCGTGGCTGCCGAGGCTCCACTCAGCCTGGACGCCTCCCTCGACGGTCGGGTACAGGTACGGCGGCTCACCCTCAGCGGGGTAGTGGTTCTTGAAGCTGTCCGCCAGCCAGTCGATGAGCTGCAGCGACGGGGCCCGGCCTTCGCCGTCCAGCCAGCCATCCTCCATGCCGCGGAGCTCACCGAGCTGCGCCGCAACGTCGAGGGGATCGAGGGTGGCGACCCCTTCGCGAGGAGCAACCCTCCGCCCTTCACGCGAACCGCGGAGACGGAGCTTCAGGAAATCACGAACCGACAAGGCCGTCCCCTTCCTGCAATTGGACTCAGTTGCAGTATAGCTCTATTGGCCTACGGCAGGGACGTTTCGCCCATGAGGTAGCGGTCGATGCCGCGGGCGGCGGCGCGACCCTCGGCGATAGCCCAGACGATGAGGGACTGGCCGCGGGTCATGTCGCCGGCGGTGAAGATGCCGGGGACGCTGGTCATCTTGTCCTCGTCGGCGGCGACGTTGCCGCGCTCGGTCAGCTCGACGCCGAGCTGCTCGAGCATGCCCGGCTTCTCCGGGCCGAGGAAGCCGAGGGCGAGCAGGACGAGGTCGACGGGCTCCTCGAACTCGGTGCCGGGAACCTCGGTCATCTGCATGCGGCCGTCCTCGCCGGGGGCCCAGTCGAGGCGCACGCCGTGGAGGGTCGTGAGGCGGCCGTCCTCGCCCGTGAACTGCTTCGTGAGGATGCTGTAGTCGCGTTCGCCGCCCTCATGGTGGGCGCCGGAGGTGCGGAAGATGTTGGGCCACGTCGGCCAGGGCGTCTCAGGGGGGCGGGTGTCGGGCGGGCGGGGGAGGAGCTCCCACTGCTTCACGCTGAGGGCGCCGTGGCGGTGGACGGTCCCGAGGCAGTCGGCGCCGGTATCGCCGCCGCCGAGGATGATGACGCGCTTGCCCGCGGCGGAGATGACCTCGCTCTCGGGGACGTCGTCGCCGGCGAGGATGCGGTTCTGGGGGGTGAGGAAGTCCATCGCGAGGTGGATGCCGTCGAGCTCGTGTCCGGGGATGGGGAGGCCGCGGGCGTGGGTGGCGCCGCCGGAGAGGCAGATCGCATCGAACTCGTCGAGGAGGTCGCGGGCGTCGACATCGACGCCGATGTTGACGCTGGGGCGGAAGACGACGCCTTCCGCCTCCATCTGCTCGAGGCGGCGGTCGATGAAGCGCTTCTCCATCTTGAACTCGGGGATGCCGTAGCGCAGGAGGCCGCCGATGCGGTCGTCGCGTTCGAACAGGGTGACGTCGTGGCCGGCGCGGCGGAGCTGCTGGGCGGCGGCGAGGCCGGCGGGGCCGGAGCCGATGACGGCGACGCGGCGCTCGGTGCGCTGCTCCGGCGGCTCGGGGCGGATCCAGCCCTCGCGCCACGCGCGCTCGATGATGGTCACCTCGACCTGCTTGATGGTGACCGGGTCATCGTTGATGCCGAGGACGCAGGCCGCCTCGCAGGGGGCGGGGCAGAGCCTGCCGGTGAACTCGGGGAAGTTGTTCGTGGCGTGCAGGCGCTCGATGGCGGCGCGCCAGTGGTCGCGGTACACGAGGTCGTTCCAGTCGGGAATGATGTTCCCCAGGGGGCAGCCCTGGTGGCAGAAGGGCACGCCGCAGTCCATGCAGCGGGCGGCCTGCCGGTTGAGCTCGACCTCGGGCATCTCCTCGTAGTACTCGAGCCAGTCGGTGACGCGCTCGGCCACGGGGCGGCTGGGCGGCCCCTGGCGCTGGAACTCCATAAAGCCCGTGGGTTTAGCCACCGGTGGCCCCCACCTGCTCGCGCTCGGCCTGCTCGCGCTCCTTCTGCTCGTTGAGAACGCGGCGGTAATCGAGGGGCATAACCTTTACGAAGCGCGAAATCGTGCCCTGCCAGTCCTGGAGGAGGCGGTCGGCGACGGTGCTGCCGGTGTGCTCCCGGTGGCGTTCCAGGAGGCTGCGCACGAGAGTGATGTCCTCGTCCTCGGCGAGGGGCTCGAGATCGACCATCTCCTTGTTGCAGCGGATGTCGAAGTCGCCTTCCTCATCGAGGACATAGGCGACGCCGCCGCTCATGCCGGCGCCGAAGTTGCGCCCGGTGGGGCCGATGACGACGACGCGGCCGCCGGTCATGTACTCGCAGCAGTGGTCGCCGGTGCCTTCGACGACGGCGTGGGCGCCGCTGTTGCGCACGGCGAAGCGCTCGCCGGCGACGCCGCGGATGAAGGCGGACCCGCCGGTCGCGCCGTAGAGGGCGACGTTCCCGATGATGATGTTCTCCTCGGGCACGAAGGTGGAGGCGGGCGGCGGAGCGGCCACGAGGCGGCCGCCGGAGAGGCCCTTCCCGAAATAGTCGTTGGCATCGCCGGAGAGGAGGAGGGTCATGCCCTTGGGCACGAAGGCGCCGAAGCTCTGTCCGGCCGAGCCCTTGAAGCGGAACGTGATCGTGTCGGGCGGGAGGCCGGCGGCGCCGTGGCGGCGCGAGACCTCGCTGCCGAGGATGGTGCCGACCACGCGATTGACGTTTCGGATAGGTACTTCCACGTCGACGGGTTCGCCCCGATCGAGGGCGGGAGCGGCGAGCTGGATGAGCTCCTGGTCGAGGGCGTGGCGGAGGCCGTGGTCCTGCTCGGCGATGCGGCGGGTGGCGACGTGCTCGGGCACCTGCGGCCGGTAGAGGATGGCGGAGAGGTCGATGCCCTGCGCCTTGTAGTGGTCGACGGCGCGGCGCGGGTCGATGAGGTCGCTGCGGCCGATGAGCTCGTCGAGCGAGCGGTAGCCGAGCTCGGCGAGGATCTCGCGGATCTCCTCGGCGACGAACTCGAAGAAGTTGACGACGTGGTCGGCCTGGCCGGTGAACTTCTCGCGCAGCTTCGGGTTCTGGGTGGCGACGCCGACGGGGCAGGTATCGAGGTGGCAGACGCGCATCATGATGCAGCCCATGACGACGAGCGGAGCGGTCGCGAAGCCGTACTCCTCGGCGCCGAGGAGGGCGGCCACGACGACGTCGCGGCCGGTCTTCATCTGGCCGTCGGTCTGGACGATGATGCGGTCGCGCAGCTTGTTCAGGACGAGGGTCTGCTGGGTCTCGGCGAGGCCGAGCTCCCAGGGGACGCCGGCGTGCTTGAGCGAGGTGAGGGGGCTGGCGCCGGTGCCGCCATCGTGCCCGCTGATGAGGACGACATCGGACTTGGCCTTGGCCACGCCCGCGGCGACCGTGCCCACGCCCACCTCGGCGACGAGCTTGACGCTGATGCGGGCGCGCGGGTTCGAGTTCTTCAGGTCGTGGATGAGCTGGGCGAGGTCCTCGATCGAGTAGATGTCGTGGTGCGGGGGCGGGCTGATGAGGCCCACGCCGGGGGTCGAGTAGCGGACCTGCGCGATCCAGGGCCAGACCTTGTGGCCGGGGAGCTGGCCGCCCTCGCCGGGCTTGGCGCCCTGGGCCATCTTGATCTGGAGCTCGTCGGCGTTCACGAGGTACTCGCTGGTGACGCCGAAGCGCCCGGAAGCGACCTGCTTGATGGAGCTGCGGCGGAGGTCGCCGTTGTCGTCGGGGGTGAAGCGGCGGGGATCCTCGCCGCCTTCGCCGGTGTTGCTGCGGCCGCCGATGCGGTTCATGGCGATGGCGAGGGTCTCGTGGGCCTCCGCGCTGATGGAGCCGAACGACATGGCGCCCGTGGCGAAGCGGCGGAAGATGCTGGAGGCGGGCTCGACCTCGTCGAGGGGGATGGGGTCGCGGTCGGAGCGGAACTCCATGAGGCCGCGCAGGGTCGCCATCTGGCGGGCCTGGTCGTTCACGAGGGTGGTGTACTCGCGGAAGATCTCGCGGCGCTTCGTGCTGGTGGCGTGCTGCAGCTTGAAGATCGTGTCGGGGTTGAAGAGGTGGAACTCGCCGTCGTGGCGCCACTGGTACTGGCCGCCCCAGCCGATGCCGTGGAGGCCGCCGTCGCGATCGGGGTAGGCGCGGGCGTGGTGGGCGAGCATCTCCGAGGCGATCTGCTCGAGGCCGGCGCCGCTGATGCGCGAGACCGTTCCGGTGAAGTAGTGGTCGATGAGGTCTTCGTTGAGGCCCACGGCCTCGAAGATCTGGGCGCCGCGGTAGCTCTGCACCGTGGAGATGCCCATCTTCGACATGACCTTCACGACGCCCTTCTTGAGGGCCTTGCCGAAGTTGTCCTCGACCTGCTCCCAGGAGAGGTCGCTCTCGAGGGTGCCGTCGACCGTCATCTCGTGGAGGGTGTCGAGCGAGAGGTAGGGGTTGATGGCGCCGGCGCCGTAGCCGATGAGCAGGGCGAAGTGGTGCACCTCGCGGGCCTCACCCGTCTCGACCACGAGGCCGACCTTGGTGCGACGCTTGTTGCGCACGAGGTGGTGGTGGAGGCCGGCGGTGGCGAGCAGGGCGGGGATGGGCGCGTTCTCGCGGTCGATACCGCGGTCCGAGAGGATGAGGATGTTGGCGCCCTCGTCGATCGCGCGGTCGGCGCGCTCGAAGAGCCGGTCGAGGGCCTGGCGCATGCCGCCGGGCCCGTTGGCGGCGGGCATCGTCATGGGCAGCACGGCCGACGTGAAGCGGTCGTCATCGAGGTCCCGGAGCCGGGCCAGCTCGGCGTTCGTGAGGAAGGGCGTGGGCAGCGCGATCATGCGGTAGCCGTCGTCGAGGCCTTCGCTGAAGAGGTTGCCCTCGGCGCCGATGAGCGAATCGACGGAGGTCACGATCTCCTCGCGGATGGCGTCGAGGGGCGGGTTCGTGACCTGCGCGAAGAGCTGCTTGAAGTAGTTGTAGAGCGGCTGCGGGCGCTCGGAGAGGACGGCCAGGGGCGTATCCGTGCCCATGGAGCCGATGGCCTCCTGGCCGGCGCGGGCCATGGGTCCGAGGTGGTATTTGGCGTCCTCGACGGTGTAGCCGAAGGCCATCTGGCGCTCGACGAGATCGTCGCCGGCGATGGGGGCGGGGGCCTCGGCGGGGGGAAGGTCGGCGAGGCGGGTCAGGTTCTCATCGAGGAAGCCGGCGAAGTCGTGGGCGCGGGCGAGGCGCTGCTTCAGCTCGGTATCGCCGATGATGCGGCCCTCCTCGAGGCTGACCAGGAACATGCGGCCCGGCTGGAGGCGGCCCTTCATAAGCACGTTCTCGTCCTCGACGGGGAGGACGCCGGACTCGGAGGCCATGACGACGAGGTCGTCCTTCGTCACCAGGTAGCGGGAGGGGCGCAGGCCGTTGCGGTCGAGGACGGCGCCGATGGTGCGTCCATCGGTGAAGGCCACGGAGGCGGGGCCGTCCCAGGGCTCCATGAGGAGGCTGTGGTACTCGTAGAACGCCTTCTTCTCGGCGCTCATCGTCTCGTGGCCCGACCAGGCTTCGGGGATGAGCATCATCATCGCGTGCTCGATAGGGCGGCCGCCGAGGGTCAGGAGCTCGAGGGCGTTATCGAGGCAGGCGGTGTCGCTGCCGGCCTCGTCGATGATGGGCAGGATCTTCTGGATGTCGTCGAAGTTGGGTGACTCGAGCAGGGCCTCGCGGGCGGCCATCCAGTTCTTGTTGCCGCGGAGGGTGTTGATCTCGCCGTTGTGGGAGATGGTGCGGTAAGGGTGGGCGAGCTTCCAGCTCGGGAACGTGTTCGTGCTGAAGCGGGAGTGGAACATCGCCAGGGCGGTGACCATGCGGCGGTCGCGCAGGTCGGGGTAGTACTCGGATAGCTGGAGGGCGGTGAGCATCCCCTTGTAGACGACCGTGCGGCACGAGAGGCTGGGGAAGTAGAAGTCCTCGGAATCGCCGATGCCGCGGCGCACGACCTCGTGTTCGAACCGCTTGCGGATGACGTAGAGGCGGCGCTCGAAGTCGTCCTCGCTCGGCACCCAGGTGCCCCGGCCGATGAAGACCTGGTGCACGGTGGGCTCGGCGAGGAGCGAGGTTTCGCCCAGCATCGAGTTGTCGGTGGGCACGTCGCGCCAGCCGAGGAGGTGCTGCCCTTCACCGCGGACGATCTCGGCGAGGAGGTTCATGGCAAGGGTGCGGGCGTGCTCGTCGCCGTGGCAGAAGAGCATGCCCACGCCGTAGGAGCCGCGCTGGGGGAGGGGGATGCCGAGCTCGGCGCACTCGTGGTGGAAGAACTCGTCGGGGGTCTGGATGAGGAGCCCGGCGCCATCGCCGGTGTTGACCTCGGAGCCGCTGGCGCCGCGATGGTTGAGGTTGGCGAGGGCCTCGATCGCCTTCTCGACGATCATGTGGGAGCGCTGGCCCTTGAGGTGAACGAGGAAGCCGACGCCGCAGGAGTCGTGCTCAAGGCTCGGGTCGTAGAGACCCTGCTTCGCAGGCCGGGTATGCGCGGCCATGAGCGCCTCCTTCCGTTTGCGTAAGTCTGCCGGGCGCCGCGCCCTGGCGGCCCCCGATCGTGCGGGGTGCGGTTCTCCCTGCCTCGCTTCGCGAGGCTCGCGCCTCACCAACGCACGCTTGGGTGAATGATAAGTATAGCGGGATCGTACCTTCGCGGTCGCCCGGGCAATTACGCCTGCGTTAACAGGGAAGTCTCTCGCTCCTGAGGCCCCGCACCTCCATACTAACGGTATGTCCGATACACCCTTCTGGAATCAGGACGCCCTCGAAGAGGTCGTCAGCGCCCGCTCGAAGGTCATGGGGGCAGGGGTGTGGGCGGCGGCCCGCCCCGACGACCGGCCCGTGATCTCGTTTTCCGGGGGCCTTCCCGATGTGCCTTCGCTGCCGAGCGAGGAGCTGCTGCGCGCGACCCGCACCGTGCACGAGAACGAGCGTCGCGAGGCGCTCCAGTACGGCGGGACCTTTGGCCCGCAGCCGCTGCGGGACGCGATCGCCGAGCGCTCCTCGCGCATCGAGGGGATCCCGCTGACGAGCGAGCACGTGATCATCAGCTCGGGAGCGGCGCACGGCATCGGCATCGCCTGCGAGGCGCTCCTCGACCCGGGCGACACCGTGCTCGTGGAGAGCCCGACCTTCCCCGGCAGCCTGCGCACGATCAACTCCTTCGGGGCGCAGGTCGAGGCCATCCCCATGGACGAGGAGGGCCTGCGCGTCGACCTGGTGGAGGAAGCCCTGAAGCGGCTGGCGGACGAAGGACGCCGGGCGAAGCTGCTGTACACCATCCCCACCCACCAGAACCCGGCCGGCTCGACGCTGCCGCTGGGCCGTCGGGAGAAGCTGCTGGAGCTCGCGCGCGACCACCGCATGATGCTGATGGAGGACGACGCCTACGGCGAGCTCTGGTTCGGCGATGAGCCCCCGCCGCCTTCGCTGTTCGCCCTCTCCGGCGGGGAGCTCGCCGTCCGCGTGCTGACGTTCTCGAAGGTGATCGCGACGGGGCTGCGGCTCGGCTGGAACCTGGCGCCGCCCACATTCACCGCGCGCATGGCCGCGCTGCGCTACGACATGGGATCGAGCCCCTACCTCGGCCGCACCGTCGCCGAGATGATCCGCAACGGGGACCTCGACCGGCACGTCGAGCGGCTGCGCGCCATCTACGGGCGCAAGCTCGAGCGCGTGTGCGATGCGATCGCCGAGCACTGCGGCGATTATGTCCATTACCAGCGTCCCGGCGGCGGGTTCTTCCTGTGGCTGGGGCTGCAGCCCGGCCTCTCGGCCATCGAGGTGCAGCGCGTCGCGAACGAGAAGGGCGTGCTCGTCGGCGCGGGACCGCACTTCTTCGCCGACGGCAACGCCACCCAGCACCTGCGGCTCGCCTTCAGCTACACGCCCATCGAGGAGATCGAGGAAGGCGTTCACCGGCTCGGCGAGGCGATCCGCGAGGTCGCGGCGAACTCGGCGATCAAGTAGCGACAGGCCCTCTTCGGTTCTGGCCCGGGAATCGGCCAGCGCGTACGCTCGCGTGGCCAAACTCACACGCATTCCTGGAGTTCGACCATGCCACTAGACCCCCGCCACCGCAGCCGCACCCTCGTCGACGGGCCCGACCGGGCGCCCGCGCGGGCGATGCTCAAGTCCGTCGGCTACGACACGGAGTCGCTGCGGCGACCGCTCGTGATGGTCGCGCACAGCTGGATCGGGACGATGCCCTGCAACTTCAACCAGCGCGAGCTGGCGGCCGAGGTGATGCGCGGCATCCGCGAGGCGGGCGGCACGCCCATGGAAGTCAACACCGTCTCCATCAGCGACGGCATCGCGATGGGGACGGAGGGCATGAAGGCCTCGCTCATCAGCCGTGAGGTGGTGGCGGACAGCATCGAGCTGTGCGGACGGGGCTACCTGTTCGACGCCGCCGTCGTCATCGTCGGCTGCGACAAGACGATCCCGGGCGGGGTGATGGGGCTCTCGCGGCTGGGCGTTCCCGGACTCGTGCTCTATAGCGGCTCGATCGCGCCGGGCGATTACGAGGGCCAGGACGTGACCATCCAGGACGTGTTCGAGGCGGTGGGGCGGCACGCGGCGGGGAACATGACCGACGACGAGCTGACCGCCCTCGAGGACGTGGCCTGCCCCGGCGCGGGGGCCTGCGGGGCGCAGTACACCGCGAACACGATGGCGACGGCGATCGAGTTCCTCGGCATCTCGCCGATGGGCAGCGGCTCGGCGGGGGCAACCGACCCGCGCAAGCAGAGCGCCGGCTACGAGGCGGGTACGCTCGTGATGGACGTGCTCGCACGCGGCCAGCTCCCGGGTGACGTGATGACGCGCGAGGCGTTCGAGAACGCGATCGTGTGCGTGGCCTCGACGGGGGGCTCCACGAACGCGGTCCTGCACCTGCTGGCGATGGCGCGGGAGGTGGGGGTCGAGCTCAGCATCGACGACTTCGACGAGATCAGCGAGCGGACGCCGATCATCGGGGACCTGCGACCGGGCGGTCGTTATGTCGCACTGGATATGGACCGGGCGGGGGGCACGCGCCTGCTCGCCCAGCGACTCCTCGAGGGCGAGAAGGTCCACGGCGACCAGATGACGGTGACGGGACGGACGATCGAGGAGGAGGCGGCGGACGCCCGGGAGGACCCCGGGCAGGACGTCATCGTCTCGCTGGACGAACCGCTGAAGACGACGGGCGGGCTCGTCATCCTCAAGGGGAACCTCGCGCCGGAGGGGTGCGTCATCAAGGTCGCGGGGCACGAGATCATGCAGCACCGCGGACCGGCGCGCGTCTTCGACCGGGAGGAGGACGCCTTCGCGGCGGTCTCCGAGCGGCGCATCTCGCCGGGCGACGTGGTCGTGATCCGCTACGAGGGGCCGAAGGGCGGCCCGGGCATGCGCGAGATGCTGGGCGTGACGGCCGCGCTCGTTGGCGAGGGCCTCGGCGACTCCGTGGCGCTGCTCACCGACGGGCGCTTCAGCGGCGCGACGCACGGCCTCATGGCCGGGCACGTCGCCCCGGAGGCGGCCGTGGGCGGCCCCATCGCCGCGCTGCAGGAAGGCGACACCGTCTCCTTCGACATCGACGCCCGCCGCCTCGACGTGGAGATCGACGAGGACGAGCTGGAGCGGCGGCTGGCGGCGTGGTCGCCGCCGGCGCCGCGCTACGAGCGGGGCGTCTTCGCGAAGTACGCGGCAGGCGTCTCGAGCGCGTCCGAGGGGGCGGTCACGAGCTAGGGGCGGGGTTCCTCCGAGCGCGAACGCGGGAGCGCCCCCACAATAGGGGCCATGGACGAGGCCGTTCGCCACAAGCTCGACGAGATCCGGGTTCGTTTCGACGCGATTACCGAGGAGATGGGCCAGCCCGAGGTGGCGGCCGACTACGACAAGGTCGCGAAGCTCGCCCGGGAGCGCTCCGAACTGTCGTCGATCGTCCAGCTGCTGAGCGACTACACGGAGGCGGAGACGGCCCGCGGCGAGGCGCAGGAGCTGCTCGACGAGGGCGACGACGAGCTGCGCGAGCTGGCCGAATCGGAGGTGGCGGAGGCGGAGGGGCGCCTGGCGACGCTCGACGACCAGATCCTGCGGGCCCTGCTGCCGAAGGACGAGCGCGACAGCCGCAACGTGATCATGGAGATCCGGGCGGGAGCGGGCGGCGAGGAGGCGGCGCTCTTCGCGCAGGAGCTGTATCGCGCCTACCACCGCTACGGCGAGCGCCACGGCTGGCGCACGCAGCTGATGAACGTCTCGGAGACGGGCATCGGCGGGTACAAGGAGGTCATCTTCAGTGTGACCGGCGAGGGCGCCTTCTCGCGGCTGAAGTACGAGAGCGGCGTTCACCGCGTGCAGCGCGTGCCCGAGACGGAAGCGCAGGGCCGCATCCACACCTCGACGGCCACGGTGGCCGTCCTGCCCGAAGCGGAAGCGGTCGACGTGGAGGTTAACGACAAGGACCTGCGCATCGACATCTTCCACGCCTCCGGGGCGGGCGGTCAGAACGTGAACAAGGTGGCGACGGCGGTGCGGCTGACGCACATCCCCACGGGCCAGGTGGTGGTCTGCCAGGACGAGCGTTCGCAGCTGAAGAACCGGTCGAAGGCGATGACCGTACTGCGCTCGCGGCTGCTGGCGATGGAGCAGGAGAAGCAGGAGGCGGAGCTCGCCGCCGACCGCCGCGGACAGGTGGGAAGCGGGGACCGCAGCGAGAAGATCCGCACGTACAACTTCCCCCAGGACCGGATCACGGACCACCGCATCGGGCTGACGGTGCACAACATCCCCGACCGGCTCGACGGGAATATCGACGACATCATCGACGCGGTGGCGGCGGCGGAAGAGGCGGCGCGCCTGCAGGCCACGACGGCGTGAAGGCGCGCGCGGCGGCCGCCCGCGTCCGCGCCGAGCTGGAAGCCGCAGGCATCCCCGATGCGGCCATCGAGGCGGAGGTGCTCACGCGCCACGCGAGCGGGCTCAGCCGCGCCGCGTACTTCGCGGACGCGCCCGTGGCGGATGGCTCCTGTGCCCGGCTGGAGGAGCTGGTCGAGCGGCGGCTGCGGCGCGAACCAACCCCGTACCTGACGGGCATGCGCGAGTTCCACGGCCTCGAGTTCGCCGTGGGGCCGGGGACGCTCATCCCCCGCCCGGAGACGGAGCTGCTGGTCGAGCTCGGACTCGCGGAGCTGGAACGCCACCCCGACGCGACGGTGGTCGACGTGGGGACGGGCTGCGGGGCGGTGGCCCTCGCCGTGGCGAACGCGGCCCCGGAGGCGTGCGTGATCGCGACCGACGTGAGCGCCGACGCCCTGCGGGTCGCGGCGCTGAACGTGGCCAGGCACGGGGCGCCGGTCGCGCTGGTCCAGGGCGATCTTGCGTTCGGGGTGGAGCGGGCGGACATCGTGCTGGCAAACCTGCCGTACGTGGCCGCGGACGCGATCGAGGGGCTGCAGCCGGAGATCCGCGGGTGGGAGCCGCACGTCGCCCTCGACGGCGGTGGCGACGGGCTGGACCTCGTGCGGAGGCTGCTCGACGACTGCGCCTCGCGCCTGCGCCCGCGGCTGGCGGCGTTCGAGCTAGGGCTGGGACAGGCGGGGCCGGTCGCGGAGCTGGCGGAGTCGCTCGGCGCGGAGGCGGGCATCGCGCACGACCTCGCGGGCTGGGAGCGGGTGGTGACGGCGCGATGGCGGTGAAGCTGATCGCGCTCGACATCGACGGCACGCTGCTGCCGTACGACGGTCCCTACAAGGGCGAGCTCTCGCCGCGCCTGCGGGTGGCCGTAACCGCGCTCGTGGAGGACGGGCGCATGGTGATGCTGGCGAGCGGTCGCATGCGCGTGGGCGTCATGGACATTGCCCGGGAGCTGGGGCTGACGACCCCGTTCATCGCGCAGGAAGGCTGCCTGACCGCTGACGCCGACGGCACGATCACGCGCACGATCCCCCTCGAGCGGGAGCTCGCGTTGGCCGTGACGGCCTACGCGCGGGAGGCGGGCTACGACTACGAGTGGTTCAACGCCGACCGCTACGCCGTCACGAAGGAGTCGCCGGCGACGCAGTACTACGCCTCGCTGGGCAACGTGACCGCGGAGTACGTCCCCCACCCCGAGTCGGTCGGCATCGAGCCGTTCGGGGTGGGCGTGCTCAGCGACCGGGAGGCGTCGTCGGCGGTGCACCAGGCGCTGGTCGAGCGGCACGGCGACGCCCTGCACGTCCTCGACTTCCCCTTCGTTACGGTCGCGACGGCGCCGGAAGCGTCGAAGGGGAACGCGCTCGCGCAGCTGGCCGCCGACTTCGGGATCGCGCAGGCCGAGACGCTCACCATGGGGGACAGCGTGAACGATGCCTCGATGCTGGCGTGGGCGGGGCGGGGCATCGCCACGGCGAAGGCCGACCGCTACGCGCTGGCCGCCGCGGACGAGCAGCTTCCCAATGAAGTGGACGCGGTGGCGGCCGCGCTGGAGTCGCTGCTGTAGGGACTACTCGGGCTCGATGCGGTGCCAGATGCGCAGCAGCACGAGCGCGATCGCGAGGATGATGGCGGCCGCCAGGGCCACCGGCACCACGACCCTCGCCCAGTCGATCGAGGCGCCCTCGGAGGGATCGCTGGCGAGTACGGCGTACTGGCCGCTGACCTCGCGGATGCGGGAGACGAGCTCATCCTCGGGAAGCTCGACGGGGTTGTTGCCGCCGTTCGTCGCGATTCCGTTCTCGACGACGAAGAGCGCTTCCGGGATGGGCCACTGAAAGCCACGCCCCTCGCGGCGGAGGGCGACGACCACGCGTGAGCCCTCGGCGGGGACGGCCGCCAGATCGCAGCCGGAGTCGTCGATGAGGGGGAGGGGGCCGGCGACGGCGGCGCCGCGCAGGTAGGCCTCGGGATCGATGGCGGGGGCGCGGTCGTACGTTACGACGGCGCCGATGACGACCACGTCGACGTCCTCGACGGAGGCGAGCAGGTCGTCGAGATCGAAGTGGGGGCAGTCCTCGTGGGCGCGGGCGGGGGCGCCGGCAGCCAGGGCGAGCGCCACCGTGGCGACGGCAGCCAGCGCCAGGACGGCGGCAAGGAGGGCGCGAGTCGGGATGGTGCGCTCCCGGCTACGACTCGGCCTGGGCGAACTGGTAGATCTTGCCCTCGGTCTTGATCGAGGGTGCGATGACCATCTCGGCGTCCTGGAATTCGCGGATGGTGTGCGCGCCGCACATGCCCATCGCGGTCTTGAGGGCGCCGGCCAGGTTCTCGGTGCCGTCGGTGCGGCTGGTCGGGCCGAAGAGGGTCTTCTGGAGGGTGGTGTTCACCCCGACGAAGACGCGCGTCCCGCGGGGCAGGTCGGCGTGCGAGGTGGCCATGCCCCAGTGGTAGCCGCGGCCCGGCGCCTCGGTGGTGGCGGCGAAGGGCGAGCCCATCATGACGCCGTCGGCACCGGCGGCGAAGCACTTGCAGACATCACCGCCGGTGCGGATGCCGCCGTCGGTGATGATGGGGACGTAGTTGCCGGTCTCGGCGAGGTAGGCCTCGCGGGCGGCGGCGCACTCGATGGTGGCGGTCACCTGGGGAACGCCGATGCCGAGGACCTCGCGGCTGGTGCAGCCGGCCCCCGGACCGACGCCCACGAGGACGGCGGCCACGCCCGAGCGCATCACCTCGAGGGTGGCGCTGAAGCCGACGGTGTTCCCCACGACGACGGGGATGTGGATGTGCTCGAAGAGCTTCTCGAAGCGCAAACCCTCGATGCTCGTGGACTCGTGGCGGGCGGTCGTGACCGTGCTCTGGACGACGAGGATGTCGGCGCCCGCTTCCTGCACGAGGGGGGCGTACTGCTTCGTGCTCTTGGGAGTCACGGAGACGGCGGAGACGGCCCCGCCGGCCTTCATCTCCTGCACACGCAGGGCGACGAGGTCATCGCGGATGGGCTGCTGGAAGGCGGACTGGAGGATGGCCGTGGCCTCCTCGCGGTTGACCGAGGCGACCTCATCGAGGATGGGGCGGGGGTCGTCGTAGCGCGTCCAGATGCCCTCGAGGTTGAGCACCCCGAGGCCGCCGGCCTCGTGCATGAGCAGCGCGAAGTCGGGATCCACGACGGCGTCCATGGCGGCGGCGATGAAGGGCAGGCTGAAGTGGTAGGGCCCGATATCCAGCCCGAACTCGACGAGCTCGGGGTTGATCGTGACCTCGCCGGGGACGATGGCGACATCATCGAACCCGTAGGCGTGCTTGAGCTGCTTGAAACGCGGTGCGGGCACGGACAAACCCTCCTCCTGGGTATGCAAAACGCCGCGCTCTGAGGCATCAGGCGCGGCGAGGGTTACGGATGCGGCGTCGGGGCTCACCGAAGCAGCTTCCGTTCGAAAGGTGGAGACTCGAATGGGAGCGTCACGGTTGATCAGAGAGTATGCCGGAGGCCCGCTCAGGGTCAATGAGCGCGGGCCCAGAATTCGCGCTCCGGGCGGTGTTCTGTGAAGCTGACCGAAGCATGAATGAACTGGCCCCCGGCCTCTACGTGGTGGCCACGCCCATCGGGAACCTGGGCGACCTGAGCGAGCGCGCGGCGGCGGTCCTGCGGGCGGCGGCGCTCATCGCGGCGGAGGACACGCGCGTGCTGCGCACCCTCGTTGAGCGCGCCGGCAGCAACGCCACGGCCCTCAGCCTGACCGAGCACAACGTCGAGGCGCGCATCCCGCGGCTGCTGGAGGCGGCGCGGGAGGGCGTGGTGGCGCTGACGTCGGACGCGGGCACGCCCGTGATCGCCGATCCGGGCGGGCGCGCGGTGGAGGCGGCGCACGAGGCGGGCATCCCCGTGTTCGCGGTGGCGGGGCCCTCGGCGCTGGCGGCGGCGGTGTCGGTGGCGGGGTTCGCGGGGAGCGACGTGCACTTCCTCGGCTTCCTGCCGCGCACCTCGGGCGAGCGGCGCCGGCGGCTGCAGGAAGCCGCTGCGACCGCACAGACGCTGGCCTTCTTCGAGAGCCCCCGGCGGCTCGGGGCCGCACTCGGGGATGTGGCCGGGGCGCTCGACGACCCACCGGTCGCGGTCTGCCGGGAGCTGACGAAGCTGCACGAGGAGACCGTCCGGGGCCCCGCCTCGGAGCTGGCCGAGCGCTTTCGGGAGACGCGCGGGGAGTGCACGGTGGTGGTCGACGTGCGGGGCTGGGCGGCGGCGGGGGACGAGCGCGCGCTTCGCGCCTACCTGGCGGAGATGCGAGAGGCGGGCGCGCGTCGCAGCGCCGCGGCGAGCGCGGCCGCGCGCCGCTTCGGGGTGTCGCGCGCGGAGGCCTACGAGGCCTGGCCGGAAGACGGTTAGGAAACGGTTAAGGCGGCCCGAGAGTGGCACCGTCGGCCCTAAGGCGGGGCGGTGCTAGACTCGCCCCGAGCGCTCTCCAAAGGGGATTTCATGGCCGAACGCATCTTCGTGGGCGTGGCCTGGCCCTATGCGAACTACCTCCTGCACGCCGGCCAGGCGGCGGGAGCGTACCTTCCCGCCGACATCTTCGCGCGCTACCACCGCATGGTGGGCAACGACGTGCTCATGGTGTCCGGCTCGGACTGCCACGGGACTCCCATCACGGTCGCGGCCGACAGCGAGGGCATCACCCCGCAGGAGATCATCGACCGCTACCACCCGAAGATCCTGGAGGCGTGGGAGCGCTTCGGCATCTCCTTCGACCTGTTCACGACGACGCTCACGGACAACCACTACGAGACCACGCAGGAGCTCTTCACCCGCCTGCTGGAGCAGGACCTGCTCTACACGGGCACCCAGGACCAGCTCTACGACCCCGAGGCGAAGCGCTTCCTGCCCGACCGGTATGTCGAGGGCACCTGCCCGCTCTGCGGCTATAAGGAGGCGCGCGGCGACCAGTGCGACCACTGCGGGTCGCAGCTCGACGCCATCGACCTGATCGAGCCGCGCAGCAAGGTCAGCGGGGCCACCCCCGAAGTGCGCGAGTCGGAGCACTTCATGCTGCGGCTCTCGGCCTTCAACGAGCAGCTCAAGGAGTGGGTCGGGGAGCAGCCGCACTGGCGGCGGAACGTGGCCAACTTCACCCTGGGCATCCTCGAGGAGGGGCTGAAGGACCGGGCGATCACGCGGGACATCAACTGGGGCGTCCCGCTGCCGGTCGAGGGGTACGAGGACAAGCGCATTTATGTCTGGTTCGACGCCGTCATCGGGTACCTCTCGGCGGCGAAAGAGTGGGCCAGGGGCACGGGCGATCCGGAGGCGTGGCGCCTCTACTGGGAAGACGAGGACACGAAGGCGTACTACTTCATCGGGAAGGACAACATCGTCTTTCACACGCTCATCTGGCCGGCGATGCTGCTCGGCTACGGCGGCCTGAACCTGCCCCACGACGTGCCCGCCAACCAGTACGTGAACTTCACCGGGGGGCAGAAGCAGAGCAAGTCGAAGGGCACGGCCACGTGGCTGCTGGACCTGCTCGACACGTACGACGCGGACGTCGTGCGCTTCTACCTGACCCAGATCATGCCGGAGACGAGCGACTCCGAGTTCCGCGAGGAGGAGCTGATCCGCGCGAACAACGAGGTGCTCATCGCGACGTGGGGCAACCTCGCGAACCGCGTGCTGGCCATGATCCGGCGCAACTTCGACGGCGTCGTACCCGACCCGGGCACGCTGAGCGCGGAGAGCGAGACGCTGCTCGCGAACGTGCGCGAGGGATTCGAGCGTGCGGGTTCGGAGTACGCCGCCTGCCAGTTCCGGGGGGCGCTGCGCGAAGCGCTCTCGGTTGCGCAGGCGGCCAACAAGTACCTCGATGAGCGCGCTCCCTGGCGGGCGGTGAAGGAAGACCGCGCGCACGCGGCGGAGACGCTCTACACGGCGCTGCAGGCGATCTCGGGGCTGAGCGCCCTGCTGCACCCCATCCTCCCCTTCTCGACAAGCCGGTTGCACGCGACGCTCGGGCACGAGGGCTCGCCGGAGACCGCGGGCTGGATCCCGGCCGACGTGCCTCCGGGGCGGGCGCTGGGCGAGGGGGGCGCCCTCTACCGCAAGCTCGACCTCCCGGAGCCGGTCGCGACCTGATGCGCTTCTTCGATTCCCACAGCCACCTGCAGGATGCGCGCTTCGACGAGGACCGCGCGGCCGTCCTCGCGCGTGCGACGGCGGCGGGGGTCGACACGATCGTCGTGTGCGGCGAGGACGTGGAGTCGAGCCGCGCGGCCATCGCCCTGGCGGCGCGCACGAAGCGCCCGCGCCTACTGGCAGCGGCGGGGTTCCACCCACACGAAGCCTCGAACGCGACGGAGGCCGCGCTCGACGAGATCGAGCAACTGGCTCGCAGCGGTGGCGTCGCCGCCATCGGGGAGATCGGGCTCGACTTCTACCGGGAACTCTCGCCGTCCCACGTGCAGCGGCAGGTGTTCGACGCGCAGCTCGCGATCGCGGCTCGGCTGGGGTTGCCCGTCTCGGTGCACTCGCGCGATGCGGAGGGGGACGTCCGGCCCCACCTCGAGCGCTTCGCCGCTGAGTCGCCGCTGGCGCGGCAGGGACGGCCGCTGGGCGTGCTGCACGCGTTCGGGGGAACGCTGCAGGAGGCGCGGGGCTATGCGGACATGGGCTTCCTCGTCTCGCTGACGTGCGCGGCGGGCTACCCCCGCAACGAGGAGGCCCGGCTGATCGCCGCCGGCCTTCCGCTCTCGGCGCTGTTGATCGAGACCGACAGCCCGGCCCTTCCCCCGCAATCGGCGCGGGGCACGCGGAACGAACCGGCGAACGTGCGCGTCGTGGCCGAGCTCATCGCCGAGGCGCGGGACATCAGCGTGGAGGCCGTCTCGGCCGCCACGACCGCGAACGCGGAGGCCCTGCTGGGCCGAACCCTGGTGGAGGCATCGGCGTGACTCAGGCGCAGCAGTCGGCGCTGTACGGCCCCGTGGCCGAGGACCTCATCCTCGTCGAGGACCTGCTGGAGTCGGTGAAGCGAGTCGACCTGGCGCCCCTGCGGCTGATGCTGGACCACGCGCTGGCGCCGCGCGGCAAGCGGCTGCGGCCCGCGCTCGTTCTGCTGGCCGGCACCTTCGGCGACTACAACCTGAACCGGCTGGTGCCGCTGGGCACGGCCATCGAGCTGCTGCACACGGCGAGCCTCGTACACGACGACGTGGTCGACGGCGCATCGAGCCGGCGCGGCCGCCCAACCACGAACGCCGTCTTCGACAACGCCCTGACGGTGCTGCTCGGCGACTACATGTTCGCGAACGCCGCGGAGATGGTGACGCGCACGGGCAGCCTGCCCGTCACGCGGCTGTTCGCGCTGGCGCTGATGAAGATGACGAGCGGGGAGCTCGACCAGGACGCGGCCGCCTTCGACGTGGGCCGCGACGTGCAGCACTACCTGTGGCGCATCGGGGGGAAGACGGCCGCCCTCTTCGGCCACGCGACCCAGGGCGGCGGGCTCGTGGCGCAGTGCTCGGAGAGCCAGGTCGAGGCGCTGCGGAGCTACGGGTACAACCTGGGGATGGCCTTCCAGATCGTGGACGACATCCTCGATTTCACGGGGGACGAGGCGGAGATGGGGAAGCCCGCCGGAGGCGACCTGATCGAGGGAACGATCACGCTGCCGGTGCTCTTCTACCTGGAGACGGCGGCGAACGAGAACCCGGTGCGGCAGTTCCTCTCGGCGGATGGCGATCGCGCCGCCTTCCTGCCGGACGCGCTGGCGGCGGTGGTGGAGTCCGAGGCGATCGGGCGCGCCCAGGGGATGGCGCAGGAGTTCGTGGATCTGGCGCTCCAGGGCCTCTCGGCCCTGGAGTCGACTGATGCGCGCCGCACGCTCGAAGAGCTGAGCGGCTACGTGCTCACGCGGCGGAGCTAGCTCAGCTTCTTCTTCAGATCCTTGTGCACACGGGCGGGGACGCCCTTCTTGATGACATCCCGCCGCTCGTACGCCTGCCGCACTTCCCGGGGGCCGATGGGGTTGTTGAACATGTCGACGAGATCGCCCTTGGCGGCGACTTCGCGCATGTCCCTGATGGCGGAGCGCTCACCCCTGCTGAGGCCGGGCTTCGGCCTGGGCTTGTTGATCTCGGGGTGCTCGTTGGGCCGCCCGCCGGTGAGGCGCTTGCTGACCTTCTGGCCGAGGTGCCAGTAGGTGCCGTCATCGGGAATCTTGCGCGGATAGCCATCGCGGAAGGTGAAGGCCGCGAAGGACGTCGGCATGATGCGAGGAGCGTCCTCGTAGCACTCGGGGCAGGGAACCGCTTCGCTCGCCTCGCGCATGGGGCGCAGTTCCTCGAACACGCCGTGGCAGGGCTCGCAGTAGTACTCGTAGAGGGGCATGGAAACCTCCGCTCGCCGTGGAGCGACTCTTCGTGCCCACGATTGTACCGCTTCCGTCAAAGCGGGGAATCGGGAGTGGCCGGCGGGGGCGGCTTTTCGCGGTCGAGAGCGCCGACGCCCTCGACGAAGCGGCGGGCGTTGGGGTCGCGGTCGAGGTGGTAGCGGATGAGCTCGCCGACCGCCATCCGCAGCTCCTGGCGGAGCTCCTCGGGGATGCGCATGGCGGCGAACTCGGGGGCGGTGGCGCGCCGGGCGAAGCGCATGAGCTTGATGACGGCCACGGAGACGATGCGGCCCCCGCCGGCCTCGGGGCGGCACTGGCGGCAGGCGAGTCCGCCGGCGGCGGGCGAGAGCAGGGCCTCCTCCTCGGGGAGGCGGCCCCCGCAGAGGACGCAGCCCTCGACGTGGGGCTCGTACCCGAGGAGGGCGAGCAGGCGCAGCTCGAAGAAGCGCGCCACCGGGGGGCCGGCGCCTTCCTGCAGGAGAGCGAGGCTCGCGACGAGGAGGGCGTAGAGCTCGGGGATGGGCTCGCGCTCCTCGGTGAAGCGGTCGACGAGCTCGAGGCAGTAGAGCGCCTCGGAGCTCGCATCGAGGTCCTCGCGCAGGCGGCGGTAGGACTCGACCGTCTCGGCCTGGGTGAACACGTCGAGCGAGCGGCCGTGGGCGACGAGGACGCGGCTGCGGGTGAGTGGCTCGAGGTGGCCGCGCATGCGGCTGCGCGCCTTGCGCACGCCCTTCGCGATGGCGTCGAACTTGCCTTCGCTGCCGCTGAAGACGGTGAGGATGCTGTCCGCCTCGCCGAGGTTGCGGCGCCGCAGGATGACCCCTTCGGCACGGTAGACGCGGGGCCGCGCCGCCACGCTACAGCTCCTGCCGGCCCTCGAGCGCGCGGGAGAGGGTCAGGTCGTCCATGTACTCGAGGTCGGCGCCGCTGGGGAGGCCGCGCGCCAGCCGCGTGACGCGCACGCCGAGGGGCTGCAGCAGGCGCTGGACGTACATCGAGGTGGCCTCGCCCTCGAGGGTGGGGTTGGTCGCCATGATCACCTCCGAGACGTCCCCCGATTCGACGCGCGCCACGAGCTCCCCGATGCGAAGCTGCTCGGGGCCGACGCCGTCGATCGGGTTCAGGGCGCCGTGGAGGACGTGGTAGAGCCCGCGAAAGCCGCCCGTGCGCTCGACGACGAGCACGTCGAGGGGCTGCTCGACGACGCAGACGAGGGTGCGGTCGCGGTTATCGCTTTCGCAGAGGGCGCAGGGGTCGCGCTCGGTGATGTTGAAGCAGGTGCCGCAGAAGACGATGCGTTCCTTCACATCGGCGAGTGCCCGGGCGAGGGCGAGGGCGTCGTCCTCGGGGGCGCGCAGGACGTGGTAGGCGAGACGCTGGGCGGACTTGGGGCCGATGCCCGGGAGCTTCGAGAACTCCTGGACCAGGCGGGCGATCGGCTCGGGCGCGCCTGCCTCGGGCACGCCGCCTCAGCCGCCCAGGCCCGGCAGGTCGAGCCCGCCGAGCATCCCGAGGGAATCGGCCTGCATGGCGCTGGCGCGCTCGGCGGCGTCGTTGATGGCGGCCAGGACGAGGTCCTCCAGCATCTCCACGTCCTCGGGATCGACGACATCGGGCTCGATGGCGATGGACTGGACCTTCTGCTCGCCGTTCATGGTGATGCGCACGGCGCCGCCGCCGGCGCTGCCCTCGACCGTCTTGGTGGCAAGCTCCTCCTGGGCGCGCTGGAGCATGGCCTGGGCCTCGGCGAGCTGTCCCGTCTGGGCGCCTCCCTTTCCACGCATGCCCCCGCCGCCACCACCGCGGCGCATGTACCGGTTTCGTCCGCTGCTCTTCGCCATCAGAACTCCTCCTCGGGTGGACGCGGGCGCGGGGGCGGGCCGGCGGGCTCCACCGGCTTCGCGCCCATTTCGCGGGCGGCCGCCGCCAGGTGCCCGCCCCTGGCCGGGCGGCTCGCCGGGGCGCTGCGCTCGATGCGTTCGACGGAGAGGGTCACCGGGCGCTCCAGCAACTCCTCCGCCTTCTGCTCGACGAGCGTGCGTCCGTCGTTCGCGATCTTCTGCATGTGGATCGGATGGTAGAAGCCCAGCTTGAGCTCGTCACCATCCATGGCGATTACCTCGCACGACCCGTTGAGCCAGGCGGCGAGCGTGGGCTGGGTCATCTTGCAGCGCTCGTAGAGCTCGCGCAGGAAGCGCTCCTCGCGGGTCTCCTGGGCGGGATCGCGGCGGCGGCCCTGCTGCCTCCGCTGCTGAGGGCGGCGGGCGGCCTGGCCGTTGGCGGGAGCCGCCGCGGGGGCGGCGGCCGGCTGCACGGGGCCGAGCACGGCGGCCGCGCAGGCAACCTCGAGGGGAACGGGGCTGCCGGGGTCGCGGCGGAAGTCGGCGGCGGCGAGCTCCGCCACGGCCGTCGTCAGGACGCCGACCTCGGGGCCGCGGTCGCGGGCGGCGGCGAGGAGGCGCTCGCGCAGGGTGTCGATGGTTTCGCGGGTGAAGCGGGCCATGTCGAGCCCGTCGCCGGCGACGTCGCGGGCGATCTCGAGGGCGGCGCCGAGGTCCTTGTCGGCGATGGCGCCGGCAAGCCTCTCCGTGCGCTCGTCGCGGACGAGGCCGAGCGACTCGAGGACGTCGTCGGTGCTCGGCGCGGAGCCGTACATGGAGGCAATCTGCTCGAGCAGGGTGATGGCGTCGCGGAGGGCGCCGCGGGCCTCGCGGGCAATGGCGAGCAGCCCTTCCTCGGGCACGCTGAAACCCTCCTCGCCGGCGATGAAGCGCAGGCGCTCGACCATCGCCTCGATGGACACGCGGCGGAAGTCGAAGCGCTGGCAGCGCGAGGTGATGGTCGCGGGGATCTCGTGCAGCTCGGTCGTGGCGAGGATGAAGATGGCGTGCGGCGGGGGCTCCTCCAGCGTCTTCAGCAGGGCGTTGAAGGCGCCCGTCGTGAGCATGTGCACCTCATCGAGGAGGTACACCTTGCGGGCGAGGTCGCTGGGGGCGAAGGCGATCTTGTCGCGCAGCTCGCGGACGTCGTCGATGCCGCGGTTGCTGGCGGCGTCCATCTCGATGAGGTCCAGGGCGGCGCCGCGGTTGATGGCGTCGCAGGGACGGCAGTCGTTGCAGGGCTCGCCGTCGGCGAGTGCGGTGCAGTTGACGGCCTTGGCGAGGATGCGGGCGGTGGTGGTCTTCCCGGTGCCACGGGGACCGGCGAAGAGATAGGCGTGGGCGACCTTGTCGGTGGCGAGGGCGTTGCGCAGCGTCCCCACGACGTGGTCCTGGCCGACCACTTCCTCGAACCCACGCGGGCGCCATTTCCCGTAGAGCACCAAGCCTCCCCGGCCGTCACACGCCTGGCGACGTGCGTCAGAATGAGTATAGAACGGATGTCCCGCCGATCGCGAAGGCGGGGGCCGATTGGCCCCCGCCCTGCGTGTTGTACTCAGACCGGGAGCCTCGCCCGGAGGCGAGGTCCCGCATGGCGGCGGTTAGGCCGCCCGCTCGATCTCGTTCCCGGAAAGGAAGCGATCGACGGGCGTGGGCTCCGCCTTGAGGACGCTGATGGGCGCCACGGCGACGTTGGCGCGCGCCGGGTCGGCGCGCAGGGCCAGCCATTCCCTGCGGTGACGTACCGCAGGAGTGTTCGCCTCGATGAGGCGCCCCAGAAGGACCGACCGGGCCATTGCATGCTCAATCACGAATACACCTCCGCATGAGCGATGGCGGCGGCGCCCCCACTACGGGGGCACAACCTGGCGCGTCGTGGGGGACGCACGACTACTTGCGGCCGTTCGGGTCTGAGTGTTCGCTCGAAGCGGATTCGAAGCGATCGAGAGACCCCCACATGAGGTCCCGCCTACGCCGGCGAGGTTAGCTGTCGGGCTACGACTGGAGGTGCCGTCCGCTTGCGCGGTACGCCCCTGACTCTGGCGGGTCCCCCGCTCCCCCGAAGGGGATTTGGCGGCAGCGAAGTGCTGCCTATCCAGCGTTTCAGGTCGCGCCTTAACGGGCAAGGGCTGGCCGGCGCACAGAGGCGGCGATCGTGTTACCAGTGGATGGCGAGCCAGACCGTAGGTCCAGCAGGATCAGTCCAGGCGACGCGGTGGCGGCGGTGCGCGGGGATGTCGGCCCAGCCGCCGGGTTCCAGGTCGAGGGTTTCGCCGTCATCGAACTCGAGGCGGGCGCGGCCCTGCACGACCAGCACGAATTCGCGGGCGGGCTGGTCGTACCAGAAGCCCTCGGGGGAGGCGTGGCCGGTCGAGACGATGCGCTCGATGCGGACGGAGCCACTCTCCCCGAGCGTCTCCACGAGCTCTTCGGGGATGTTCGCCGGAAGGTCGCGAAGGAGGTCGCCGGCGTTCATCGGGAGGCGGCGAGCACGTTGCGGGCGGCCTCAGCGGCGAGGCGGGCACCCTCGACCGGCGGGTGGCTCCGCAGCCAGTCGCTGAAGACCTCAACAGCGGTGGGGCCGTGGCGGCCGGTCTCGTCGAGAATCCGGAGCAGATCGGGGAGGTCGATGGCGCCGTGGCCGGGGAGGAGGCGCTTGCCGATGGTCTCGGCGACGACGTCTGGCTCGGGCTCGGCGGGGGCGTCGCTGATCTGGAGGTGGATCACCTTCTCGCCGGGGATCGAGCGGAGCAGGTCGGGGTCGGGGCCGGAGCGGAACCAGTGCCAGGCATCGACGACGAGCCCGGCGTTGGGGCGGTCGGCGTCGCGCACGATGGGCCAGGCGGTTGCGAGGTTGGGGATGCCCGTCCAGGGGAGGAACTCGACGCCGAGCTGCTGGCCGTAGTCGGAGGCCACATCGCAGGCGATCGCGAGGCCCGCGGCGGCAGTGGGGATGTCGGTGGCGGGGGCCATCGTGACGGCGAGGACGGTATCCGAGCCGAGCTCCCGGGAGATGCCGCAGATGCGCGCCGTCTCCTCGACGATGGCGTCGCGCTCGCCGGGGCCGTTCGCCCAGGCGGTGATGTACTCCAGCATCGCGAGCCTGACGCCAGCGCCATCGAGGATGGCGCGCATCTCCGCGTTCGAGAGACCCTCGGCGCGGGCCTCGTCGTAGTGCGACATCCACATGGAGATGCCGGCGAAGCCGTTCGCGCGGGCAGCCTCGACGCGCCCCGCGAAGGTGGTCGTGCCGATGGCGCCGAGGCAGAGGACGAGGTCAGCGGGTACGAGCACCACGGCTCTCCCAGGTAATGAGCAAGCCCTGCAGGGAGGGCCGCCAGTTGGGCAACCACTCGCCGCCGGGCTCGCGCGTGTACAGCTCGTCGAGGCGGGCGGCGACGCGCGCCCCGGCGCCCGGCACGCCCGCGGCTTCCACGTCGTCCAGGGCAAAGGCGACGGCTTCCTCCTCGTTGGTGGGATAGGCGCTGCCCTCGGGCCAGGTGAAGGGCTCGGGCAGGAGGCGTACCTCGGGGAGGAGGCCGGCCTCCCACATGACGGGCAGCAGCTCGCGGTGGTCGGGCGAGCGCACCAGCTCGACGCCGTGGGCGATCTGGAACAGCCGGGCGTTGCGGGCGGGCGGGGAGGGGTTCCAGATCCAGATG
The DNA here is from genome assembly GCA_964389725.1 of uncultured Anaerolineaceae bacterium. Taxonomy (GTDB): domain Bacteria; phylum Chloroflexota; class Dehalococcoidia; order Tepidiformales; family Tepidiformaceae; genus UBA2991. The sequence goes on from CAYMDV010000003.1 coordinate 114,950, forward strand.
GCGGCGCGCCGGGCTGCGGCACGGTCGAGCTTCAACACGAACTCGTCGATCTCGCGGATGAAGTAGATGACATCGACGCTGATCACGAAGTCGCCCTCCGCCTCGGCTTCGAGCCAGGGGGCGCGCTCGAGGGTCGCGTTCGTGATGCCCGCCTCCTCGGCCGAGGCGAGGAACTGATCGCCCATGCCGGGGGCGGGCTCGGCGTTGGTGAGGGCGCGGCAGCGCAGCGCGAGCGGCAACCCGACGCGCCCGGCGCCCCCACCGACATCGACGACGTGGTCCTCGGGGCGGACGAGGGCGGCAATCTGGGCGAGGTTCGCATCGAGCTCGCGGTGGGCGTCGAAGCGGTAGGAGGGGGCGTGCTTGCTCCAGCGGGCGGCGTTGAGCTCGTCGAGCGCCAGGGCCTCGCGCTGATCGCGCCTGGCATCGAAGAGCGCCTGGTAGCGTTCGAGGGCCGTCATGGCGGGTGCAGGATAGCCGCTGGCCGGGTGCGTTGCTGGCGTTATGACGAGCGGGAACGGCGCTCACGGAGGAGCTCGTAGGCGAGCACGGCGAGCACGGCGCCGAGGAAGGGCCCGAGCCAGTAGATCCAGTGGGAGCTCCACTCGCCGCCGGCGACGGCAGGGCCGAGGGAGCGGGCGGGGTTCATGGAAGAACCCCCGATGGGCGCCCAGGCGATGATGGCGAGGGCCACGTACGAACCGACGGCGATGGCGGCGAAGCTGCCCTGGGCGCGCTCGTCGGTGGCCACGCCGAGAATCACGAGCACGAGGAAGAAGGTGAGGATGACCTCGCCGAGAAAGGCGGCGTCCACGCCGCCGATGGCGGGGGCCGTGGCGCCGGCGTTCCCGGCGTCGCCGGCGATGGTCACGATGGCGATGCCCGCGACGACGGCTCCGGTGAGCTGCGCAACCATGTAGCAGAGGGCGCGCAGCGAGCCGATGCGGCCGGTCAGGCGGAAGGCGAGCGTGACGATGGGGTTGATGTGCGCGCCCGAGACGTGCCCGAGGGCGAAGATCATCGCGACCACGACAAGGCCGGCCGCGATTCCGGCCCCGACCAGCGTCACGGCGCCACCGCTGGTGGCGTCGATGGCGGCCGCGCCCGCACTGAAGAACACGAGCGCGAACGTGCCCAGCACTTCCGCGAGCAGGGTAGCGGCCGCGCCCCGGCGATCGGCCCTCCAGGCGCGGTCGATCTCGACCCCGGTCACGGTCTGCCACAGGCTGGTCTGGATCACGTTAGCGCACCTCCGGCGCGGCGGCGGAGTATACGGGCGGGTTGTGATCGCCGGTTTGCCGTGGTCTCAGGGGATCGACTCGTGGAACTCGTCGGCGATGTGACCATCGGCCACGAGGCGGTCGTACTCCTCGTCCGAGACGCCCAGCAGTTCACGGTAGACGTAGTCGTTGTCCTGGCCGAAAGCGACGGGCGGGCGGCGGACGCCTCCCTCGGAGGCGGGGAGGCGGTAGGGCGGCGCGGGGTAGGCGAACGTGCCCACGTCGTCGACGAGGTCACGGGGCTGGTAGAGGTCGCGGGCCTGCACATGGGGGTCGTCGAGGACGCGCCAGGAGGGGAGGACGGGGGCGGCGGGGACGCCCGCCGCCTGCAGCCGGTGGAACAGCGCCTCGTCGTCGAGTGCGCGCGTCCAGTCCGCGATCCTGGCGTCGAGCAGGTCGTGGGCGGCGGCGCGACCGGCCCCCGTCGCGAGCTCCGGCGCGGCCGCCCACTCGGGGTCGCCCATGACCGTTCGGAGGGCCTCCCACTCATCGTTGCTGGTCACGGTGATGGCGATCCAGTGGTCGTCGCCGCCGGCGTCACCCTCGGGGAGGCAGGGGTACACGCCGCTCGGAGCAATACCGTCGGCGGCGTAGATGGAGCGGTTGCCGATGGCGCTCCCGACGGCGCCGTTGAGGGCGTGGTCGAGGTAGGCCTGCGCGAACATGCCGCCGGCGTTCTCGGCCTGGGCCAGCTCGATGAACTGGCCCTTCCCGGTGTTGTTCCGGTGCCAGAGGGCGAGGAGCACGGAGAAGGCGATCTGGGCACCGCTCACGTAGTCGGCGGCGAAGATGGGCGAGTTCGTCGAGGGGTCGCCCTCGGGGTAGCCCCGCAGGATCTGGTGGCCCATGACGCCTTCGAGGTGGGCGCCCAGCGTGCGCGCGTCGGAGTACTCGCCGGTGAGGCCGTAACCCGAGGCGCGCACGAAGATGATGTCGTCGCGCTGCTCGCGGAGCCAGTCGTAGGTGATCCCCAGCTTCTCCATGGTGCCGACGGCGCTGTTCTCGATGACCACATCGGCGTGGGCGGCCACGCGCCCGAGGAGGTCGCGCCCCTCAGTCCGGCGCAGGTCGACGGTGAAGCTGCGCTTGTTGCGAAACATGCCCACGAAGAGGGCGCAGTAGTTCCAGGGGCGGGGGCCGGGGTCGTCGTTCGGATAGGAGATCGCGGACCCCGCGGCGGCGGCCTGCTCGCGGGTGGGGCGGGCGATGCTGGCGCGCGTGAGCGGCTGCCAGACGTACTGGTTCTCGGCCTTGAGCACCTCGGCGCCGAGGTCGGCGAGAAGGGCAGTCGAGAACGAACCTGCCCACACGCCGGTGAGGTCGATGACGCGGACGCCTTCGAGGGGCAGGGGAACGCTCACGGCGCGCACCGTACGCGCTGCGGGAACGGTTCGCGAGCCCTGCGGGGAGTCAGAGAAGGGCGCCGGCGAGGGCGGTGAAGTCGGGGACGGTGAGGTCGGGCTGGAGGGGGGAGTCCTCGTAGGGCAGGTCGCCGCGGTTCACGAAAGCGGCGCGGTAGCCGCAGGCGCGCGCGCCGAGCACATCGAAGGAGTTCGCCGAGACCATCAGGCATTGCGCCGGCTCGAGGCCGAGGCTGGTGGCGGCGTGGCGGTAGACGGCGGGGTGGGGCTTGAAGGCGCCCACCTCGCCGACGGAGATGACGGCATCGAAGTCCCAGCCGATACGGTTCGTGGCGAGGTGATCGAGGAAGTGGGCGTTGCCGTTGGAGAGGGCGACGAGGTCGAAGCGTTCGCCGAGGCGTTGAAGGGCGGGCAGCACCTCTGGGAAGGGGTTCAGGTCCTGCCAGAAGGCCATGATCTCGGACACCTCGGCGTCGCCGGCATCGAGGCGGTTGAGCTTCAGGGTGTAGCGCAGGGCGCGCTCGCAGGTGGCGAGGTAGCCGCTGTGGCCAAGCTGCAGGATCGTGTCCTGGTACTGCTCGATGCGCTGGCGGGCGCGCCACTGCGCCCAGAACTGCCCGGCGTCCACGTCGAGGCCGCGTTCGCCGAAGTAGCGGGCGAGGGGCGGCTCGAGACTGCCACCGAGGTCGAGGACGGTGCCGAAGAGGTCGAAGGTGAGGGCGCGGACGCCGTCGAAGCTGGTCATGGGGCGGCAGCATAGCGGCCCCGGACGCGGGGAGCCCGTTGCGGGTTCGACAACCGCGCGGCAATCGCCCACGATTGCCCCTGACCCGCGACCGACTGGTCGCCAGTGGGAGCACGTATGAAGTTCGGCGTCTTCTTCGAGATATCGGTTCCGCGTCCGTGGGGCCCCGAGACCGAGTACACGGTCTACCAGAACTGCCTGGAGCAGGCGCGGCTCGCGGACGAGCTGGGGTTCGACCAGGCGTGGGCGGTGGAGCACCACTTCCTCGAGGAGTACTCGCACTGCTCGGCGCCGGAGATCTTCCTGACGGCGATTGCCATGCAGACGAAGCAGATCCGCGTGGGGCACGGCATCGTGACCTGCGTTCCGGAGCTCAACAGCCCCATCCGGGCGGCCGAGCGCGCGGCCGTGCTCGACCTGGTGTCGGGCGGGCGGCTGGAGTTCGGCACGGGGAGGTCCGCCACGTGGACGGAGCTGGGCGGGTTCGGCGCGAATCCCGACGAGACGAAGAAGACGTGGGACGAGTACGTGCGCGTCATCCCGAAGATGTGGACGCAGGAGCGCTTCGGCTGGCAGGGCCGGGCCTTCTCGATGCCCGAGCGCACCATCGTTCCCAAGCCGTACCAGAAGCCCCACCCCCCGATGTGGGTGGCGGTCACGAGCGTGGGCACGGAGATCGACGCGGCCGAGCGCGGGCTCGGGAGCCTCGGGCTCTCCTTCGGGGGCGTGGGCGAACAGGCGCAGAAGATCGAGGGCTACCGCAAGCGCATCCAGTCGTGCGACCCCGTGGGCGAGTTCGTGAACGAGCAGGTGAACACGGTCAGCTTCCTCTACTGCCACGAGGACGACGAGAAGGGGATCACGACGGGCCAGCAGCTCGCGGGAACGTTCAACTACCTCTCGGAGCAGACGCTGGCGACGCGACAGGCGTATCCGACGCCCTCGTACCTCTCGCCGGGGCTGCTCTACCAGCTGCGGCGGGAATCGACGGGCGGACCGGAGGGGCGCGTGCCCGAGGGCCTCACGATCGGCGACCCGCACCGCGTGGCGCAGGCCGTGGCTCGCTGGGAAGAGGCGGGCGTCGACCGCATCAACTTCCTCCTGAACGTGGCCGAGATGGTCCCGCAGGAACACGTGCTCGCCTCGATGCGGCTCTTCGCGAAGGAAGTGATGCCACAGTTCCAGCGCGACGAGGCGACCGAGCCCGCCGGCGCCACCGCGGCAGGCGGCGCCTGATGCCGCTCACGGGAACACGTGACCTCGGCGCGATCGCCGATGCGGCGGCGCTCGTCCCGAACCTCGACACGGAAGAGTGGGAACTGAAGGGCGCCCAGCACCTGCAGCTCCACTACGAACTCGGCGGGGACCGCACGGGTCTGCTTCCGCCTGCCCTCCACCCCAGCATCCCACCGACGCTGCTGGTCAACGTGACCCACGTTCCCGAGAGCGAGGCGGGCGCGTTCACGTTTGCGACAGTGCGGGTGGGGTGCCGCTCGGGGGCGCGACCGCGCGGGCTGCTCGTGCGGGGCTACTGCGACTCGCCCTCGGCGGCGGCTGTGTTGCGCGAGCGCTGGGGCCTGCCCCTGGAGATCGCGGACGTGCGGCTCGACCCGAGCTATGCGCGCGCTGCCACGAGCGTCACGCTCGACGGGGCCACCATCCTGGCGGGGGAGCTCGTCGACCCGCAGCCGATCACGGGCGCGGACGTGCAGTACATGGCGACGCTGGCGCTCGCGCGGGTGGCACGGGACGGCGAGGAGACGCTGCTGATCCAGGTCGACCCCGACTACACGTTCGACCGGGCGCAGCGGGGAACTGCGCGCCTCACCGCGTTCGACGCGGACGCCTGGAGCCTGCCCGGCGCGACCGCCGCCCATCCCATCTCCGCCTCCCTGACGACGGTCGACGTGACGCTTCCGCGGCTGCGCTACCTGGTGCACCCGGAGAAGCCGCCGATGCAGGCCGTCGAGCGTCTGCCGCAGCCGCAACCGGCCTGAGGGGCTTAGTCGTCGAGGCCGGGGGCCTGGACGCCGACGGCCAGTAACTCGGGCGGGCTCACAAGCTTCTTGTGCGTGGTGTCGGCGATGAGCGCGAGCTCCTCCAACGTCACGGCGCCCAGGAGGTACGTGCCCTCCACGCCGAACGCGACGTTGGAGTACGCCTCGATCCCTTCGACCCGGAAGAGCGCGGGAGCGACGCCCCACACCTGGCTGCTGCCATCGGCCAGCTTGAACGTCATCTCCCTGCTCGGAGACATGCCGAGGCTCTCCAGCAGGGATGCGGGGAGCATCGTGAAGTAGGCGCCCGTGTCCACGAGCGCCTCGACCGGTATGAATTCCCCGCCGGCCGGGTTCGCCACTTCAATCGAAACGCGGAACTGCCCCATGACCAAGGTTGCCTCGTCACCTACAGGCTACCACGGGGCGCAGGCCAACCGGCCTCGAACCGGGCGCGCGGCCCAGGGCCTAGCGCCCGAAGAGCTTGGAGCCGAGCCAGCGGATGGGGTCGAAGTAGCGGTCGGCGACGCGCTCCTTCAGGGGGATGATGGCGTTGTCCGTAATGTGGATCTCTTCCGGACAGACCTCGGTGCAGCACTTGGTGATGTTGCAGTAGCCGACACCGGCGTCCTGGCGCGCGAGCTCGAGGCGATCCTCGGTGTCGAGGGGGTGCATCTCCAGCTCGGCCAGCCGCACGAAGAAGCGGGGGCCGGCGAAGTCGGGCTTGTTCTCGGGGTGGTCGCGGATGACGTGGCAGACGTTCTGGCAGAGGAAGCACTCGATGCACTTGCGGAACTCCTGCCCGCGCTCGACGTCTTCCTGCATCATCCGGTAGGTGCCGTCGGCCTCGGGGGCGCGCGGCTTGAAGGCGGGGATCGTCTTCGCCACGTCGTAGTTGAAGGAGACGTCCGTGACGAGGTCGCGGATGAGGGGCCAGGTCTTCATGGGGGCGACGGTGATCTGCTCGCCGGGCTCGTAGAGGTTCATGCGGGTCATGCACATGAGACGGGGTTCGCCGTTGATCTCGGCGCTGCAGGAGCCGCACTTGCCGGCCTTGCAGTTCCAGCGGACGGCGAGGTCGGGAGCTTCGGTGGCCTGGATGGTGTGGATGACGTCGAGGACGACCTGGCCCTCTTCGGTCTCGACCTCGTAGTCCTGCCAGTCGCCGCTCTCGGCATCGCCGCGGAAGACGCGCATCTTCGCCGTATCGCTCATGGTTACTCCTCGAACAGCCGCTGCAGTTCGGCGGGCATTTCGGGCAGGGGCGAGGTCTCGACCTGCATCTCCCCGTCCGCGCCCTGGCGGATGACGACGTTCTTCGTGCCCCACTCGGCATCGTTCGGACCGGGATGGTCGTCGCGGGTGTGGCCGCCACGGCTCTCCTGGCGCACGTTGGCGGCGCGCGCTATTGCTTCGGAGACGGTCAGCAGGGACTCGAGGTCCATCGCCAGGTGCCAGCCCGGGTTGTACTGCTGGTGCCCGTAGACGCCGACGCCGGCGGCGCGCGTCTTGAAGCCGTCGATGCGCTCGCGCGCTTCCAGCAGCTCCGACTCGGTGCGGATGATGCCGACGAGGTTGTGCATCGTCTCCTGGAGGTCGCGCTGGACATCGTAGGGACCCTCGGCCCCGTCGCGCTCGAAGGGGGCGCGCATGCCCGCGACGATCTCGTCGACCTGGGCCTCGTCGGGCTCCGGGGCGGCGGCCTCGGCGGCGGCCTCGGCGGCGCTGAGGCCAGCGCGGCGGCCGAACACGACGAGGTCGGAGAGGGAGTTGCCGCCGAGGCGGTTGGCGCCGTGCATGCCGCCGGCGCACTCGCCCGCGGCGTAGAGCCCGGCGACCGTCGTGGCGGCGGTGTCGGCGTCGACGCGGATGCCGCCCATGATGTAGTGCATCGTGGGCCCGACCTCCATCGCCTGGGCCGTGATGTCGACATCGGCAAGCTGCTTGAACTGGTGGTACATGCTCGGCAGGCGCCGGCGGATGTACTCGGTCGAGCGGCGCGTGGCGATATCGAGGAAGACGCCGCCGTGGGGGCTGCCGCGGCCCGCCTTCACCTCGGAGTTGATGGCGCGCGCGACCTCGTCGCGGGGGAGGAGGTCGGGGGTGCGGCGGTTGTTGACCTTGTCCTCGTACCAGGCGTCGGCCTCTTCGATCGAGTCGGCCGTCTCGGCCGCGAAGAAGTCGGGGATGTAGTTGAACATGAAGCGCTCGCCGTCGCTGTTGCGCAGCGTGCCGCCGTCGCCGCGGACGCCCTCGGTGACGAGGATGCCGCGCACGCTCGGGGGCCAGACCATCCCGGTGGGGTGGAACTGCACGCACTCCATGTCGATGAGCTCGGCGCCGGCCCAGTAGGCGAGCGAGTGGCCGTCGCCGGTGTACTCCCAGGAGTTGGAGGTAACGGCGAAGGCCTTCCCCACGCCGCCGGTGGCGAGCACCGTGGACTTCGCGTTGAAGACGAGCAGATTGCCGCTCTCGCGCCAGTAGGCGACGGCGCCGGTGACGCGGTCGCCATCCTTCAGGAGGCGGGAGACGGTGCACTCCATGAACACGTCGATGCCGTTGTGGACGGCGTGCTGCTGGAGGGTGCGGATGAGCTCGAGGCCGGTGCGGTCGCCGACGTGGGCGAGCCGCGCGTAGCGATGGCCGCCGAAGTCGCGCTGCAGGATGCGACCGTCATCGGTGCGGTCGAAGAGGGCGCCCCACTCCTCGAGCTCGTTCACGCGGGCGGGGGCTTCCTGGGCGTGGAGCTGGGCCATGCGCCAGTTGTTGAGCATCTTGCCGCCGCGCATGGTGTCGCGGAAGTGGACTTCCCAGTTGTCCTGGGGCCAGACGTTGCCGAGCGCGGCGGCGATGCCGCCCTCGGCCATGACCGTGTGGGCCTTCCCCAGGAGGGACTTGCAGATGAGGGCCGTGCGGGCGCCCTGCGCGGAGGCCTCGATGGCGGCGCGCAGGCCGGCCCCGCCGGCTCCGATGACGATGACGTCGTAGTCGTGGCGTTCGTACTCAACCATCGCCTAGAAGTGGCTCCACGTGTTGGGGTCGGTGATGTGCCCGTTCGCGACCAGACGGATGTAGACATCGACGGTGACGATGACGATGAGGCTGGACCAGGCCCAGAAACGGTGGTTCTCGTTCCAGATGCTGACGTAGTCCCAGACGCGCCTGCGGGCGCGGGTGAAGGCGGAGCAGCTGAAGCAGTTGAGCCCGCCGCCCACGAAGTGGCGCAGCGAGTGACACGAGAACGTGTACATCATCAGCAGGAAGGCGTTCAGGAGGAGGAGGGCGGAACCGATGCCGAAGCCCCAGCCCTCGCCGGGGACGTGCATGCTGCGGATGGCGCCGATCCAGAGGAGCGGCACGAACAGGACGGCCACGTACATCACGTAGCGGTGCAGGTTCTGCATGATGAGGGGGAAGGTGGACTCGCCCTTGTAGGACGGTCCGACATCGCCGACGGCGCAGGCGGGCGGGCTGAGGAAGTAGGAGCGGTAGTAGGCGCGCCGGTAGTAGTAGCAGGTGGCGCGGAACGGCACCGGGCCGATGAGGACGATGAAGCCCGGTGAGAGGTACCAGGCGCCCTCCCAGTCGGCGTTGATCATGGTGAGCCAGGTGGGCTCGAAGACGGGCGTGAGGAGGTGGGTGCCCTCGACCTCGTAGTGCCCCATGGGGCCGAAGTCCATGAGGATGGAGACGGTGAGCCAGCCGAAGAAGAGCGAGAGGCTGACGAAGACGAGAGCTGGTTCAACCCACCAGCGGTCCTGCCGGAGCGTGGTCAGAAATCCGCGTCGAAGGGGCGCGGCGACTGCCTGTGCCATGAGTACCCTCGGAGTTGTCAGGCCCGTGCAACGAGCCGCCGGAATCGTACCGCTGCCCCCCATAGCGGGCAATTGCGGGGCGTAGGATCGCACCGACGCGGCCCAGGAGCCGCGCGTCATCACCGCCACCGCGAGGAGTGACCATGCTGGGAACTTCGGACCTGACCGTGCTCGTGGGGACCGCCCACTTCGACGAGGCGCGCGCCTTCTACCGGGACACGCTCGGGCTGGCGATGCTCTCGGAGGATCCCTTCGCGCTGGTGTTCGACGCGAACGGCACGACGCTGCGCCTCTCCAGGGTCGGGGAGTTCACCCCGGTACCGTTTGCGGTGCTCGGCTGGGGCGTTTCAGACATCGAGGACACCATCGACCAGCTTGCCGGCCGCGGGGTGGCCTTTGAGCGTTACGACGGCATGGAGCAGGACGAACGCGGCATCTGGACGGTTCCCGGCGCCGGTGTGCGCATCGCCTGGTTCACGGATCCCGACGGTAATACCCTCTCGCTTACGGAGGCGCCCGCATGACCGCAGCGACGGAGCTCAACCCCTACAACGCCGACGTGATCGAGTGCCCCTACCCGATGTACGAGCGCATGCGCGAGCAGGGCGCGTACTACCTCGAGTCGGCCGACGCCTGGATCGTGACGCGCTGGGAGGACGTGCAGTTCGTCCTCAAGCGCTCGGACCTGTTCTCGAACCTGTCGGGGCTCGACCCGCACGGGATGGCGCCCGAGGAGCTGCAGCGGGCGCGCGAGACGGGCGCCCTCCCGGCGAGCGACCCGCCCGAGCACACGCACTACCGCCGGCTGGCCGGGCCATGGCTCTCGATGCGCGGGGTCGAGTCGTTCGAGCCGAACGTCTACCGCGTCATCGACGGGCTCATCGACCGGTTCATCGACGACGGCGAGGTGGAGCTGGCGAGCCAGTTCTCGACGCCGCTGACGGTGCTCGTGTTCGTCGAGCTGATGGGCATCCTGGACGAGGACATCCCGCAGGTGACGAGCTGGGTGGACGACACGATCGAGGCGATGGGGGCGTCCTTCGGGCTGGTCTCGAAGGAGCGGCTGGGGGAGCTCATGGCCAGCGGCGCGGCGTTCCGGCGCTTCCTCCTGGACCTGGCCGAGGAGCGCCGCCGCAATCCTCGCGATGACATGCTGACGCACCTGGTGACGGCGCCGATGCGGGACTTCGGCGGGCGCACACTGCACGAGCAGGAGCTGCAGGGCATGCTCGTGACGCTCCTGATGGGGGGCACGGAGACGACCCTGAACATGGTCGACAGCGGCATGTGGCTGCTGCTGGAGCACCCCGAGCTGATGGCCGAGATCCGCGCAGACCACTCGCTCATCCCGAATTTCGTGGAAGAGGCGCTGCGGATCGAGTCGCCGGTGCAGCAGCTCCAGCGGCGGGTGGTGGCGGACACGGAGATTGGTGGCGTGGCGGTGCCAGCGGGGGCGCGCGTCGCGGTGTTCTACGCGGCCGCCAACCGCGATCCCTCGCACTGGGACGACCCGGAGGCGTTCGACATCCACCGCGAGGAGGCGAAGCGGCACGTCGGGTTCGGGGCGGGGGTGCACTACTGCATCGGAGCGCCGTTGGCGCGGATGGAGGGGCGCATCGCCTTCGAGCGGCTGCTGACGCGCCTCTCGAACATCCGCTACAGCCCCGGCAAGAACGACTTCCGCCACGGCCCGAACCACGTCATCCGGGGCTTCAAGGAGCTGTGGCTGGAGTTCGAGCGGGCGTAGGGGAAAGGCCGCTACTCGAAGGGGCGGCAGCGCCGCCGGCGGTTACCGCCGGCGGGAACTACTTTGACGAGCTTCGCGGTCGGGTTGGGGATGCGCGACCCTGCGCTTGTGGCATACAATCGAGCCATGGTATCGACGGAAGTCGCCAGGCAGGCTGAATCCGCCCCCGACGCGCTGGACCTCCTTCTGGCGAGGGACCGCGAGGGGATCGCGGCATCGGCAGCCCGGGAAGACCTCGGGGTAGTGGCGTGGATCCGCAAGACGCTCATCGACGCCCTCGAAGCGCGTGACCCTCGCGTAACGGGCGACGAAGAGGTCGAGCGGAAGCTGCGCGGGCTGGTCAAGGCATCCCAACACTCGTTCCCGACCGCGGATATCGAAGACATGCTGCGGGAGACCGAGGCCGGTCGCTGGGTGAGGTGGTGACCCGCTACAGCCCCGGCAATAACGACTTCCGCCACGGCCCGAACCACATCATCCGCGGCTTCAAGGAGCTGTGGCTGGAGTTCGAGAAGGCGTAGGGGCGGCAGCCCTGCGGCGACTACACCACCGCCAGCGCATCGACCGCACTGCCGCGGAGGGCGAAGGGGCCGGCGTGGTCGATGTGGACGTCGACGAGGGCGCCGGTGCGGGCGGGGGCGTCGAGGTGGACGAGCTTCCCGCTGCGCGTGCGGCCGTAGTGCTGCCCCTTCTTGCTGACCCCTTCGACGAGGATCGTCTGGGTCGTTCCGAGAAGGGCTTCGTTGATCTCGCGGGAGATGCGCTCCTCGAGGGCGTTGACGCGCTGGAGGCGCTCGGCCTTGACCTCGGCGGGGACGTTGTCGGGGAGCTGGCGCCAGGCGATCGTGCCGGGGCGGGGGGAGTAGGCAGCCGAATGAACCTTATCGAAGCGCAAATCCTCAAGCAGGTCGAGGGTCTCCTGGAAGTCAGCCTCGGTCTCGCCGGGGTAGCCGACGATGACATCCGTCGTGATGCCGGCCTCGGGCATGAGGGCGCGCACCTCGGCGAGCTTCTCCAGGTACTCGGCCTTCGTGTAGCCCCGCCGCATCGATTCCAGGACGGCGTCGCTGCCGGCCTGGACGGGCAGGGAGAAGCACTCCATGACCTTCGGCAGTTCGGCGACCGCCTCGAGGATGCGGGGCGTCATGTCTTTCGGGTAGGAGGTGAGGAAGCGGATGCGCGCGAGCCGCTCAATGGCCGAGAGCTCGCGCATCAGGTCGCCGAGGTCGGGGGCGCCGTCGAGGTCGTGGCCGTAGGCCTCGACGGTCTGGCCGAGGAGGGTCACCTCGCGCACATCGTTGGCGGCGAGGTAGGCGACCTCGCGCACGATTTCGTCGACGGGGCGGCTGCGTTCGCGGCCACGGCGGTAGGGGACGATGCAATAGGTGCAGAACTTGTCGCAGCCGTGGACGACAGGGACGTAGGCGGTGGGGCCCTCGGGAACGGCGAAGGTAGAGGGCCAGAACTCGCCGCCGAGGTCCTCGGCAGGCTCCTCCACGAGCTCCATGATGGGCTCGAACTGCTGGGGCCGGGCGAACACGTCGACGAAGGGGAAGCGCTTCTCCAGCTCGGTGGTGCGCAGCCCGACCATGCAGCCCATGACGGCGACCTTGAGGTCGGGGCGCTCCTCCTTGACGAGGCGTACGCGGCCGAGGAGGGAGTAGGCGCGGTCCTCGGCGTGCTGGCGCACGCTGCAGGTGTTGATGACGACGATGTCGGCGCCGTCCGCCTCGGGGACGGCTTCCATGCCGAGGCGCGTGAAGCCGGCGGCCAGCTTCTCGCTGTCCGCCACGTTCATCTGGCAGCCGACGGTCCAGAGGAAGTAGCGCTCGCTCATGGATGCCCTTCGGGTCGGGGGTGGCGGAGGGGGAGGGATTCGAACCCTCGTTCGACGTTTCCGCCGATAAGCGCTTAGCAGGCGCCCGCACTAGGCCTCTATGCGACCCCTCCGCAGGCATTGTAGGCACGGGATCGCTTGCGCCACATCCCGGGCGGATTCGTTTGCCGGCAGGTCCTACACTTGCGGCATGGCGCCCGCGGTCGTCGTGGTCATCTTCACCGTGCTGGACGGACGGCTCTCCGTGCTGCTGATCGAGCGCGCGGCGGAGCCCTGCCAGGGCGAGTGGGCGCTGCCCGGCGGCCTCCTGCAGGCGAAGGAAACCCTCGACGGGGCGGCCAGCCGCAAGCTCCAGGACGAAACCGGCCTGACGGACGTGTTCCTGGAGCAGCTCTACAGCTTCGATGCGACGGACCAGGGGAACGCGGGCATCGTGGTGGCGTATTTCGCGCTGCTGCCGGCGGCGCAGGCGCGCCTTCGGCGGGAGCTGGAGTGGCGTCCAGCGTGGCATGCCCTGCGCGACCTGGACGCGCTGGCGTTCGGCAATGAGGGCATTCTCGACTACGCGCGCGAGCGGCTGCGGAACAAGCTCGCCTACACGAACGTCGCCTCCAGCTTCCTGCCGTCGCGCTTCACGCTGCGGGAGCTGCAGGGCGTCTACGAGGCGATTCTCGAGGAGCCGGTGGACAAGCGGAACTTCCGCCGGCGGATGGTGGGGCTGGGCATCGTCCAGCCGACAACCGAGACCCGCAAGGAAGGCGCCCATCGCCCCGCCCGCCTCTACGAGTTTTCTTGAGGCCGGGCACCACTGTCCGCATCGCAGGGTTCGCGCTGAGAGCAGGAGCGTCGACGGCGTGCGTGAGGGTCAGGGAGGCGGCGACCAGTCCTCGCGGGGGATGGCGTAGTGACGAGATGCGCCGCGCCGTACCTCGACGAGAAACACCCTGTGCTACGCTCCCACAGGGCGTCACAGAGCGCAGGCGTGCGGGGCGACCGCACAAGACTGATCGACCCAAGGGGGCCATCCATGAAGACGATGACAGTCGATGACGGCCTGTACGGGGCGATCGAGGCGGCCGCCGATCGCCAGGGCAGCACGGTCCAGGCCCTGGTGAAGGAAGCGATCGTGTCGTGGCTGGCGGACATCGCCATGGACGACTCGGACCATGCGGCGATTGAGAAGGCGCGCGCCGAGGCCGCGGAGCTGGGCGGAGCCGAGTTCGAGGCATTCTTCGACGAATTGCTGGGGGACCGGAACTGATTGCCGGAGTCGTATCGCATTGAGCTGGCGCCTGCCGCGCAGCGTCAGGTGCGAAGACTTGGACCCGCAGACGCGCGGCGGGTTCGGGAGGCGCTCCGCAACCTGGTCGACGACGCTCGTCCCACGGGGAGCGTGAAGCTTTCGGGGTTCGTCGCCGTGTGGCGCATCAGGGCGGGCCGCTTCCGAATCATCTATGAAATCGACGAAGGCGAAGGCCGGCTGATGGTGCTGCGCGTCGCGAGGCGGGACGAGCGCACGTATCGAGACCTCTGATCACTCGCTCGCTGAGCGAGGCGTCCACTCCTCGCGGAGGATCGAGTAGATCACCTCGTCGGCTCGTGCGTCGTGGACGAGCTGCTGGCTGCGCAGCACGCCCTCCCGCTTCATGCCCAGCTTCTCCATCACGCGCCAGGACCCCACGTTGCGGATGTCGGTGGAAGCGTAGATGCGCACGAGGTCGAGCGTCTCGAAGCCGTAGGCAACGGCGGCGGTCGCGGCCTCCGTCATCAGGCCCCGGCCCCAGAGGGGGCGAGCGAGGCTGTAGCCCAGCTCGGCGGCGCCGGCGCCGCGATCGATGACGGTGACGCCACCGACCACCTGCCCCTCGTGGACGATCGCCCACATCGGGCTTGCCGCGCCCGCGAGGATGGCCCTGGCGACGTCTTCCTCGGCGCTGCGACGGGTGTAGGGCCGGGGCACGTCGAGGTAGCGGCCCCACTCCTCATCGCTCCCGTAGGCGAAGACGTCGTCGACATCGTCGAAGTGGTAGGGGCGGAGCAGCAGGCGAGGCGTGCGGAGCTCCGACGGCCCTGCCTCGGCAGGTTGCGGAGGAGCCTGCTCGCCGGCCGGCGACGAGCCCTCCCGCAGGATTTCGTACGACACCGAGTCCACGCGCTCGCCACCGACGAGGCGGTCTCCGTGGGCCACGCCGACGCGCTCCATGCCCAGCTTCTCCATGACGCGCCAGGAAGCCTCGTTCCGGATGTCCGCGTAGGCATGGACATGGACCAGGCCCAGGTTCTCGAAGGCGTGCTTGACGACGGCCCGGGCCGCTTCCGTCGCGAGGCCCTGGCCCCAGAGGGGGCGGGCGATGCTGTACCCCATCTCGGCCACGCCGGGACGCTGCACCCTCAAGCTGACTCCCCCGGATACCCGCCCTTCGTGAACGACGGCCCACTCGAAGCGCTTCTCGCCATCGGCGAGGAGGCACCGCGCCACGAACTCCTCGGCGTCGCGGCGGGTGTAGGGGTCGGGGACGGGGAGGTAGCGGGACCACTCGGGGTCAGTGGCGTAGGCGAACACGTCGTCGACATCGCCGCTGCCGAAGGGGCGGAGGAGGAGGCGTTCGGTGCGCAGTTCGGGGACGCCTTCCATCGATTGAGTATTCGGCATCGATGGGCTTTACGCGAGGCGCGGGCGTTCCTGCGGTATCCTTGGGCGACGAGACCGGCGGCCGTGAATCCCTACGTTGCGCAGTTCACCCAGACCTTCCTGACGATCCTGACGTGGGCGATCGTGGCGCGCGCGCTGCTCAGCTTCCTGCCCATCGACCAGGGAAGCACCATCTACCAGGTGCTGTTCCGCATCACGGAGCCGGTCATCGACCCCATCCGGCGGGTGCTGCCAAGCACCGGGATGCTCGATATGAGCCCGCTGGCCGCGATCCTCGTGCTGATCGCGCTCCAGTGGACGGTGGCGGGACTGTCCTCGGTCGATTGAGCCAGAGGCGGGCCCGGAGCTAGGCGGCTGCCTTCGCTCGCTCGACGACCTTCGCGAAGGCGTCCGGCCGGGTGACGGCCAGGTGGGCGAGCATCTTCCGGTCGAGCTCGACGCCGGCCTTGCGCAAACCGCTCATGAGGCGCGAGTAGCTGAGCCCCTCGCGGCGGGCGGCGGCGTTGATGCGGATGATCCAGAGGCGGCGGAAATCGCCCTTGCGCTGGCGGCGGTTCTCGTAGCTGTAGCGGAGCGCGTGCATGACGCTCTCGTTGGCGCGGCGGAAGACGCGATGGCGCTGGCCGTGGTGGCCCTTCGCCAGCGAGAGGATCTTCTTGTGGCGGCGGTGCGTGGTGACGCCGCGCTTCACTCGACTCATGGGGTAGCTCCTTCGCGAACCTGGCGCGGTGGCCAGGGGGAACGGGTTACTGCTGGATCAATCCCTTGATGGTCCGCGATTCCGCCGCGGACACGGGAACGGTACGGCCGAACTTCACGCGGACGGGCTTGCGCTTCTTCCGCCGGAAGTTATTGCGATTGCCGTACATCCGCATGATCTTCCCGCCGCCGGTTACGCGAAAGCGGGCGGCGGCGCCCTTGTGGGTCTTGATCTTTGGCACTGGCTAGTCCCCGGACGCAGCCGCGGTAACGGGTTCTCCGGTCTCGCTCTCGCTCTGGGGCGCTTCCTCGGTGGCCTCCGGCTCGGCGGCGCCGTTCTGGCCTTCCGCTTCGAGCTGGGCGGCACGGTCCCGCGCCGCGATCCCGCGCTTATCCGGGATCAGGATCATCGACATGTGACGCCCTTCGAGCGCTGCGTCCTTCTCCTTCGTGGCCACATCTTCGAGGTTGTCGAAGATACGATCGAGGAGGTTCTTGCCGATCTGGGGATGGGTGATCTCGCGACCGCGGAACATGACGGTCACCTTCACCTTGTCGCCCTGGCGCAGGAGCTTCTCGACGGTGCGGGTCTTGAAGTCGATGTCGTGCACGTCGATCTTCGGCTTCATGCGCACTTCGCGGAGGCGGGTCTTGGCCTGGTGCTTGCGCGCCTCGCTCTCCTTCTTCGACTGCTCGTACTTGTAGCGGCCGAAGTCCATGAGGCGGGCGACCGGGGGCGAGGCCTGGCCGGAGACCTCGACGAGGTCAACATCGCGCTCCCGGGCCATGGCGACCGCTTCGGCGGTGCTGACCACACCTATCTGCTGGCCTTCCTCGTCGATAAGCCGGACTTCCGGAACGCGGATGCGCTCATTAATGCGCGGCTGTGGAGGCGGTGGTTTCGGTGGTACCCGGGATCGTCGTTTTCTCAAGCTGCTCCCCGTTTTGGCGTGCCAGCGATGATAGCACCCCCCAACTGGCGCTGTATATCGCAACCGCGGGGCGCTCTACCATTCCGTGATGGCGAGCGTGCGACGAGCGGTCATCCTCGCGGCGGGCCTTGGCACGCGCATGCTGCCGGCGACCAAGGCCGTGCCCAAGGAGATGCTGCCCGTCGTCGACCGGCCCATCATCCAGTACGCGGTGGAGGAGGCGGTCGCGGCCGGCATCGAGCACATCGTGATCGTGCTTTCTCCCGACCGGGCGGCCATCCGCGAGCACTTCGGCGGCGGGTCGCGCGTCGAGGCCGCAGCCCGCGCACGGGGAGACGCCACCCTCATCGAGCGGGTGGTGGCGCCGGAGCGGCTGGCGCGGTTCACCTTCGTCGAGCAGCCGGAACCGCTGGGGACGGGTCACGCCGTGCAGCAGGCCGAGCCACACCTCGAGGGCGAACCCTTCGCCCTGCTCTTCCCCGACGATGTCATCCTCGGAGCGCGCTCGTGCACGGCCCAGCTCGTGCAGGCCTACGAGGCCTGCGGGGCGGCGGCCGTGATCGCCGTGCAGCAGGTGGCGCCCGAGCAGATCTCCCAGTACGGGATCGTCGACCCCGCCGGGACGGGCGACCCCGCCCGGCTGCGCGGCATCGTCGAGAAGCCGGCGGCCAGCGAAGCGCCGTCCGACCTCGGGGTGGTTGGGCGCTACGTGCTCGGGCCGTCCATCTTCGGGGAGCTGGCGTCGCTGAAGCCGGGCGCGGGCGGGGAGCTGCAGCTCACCGACGCCATCGCCGGCCAGATCGGGGCGGGCGCGCCCGTGTACGCCTGCCGCTTCGAAGGGCGGCGTTTCGACGCCGGCCGCCCCGCCGGCGCGATCGCGGCGGCGGTCTGCGCCGCACTCGACCGCGAGGAGCTCCGCGCCGACCTCCTCGCCCACCTCACCGCCCTCACGCCAACGGAGTAACAGCCATGCAGATCCTGACAATGGGGTACTCGCTGCCCAACCAGTCCGTGGATAACCACACGGTCCTGAACGCCCCCAGCATCACCGACTACGACGCGGCGTTCATCGACCCGGAAGCGATCACGCAGGCGGTGCAGCAGCTCCTGGACGGGGAGCGCCCCTTCAACGCGCAGGACGGGCGGCCGGTCGTGAACGGCGCCACCACGGCCACCGAGGTCTCCGCCGCGGACCAGCTCCTGCGGCGGAAGGAGGAGGCGGAGCAATTCCTCGCGCAGGGGGGCACGCTCTTCCTCGTGGGGCGGCCGAACGCGGTCCTGCCGGGGGTCGTCGGGTTCGAGGGGCTCGACCGCTACAGCTGGCTGCCGGCGCCGGCGGGCGCTGGCTGGAACCCACCGCACATGCGCGCCGCCGAAGGCAAAACCATCCGCATCGTGGACGACAAGCACCCGCTGAGCGAAGTCCTGCGAGAGTACCGGCGGCACATCACCTACCGGGCGGCGCTGCATCCGGGCCTCCTGACGGGGGAGCGCGAGGGACACGTGATCGCCGTGGGCGGCTCGAACGTGCCCATCGCCGCCGAGTTCCCGGTGCTGGCGGGGCGCGTGGTCGTGACCCCCGTGTTCGCCAGCGTCACCGGCAACACGCGCACGAAGCTCTCGCAGGCACTGGTCGATGCGATGGCGACAGTCGCGGCGGGGGCCATCGCCGAAGACCCGCCCGGCTGGGTACGCACCCTGGCCCTTCCCGGGTCGGAACAGGTCGAGGCCGAACTGGCGGAAGCAGAGGAGCGCGCCTCGGCGGCGAGGGCGGCGGCCGACGCGGTGCGCGGGCGCCTCGACGCGCTGGTGGCGCACCGCCGCCTGTACTGGGCGACGGGGCCGTCGTTCGTGGCCGCGGTGCGTGAGGCGCTGGCGTTGCTGGGCCTGGAAGCGACCACGGAGGCGGGGGAGCCCCTCGCCGTCCGCGAAGGCGACAACGCCGCGCTCGTCGAGGTGGAGAGCACCCGCGACGACGCGTCCGAATGGGCGTACGTGCGCCTGCAGCGACGGCTGGAGCGCCACCTCCTGGACGAGGGCGAACAGCTCCGCGGGATCATCGTGGTGAACGGGAAGCGCAACATCGCCCCCACGGCGCGACGGTCGCAGTACACCGACTCCCTGCGGACGGCCTGCGAGAACTACGGGTACGCGCTGATCACGGCCGACGCGCTCTTCACGCTCGTACAGCGCGCCATGGGCGCGGAGGCAGGGGGCGGCCCGCTGGAAGCGGCGGGACGGCGCTTGCTCTACGGACGGGGGCTGGTCACGGCCGAGCAGGCGCTCGGCGAGGCCGAAGAGGAGAGCGACGCCAGCATCTTCTAGCGGCACACCTCCGAGGCCGGACACGCTGCGGTCGTTCTTGGTGAACTATTGTTGAATGCCGTAGCCTTGGGCATTGATGTCCGCAAGGGTTGTTCTGGTGGTGGCCGCGGCCGTCGTTGTGGGCGGGACGCTGCTCGTGTGGGCCGTCCCGGCCGGTAGCCAGGGTTCTCCGGTATGCACAACGGAGCGTGTCCACGTCGCCGCAGGCGGCGGAGCGACCTACCGCGCTACGGCGACGGTCACGCGGGGAGAGGGAGCGCAGAACGCGACCCTGGTCCTGGAGGTGCAGGACGACTCCTTCAACCCAATCTCCAACAACGCCGATTCCAGGGTGTTGAGCCAGCAGGCTGTGACGCTCGCGGCGACGGTGGGCGCGCCACGCGGGGCTGCCTGGGTCCACGCAAGGGTGCGGGTCACGGGCGCCGCCGGATGCCGGGCCACCGCAAGCGTCTCCGTCGCGTTGGTGGAGCAGGCGGCTCCTCCAGTCGAGCCTCCTGCGGCTACCCCAACACCCACCCCAACTCCCACACCCACGCCAACCCCTACCCCAACGCCGACACCATCACCAACCCCAACTCCGACGCCTACACCCACACCCACACCGCCTCCCATCGGCCGGCTGCTCTTCAACGGCGACTTCGAGGAGGTGGACGGGGGCGAGCCGGTGGCCTGGACGGGCAACGGGGGCATCCTGACCATCGTCGGCGGGGTGGCGCGGTCGCAGGGGGCGGCGCTAATCTCGGCGACGAGCGGGACCAAGTGGCTCTGGCAGGCGGTCACGGTCGAGGGTGGGGAGTGGTACGGGGCGGATGCCCGTGCGCGGGTGTCGGGGGAGGGGGAGGCGTTCCTGCGGCTCGCCTGGTACTCCTCGGGGGACGCAAGCGGGCGCCAGCTCGGGACGGTGACGGGCGCGGCGACGACCAGCGGCTCCTGGACCCTGATCGCGGTGGGGCCGGCGCAGGCGCCCCCGGAGGCGCGGTCGGCGGCCGTGCGGCTGATGTTCGCGCCCGGGTCGGAGCGAAGCGCGGTCGCGACCTTCGACGACGCCTGGTTCGGGCCCGGCGAGGCGCCCACGCCGACTCCGACCCCGACTCCCACACCTACACCCACACCCACGCCTACTCCCACACCAACGCCGACGCCTTCGCCAACCCCTACTGCCACGCCAACTCCCACACCCACCGCGACCCCTTCGGCGACTCCGGCGAACACCCCAACGACGGCCCCCACCACCACACGCTCGGTCACCGGAACGCCTACGCCCACGCCCACCCCGGCGCCGGCGGCGACACCGACAGCACGTGGCGGAACGCCCGCGACCACGGCCGCCACGGAGGCGCCGCAGCCCTCCGGCCCGCCGGCGCTGCGGCTCTCGGAAGTGCTGGCGGACCCGGTCGAGCCGGGCGTCGATCGCAAGTTCGAGTGGGTGGAGCTGGTGAATACGTCCGCCGTTGTCGTGAGCACGGGGGGTTGGGCGATCGGCGACGCGGACTCGGTCGATACACTGCCGGCGGTGGAGGTGCCGCCCGGAGGGTTCGTGGTGGTGGCCGCCGAGGGGGCGGTTCTGCCGGTCAATGTGCTTGTCGTGCGTGTGCCGGACGGGGCCATCGGGAACGGCCTGAACAACGCCGGAGACGCCCTCCGCCTGCTCTCCCCGACGGGCGCTATCGTCGATGCGCTCTCATTTGGCGACAATAGGGCCGTGTTCACCTCACCACCTGCTGCCCCGCAAGCGGGCGCGACCCTCGCCGCACGCTCCGGAACCGACGGCTCCTCGGAGCGCTGGGCGCCGACGCGACAGCCATCGCCGGGAGGCCCCAACGTCTTCCCGGAGCCGTCTCCGGCTCCGCCTTCGCCCACGCCGAACCCGCAGGCCACGTCGACTTCCAGGGATGGAACGGCGCCGGCGGACACGACCCGGGAGCCACCCGTGACGCCCGACCCATCGCGGACGCCCGTCGCGCTGCCGGTGCGGTTCGAGCAAAAGCCGGGAAGCCCGGCGCCCTGGGTCGCGCTGGGCGGCCTCGGGGGAGCAAGCGTGGTGCTCACGCTGGCGGCGCTGGCGAGGGGGTGGCAGCGGAGCCGGGGGAGGTGGCGTCGTGGCGGTTGAGCGGCTGCAGAAGATCCTGTCGAACGCGGGGGTGGCGTCGCGCCGCTCGGCGGAGGCGATGATCGTGGCCGGCCGGGTGGCCGTGAACGGCAAGACCCTCGATACGCTCGGGGCCCGCGCCGACCCCGACCGGGACGAGATCACGCTGGACGGCACGCCCGTCTTGCGGGAGCGCTATCGTTATGTCGCGCTAAACAAGCCCACGGGCGTCCTCTCCACGACGCGGGACGACCGCGGCCGTCCGACCGTCGTGTCGCTGGTCGAGTCACCAGAATCGACGCTGCACCCGGTCGGAAGGCTGGACCTGGAGAGCGAGGGGCTGATCGTGCTGACGAACGACGGGACCCTCACGGAGCTCCTGGCCCATCCCCGGCACGAGGTGCGCAAGGAGTACCTCGTGGCGATCGACCAGCCCCTCGGCAGGCGGGGACGGGATCGGCTGGTGCGGGGCGTCCGCCACGAGGGCGAACGGCTCAAGGCCGACTCTGTGCAGGTCGTGAGCCCGAGCGGGTCGCCAGAACAGCCGGACCCGCGCTGGCTCCTGGTCGCGCTGCACGGGGGCCGTAAGCGCGAGATCCGGCGGATGCTCTCGGTCGTGGGGCGGCGGGTGGTGACGCTGCGGCGCGTGCGCATCGGGCCGCTGGCGCTGGGGGCGCTGGCCCCCGGCGAGAGCCGCGATCTCTCACCTGAAGAAGTGGAGGCGCTCTACGAGGCGGGCAAGCGGGCCGCTACGCAGCCGCGCGGTAGCATGTCGCCGGCGCCGAGCATGAAGCCAGAGCACCCCCACCCGATCGCCATCGACGGTCCCGCGGCCTCGGGCAAGAGCACCCTCGCGCGGGCGCTCGTCGAGCGCTTCGGGTACGTGCTCCTCGATACGGGGCTGATGTACCGGGCGGTCGCGCTGGCGGCGCTGCGGGCAGAGGTGCCCGCGAGCGACGCCGCAACCTGCGCCGCCATCGCCCGGGAGGGTGGCCTGACGCTGGCGGTCGCGGATCGGGAGGCGCGCGTCCTGCTCGCGGGGGAGGACGTGACCGACCTGCTGCGCTCGCCTGAGGTCGAGGCGAACGTAAGCGCCTACGCCGCCATCGCCGAGGTGCGCCGCGAGCTGGTCGCGCAGCAGCGCCTGTTCGCCGCTCAGCGGCCGTGCGTGCTGGTGGGCCGCGACATCGGGTCCGTGGTGGTGCCGCAGGCGCCGGTGAAGTTCTACCTGCAGGCCTCCGAGGAAGTGCGGGCGCAGCGGCGCGGGGAACAGGCGGCGGAGTGGGGCGAGCGCCAGAGCGCCAGCGAGGCGAGCCGCGACATCAGCGGGCGCGACGTGACCGACCGCACGCGCGCGGCCAGCCCGCTGGTGGTGCCGGAGGGCTCCGTCGTCATCGACAGCGGGGAACTGGACGCTGATGCGATGATTGCCCGCGCGATGGCTGTTATCGAGGAGCGCACGACGTGAGAGCGCTGGGCCGGTTCCTGTGGCGCATCTATGTGCCGTGCTTCTACTGGTGGTCGGTGTGGACCTCGTACGGGATCCTGCTGCTGATGGCGCGCTGGCGGGTGGTCGGGCGCGAGAACGTGGTCGGCGGGCCCCTCATCCTCGCCTCGAGCCACCTGGGGAACGTGGACCCGATGATGCTCGCCATCGCTATCGCGCCGCGGTGGCGCTACGTCCGCTTCATGGCGAAGGAGCAGCTGTTCCGCTACGTGCTGACGCCGTTCGTGATCGGGTGGAACCCGATCCGGCTGTACCGGGGCGCCTCCGACCGGGGAGCGCTGCGCAAGGCCGAGGCGGAGGTCCGTGGGGGCGGGATGCTGGGCATGTTCCCCGAGGGCACGCGCAGCAAGACGGGGACCCTGGGCTCCCTCCAGGGGGGAACGGCGCTGATCGCGCTGCGCACGAACACCGCCATCCTGCCCTGCCGCGTCTTCAACACGAACCAGCTCGGGAAGAAGGGTTACCTCTTCCCGCGGCCGCAGCTCACCGTGCGCTTCGGGAAGCCGTTCCCCGTGGAGCGGGGGCAAGGGCCGCTGGCCGAGCAGGTCGAGGAGCTGACGGAGCGCATCCGCGAGGAGCTGGAGGCCATCCGCCTCGAACACGAGGCGGAGACGGCGTGAAGGAACCCGAGGGCGGCGTCGTCTCGTCCGTCGTCCACGGGTCCCTGGCGGAGGCGGCGGGGATCGTGCCCGGCGACGCGATCGTCGCCATCGACGGGCGCACCCTGCGCGATGCGGTCGACTACCAGTTCTATGCAGCCGAGCCGGAGATCACGGCGCGCTTCCGCAAGGCCGACGGCAGCGAGGACCTGGTCGTCTTCGAGAAGGACCCGGACGAGGATCTCGGGCTCGGCTTCGAGCGGGCCACCTGGGACGGCGTGCAGGTCTGCAACAACACCTGCTTCTTCTGCTTCCTGAAGGGCCTGCCGAAAGGCCTTCGCAAGCCGCTCTACCTGAAGGACGACGACTACCGGCTCAGCTTCCTGCACGGCAACTTCGTGACGCTGACGAACCTGACGGACGAGGACTGGGCGCGCCTCGAGGAGCAGCGCCTGAGCCCCCTCAACGTCTCCGTTCACGCAACGGACGTGGAGCTGCGGCGGAAGCTGCTGGGGAACGAGCGCGCACCCGACGTGGTCGCGCAACTCGAGCGCCTGCGCGACCTGGGACTGCGGGCGCACACGCAGATCGTGCTGACCCCGGGCGTGAACGACGGCGCGGCCCTGGACCGCTCGCTCTCCGACCTGACGGCGCTCTACCCGACCGTGCAGACGGTCTCGGTGGTGCCCGTGGGGGCGAGCCCGCGGCTGGAGGAGTGGTCGCGCGACCGCGACGGGATCGAGCTGCTGCCGCCGGAGCGCGAGTTCGCAAAGGGATTGATCGCGACGATCCGGCGCTTCCAGCGCGCCTGCGAGGACGCGCACGGCGCCAGCGTCGTGCAATGCGCCGACGAGTACTACCTGGCGGCGGGGCGCCCGATGCCTGCGGCGAACCGGTACGACGGCTTCCCCCAGTACGAGAACGGGATCGGGATGGTGCGCACGCTGATCGAGGACTGGTCGCGGCTGCGCCGGCGGCTGCGGGCGAAGCCGGCGGCGGGCCTCTCGGGGAGGCGAATCGCGATGGCCAGCGGAACGCTGATCGGGCCCGTCCTGGAGCGCCTGACCGAGGCCTTCGCCACCGAAACGGGCATTGAGGCGACGGTCTACCCGGTGACCAACACGCTCTTCGGGGAGCGCGTGAACGTGAGCGGACTCCTGAGCGGGGGCGACTTCGTGCGGACGCTGGCCGGAGTCGAGGCGGACCTCGTGCTGCTGCCCCGCACGAGCCTCGATTACTTCGGCGAGCGCTTCCTCGACAGCATGACCGTGGCCGAGGTGGCGGAGGGCATCGGCGCGCCGGTCGCCTTTGCCACCTCGCTGAGCGAAGCGTACGAGGCGATCCTGGCCGGTCCGCACGCGCCCGAGGCGGCCACGGCGCCCAACGGGGCGTTCTGGAGCGACAGCGCCATCGACGTGCCGGTCGAGGGCATCTGGGTCGAAGGGGAGTAATCTGGAGCCATGCCGCGGGTTCGCGTTGAGCCGCTGGGCATCGAGGTCGAGGCGCCGTACGGCGAGACGGTGATGGACGCGGTATGCGCCGAGGGGTACTTCTGGCCGATCGGGTGCGACAAGACGGGCGAGTGCACGAACTGCGCGATGGAGGTCATCTCCGGCGTGGGGCGGCTGAGCACGATGGGCCGCTACGAGCGCGCCAACCTGATCCGGCAGCGGGGCCTGCGGTCGATCGAGGATCCGCGGCTGCGGCTCGCCTGCCAGGCGCACGTCGAGGGGGACGTGGTGGTGGAGAAGCGGGGCGTCGAGCCGCTCTAGCCCGCAGGTTCGCCCCAACCAGCCGCCGCGCCTAGACTGCGGGCACGCGAAGGGGCGCCACCAGCATGATCTCCAGCATCCTCCTGGCAGCCGGCATGTCGACCCGCATGGGGCAGCCGAAAGCGCTCCTCGACTGGGGGGGCGAGCCCCTCATCTGCTACCAGATCCGGCAGCTCCAGGAGGCGGGCGTCGACGAGGTCGTCGTCGTCCTCGGGTACCGCGCCGACGAGATCCACCGGGAGCTGCACGGGCTCACCTACCGGAGCGTCCTGAACCCGGTGTACCAGCTCGGGCGGGCAGGGTCGCTGCGGGCAGGGGCGAAGGCGGTCAACCGTGAGGCCTCGGCGATCGTCATCCTGAACGTGGACCAGCCGCGGCCCGCGGAGCTCATCCGGAGCCTACTCGAAGCACATACCCCCGCTGCCAGCGCGACCCGTCCCGCACACGGGGACCGCCACGGCCATCCGGTCGTGCTGGCCGGGCGGCTGCAGGGCGAGCTGGTCGCTGCCACCGATGACGAGCGCGGCCTGCGGGGCGTCATGGAGGCCCACGCCGGCGACATCGTCGACGTGCCCTCCGACGAGCGCTGCCTCCTCGACCTGAACACGCCCGACGACTACGAGGCCGCCATCGCCGCGCTCGCCGGCGACTCCCAGGGGTAGTGCCCTACCGGCGCACCTTCGAACCCGCCTACCGGGGCGTCATCTTCGACCTCGACGAGACCCTCATCGACAGCCGCACGGCCTGGCGCTACACGCTCGAGGAGACCCTCATGAGCGTGGCCAACCGGCGCATCGACGCTCGCCCCCTCGTGGAGGAGTACCACCGCCGGCCCTGGCGGGACAGCCTCTCCATCCTGCTCGATGACCCGGAGGAGCGGCAGCGCGCGGCAGAGCTCTGCGAGCGCATCGCGGGGCGGAGCGCGATGAAGCGGCTGCTCGTGTTCGACGGGACGGGCATGGCGCTGGACGAGGTGCGGGGAGCGCACATCGAGATCGGGGCGATCTCGCGGCTGCCCCACGCGGTCGCACTCAAGCAGACGCAGGCGACCGGCCTCGACCGCTTCCTGACGGTGCTCTCGGCCACCCCAGAGGGGCAAGGCTGGGACGTGGGGGCGCGGGCCGGGGAGTGCCTCTCCTACTTCCGGCGCGAGGCGAGCACGTGCGTGTTCGTGGGGGCGGAGGCGCGTGACGTGGAGGAGGCGCGGGGACTGGGGGTGGTGGCGCTACGGGCGGGGTGGCCGCCGGACGCGGAAGCCACCGGCGAGGAGGCGCTGGGGTCGCCCGCGGCGGCCGCGGCGGCGCTCGTCTTCGGGCTCGAGGCGGCCGGACTATCGCCAGAAACAGAGGCGGGCTAGGCTTCACCCACCTTCTCAACACAAACGGGGTTTCACGTGGCTACCAGGATCGGCATCAACGGCTTCGGACGGATCGGCAGGCAGGTCTTCAAGGCGATCAGCGAGCGACACGGCGACACGCTCGAGGTCGTCGCCATCAACGACCTCGTCGATACCGAGACGAACGCGAACCTGCTGAAGTACGACAGCAACTACGGTCCCTGGGACCGCGACGTGCGCGCGACGGACGAGGGCATCGCCGTCGACGGGCGGCTCGTGCAGGTCTTCAGCGAGCGCGATCCGGGCCAGATTCCCTGGGGCTCCGCGGGCGTGGAGATCGTGATCGAGTCCACCGGCTTCTTCACCGACGCCACGAAGGCGGCGGCGCACCGGCGCGACAGCGTCAAGAAGGTCGTCATCAGCGCTCCCGCGCGGAACGAGGACCTGACGGTCGTCCTCGGGGTGAACGACGAGCGCTACGACCCCGCCGAGCACCACGTCATCTCGAACGCGAGCTGCACGACCAACGGCCTCGCCCCGGTGGTGAAGGTGCTGGTCGATAACTTCGGGCTGGTGAAGGGCCAGATGACGACGGTCCACAGCTACACGAGCTCCCAGAAGATCCTCGACCAGGCGGGCGGGGGCGATCCGCGCGAGATGCGCTCGGGCCCGCTCAACATCGTGCCGACCTCGACCGGGGCGGCGCGGGCGCTGCGCCTCGTCATCCCCGAGGTGGAGGGCAAGCTCGATGGCCTCGCCTACCGCGTTCCCACCCCCACCGTCTCGATCGTCGAGATCGTGGCCCTGACGGAGAAGGAGACGACGAAGGAAGAAGTGAACGCGATCGTCTCGGAGACGGCCGGGGAGCAGATGAAGGGCATCCTCGGGATCACCGACGACCCGGTCGTCTCGATGGACCTGAAGGGCGACGAGCGCTCCAGCATCGTGGACGGGCGCTCGACGAACGTCGTGGGCGGCAACCTCGTGAAGGTCGCGGCCTGGTACGACAACGAGTGGGGCTACGCCTGCCGCCTGAGCGACCTGAGCGCCATGCTCGTGGAGCGCGGCCTCTAGCGACGCACCGGCTGACGTACACTCGCATCCATGTTTGAAGCGCTGACCGACAAGCTGCAGGGGGCGTTCCAGCGCTTTGGCAGCCGTGGCATCGTCACCGAGGAGGACCTGGACAAGGCTCTGCGGGACGTACGCCTCGCAATGCTGGAGGCGGACGTGAACTTCCGCGTCGTGCGGCAGTTCACGTCGAGCGTGCGCGAGCAGGCGCTGGGCGCGGACGTGCTCCAGAGCCTGACGCCCGCGCAGCAGGTCATCGACATCGTCAACCGCGAGCTGACCGCCATCCTCGGGGGCGAGGCGGCGGAGCTGGCGAGCGCATCGCAGCCGCCCTCGGTCATCCTGATGGTGGGGCTGCAGGGCTCGGGCAAGACGACGACCGCGGCGAAGCTGGCGGCGCGCCTCAAGAGCGACGGCAAGCGTCCCTTCCTCGTCGCCTGCGACATCTACCGGCCGGCGGCGGTCGAGCAGCTGGTAACGCTCGCGAAGAGCATCGACGTGCCCTGCTACGAGGAGGGCACCCGCGCGAAGCCGGCGGAGATCGCCGCGCACGGGCTGGCGCAGGCGCAGCGCACAGCGGCCACGCACGTGCTCGTGGATACCGCCGGCCGCCTGCACGTCGACGAAACGATGATGGCGGAGGTGGCGGACCTCCGGAAGCAGCTCGACCCGGCGGAGGTGCTGTTCGTGGCGGACGCCATGGCCGGCCAGGACGCGGTCACGGCGGCGAAGGAGTTCCACGAGCAGGTCGAGATCACGGGCGTGGTCCTGACCAAGCTCGACGGGGACGCGCGGGGCGGGGCGGCGCTCAGCATCCGCTCGGTGCTGGGGGTGCCGGTCAAGTTCATCGGCGTGGGGGAGCGCACGGACGCGCTGGAACCATTCCACCCCGACCGCCTCGCGGGCCGCATCCTCGGCATGGGCGACATGCTCAGCCTCATCGACAAGGCCAAGTCGACGATGGGCGAGGGGGACACGGACCGCTTCACCGAGAAGCTGAAGGCGGGCTCGTTCGACCTGCAGGACTTCGTCGACCAGCTGCGGCAGGTGCGGGAGATGGGGCCGATCGGGCAGCTGGTGCAGATGCTGCCGGGGTTCAACTCGATCAAGTCGCAGCTCAACGTCGATTCGCTGGACGAGTCGTACTTCGGGCACGCGGAGGCGATCGTGTTCTCGATGACGCCGTGGGAGCGCCGCCACCCGGACCGCATCGACGGGAAGCGCCGGCGGCGCATCGCGGCGGGCAGCGGGACGATGCCCGCGGACGTGAACCGCCTGCTGAAGCAGTTCTTCGAGGCGCGCAAGCTGGCCAAGCAGATCAGCACGGGCAAGATGCCCGCCATCCCGGGGATGCGGTAGCGGGCGCGTAGACGGGACCTGCGGTAGCATCCCGGACAGCGAAACACGAGAGGGATCGGCGAGTGCTGCGTATCCGGCTGCGACGGGTTGGGAAGAAAGGCCAGGCCTACTACCGCGTGGTAGTGGCCGATCAGCGGTTTCCGCGGGACGGACGGTTCCTGGAGTCGCTGGGCGCCTACAACCCGCACAAGGACCCGCCCGAGTCGACCCTGAACGCCGAGCGCGCGCGGGAATGGCTGGCCAAGGGGGCGCAGCCCTCGGAGGCGGCGGAGAAGGTCCTGCGGCGCGCGGGCATCCTCAACGGCTCGGCTCCCGTGGCGGAAGCCGCTCCAGAGGCGGAAGTGGAGGCTGAGGCGCCCGCCGAGGCCGGGGCGTCCACCGAAGACGCGGCCGCCGGCGAGGCGCCCGCCGAGAGCGAGAACGACTCGGAGCCGGCCCTCGCGGCCGAGAGCGCGGAGAGCTAGCAATGGCGTCGATGATGGCGAACCTGGTCGAGTACGTGGCCAAGGCCCTGGTGGACGAGCCGGACGAGGTTCGCGTGAGCGAGTACGACGACCACGGACGCATCATCGTGCACCTGGACGTGGCCGATGACGACATCGGACGCGTGATCGGGCGCGACGGGCGGATCGCGACGGCGATGCGCTCGCTCATCAAGGTGGCCGCCATCCGCGAGGACGTGCGCGTCGGCCTTGAGATCGGGGACTGACCGCGAGCGCGGCGCCCCCTCCTCCCCCTTCCTCCCCGGGCGGTCTCCCCGAGCCTCGCGATGGCTTCGTCGCGGTCGGGCGCGTGCTGCGCCCGCACGGCAACGCGGGCGAGCTCCGCGTTCACCCCTTTAACCCTGAGCTCCCGAACCTGCAGCCGGGCGGCGATGTTTACCTGATGGGGGAGCGGCGTCGCATCGAGCGGGTGCGCGAGGATCGCGGGCAGGTGCTCGTGCTGCTCGAGGGGCTGGGGCGGCGCGGGGCCGTCGAGGAGATGCGGGGGGCGCTGCTCGAGGTGGCGGAGGAGGAGCTGGTACGCGATCCGGACGAGCATTTCGTCTACGAGCTCGTGGGGCTGGAGGTGGTCACGGAGGAGGGACGCAGCCTGGGGCAGGTCAGCGAGGTGCTGAGCACGGGCGCCAACGACGTTTATGTCGTGAACGGACCTTCGGGGGAGACGCTGGTACCGGCGATTTCATCGGTGGTGCAAGCCATCGATGTCGCTGGAGGGCGGCTCCTCATCACGAACGAGGCATTTCGGGTTGACGAAACGGCATAAAACCATTGAAAGGCCTTTACGGTCCGTTTAGACTCCTAACGTCTTTAGGGCGTCCGGCTCCTACGGGATGGGGTGAATCCCGGGGTCGCGCGCCAGCCCAGTCGAGGGGGATTGGCGATGGCGAAGGCCGAGTCGCTTCAAGTCGTAGGCAGCTGTGTCCATCATTGGATTCTGGACCCACCAAGAGGCGAGCTCACCTTCGGTCGCTGCAAGAAGTGCGGCGAAGAGCGCCAGTTCACGGGCGAGACGAGCTACCGCATCGGTCGAGGCTCCTCCCGCCGGCGCTAGGCGCCTCCCCTCCCCACCTCCCCTTGGTGATGGGTGGTTGGTGATCGGTGGTCGGCAGACCACCGGCCAGGCGTGGATGTTGAGGTACCGACCACCGACTTCCCCCCCGCCATTTGACGCCCCCAGAGGGCCGTCCCTACGATCGCGGGAGTTCGTGGGGACATAGCTCAGTTGGGAGAGCGCAGCGTTCGCAATGCTGAGGTCGGGGGTTCGACTCCCCCTGTCTCCACCAACCCCACCTGCCATCACGCGTGAGCGCAGAGGCGCCGCGCCATCGCGGGGAACGCCCCGCGCCCCCGGCAAGAGCCCGATAGGAGAGAGCAATGACGAAGACGGTGCAGGAACGCCTCGCGGAGCTGAACGAACGCAAGGACGAGGCGCGACTGGGCGGCGGCGAGCGCCGCATTGAGGCCCAGCACGGCCGCGGCAAGCTGACCGCGCGCGAGCGCATCGAGCTGCTGCTCGACGAGGGGACCTTCGAGGAAGTCGACTCGCTCGTGCGGCCGCGCGGCGTCGACCGCGGTCCCGAGGCGGTCGTGACTGGCTGGGGGCGCATCGACGGGCGCCCCGTGTACCTGTTCTCCTACGACTTCACCGTCTCCGGCGGCTCGCTGAGCGAGACCGTGGGGGAGAAGATCCTGAAGGTGATGGACCTCGCGTTGATGACGGGCGCGCCCATCATCGGCATCCAGGATTCGGGCGGGGCGCGCATCCAGGACGGCCCCGAGAGCCTGCGCGGCTTCGGCGAGATGTTCGCCATGAACACCCTCGCGAGCGGGGTGGTGCCGCAGATCAGCGTGATCATGGGGCCCTGCGCGGGCGGGGCGGTCTACAGCCCGGCCATCACCGACTTCATCTTCATGACGGCGGGCACGGGCCAGATGTACATCACCGGGCCCGACGTGATCCGCAACGTGACGGGCGAGGAGATCGACCACGAGACGCTGGGCGGGGCGAACATCCACGCGTCCCGATCGGGCGTGGCGCACTTCGCCATCGAGGGCGAGGAGGAGACGCTTTCGGAGGTGCGGCGGCTGCTCTCGTTCCTGCCCTCCAACAACGCCGAGGACGCGCCCTTCATCCCCACCGAGCACCCCACGCACGTGCCCGACGAGGAGCTGCTCACGATCGTCCCGGACGAGCCGAACCGTCCCTACGACGTGCGCGACATCATCTACCGCATCATCGACGACGGCGACTTCCTCGAGGTGCATGAGGCGTTCGCCCAGAACGTGGTCGTTGGCTTCGCGCGCATGGGCGGGCAGACGGTCGGGTTCGTGGGGAACCAGCCGACACACCTGGCGGGCGTGCTCGACATCGAGGCGAGCCGCAAGGCGGCGCGCTTCGTGCGTACCTGCGACTGCTTCAACATCCCCATCGTCACGCTGGTCGATATCCCCGGGTACCTGCCGGGCTCCTCGCAGGAGTACGGCGGGATCATCACGCACGGGGCGAAGCTGCTGTTCGCCTACAGCGAGGCGACGGTGCCGAAGATCGCGGTCGTGCTGCGGAAGGCGTACGGCGGGGCCTACCTGGTCATGTCGAGCAAGCACCTGCGGGGCGACATGAACTTCGCCTGGCCGGCGGCGGAGGTGGCGGTGATGGGTCCGGAGCAGGCAGTGGGCATCATCAACCGGCGCGAGATCGCGGAGGCGGACGACCCGGAGGCGAAACGGGACGAGCTGGCCGAAGACTTCAGCGCGCGCTTCGGGAACCCGTACATCCCGGCGGGGCGGGGCTTCGTCGACGACGTGATCGACCCGCGGGAGACGCGGGGGAAGATCATCACGTCGCTGGAGATGCTGCGGAACAAGGCGGATCGCAACCCGCCCAAGAAGCACGGCAACATCCCGCTGTAGGGCAACGCCGAAACCAGCATTGATTCACGCCCCGGCCGGTGGCCGTAAAGGGCGCTTGTGATAGTGTTCACGTAGCGCCGCAAGCCGCCGATCTCGGGTGGCGGGGGACTTTGCCAGAGCCATGGGCCAGGTACGCATCACCGAGACCGCCATCCGCGACGGGCATCAGTCGCTGCTGGCCACGCGGATGCGCACCGAGGACATGCTTCCCGCCCTCGAACGCATGGATGCGATCGGCTACGGCAGCATCGAGTGCTGGGGCGGCGCCACCTTCGACACGGCCATGCGCTTCCTGCTGGAAGACCCCTGGGAGCGCCTCCGCGAAGTCAAGAGCCGCCTCAAGAACACGCCCACGCAGATGCTCCTGCGTGGCCAGAACGCGGTCGGCTACCGGCACTACGCCGACGATGTCGTGCTCGAGTTCTGCGAGCGCGCCGTCGAAAACGGCATGGACATCTTCCGCATCTTCGATGCCCTTAACGACACCCGGAACCTCGAGACCGCCTTCGAAGGCGTGAGGCGCGCGGGCGGGCACGTGCAGGGCACGCTCTGCTACACGACGAGCCCGGTGCACACGGTCGAGAGCTTCGGCCAGCTCGCCGACCGGCTGGTCGAGATGGGCGCCGATTCCCTCTGCATCAAGGACATGGCGGGGCTGTTGAGCCCGGTCATGGCCGAGCGCCTCGTGAGGCGCATCAAGGGTGACCACCCCGACGTTCCCCTGCAGCTCCACTGCCACGACACCTCCGGGTACTCGGAGATGGCCTACCTGCTGGCGATTCGCGCCGGCGCGGACGCCATCGACACGGCCATCAGCCCGCTCGCGGGGGGCACCTCGCAGCCGGCCACGGAAACGCTCGTGGCGGCGCTGGGCGAGGACGAGGACAACGGCACCGGTATCGTCCTCGACGACCTGGTGGAGACGGCGGAGTACTTCGGCGGAGTTCGCCGGAAGTACTGGAAGCACGAGAGCAACCTGCTCGGCGTCGATGCGGGCGTGCTGCGGCACCAGGTGCCGGGCGGCATGATCTCGAACCTCGTCGGCCAGCTCCGGGACCAGGGCCAGGAGGCCAAGCTGGCCGAGGTGCTCGAGGAGAACGCGCGCGTCCGCGCGGACCTCGGCTACCCGCCGCTGGTCACCCCGAGCTCGCAGATCGTGGGCTCGCAGGCCGTCCTCAACGTGCTCACGGGCAAGCGCTACGGCGTCGTGACGAAAGAGACGCGCAACCTCGCGCAGGGGCTCTACGGGGAGACCGCGGAGCCCATCGCCAGGGAAGTGCTCGACCTCATCCTCGGCGACGTGCCCCAGATCGACCACCGCCCCGCGGACGACCTCGAGCCTGAGCTGGAGAGCGCCAAGGAGGAGATCGGCGACCTCGCCGAGAGCCCCGAGGACGTGCTCTCGTACGTGATGTTCCCGCAGCCGGCGAAGACGTTCCTGGAATGGCGGCGCGAAGGCGGCGGTCCCGAGCGCGAGCTCGTGGCGGCGGTCGTCGGTGCGATGGCAGTCAAGGACCGCGCGCAGGCAGCGACGCGTCCCGCCGCGGCCCCTTCCGAGAACGGCTCGGCGCCGGGCGCGACCTGGCGCCAGTTCGGACGCATGAGGCAGATGCGCTAGCCATGGCGACAGTCACCATCGGCGGACGCACCTACGAGGTCGAAGTACGCGGCGACACGGTCGTCGTGGACGGCCAGGAGTATCCCATCACGATCGCCCGCGGCGAGGCCTACGACACGGTCACGGCCGGGGCGGTGAGCTACCGCGTGGCCCTTCCCCCCGAGGGGGAGCGCGAGTCCGGCATGGCCATCGAGGTCGACCACCGGCCGTTCACGCTCGAGTACGAGGGGCGGCTGGGCGGCGGTCCCGCACGGCCGGCGCCGAGGGCTCAGAGCGCGGCGGCAGCGGCCGCGCCGGCGGTCTCGAACGTGCCCGGCGGCGTGCCCGCGCAGCTCTCCGGTAAGGTGCTGCGCGTCGACGTGAAACCGGGCGATACCGTCGAGGCGGGCCAGCTCTTGCTGGTGCTCGAAGCGATGAAGATGGAGAACGAGGTCAACGCGCCCAAGGCCGGCACGGTGAAAGAGGTGCCGGTGAGCGAGGGCGCCCAGGTATCCGAGGGGCAGACCCTCGTGGTCCTGGAGTAGGGAGAGGAGCGCTCGATGCCGGTCAAGGAGCTGCGGGATCAGCGCCACGCGGGCGCGGTCGCGGACATCGCGCAGGCGCGCTGCCCCTACCCGAGCGAGGACTACCCGGAGCTGGAAACGCTCCTGAACATCCCCGAGCCGACCATCTCCGTGGGCGAATGGGAGGGCGAACCGCTCTACCCGGACATCGTGGTGGTGCGGCGGCCGGGGCAGTGGCTGCAGTTCGTGGCGCAGGTCGAGACCATCGACACGATGACGGACGAGCAGGCGGAGAAGAAGTGGCTGCCCTACTCGAAGATGGGCGAGCTGCTCCTCTACGTGCCCGCGGGGCAGGTGCAGCAGGCGAAGAAGCTCTGCCGCAAGCACGGCATCAGCTACAAGGGCATCCGCACGTGGCGCTACCGGCCGGTGTGGGGCCTGACGATCGCCGAAGCGTAGCGGCCCGCTCGATGTCCGACGCTGCCCGCACCCTCAACGTCTTCTTCGACGTGGATCACACGCTCGTCTACACGACGCACGAGCAGAGCTCGCTGCGTCCAGGCGCGCACGAGGCGATGGCTCGGCTGAAGGACGCGGGACACAGCATCTACGTGTGGTCGGCGGGGGGGCAGCTCTACAGCGAGCGCACGGTCGAGCGGTTCGGCCTCTCGGAGTGGGTCGACGGGTGCTTCGACAAGCACCCGCGGGTGGAGCCAACGCCGGACGTGATCATCGACGACGACTGGTACCTGGTGGAGAAGTACGGGGGCTACTGCGTCTCGCAGTACAAGGAAGTGAACGAGAGCGACCGGGAGCTGCTGGAGATCGTGGACAAGCTGGCGGAGCGCGGGGACCTGTAGGTCTTCCATTAATCCCACCTCGCTCACCGACTTTCCCTTCTGCCAGAACCTGAATAGAAACGGATGTGCTAACATGAAGCGGGGTGCCCATTGAATGGGCGCCCCGCTTTGCAGAGCAACTCACAGCGCAAGCCTTACGGGAGGACAGACTTCAGTGGCACAACAGCCAACCAGTAACGAGACAGGCAGTTCAGGGCGACGTGGGCGGGGTCCGTCCAAGCCCTTCCCAGTACTGCCATTCGAAGAAGCACTCGCCTTGCCTCAGGCGATTCTCGCCCACGGTATTGATGGTGAGATGCAGCGGCTCACACTGCTCGGCAAGATGGACCTGTCGCCCACAAGCAGCAAGACACGGAACCTCATCACTAGCTCCAATCGGTATGGCCTGACATCGGGAAGTCATAGCGCCTCTACGCTCCGCGTCACGGAAGATGCGAAGGCAGCGCTTGACCCAAGTTCCCCCCCAGGGGCGGCCAGGGAGAAGCGATTACTCCTTTCCATCACCAAGTTCGATGTCTTCAGGGAGCTCTACGAAAGGCTAATCGGGAAGCGCCTCCCCGATCCTGCCGTGATGAGCGACCAGCTCGAGCAGAACGGCGTAGCGCCCGGCGACGCCAAGAAGGCAGCTGATATCTTCACCGCGAACCTCCGGCACATCGGCTTGGTCAGAGAGATTAGCGGCAACGAGTTTGTGATGTCTCTTGACGAGGTGCCCGACGCGACCCCCGCGCCAAACCCAAAGGTAGGCAAGGCAGCCACCGACGAAGGCTCGCCGGAGCAGGTCGCCCCTGACCCTGTGCCCGAAGACGTCAATGGAGCGATCGGGCCAGCCCTTCACCTAGACCTTCAAATCCACATCGACTCTACCGCCACGCCGGAGCAGATCGACAAGGTATTCTCAAGTATGGCCAAGTACCTCTACGGCCGGGACGTCTGAACTCTCCGTGCAGGACGGGCTGATTGGCGGTTGGTTCGACAGGGCCAAGAGCATCCAGCGGCTCTTCGATGAGTCCGGCCTAGGCAGGCCAAGTAGCCGAGCCGCGATTCCTACAGTTCTTGTGTCAGATCTGGAGAAGTATGACGCGTTTGTGTCGCATCCAGACATTCGTTCCGCGAGTCGAGAGCTGTTTGAAGACCAGCACTACGCCCGAGCTGTCGAAGAAGCCTTCAAGTGTCTGAACAACGCTGTAAAGAGGAAGTCCGGGTTCTCCGCGCTAGATGGTGCAAAACTGATGAGAAAGGCCTTCAGCGCCAACAGCCCGGTCCTTGCGTTAAACGCCTTGTCCTCGCAGTCGGAGGAAGATGAGCAACAGGGTTACATGGATGTGTACGCAGGAGCCATGACAGGTGTCAGAAATCCTAGGGCGCATGAGCACGAACTCGAAGACGAGCCGGAAGTTGCTCTGGAGCTATTGGCGCTTGCCAATCATCTGATGCGGAAGCTTGACCATGCCACAAAGAAAACCTGACTCGGCTCTCCTGACGGCGGAGAGCTAGCTGTAGCCTTCCCACATGGCGCGCGGACTGTTCGTGGAGCCGTTCTTCGGGGGGAGCCACCGTGCGTTCGCGGAGGGGTTGGCGGCGCATGGGGGGCACGACCTGCAGCTGCTGACGCTGCCGGGGCGGGAGTGGCGGCGGCGGATGCGTCTGGGGGCGCAGCTGCTGGCGGGGCAGGCGGCGGAGGTGGAGGGGTCGTTCGACTTCCTGCTGGTGTCGGACATGCTGGACCTGCCGGCCTTCCTGGCGCTCACGCGGCCGCGCTTCGAACGCGTCCCGGTGCTGCTCTTCATGCACGAAAACCAGCTGACGTACCCGCGGCTGCGGGGGACGAAGCTGAACTCGTGGTTCGGGCAGATCAACTACCTGTCGGCGCTGGCGGCGGACCGCGTCGCGTTCAACTCGGAGTACCACCGGGACGACTTCCTGGGGGCGCTGGAGGAGCTTGAGCGCCAGCCGAACAACTGGCTCACGACCGACGGGATCGAGGCGATCCGGGCGAAGAGCACGGTGCTGCCGGTGGGGGTCGACCTGGCGTCGCTGGGGGAGGGGCCGGCGGAGGGGGCGCGGGGCGGGAGTCCGCTGGTGCTCTGGAACCACCGCTGGGAGTTCGACAAGTCGCCGGAGGCGTTCGTGCGGACGGTGACGGCGCTGGCGGAGGAGGGGCTCGACTTCCGCGTGGCGGTGGCGGGGGAGCGGGGCGACAACCCGAGCGCGGCCATGCTGGAGCTGCCGCAACGGCTGGGCGAGCGGCTGGTGCAGTTCGGGCCGGTGGCGGGGCGCCCGGGGTACGCGCGGCTGCTGTGGGAGGCGGACGTCTGCATCAGCACGACGCGCCACGAGTTCTTCGGCATCTCGACCGTCGAGGCGCTGTGGTGCGGGTGCTTCCCGATCGCGCCGCGCCGCTACAACTACCCGGCGCTGGTTCCGGAGGCGCTGCACGACCGCTGCCTCTACGGGAAGGAGTCGGAGCTGCTGGCGCTTACGCGGGAGGCGATCCGCGCGGCTGCGAGCGATGGCGATCGGGCGGCGCTGCGCGCCTCGGCGGGGCGGTACGCGTGGGAGGTGGTGGGGCCGCGGTGGGGGGCGGCGCTCGCGGAGCTCAGCGCGGGAGCCTGAGGGCCAGCAGGAATCCGGGTTCGCCGAACCCGACCGGGACCAGCACCGTGTCGCCGGCGACGGCCGGCCAGCCGTTGATGCCCCCCGCCGCCTGGTGGCCCCAGACGATCTCGCCGGTGTCGCGGTCGAGGGCGAGGATGACGCCGGTGATGACGGAGGTGAAGACGAGATCGTTCACGACCGTCGCGCCGCCGAATGCATCGCCGGGGAGGTCGGTTTCCCAGAGAATCGCGCCGTCGCTCGCATCGATGGCGACCATCTGGCTGGGGTAGACGCCGAGGGAGGTGCCAACGCCTTCGGGAACGTCGGGCAGGTACCGGGTGGGGGCGTTCACGACGACCACGTACACCACGCCGTCGGCAACGGCGATGGGGGTCACGACACCGCCGGCGGTGCCGGGGAGCACCTCGATCTCGCCCTCGAACTCGGTGACGTCGTCGTTCTGGTGGAGGCCGACGGGGGTGTCCCAGAGGACAGTGCCGTCGGGGTCGAGGCCGAAGACGCGGCCCAGCTTGCCCGTGCTGATGACGACCGTGCGGCCGTCCTCGAGGGTGGCGATGGCCGCGAGGACGGCGTCGCGGTCGAAGATGTCGTGGGGGATGTGCTGGACGCCCCAGCGCAGCTCGCCGGTGGCAATGTCGACGGCGAGGATGGAGTTCGTCCAGCGGTTATCGCCGGGGCGGCTGGAGCCAAGGGGGTAGCCCTCTATCCCCGGAAAGGGGTAGGGGTTGGAGGTGCCCCAGTAGGAGACGCCCGCCTCGAGGTCGAGGGCGGGCGGGTACCAGGCGCCGCCGCCGCTGTTGATCTCGGGGTTCCCCCAGACGTCCTCGGAGAGGATCGTGTTGAAGGACCAGCGCACCTCGCCGGTGGCGGGGTCGAGGGCGTAGAGGGCGCCCCTCGCGCCGGGCTGGGAAAGGGAGCTGGTGGCGGCGAAGACGGTCCCGCCCGCGACCACGGGCTGGAAGTTCACGACGCCGCCGAAGTCGAGGATCTTCGTGTCCCAGAGGCGTTCGCCGTCGAGGGCGCGGTAGGCGGCGATGCCGTAGCCGCCGAGGTTGGCGAAGACGCAGCCACCACCAAACGCGACCCCGCTGGGGCCGTACGTCCACATCTCGACCTTGTTCATCCAGCGGCGGTTGCCGGTCTCGAGGTCGATGGCGTGGACGTTGGTCTGGAGGTCGCCGAGATAGACCGTGTTCCCAACGACGACCGGGGTGGTCGCGACGATGCCGAAGGCGCCGCCGGTGGGCAGCTCGTAGCGCCAGGCCACCTGCAGGCTGCCGACGTTCCCGGAGTCGATGCTGGAGGCGAAGGTCGCACGGGTGCCGGCGGGGTCGTAGTTGGGGTGGGGCCAATCCTCCGGCGCGAACGCATCGGGGGCGGTGCAGGGGGCGGAGGTGGCGGCGCGGGCGGTGGGGGAGGGGGGCTCGGGGGCGGTGGTGGGCGCGGGGTCGCCGTCGCCCCCGCAGGCAGCGAGCACCAGCACAGCTACCACGGTCGCGAGCACGGGTGCGACGGCGCCTCTCGGCATGGCGGGAGTGTAGGGGAAGGGTCGCGGTGGCCGCAGGGCCGGACTTTCGCTACAACAGGATCGAGAAAATTTCTCTACCAAAAAGTGGAAAAACCCTTGCCCGTGACGCCCGGGGGACCTACGATCCATGCATGGACCGGCATCCGCACGGAACCCGGGAACGCGTGCTCGAGTACGTCATCGAGCACCACGGCGCGCGCGTGGAGGAGCTATCCGAAGCGCTTGGCGTGAAGGTCGCGGCCGTGCGGCGCCACCTCGACCACCTGCGCGCGGACCAGCTGATCGAATCGCGCCCGGTGAAGCAGGCGACGGGCCGCCCCTACCTGAGCTGGTACCCCACGCCCAAGGGCGCGGGGGAGGCGCCGCCCGCCTACGCGGACCTGTTCGCGCG
Source organism: uncultured Anaerolineaceae bacterium (assembly GCA_964389725.1). Classification (GTDB taxonomy): domain Bacteria; phylum Chloroflexota; class Dehalococcoidia; order Tepidiformales; family Tepidiformaceae; genus UBA2991. The sequence goes on from CAYMDV010000003.1 coordinate 155,006, forward strand.
GGTCCTCGGGTGGCTGGGGCAGGAACACATCGACGAGGCCGTGGCCACGGGCGTGGCCGCCTCGCTCGCCGAGCGCCACCGCGACGAGGTGGCGGGCTCGGAGAGCGGCGAGGACCTCGTCAAGCATGTGACCGAGAGCCTTCGCCGGGAGGGCATCCTGGAGACGTGGCGGGCGGAGGCGGACGGCTTCCACCTGGTCAACTCCTGCTGCCCGTATCCGCAGGCGGCGGAGCTCTCGCGGCTGCCGTGCGAAGCCGACCGGCAGGCGATTAGCCTGCTGATCGGCGAGGATGTCGAGCAGATCGCGCGAATCGTGGACGGCTCGCACTGCTGCGAATTCCTCGTCCAGCTGAAAACCGAACAGGAATACGAAGGCGCCGCCGCGAGCGACGCCGCCGAAGGGAACGCATGACCGAAGCACCGCTTCTCGAAATCAACGCCCTGCGCGCCAATGTGGCGGGCAAGGAGATCCTCACCGGCCTCAACCTCGAGGTTCGGCCCGGCGAGGTGCACGCCATCATGGGGCCGAATGGCTCCGGCAAGAGCACCCTCGCGAACACGCTCATGGGCAACCCCCGCTACGAGGTGACCGGCGGCGAGGTTCGCTTCCTCGGTGAGGCGCTCGACGGGATGGCCCCGGACGAGCGCGCCCGCAGGGGCCTCTTCCTCGCCTTCCAGTACCCCGTGGCCGTGCCCGGGGTGACGGTCGTGAACTTCCTCCGGCAGGCGGTCAACGCCGTGCGCGGCGAGGAGGTTCCGGTGCGCGAGTTCCGCCAGGAGCTGTTCCAGAAGATGGAGCTGCTGAAGGTCGACCGCGACTTCGCCCGGCGCTACCTGAACGACGGCTTCAGCGGCGGCGAGAAGAAGCGCGCGGAGATGCTGCAGCTGGCGATGCTGCAGCCCCGCATGGCGGTGCTGGACGAGACGGACTCGGGGCTCGATATCGACGCCCTGCGGACGGTCGCGGACGGCGTGAACACGCTGATGAACGAGAACATGGGCCTGCTGCTCATCACGCACTACCAGCGGCTGCTCAACTACATCAAGCCCCAGTTCGTACACGTGCTGATCGACGGGCGCATCGTGCGCTCGGGCGGTCCCGAGCTCGCCGAAGAGCTCGAAGTGAGCGGGTACGACACCATCGATGCGGCCGCCTCGCCGGCCTGAGGAGACAAGCTATGACCTCCACACCGGAACAACTGGTCCGCGAAGACGGCTACAAGTGGGGCTTCTTCGACGAGGAAGAGGCGCTCTTCAAGGCGAACAAGGGGCTCACCCCGGAGATCGTCCAGACGATCTCGGAGATGAAGGACGAGCCGCAGTGGATGCGGGAATTCCGCCTGGACGCCCTCGAGCGCTTCAACGAGATGGAGAACCCGCCCTGGGGCACCGACCTGCTCGAGACGATCGACTTCGACAACATCCACTACTTCGTGCGGGCGACCGACCGCGATGAGCGCTCGTGGGACGACGTGCCGGATTACATCCGGGATACGTTCGACAAGCTCGGCATTCCCGAGGCGGAGAAGAAGTTCCTCGCCGGGGTGGGCGCGCAGTACGACTCCGAGGTCGTCTACCACAACATCCGCGAGGACCTGGAGAAGCTGGGCGTCGTGTTCCTGGGCATGGACCAGGGGCTGGCCGAGTACGAGGACATCGTCAAGGAGCACTTCGGGACGGTCATCCCGCCGGGCGACAACAAGTACGCGGCGCTCAACAGCGCGGTGTGGTCGGGCGGCTCGTTCATCTACGTGCCGAAGGGCGTGAAGGTGGACATCCCGCTGCAGGCCTACTTCCGCATCAACACGGAGAACATGGGCCAGTTCGAGCGGACGCTGATCATCGCCGACGAGGGCAGCCAGGTCCATTATGTCGAGGGCTGCACGGCGCCGACGTACAGCAGCGACTCGCTGCACAGCGCCGTGGTCGAGATCATCGTGAAGAAGGGCGCGCGCGTCCGCTACACGACGATCCAGAACTGGTCGAACAACGTCTTCAACCTCGTCACCAAGCGGGCCGCGGCCTACGAGGACGCGGTCATGGAGTGGGTCGATGGGAATCTCGGCTCGAAGCTGACGATGAAGTTCCCGAGCGTGTTCCTGATGGAGCCGGGGGCGCACGGCGAGATCCTCTCGCTGGCGTTCGCGGGCGAGGGACAGCACCAGGACGCGGGCGGCAAGGTCGTCCACATGGCGCCGGACACGACCTCGACGATCGTGTCGAAGTCGCTCAGCAAGGACGGCGGTCGCACAAGCTACCGCGGCCTGCTGAAGGTGTACGAGGGCTGCGACAACGTGCGCTCGAGCGTGCGCTGCGACGCCCTCCTGCTGGACGAGGAATCGCGTTCGGACACGTACCCGACGATGGAGGTGGACGCGCCCGACGTGTCCATCGAGCACGAGGCGTACGTCTCCAAGCTGAGCGAAGAGCAGCTCTTCTACCTGCAGAGCCGGGGGCTCTCGGAGGATGCTGCCGCCAAGATGATCGTCAACGGCTTCGTGGAGCCGATCGTGAAGGAGCTGCCGATGGAGTACGCCGTCGAGCTCAACCGCCTGATCGAGCTGCAGATGGAAGGCGCCATCGGCTAGGACCGACGAGAGGCCGCGCCGCGCGGGGCGGAGCCGGAAACGGCGATCGCCTGCGCGCCGCGCGTGCAGAGGAGTACGAACCGCATGACATCAGCCCCGAGCACAGCCGCCTCCGCGCTTACGGCCGAGGCGAGCCGCGCCCTCGGCGAGGCGCTCGGCGACGGCGCATCCGTGGCCGCCCTGCGCGCGAGCGGCGCGGCGGCGCTCGAAACCTCGGCGATGCCCTCGCCGGCGCTGGACCGCCCCTGGAAGTACGTCGACCCCGCCGCCCTCACCCTCGACCCCTTCGCGCCGCCAGCCGCGGCCGATGCCCTCGCGATCAGCGGAGCGGAAGCGGAGGGGCTGACGGTGGCGCCCTTCGCGGAGGCCGGCGAGGACGCGCTGGCGCGTCTCGGCGAAGCCGTAGCGGTCGGCGGCGACCGGCTCTCGGCCCTGCACTACGCCTTCCTGGCGGGGGGCGTGCTCGTGCAGACGCAGGCGAACGCGGAGATCGCGGAACCGGTGCGGCTCACGCGCGAGTTCGCGGGGGCGGGCTCGCTGGCGACACCGCACACGCTCGTCGTGGCGGGCACGAACAGCCGCCTGACCCTGATCGAAGAGTACCGCTCGGGCGAAGAGCCGCTGGCGATCCTGCCGGCGGTCGAGCTGCTCCTCGGGCCGGGCGCGGTCGTCAACTACACGTCCCTGCACCGCTGGGGCGCACGGACGCGCGTCTTCGCGGCCCAGCGCGCGGTCACCGAGCGGGACGCCGACGTGCGCAGCCTGAGCGTGACCACGGGCGGACGGCTCGTAAAAAGCCACATCATCTCCTCGCTGGAGGGACGCGGCTCGAGCAGCGAGATCTACGGCCTCACCGTGGGCGCCGGCGACGAGCAGGCGGACTTCTACACGGTGCAGGACCACGTGGGCGAGGACACGCGCAGCGACCTGCTCATCAAGTCGGCGCTGGGTGAACGCTCGCGGGCGGTCTACTACGGGCTGACGAAGGTCGGGCTGGGGGCGCGGCGCGCGGACGCCAACCAGGAGAACCGCAACCTCCTCCTGAGCCGCACGGCCAAGGCCGACAGCGACCCCGTGCTCGAAATCCTCACGAACGACGTGAGCCGCGTCAGCCACGGGGCGACGGCGGGGCCGGTGGACGATGAGGAACTGTTCTACATCCAGTCACGCGGGCTCACGCGCGAGGGCGCGGTGGGGCTGCTGGTGCGGGGCTTCCTGAGCGAACCGCTGGACCGCTTCGGCCACGGCGAGTCCGTGCGCGAGGAGCTGAGCGCCCTCGTCGAGGCGAAGCTGGAATCGCTGGGAGCGCGCGCGTGACGATCGATACGGCCCGGCTGCGGGGCGACTTCCCCATCCTGGGCCGCGAGGTCAACGGCCGTCCGCTGGTGTACCTCGATAACGCCGCGACGACGCAGAAGCCGCGCGCGGTGATCGACGCCCTGACCCACTACTACGAGACCCAGAACGCCAACATCCACCGGGGCATCCACACGCTCTCGGTCGAGGCGACGGAAGCCTACGAGGGGGTTCGCGCGAAGGCGGCCCGCCACATCGGCGCGGGGAATCCCGAGGACATCGTCTTCACGCGCAACACGACGGAGTCCATCAACCTCGTGGCCCGGGCCTGGGGCGACGCCAACCTCTCGGAGGGCGACGAGATCGTCCTCACGCTGATGGAGCACCACTCGAACATCGTGCCGTGGCAGCTAGTGGCGGCCCGCACCGGCGCCCACCTGCGCTACGCGGACATCGACGCCGAGGGCCGGCTGGACCTGGACTCGCTGCGCTCGCTCATCGGGGAGCGCACGAAGCTCGTGAGCGTCACCCACATGTCGAACGTGCTGGGGACGATCAACCCGATCGCCGAGATCGCGGAGATGGCGCGGGGCGCCGGCGCGCTCCTGCTGGTCGATGGGGCGCAGAGCGCTCCCCACCTGCCGGTCGACGTGGAAGCGCTCGGCTGCGACGTGTTCGCCTTCTCCGCGCACAAGATGCTCGGGCCGACGGGCGTGGGCGTGCTCTGGGCGCGGCCGGGGCTGCTGGCCGAGATGGAGCCGTTCCTGGGCGGCGGCGAGATGATCTCGATCGTGAAGCCGGAGCGTTCGACGTGGGCGGAGGGGCCGCACAAGTTCGAGGCGGGCACCCCCAACATCGCCGACGTGATCGCCTTCGGGGCGGCGCTCGATTACCTGCAGGACCTCGGCATGGAGAGCGTGCGCGCGCACGAGAAGCGCATCACGGGATACGCCATCGAAGCGCTCGAGCGGTCCGGGGGCATCACCGTGCACGGGCCGCACGACGTGGAGCTGCGCGGCGGGGCCGTCAGCTTCGAGGTCGAGGGGGTCCATCCGCACGACATCAGTACGATCGTCGACGCCTACGGCGTCGCGATCCGGGCGGGGCACCACTGCGCGCAACTCCTGATGCGCCGCCTGGGCGTCCCCGCGACGAACCGGGCGAGCTTCTACCTCTACAACGAAGAACGCGAGGTCGATGCGCTGGTGGCAGCGCTCGACGAGGCGAAACGGGTGTTTGAGCGTGTCGAGAGCCGAACCGCAGTTTGACGAGCTCTACCGCGAGGTGATCCTCGATCACTACCGGCGTCCCCGGAACGCCGGGGCGCTGGCGGCCCCCACGCACCAGGCGGAAGGCGCGAACCCCATCTGCGGGGACGAGATCGAGCTGGACGTGACGATCGAAGGGGACGTGATCTGCGAGATGGCGTTCCGCGGCCAGGGCTGCTCGATCAGCCAGTCGAGCGCCTCGATGATGACGGAGCGCGTCTGCGGCGGCACGATCGCGGACGCGCATCGGGTCATGCAGCTGTTCGAGGCCCAGCTGGTGGAGTCGGCAGAGCCGGATCCGCTGCTGGGCGACCTCGAAGCCTTGCAGGGTGTGGCACAGTTCCCCGTACGGGTGAAGTGCGCCCTCCTCTGCTGGAAGGTACTGCGCGAGGCCCTGCAGATGAACGACAACGTAGCGACGGCAACCCCGCAAGGAGGCTGACATGGCAGACACCGAGACCAAGATCCGACCGACCGACGAGGAGCTGCGTGAGCGCATCCGCGAGGTGAAGGACCCCGAGATCGACATGAGCATCGTCGACCTCGGGCTCGTGTACGAGATCGAGTGGGACGAGGGCACGGTGAACGTCAAGATGACGCTCACGAGCCCGGGCTGCCCGCTCGGCCCGATCATCCGCGGGGCGGTCTACGCGAAGGTGAAGGACCTCCCGGGCGTCGAGGACGTGGACGTCGAGATCGTCTGGAACCCGCCCTGGGATCCGCGCACGATGGCGAGCGAAGACGTCAAGATGGCGCTGGGCATCTGGTAGGGGCGCGCACACAGCCCTTCCCCCACCAGCCCGGAACGCCGCGTTCGCGGCTGTAGACTAGGCCTGTCCGATGGCATGCGAACAGGAAACCGCGACGACCCTGCGGGAGGCGGGCTTCCGGGTCACCCCCCAGCGTCTGCTCGTCGCCTCCGCGCTGCGCCACGCCGGCCGCCACCTGAGCGCCGCCGAGATCGCCGATGAGGTGCGCGCGGTCTACCCGGTGGTCGACCTGAGCACCGTCTACCGGACGGTGGAAATGCTGAAGCGCCTTCACCTGGCCACCGCGACGGACATGGGCGGCGACGACCTCCTCTTCGAGTGGTCCGCGGGGGAGGCGCACCACCACCTCATCTGCTCGAGCTGCCGCAAGATGCAGGTGCTCGACCACGAGTACCTCGAGGGGCTGGCCAGGCGCGTGGCCGAGGACTTCGGCTTCGAGGCCGACCTGCAGCACTTCGCCATCTTCGGGATGTGCCAGGAATGCCGGGAGGGGGCGGAGGCGTGAGCGCGGGCGCCGACCTGCTGAAGGCGCTACGCGAGGTGGTGGGGAAGGAGCACGTCCTCCACAAGCCCGAGGACCTGCTGGTCTACGAACTCGACGGGACGATAGACCGCTCGCTGCCCGACGCGGTCGTCTTCCCCGGGAACACATCGGAGGTGCAGGCCGTCGTGCGCGCCTGCAACGCCTTCGATGTGCCGGTCACGCCCCGCGGGGCGGGGACGGGGCTGAGCGGCGGGGCCGTGCCCACGCGCCAGGGTGTCGTGCTGGCGACGGCGCGCATGCGGCGCATCCTCGACGTGGACCCGGTGGAGCGCACGGCGACGGTCGAGCCGGGGGTCCCCAACATCCAGCTCTCCGAGATCGCGGCCGAGCACGGCCTCTTCTACGCACCCGACCCCAGCAGCCAGAAGGCCTGCACGATCGGCGGGAACGTCGCCGAGAACGCGGGCGGGCCGCACTGCCTCGCGCTGGGGGTCACGACGAACCACGTCATCGGCATGGAGGTGGTGACGGCGAGCGGGGAGGTGGAGTGGCTGGGCAGCCACGGGCCCGACCCCATCGGGTACGACCTGCGGGGGCTCTTTATCGGCTCGGAGGGGACGCTGGGAATCGCGACGAAGGTCGTCGTGCGGCTCGTGCCCGTGCCGGACACGGTCGTGACCCTGCTGGCCATCTTCGACGACGTAGAGAGTGCGAGCGAGACGGTCTCCGCGGTCATCGGGGCGGGGCTCGTGCCGGCGGCGCTGGAGATGATGGACCGCGTGACGCTCCAGGCGGCAGAGGCGGGGCTGCGCTGCGGCTATCCCCCCGATGCCGGGGCGGTGCTCCTGATCGAGCTGGACGGCATCGAGGAGGTCGTGCGGGGGCAGGTGACGCAGGCGCGGGCGGCCTGCAACGAGCACGGCGCCACCGAGATCCGCACGGCCACCGAGCCCGCCGAGCGCGAGCTGCTGTGGAAGGGGCGCAAGGGCGCCATCGGGGCGCTGGGGCGGATCGCGCCCAACTACTACCTGCTCGATGGCGTCGTGCCGCGATCGCGGCTGGTCGAGACGATGGGCGACGTGGCGCGCATCAGCGAGGGGTACGGATTACCGGTGGCGAACGTGTTCCACGCCGGGGACGGCAACCTCCACCCGTGCCTGCTCTTCGACGAGCGCGAGCCGGGAACGACGGCGCGCGTGCTGGAGGCAGGCGCGGAGATCATGCGGGTCTGCGTGGAGGCAGGAGGGGCACTGACGGGGGAGCACGGGGTGGGCTTCGAGAAGAACCGCTTCATGCCCTGGCTCTACAGCGAGACCGACCTGGAGAACATGCGCCGCGTGCGGGGGGTCTTCGGGAACGAGGGCGCCTTCAACCCCTGCAAGGTGCTGCCCGAGGGCACCGGCTGCGGCGAGATGGCCCACCAGCAGGGCGCGCTCGCGGCGGCCGGGCCGGACGCCTATGTCTGAGGCGGCCACGCAGGCGCCGCCGCTGGTGGCGGGACGCGCCCCCGAGGCGACGTACGCCCCGGCCGGCCTCGATGAGCTGCGGGCACTCGTGGCCGCCCGCGACGGGCGCACGCTCGTCCCGGTGGCGGCGGGCACGCAGCTCGCGCTGGGGAACGCGCCGCGCGAGCCCTTCGCGCTGGTCGACGTGCGAGCGGCGCTGGCGGGCGAAATCGAACACGAGCCGGCGGACCTGACGGCGGTCGTGCCCGCGGGAGCCACGCTCGGGGAGCTGGAGGCGCAGCTCGCGGCGGCGGCCCAGCGCCTGCCCCTCGACCCGCCGCACGCCGAGCGCGCGACCATCGGGGGCGTGCTGGCGGTGGGGACGGGCGGACCGCTGCGTACGCGCCACGGCCTTCCCCGCGACTTCGTGCTGGGGATGACGGTCCTGCGTGCGGACGGGGAGCTGGTGAAGGCGGGCGGACGCGTCGTGAAGAACGTGACCGGCTACGACCTGATGCGGCTCTGGTGCGGCTCGCTGGGGACGATCGGCATCGTGACCTCGGTGGCGCTGCGTGTGCTGCCGCGCATCGAGACGGTCGACCTGCGCTTCGAGGTGGGGTCGCTGGCGGAAGGGCAGTCGCTCGCGGAACGCGTACTGCGCGCCGACCTGCGGCCCGAGCTGCTCGAACTGACGGCGTCCGGGACGGGATGGAGCGGGCTCGTGCGACTGCCGGTGGGCGCCGTGCCAAAGGCGACGGAGATTGCGGAGGCGGACCTCGCGCCCGCCGGCGACGGCGACTACACCACCGCTCGGGACCTCGGGTTCGGGGAGGGCGATGCGCTCACCCTGCGGGCCTCGTGCCCGACGAGCGCAATCGGCGCGACGGCCGCGGCGCTCGAAGCGCTGGCGCCGTCGAAAATGCTCGTGCGCCCGCTCGCACGCGAGGTTCGCGCCACCTGGGCAGAAGGCGCCACACCGGAGTCGAGCGCTGTTGCGGGGGCGGTGGGAAGCCTGCGGACGGCGTTGGCGGAGTCGGGTGCGGCGGTCGTGGCGGAGCGCATGCCGGACGGGATGCGGGGCGCGCTCGACCCGTGGGGCCGGGCGGGGAGTCCGGCACGAGTGGCGGCGGTCAAGGCCGCCTTCGACCCGGACGGGCGGCTGAATGCGGGGCGGTTCGTTGGCGGCGTCTGAGGCACCCGGCTGGCCGCTGGCCGAGGACGCGCCGGACACGGCGGACCTCGCGAAGTGCGTCCACTGCGGGCTCTGCGTGAACGCCTGCCCGACGTACGCGATCACGGGGCTGGAGGTGGAGTCGCCGCGGGGGCGCATCCACCTCGCGCGGGCGGTGGCGGAAGAGCGCATCCCCCTGACGGAGGCGGTGCAGGGCCACTGGGAGCTCTGCCTGCAGTGCCGCGCCTGCGAAGCGGTCTGCCCGAGCGGGGTGCCGTACGGGCGCATCATGGAACGCGCCCGCGCCCAGCTCGATGCGGCTCCGCCCTCGAAGGGCTGGGAGCGGCGCCTGCGGCGGTTCGCCCTGCGCAACGTGATCGCGAGGCCGCGGGCGCTGGCGGCGATGCTCGCGCCCGTGCGCTGGTTCGCGCGGTCTCCGCTGCGGGGACTGGTCCGCCGGTCGGGCATCCTGCGATTCACCGGGCCGCTCGGTCGGCTGGAAGCGCAGCTCGGGCGTCCGGGACGGCCCTACCGGCCGCGCGACAACGCAGGCGACGGCGATGTCGCGCTGTTTACCGGGTGCGTGATGGCCGAGCTCTTCGGGGACGCGCACCGGGCGAGCTTGCGCGTGCTCGAGCGCAGTGGGGCGAACGTGTTCGCCCCGCGGGGACAGGGCTGCTGCGGCGCCCTCAGCGCCCACGACGGCGACCTCGAGCAGGCGCGGCGGCTCGCACGGGCGAACATCGCCGCATTCGAGGCATCGGGGGCGGAGACGATCGTGGTGAACTCGGCGGGCTGCGGCGCGGCCATGAAGGAATACGGCGAGCTGCTGGCGGGCGATTCCGCCTTCGCCGGGCGCGCGGAGGCGATGGCCACACGAGTGGTCGACTTCAGCGAGTACCTGGCGGGGCGAGACCTGCCGGCGGGGCGGCTGGAGGGGCGGGTCGCCTACCAGGACGCCTGCCACCTGGCGCACGCCCAGGGCATCAGTGCGGAGCCGCGGGCCCTGCTGGAAGCGCTCGATGGGTGCGAGCTGGTCGAGACGGAGGGGGCGGACATGTGCTGCGGGGCAGCGGGCATCTACAGCCTTGTCCAGCCGGCCATGTCGGGCGAGCTGCGGGCGCGCAAGGCGGCCCAGTTCCGCAAGCACCGGCCGGACGTGATCGTGACCGCCAACCCGGGCTGCCAGATGCAGTACGAGGCGGCCGTGCGCGAGGCGGGAATCGAGGCGCGTGTCCTGCACCTGGCGGAGGCGCTGGCTGGTGACTAGTGGGTAGTGGATAGTGGCTGGTGGCTCGCTTCGCTCGCGGGGGATAGGGGCAGGTGGGGACTAACCACTAGCCACCAGCCACCAGCCACCAGCCACCCCCTGCTACCCTGTGCGGACGCCCGAGCGTTTTGCGCTCGGGCCGATCGGCGTTGGGGCGAGACATGGCGGGTGAACTGGCAGGCGTGCGGACGGTCGTCGAGGGGCGCCTCGGCGGGCTGGCGCGTACGCAGGCGCCCGTCGAGGTGGGGGCGCCGGATGCCGCCAAGCCGGCGACGATCGTGGCGCTGGCAGCGCTGCGCGACGGCCCCACGCTGGTCGTGGCGCCGTCGCCGGGGCGAGCATCGCTGCTGGCGGAGGAGCTGGCGCTCTACGCCGCAGACCTGCCGGTCGCGCGCCTGCCCGCGGGCGAGCAGCTCCCCTACGAGCTCGCCGAGGACGACCCGGCAGCCGTCGCCGAGCGCGACCGCGCGTTGCGCCAGCTGGGGGCGGGCGAGGCCGCGATCGTGGTGGCGTCGTGGGCGGCGGTGGCGGAGTTCCGGGCGGGGCCGGAGGTGGAGGCGGCGGGGACGGAGGTGCGGGTGGGGGCCACGCTCGCGCCGGAAGTGCTCCAGCGGGCGCTGGAGGGGGCAGGCTATCGCTTCGAGCCGCTGGCGGACGAACCCGGGGTCGCGACGCGGCGCGGCGGCATCCTCGACGTGTTCCCGGCGGGAGCGGAGGACCCCCTGCGCATCGAGTTCTTCGGCGACGAGGTCGAGAGCATCAGGCGCATCGACCTGTCCACGCAGCGGAGCATCGAGCGGGTCGAGTCGGCTATTTTGCCGCCGCTCGCGAGCCACACGGCCGAGGCGCAGGCGCGGGCGCGCGAGCTTCGCGACGCGATCACCATCGGGGGGGAGGCCGCGGAGGCGGTCGCGCAGGAGCTGGAGCTGCTGTCCGGCGGCGAGCGAAGCCGCTTCCCCGGCTACTTCGAGCCGCTCCTGAACCGCGCCACGGCGTTCGACTACCTGTCGCCGGAGAGCCTGGTCGTCGTCGACGAGCGGGAGGAGGGCGTCGAGGCGCTCGACCTGCACGTGCGCCACCAGGAGGAGGCACGCGGAGCGCTCGAACGGCGCGGCGAGATCCCCATCGGGCTGCCAGACCTGGGGCTCGCGCCGGACGAGGTGGGGGGCCTGCTGGATGCGCACGGGACACGGGTCGAGCTGCACCGCTTCGGGGCGGAGGAGCTGGGGGCGGAGCGGCTGCCGTTCGCGGCGGCGCCCGCGTTCGGGGGGCGCATCCGGGACGTGGTGCGGCAGGCGGAGGCGTGGGCGGAGGAGGGGCGCGGCGTGGTGCTGGCCTCGCAGCAGGCGCTGCGCCTCGCCGACCTGATGGAGGAGGAGGGGGTCGAGCCGCGCCTGCTGGCCTCCCTCGACGAGCCGCCCGAGCCGGGGAACATCGCGATCGTGCCGGCGACGGCGAGCGGCGGCTTCCTGCTGGGCGACGCGTTCGCGCTGGTCAGCGACGAGGAGGTGTTCGGGCTGCGGCGTACACGGCGGCCGCAGCGGCGCCGGCGAGGCATCACGCCGAACATCCTGACGACGCTCCAGCCGGGCGACCCGGTCGTCCACATCGACCATGGCATCGCGCGCTTCAAGGGGCTCACACGGCGGACGACGGAAGGGGTCGAACGCGAGTACCTGGAGCTCGAATACGCGGAGGGCGACCGCCTCTTCGTTCCCACCGACCAGCTCGATGCGGTCAGCGCCTACGTGGGACCGAGCGACCGCCCGCCGTCGCTCACGCGGCTGGGCTCGCAAGAGTGGACGCACACGAAGCGGCGGGTGCGGCGGGCGGTGGCGGAGATCGCGCAGGAGTTGCTCGACCTGTACGCGCGCCGGGCGGTGGCGCAGGGGGACGCCTCCCCCGGGGACGGGCCGTGGCAGATCGAGATGGAGGGCGCCTTCCCCTTCGTGGAGACGCCGGACCAGCTCCAGGCAATCACAGACGTGAAGGCCGACATGGAGTCGACGAAGCCGATGGACCGCCTCATCGCGGGGGACGTCGGCTACGGGAAGACGGAGGTGGCCGTGCGCGCCGCCTTCAAGGCGGTGATGGCGGGACGGCAGGTGGCCGTGCTGGTGCCGACGACGGTACTCGCCGAGCAGCATGGCCAGACGTTCCGGGAGCGCATGAGTGGCTTCCCCGTGGAGACGGCCGTGCTCTCGCGCTTCCGCGGGCCGCAGGAGCAGCGCGACATCGTCGACGGCATCGCGGGCGGGCAGGTCGACATCGCCATCGGGACGCACCGGCTGCTGCAGCGGGACGTGGCCTTCAAGGACCTGGGTCTGGTGGTCATCGACGAGGAGCAGCGGTTCGGCGTGGCCCACAAGGAGCGCTTCCGCCAGATCCGGGCGGAAGTCGACACGCTGACGATGTCGGCAACGCCGATCCCGCGCACACTGCAGATGTCGCTGGCGGGCATCCGCGACACGTCGATGGTGGCGACGGCGCCCGAGGAGCGGCTGCCCATCCGCACGTACGTAACCGGGTGGGACGACGAAATCGTGCGCGAGGCGATCGTGCGGGAGATGGAGCGGGGCGGGCAGGTCTACTTCGTGCACAACCGCGTGCAGAACATCGAGCGCATCGCCCTGCAACTGCGGAATCTCGTGCCCGAAGCGGAGATCGCGATCGGCCACGGGCAGATGCCGGAGGAGCAGCTCGAGCGCGTGATGGTCCAGTTCGGGGCGGGCGACTACGACGTGCTGCTCTGCACGACGATCATCGAGAGCGGCCTCGACCTGCCGAACGTCAACACGATCATCATCAACAACGCGAACCAGTTCGGGCTGGCGCAGCTCTACCAGCTGCGGGGTCGGGTTGGGCGCTCGGCCAACCGCGCCTTCGCCTACTTCCTGTACGACCGCAACCGGGCGATCTCGGAGACGGCGCAGAAGCGGCTGGCGGCGATCTTCGAGGCGGCGGAGCTGGGGAGCGGCTTCCAGATCGCCCTGCGCGACCTCGAGATCCGCGGGGCGGGGAACCTGCTGGGCTCGGCGCAGAGCGGGCACATCGCGGCGGTGGGGTTCGACCTGTTCTCGAAGCTCGTGGGGGAAGCGGTGGAGCAGCTGCGGGGCGGCCTGGAGGGGGGCGACAACGCTTCCCGTTCGCTGCCTCCCGCGCCGCGCATCGACCTGCCAGTGAGCGCGTCGATCCCGGAACGTTATGTCGCGGATATGGAGACGCGCCTGGCCCTCTACGAACGAGTCGCGCAGATCGAGACGCCGCGGGGCGTGGCCGAAATGGAGGAGGAACTGCGCGACCGCTTCGGCGAGCCCCCGCCGCTGGTGCAGAACCTGCTCGGGGTATCCCTGCTGAAGGCGGTGGGGCGGCAGGCGGGGATCGAGCGCATCTCGACGAGCCCGGAGAGCTTCCACCTGCGCCTGCGTGGGGGCACGACACGCGCCCACCAGCGCGCGGTCGACAAGCTGGGCATCGCCGGGGCGCGGGTGGGACCGGAGCAGGTGCGGATCGCGCGGGAGCAGGCGGGCACCGAGTGGATGCCGCTGCTCGTGCGCGTCCTGCGCGCGCTCGCCGGCGCCGCCTGACTGGACCGCGCGGGGCCGCGCTTCATACTGGAGCCGTGGACGGCGCGAACCTCTTCACGATGCTCTCGGCCTACCGGCCGGGAGCGGCCTCACCCTTCGAGGACTACTGCACGAACGGCCTCGCCTACCTGCTGGCGACCGGCCACGAGGCCCTCGGCGCGCTCTTCGCGGAGGCGGCGGGGGCGGAGGGCGCCGTGACCGACGTTGCGGTGCAGCCGGGACCGGACACGCCGATAGCCGACCTCGCGGTCACGTTCGCGGACGGCCGCGAGGCGCTCGTCGAGATCGAGGTGGCGCCCGCCGAGGCCGTCGAGCGGCCGGACGCGGGCCGCGAGGTCGCGCGGTTGCAGGTCGGATTCAACGGGAACGCCTCGGGGGCAATCGGCTGGAACGCGATCGCCGGCGCACTCGCGGATGACGCGGACCGGCTCGCACGCGAGTTCGCCGAGTTCATTCGGCGGGACGTCCTGGGCTTCGAAGCGGTCGGGCTGGACGACGCGCTCCACACGAACCGGCTCTACGCACTGGGCGGGGCGGCCCTGCGCGAGCGCTTCGGGAACGGGGTGCGCTACGAAAACAGCTCGTCGCAGCCGGTCCAGGGTCGCTATCGCTACCTGGGCACGACGTTCTCGCCGGACGGCGGGGAGCTGCGCTACTGGATCGGGCTGGTGAACGAGTCGCTGCCGTTGAGCGACCACTACCACCTGATGCTGGCCAGCAAGACCTCACCGCTGCAGGAGCCCGCCGGCCAACCCCGCGCGACCGGCAACTGGCGCTGGGAGCACTGGTCGGGGATGGGCCGGGTGGTGCGGCCCGTCGGACTTGCGGAGTACGGGTCGCTCCTGGGGCGGATGGGGTAGGGCGCTTCCCTACACCTTGACCGGCTCGAGCTCCGCGAGCTCGGCCATGAGCTCCATCGCCTCGGGCTGGTTGGTGTTGACGGTGATGCCCGTGATGGGGTCGTCGGCCCAGCGCTTGTAGCGCTCACGGATGCGCTCGACGGGGCCGATGAGGGCGGTCTCGTCGAGAAACTCGTCGGGGACGGCGGCGGTGGCCTCCTCCTTGCGCCCGGCGAGGAAGAGCTCCTGGATGCGCTTCGCGGCATCGCCATAGCCGCGGCGGACCATGTTGTCGTTGTGGTAGTTCTGGGTGCGGTGGCCCATGCCGCCCACGTAGAGGGCGGTGTTCGGCTTCATCGCGTCGAGGGCGCCCTGGACGTCGTCGGTGATGTTGACGGCGGCGCCGACCTGGATCTCCATGTCCTTGAGGCTCTTGCCGCCGCCGGCGCGCCGGAAGCCTTCCTCGAGCCAGGGCATGAAGTGGTCGAGCTTCTTGCCGGGGACGTAGCCGAGGGGCAGCCAGCCATCGGCGATCTCGGCGGTGAGGCGCACGTTGGCGGGGCTGCCGGTGCCGAGCCAGATGGGGATGTTGGCGTTCATGTGGAGGATGGAGCGCAGGGGCTTGCCCAGGCCGGAGGAGCCTTCCCCGGCGTAGGGGAGGGAGATCTCAGCGCCCTCGTGCATGACGGGGCGCTCGCGCTCGAAGATCTTGCGCATGATCTGGACGTAGTCGCGGATGCGGTAGTAGGGCTTCCCCCAGGGCTCGCCGTACCAGCCCTCGACGATCTGGGGGCCGGAGACGCCGATGCCCGCGATGAAGCGGTTCCCGCCCGCCATGGCGTCCACGGTGGCGACGGACATGGCGCAGTTCGCGGCGGTGCGGGCGGCGAGCTGCATGATGCCCGTGCCCAGCCGGATGCGGTCGGTGACGGCGGCCAGGTAGGCGAGGGGCGTGACGGCGTCGGAGCCGTAGGCCTCGGCCGTCCAGACGGAGTCGTAGCCAAGGCGTTCCGCCATCTGAACCTTCTCGACGGGCAGGTTCATGCGCGCGCCTGAGTAGCCGATGCCGATTCCGAGCTTCATGAGAGTCCTCCGGGGAGCGCCATTCGCGCTCCGCAGCGGGGATTCTACGGGGCACGCGGCCAGTGGACCGCCGGGCTCCCGATCGGTCAGACTGCGCGGGTTCATTCGAGGAGGTAGCCAATGGCCGAGCCGATTACGCGAGAGAGCCTGTTCGAGGCGCTCCTCCAGCAGTGGCAGAAGACCGAGGACGCGATCGCGGCCGTCGGGGAGCACTTCGACAAGCCCGCGCACGACGGCTGGACAGTGGGCGACATCTTCCGGCACCTGACCGCCATCAGCCACCGCGAGTCGGCGACGGTGCGAGCGATGCTCGCGACGGGCGAATACGAGATCCCGGGCGACGACGCCAACGAGGCGGAGGTCGAGAAGTTCCGCTCACTCGACTACAAGATGCTGCGGATCGAGCTGAACACGGCGCACGGGGTCGTCTGGATGTACGTGCAGCGGTTCAGCGACGACGACCTGGCGCAGACGTACAAGCTGATGGGGAACGACTGGACGCTGGGGCAGGTCCTGGGCGTCGTCGCGAGGCACGAAGCGGACCACGTGGCGGTCGCGCTGGAAGCGGCAGGGGTGCCGGAGTCGGCAGTCGTGCCGGTCGAGACGGCCCACCGCTGGGCCTGAACGAGCGATCCGAAGGAGAGAGACGTTGGCCGAAGACACGATGACACGAGAGGCGCTGTTCCAGGAGATCTGCGAGACCTGGCAGCGGACGGAGGACGCGCTGGCGGCGCTGGGGCCGCACTTCGATACCCCCGCGCACGACGGCTGGACCGTCGGGGATGTGTGCCGCCACCTGACGGCGACGAGCCACATGATGCCGGGGCGCATCCGGGCGCTGCTGGCGACGGGCGAACTGCCGTTCCCGGGTGACGACGGCAATGCCGAGTGGGTGGCGAAGTTCCAGTCGCTGGACTACAAGATGCTGCGGATCGAGCTGAACACCGCGCACGGGGTCGTCTGGATGTACATCCAGCGGTTCAGCGACGAGGACCTGGAGCAGCGGTTCACCATCTTCGAGGAGGAGTACTCGCTGGGCGAGGTGATCCGGCAGCGCGTGTTGCACGAGCTGAGCCACGTGGATGAGGCGCTGGCGGCGGCCGGGCTCCCCGAGTCGGCGATCGTGCCCGTGGAGACGGCGCATCGCTGGGCCTGAGCGAGCACGACAGGGGGTGGCTCTAGACCGCCCCGGCGCGATCGGCCACAATGCGGGTCGCACTCCCTGAGGGTACGGAGGTTGACGATGGCCGATTCCCGAGAGGCGCTGTTCCAGTCGATTTGTGAGACGTGGCAGAGGACCGAGGACGCGATCGACGCGCTCGGCGCTCACTTCGACAAGCCGGCATACGATGGTTGGTCCGTTGGCGACATCATTCGCCACGTAACGGCGCTCAGCCACGACACGTCCGCGCACATCCGCGCGATGATCGCCACGGGCGAGTTCCCGGCGGACGACAGCGGCAACCAGGACGGCGTCGACAAGTTCGCCTCGCTCGACTACAAGATGCTGCGCATCGAGCTGAACACCGCCCACGGCGTCGTCTGGATGTACGTCCAGCGGTTCAGCGACGAGGACCTCGCGCAGGAGTACTCGATCGGCGGCAACAGCTTCTCGCTGGGCTCGATCATCAGCCTGCTGACCCAGCACGAGCACCAGCATGTCACCGAAGCGCTCGAGGCGGCCGGCCTCGACGACTCGGCCGTGGTCGAGCTGGAGACGGCGCACCGCTGGGCCTGAGCCCACTCCTTCCCCGGACTTGAAACCTGCGGAGACGCCCTTCGGGGGCGTCTCCGTTTGTCTGCGCGCCGCCCGCGAACCTGACCGCGCGTGCGCGGACGTGGCAAGATGCGGGCGGCCCGCGGCGGCGGGCGGAGGCCGCGCATGAAGTTCGGAATCTCGGTTGGCTTCGTGGTGACCAAGCCGTGGGACGCGATGAGCGAGTCGCGCGTCCTCCAGGAAGCGGTCGAGGTCGTCGAGCTGGCGGACCAGCTGGGCTTCGATAGCTGCTGGTCGGTGGAGCACCACTTCCTCGAGGAGTACTCGCACATGTCGGCGCCCGACATGTTCTTCGCCTACTGCGCGGCGCGAACGAAGCAGATCCGCTTCGGGCACGGCATCTACCTGATGCTCCCGAACATCAACCACCCGGCGCGCGTGGCGGAACGCATCGCCACGCTCGATATCCTCAGCAACGGGCGCGTGGAGCTGGGCACGGGGCGGAGCGCGACCTGGACGGAGCTCGGCGGGTTCCTGGTGGAGCCGGACGACACGAAGGAGATGTGGGAGGAATCGACGCGCTCGGTCGTGAAGATGTGGACGAGCGACGAATTCTCGATCAGGGGGAAGCACTTCTCGATGCCGCCGCGGAACGTGCTGCCGAAACCGGTGCAGCGGCCGCATCCGCCCCTCTGGGTGGCGGTGCAGAGCCCGGAGACGGCCGTGCTCGCGGGAGAGAAGGGCATCGGCATGCTGGGCGTGACGCTCGGCGGCATCCCCAAGTACGCGGACCTGATCGCGGACTACCGTCGCGCCAGCCGCGAGGCCGAGCCCATCGGGCTCACCGTGAACAACCAGGTGCGGGCGCAGGGGCAGCTCTTCTGCCACCCGGATTCGGACTTCGCCCAGAAGATGGTGGGCAAGGCGCACGAGCAGCTCGCGGGGCCGCTCAGCTCCTACCTGATGACCATGGGCTCGACCTACCCGAGCCCCGCCTACCACGCCCATTCGCTGGGCTCGGGCGCGGCCTTCCGCCCGCCCCTGGGGGCGGACCAGGTGGGGAAGCTCGTGGGCAACCCGGAAGAGGTCGCGCGGGCGGTCGAGGACTGGCAGAAGCTCGGCGTGGATGCCCTCAACATCGGCGTCAGCGGGCGCTGGTCGACGCACGAGCAGAACCTGGAATCGATGCGGCTCTTCGCGAAGGAGGTCATGCCCGCCTTCGCCGATGAGCCCGTGGCCAGCGGAGCGGCGACGTGACGGCGGCCGCGACCTACCGCACGGCCTCCGCCGAGGAGGCGGCCGCGGCGGTCCAGGACGGCGACGTCCTCTACTGCTCGCTCACCTCGCTCGATTACGTGCTCGATGCGATCGCGGCGCGCCGCGACCTGAAGGACGTGCGCGTACGGCTGACGACGCCGGGACAGGACCCCGGCTGGCTCTCCCCCGAGGCGGACGACATGCGCTTCACGGTCGACTTCCAGATCTTCATCGGGGATTTTGCGCGGTTCTCGACCGACTCGGGGGTGGCCTCGTACATCCCGAATCTGTTCTCGACGGAGATGAAGCAGATCGAGCGGCCCGACGACGGCCTCTTCCCCGACGTGTTCATCACGCGGGTGAGCCGCCCGAACGAGAAGGGGTACGTGAACTTCGGGCCGATGATGTTCAACAAGCGCGGCTACGTGCAGAACTGCCGCACGGTCATCGCCGAGATCGACGACAGCTTCCCCGTGTTCCACGGGGACTGCACGGTGCACGTCTCCGAGATCGACTACCTCGTCGAGGGCGACTTCGGACCAAGCACGGAGGAGATCCGGGCGAAGGTGGAGGCGGTCGAGGACGAGGGGCGGCGCGAGGGACTGCTGGACCTGATGGACTCCGTGTCCGACCGCTGGCTGCGAGGATTGCTGCGGCGGAGCTTCTGGTTCTTCGAGAAGCTGGACCCGGCCATGGTGGCGCCGCTGCTGGGGAAGGGCCCCGAGCCGGACGCGGAGTCCATGGCGATCGCGGCGAACGTGGCGGAGGTCGTCTCCGATGGGGCGAACCTGCAGATCGGCGTGGGCGAGCCGAGCAGCTCGCTCGTGCGCGCCGGCGCCTTCGACGAGCGGGAGGGGCTGGGGCTGCACTCGGAGATGATCATCCCGGGCTGGACCCGGCTCATCCGCGAGGGGCAGATGAACGACCTGAACAAGGCCTTCCGCCCGGGGGTGGCGGTGGCGGCGGGGTGGGCCGGCTGCACGCCCCAGGACCTCGAGTTCATCGCGGAGAACCCCCGCTGCGAGCTACACCCCTCGGCCTTCGTCCTCGACCCCAGGGTGATGTCGGCGAACGACCGCGTGCACGCGATCAACAGCGCCATCAACATCGACCTGCAGGGCCAGATCAACGCGGAGACGGTCCACGGCGCCCGCATGATCAACGGCACCGGCGGCCAGCCCGACAGCCACTACGCGGCGATGTACTCGAAGGGCGGGCGCGCCATCACCGTCATGAAGTCGACGGCGCTGGGAGGCACGGCCTCGCGCGTGGTCGCGATGCACGAGCCGGGAACGGTAGTGACGATCCCGCGGCCGCTCGCGGACACGGTCGTGACGGAGTACGGGATCGCGCGGTTATTCGGAAAGAGCACGCGCGAGCGGGCAGCGGAGCTGATCGCGATCGCGCACCCCGACTTCCGCGCGGAGCTGCGGCGCGAAGCGGAGCAGCTCTTCGGGCTGCGCCCGTGAGCGGCGCCGCCCGCCTCGTGGTCGATTACTCCAGCGCGCTCGTGCCGGGAACGCTCGATCGCACAGCGGTGATCGCGCCGGACGCGGCCAAGCAGCGCTTCGGCGATCCCGCGCCGCGGGCGACCTACACGGCCGCCTTCCGCGAGGCGCTCGAACTCGGGCCCGAGCCAGCGCTCTGCCTGGTGGGGCCCTACGGCTACTCGCCCGCCTTCACGGCAGCGGCGGGCGGGCGGAGCGACCTCGCACGCGCGGAGATCGACCCGAACCGGGTACGCGTCCTGAACGTGGGGCGGAGCTTCCTGGGGCTGGGGGCGCTCACCGCGAGCCTGGCCGGCAGTGACCTCGACCCCGAGGCAGCCACGGAGTGGCTCGACGATGCGGGGGTGGCCACGGGAATGTGGGTCGTGACCGAGTCGGAGCGGCTGGAGGAGGCGCCCGCGGAGGCGTTCGTCGAGGCGCCGGACGGCATTCCCGAGGAGCCGTACGCGCTCCTGCGGGTGCGGCTCGCCTCGCGCGTCCTCGGCGGGTACGAATCGGTCGAGGAAGCGGCGGAGGCGGCGCTGGCGTCGATCACCGCCGCGGGGGGCGTGGGGCTGGTCGCGAACGCGCCGGAGGGCATGGAGGCCTGGAAGCAGGCCTCGCCAGCGCCCGTAGAATGGCGCGCGTGCGAACTGCCCTCCTTCCTGGCGACCCACTTCGGCGAGACGCTTGCCTTCGCGATCGCGCCGCGGGCCTCGGCGTGAGGGGCAGGCGGGGGCGCTGTGCCTGACTTCGGAACGCGCACGATCGCGTCGATCCCGGACCGGCTCGCCATCGCGCCCGGGGAGGGCGAGGGGGAGGACGGCTGGCAGCTTTCGGACGTGCGCGTGGTCAGCCTCACGTTCGAGCTTTCCAAGCACCAGATGCTGGACCTGCTGCCGGAGGGGCTCATCCGCCCGGTTCCGCCCTACGCGAAGGTCATCATCGTGGACGCGCCCGACTCGCCCGCGGGGCCGTACCGCGAGGCGGGGCTCTTCCTCGGGGCGCGGGACCGCGTCCAGATCCGGAACGTGCTGCTCGATGCGATCGTGCAGGGCGATGAACAGCTCGCCAGCAGCCGCCGCTGCTTCGGCGGCTCGCGCCGGGCGGGCACAGTCGACCTGGACGTGAGCGACGACGGGATCAGCGCCGTCATCGCGAGCGAGGAGGGCGAACTCTGCCGCATCCGCATGGGCGACCTGCGTCGCTGCGACGCGACGATGCTCAAGTTCGACGCGCTCCTGGTGCCGGGCGAGGAGGCGGGCGAGCCCGCGCTCCTGCGCTACGGCGTGCGCATCCCCCTGGCGGAGGTGGAGGGCGTCCTCTCGCGCGACTGGGAGGTCACGATGCCCCGGGGCGCGGGCGTCTGGCGGCAGCTACGCCCGGCCTTCAACGTGACGGCGTTCGCGACACTGGGGGACGCGCAGATCGAGTTCCCGCGCGTCCCCAGGGCAGCCGGCAGCCGCTAGCCCTCGGCCTCTGCGGCAATCTCGGCGGCGCGCGGCGTATCGGGCTGCACGACGAGTTCGGCGGCCCCGGCCTTCGAGTCGTCGCGGATGAGCTCCAGCACCTTGTCGGCGATCTGTTCGGGCTGAAGCATGGTCGTGGCCTCGATCGCCGGGAGGAGCCACTCGGCGGGATTCACGCCATCGCCGGTCTTTCCAATGATGGGCGTATCGACCATGCCCGGAAGGACTGCGTTGACGCGGATGTTCTCGGTCTCGGCGAGGACCGCGCAGGCCTCGGTGAAGTTCACGACGGCGGCCTTGGTGGCGGCGTACATGGGGTCGTTGGGCATGGGGCCGAGGGCCGCGACGGAGGCAGTGTTGACGACGGCGCCGCCGCCACGCTTGCGCAGCGCGCGCACGGCCGCGCCCGTACCCATCATCACGCCCGCCGCGTTCACGCTGGTGACGAGGTGGATCTTCTCGAGTGCGACGTCGGGCCAGCCGGGGGCGTCACCGGTCATGATGCCGGCGTTGTTGTGGACGATGTCGATACCGCCGTACGCGGCCTCGACGGCGGCAAAGAGCCCCCGCACGCCCGCCGGCGTGGAGACATCGCCTTCGAAGAAGGAGGCTTCGCCGCCCATCTCGGCGACGGCCCGGACGGTGGCGGCGCCGCCCTCGCGATCGATGTCGGCAACGGCGACCCTGGCGCCCTCGGCGCCGAGCGCGACAGCCGTCGCGCGTCCGATTCCAGACGAGGCGCCCGTGACGAGCGCGACCTTTCCCGAGATTTCCATGGTGCTCTCCTTGCAGGGATGTGTGGCGATTCTAATGAGCGCCGCTGCTGCGGGCGGGGTCAGACGGCGGGGAGGTCATCGCCAACCTCAAGCTCGCCGAGGACCTCGTGGAACCACTCGATGACCTCGGGGTGGTAGGGAATGCCGAGCTCGGCGCGTTCCTGCTCCGTCTCGTAGGCGTTGAGGCCGGCGTAGTAGACGCGCTCCTGGCCGGGGGCGGGGGGCGCCTCCCGCAGCGTGCGCAGGTAGAGGTCCATATCGTCCTTGAACTGGTCGGGGTCGGTGAAGGCGTCGATGCGATAGGCGAGGAAGTGGTGGCCGTTCCCGATGCGCGGGGCGAAACCGGGACCCGTGCCCGAGAGCACGCCGCTGAGCACATCGACCATGACGGCGAGGCTGTAGCCCTTGTGCGAGCCGATCTCGCGGGTGCCGCCCACGGGCAGCATCAGGAAGTCATCGGGGACGGGGCGCTCTTCCATGATGGGGGTGCCATCGCCCTCGGCGATCCAGCCGGGCAGGACGCTCGTCCCGAGACGCCGGGCGAGGCGGATCTTGTTGCCGGCGACGGAGCTCATGGAGGCATCGAACACGAAGGGCGCCTCCTCGCGCGCGGGCACGGCCACCCCGAGGGGATTGAGGCCGACGATCGCCTCCGCGCCGAACGTGGGGGCGACCTGCTTGCCCCCGACCGTCATGGCAATGCCGACCATGTCGTGGGGAACGGCCCGGTGGGCGTGGAAGGCGGCGGCGCCGAAGTGACGGCCGTTCATGACGGCGACGGAGCCGATGCCGCACTTTCGCGCCTTCTCGATGGCGAGGTCCATGGCCTGGGGACCGACGGTGAGGCCGAGCCCCTCGTCGCTGTCGATGGTGGCGGTGGCCTCGGCCTCGCGCACGATGCTCCACTTCGGAGCGGGATTGATGGCGCCGCCGCGGATACCCGCCACGTACACGCGCATCATGTTGCTCACGCCGTGCGAGTCGATGCCGCGGCGGTCGGCATAGAGGAGCGTCTCGGCGCAACGTTCGGCGTCTTCGGGGGGCGAACCAAGGGCCTCGAAGATGCGCACGACGGTCGCTTTCATGAGGGCCGGGGGGACGCGGACGGCGATATCGTCGGGTACGCGGAAGCGGTCAAGCATGGGGCGGAATCATAGCGAGTGGCGGGCGGGGTAGCATGTGGCGAGCGCGCCAGTTTGCGCGGGCGGGGCCGTGGTGGAGATCGAGGGCGAGCACCGCTTCGAGGCGTCGGCGAAGGCGCTGTGGGGGGCGCTCTTCGACCCGGCCGCGCTGCGGGCGGCGCTTCCCGCGTTCGAATCCCTGGAACGGATCGACGACGACACCTACGAGCTCGTCGCCTTCGTAGAGGTGCGGGGGTTCTGGGGGCGGTTCCGGGGGCTGGCGAGGGTGAGCCACGTGGTCGAGGGGCAGTCGTATCATCTGCGGCTCTCGGGCGCGGCCGCCGAAGGGACGGCCATGGCGCAGGGCACGATCACCCTTCACGAGGAGGACGAGGGCG
The DNA here is from genome assembly GCA_964389725.1 of uncultured Anaerolineaceae bacterium. GTDB lineage: Bacteria > Chloroflexota > Dehalococcoidia > Tepidiformales > Tepidiformaceae > UBA2991. Next base: position 179,032 of record CAYMDV010000003.1, read on the forward strand.
TGATCTTCCGCTACCGCGGCGACCTGACCGTGCACGGGGCGCTCACGCGGCTGGGCGGACGCTTCATCGGGGGGTCCATCCGCCTCCTCATCCGGGACTTCCTGCAAGGGCTTGGCCGCCACCTGGGCGATGAGCCCGCCGCCGAGCAGGCGGGGTAGCGGCGACGCGCATGCGGCTCGAGCACAAGTACATCGTCGCGCTTATCAGCGTCTTCGGCATGTTCATGAACCTGCTGGACCTGACGATCGTGAACGTGGCCGTGCCCGTCCTCGCGTTCGAGCTGGACGCCACCGCGCGCGAGGTGCAGTGGGTGGTCACGGCCTACCTGCTGGCCGTGGCCGTGGCGATCCCGGTGAGCGGCTGGGCGGGCGACCGCTTCGGCACGAAGCTGATCTTCGTCCTGGCGCTGGCGTTCTTCACCGGCGGGTCGGCGCTGTGCGCCTTCGCCTGGAACATCGAGAGCCTGATCGTGTTCCGGGCGCTGCAGGGACTGGGCGGCGGCTTCCTGATGCCGGTCTCGCAGACGATGGTGTTCCGCGCCTTCCCGCAGCAGGAACGGTCGAAGGCGGCGGGCATCCTCGTGGTGCCGACGACGTTCGCGCCGGCCAGCGGGCCGGTCATCGGCGGAGTCATCCTCGACTTCCTCTCGTGGCCGTGGATCTTCCTGGTGAACATCCCCGTCGGGGTCATCGGCATCGTGCTCGCGCTGGCGTTCCTGCGGGAGCAGCGCGAGGACGCGCCGGGACGCATCGACATTCCCGGCCTGATGCTCGCCTCGGGCGGCCTGGCGATCTTCCTCTACGCGCTGGCGGAAGCGGGCGAGCGCGGCTTCGGCCACCCGGTCGTACTGGGCTTCGGCGGCGCCGGGCTCGTGCTGCTGGCCATCTTCGTGCTGGTAGAGCTGCGGACGCAGGATCCGCTGATCGACGTACGGCTCTTCCTGAACCGCATGTTCGCGCTGGCCAACCTGACACAGAGCGTGGCCTTCATGGGCTTTGCCTCGACGCTCTTCCTCTTACCGCTCTTCCTGCAGCTGGAACGCGGCCTGAGCCCGCTCCAGTCCGGCCTCGCGACGTTCCCGCAGGCGATCGGCGTGATGGTGATGGCGCCCCTGCTCGCGCGCATCTACCCGATCGTCGGGCCGCGACGGCTGGTCGCCATCGGCCTCGTCGTGGCGAGCGTGTCGACTATCCCGCTGGTGCTGATGGATCTGGAGTCGAACCTCTGGTGGGTCCGGGGGACGATGTTCGTGCGGGGCATGGGCTTCAGCATGATGCTGGTGCCGCTGCAGACGGCCGCCTTCGCGGGCATCAGCATGGCCGACACGGGACGGGCGACGGCGGTGTTCAACGCCACGCGGCAGGTGGCGCAGAGCTTCGGCGTGGCGATCATCGCGACGGTGCTCACGAGCCGGCTGGCGCACTACGGCGCCGAGCTCGGGCCCCTCGACGACGCGGCCGCATCCGTCAGCGCGTTCGCGGACGGCTACATCGTGACGGGCGTGTTCATCGCAGCGGGCGTGCTGATCGCCCTCATCATCCGCGACCGCGAGGCGGCGGCGACCTTACGGGCGCGCCTCGATCCGCGTACAGGCGAGGCTTGAAGGGGCATCAACCCAATATTATCATTGGGTTGATGCTGCCCAACTTCACCGAAGGCGGCCTTCTGCCGCCAGGAGTCCACTGGGCAACGTGGGAGGAGATCGCCGACCGGTTCGGGGGCCTTGCGTGATTAAGAATGAGCGCCAATACCGCATTACCAGGGCGCAGGGAGCCCGCTTCGCCCAGACCCTTGACGGCCTCCGGAAGCGCGACGGCAGTCCGGAAGGGGTTCACCCCCGCATTGCCAGGGCTCAAGAGGAGGCCGTCGCGAGCCAGCTGGCCGACCTCGAGGAGGAGTTGCGGGAGTACGAGCAGGTCAAGGCGGGGGGATTTCGCCTCGAGCAGCTGGACGTGGTGAGCGACCTTCCGGTGCTCCTCATCAGGGCGAGGATCGCTCGGGGCCTCAGCCAGCGAGAACTCGCAAGGCGAGCCGGACTCAAGGAACAGCAGATACAGCGGTACGAGGCCACCGACTACGAGTCGGCCAGCCTCTCCCGGATCAAGGAAGTGGTGGCCGCGCTGGCCGGCTAATCGACGAACTTGCCCTGGCCGCCATCGACGATGATGTGGGTGGCGTTGATCCAGCTGGCCGCCGGGCTGACGAGGAACGTGATCGCGCGCGCCACCTCTTCGCCGCTGCCCAGGCGGCCGAAGGGGATGCTGCGCTCGACGCTCTTGTAGAAGTCGGGGTTGGCCTCGCGGGTGCGATCCCAGTTGCCGCCGGGCATGAGGGTTGCGCCGGGGGAGAGGGCGTTCACACGGATGCCCTTGCGGCCGAGCGCCTGTCCGAGCTCGTTGGCGAGCACGCGCATGGCGCCCTTCAGGGGTCCGTACGAGGACCAGCGCCCGAACCACTGCTTGCTGGCCGTGGAGCCGATGAAGACGACGCTGGCGGCGTCGCTTTCCTCCAGCGCCGGCTGCGCCGCCTCGACCGCGTGGACGGCCGCCATCACGTCGACATCGAAGGTGCTCTGCCAGCCCTCGGCATCCTGGCCGGACTGGCCGGTGGCGTTGTGGATGAGGATGTCGAGGCCGCCGAGGGCCTCGACGGCGCCGGTGACGAAGGCGCGCGTGGCGTCGTGGTCGGCGAGATCGACAGGGGCGGCGTGGACGGTCCCGGCGCCGCGGGCGTCGAGCTCCGCGCGGGCTTGCTCGAGCTGCTCGGCGCCACGCCCGCAGATGGCGATGTTGGCCCCCTCGTCGAGGAGCGCCTCCGCCGTGTAGCGGCCGATGCCGCGGCTCGCCCCGAGGATGATCGCCTTCCGTCCGGCCAGTCCAAGATCCATGTCGTACCTCCTGAGCAGGTAGGGTAGTGGAGCGCGCCGCTAGATGCGGCGGCCGGGAGGGAAGCGATGGCACGGGTGACGGTTCGGCCCTTCGAGCGGGGTGATCTCGATGCGGCGGCGGCGCTGGCCGCGGAGGCCCACCGGAACGAGCGCGAGCGGCATCCCGTGCTCGTGGAGGAGCTGGCGGACGTTGGCGAGACCCGTGACATGCTGGCGAAGTGGCTCGAGAACGAGCGCACGGACGGGGCGGCGGCCCTCGATGGGGACGTGCTGGCAGGGTTCCTCATGGGGGAGCGGATGGCGGGGGCGCCGCCGGATAGCTACATGGGCCAGCTCTCGCACCCGCGCACGATCAGGATCGGCCCCCGCGACCACGCGGTCGCAGCGGGCTACGACGCCACCCTGGTGAGCCGCCTGCTCTACCGCGAGCTCGCCGCGGGATGGGTGGCGGCGGGGTACTTCCACCACTCCGTGCACCTGATCGAGGGGAACGAGCGCCTGCAGGAGGCGTGGTTCAACCTGGGGTTCGGGCGGCACGTCTCGATCGCCGTGCGGGAGGGGACGGGGCCGGTGCCTGGCGCGCACGCCGAAGACGTCGAGGTCCGGGAGGCGGGGAGCGAGGACGTGGAGGTGCTGGTGGGGCTGGCGCGGACCCTGGGGCTGCACCACGTGGGTTCGCCGATGTTCATGTACTGGCCCGTGCTGCCCGAACACGACGCCCTTGCGCGAAGCCTCTTCTCGTCGCTGCTGGAGGACGAAGGGAACCCGCACTTCGTGGCCTACCGCGATGGTGAGCCCGTGGGGTTGACGAGCTTCCTCAAGCAGGGGTTCTTCCCGCCCTACGTGAGCCCGGAGAAGAACGTGTACCTGTTCATGGGCATCGTGGAGCCGGAGGCGCAGGACGGGGGCGTGGGGCGGGTGCTGCTCGACCACGGGATGGCATGGGCGCGGGAGCAGGGGTACGAGCGTTGTTCGCTGCACGTGCTCTCGGCGAACCACAGCGGCGAGCCGTTCTGGTTCGCGAACGGCTTCGAACCGGTCGAGTACAGCCTCGAACGGCACATCGATGAGCGGGTAGCCTGGGCGCGGGGCGGGTAGGGGGCGGGAGGAGCGCGAGCCACCTATGATTCGCGGCGCAACAGGAGGCGCCTGTTCGCACGGCGACCTGCTACGACGTGTAGGCTCGCCGACGGGAGGAACGCGATGGGCAGCGACCTCGGCCACGAACTGGACCGGCTGGCGATCATGGACCTGCTCATCCGCTACGCGAGGTCGGTGGACAACCACGATTTCGCCACGATGCGGTCCTGCTTCGCCGACGACCTCGTCTTCCTGAACATCGGCTCGCCGGACGCCCAGCACGGGGGCGACACCTACGTGGAGACCATCCGCCGGTTGCTCGTGCCCTTCGGCGCCACCCAGCACCTGCTCGGCAACCAGGTCGTCGAGTTCGACGGGGACGTGGCCCACGTCGAGACAGGCCTGCAGGCGACCCACTTCATCGCCGACGACCCGGACACCATCATGACGCTCTGGGCCTCCTACGTGGACGAGATGGCGCGGTCCGGGGACGGCCACGAGTGGGTCATCACGCACCGCGACCTGCGCACGCGGGGCACACAACGCACGACCAACGTCCCCTGAGGAGAGACGCATGCTGACCAAGGCCGACGAGTACCCCTTCCACCAGACGGCAGAGACGTTCGCCGCCGTGCACACCTCGGACAAGCACTGGAACGACGGGCACTACATCTGCCTGTGCGATATGGACGGCGACGTCTCGCTGGTCTCGACGGTGCGGCTCTACCAGAACACGAACGTACTCGACGGGTTCGTGTGCATCCGGCACGAGGGGATGCAGCACAACTTCCGCGTCTCGCGGCAGTTGCGGCCGGACTTCGAGTACCGCGCGGGGCCGCTGCGCATCGAGCTGCTCGAGCCCATGCAGAAGATCCGGCTGGTGCTGGAGCCAAACGACTACGGCATCGCCTGCGACATCGTCTGCCACACGGTGGCGAAGCCGTACCACGGCCCCCTCAGCTCGCACCGCATCGACGGCTGGCTCCTGATGGAGCGCATGACCTACGAGGTGGCGGGAGTCGCGGAGGGCTGGATCGAGGTGGCGGGCAAGCGCTTCGATCTGACGCCAGGGCGCTCGGGGGTGTTCCGGAACCACTCGTGGGGGGTGCTGCGGGGGCGGGGCGGCCCGCCGATGCACGCCGCGCCGCCGCCGGCGGTGCAGCGGCCGCAGGGGCTGCGCAACTGGGTGCTCTACACGATGCCCGACCACGCCGGGTTCTACGAGTTCGTCGAGGACGCCGAGGGCACGCAGTGGTCGGGCGCCATCGCGAACGTGGACGGCTCCTGGAACAAGATGACGGGCGAGATCCTGCACCCCGACCGCGAGGTGCTGGTCACCAGCGTGGACCACGACCTCACGTTCTACGAGGGCACGAGCCGCATCAGCGGCGGCAGGATCGCCACCCACGACAGCGAGGGCATCACCCGGACCTTCGAGATCGAGGACATGGGCTGGGTCTACTGCCAGGGCGGGGGCTACTTCGGTGGATTCAACGACCGGCTCGGGCAGGGCGCCTACCGGGGCGAGTACCACGAAGAGGGCGAGGTCTGGGACTGCACCCACCCGGTCAAGATCATCGACAGCGACGGGAACGAGGTGGAGTACCCGACCGTGCTGGCGGAGAGCTTCGTGCTGCTGAAGAGCGGGGACCAGGTCGGATCGGCGCACTTCGAGTGCGCCGCCTTCGGGCCGGTCCCGAAGTACGGGCTGACGGGACAGGGCGGCGCCTAGGACGCCTTCTGGTCCACCCGGAAAGCGAGCGTCGCGACCTCCTCGCCATCGACGGCGGCGCGGACCTCGTATTCGCCTGCGTGCTCGAACTTGAGGGGCAGGTTGACGGCGATGGGGTGGGGCTGGGAGGCGCCCATGGGCAGCCCGGCGCGACGCCCCACCTCGAAGCGCGCATCGATCCGGGCGAGCTCGGCCTGCCCCTCCTCGCGGATGATGCGGACGACGAGCTCGTGGGGAACGTTGGTCTCGTGCCACTCGACGCGGGGGGACACGGCGATGGCAATGGTGCGGCTGACGGGCAGCGGCTCGTGCGCGTTGATGGTCGTCCAGCCGCCGCCCTGCACGTAGATCTTGCCGTTGATGACCTCAGCCCAGTCGGCGAGGATGAGGTAGTCGATGTTCACGGGGTCGTCCGCTCCTTGCGGTTACAGTGCCATGCAATCCTACCGGTGGCCTCCCGGAGCGGGGCCGTTTGCCAATGAGTGACAACCACGACGGCTGGGACTACGAAGCAGCAGAGGTCAGGCCGGCCCAGAAGAGGCCCTCAGCGGTCTATTCGGTGCGATTCTCGAAAGCGGAAATCGTCGCGATTCGGGCAGCCGCCAGAGCCGCCGGGCTCTCAACATCGGAGTTCATTCGCGCAGCCGCAAATAGAGAGAGCTCCCACGACGGGTTTCACCACCCGCCTGTAGGATGGGCCGGCGATGGGCGTCTACCGGCCTCCACGGATGAAGTTCGGTGTCTTCATGGGGCCGTTCCACCGGCTTGGGGAGAATCCCACGATCGCGTTCGACCGCGACCTGGAGCTGCTGGAGCAGCTCGAGCGGTTCGACTTCGACGAGGCCTGGATCGGGGAGCACCACAGCGGCGGCTGGGAGACGATCGCCTCGCCGGAGCTGTTCATCGTGGCGGCGGCGGAGCGCACGAAGAAGCTGCGGCTCGCATCGGGCGTCCTGAGCCTGCCCTACCAGCACCCGCTGATCGTGGCCGACCGGTTCGTGCAGCTCGACCACATGACGCGGGGGCGGGCGATCCTCGGGATGGGGCCGGGGGCGCTCAGCTCGGACGCCTACATGCTCGGCATCGACCCGCTCGACCAGCGGCGCATGATGAACGAGTCCCTCGACGCCATCATGCGGCTCTTCCGGGGCGAGGTGGTCACGAAAGAAACGGACTGGTTCCGGCTGCGTGAGGCGCGCCTGCAGATCGCGCCCTACACCCACCCCCATCCGCCCATGGCAGTGGCGGCGGGGGGTTCGCCGGCGGGCGCGCAGGCAGCAGGGCGGCACGGCATCGACCTCGTGTCGTTCGGGGGCCTGAGCGACGCCAGCGGCGAGGCCCTCTCGCGCACGTTTGGCTGGTACGAGGAGGCCGCGCGGGAAGCCGGTCACACCGTCTCGCGCGACCAGTGGCGGCTGGGTGTGCCCTTCTACCTGGCGGACTCGCGCGAGCAGGCGATCGCGGAGGCGCGCGAAGGATACGAACGCGAGCTCAACGATTACTTCAGCGGGACCATCACCTCACGCATGGCGCCCGATGCCTCGACCATCGAGGCGGGCATCGAGGGGGGCGGCCTCATCGTCGGCACGCCCGAGGACGCAATCGCGGGCATCGAGCGGCTACTGGCGATCACGGGCGGATTCGGAGGGTTCCTCGCACGGGTGCACGAGTGGGCCACGTGGACGCAGACGGTGCGCAGCTACGAGCTGTTCTCGCGCTACGTCATCCCGCACTTCCGGGGGCAGCTCGAGGCGCAGCTCGGCAGCCAGCAGTGGGTGGCGGAGACGCCCGAGGCGAAGATCAGCCGGGCAGCCGTGGAGAAGGCGTTCAGCGACGCGGGAATCGACGTGGAGACCGCAGAGGAACAGGCGGCGGCGCGGCGGCGCTAGAACCCCCGCCTTGCAGGGCAGCCATGAACTTCCTGGCGTTTGTTGGTTACGTGGTCTTTGCCGGTATCGGCCTGCTCATCTACGCCCTCCTCTGGGCTTACCCCCCGACGCGGCCCTTCATGATCGGGATACACGCCTTCGCAGGGGGAGTACTTGTCCTGTTGGTCGCCTTGGCGGTTATCGGGGCACGTCGAAAGGAGTCCGAAGCACCTGCAGCAGACGACAGCGGCCAGAGGCGGGGTGCCCAGAGGAGTGACGTCGACCCTCCCGCCCCCATGCGGGTCGACCTTCTTGTGCATGAGTCGGAGCCGTACCCCCACCCTGGCGGGGGCATGGCTCCGAACTATCGCATCAGGATTACCGCGGTGAACAACACGGACAGCAGTGCGGAACTGGACGCCTCCAACTTTTCCGTCGTGGACGGCGACGGAGAGGTCTACTTCGACATTGGCTGGGTCGCGGATCTTCCTGGTCACTTCCTGGCCGACGGGGTCGTAACCCTGCGGAGCGGCGAATCCTCGGGGGGCTGGCTGTACTTCGAGGTTGCCGATCCATCACGATCCCTGCGCTTCGAGTACTCACCAGATGACATCGACGCAGACCTCGTGTCCACTCCCCTGGGTGGGTCACAGCGCGGCTAGCTGGGAATTTCGCCCTTGTCGGTGAGACCCTGTGCGAGGGAGTCGCGCTTTGCGCGGGCGTGGGCGCGCGCGGCGGACGAGGCGCCGGGGTCGGGGGCGAGGCTGCGGGCGGCGACGAGCGCCGGCCACTGGTGGTAGGCAATGCCCTCGCTGGCGTACTCGTAGCACCAGCCGGCAACGGTCGCGGCGCCGGGGGAGAGGTCGGCCTCCGTCATGAGGATGGCGTAGATGGCCGCCTCGCGCGCGGCGGCCTGGTCGCCGGGCAGCAGGAAGCGCGCGAGCTGGTCGAGCGTGGCCTCGGTCTCGGCGTCGAACTCGGGCATCAGCGCACCGCGTGGCGGGTCTCGATGTCGCGCCAGCCGGGCGCGTTCACGATTCCCTCGAACTGGTGGAAGTCGACCATATCGTCGCGGCGGGAGGCGGTGGTCTTCGTGTCGTGGAGGGCGCGGTAGGTCTCACCGATCGCCTTCGCCGCGGAGAAGAGCCCGGAGAGCGGGTAGACGACCATCGTGAAGCCGATCTCCTGCAGCTCGGCGGCGGTAAGAAGGGGCGTCTTGCCGCCCTCGATCATGTTGGCGAAGAGGGGCGTGCCGCGGGGGAAGGCGCCGGCGATGGCGCGCAGCTCGTCGAGCGACTGCGGCGCCTCGACGAAGACGACGTCGGCGCCGGCCTCGTGGTAGAGCTGGCCGCGACGGATGCCCTCGTCGAGCCCGAGGGGACCGCGCGCATCGGTACGGCCGATGATGACGAGGTCGCTGTCGCCGCGGGCCTCGACGGCGGCGTGGAGCTTGGCGACCTGCTCCTCGGCGGGGATGACGCGCTTGTTCTCGAAGTGGCCGCACTTCTTGGGCCACTCCTGGTCCTCGAGGATGATCCCGGCCACGCCTGACTCGACGCACTCGCGCACGGTGCGGATCACGTTGAGGGGATTCCCGTAGCCGGTATCCATGTCGGCCACGAGGGGGACCTCGATGGCGCGCACGATGTGGCGCACGCGCTCCATCGTCTCGGACATGGTGAGGAGACCGATGTCGGGCGCGCCGAGGGCGGAGGCGGAGAAGCCGAAGCCCGTGGTGAAGAGCGCCTCGAAGCCGGCCTGCTGGGCGAGGCGCGCGGAGAGGGCGTCGTAGGCGCCGGGCAGGACGACGATCTCGGGGCGGTGGAGCATGGCGCGGAGGGTGCTGGCGTGGTCCATGGGGGGCCTCCCGGGGTGCCGTGCGGCGACGATACCGCCCCGCCGCGAGGGGCGTCGAGATGTCGGGATCGACGAAGCCGGGCCCTTGCGGGTCCGGCTTCGGGGCTGTGCTGGCGAATGGCTCGCTAGCGGTCGGGGCCCTCGAGGTAACCGTCGAGCACCGTGTGCATGTGGCGGATGCGGCGCTCGCGGTAGTTGATGAGCAGGCCCTTGTACGAGCGCGAGTTCATGCCCTTCTGAACGCGCGGCAGGTTGTAGGAGTCCTGGTCCATCACAAGGCCGATCGAGATCTCGCCGTGCTTGTGCTGGCTGTGCACGGGCCGCGGGGGCCAGTCGGCGCCCTGGGGGATGCGCGCATAGCTCTGCAGGTCGAAGAACATCTTGTTCGGGTCGGTCGGATGCGGGCGCTGGCGGAAGAACCCGAAGCCAAGGGCGGTAATGTTGAGGGTGAGGTTGGGGAAGATGTAGTAGTGGTAGTCGTCCGACATCTGGTCGTCGTTGAGGCCGGAGACATCCATGCCGCGGGCCTCCGCGCTCTCGCGGGTGGCCTTCTGCATGGCCGGGCGTACCTCGCCCATGCTGCCCTCGAACTGCTCGGGGTCGATGCCCGAGCCGGCCAGGAACTGCTTCAGCGGCTGGGTGACCTCGTTCTGGTTCGGATAGCGCGGGCTCACGAGCCCGAACGGGACCAGGTAGCGGTTGTGGCGCTCGTAGAGGTCGATCTGCACGTGGATGTCGTCCA
>CAYMDV010000004.1:0-9312 GCA_964389725.1 uncultured Anaerolineaceae bacterium
GGGGATTACATACCTGACTAACCAGAGGCGAGAACGGCGGCAACGCCGGAGTCCGCGAGCTGCGCCAGCAGGTACTCCTGCGGGCGGTTCCCCTTGACGCGGTTGCAATGCCCGCAGAGTAGCTGGAGGTTCTCGATGTGGTCCGTGCCGCCCTTCGAGCGCGGCACGATGTGGTCCACCTCCAGGTGCCGGAACTCGAAGTGGGAGCGGCAGCCGCCGCAGTGTCCCTCCTGCTCCCCGTAGAGCACGTGCGCGTTCTGCCGGTAGTTGGGGGGCGCGTCGATGTCCGTGCGGCGCGGCACGTCCTCGCGCGTCGTCACGAACTCCTTGTGGAATAGGGCGGCCTTGTCGCGCAGCCGGAGATTGACCAGCTCTACCGCCTTCGGGGAGAGGTCGATGCCCACCCACTGGCGTTCGAGGTTCTCTGCCGCCACGAGCGCCGTGGCGCAGCCGCAGAAGGGATCGAGCACCACGTCGCCCGGATTCGAGGAGGCGGAAAGGATGCGCTCCAGCAAGGCGATCGGCTTCTGTGTCGGGTAGCCCACGCGCTCCTTGCGGCTTAGCGCTGGCGTGATATCTCCCCACCAGTCCTGCAACGGCACGCCGGGCATCTCGTCCAGGTACCGCTTGTAGTTAGGCATCCCCGAGCGGGCATAGACGAGCCGCCCTTGCGCTGCGAACTCCCGCATCTTCTCGCGGGAGTAGGCCCAGTAGCGCCCCCGGTAGGGCGGGACGCCCAGGTACTCCCAACCGTCGCGCGGGCGCTCGTGTTCGTCTGTGAGGTCCGCCTCCCACGCGCCATCAGTCGGGCGCTTCACCCGCCACTCGTACTCGGTGTCTCCGCCGGGGCGGGCGGCGGTGAGATTGTCCTTGCGGTAGAGCCGACCAGTGCCCTCTTCCTCGTGGCGGTAGAACGCCTCCACGTACTCCGAATCGTAGGGAGTGTGGATCGGGTTCCACGTCCAGTTATCCCCCGCCGTGTAGTAGAGGAGCACGTCGTGAATCCTGCCGTGCTGTTTCCGCCCCTGTTTCGTGTCGCTGTGGGCGCTGGACCGCTTCCAACTGACCTCTGACCGGAATTGCCCCCCCCCCCCCCCCGAAGATTGCATCGAGCAGGAGCTTTAGATAGTGACCGGCGGTGGGATCACAGTGGAGGTAGAGGCTGCCGGATGGCTTGAGCACGCGCCGCATCTCCAGCAAGCGCACGGCCATCATCGTGAGGTAGGACTGCATCCCCCGCGAGTGCGTCCGGCGCGCCGTGTCCAGCAGGTACGCGATGGACGGCTCCTCGTCCGCGATGAGCCCCATCCAGGCCACGTCCAGATCGGAGAGGTGCCACGTGTCCTTGAAGGCAGCCCCCGCCGCCTTGCTCCCGACCGGCGCTGCATAGTCGCGGTTCGAGTTGAAGGGCGGGTCGAGGTAGATGAGGTCCACGGTGTCGGAGTTCATGCCGCGCAGGATGTCGAGGTTGTCACCCGTCCAGATCGTGCGGTTCTTCCAGTTCGGCTCGCTCATGCCGGTTGCTCCGGCTGGCTCTCCGCGTCCTCATCAGGACGCGCGGGAACGCGCATGAGCGCTCGCGCGAGCTCCTCTGGCGTCATGTCCGTGGGCGGCACGCTGACCGCCCTGCGGGGAGTCCTCACGGGGCGGTAGCGGGAGTCGTCCTTCCAGCGGTCCTCGATGCTGCTCACGCGGCATCCTCCCCCACCAGTCCGGCGTAGGTGAGCCGCTTGCCCACCATCCGGCCAACGACCTCGCCCATGAGGTCGATGGTGTCACGCTCGCGGAGTCCCTGCCGCGTCGCGAATTCGTCCGCGTACCGCTGTAGGTGCTTCGCGCTGAAGTGGTGGAACGTTCCGTGGTAGCCCCGCTTGAGCATGGACCAGAAGCTCTCCACGCCGTTGACGTGCGCCTGTTCGTCCACGTACTGACCGGCAGCGTGCCGGACGGAGCGGTGGCGGTACTCGTCCCGCAGCGCCACGTAGGCGCGCGCCTCGTCCGTGTACACGTCCGCGCCCGGCTCCGTGTTGTCTCGCACGAATCCCCGCAGCGTGGGGCCGTCGTTGCTCGCCACGGCGGCGGCGCGAATCTCGCCGGTGTGGCGGTCCTTGACGCCCACCACGATCGCCTTGTCCGCGGACCCTCGCCCGCCCGGTCCGAGCCGCTGCCGCTTGCTGAGCGGCTTGTTCTTCTCGCGCCCGCCGATGTAGGTCTCGTCCACCTCGACCGGACCATCGAACAGGCCACCCTCGGCGCCCATCGCGGCGCGGATGCGGTGCGCCATGAACCACGCCGTCTTCTGCGTCACCTCAAGATCGCGGTGGAGCTTCATGCTCGATACACCCTTGAGGTTCGTGGCGCAGAGGTAGACCGCCCACACCCACTTCTTGAGCGGGAGCTTCGATTCGGCCATGACGGTTCCGGTGCGGACGCTGAAGAACCGGCGGCACTCGCGGCAGCGGTAGGGCATCGGCTTCGCGTTCTTCATGGTCGCGATGCTCTCGCCCTCGCAGTGGGGGCACGCGATGCCGTTCGGCCAGCGGGTCTCCTCGAACCATGCGCGAGCGCTGGCCTCGTCGGGGAACATCTCCGCCAGCTTGACGAGGCTGATGCCCTCGCGATGCGCCCTGCCTGGTGCCTTGCCTGCCACGTTCTGGTCCCCTCGGGAGCGGCGATTCCGCCCGCTCCCGTATGTGTTAGGTAGATTATGGACCACGCCCGCCGGTTAGTCAAGTATATAATCCCCAGGACACTTGACCTCCGGAGGACGCCACGATGGTCGGACAGGACGCAGCCAAACGACGCTACAACCGGGGGGGCTGGGTGGCCTTCATCGTCTACTCCGGTCTCCTCGCTGCCTTCATCACCGTCCTCCAGACCTACCCGGACGCGCCCTGGCGGTACGCCATCGCCCCCCTCCCCATGATCCCCTGGGCCCTCACGATCGCGGGCTACGTGCACTACTACCGGCGCATGGATGAACTCCACCAGCGCATCGCCCTCGAGGCGTTCGCCTTCGCCTTCGCCGGCACCGCCCTCATCACCTTCACCTACGGCTTCCTCGATGCCGCGGGCCTGCCCCGCATCAACTGGTGGTTCGTCTGGCCCGTCATGGCGACGCTCTGGGTCATCGGCGGCTTCCTCGCGAGGAAGCGCTGGCTATGAAGGACGACAGGGTGCCAGTGGACCGGCGTGCCCTCGGGCGGCGTTACACCTTCGAGTTCATAGCTGTACTCATCGTCTATGGAGGCTTCCTCACCCTGGCCGGTCTCGTTGTCGATGCGAACCCGGACGCCTGGTGGAGATTCGCTATCGCGCCACTACCCATGGTTCCCGCGGCCTACCTCGTGTTCGCTTCGGTGCGGTACTACCGAGGGATGGACGAACTCCACCAGCGCATCGCCCTGGAGTCACTCGCCTTCGCCTTCGCCGGCACCGCCCTCATCACCTTCACCTATGGCTTCCTCGATGCCGCGGGCCTGCCCCGCATCAACTGGTGGTTCGTCTGGCCCGTCATGGCGACGCTCTGGATCATCGGCGGCTTTCTGGCGAGGAAGCGCTGGCTGTGAAGAACACCCTGCGTGATCTCCGTGCCGAGCGTGGCTGGACCCAGGCCGACCTCTCCGAGGAGCTCGGTGTTAGCCGCCAGACCATCAACGCCATCGAGACCGGCAAGTACGACCCCAGCCTCCCCCTCGCCTTCCGCATCGCCACCCTCTTCGGCCGCCCCATCGAGGCCATCTTTCACCCCGACGCCTCCTGACCCCTTGCCATCCCCCAGCTGCTTGCCGGAGGGAGCCGGAGGCCGAATTGATACTCGGTATCATTTGGGATAGAGTCTCAACTGACGGTGCCCCACAGGCGCCGGCAAATCTGTACTACCCCCTGGAGGGTTCTCGTCCCGTGAGGTTCCCGATCGTCCTGGCCGCAGTCGTGGCCGCCGCCTTCTTCATAATCGCCTGTGGCGACGACTCCGACTCCGCACCACCCCCCGCTACCGAAGCACCCGCCACGGAGGCACCCGCCACCGAAGCCCCCACCAGTGAGGTCGTTGAGGACGACCACGAGGACGAGCACGACCACGAGCACGACCACGAGGACGAGCACGACCACGAGCACGAGGACGAGCACGACCACGAGCACGAGGACGAGCACGCCCACGAGGACGAGGACGGCCACGACCACGAGGACGACCACGCCCACGAGGACGAGCACGACCACGACGACGACCACATGGTCGCGTCAGCCGAGGTGGGCCGCATCGTCGTCACCGATGCTGAGTCGCCCTTCGCCTCGGTCATCGACCTCCGTTCGGACGAGGTCGTGCAGGACGCCTTCGAAGTCGCTGCTCCCGGCGCCCGCGTCTACGGCGCGTTTGGCGGCCGTTTCGCCTTCGTGGTCGCCCGCGGCCCCGAGGACGCCGACGACCGCATCCACGTCTTCGACGGCGGCATCTACACCGTCCCCCACGACGATCACGAGGACCTCGTCGTCGGCCCCCTCACAAGCCTCCTCGATGTCGCCGAGGAGCGCCCCATTCACTACAACGCCAACGACGAGTGGGTCGTCGTCTTCAGCGACGCCCGCGGCCTGGTCTTCCTCTTCGACAAGGAGGGCCTTGCGAGCGGCGACGACTCGTACCAGCCCGTTGTCCTTGATGCCGGACCGCAGCACGGCGCCGCCGTCGCCGCCGAGGGCGACCTGTTCCTCGTCACCACGAAGAACCCCGACTATCCCGACAATTCGGACGACAGCCTCCCGGTCGGCGTCGAGGTCCGCGACCTTGCCGACAACGTCGTCTACGACGCCAGCAACCGTTCCTGCCCGGGCCTCCACGGCGAGGCGCACAACACCGCCGGCACCCTCTTCGGCTGCATCGGTGGCGTCCTCCTCATCCAGCAGGACGGCGATACCTTCAGCCACGTCTTCATCCAGAACCCCGAGGAAATGGAGGAGAACGCTCGCGTCGGCACCGTCTATGGCCACGCCGAAGCCGGCACCTTCTTCGTCACCGCCTCCTACCGGAGCGCCGAGGGCTGGGGCCAGGACGGTCTCTGGCTGGTGAACCCCGCAACGGGCGCCTTCACCCGCGTGATGGACGAGTCCTCCACGGCCTCATTCGGACCCCACGGCGAGCACTTCTACGCCTTCACCGCGGATGGCGTCCTCCACGTCTTCGAAGGGGATACCGGCGAATTCGTCACCAAGGCCGCCCTCCTCGAGCCGGGCGCGGAGAGGCCGCCCGCCATGATCTTCATCGGCCACGACCTCGTCATCACCGATCCGGCCAACGGGAGCGTCAAGCGCGTGAGCCTCGACACCCTCTCGACGGTCGACGAGTGGGAGGTCGGGGGCACGCCCGCCAGTCTCGCCTTTGTTGGCATCGGAGGGGCCGCCCACTAGCAGCCGGTGGCGCCGCGAGGGGGTTCCGGGCGGGACACCCCTCGCATGGAACCCCGGCAACGAGAGCCGCGTCCCGGGCGCCGCGGGACGCGGCTTTCTCGTGCCTCGCGCAGATCCCGTACCCCCGCCCCCCGGTAGACTCCCCGCCACGGCCCGCAGCTCGGGCAGGGAGCTTCACCATGGGACTTCTCGACGGCAAGAAGGCGATCATCCTGGGGGCGTCCAGCGGCATCGGCTGGGCCATCGCCGAGCGCTTCGCCGAGCACGGCGCCGAGCTCATCATCGCCGCCCGCCGCCAGGAGAACCTCGAGAAGCTCGCCTCCCAGATCGGCGCCACCCCCATCCGCTGCGACGGCCGCGACTACGACGACCTCAAGGCCCTCGCCGATGCCGCCATCGATAAGTGGGGCACCCTCGACATCGCCGTCAACTCCGCCGGCATCGTCCGCTTCAACCTGATCAAGGACATCATGCCGGAGGAGCTCCACGAGGTCGCCGACATCCAGTACTTCGGCTTCATCTACTTCATGAAGCACATGGGCAACGCCATGGCCGCCAGCGGCGGCGGCTCGCTCATCAACATCACCTCGAGCACGGCCATCTCCATCCCCATCGGGCTCACGCCCTACTCCGCCGCCAAGGCCGCCATCAACTTCGCTACCAAGATCGCCGCCCGCGAGTTCGGCCCGGACCAGGTCCGCGTCAACGCCGTCGCTCCCGGCTTCGTCCCCACCGCCATGAACAACTACGGCGGCGGCACGCCCATCGACGATGCCCGTGTCGAACTCCCCGAGGACTCACCCGGCGCGAAGGCGTTCATCGAGCAGACCCCCCTCGAGCGCATCACCACCGTCGACGACTGCGCCGACGTGACCCTCGCCGTCGCCAGCGACCTCTTCAGCGACATCACCGGCCAGGTCATCCCCGTCGAGGGCGGCAACCACCTCCTTCGGCTGCCGTAGGAGAGCACCCCGCTGCGCGCGGCTGAGTGGAGCGGCGGGCTCTCGCCGCCCTGAGAAGAGCGCTCGGCGCTCCGCGCCATCGCTGAGGAGAGCGCTCACTTCGCTCGCTGAGTGGACTGCGACTCGGTCGGCATCGACACAACGCGGGCATGCGCTCCACTCAGGCGGCGAAGCCGCCGCTCTCCTCAGCAAGCGGCGCAGCCGCGAGCGCTCTCCTCAGCCGCGCGCCAGCGCGGCGCTCTCCTCAGCGAGCGAAGCGAGCGCTCTCCTACTCCGTCAGCCAGCCGCCGTCGACGTTCAGGTAGATGCCGTTGATGTAGTCCGCCAGCGGCGAGGAGACGAACGCGACCGCGTTCCCGATCTCTTCCGGCTTCGCCCAGCGCCCCAGCGGGATGCGCGCGATGCGGCTCGCGACCGCATCGGCGAGCCCGTTGCCCGTCATCTGCACCGTCGCGTTCGGGTCGAGCGGGGGCGGGTCGCCCGGATTCACCCAGGTCGCGCCCGGCGCCACCGCATTCACCGTGATGCCCGTCCGTCCCAGCTCCAGCGCCAGCGCCCGCGTGATCTGCAGGACCGCCGCCTTCGAGCCGTCGTAGGTCACGCCCACGCCCGGCGAAACCGCCTGCGTCGAGGCGATATTGACGATGCGCCCGCCGTTGCCGGCCGCGAGCATCACCCGCGTCGCCGCCTGGCAGCCGTAGAACACGCCGTCGACGTTGACCGACCAGAGCACGCGCCACATCTCCGGTGTGATGTCCGCGATGTTGCCGCCGTACTCGCGGTAGACGCCCGCGTTGTTCACGAGGATGTCGAGGCTGCCGTGGTCCGCCACGACCTGGTCGACCGCCGCGTTGAACGCGTCCTGGTCGGTCACGTCGAGCGGCAGCGCTGCTGCCCCCAGCTCCGCGGCCGTGGCCGCCGTCGTGTCGGGGTTGAGGTCGGAGACGACGACCGTCGCCCCGCACTCGCCGAGCACCGTCGCGATGCCCTTGCCGATGCCCTGGCCGCTCCCGGTGACCAGCGCCACCTTGCCCTGAAGGTCGATTTCCTTGCCCATGACTCTCCCTTTCGTGTTCTGCTTCGGTGTGCGAATGCTACGCCGAGATCGGCCGGCGCTCCGACCACTTCGCCTCGAGCGAGCGCTCGACGATCTTCCACTCGCCCTCGCGCCGCTCGAGCCGGTCTACGTACGTCCCGCCCACGACCCAGATTTCGCCCTCCGACGTAATGTGGCTCGCGTGCATGTACGTCCGCGCCGAGGCCCGGTCGCCGTCGAGGATGACCTCGTAGTTCCCCAGCAGGTGCTGCGTGAACGCGTACTGCGAAAGTACCGAGTCCGCGTACGCAGTCGCTTCGTCCCGCCCCAGCTGCTCGCCGTAGTGAACGATGGCGTCCTCGCTGAAGCACGTGCGAAACCGCTCGTAGTCCTTCGCGTCCAGCGAGGTCGCGTAGCGGTCGATGATCTCGACGATCGCCTGGCGGTCGGCGAGCTGCCCCGCGTCTAGGTCCAAGCCTGCGTCCTCTCGAGGGGCTCCGAGCCGAGCGTCTGCGGCCACAGCTCGAACAGATCGTCGATGTCGATGAACGGGTCGTCGAAGCGCAGCAGGCGCTCCCGCTCCGGCTCGCTGTAGAGCGTGATCGAGTGCCCGCGCGCCCCGAAAATGCGCCCGTTCGCCGCCGCGCCCGCATCCGAGGCCAGCCAGACTGCGATAGGCGCGATGTTCTTGGGATCGCGTGCCGTGCCCGCCGCCGACTCGCTCGGTGGGGCGCCGTCCTTGTCGACACCCAGCCCGCGGTCGGTCATGCGCGTCGAGGCGCCCGGTGCGATGCAGTTGCTGGTCACGCCGTAGCGGCTCAGCCCGCGCGCGTTCGAGCGCATCAGGCCGAGCTTCCCGGCGTGCGCCGCCGAGTAGTTCGGCTGCCCGCTGCTCCCCCGGATGCCCGCGTCCGAGGTGAAGTAGATCACGCGCCCGCCCTGGCGTTCCTGCCGCCAGTGGATGGCCGCGAACTTCGTCGGCGCGAAGCACCCCTTCAGGTGCGATTTGATCGAGCCGTCCCACTCCTCTTCGGTCATGTTGAAGATCATCCGCTCGCGCAGGATGCCGTGGGCGCAGCAGAGGATGTCGAGCTTCCCCCAGCGCTCGAGCGCCGTCCGCACGAGCCCCTCCGCCACCTCCATCTCCGACACGTCCCCCACAGCCCCGATCGCCTCCCCGCCCGCCGCCGTGATCTCGTCGACCACCGCGTTCACGCGGGTCGGGTCGAGGCCCATCCGCCCCTCCACGTCCGCCCCCGTGTCCGCCACGATCACCTTCGCGCCGTTCTCCGCGTACAGCTTCGAGACCCAGCTGCCGATGCCGCCGGCCCCGCCGGTCACGATTGCGGTTTTGCCTTCCAGGTGTTTCGCCATCGTCTCGCCTCCTCCTACGGGAATGCCGGCTCGGGCGGCTTCAGGTCGTGCACCGCCAGCGTGCGCGACATCTGCTCGAACAGTTCATCGATGTCCCAGAAGGGCGACTGCGAGAAGATCGTCTGGTCCCGGAACGGCTCGCGCCACACCGTGAACTCGTGGCCCGTGGTCCCCACCACGCGCCCCGTCACCGCCCCGCCCTCGTCCGACGCCAGGTAGACGATCGCCGGCACCACGTTCTTCGGATCCATCCGCGTGCCCGCGGCTGACTCACTCGGCGCCGGGCCCTCGCGGTCGACGCTGCGGCCCCGGTCGGTCATGCGTGTCGAGGCGGCCGGCGCGATGCAGTTTGCCGTCACGCCGTAGCGGCTCAGCGCCTGCGCGGAGGAGAGCATCAGCCCGACCTTCCCCTGCTGCGCCGCCGAGTAGTTCGGCTGCCCCGCCTCCCCGCGTTGGCCCGCCCCCGAGGTGAAGTAGATGAGGCGCCCGCCCTGGCGTTCCTGCCGCCAGTGGATGGCCGCGAACTTCGTCGGCGCG
>CAYMDV010000004.1:9412-172904 GCA_964389725.1 uncultured Anaerolineaceae bacterium
GCCGCCAGTGGATGGCCGCGAACTTCGTCGGCGCGAAGCACCCCTTCAGGTGCGACTTCACCGAGTCGTCCCACTCCTCCTCGGTCATGTTGAAGATCATCCGCTCGCGCAGGATGCCGTGCGCGCAGACGAGGATGTCGAGCTTGCCCCAGCGCTCGAGCGCCGTGCGCACGAGCCCCTCCGCCACGTCCATCTCCGAGACGTCGCCGATGGCCGCCACGGCCTCGCCTCCCGCCGCCGTGATCTCGTCGACCACGGCGTTGACGCGGCTGGGGTCCATCCCCATCCGCCCCTCCACGTCGGCGCCCGTATCGGCCACGATGACCCTGGCGCCCTGTTCCGCGAAGATGCGGCAGATCCAGGAGCCCATGCCCCCGGCCCCGCCCGTCACGATTGCTGTCTTGCCTTCAAGGTGCTTCGCCATAGCGCGCGCAGCGTAGGCACGCCGGGCAGGCGCGTCAACGGAGCGGGGAAACGCCCGCCCCTACCCCCGCAGGTGCATCCGTTCCGCCAGTGGCTTCGCCGGCATCGCCCGGAATCCCACGGGAGCGGTGCGCACCCTCCCCCTATCATGATCGCGTGCCCCGCCTCGCCCTCCCCCGCCTGAGCCGCGCCGACTTCGGCTTCCTCGCCCTGGCCGCCGCCATCATCGCCGGCGACCTTGTGACCAAGTGGATCATCCGGACCCGGCTCGACCGTGGCGACGCCTGGCCCGACCCCGACTGGAACGTGCGCATCGTGCACTACAGCAACACCGGCGCCGCCTTCGGCATCCTCGAAGGGGCGGGACCGCTGCTCATCGTCGCCGCGGTCGTGGGCATCGCCCTCATCCTGCTGTACCTGTTCAACCCCGGCATCGCGAGCCCGCTCGTCCGGGTGGGACTCTCCCTCATGCTCGGCGGCGCCATCGGCAACCTCGTCGACCGGGTTGGCGATGGCGAGGTGACCGACTTCATCAAGTTCCCCGAGTGGCCCTCCTTCAACGTCGCCGATTCCGCCATTACGATCGGAGTCGTCATCCTCGTATGGGCGCTCCTGACGCAGACGCAGACCGGCCGGGAAGGCAGCGACAACTCCTCGTGACCGAGGAAGGGCGGCTCGACGCTGTGCTCGCTGCCGCCTTCCCCGACCTCAGCCGCGCCCGCGTGCAGCGCCTCATCGCCAACGAGCGCGTCCTCGTCGATGGCGCCCCCGCACGCAAGTCGACCCATGTCGCACGAGGCGCGCAGGTCGCCGTCACCCTCCCCGACACCCCCCGCCAGGCTGTCCCCACCGGCCTCACCCTGCCCGTCCTCCACGAGGACGCCGACCTCCTCGCCATCGACAAGCCCGCCGGCCTGCTCGTCCACGACGCCCCCGCTGAGCCCGGCGCTCCGAGCGTCGCCGCCTGGTTCGTCGAGCACTACCCGGACGAGGCCGGTGCGTTCGACATCGAGCGGCCGGGCATCGTGCACCGCCTCGACAAGTACACCAGCGGCCTCCTCCTGCTGGCGAAGACGCCCGCCGCCCAGACCGCGCTCAGTGCAGCCTTCGAGGCGCGCGAGACGCAGAAGCAGTACCTCGCCCTCTGTGACGGTATCCCCCAGCGTGAGCGGGCCGTCATCGACGCCGACATCGCCCGCAGCCACGCCGATCGCCGCCGCATGGCCGTTACCGCCCAGGGCCGCGAGGCCCGCACCGAGTACGAGGTGCTCGCCTCCGCCCGCGAGCGCTCCCTCCTCCTCGTGAAGCCCCTCACCGGCCGCACCCACCAGATCCGCGTCCACCTCGCCGCCATCGGCGCCTCCGTGGCCGGCGATGAGCTGTACGGGCGCGGCCCCGGCCCCCGCCACTTCCTCCACGCCTGGCGACTGGCTGTTCCCCACCCCCGTGGCGGCGAGCTGACCGTCACCGCGCCCCTCCCCGGCGACATGCTCGCCGCCATCGATGACGCCGGCTTCGCCGCCGAGGCCGCGCCCTACGCCGAAGCCGTCTCCCCCGCCCGCACCGAGGAGGTCGCATGAGCGCTCCCGTCCGCACCCGCTTCGCCCCCAGCCCCACCGGCGAGCTGCACGTCGGCGGCCTGCGCACGGCCCTCTTCCAGTGGGCCTTCGTGAAGGCCAATGGCGGGGAGCTCATCCTCCGCATCGAGGACACCGACCAGAGCCGCTACGTCGAGGGTTCCGTCGAGAACATCTGCGCGGGCCTGCGCTGGCTCGGCATCGAGTGGGACGAGGGCCCAGAGGTGGGCGGCCCGCACGGTCCCTACGTCCAGTCCGAACGCCTCGAGAAGTACCACGCCGTCGCCACCGAGCTCCAGGCCCGCGGCCGCGCCTACCGCTGCTTCTGCACCTCCGAGCGCCTCGCCCAGCTCCGCAAGGACCAGCAGAAGGACGGCCTCGCCCCCGGCTACGACGGCCGCTGCCGCCAGGTCTCCCCCGAGGAGGCCGAGGAGCGCACCCGCAGCGAGCCCTCCGTCCTGCGCTTCCGCATGGACCGTACCGGCGTCACGACCTTCCCCGACCTCATCCGCGGCGACGTCACCTTCCAGAACTCGCTCCAGGACGACTTCGTCATCCTCAAGTCCGATGGCTTCCCCACTTACCACCTGGCCATGCTCGTGGACGACCACGACATGGAGATCACGCACGTCGTGCGCGCCGAGGAGTGGCTCGCGAGCGGCCCCAGGCACCTCCAGCTCTACGAGGCGATGGGCTGGCCCGCCCCCCACTTCGCCCACCTCCCCGTCCTCGTCGATAGCAAGGGGCGCAAGCTCTCCAAGCGCGAGGGCGACGTCGCCGCCCTCAACTACCGCGACCGCGGCTACCTGCCCGAGGCGATGCTCAACTTCCTCGCCTTCCTCGGCTGGTCCCTCGATGACCACACCACCCACATCGCCGCCGAGGAGTTCGCCCGCGTCTTCACGCTCGATCGCGTCGTCCCCAACCCCGCCTTCTTCGATGTCGAGCGGCTCGACGCCCTCAACGGGCACTACATCCGCGCCCTCGCCCCCGCCGACTGGCGCGAGCACGTCGCCCAGTGGCTCGACCGCGACCTCCCCACAGACATCCCGCGCCCCCTCGACTCCGACCTCGTGACCGCCGTCGCCCCCCTCCTCCAGGAGCGCGTCACCCGCCTCGACGAGGTCGCCGGGCTCGTGCGCTTCATGTTCGCCCTGCCCGGCTACGAGGCTGAGCTCCTCACCGAACGCATCGGCGGCGACACGGAGCTTGCCGGCCGCACGCTCGACGCCGCCATCGACGCCCTCGAGGGCGTCGCCCCCGAAGCCTGGGCGCCCGAGGCCGTCGAGGCCGCCCTCCGCTCCCTCCAGGACACCCTCGAGCTGAAGCTGCGGAAGTTCGTCTCGGTGCTCTACGTCGCCATCATGGGGGCGCCGCGAGGCATCCCCCTGTTCGACTCCGTCGCCCTGCTCGGTCGCGACGAGGCCCTCGACCGTCTCCGAGCCGCCCGCGCCAGGCTCGCCTGAGCGCTACCGCAGCGCCACCGCCCGGTCGCGGATCCGGGGAAGGTTGAACCAGGCGTCGTCGCAGAAGGCGAAGTCGTCCTCGGTCAACGTGAGGTCCGCTCCGCCGACCGACTCCTCGATCTGCTCCGGGCGGCTGGCCCCCACGATCGCCGAGGTGATCCCCTCCTGCGCGATCACCCACGCGATGGCGGCGTGCGTCAGCGAGGTATCGCGCTCGGCGAAGTACGTCCCCAGCCGCTCAACCTCGCGGAACTGCGCCTCGTCCCAGTAGCGAGCGCGGTAGCGCGGCCCCGCGCTGCCCAGCGTGAAGCGCGTCTGATCGCGCAGGTCCTCGGTGCCCGCGTACTTCCCTGTCAGCATCCCGCCCGCCAGCGGGTTGTAGGCGATGATGCCCACCCCCTCCGCCCGGCAGAGGGGCAGCAGCTCGTTCTCGATCTCGCGGTAGAGGATGTTGTAGCGGGGCTGGTCGCAGTCGTACCGCGCGATTCCAAGCTGCTCGCTGGTGCCCAGCGCCCGCGCCAGCTCCCAGGCCTGGTAGTTGGAGCATCCGATGTAGCGCACCTTCCCCGATCGCACGAGGTCGTCCAGCGCCCGCAGCGTCTCGTCGATGGGCGTGTCCGGGTCGGGGAAGTGCGTCTGGTACAGGTCGATGTAGTCCGTCCCCAGCCGCTTCAGGCTCGCATCCACGGCGCTCAGGATGTGCTGCCGTGAGAGTCCGACGTCGTTCGGGCCCGGACCGGTCGCGCCCCGGCACTTCGTCGCCAGCACCACGCGGTCGCGGGGCATCCGCGCGAGCCACGTCCCCACGATCTCCTCGGTCGTGCCCGTCGTCTCGCTCCCCAGTGGGTAGACATCCGAGCTGTCGAGGAAGTTGACCCCTGCGTCCCAGGCGGCGTCCATGATCCGCAGCGCCGCCTGCTCCTCCGTCTGGAACCCGAACGTCATCGTCCCCAGGCAGATCGTCGAGACGCGCAGGCCCGTGCGTCCCATCCTCCGGTACTCCATCGCGTGTGCTCCCCTTGGTGTGGCGCTACGAGCGCAGGTACGGCGCCAGCAGCTCGACGTAAAAGTTGGCCCCCTCGGGCCGAAGGTGCGTGCCGTCTGTCCACAGCAGTTCCGGACGCTCCCCGATCGCCTCCCGCCAGTCAACCAGCAGCGCCTGCGGATACTGCCGCACGCCCTCGCTGATGACCCTGTTGTTCCCATCCTCCCACGAGCGTTCCACCTTCAGCGTCAGGAACACCACGCGCCGCTCCTCCCCGACCACTTCCATGATCCGGTGGAACTCCTCCTCGCTGAAGGCGCCGTTGTTGCCGACGTGGAGGAGCACGATCTCCCCGAGCTGCCCGCTCTCCTTTCGCTCCTCCAGCATGGCGATGACCTGCCACACCTGCCGCCCCAGCTCCGCGTCGAGATCGATGCCGGATACCGCCTGTGCGAGTTCCCGCGCTGCCCCCAGCATCACGGAGTCCCCGATCGCCGTGACCCGCACGGGTCCCGCTGGCCCCTCGCGCGCCGGCGGCGCCAGCCCCCGCGAGAACGTCGTTTGCAGCGCCGCCAGCGAGGCGGCCTGCTCCGCTTCCACGATCTGCCGCGCTTCGTGAACCGCTCTCGCCAGCCTGGCCTGCGAGTCCACCGCCGGCGGCTGTGCTGGCGCGGTCTCCACAACCGGATCGGGTCTCGCGTCCGGGCCGGGCGCGATCAGCGTCCCTTCGCCGGGGCTGGTCACCGTCTCCGCCTCGCCGCCCACGTTGACCAGTCGCACGCTCTCCAGTTCGAAGGAAGGAGGCTGCGCGGGCGTCTGTGCGAGAACCAGGAACACCACGAATACCGCCAGTCCGGCCGCGCCCGCCATGCCCGCGAAGGCCACCGCGGCTCCCCGCCGCCACTCCGGCGAGACGAGGCCTTCCCTGAGCCCCTGCCAGAGCCGGCCCAGTGCCCCCTCCCGGATTGGCGCCTCCACGAATCGGTACGACAGCTCCGCCAGCGCCACCGTGACCGCGACCTGCGTCCCGAACAGCGCCCACCCGTCGAACGGCACGTCGATACCGGGGCGCGTCAGCGCCATCACGGGCCAGTGCCACAGGTAGATTCCGTAGGAACGCACGCCTATCCAGCGCAGGACGGGCGCCCCCAGCGCCCGCGCGAGCGGCGAGCGTTCGTGTGTTGCCCCCACGATCAGCGCCGCCGTCGCCACCCCCACCAGCGCGAAGCCGCCCTCGTACAGGAACGGCGAGTCGCCGTCCGTTAGCAGCGTGAACCCCACAAGCGCCACAAGCCCCGCCAGCCCCGCCAGGGTCAGGAGCGCGACGCCCGCCAGACCCCGAAGTCCGTCCCCTCCCGTGCTCTGCCGCGCTGCCCACACAAACGCCAGCGCCGAGCCGATCAGCAGCCCCGAGGCGCGCGTGTCGGTCCCGTAGTAGATGCGCGTGACGGCGCTTCCCGGCTCGAACAGCGCCGCCATCGCGATGGCCGAGGCGGCCGCCCCCGCCACCACCAGCAGGAGCAGGCCCCGCTTCGGCAGCAGCCACAGCCCGCCTGCCACCAGCAGCGGCCAGACGACGTAGAACTGCTCCTCGACGGCCAGTGACCACAGGTGCCGCAGGAGCGAGGGCCGTTCCCACGAGTCGAAGTACGACTCCCCCGCGACGATCAGGTCCCAGTTCGTGACGTACGCGACCGCGGCCCCGATCTCGCGCCGCAACCCCGCCGCCTCCTCCGGTGCGAAGGCGAGGGTGTAGCCGGCCACTCCCAGCAGCAGCAGAAAGAGCGCCGGCAGCAGCCGCCGCGCCCGCCGCCCCCAGAAGCTCAGCAGCGCGATCCGCCCGCTGCGCTCCCGCTCCGCCAGCAGCATCCGCGTGATGATGTAGCCGCTGATGACGAAGAAGACCTCGACGCCCAGGAACCCGCCGGGGGCCAGTCCCAGCGTCGAGTGAAAGATCACGACTGCGATCACCGCCAGCGCGCGCAAGCCATCGAGCCCCGGCAGGTAGGGCTGCAGGGGTGGCGGAGCCGGTGGGAGGGGCTTCCGGTGCTGTCCGGGCCTGGAAAGGGTGGGCGGCGCCGGGAGCCCGTGCTGCGCAGCGAGGAGATCTAATCTAGGCAACCGGGTGAACAATAGCGGCGAGCGGCCTTAGGGTCAGAGTCGCAACGCCGCTGGTCGGCTACCCTTCACGCCGGGAGGCCTCCTGATGACGGCTGCGGGCACGCGCGAGTGGCGCATCGTCGCCTTCCTCGATCACGACGACGACCCCGCCACCATGGCAAACCCCGTCCACAGCACCGAGTTCGCCCGCGAGCTCGGCTTCGCCGGACCGCTCGTCGCCGGCGCGACCGTCTGGGGCTGGTCCGTGCCCGCCATCCTCGAAACCCTCGGCGATGGCTGGCTCGATCGCGGCTGGGCCCGCTTCCGCTTCCGCCAGCCGGTCTACCCCGGCGACGAGGTTCGCATCACCCTCGCCCCGGACGATGCTGGTCAGGCCTTCGCCCTCCGGATGACCAACCCTGAAGGCGTCGACTGCGTTGTCGGAGAGGTGGGGCTCGGGGCGAACGACGCCCTCGCAGGCTTCGAGCCGCCCGCCCGCATGGACCCCGCCCCCTCCCCCGACCCCCAGCCCGAGCTGCGCCTCGACCCCGCCCTCGCCGGCGCCGATTGGACTCCCATGGCCGTCGATGCCTCCCCCGAGACGCTGCGCGCGTACCTGCAGCGCAGCCACCGCTCCGATGACCCCCGCTTCGCCGGCGCTGCCCCTCGCCTCCACCCCGCCTGGCTCGTGGCCCGCGCCGAGGCCGTCATGCGCCACAACTTCGCCATCACGAGCTCCATCCACACCCGCAGCGAGGTCGAATTCCTCGCGCCCGCCCCGGCCGGCGGGGAGGTCGTCGCGGGGGCCCGCTGCGCCACCGTCTACGAGCGCAGGGGCCGCCCCATCGTCGAGTTCGACTGCCTCGTGCGCGGCCCCGACGGTCACGATGTCGCGCGCATGCGCCACACCACCATCTTCGATGCCACGGCAGGTTCCGCATGATCGACTCAATCGCCGGCTTTCTCCGCTACTTCGATGGCGTCCACCGACGCGCCCTCCGCGACCTCGCCGCCCTGCCCCTCGAGGCCGCCACCTGGAAGCCCCCCGCGGGCGAGGGCGAGGCCGCCTGGGACATCCCCGAGCTCGTCGCCCACATCGCCCGCTCGCGCGGCTTCTTCGTGGGCGTCTACCACGACGAGGGCTGGATCATGCCGACTCCACCCGACACCTCCTCCCCCGACTCCTGGGCGCCCGCCCTCGAGGAGAGCGCCGCCGCCCTCCAGGCACGCCTCCAGGACACGCCCGAGGAATGGCTCCAGCGCCGTGTGCCCCTCATCGAGGGTGAGGGCACGCTCGCGGGCTGGCGCGTCCTCATGATGCTCGTCGAGCACGAGGTCCATCACCGCAGCCAGATCGATACCTACGCCGGCCTCAACGGCTGGTCCCCGCCCGACATCTTCGGGATGAGCGCCGAGGGCCTCGCCGATCGCGAGGACACCCAGCGCCGCCGCCTCGCCGAGCGCGACGCCTGACCGGCCCGGAATCGCGCGTGGCGCTCCCGCCCCGTACCCTTCCCGCGGAGGTGCGATATGAGCGTGATGGATGACTTCCGGATGGACGGCCAGGTTGGCGTGATCACCGGCGGCGGCCGCGGGATCGGCGAGGGCATCGCCTTCGCCATGGCCGATGCCGGCGCTGATGTCGTCGTCGCCGCCCGCCGCGAGGGCGACCTCGCCCGCGTCGTCGAGGGTGTCGAGGCGCGTGGCGCCCGTGGCCTCGCCGTCCCCACCGACGTGCTCGACCGTGCCGCCATCAACCGGCTCGTCGAGGCCAGCGTCGAGAAGTTCGGCAAGATCACCTGCTGGGTGAACAACGCCGGTGGCAGCCAGGACCGCGCCGTGCGCGACCTCGCCGAGACCTCCGACGAGTACTGGGACGAGATGATCGAGTTCAACCTCACCTCCGCCTTCCTGGGCATCCGGGCCGCCCTCCCCCACATGCCCGACGGGTCCAGCATCGTCAACATCGTCTCCGGGGCCGCCCTCAACGCCGCCCCCCACACGGGCGTCTACGGCGCCGCCAAGGCCGGCGTCGTGAACATGACCATGACCCTCTCCCGCGAGCTCGCCGAGCGCCGCATCCGCGTCAACGGCATCGCCCCCGGGCCCATCTTCACCGAGCAGTTCGCCGCCATGTTCCCCATGACCGAGGAGGAGCAGGAGGCCTACGGCAACCGCCTTCCCACCGGCCGCATGGGCAGGCCCAGCGATATCGGCGCCGGGGTTGTCTACCTCGCCTCCGAAGCCGGCTCCTGGATCACCGGCCAGACCATCGCCATCAACGGCGGGCACGTGCCCGGCTCGATCGCTGTCGTCCATCGCGGCGAATAGCAGAACCAGCACCACGCAGGAGGAACCACCATGACCATCAGCAAGCAGGAACTCGCCGAGGGCATCCGCTTCGCCGGACGGCGCGCCGTCGCCGCCCTCGAGCACGTCCCCGACTTCGACCGCCAGCTCGCCCAGGAGTGGACCACCGCCGAGGCCTTCCGGCACATCGCAGCCGGCGCCGGCGCTCTCGAGGGGTTCTACGGGGGCCTCAGCAGCGGCGCCTTCGAGTCGTTCAGCAACGACGACGCCGCCGCCGGGAACGCCCAGACGATCGAGCGCATGGCCAGCGTCTCCCGCGAGGAGCTGGGCTCGATGATCCTTGAGGGGTCCGAGACCTCCGCCGCCTTCGTCGAGACGCTGGACGAAGACGACCTCGCGACCGTCGTCACGCTCGGCGATTACCGCATGCCCAAGGCCGAGCTCGTCGCCCAGATCTGGATCCACCACCCCATCCACCACGCCTACGAGGCCAGCCAGCGCTGGCCCCTGTAGCGAGACCCGTCAGGGATCGAGCACGCGGTCCAGGTCGATCGTCTGCAGGCGCGCCCGCAGCCGCCTGACCCACGCCCGCGCCATTTCCGCCCCCCGGTTCTCGCCTACGCCAATGTCCAGGATCGTCAGCAGGCCGAGCGTCTGCACGGTCGTTAGCAGCCCGAGCTGGTAGTGCCGCGCGAACGCCTCGAACGGGTAGCCGCGCACGCCGTGCTCTTCCAGCGCGGCGTGGTAGGTGCGAAGCAACTCCTGCTCATCCGCCGGCGTCAGATCCTCGCTCGCCCCTGAGAGGAACCAGGCCACGTCGTACGCCGCCGGCCCCCGCCGGATCGCCTGCCAGTCGAAGAAGACCGGTTCCCCGTCGCGAAACACGAGATTGTCCAGCCGCAGGTCGCCGTGTACGAGGGTCTCCGGCGCCTCCCCCTGCATCCTTTCGATCACCTCCACCCCATGCTCGCTCACCCATTCGATCAGCCGTTCGGCCTCCTCGTCGCTGAACAGATCGGGGTGGCGCTCCCGGAACTCGCCCCGCATCTCCAGGAACAGGCTCTGTCGCACGCGCGAGTCGCCGGCTAGCGGCACGAGCCAGTAGCGATTCTCCAGCTCCGGGCTCTCCCACAGGGCCGCATGAAACCTCGCGGACCACCGCAACACCTCCGCGCAGCGTTCCACGTCCGTGCCCGCCAGCTGATCCCCCGACTGCGCGTCGCCCAGGTCCTCCAGCAGCAGCAGGTAGCGCCGCTTCCTCCGACCCGCCGACCACAGGGCCACCTTCGTCGCCCGCGGCATGAGTCGCTGGGGAATGCGGTTCGCCAGCGACATGGCCCTCTTCTGGCGGTCGGAAACGGCGTGCCGATCGAAGTCGCTGTAGTAGACGCGGGGCACCTCGACTGGCACGTGGCCCGTCAGTTCCTCGTAGAAACAGCTCTCCCGCTCGTACACCCCGACCAGCTCCCCGAACGCGCGGTTCTCCAGCCGCGGCATCTTCGCCACCACCGAGGCGGGCCCCTCCCCGCCCTCGTACGACAGCCGCAGCCGCACGATGTCGCCCATGAACCCCTCGCCCTCGCCCAGCACCTCCCGCTCCACCGCCGTCACCGCGCCCCCCGCCGGGAGGTGGCCGCCCTCCCGCAGGACTCCGGTGAGCCACTCCGCCGTCAGGTCCTCGATCCGCTCCGGGATGAACTGGTCCATGCCCTCCACCCTACCCGTTTCCCGCTGTCAGGAGCTCGTCCAGGTCGATGTCCCGCACGCGTGCGCCGAGGCGCTCGTACCACGCTTCCATCAAGCGCACCCCCCGGCCTTCGCCCATGTCCATCATGTCCGTGGCCGTCAGCGTCTGCATCGCCGTCAGCAGCCCGAGGTGGTAGTCCCGTTCGAGCGCCTCGAACGAATAGTCGCGCACGCCGAGTCCTTCCAGCTCCGCCAGGTAGCCCCGCAGCAACGCCGCTTCGTCCTCGCTCGCCAGGTCCGGGCACGCCCCCGAGAGGAAGTAGGCCACGTCGTAGGCCGCCGGGCCGCGCCGCACGAGCTGCCAGTCAAACACGATCGGCTCGCCGTCGCGGAAGGCCACGTTGTCCAGCCGCAGGTCGCAGTGCGCCATCGTGACCGGCGCTCCCCGGTCCAACTGCCTGGCCGCTGCCTCACCGTGCTCCCTCGCCCAGTCGAGCGCCCGCGCGAAGCCGTCATCAATGAGGTGCGCGAACCGCTCCCGGAAGACCGCCTGCGAGTCCTTGAACAGCCCGTTGCGGATGCGCGCGTCGATGCTCAGGGGGATCAGCCAGAAGCGGTTCTCCAGCGCCGGACTGTTCCAGAACCTGGCGTGCATGCGCGCTATCGAGGCCAGCACCGTCGCGCACCGCTCCGGCGGGATGCCCGTGAGCTGGTCGCCCAGCTCCGCGTCCCCGATGTCTTCCAGCAGGAGGATGTACCGCCGCTTCTTGCGCCCCGAGACCCACAACCCCAGCTGCGTCATGCGCCCGGAAAGGAAGCGAGGAGTGCGGTCGGCCAGTTTCAGCGCGAACTCCTGGCGCTCCGACGCGACGTCCCGGTCGAAGTCGCCGTAGTACATCCGCGGCGTCGCCAGGGGCAGGTCCCCGGCCAGCTCGTCGTAGAAACAGCTTTCGCGCTCGTAGGCCCCCAGCAGCTCCCCCATGGCGCGATTGGACAGCTTCGGCAGCTTCGCGATCACCGTCGCCGGCCCCTCCCCGCCCGCGTACGACAGCGACAGCCGCGCGATGTCGCCAAGGAACCCCGCCCCCTCGCCCAGGATCTCGCGCTCCGCCGAGGTCACCGCCGTCCCGGGCATCAACTCGCCCGATTCTCGCAGGGCGTCCGTCAGCCATGCAGGCGTCAGGTCATCCAGGCGTTCGGGGATTGGCAGCGCCATGCGATGGCTCTCTCTCGTGGCTCTGGCGCGCCAGCTTACCCCGGCGTGGCGTCTGCGCGGGAGGCCCCGTACGATCGCCGCTCGCGCAGGGCGACCCCGCCCGCCGCACCCCCCAGGAGTGCCCATGCAGATTCTCGAAGGCGTCTACCAGCTTCTCACGCCCTTCCCCCAGTACGAGTACGAGGAGGCGAAGCGGCTCCGCGGCGAGCTCGAGCGCAACCCCCGCGTCATCAAGGGGCTGCCCTACGTCATGCCCTACCTGATCAAGCAGGGCTCCGAGGTCATGCTCGTTGACTGCGGCTGGAACACCGACGCCGCCTACGCAGCCCTCGAGGAGGGCATGGGCGAATTCGGCAGCCACCCCTCCGAGATCACGCAGCTCGTCATCACCCACGTCCACCCCGACCACTACGGCATGTCCGGACGCCTGAAGCAGGTCTCCGACTGCGAGGTCATCATGCACGAGCGCGAGGCCGACTTCATCGCCTCCCGCTACTTCGCCCCCCGCGGCCTCACCGATGAGATGCAGCGCTACATGGGCGAGCACGGCGTGCCCGAGATGAAGGCCCCCGAGATGTCCCGCGGCTCCATGGACATGCTCGACAAGGTTCAGCCCGCCGCCCCCGACTACAAGGTTCACGGCGGCGAGACCCTCAGCGCCGGCGACTTCCACCTGGAGGTCGTCTGGACCCCCGGCCACGCCCCCGGCCACATCTGCCTCTACGAGCCCAACCGCAAGATCCTCTTCAGCGGCGACCACATCCTCCCCACCATCACCCCCAACGTCTCGATGCACTCCCAGACCTCCGGCGACCCGCTCGGCGACTACATCCGCTCCCTCGATATCGTCGCCGAGCTCGATGTCGACCATGTCCTCCCCGCGCACGAGTTCGACATCAAGGAGCTCAAGCGCCGCGTCGACGAGATCCGCGTCCACCACAACGAGCGCCTCGACGAGATGATGCGCTGCGTCGATGCCGGCGCCACCGCCTGGGACGTCGCCGGCCGCGTCCAGTGGGCCACCGGCACCCTCGATGAATTCGAGCCCTTCGTACAGCGCGCCGCTGTGGGCGAGACGCTCTCCCACCTCGAGCACCTCTTCCAGCAGGGCCAGCTCTCCAAGGTGAAGCGCGACGGCACCCTCCACTGGATTCCCGTCTAGGGCGCCGTTGAGCGCCAGCGGGCGCTGTCTGGTACCGTTGGGCCGTGGCAAAGCAAGAATCAATTGAAGTAGAAGGGCTCGTCACCCAGGCGCTCCCGAACGCCGTCTTCCGCGTCGAGCTGGCTAACGGGCACGAGGTGCTCGCCCATGTGAGCGGTCGCGTCCGCCGCTACCGCATCAAGGTGCTGCTCGGCGACCGCGTGCTCGTCGAGCTCTCGCCGTACGACCTCTCCAAGGGCCGGATCACCTACCGCTTCAAGTAGAAGCGCGAGTCCCCCGGGGTGTAGCCAGGCGGGATCGCCCCCGTCTCCTGCAGGCGTGCGAACCACTTGCGGAACATGTCCTCCGTGTCCATGCACTCGGCGAACCCCGCCTGCCGTACTGCGATCGTGCTGTTCAGCATCGGCAGCGGCGGGCGGTTGGGCGCCCCGAGCACCGTGTCCGCATAGACGAGCGAGTTGTGCCCGCAGAACTCCACCAGGTCGGGTGAAGCCGTCAGCTCGTGCCGCTCGACCAGCTCCGCCCACGTGTCCTGCTGCTTCGGCAGCTCCTCCTGCAGCGAGGCCGGGTGCGCCTCCCCCGCCTCCATCCCCAGCGCCTCCGCGATCGCCGGCCACACGTGCTCCCACATGAACACGTCGCCGTTCGTCAGGTTGAACGTTCCGCCCCACGCCCGCGGCTCCTCTGTCGCCCATGCGAGCGCGTGCGCCACCAGGTCCGCGTCGACCGCCTCCCGCAGCGTCGGCGCCCCCGGGCGCCCGGGGAAGTCGAGCGGCCGGCCCTCCTCCCGCAGCAGCGCCGCATACGCCCCGATAACGGGGATGGGGTTCATGTTGTTCCCCGGTGCGTCCCCGTAGATCACCGTGGGGCGCCAGACCGTGAGCTGCCAGTCGCCCTCCGCCTGCCGCTCCCGCAGGTAGTCCTCCTGCTCGAAGTAGAAGTTGGGGTGCTCGCGCCGCGGCTCTCGCTCCCGCAGGGGCACTTTCACCCCGGCCACGCCCACGCTCGGGTGGTGCAGCCCGTACGCCTTCGTGCCGTGCAGCAGCGAGACGTGCTCCAGCCCCGCAGCCGCCCGCGAGAGGGGCTCGAACATGTTCCGCAGCATGCGCGCGTTCCGCTCGATCACCTCCGGGTCGATCCAGCCCGGCATCAGCCCCGGGATCTCCTGCAGGGCCGCGTACACGAGGTGCGTCACGCCCGTCATCGCCCCGAAGACGCGCTCGCATTGCGCCTCGTCCAGCAGGTCCACCGAGAGCAGCTCCGCCTCCTCAGGCAGTCCAGCCGGCACCCGTCGCGAGACCCCGACCGCCTCCCACCCCGGCAGCGTCGCGAAGTGCCGCACGGCCGCGTACCCCACCAGCCCGGAAGCCCCCGCGATCAGTACCCGCTTTGCCGTCATGCCCTGCCTCCCGCCGCGCTGTCATCGGCGCGGCGGGCACAGGATACCCAGCCTCCCCGTACCCGTTGCGATGCTTCCCCGGCGGGGGCACACTGGCCCCGCGAAGTATCGGAGGCTGTCATGACCGCTCCCAACGTCCTCCTTGCCACGAAGGGCCACCCCTTCCAGCGCGACCCCTTCTTCTCCATGTTCGATTCGTTCCAGCAGGACGGCGCCATCTCCGCCTGGACCCACGTCGAGCAGCCCGCCGCCCAGATCTTCTTCGATCCCGTCAACGCCGCGCCTTACGACGTCATCGTCGACTACAGCATGCCCGGTCGCGGCATCGGCACGGGCGATCCGCCCCAGTCCCTCAAGGACGGCTACCGCGCCCTCCTCGAGCAGGGCAAGGGGCTCGTCATGATCCACCACAACATCTGCTCCTGGCCCGACTGGGAGGAGTACGCGGAGATGGCCGGCGGACGCTTCTTCTACGACCCCGGCGAGCTGCGCGGCCAGCAGTGGCCCGATTCTGGCTACCTCCTCGCCGTCAACCACACCGTCTCCGTCGTCGAGCCCGACCACCCCGTCGTCGAGGGCCTCGACCCGGAGTTCGAGCTCCAGGACGAGCTCTACCTCGCCCCCTACTTCGAGGACAACGTCGTCCCGCTCCTGCGCAGCGACTTCGACTTCACCTACAAGAACTTCTTCTCGCCCGCCCTCGTCGTCCACGAGCGCCGCATGTACGAGCGCGGCGACTGGACCCACCCCCCGACGAGCAACATGGTCGCGTGGGCGAAGAACCACTACAACAGCCCGATCGTCTACATCCAGCCGGGCGACGTGCCCACCTCGTACAACAACCCGAACTACCGCCGGCTGCTCTCGAACGCCATCCAGTGGGTCGCCTCCGAGGAGGCCCACGCCTGGGCGCGCGAGCGCAACGCCGCCGCCGTCACCTGATGCGGGCTCAGTAGCCGCGGTCGCGCCCGACCACGTTCGCGAGCGGCTCGCCCTTCGCGTACCGGCCCAGGTTCTCGGCGAAGAACTCCGCCGCGCGGTCGAAATAGCCGTGCATCGCGCCCGAGCGGTGGGGCGTCACGATCACGTTGGGCAGATCCCAGAAGGGACTGTCCGCCGGCAGAGGCTCGGGGTCGTGCACGTCGAGCGCTGCCCCCGCGATGCCTCCTCCGCGGAGCGCCTCCAGCAGCGCCCCCTCGTCGATCACCGAGGCCCGCGCGATGTTCACGATCGACGCCGTCGGCTTCATCGCCGCGATCTCCGCCGCCCCGATCATCCCGTCCGTCTCGCCCGTCAGCGGCACGCAGATGTTGACGTAATCGGAATCGGCCAGCAGCCGGTGCAACTCGCTCGATGGCAGCAGCTCGTCCACGTCCGGGTCGGAGTCGCCCGGCTGCGCGCTGCGGCGGGTCGCCACCACGCGCATCCCGAAGGCGCGCGCCCGCTTCGCCAGCTCCCGCCCGATCGCCCCCAGCCCCACGATCCCGCACGTCTGGCCCTTCAGCTGTCCCGCGAAGTGGAAGTTCCAGCGGTGCTCTACCTGGTCCCGCATCGTTTCGTGCAGGTCCTTCTCCAGCATCACCATCACGCCCATGCAGTACTCCGCGATGGGCACCGCCCCCACCCCGCTCATCGTCGTGATGGCGAAGTCGCGCGTGAGGATGCCCTGCTCGATCAGCTCGTCGAGCCCGGCTGTCAGCACCTGGAACCACTGCAGGTTCGGGGCTGAATCGTGCACCGCGATCGGGTCCAGGTGGGAGCCGAACAGCACCTCCGCCTGCGCCAGCGCCGCCCGCTGTTCCTCTGTCGGTGGCGGCCCCACGGTGCCGGGCTGGATCTGCCGCGACGGGTACTCGATGACCCGCACGAGGGGTGAGGCCCCCTCGATCGTCGCCCGCGTTTGCTCGGTCAGCGGGAAGGTGACCACCACCGGGATCGGCTCCTGCCGCATGGACGCCTCCTGTGCCCGCGCCAGTCTACCCAGCCCTCCCCGCTCGCGTTCCCGCCCCCCGTCGCGGACAATCCCCACCATGTTCAGTCACTGCGCGAGGCCCGCGTGATCCCCGAGAACGTCCTCGCCGCCCTGCGGCAGCGCTTCCAGGCGCTCGCCGCTCCTGTCACGATCGATTACTTCCACCAGGGCGAGAGCGGGCTGATCGTGCCCGGCGCCCCGCCCCGCAACCCCTGCCCCGCCTGCGGCCCCACGAAGGAGACGCTCGAGGATCTCGTGGGCGTCTCCCAGAGGCTCCGTCTCGTCACCCACGAGTTCCACGCCGAGCCCCAGCTCGTCGAGAACTGGGCCATCGAGCGTGTCCCCGCCATCATTCTGCGGCGTGGTGGCGGCGCCCAACCGCTGCGCTACTACGGCATACCCGGCGCCCACTTCTTCGAGGTGTTCGTCGAAGTCCTGTCCGCCCTCCCCTCCGCACCTACCCCACCCGCCGCCCTGGCCGAGGTGCTCAACGGCCTCGCCGAGCCCGTCACGATCACCGTTGTCGGCTCGATGCGCGACCCCGCCTCCGCCCAGGCCGTCGCGAACGCCTACCAGCTCGCCCTCTTCGCCCCCCGCGTCGAGGCCACCGTCATCGAGGTCGAGACCTTCCCCGAGCTCGTCGAGGAGCTCGCGCTGCTGGAGTTCCCCACCACCATCGTCGCTGGCGACCACCGCTTCTCCGGCGTTACCACCACCCCGGAGCTCGCCCGCTACGCCGTGGAGGCCCAGTCGGGCGTTCCCACGCCCCCGCAGATTGCCCCCGGTTCGGCCGTGAACCTCAGCGGGGAACCCGTTGCCGGCGCCCAGGGCGGCCCCGAGGTCGCCCTCGTCGAACCCGCCGCGGAGAGCGTCGACGTCGCCATCGTTGGCGGCGGACCGGCGGGGCTGCAGGCCGCCCTCGTGCTCGTGCGCGCCTGCAAGAGCGTCGCCGTCTTCGATGCCCCCTCCCCCGCCCGCAACGCCGCCTCCCACGGCATCCACGGCTTCCTCGGCCACGACGGTGCCCTCCCCGCCGACCTCGCCCGCACCGCCTGGGAGCAGATCGACGCCGTCGGCGGCGCCTCCCTGCGCCCCGCCGAGGTCGTGAACATCCAGCCCGGCAGTGACGGCGACTTCGTCCTCACCACCGCCGAAGGGGACCGCCTCGGCGGTCACCACGTCATCCTCGCCTTCGGCCACCACGACGTCTTCCCCGAGGTTCCCGGCTTCGCCGAGTGCTGGGGCGACACGGTCATCTCCTGCCCCTTCTGCGATGGCTACGAGCACCGCGACACCATCTGGGGGCTCGTCCTGACCGAGGCCGGGGCGAAAGCCACCCCGCCCCACTTCGCCCGGAACTGGACCGACCGGGTCGAGCTCTTCCTCGGCTCCAGCGTGCAACTCCCCGACGAGATGGCCGCCGCCCTCCGCGCCGATGGCATCGGCCTCCACCAGGGCGACATCACCGCCATCAACCACGAGGGCGGGAAGGTCGCCAGCGTGACCCTCGGCGGGGGCGAGACCGTCCCCGTCGAGACGCTCCTCTGGAGCCC
Source organism: uncultured Anaerolineaceae bacterium (assembly GCA_964389725.1). Taxonomy (GTDB): domain Bacteria; phylum Chloroflexota; class Dehalococcoidia; order Tepidiformales; family Tepidiformaceae; genus UBA2991. The sequence goes on from CAYMDV010000004.1 coordinate 27,262, forward strand.
CGAGACCCGCCCCGCGCCCCTCGTCGAGCGGCTCGCCCGCGACCTTGGCCTCGCCGTCGACCAGGCCGGGTTCATCTCCGTCAGCCCCCTCCAGCAGACGAACGTCGAGGGCGTCTGGGCGGCCGGCGACGCCATCGCCTCGACCATGGCCATCGATGCCGCCCGTTCCGGGAGCGCCGTCGCCATGCTCATCGTCCAGAGCTGGTTCGAGGAAGCCGGGCACTGAACCGGCGGCACGGGGCAAGTCCGCGCGGTATCCTGTATCGCGTTATCACCGCCGAACCAGGAGTGAAGCAATGACCCGTGAGCAGTTGGTGGAGATGAGCCGCCGCGAGGTGGAGAACCTCCAGAACAACCGCATCGACCTTGCCGACGAGATCTACAAGATCCCCACCGCGCTCTACTACGACCAGGAGCGCTGGGAGGCGGAGGTCGACCGCATCTTCCGCCGGCTGCCCCTCGCCCTCGCCTTCTCCTCCGAGCTGCGCGAGCCCGGCTCCTACCGCGCCATGGAAGTCGCCAACGTCCCCGTCCTCATCACCCGCGCCGAGGACGGGCGGGCCCGCGCCTTCGTCAACATGTGCAGCCATCGCGGCAACTACGTCGTCGAGGAGCCCGAGGTCGGCAACACCCAGGTGTTTCGCTGCAACTACCACGCGTGGACCTACGACCTCGAGGGCAACCTGGTTTCCGTCTTCGACGAAGACAACTTCGGCGAGCTCGACAAGTCCTGTTTCGGCCTGACCGAACTCCCCTCCGCCGAGCGCTCCGGCATGATCTGGGTCACCCTCAGGCCCGATTCCAACGTCGATGTCGACGCCTTCCTCGCCGGCTACGACTCCGTCCTCGACGACCTCGCCTTCAACGACGCCTACGTCGTTGGCCAGCAGCCCCTCGACGGGCCCAACTGGAAGGTCGCCTACGACGGCTACCGCGACTTCTATCACGTGCCCATCCTCCACCGGAACAGCTTCGGTCCCGATGGGCCCTTCCAGCCCGACTACTACTCCTGGGGTCCGCATGTGCGCGTGATGTCGCCCAAGGGCCACGAGAAGCTCGCCGATACCCCCGAGTCGGAGTGGAGCTACGACGACATGACCGCGGGCGTCTGGACCGTCTTCCCGAACATGTCCATCGCCGGCAGTACCGGCAGCGGCTACATGGTCTCGCAGATGTTCCCCGGGAAGACCCCCGGCGAGTCGTTCACCATCCAGAACTTCCTCCGCTTCGAGCCCCCCGAGGAGCAGGATCCCGAGGAGCTCAAGGAGTACATGGACTTCATGGGCCACGTCGTCGGCAACGAGGACTACTACACCGGCTTCCACGTCCAGAAGGCCCTCGCCACCGGCGCCAAGGAGTTCTCCATGTTCGGCCGCAACGAGGGCGGTGGGCAGCACTTCCACAAGTGGGTCGATGCTCTTGTCGACACGGAGGACGCCGACCTGCCCGCGCTCCTCGAGAAGGGCGTCAAGTAACGCCCGCCCTTCCCGCGCTCACACGGTAGGAAGCCCCCTCGCCGAGGGGGCTTCCTCTTGGTGCGGGAATCCGGTGGTGGCTACTTGGCGCCCGGGGCGCCGGCCTCTTCAGGCTCAGGGCCGAAGCCCGGCCGTTCTTCCAGGTCCTCGCCGTCGGCCGGCAGCTGCTCGCCCCGCGCCTCCGCCATCAGCTCCTCCCGCCCGCGCATGCGAACGCGAGGCATGAAGAGCCCGATCACGAGTCCCACGGCCACGATGCCCATGCCGATGAGGAAGATGCCGGTGATCGAGTCGCCCAGCGCGATCTGGGCGCTCCCGATCACCTCGTCGGCGGCGCCCGGGCTGACCTGCTCGATCCTGGTCCGCATCATCGCCAGCGACTCCGGGCTGAGCAGCCGCTGAGGATCCGAGAAGAGCTCGCTGAATTGGTCCGGAACCGCGCTCGAGAGGTTGGACTTGAAGCTGCTCGCGAGGAGCGATCCCATGATCGCGACCGAGAAGGTGCCGCCAATCTGGCGGAAGAAGTTGACCGAAGCCGTCCCCGTCCCGAGCAGCCGGTGCGGGAGCGCGTTCTGCACGGCCAGCTGGAAGGTCGGCATCCAGAAGCCCATGCCCACGCCCAGCAGCACCATGTAGCCGCGCGTATTCCACGCGCCCGAGGTCTGCTCGAGCGTGGAGAGCAGGTAGAAGGCCGTCAGCAGCGCCGTCCCCCCGATGATCGCCAGCATCCGCATGTCGCGCCCGCGGCTCAGCAGCTGCCCCGATGTCACCGATCCGAACATCATGCCCGCCGTCATCGGCATCATGATCAGGCCCGAGTTCGTCGCCGATACCTCTTGCACGCCCTGCAGGAAGAGGGGCAGGAACTGGAACGCCCCGAACATGCCCGCCCCCAGCACCATCGTCGCCAGGATGGAGACCGTGTACGCCCGGTTGCGGAACAGGGAGAGCGGCAGGACGGGCTCCTTCACCCGCCGCGTCTGCACCACGAAGACCGCCAGGAAGGCCACCGCCGCCCCCAGCGAGGCGACGACCGGCGCTTCACCCCAGCCGTACTGGTTGCCCGCCCACGAGAGGCCAAGCAGCAGCGACGACGCCATCCCCACGATCAGCGCGGCCCCCGACCAGTCGATGGTCGCCTTGCCCTGGCCGCGGAACCACGGCATCCCGAACGTGACAAGCGCCAGCGCCACCATCGCCACCGGGATGTTGATGTAGAAGATCCAGCGCCAGGAGAGGTGGTCGGTGAGCGCGCCCCCGGCCAGCGGCCCGACGATGCTGGCCAGCCCGAACGTCGCCGCGAACAGGCCGATCCAGCGCCCTCGGTCTTTCGGTGCGAACAGGTCGCCGACGGAGGTGAACGCCGTCGTCATGATCAGCCCTGCGCCCACGCCCTGGATGGCGCGGAAGGCGATCAGCCAGATCATGTCGCCCGCCGCCCCGCACAACCACGACCCCGCCACGAAGATGACGATGCCCGCCAGGATGAACGGCTTGCGCCCGTACAGGTCCGAGAGCTTTCCCACCACCGGCACGAGCGCCGTCGAGGCCAGCATGTACGACGTGAAGGGCCACACGTAGAGGTCGAGGTTGCCGAGGTCTTCCACGATCCGCGGCAGCGAGACCGTCACGATCGTCTGGTCCAGCGCCGCCAGGAACATCGTCGAGAGCACGCCTGCCAGCACGAGCGCCTTGCGCCGCGCCGAGAGCGACATCCCCGGGGGGAGTCCCCCTCCCGCCGTCTGTGCTCCACCGCCCATTCCCATCATGAGAGTGCCTCCTCGGCTGTCGCTGTTGTCGTTGTGGGTGGTATGGCCAGGAACGGAGACAGCACTGCCGCCGCCGCCGCCCGTGCGTCGCCCCTCGCCTTGAGGGCCATGGCCGACCAGGGTGCGAGGCTGCCAAGGATGAGCGCGGTGGCCACGTTCGCCTCGATGTCGTCGCGCAGGCCGCCCCCCGCCTGCGCCCGTTCGTACAGGCGCTCGAAGCGTCGGCCCGGGTCAACCGCGCGCATCTCGCTCCGCAGCTCCGCGCGCACCCGCCCGCCGATGAGAGCGGCATGCACCCACCCGTAGGTCCGCACGGTCTGGTGCAGCCGTTCGACGAGCGCAGTGAGGTTCGCGACGCTTCCGTCGCCCGCCTCCGCTTCCTCGAAGCTTGCCGCCGTCTCGGCAACCATTCCCCGCACGATCGTCTCGATCACCTGGTCGCGGTTGCCGACGCAGCGGTACACGGTGCCGACGCCGACACCCGCCTCGTGGGCGATGTCGGTCAGCTCCGCCTCGAGTCCCTGCTCGGCCATGAGGCGGGTCGCCGCCTCGACGATCTTTCGCTGGTTCGCCAGCGCATCGCTTCGCACGGGCGAAACGTAACCGGAATTCCGGTTATCGGCAAGGCCCGCCCGCTACCAGCCCTCGTGTTCAGCCGAAGTGGCCCCCGGGACCCTATCCCTCGTCTGCGAGCGCCGCGTCGACCTTCTCCGCCACGTCCGCGGGCACGAACGAACTCCAGACCTCGCGGAAGTTCTGGAGGTACCAGAGCGCCCCGGCGTCGGAAGCCTCGTTGTTCTCCTCCATCCAGATCTCCGTCGCGACCTGGTCCGCCGCCTTGAACACCCACTTCTCAAGGAACTCGATCACATCCGGAGCGCGCGCGGTCAACGACGAGTTGACCATGATCAGGACCTTCGCCTCGGGATACGCGCAGGCCTTCGTCGTCGCCCAGCACTCATCCGAATAGGGAGGTTCCTCCAGGACGTACAGGTCCAGGCTCACGGACAGCGGAGTGGGATGCCACATGTACCCGATCCACGGCTCGCCCTTGGTGTAGGCCGCCTCCAGGTCCGCGAAGAGCCCCGCCCCCGAGCCGGGGTTGAGCAGGTCCACGACGTCGCTCAGGCCGTACGCCTCCACCTTGGCGGCGTTCACCTGCTCGCAGGCCCAGCCCGGGATGCAGGTCACGAAGCGCGCCTTCCCCCGCGAGTCGGCGGTCACGAACAGGTCCGCATACTCGGGAATATCCGTTACCGAGACCAGCCCGGGATTCTCATCCTTCAGGTACTGCGGGATGACCCACGCTTCCCAGCCCGTGTCCAGGCTCGTCCCCAGCTCGACCAGCGTTCCCTCGTCCACATCCTCTAGCCACTCCTGCTGCGCCGGCCAGATCTCCATGGTGACGTGCGTGTCGTTGTTGACCAGCGCCGCCCAGAGCGAAACCGTATCGCCCGTTACCAGCTCCGTCGGATAGTCGTAGCCGTGCTCGACGATGTACGCCGCCACTCGTGCCTGGATTTCCGCCGATGGCCAGTTGAGCTCGGAGAAGATGATCGTCTCTTTCTCCTGCGGTGCGGCCGTTGCGGTGGGCGTGCTCTCCGCAGCCGCAGGCTGGGTTGGCGTCGCCTCAGGGGCCTCACTGTCCCCCGAGTCATCCCCGCCACAGGCGGCTACCGCCAGGGCCAGGCTGGCCACCAGCGCCACCAGCACGATCAGGAACGAATTACGTGTACGTGCCATGGGGGCCTCCCCACCTCTCAGGGTAGTCGGTCGATAGCGATGTGTATGTCGGCTATCCTACGCCGCCGCCCGCCCCCATCGACGACTGCTGGCGGCTGGCAAACGCCTGCGTGATGCGATCGATGATGATCGCGAGGATCACGATCCCCAGCCCCGCGAGGAACGCGTTCCCCGGCTCGATCCGTCCCAGCGCCCGGTTGACGTCCTCCCCCAGCCCGCCGGCCCCCACCAGCGAGGCGATCACGACCATCGCCAGCGCCATCAGGGTGGTCTGGTTCACCCCCGCCATGATCGTGGGAGTGGCCAGCGGGATCTTCACCTTCAGCAGCAACTGGAGGGGGGTTGCCCCGAACGACTCCGCCGCCTCCAGCGTCTCCTCGGGGAGCTGCCGGATACCGAGGTTCGTCAGCCGTACGGCCGGCGGCACCGCATAGATCAGCGTCGCGATCACCGCCGGCACGTTCCCCAGGCTGAAGAAGGCGATCGCGGGCACCAGGTAGACGAAGCTCGGCATCGTCTGCATCCCGTCCAGGATCGGCCGCAGGATCCGGTCCAGCCGGTCGCTCTGCGACGCCCATACCCCGACCGGCACCGCGATCAGGATCGAGAGCGTCACCGTGACGGTCATCAACGCGACCGTTTCCATCGTGCTCTCCCACAGGCCGAAGGAGGCCAGCAACGTCAGCGAGGCCGCCGAGAAGGCCGCCACCCAGAATCCGGCCGTGCGCCAGGCGATCGTCGTGACCGCCAGGATGGTCGCGGGCCATGGCAGCCACAGCAGGAAGTCCTCGAGGTTCACCAGGACGGTCAGCACCACTTCCCTGATTGCGTCGAAGATCACGTCGAGTTCTGTCGTCATCCAGTCGATGACGTTGTCGATCTCCCGCCCCACGTCGCGGCCCACGTCGGCGGGGAACTCCCCCGCCCACTTCCAGTCCCCCGCCGCCAGCACCCCCGCCAGGATCGCCGGAACCAGCAGCCAGCGCAGCGTCAAGGCCACCCGCAGCCAGCGTGGACCCCGGCTCGCGGCCGGAACGTCCAGCCACCTCCCCACCACGCGAAGCGCCGTCAGGCGCGGAAGCCGGTTGGCGAACGTGCGCAGGTTCATCGCGGCAGCGCCCCCTTCCCGGCGTTGTCTGCGTTCCCCTCGCTGGCGGTCATCGCCCTCGCGAGGGTCTCCAGCGGAATCTCCCCCACCAGTTTCCCCTCCCCGTCGACCACCGGGACCGGGTGGTCCGACCGCAGGCCACGAGGCACCAGTTCGTCCAGGACGGTGTCCTTCGCGACTGCGTCGTCCTCCTGCATGGGCAGGGAGGCGACCGATCGCTCCCCGCCCTCCAGCACGTCTCGCAGGTCGACCGTGCCGACGTACCGCCCCTCGTCATCGATGACTGGCGCCTGGATGCGGTCCTCCCCCTCGAGGGTCGCCCGCACCTGCGCGGCCGTCTCTTCCGTGCGCGCGATGCACACGGGCTCCCGCATGACAGAGGCGGCCGTCACCATCGACTGCAGCCGCACATCGCGGGTGAACTCCCGCACGAAGTTGTTCGCCGGCGAGAGCACCACTTCCGTTGGCTCCCCCAGCTGCACGATCGCGCCGTCGCGCATGATCGCGATCCGGTCTCCGATCCGCACCGCCTCGTCCAGGTCGTGCGTGATGAAGATGATCGTCTTGTGCAGCTCCGCCTGCAGCTTCGCCAGCTCGTCCTGCAGCTCCCGGCGGATCACCGGATCGAGCGCGCTGAAGGGCTCGTCCATCAGCAACACGGGCGCGTCCTGCGCCAGCGCCCGCGCCAGACCCACGCGCTGCTTCATGCCGCCGCTCAGCTGGTCCGGCGAGCGGTCGCCCCACCCCCCCAGGCCGACCGCCACCAGCGCCTCCTCCGCCCGCTCCCGGCGCCGGGCCTTCTCCACCCCGTTCACCTCCAGGCCCCAGGCGACGTTGTCCAGCACCGAGCGGTGCGGCAGCAGCCCGTAGTGCTGGAAGACCATCGCCACCTCGCTCCGCCGCAGCTCCCGCAGCTCCTCATCCGACATCTCCGTGATCTCCCGGTCGCCCAGCCAGACCTCCCCCGAAGACGGGTCGATGAGCCGGTTGATGCAGCGCACGAGCGTCGACTTCCCACACCCCGAGAGCCCCATCACCACGAACAGCTCGCCCCGCTTCACGTCGAACGTCACGTTGTCGAGCGCCAGTACGGCGTCGTGCTGCTCCTGGATCGCCGCTTTCGTTGTGCCTGTCAGGGCGCGGGCCAGCGCCCCCTCCTCGTTCCCCCCGAACACCTTGTAGAGGTGCCGCACCGAGACGACAGCCTCTTCCCCCGGCGCGCTCGCTTCAATCGACATAATCGTCACGGAGCCCGTTCCCAGGGCCCGTCTCCCCTGCTCCTGATGCTACCAGTCTCGCGCCGTCCCCCGCTGCTAGCGGCTGCACTCGCTCGACCTGTTCCGGACGGCTCGCTACCGTTGCCCGACCAGGAGGCCCCATGTCCGTCCCCAACCCCTCCCCCGACGTTACGGTCGACATCGACGGCCACATCGCCACCGTCGAGATTCACCGCCCGCCGCACAACTTCTTCGATGTCGCCCTCATTCGCGCCCTCGCCACCGCCTACCACGCCCTCGATGACGAGCCCGACGTGCGCGCCATCATCCTCGCCTCCGAGGGCCGCTCGTTCTGTGCGGGCGCGCAGCTCGGCGGCCCGCCCCCCGGCGAAGAGGCTCCCGCCGACGAGCCCCCCGCCCGGCGTACCGGCAGTGGCCACCTCTATCAGGAGGCCGTCCGCCTCCTCGAGGCGGAGACGCCCGTCGTCGCGGCCGTGCAGGGCGCGGCCATCGGGGGTGGCCTCGGCCTTGCCCTCTCCGCCGACTTCCGCGTGGCCGCCCCCGAGGCGCGCTTCGCCGCCAACTTCGCCCGCCTCGGCTTCCACCACGGTTTCGGTCTCACCGTCACCCTTCCCGCCCTCGTCGGTCAGCAGAAGGCGCTCGACATGCTCTACACGGGCCGCCGGGTGAAGGGCGAGGAGGCCCTCGCAGTCGGCCTCTGTGACGCCCTCGTGCCCATCGAGGAGCTCCGCGACGCCGCCCACGAGATGGCCGCCGAGATCGCCGCCTCCGCGCCACTCGCCGTGCGCGCCATCCGTCGCACCATGCGCCGCGGTCTTGCCGAGCGCGTCCGCCTCGCCACCGACCACGAGCTCGTCGAGCAGGATTGGCTCCGCGAGACGAACGACTTCCGCGAGGGCGTCCGCGCCACTGCCGAGCGCCGCACGCCCGACTTCACCGGCACCTGAACCACGAAGGCCCAGCCATGAACGAATTCCAGGTCGCGATTACCACGCCCGATGGCTCCGTCGACTGCTTCGCCGTCCACCCCGACGGCGAAGGCCCCTACCCGCCCGTCATCCTCTACATGGATGTCGTCGGCGTCCGCGACGAGCTCCGCAACTTCGCCCGCCGCATCGCCGGCGAAGGCTACTTCTGCCTCCTCCCGGACATGTTCTACCGCCTCGGGCCCCAGCACTTCGACCTCTCGAAGGGCCGCGAGGAGATCGAGCGCATGTTCGCCGCCGGTCGCACGCTCGATATGCCGAAAGTCATGAGCGACACCAACGCCTGGCTCGACTACTTCGACGCGAACCCGGTCGTCGATGGTCCTGCCGGCGCCATCGGGTACTGCATGAGCGGCCGCTTCGTCGTCGCCGCCGCGGGGAGCTTCCCGGAGCGCTTCGGCGCCATCGCCTCGCTCTACGGCGTCGGCATCGTCACCGAGGAGGACGACTCGCCCCACCTGCTCGCGGACAAAATCGAGGCCGAGCTCTACCTCGGTTTTGCCGAGCACGACCCCTTCGTGCCCGACAACGTCATCCCCGAACTTGGCAAGGCGCTCGAGGCGAACGGCGTGCCCCACGTCATCGAGACGCACCCCGGCACCGAGCACGGCTTCTGCTTCCCGGAGCGCCCCGGCTACGTGGAAGACGCCGCCGAGCGCGTCTGGCGCACCGTCTTCGACCTGTACGCCCGCCGCCTCAAGGCGTAGCCGCCTAGGGCCCCAGCAAGTCGCCCGCGTCCGCATCCATGATGGCGGAGATATTGCGCTCCGCCATCAGCAGGATCAGGCCCTCGGCCGCTTCCACCAGGTCGCGAAACGCCTGGTGGTCCTCCTCGCTGGCGTCCTCGGGCGGGGGCGCGATGGCCTCGACGCCCTGTGCCCCGATCAGCGGGATGAGCATGCTCAGCAGCAATCCCAGCCGGTAGTCGTGCTGGCACTGCTCGAACGAGTAGCCGCTCACGCCGTGCTCCACCAGCGTCGCGTGGTAGAGCGCCAGCAGCTCATCGCCGATGGCCTTCCGCCGCTCCGGGGCGAACCCCTGCGCGATGAAGTACGCAAGGTCGCGCGGCCCCGACCCGTAGCTCGCGAGCTGCCAGTCGAGGATCACCAGCTCGTTGTCGGCCCCGGGCTCCCCGAAGAGGAAGTTCTCGATGCGGAAGTCCCCGTGGATCAGCGTCGCCCCCGAGGCAGCGCCGCGTTCGTAGAGCGAGCCCCAGTCCCGCACGAGCCGCTCCCCCACGGGGCCGAACGCCGGGTCGACTCGCGGCACGATCCTCGCCGCGAACGCCTCCCAGCCACCCTGCACCAGCGGCGCGTTGATCGCCGCCTGCCGCTCCGAGGACGGCAGCCACGTCCACTCCCGCAGGCGCTCGCTCTCCCACCAGTGCGCGTGCATCCGCGCCAGCGTCCTCACGATGTTCGGCGCCTGCTCGGGCGGGCACGAGTCTGTCTGGCTGAGCGTCCCCAGTTCGCCCAGGTCCTCCAGCAGGAGCGCGTACGAGGTGCGCTCCTCGTGGACTCCCCCGAAGGTGCTGGGCACCCGCGCCGGACACTCCCCGCTCGCATCCCGGTACCAGTGGATCTCCGTCTCGATGATCATCGCCGACCACGGGGTCATGTACTCGGGCACCTGCACAAACGTCGGCACCTTCGCCACGAGGCTCGCAGGCGCATCCCCGTTCGCTCCCTCGTACGTCGGCGTCACCCGCACCGCCTGGCTGATGTAGCCCCGCCCCACGCCGATGTCGGCCACGTCCACCGCGCTCACGCGCCCCTGGGGCAGGTGGCCACCCTCGCGAAGCGCCTCCGTGAGCCACTCCGCCGTGATCCCGTACTTGTCCCCGATCGGCTCCATGCGACCCTCCTTCGCCTGGTCCGGCGTCGACGTGCGTGCAGTCTCAGGCCTGGGGCTGGCTCAGGAGTCCAGCACCGTCGTCTCCGAGTCCGCCCGCATGATCGACAGGTGCGCCATCGGCGAGCCCGTGTCGTGGGCGCCGTGCCAGTGGTCCTCCCCCGCCGGCACCACCGCGCAATCGCCCGCGCTGATCACGTGCTCCCCTTCCCGGTCCCCCACCTTGCCAATGCCGGACACCACGTACAGCACCTGGTCGCTCGTGTGCCGGTGCCACCCCGCTCGCCCGCCCGGCCCGAACTGCACCACCTGCACGCCGAGCTGCGCCGAGGCCGAACCCGTCAATGCTCGACCCCACACCTGCCCCCCTTCGAAGATCGCCGCCTCCGTGCGCTCAACCGTCTCGCCGTCGTCCGATTTCAGAATATGAAGTGCCATCGCCCGCCTCCTTGTGCGCGGCGCAGCATAGCCAGCCTTGCCCGTTTACGTCTCCCTCCCCACCATCGAACCGGTGCCTGACCTCACCCTCTTCATCGACGACGGTGGCGTCCTCAGCGACAACTCCCGGCGAGGGCCGGAGTGGCGCCGCCTTGTCGCCGAGTTCTTCCCGACCCGCCTCGGCGGGTCGCCGGAGGCATGGGCGGCTGCAAACCGCGCCACCTGGCAACAGGTCGCCGAGGCGCACCAGCCCGCGTTGGCCGTCGAGGGCCACTACGTTGCGGGCCTCAAGGCGTACGAACGGGCCTGGCTGGCGGCCATGTGCGAGCACGTCGGGATTGCCCCGCCCGAGGGCGATGCCTGCGACGCCCTCGCTCGCGAGGCGATGCTCTACATCATGCGTCGCGTGCGAGCCGCCTTCCCCCACGCCGCTGAGGCTGTCGCTGCCCTGGGCGATGCGGGTTACACCCTCCACACAGCGTCGAACCAGGCCTCCTGGGAGCTTGACGCCTACCTGGCCCCGATGGGTGTCGTCGACCGCTTCGGCATCCTCTTCGGCGCCGACCTCGTCGACTGCATGAAGCCCAACCCTCGCTACTACGAGAGCGCCTTCGCCCTCGCCGATGTCGACCCCGCCCGGGCCCTCGTCCTCGACGACACCCCCGAGTTCCTCGATGCCGCCCGCGAGGTCGGCGCGCGCACCGTCCTCGTCGGCGCCGACGCATCCGCCCCCGGTCACCTCGCCATCCCCTCCCTCGCCGCCCTCCCGGCCTTGCTCGAGACGCTGGACTGAGTGCTGAGCCAAACCCGCTACAATCCCACCCCGTGAACGAGCAGGGCCTGGCTGTCACTCTCGAGTACTGCGCCCAGTGCGGCTACCTGCCGCGCGCCCAGTGGATGGCCGGCGAGATCCTTGCCGCCCTCCAGGACGACATCGCCAGCTTCGCGTTCATCCCCGGTGGCGGCGGCTGCTTCGAGTGGGCCGTCGATGGCGAAGTCATCTCCTCGAAGAACGCCAGTGGCCGCTTCCCCGAGGTCGACGAGATCATGGAGCTCATCGCCAACCGCCTCTGAGTCCCGAAGGAGTCACCATGTCCGATTCCATCACCGTCTTCGACCCCCGCGGGCACGCCCGCGTCGTCGAGCAGCCCGCCGCGCCCCGCCCCGCCGACCTCGGCGGCCTCCGCCCCGGTGTCCTCGAGAACCGCAAGGCCAACGCCCGCCTCCTCCTCGAGTCGATGGTCGACAACCTCCGCGCCGGCGCGGACATCGGTGCGACGACCACCGGCAGCAAGCCCGTCGCCGGCCCCGCCAGCCGCTCGACCATGGCCATGCTCACGGAGGAGTGCGACTTCGTTGTCGTTGGGTCTAGCGACTGAGGGTCCTGTACGGCGTGGAGTGTCTACGCCTCGATAGCCCTTGAGAAGCGCGGAATCCCGACCGTCACCGTCGTGACCGATGCATTCGAAGGCCTCTTCAAGCTGGAGGCCGAGCAGCGCGGCGCCCCCGACCTCCCCTACATCGTGATCTCCCACCCCCTGGGCGGCATCCAGCCCGAGGTTGTGCAGGAGAAGGCCCGCGAGGCGACCCCCGCCCTGCGCGCTGCCCTGCTGGGGAACGGCGCGTGAGCGACGACTCCCTCATGGAGCTCGCCTCGACCGTCGAGGTCGAGGAACTCGGGACGGGCCGCCCCGGCCCGACTGTCGTACTCCCCGACGACGTCGCCGCCGTCAGCCGTGAGTTCGCGGCTCGCGGCTGGTCCGACGGCCTCCCCGTCATCCCACCCACCGAGGAACGCGTCGCCGCCATGCTCGCCGACACATCTCTCGATCCCCTGGAGGTCGTCGGCATCCTCCCGCCCCGCCGTGGCGAGGCGACCGTCCACGCCATCGCCGTGAACGCGGTCATGGCCGGCTGCGTGCCCGAGCACATGCCCGTGCTCATCGCCGCCGTGCGCGCCATCGCCCACCCCGAGTTCAACCTTTCCGGGGTGAACGCGACCACCCACCCCGTCTCCCTCTTCCTCCTCGTCAGTGGCCCCATCGCCACCCGCCTCGGCATCCATGCCGGCAGCGGCTGCTTCGGACCCGGGTTCGCCGCCAACGCGACCCTCGGGCGCGCCCTGCGACTCATCCAGCTCACGATCGCGGGCGCCTGGCCCGGGCGCGGCGACCGCTCCACCCAGGCCACCCCCGCCAAGCTCGCCTTCTGCGCCGCCGAGAACCTCGACGCGAGCCCCTGGCCCCCCTTCCACACCACCCGCGGCTTCGAGCCCCACCAGGACGCCGTCACCGTCTTCGGCTGTGAGGGTCCCCACAACATCCAGGACCACGGCAGCAACACCGCCCCCGGCATCATGCTCACCATCGCCGGCTCGATGTCGCAGGCCGGGAGCAACAACATTCTCTCGCGCGGCTCGCCCGTACTCGCCTTCGGGCCCGAGCACGCCGCCACCGTCGCCGCCGAGGGCTGGTCCCGCGAGGACGTGCAGCGCTACGTCTTCGAGAACGCCCGCTACCCGCTTGCGGAACTCTCCGACGAGCTCTTCCAGGTCATCCAGGAGCACACCGAGCAGGGCGTCCCCGTTCCCCTTTTCGAGCGCGACGCCATGGCCCCCATCGCCGACAACCCCGAGTCGATCCACGTCATCGTCGCCGGCGGTGCGGGGAAGCACTCCGCGTGGTTCCCCACCTTCGGCAACATGACCCGCCCCGTCACGATGCCGGTCGACTGAGGTCGCGATCTACCCCGTCAGCAACGCCCGCGGGTTGTCATTGAGCATCCGCCGCACCTCCGCCTCGCTGAACCCCTCCGCCACGAAGCGCTCCCCGAACAGCGCCAGCGCCGCCACTGGCTCCGGGTTCGACGCCTGCCCGTGGTCCGACGACAGCACCACCCGCTCCGGCCCCACCTCCCGCACCTGCCGCAGGAGGTCCGGCCACACCTCCTCCGCGTCCTCCTCCGCCACCGCGATCGCGCACTGCTCGATGTAGCCGCCCTTCGACACGATCTCCTGCTGCAGCTCGACCGGCGTCCAGAACGACGCGTGCGTGATCACGCAGCGGATGCCCCGCGCCAGCCCCTCCCCGAGGATGGCCTGCGTCTCCTCGGGCGAGAGGTGCCCGCTCGCGAGCACTGCGTCGTGGCTCGCGATCACGTCGAGGATCTCGTGGCAGACCGGGAGCAGCGCCCCGTCCTCGTCCAGGATGGTGATGGCGTCCTGCGGACTGTTAAAGCCGCCGGGACGGTAGCCCCGCCAGTGGAGCGCGTCGAAGGTCGGCATCCACACCACCTTCCCCCCGATGCGCAGCGTGATCGACGTTGCCTCCGGGTTCAGCCCCCCGACGCCCCAGTCCAGTGCCACTCCGCCGTACACGTCGATCCCGCTGAACTCGCGGTCGAGCGTCCACGCCAGCGGCTGCGTCGGGTACTCGTGGCTCTTCAGCACGAGCCCCGCCAGCCCCGCCTCCCGCGCCCGCGCCACCGTCGCCGCGAAGTCCGCCTTGCGCTCCGCGTACGGGTCGGGGTCCGCGTGCACGTGGATGTCGAGCGCGCCCTGCAGCAGCCCCCGCGCGCGGTCGGAGAGCGCCTCCAGCGTCGGCTCGGCTGTGCTCGTCACGTCCGTGCTACTCCGCGCCCAGCGAGGCTTCGAGCTTGTCGAACGCCGCCATGATGGCCGCGAAGCGCTCCTCCACCGCTTCCCGCGTCTCCGGGTGCGTGACGATGTAGAGGTCGTTGGTCTTGACCCCCTCCACGACCCGCTTCGCCATCTCCTCCGGCTCCCGCACGTTCGCCCCGATGATGCGCGGCATCTCCATCCCGGGTGGCAGCTCGAGCGGCGGTCCCATGTCCTCCTCCGACACCGGGCCGCCCGCCGACTCCGGCCGGTTGCGCGCCGACTGGCTGATGCGTGTGTTCACTACCCCCGGGCACAGCGCCGACGCGCCGACCCCCATCGGGGCGAGCTCCTCATGGAGCGTCTCCGTGATGCCGACGACCCCGTACTTCGCGGTCGTGTAGTTGATCACGCCCGGCGCCGCCAGCGGGACCAGCCCGGCGATGGATGCCGTGTTCACGATGTGCCCCTCGCCCTGCTCCACCAGCCCCGGTGTGAACGCAATGACCCCGTTCACCACGCCCTGCAGGTCAACGTCGAGCACCCAGGCCCACTCGGCCGCGCTCATCTCTGCCGTGGGTCCGCCCGAGATTACCCCCGCGTTGTTGCAGACCACGTGGTAGCCGCCAAGCTCGGCCTTCGCCGCCTCCGCCAGACCCCGCACCGAGTCGAGATCGGTCACGTCGCAGGTCACCGCGATGGCCCGGCGCCCTTTCGCCCGAACCTCCTCCGCTACCGCCTCCCCGGCTCCCTGCTCGATGTCACCGATAGCGATGTCCATTCCCTCGTCTGCGAACGCGAGGGCCATCGCCCGCCCGATGCCGCTGCCGCCGCCCGTAATCACCGCGACCTTGCCGTTCAGGTCCTGCATGACTCACTCCGTCTCTGGTCGCGCGCGAGTGTACAGGCCGGACACCCGCGCAGCGGGCGGCAGTAACCTCACCCCCGAGTTAGCCGCCTCCGTGGGAGGCCTCGAGCCTGTCGTAAGCGTCGAGGATGGCCGCGAAGCGCATCTCCACGCCTTCGCGCGTCTCCGGGTGGGTCACGATGTAGAGGTCGTTGTTCTTGACGGCCTCGACCACGCGTTGGGCGACACCCTCGGGCTCGATGACCTCCCCGCCCCAGATGCGTGGCGGCTCGACGCCCGGAGGCAGTTCCGCAGGCGGTGGCGCGGGCGGCACGGCATCCGCGTCGGGCCGGTTTCGCCCCGACTCGCCGATGCGCGTGTTGACCAGGCCCGGACACAGCACCGAGGCGCTCACCCCCGAGCCCTCCAGCTCGCCGTGGAGCGTCTCCGTGATCCCCACGACGCCGTACTTCGCGGCCGTGTACGAGATGATGCCCGGCGCCGCCAGCGGGATCAGCCCCGCGATCGACGATGTGTTCACCAGGTGCCCATCGCCCTGCTCCACCAGCCCCGGAAGGAACGCCTGGATTCCGTTCACCACTCCATCCAGGTCTACCCCCAGCACCCACGTCCAGTCCGTGTCCGTCATCTGCGCCGATGGGTTGTTGGCCACCACGCCCGCGTTGTTGCAGACCACGTGGGCGCCGCCGAGTTCCGCCTTCGTCTTCTCCGCCAGCGCCCGCACCGAGGCAATGTCGGCCACATCGCAGGCCACGGCGATCGCCCGCCGGCCCTTCGCCCGCACCTCCTCCGCCACCGCCTCGGCCGGCCCAGCCTCGATGTCGCCAATCGCGACGTCCATGCCCTCGTCCGCGAAGGCGAGGGCCATCGCCCGTCCGATGCCGCTGCCGCCGCCTGTCACCACCGCGACCTTGCCGTTCAGTTCCTGCATGACTCACTCCCCGTCTTGGTCGCGCGCGAGTCTACAGGCAGGGAGATGGCCGTGGCGGCCAACCGCCCCCCTCAGACCTCCAGCCCCAACCCCCGCAGGAACGCGTCCGAATTTGGTTCCCGGCCGAGGAAGTCCCGCACGAGCTGGTCGCCGTCCACCGAACCACCCCGTTCGAGCACCGTGCGGCGATACTCCGCCCCCAGCTCCGGGTCCAGCAGCCCTGCCCCCTCGAAGCGCGTGAACATGTCGTCCCCGAACACGTGCGACCACAGGTACCCGTAGTAGCGCGCGTCGTACCCGAACAGGTGGCCCCAGCCAGACTGGAAGTGCGTCCCCGGCGTGTACGGGAACGACGTGATTTCGTGCAGCGCCTCGGTGGCCGCCGTCGTGTCGCCGTCGAAGCCGGGCGCGTGGTACGCCTGGTCGAGGTGCGCGAAGAAGAGCTGCCGCACCGTCATGATCCCCGAGCTCAGCGTCTTCGCCGCCAGCATCGAGTCCAGGAGCGAGTCCGGCAGCGGCTCCCCTGTCTCGTAGTGGCGCGTGAAGCTGCCCAGCACCTCCCGGTCCCACACCCAGTGTTCGAGCATCTGCGACGGCGCTTCCACGAAGTCCCGCTCCGTGCGCGTCCCGCTGAAACGCCCGTACTCCGTCCGCGTCAGCGTCTGGTGGAGGATGTGCCCGAACTCGTGGAAAAGCGTCTCCACCTCGCTGTGCCGTAGCAGCGAGGGCGTCTCCGCCGACGGCTTGGTGAAGTTCGCGACGATGGCGCTCACCGGCTTCTGGTACGACCCGTCCGCCAGCCGCCGCCCGCCCCGCAGTGTGAACGCCGCCGCGTGCCCGTACGTGTTCGGCCGCGGGAACAGGTCCATGTAGAACCGCGCGAACGCTTCGTCTCCGTCCGCCTCGTACACGTCGAACGCCTGCACGTCCTCGTGCCAGACGGGCGCGTCGGGGCGTGCCTCGAACCGCACGCCCAGCAGCCGCTGGCAGACGTCGAACAGCCCTTCCAGGCACGCATCCAGCGGGAAGTACTGCGCCACCTCGAAGTCATCGACCGCGTAGCGCGTCTGCAGGAGCTGGTCGTGGCAGTAGCGCCAGTCCCAGATGTTCGCCGGCCCCCCGTTGACCTCCGCCATGAGCGCCAGGTCCGCCTCCACCTTCGCCGCCAGCCGCTCGCGCAGGTCCGCCAGGAACGCCGCCACCCGCTCCCGTTCCTTCGACATGCACACCTCGTGCGCGTACGCAGCCCACGAGTCGTACCCCAGCAGGTCCGCCGCCTCCCGCCGCGCCGCCAGCGCCCGCTCCAGCACGGCCACGTTGGCGTCGCCGCCCTTCACCTGCTCCTTCGCGAACAGCGCCCGCCGCAGCTCCGACGACCGCGCCTTCCCCATGAACGGGAAGAACTCCGGGTAGTCCAGCGACACCCGGTGGCGCGTCTCCCCCTCCACCTCCTCCGTCCCCAGCGAGTCGATGAACGCGTCCGGCAGCCCCGCCAGGTCCTCGCGCGCCACCACGATGCCGTCGTCCCACTCAGCGATGTTCTTCTGGAACTCGACCCCCAGCGACACCAGCTCGTCGCTCAGCTTCCGCACCCGCGCGCGCTCCGCCTCGGGCAGCTCGAACCCGTTCCGGCGGTAGTCCCGCAGCTCGAATTCAAGCAGCCGCGCCTCCTCCCCACCCAGCGCCTCGCCCCGGTCCGCGAACGCCTTGATCGCCGCGTACAGGTCCTCGCGGAACGACAGGTCGATCAGGTATTTCTCGATGCGCTCCTCGGCGGCCCGCCCCGCCTCCCGCAGCCCCTCGTCCGACGCCACGTACGCCATGAAGGCGTACTGCCCCGAGGCCTGCCCCACCCCGTCCGTCGCCTGCTCCAGCGCCCCCAGCGTGTTCGCGAACGTGCGCTCCTCGTCCGGCGTCGCCACGATGGCATCGACCGCCGCATCACACGCCGCGATCGCGTCCTCGCACGCCCGCGTCACCTGTTCCGGCGTCATCGCCGAGAAGTCCGGCAGTCCGGCGTCAACAGCACTCATGGTCCTGCCCCCCGACGCGGCATCGTACCGGCCCCCCTCCCTACTCCGCGAACGTGCACTGGACGCCCCTGAGTTCATCTGGAGCAGGCCCGCTCACGGTGATCCCCAATCCGGTCACGCCTTCGCTTCCGATCTCCATCATGGGCCCACGCTCCCCGGTTGAGTGCTCCCGAGCGCTGACCGTGCAGGCCCCGAACGCTTCGGTCACGTAACTGACTCGGTAGATTCCTACCCGGACGGTGATGGCGAAGGCGCCGTCGGGCCCGGTCCGCGCGTCGAGGCCGTGCTCCCACTGATCCTGGTTCAGCTCCAGGATGACCCAGAAATGGGTATTGGCCAGGGGGCGGCCATCCGCCCAGCTCGCGACCCCCTCGAACGGCCGGCAGACCTCTTCCGGCACGTCTCTGAGCGTGAAGACCAGGCCGGTTGTGGACGCCCGAACGACGAGGCTTCGCTCCACAGGACTTAAGAGGGACATGTCCCGGCGGTTCGATGTCCAGTCGAGGAAGCACTCCTTCCAGGTCACGGTGACCCTGTACGAGCCCCGGGAGGCCACCACGTCGAACCGCCCCTCCTCATCCGTCTTCGCCGGCCAGTCGTGACCATCCCTCCGGTTTCCGATCCACGTGGCCCTGCTCCGTACAAGGATTCCCCCCGCCGGCTCCCCGTCCCGCCCGAGGACTACTCCCTGTATGCGCACGCAGTGATCCCCTGCGTTGACGGTGATGCCGGTGACGTCGCCTTCCCTCGTTGAAATCGTGAGCGCCTCCGTCCTCCCCTCGACAAGCGTGCTCCCCCCCGCGTACCAGCCCATCGGGCAACGGCCGTGGTTGAACCCGATCTCGTAGGTTGTCGCCAGCACCCTCGCCTCGAACCGCCCCTCCGCGTCCGTGTGCACCTCCCACTCCGCGTAGCCGACTGCGGTGCGGCCCACCACCTCGACCCCTTCCAGTGGTGCTCCCCCGTGCCCCATCACAACGCCGCTGATGCTGCGCCAGGTCGTCTCTCTCGGGTCCAACGGCAGGTTGATGGTGAGCCCCGTCACGTCCCCGGCCCCTACCTCCACGACGTCGGCGTCGGCCAGGAGGGAGACGAAACCTGTCTCCCCTCCTGAAGACCCCAGGTACCTCCACCCACTCGGGAGGCTGGTCCACAGGTCGAGGCGGAACGGCCCCGGCAGCACCGCGATGCTGAAGGTGCCGTCCTCGCTCGTGACGTTGCCGAGCCCCGGCGTTTCCCCAGTTGGGTAGGCGTCAACGTTTACGCCCTCCACCGGTTGCCCGTCTGGTGCGCGGACGACGCCCTCGATCCGGCGCCACTCCGCCGGGTCGAACGGCAGCCTGATAACGAGGCCGGATACGTCCTCCTCTCCCACCCCGACCGCCGCCGGGTTCGCCCCCAGCGGCGAGAAACCGCCGTCTGCCGTGTACACCCCGATCCCCTTCCGGCCATCGGGAGAATCGGCGATCAGGTCGAGCCTGAATGTTCCCTGAAGTACGGGGATGCTGAACGCGCCCTTCTCGTCGGTAGTTGCATCGAGGCCGGCGCCCTCCCCCGTCGGTCTGGCGGCGACGGTGATGTCCTCCAGCGGCTCGCCGGTGGGTCCGATGACCACACCCTCAATGCGGCGCTCCCGCGACGCGTCGGTGGCCAGCGTGACGGTGATGCCGCGCACGTCGACACCCCCAACGGGGGTAACGATGGCCTCCTGCCTGGTGGTGACCCCGGCCTCGCCGCCGTACCAGCCCAGCCAGACCACCCTCGCGGCAAGGTCGCTACCGATCCTCAGGACGTACGACCCTGGGACCACCAGGGTGCTGAAGGCGCCCTGCGCGTCCGTCGTCGTGGCAAGCCCCAGTCCCGGACCAACCGGGTCGGCGTCGACGGTGATGCCTTCGAGCGGCTCGCCAGAAGGTCCCACGACAGTGCCCTGGATGTGTCGCGGCTGCGAGGGATCGTAGGGCAGTTTGATCGTGATGCCCCTCACGTCCCCACCTTCGGTGTCCACGACGAGGATGTCGCTGGCCCCGGAGGCGAATCCGTCCCCACCGCCGTACCATCCCAGCCACACCAGGCGCTCGCCGAGCCTGCCGCTCAGCCCCAGCGTGAATGGCCCGGGAATCACGTCGATGCTGAACGCCCCCGTTGCATCCGTGACTCCGGCGAGACCTACGACTTCCCCGGCAGGGAAGGCGTCGACCGTGATGCCCTCAAGGGGTTGCCCATTCGGCCCGAGCACGACGCCCTCGATCCGGCGCCAGGTCAGTTCCGGCACCCGGATGCTCACCGCCACGTCAGCGTCTCCCATCACAATCCTTGCCGCCTCGTCCAGCCGCAGGGTGAACCGGCCCCGGGAGGAGTACCAGCCCGCGTGCCTCGTCCCTTCCTCGGCGGGGGTGTGAACCTCAAGGACGAAGGTGCCCTCGTGGACCCCAAGCGTGAATCCACCGTCGTCGCCGACCGTAGCCGAGGTGCTTGGCTGTCCGTCCTGGGGCGCTGCCCGCAATCGCGCGCCGGCCAATGGGTTCCCCTCATGGTCGAGCACCGTGCCGGATACCTGCGGCAGTACCGAGGCGACCTCGCTCCGGTGCCGGGCGAACGACTCATAGAAGTCGGGCACGCTTATTCCGAATACGGCCAGGAAGGCTTCCTGCCAGGTGCTGTAGGCAGGCCGCTGGAGATAGTAGTCGAGGACTCGGTCCTCGTCCGCCAGGGAGATGAGCCAATCAATGGCCAGGTGGGCAACACTGTAGTTCTCCCTGCCGTGGTCCCCGGTGAGGCGCCCTGCCTCCATCTCCTCCAGGGGCCTTGGAGTTCCCCGAGCCTGTGGAATCACGACTTCAGCGAAGTGAGTGCTGTAGCTCCGATCGCCCGTCGCGTCGTAATACTCGGCCGACCAGCGATTCGCGACACCCTCTGTGAACCAAGTCGGGCTGTTGCCCGGTCCAGCCAGCTGCTCCTGAATGGCGTGTGTGTACTCGTGCGCCGTCGCCCGCAGGCAGGGCTCTTCCAAGAAGATGTTCCCGGCCAAATAGCCTCCACAGACGGTTTCATGTTCCCCGATCACCCAGGTCAGCCCCGGGACGAAGACACCAAAACGGTGTGCGAAGTACGTGACTACCGACTCGATTGAAGATGGAAGCGAAGCCCGGGCGTGGGAGGCAATCTCACTGACATACTCGATGGTGAGCTCTTCGCTTCCCGGCTGAAGCCAGTAGCGGTCTCGGGACACGTCGAGCCAAAGGGCGGCCCCGCGAGGGAGTTCCCGAAGCGTGTTCTCGGTACCCGGAGCCTCGGGGGAATAGTGCATCCACTGCCCATTCGTCGCGTCCCAGCCCGCGGCCGACCTCAACTCACTGTCCAGACCTGCCAGAGCGCCCTGGACAGAAGCCCCGTCCCCGCCGCTCAAGGACACGAGATTCCATCCTTCCGCGAGGGTGACAAGGCCACTCTCGGGAAGGAACGCTCGCGTCCACTCCACCGGACTCGTTCCTCCCACGTAGAGCCAGAGCCCCATGCCGGGCGTCAACGTCTTGAGGCCGGCGACCTCGTCGGGTACGCCCGCAGCTGCCGTTAGGAAGCGCCCGCCCTCGGCGTCCCAGGCATGAACCACCTCAAGACTGGGAATGGCACCAAGGAGTTCCGAGGCATCGACCTCGTGTCCAGTCCAGCCCGCAAGGTTCCATCCTGGCTGCAGCTTCGAGGTCATCGTCACTGGTGGGGCCGAGCACACGAAGCGTTGCAACGAGTTGCTGGGCTCGCCGGAGATAACGACCCGAATGTCGCGGGCGCCGTCGTCCGTTACCTGCACGCGGGCCCGAGTGGGGTTCGGATTCGCGCTGTCGAGCACTGTGCATGCACTACCCAACATCGTGGCGACGCGGAAGCTGTAGGAACCGGCCTGACCATAGAGGGTGAACGTCCCGTCGGCCTTCGTCGCCCAGTGCTGTCGCTGGCCCCGGAGCGGACCATTGCCGTCAACCGAGATCCCCACAACCCCGAGCGACTGACCGTCGACGCCTGTCACGGTGCCCCTGATGGGCCGGCAGAGGGCAGAGGGCGTGTTGGGCAACTGCACGGTGAGTCCCGTAACCGCCTGTCCACGGATAACGGTCCGGGTCCTCAGCCCGAAGTTGAAGGTGTAACTCCCATCGTGGTTGACATAGCCGAGTTTGCACTCCACCCCATTGATTGTCCGAAAGAGCTCGACCCCGAACGACCCATCCGGAGTCTCAATCGAGAACTCCCCGTCCGGTCCGGTGGCCCGCCCAGTCCAGGGTCCAAAGCTGGCAGTGCCCAGTTCCCCGAAGGCGCGGGCCGAGATCCCCTTCAGCGGGTTGCCGTCAGGACCCAGCACCTTTCCTTCGATCCGGAATTGGGGATCGGGCCCTCCCTGGGCCATCGCTTGCTTGGCGGACGCGCCAAACCCCACGAGCGCCACAAGGGCGGCCACGACCGCGAGCGCTGCCCATCCATGTGACATCGCCGCAGCCTAGCACCTGCGATAGGGGTGATCAGGTTGTACCGGTACTTATGAACACCGAAGAGGCCGCCAGCCCCGATGGGCTGGCGGCCTCCGCGCGGTTTGGTGCCTGTGGCCCCTGCTAGCGCGTCAGCCAGGCGAACTGCTGCGGCTTCCGCTGCGCCTTCGGATCGATCATGATGTTCACGATCGACGCAGTCCCGTCGTTCACCGCCGTCCGCAGGGTCGAGTCAAGCTCGTCCAGCTTCGTGACGTAGTACCCCTTCCCTCCGAACGCCTCGATGATCTTCTCGTAGCGCGCGTTGGGCATGTACGAGCCCGGCGGGATGTTGTCCGGGTTGTACTCGCTGGGGCCGCCCCCGATGCCGTTGTTGTTCACCACGATGAACGTGATCGGCAGGTTGTAACGAACCGCAACCTCGACCTCCATCGCGCTGAAGCCGAAGCCCGCGTCGCCCTCGACGGCCACGACCTTGCGCTCGGGATGCACGGCTGCCGCCGCGATCGCCTGGGCCACGCCCACGCCCATGGTCCCGAAGGTGCCCGCGTCGAGCCGCGTGCGCGGGAGGATGTTCGGGAGCACCGTGCGCCCGATGTCCATCGTGCTCGCGCCCTCGCTCGCGATAATCGCGTCCTCGGGGATCGCCTCACGCACGGCCCGGAGCACGCGGTAGTAGCCCATCGGCTCCGACTCGTCCATCTCCATGGCGGCCACGGCCTGGCGGTTCTCCTCGGCCTTCGCCGAGAGCCCCGTCCACCACGTCGTCTCCTGCGGGTACGTCCACGGACTCTGCTCCAGCGAGGCGTTCAGCTGGCTCGTGATCGCCTTGCCGTCGCCCACCAGCGCGACCTCCGTGGGTACGTTCGTCCCGATCTCCTCCGCGCTGATGTCCATCTGCACCACGCGCACGTCCTTGTTGAACCGCGGCGGCAGGCCGAAGTGCATGATCCAGTTCAGCCGCGCCCCCATCAGGAACACGAGGTCCGCGTTCTGGAGCGCGAACGAGCGCGCCGGCGCCACCGAGAGCGGATGGTCGTCGGGCACGACGCCCTTCCCCATCGGCGAGGCCAGGAACGGCAGCTGCGTCTTCTCGATGAACTCCCGCACCTCGTCCTCGGCGCGGGCGTAGGCCATGCCCTTCCCCACGATTACGAGCGGCCGCTCGGCCGACTTCAGCGCTTCGATCCCCGCCTCCACCGAGTTCGGCTCGGCGTAGGTGCGGGGCGCGTCCGGACAGCGGTCCTTGAACTCGATCTCCGACTCCTCCACCCGTCCCGAGATCACGTCGTTGGCGAAGTCGAGGTACACCGCCCCGGGGCGGCCGTACATGCTCGTGCGCACCGCCTGCTCCACGTAGTAGGGCACGCGCTCGATGCTCTCTGCCCGGCGCGACATCTTCGCGAAGGGCCGCGCCGCCTCTACCTGGGGCGCCTCCTGGAACGAGCCCTGCCCGTCCTGGTACGAGTCCGGAGCGCCCCCGATCAGGATCATCGGCCACGTGTTCGACCACGCGTTCGCCATCCCCGCGATGCCGTGCACCATTCCCGGTCCGCAGACCGTCAGGCAGGCGCCCGGCCGGCCCGTCAGGTAGCCGACGGCGCCGGCGGCGTAGCTCGCCGCCTGCTCGTTGTGGAAGCCGAAGTAGCGGATGCCCTCGCGCTGCGCCGCCGCCGCGATGCCCGCCACCGGGAACCCCACCACGCCGAACATGTAGTCGACGCCCTGCTGCTTGAGGCTGCGCGCGATTACGGTCGCCCCGTCGATCTCTGCCATCTGGTCACCCCTTGTGTTCGTAGCGCCGCGATGATACGGGAAGACTCCCCCACGCTCCCGGACGCCCTCCCCCGGCCACGGGGCGAATTCGTGGTCGCTACTCGGTAAGATTCGCCGCCACTACTGCAGAAGGAGTCCCGCCCATGCCTACCGACGCCCGCGTCGTCGTCTGCCCCGCCGAGTCCGGCCGCCTTCGCATCGATCAGATCGCCCTCCCCGACCCCGGCCCCCACCAGGTCGTCGTCAAGCAGTTCGCCAGCGGCATCTGCCACTCCCAGCTCCACCAGATGCACGGCCCCCGGCCCGCCCCCCAGCTCCTCGGCCATGAGTCGACAGGCACGGTCGTCGCCGCCGGCAGCGAGGTCACCCACGTCAAGGAGGGCGACCGCGTGATGGTCACCTGGGTGCCGCGCAGCCCCGATCTGGGCCGCCGCCCCAACCCAATCTCCCTCCAGCTCGAGGACGGCTCCACCGCCATCTCCCAGGGCGTCTTCACCTGGGCCGACCACACCATCGCCGACGAGCAGTACATCGTCTCCATGCCCGAGGACGTCCGCACCGACGTCACCGCCATCATCGGCTGTGCCGTCATGACCGGCGCGGGCGCCGCCTACCACACCGCCGGCGTCAAGCAGGGCGATAGCGTCGCCGTCTTCGGCGTGGGTGGCGTGGGCCTCTCCGCCATCGTCGGCGCGGCCGTCGTCGGCGCCGACCCCATCATCGCCGTCGACCTGAGCGACGAGAAGCTCGAGTTCGCCAAGGCGTTCGGCGCCACCGTCGGCGTCAACGCCTCCGAGGGCGACGCCGTTGAGCAGGTCCGTGCCCTCACCCGGAGCGACACCGACTTCGACTTCATGGGGAACCCCCTCGCCGGCGTCGACTACGCCTTCGATTGCATCGGCGTGAAGCAGACGATGGAGCAGATCCTCCCCGCCGCCCGCCCCGGCGTCATCGGCGTGCGCACGGGTGGCACCGCCGTCCTCGTCGGCGTTCCCCAGTCGAACGTCGAGCTCGACGCCCGCGACATGCTCATCAACGAGAAGAAGTACATCGGCAGCATCGGCGGCTCCTGCCGGCCCGACCGCGACTTCCCGATGTTCATCCGCTGGTACAAGGAAGGCGACCTCGACCTCGACGCCATGGTCACCGCCAGCTACGAGCTCGATCAGATCAACGAGGCCACCGACGCCCTCGCCGCCGGCCACATCTCGGGTCGCTCCATCATCCAGCTCTAGCGGACGGCGACCTCAGCGCAGCTTCCGCACGGGAAGCCAGATCAGCAGCGCGACGCCGATGATGGTGCCGGCGATGGCGCTCGTGACGATGCTTAGCTGGGGCCCCACCAGGCTGGTCACGAGTCCCGTCTGGGCGAACCCGATGGGCGAGGACGCCACCTGCACGAGCGTGTACACGCCCATCACGCGCCCCATCACGGTCTGCTCGGTGTTCTCCTGCAGGAGCGCCAGGCTCATGTTGATGAAGACGGCCGCCGCCGGCCCGATCGCCAGCAGCGCTCCCGCCGCCCACCAGGGGTTCTCGCTCAGGCCGTAGAGCACCAGCAGCGGCCCTCCCACCACCGGCGAGAGCGCCAGCATCAGGCCCCGGCGGGGCAGCGGCCACAGCGTGAGCAACGCCGAGCTGATGATGATGCCCGCCCCGAACGCCCCGAACAGGATCCCCAGCCAGCGGTCGTCCACCTCCAGCACCTGCTCCACCATCGGAAGCATGTTCACGGTCAGCGGCCCCGCGTAGAACACGCCCGGCATCGCCGCCAGCGCCATGAGCCCCATGATGTTCCGCGAGCCGCGCACGTAGCGCAGTCCCTCGGCGAGATCGCTGCGAAGGTCGCGGCGGACCGCCGCCCGCGGCGGGTAGTGGCCGATCCGCAGGAAGAGGACCGCCCCCAGCGCCAGCAGCCCCGCCTGTAGCGAGAACGCCACCGTCAGCCCGATGTCGCCGGCGATGAAGCCGCCCAGGGAGGGCGCCACGAACTGCCCCGCGGCCATGAAGCCCACGTTCCCCAGGATGATCGCGTTCTGGAGCTGGGGGCGCGTCACCATCTGCGGCAGCACGCCCTGCCGCGCCGGCTGCTCGAACGCCGCCACCGCCCCCACCACCGCCGAGAGCAGGAACACCGGCCACACGATCGTCACCCCGGCGGCCGATAGCACGATGTAGACCGCCCCCACCGTGCCCGCCAGCGCCGTTGCCCGGAAGAGCAGCAGCCGCGGCTCCACCCGATCGGCGACCACGCCGCCCAGCAGCGTCAGCAGCACCCCCGGCAGCGTCTGGATGATGAGCGCCCCCGCGATCACGGCCGCCAGCTCATCCTCGCCCACGCGGTCGCGGATGAAGAGGGGCACCGTCACGATCTGCAGCCCCACGCCGAGCGCCGTCGCCACCGTGGCCGTTAGCCACGCGCGATAGTTCGTGCTCACGAAGGGGTTGCGAGGCCCCGCCTCGGGGGCGGCCTCGGCGCTCACCGGCGCGTCGCTGCTCTGGTCGCGCCTGCGTCCCCGGTGACTGCCGTGGGCATTCACAGAGTGTCGCACGCGTGCGCGTTATCCTCGCCACCGCCATGAGCGCTCCTCTCGTCATCGCTCACGCCGCCGCCGCGGGGGAAGCCCCCGCCAACACCCTCGCCGGCGTCCGCGCTTCCCTCGCCAGCGCCGCCGCCATGGAGATCGACCTCCACCTCTGCGCCGAGGGTGTCCCCGTCCTCCTCCACGACGACACCCTCGACCGCACCACGAACCTCGCCGGGCCCGTCCGCGAGGTGTCCCTCGCCGACCTCGCGAACGCCGACGCCGGCGAGGGCGAGCACGTCCCTTCCCTCGACGAGGTGCTCGACCTCGTCGACGGCCGCATCGAGGTCCTCTGCGAGCTCAAGGTCGCCACCGACCACCCCGAGGAGGCCCCGGCCCTCCTCGGCGCCACCCTCGAGGTCATCCGCCGCCACAGCGCCGAGTCCTGGACCGCCCTGCACTCCTTCGACCACGACCTCGTGGAGCGCGCCCGCGCCCTCGCCCCGGAGATCGAAGCCGCCTTCATCGTCGCCCCCATGGGAGGCGCCGGACTGAAGACACTCTGCGCCAGGGCCACCGAACAGGGGGTCGGGGCCATCTCCCTCTTCCACGGGGTCGTCGCGCCGCACGCCGTGGCGGCCACCCGTGATCACGGCCTGAAGCTCTGGGCCTGGACCGCCGATTCCCCCGCCGATTGGGACCGCCTCGCGGGGGCCGGCGTGGATGGAATCATCACGAACCAGCCCGCCGCCCTCCGCGCCTGGAACGAGGCTCGCACCTCCGCCTGACACCCCGCTTCGAGGCCGTTCGCAGACAGTGGCCGGTTCGCACCTTATGATCCGATGCCGCACGGGCGGCGTCTGCCGCCCAGTCTTCCGAAGGATTGTTCATGAAGGAGATCGACTACCTGGCGCCGTCCTCGCTCAACGAGGCGTACGCCGCCCTCCAGAACGGTAAGACCTCGGCCTTCCTCGCTGGCGGTACCGATATCATCGTCCAGCTCCGCGAAGGCCGGAAACAGGTCGACCAGCTCATCGACGTCAAGCACATCCCCGAGCTCACCAGTTGCAGTTGGACCGACGACGGCGGTCTCACGATCGGCGCTTCCGTGCCTTTCGCCGAGATCTACGAGGACGACGAGATCGTCCGCCGCCTGCCCTGCCTCATCGATTGCGCCACGCTCGTCGGCGGAATCCAGATCCAGAGCCGGGCCTGCTTCGGCGGGAACATCGGGAACAGCGGCCCCGCCGCCGATACCGTCCCCGCCCTTATCGCCCTTGGCGCCACGCTCACACTCGGTTCCGCCGAGGGTACGCGCGACCTGCCCCTCGAGGACTTCTTCACCGGCCCCGGCCAGAACGTCCTCGGCCCGGGCGAGCTCATCATCACGGTGAACGTGCCGGCGCAGCCCGCCAACTCGGGCGCCTTCTTCCACCGCTTCATCCCCCGCAACGAGATGGACATCGCCGTCGTCAACGTCGGCGCCCGCCTCGATCTCGATGCCAGCGGGGAGCGAATCGAGGGAGCGCGCATCAGCGTTGGCGCCGTCGCGCCGACGCCGTTGTATGTGGTCGCCGCTGGCGAGGCCCTCGTTGGCGAAGCGCCGACGGCCGAGGCCTTCGCCCGCGCCGCCGACATCGCCGCCGATGCCGCCACCCCCATCACCGATATGCGCGGCTCCGTGGCCCAGCGCGTCCACCTCACCCGCGTCCTCACCACCCGCGCCCTCAACCAGGCGCTCGAACGAGCCCGGGAGGCCTAGCCCATGCCCCGTCGCACCCACATCCAGACCACCCTCAACGGCGAGGAGATCGACTTCCTCTGCGAGCCCCGCCAGAGCCTGCTCGAAGTCCTGCGCGACGAGCTCGGCCTGACCGGCACCAAGGAAGGCTGCAACAACGGCAACTGCGGCGCCTGCAGCGTCCTCATGGACGGCCGCGTCGTGAATTCCTGCTGTGTCCTCGGCGTCGAGGCCGAGGGCTCGGAAGTCGTCACCATCGAGGGCGTCGCCGATGGCGAGACCCTCCACCCGCTGCAGCAGTGCTTCCTCGAAGAGGCTGCCCTGCAATGCGGCGTCTGCACCCCCGGCTTCATCGTTGCCGCCAAGGCCCTGCTCGATAGCGAGCCTGACGCCGACGAGGGCCGTGTCCGTCACTGGCTGGCAGGCAACCTCTGCCGCTGCACCGGTTACGACAAGATCATCCGCGCCGTCCTCAAGGCGTCGGAGATGGAGGAGGTCACCGCATGACAACCACCGAGAAGCCCGACTACAAGGTCATCGGCACCCGTCCCATCCGCCCCGATGGCGTCGAGAAGGTCACGGGCAAGGCGCTCTACGGCGCCGACATCCACCTTCCCGACCTCGCCCATGGCGCGGTCCTGCGCAGCCCGCACGCCCACGCCCGCATCCTCTCCATCGATACGAGCGCGGCCGAGGCCATGTCCGGCGTCCTCGCGGTGGTGACCCACAAGGACCTGCCCGTCGTCGCCGACAAGGTGCTCGACATGGGCGAGGGCGCTTCGACCGCCTCCGACATGAGCAAGAACGTGCTCGCCGCCGACAAGGCGCTCTACCGCGGCCACGCCATCGCCGGCGTTGCCGCCACCAACGTGCACGACGCGCTCACGGCGCTCGATGCCATCAAGGTCGAGTACGAGGTGCTTGCGCCGGTCCTGAACGTGCAGGACGCGATGCGCGACGACGCCCCCCTGCTCGACGAAGGCCGTCACACCAGGACGCCTTCCGGCGAGGAGTCCGAGAACGCCAGCAACGTCGCGGCCCATAACCGCTTCGAGGGTGGCGACGTCGAGGCCGCGTACGCCGAGGCCGACATCGTCGTCGAGCGTGAGTTCGATACGAAGATGGTCCACCAGGGGTACATCGAGCCCCACAACGGTACCGCCAACTGGAACTCCGACGGCACCCTTACCGTCTGGACCAGCACCCAGGGCGCCTTCGCCGTCCGCGGCGCGCTCGCCGAGCTGCTCCAGCTCCCCGTCTCCCGCATCCGCGTCATCCCCATGGAGATCGGCGGCGGCTTCGGCGGGAAGATTGGTGTCTACCTGGAGCCCGTCGCGGCGCTGCTCTCCCGCAAGAGCGGCCGCCCCGTCCAGCTCACCATGGACCGCACCGACGTCTTCCAGGCGACCGGCCCCACCAGCGGTGGCCACATGAAGGGCAAGCTCGCCGTCAAGGACGGCAAAATCACGGCCGCCGAGGTCAGCCTCGCCTTCGAAGCGGGCGCCTTCCCCGGCTCCCCCGTCATGGCCGGCGCCATGTGCATGCTCTCCCCCTACGAGGTGGAGAACTTCAAGGTCGATGCCTACGACGTCGTCGTGAACAAGCCCAAGGTGGCCGCCTACCGCGCCCCCGGCGCGCCCAACGCCTCCTTCTGCGTCGAGCAGCTCATCGATGAGCTCGCCCGCGAGACCGGCGTTGACCCGCTGCAGTTCCGCCTGAACAACAGCGCCTCCGAGGGCACCCGCATGATCACCGGCGTCGCCCACCCCCGCATCGGGCAGGAGGAGACGGTCCAGGCCGCCCAGGCCTCCGACCACTACAACTCCCCGATCGAGGGCCCGAACCGTGGTCGCGGCGTTGCCGGCGGCTTCTGGTTCAACGCCGGTATGCAGTCGTCCGTCGTCGCCTCCGTGAACCCGGACGGCACGGTCAACCTCATCGAGGGCTCGACCGACATCGGCGGCACCCGCGCCTCCCTCGCCATGCAGCTCGCCGAGACCCTCGGCATCGAGTACGACAGCGTCCGCCCGACCGTCGTCGACACCGACTCCGTCGGCCATAACGACGTGACCGGCGGCTCGCGCACCGCCTACGCCAGCGGCCAGGCCGTGTACGAGGCCGGTCTCGACATCCAGCAGCAGATGGTCGCCCGCGCGGCCCAGCTCTGGGAGTGCGAGGCCGAGGATGTCGAGTACGCAGACGGCGGCCTCCGGCACACCTCCGACAGCGAGAAGACGATGACCTTCGCCGAGCTGGCGGGGAAGCAGATGGAGACGGGTGGACCGCTCCAGGGTCGCGGCAGCGTCGTTGCCCGCAGCCCCGGCGCCGCCTTCGGCGTCCACGTCGTCGATGTCGAGGTCGACCCCGACACCGGCAAGGTCGACATCCTCCGCTACACGATCGCCCAGGACGTCGGCACGGCCGTGCATCCCGCCTACGTCGAGGGCCAGATGCAGGGCGGCGTCGTCCAGGGCATCGGGTGGGCGCTCAACGAGGAGTACTACTACGGCGAGGACGGGCGCATGGAAAACGCCTCCTTCCTCGATTACCGCATGCCAACCAGCCTCGACCTCCCGATGATCGACACGATCATCGTCGAGGTTCCCAACCCCGGGCACCCCTACGGCGTCCGCGGGGTTGGCGAGGTGCCGATCGTGCCGCCCCTGGCGGCCATCGCCAACGCCGTCCACGATGCCACCGGGCATCGCTTCACGGAGCTGCCCATCTCCCCGCGTCGCGTGGTGGAGGAGCTCCACAACCTGCAGTAGTCCGGTGGCGACGGTTCTCATACCGTCGCCCCTGCGCTCGCTTTGCGCTGGCGCCCCGACCCTCGAGGTCGCGGGCGCCACGCTCGGCGAGGTGCTCCGCGCCATCGACATCCGCTGCCCCGGCTTCTACGAGCGCGCCGTCGACGCGGGCCAGGTGCGCCCCGAGCTCTCGATCGCCCTGAACGGCCACGCCTTCCGCTACGGCCTTACCGAGCCCATCGCCCCCAACGACGAGGTCACCATCGTCCCGGCCATCGGGGGTGGCGCGACCTAGAGGCCTACAGCTCCGCCCACGTCCGCCCGCGCTTCAGGTCCACCTTCAGCGGGACTTTCAGCTCCATGCTCGCCGGCATCACCTCCGACAGCAGTCCCGCCACCTCCTCCGCCTCGTCCGACGGTCCCTCGAAGATCAGCTCGTCGTGGACCTGCAGGATCATCTGGCTCCGCAGCTCCCGCTCCCGCGCCGCCGCCGCGATCCGGATCATCGCCACCTTGATGATGTCCGCCGCCGTCCCCTGGATGGGCATGTTGATCGCCTCGCGCTCGGCCGCGCTCCGCACCTGGAAGTTCGTGCTGTGGATGGCCGGCAGGTACCGCCGCCGCCCGAACAGCGTCTCCGCGTACCCCTGCGCCTTCGTCGTCGAGAGCACCTGCTCCTGCCACGCCTTGATACCCGGGAAGTTCGTGTAGTAGCTGTCGATGAACGCCTCCGCCTCCTCCCGCGTCATCCCCGTGCGGTCGCTCAGCCCGAACGACCCCATCCCGTAGGCGATCCCGAAGTTCACCATCTTCGCCGTGTCCCGCATCTGCCGCGTCACCTCGTCCGCCTCCACCCCGTAGACGCTCGCCGCCGTCGCCTGGTGGATGTCGGCATCCGCCAGGAACGCGTCGATGAGCCCTGTGTCCTCGGTGATGTGGGCCAACACCCGCAGCTCGATCTGCGAGTAGTCCGCTGCCACGTAGACCGCGTCGTCGTACCCCTCTGGCACGAACGCGCGGCGGATGTCCCGCCCCATCTCCGTGCGCACCGGGATGTTCTGCAGGTTCGGATTCGTGCTGCTCAGCCGCCCCGTCGCCGCCACCGTCTGCTGGAAGTCCGTGTGGATGCGCTCGTCCTCCGGCGAGACCGCCCCCGGCAGCGCGTCGAGGTAGGTCGACTTCAGCTTCGTCAGCTGCCGGTACTGGAAGATCGCGTCGATGATCGGGTGCGACTCGCGCAGCCCCTCCAGTGCCCGCTGATCGGTGCTGTAGCCCTGTTTCGTCCGCCGCGTGGGCGGCAGACCCAGCTCCCGGAAGAGCACGTCCCCGAGCTGCTGCGGGCTTCCGATGTTGAACTCGTGCCCGACGTGCTCGTAGATCTCCGCCGCCGCCGTCTCGATGTCCCCGATGAGTCCGTCCGAGATCTCCCGCAGCACGCTCGTATCGATCGCCACCCCCGCCGCCTCCATGTTCGCCAGCACGGGCATGAGCGGCAGCTCCATCTCTTCGTATAGCTCCCACTGCCCCCGCTCGTGGAGCTGCTCCTCGAGCCCCGGCACCACCTGCAGCAGGAAGTCGACCTCCTGGCAGGCCAGCTCCCCCGCCGCCTCCGGATCGACCTGCGCCAGCGGGATCGCCTTCCGGCCCGTCCCCGTTAGCGCCTTCACCGGTCGCAGCTCCACCCCCAGCCGCTCGTTCACGAGGCTCGCCAGCGCCTGCGAGGTCTCCCCCAGCAGGAACGCCATCAGGCTCGCCTCGTGCGTCACCCCGCGGAGTGGCATCCCCGCGCGGCCGAGCTGGTGCAGCAGGTACTTCGCCCCGTACGCCGTCTTCGGCAGCGAGGCGTCCGCCAGCAGGGGACCGAGCGCCTCCCGGATGGCGTCCAGGGTGAGCTGCTCGCTCGGGCTATCGAGACGCGGCGCGTGCCCGATGGGCACGTACCACGCCTGCCCCGGTTGCGTTGCGAAGGCGAGCCCCAGCAGCAGCGGGTGCGTCGAGTCCCCCGCCGTCGAGAGCGCTCCCACCGCGAACCCGCCCGAGTCCCGCAGGTCCTCGGCCAGCGCCGCCAGCCCCGCCGCGTCCGTGACGTTCGCGTACTCCCCCGGTTCCGCCTCCGCGGCGGGCTCGGCTTCCTCGTCTCCGGCCGCCTCCGGCAGCCGCTCGATGAGGCTGCGGAACTCCAGCTCCCGGAAGAACGCGATCACCTGCTCGCGGTCGTAGTCCGTCGCCTCGCACGCGGCCAGGTCGAAGTCGCAGGCCACGTCCGTGCGGATCGTGACCAGCTCCTTGCTCTCCAGCGCCTCCTCCCGCTTCCCCTCCAGCTTCCCCCGCACCGACTTCGACGAGATCTCGTCCACCCTGTCGAAAATCTCTTCGACCGACCCGAACTGCCGGATCAGGTTCGCCGCCGTCTTGTCGCCGACCCCTTTGATGCCGGGGATGTTGTCACTCGTGTCCCCGCGCAGCGCCTTGAAGTCGGTCATGTAGGGCGGGCTGAAGCCCCACCGCTCGGTCGCCGCCTTCTCGTCGTAGACCACCGTGTCGCGCTGGTAGGGGCGGAACATGAACAGGTTCAGGTTTGGCCGGATGAGCTGCACGAGGTCCGTATCGAGCGTGACGATCCAGGTGTCGATGCCGTCCGCCGCCGTCTTCGTCGCGATCGTGCCGGCCACGTCGTCCGCCTCGAAGCCGGGCGCCTCGTACACCGGGATCGCGAAGGCATCGAGCATCTCCCGCACGCGATCCATCTGCGGCAGCAGGTCCTCGGGGGTCTTCCGGCGGGTCGCCTTGTAGTCTTCCCGCGCCTCGTGCCGGAAGGTCTTGCCCTTCGCGTCCCAGGCCGCGCAGATGTGGGTCGGCTTGAGCTGGTCGAACACGCGCAGCAGCGATTCCGCGTACCCGTAGGTCGCGAACGTGAGCTCGCCCTTGCTGCTCATCATGGGGTTGGGCACGGAGCCCAGCGCGAAGAAGGCGCGGTAGAGAATGCCGTGCGAATCAAGGATGACGAGGCGCGGCTGCGTGCCGGTGGCGGTCACCCCGCGATTATAGGGTTCCCTTCCCGCCCGGCCCGAAGTGGCCGCCCGGCTATACTGCCCGCACTCTCGCGCTGGAGCGCCCGATGGCCCGTCCCGTCCTCCGCACCGCCCTCTGTGACCTGCTCGGGGTCGAGTACCCCTTCCTCCTCGCCGGCATGGGACCCGTCGCCGGCGGCATCGTCGGCCCCGTCGCCACCGCCGAGCTCGCCGCCGCCGTCTCCAACGGGGGTGGACTCGGCGTCCTCGGCGGCAGCGGCTACAGCCCCGAGCGCCTGCGCGAGGAGATCAACAAGATCCGCGGCCTCACCGACAAGCCCTTCGGCGTCGACCTCCTCCTCCCCGCCAACTACATGGGCGCCGCTGCCGACAGGCCAACCCCCGCCGACCCCCGCGAGCTCGTCCCCGACGACGTGCGCGATGGCCTCAAGGCCATGCTCGCCGACCTCGACATCCCCTGGATCGAGGCCCCGCCCGTCGAGACCGACACCCGCCCCACCCTCCGCGGCCGTGGCGGTGGCATGTCCGACGCCCAGATGGAGGTCGTTATCGAGGAGAAGGTGCCCGTCTTCGCCGCCGGGCTCGGCAGCCCCGCCCAGTGGCTCGACCGCCTGCACGCGAACGGCACCGTCGTCCTCTCCCTCGTCGGCAACGTGAAGAACGCCGAGCGCGTCGCCCACGCCGGCGTCGATGCCGTCGTTGCGCAGGGCACCGAGGCCGGTGGCCACACCGGCCGCATCGGCACCCTCCCCCTCGTGACCCAGGTCATCGACGCCATCGAGCCCGTCCCCGTCATCGCCGCCGGCGGCATCGCCAGCGGCCGTGGCATGGCTGCGATGCTCGCCGCCGGCGCCGCCGGTGTCTGGGTCGGAACCGCCTTCCTCGTCTCCGAGGAGGCCAACCAGCCCAAGGCCCAGACCGACCGCATCCTTGCCGCCACCGAGGAGGACACCAAGATCACCCGCCTCTACAGCGGCAAGACCATGCGCAACATCCGCAACCCCCTCATCGACGCCTGGGAGGCGAGCGGCCTCCGCGCCCTGCCCATGGGCGTCCAGGGAATCGTCATCCGCGATGTCGCCCACTCCCTGCGCCAGGCCGGCCGCGAGGACCTCCTCATGAACGCCGCCGGCCAGGTCGCGGGCATGCTCAACGAGATCCGCCCCGCCTCCGTCATCATGGAGGAGATCATCGGCGAGACGGTCGAGATCCTGAGCGACCGCCTCCCCGCCACCGTCGCCGCCCGCGTGGAGGAGTAGCCATGCCCGAGGGACCCCTCGCCAACGTCCGCGTCCTCGAGTTCACCGACGAGATCGGCGCCTATTGCGGCAAGCTCCTCGCCGATCTCGGCGCCGACGTCATCAAGGTCGAGCCTCCTGCCGGCGAAGACCAGCGCCGCACCCCGCCCTTCCTCGACGGCGACCCCGCGCCCGACGCCAGCATCGCCTTCTGGGCACAGAACACCTCCAAGCGCTCCCTCGCGCTCGACCTTCACAACGAGGCCGACCGCGCCCGCGCCCGCGAGCTCGCCCTCGGCGCCGACATCATCCTCGAGGACCACCTGCCCGGCTCGATGGCCTCCGTCGGCCTCGGCTACGACGACCTCCGCGGCGAACGCCCCGCCCTCGTCTACACCTCCATCACCGGCTTCGGCCAGACCGGCCCCCACGCGAACTTCGCCTACAGCGACATCGTCGGCCAGGCCATGGGCGGTGTGATGACCCTCGCCGGCATGCCCGAGGACCCGCCCAACCTCATCTACGGCAACCAGGGGAACATCTGCGCCAGCATCCAGGCCGCCCAGGGGACGCTCGTTGCCCTCCACCACGCCGAGCGCACCGGCCAGGGCCAGCACGTCGATGTCTCCGTGCAGGAGGCCCTCTCCCTCCCCCAGGAGACGGCCATGATGATGTGGGACTTCCAGAAAACGAATCGCGTGCGCACCGGTCCCCTGGGCCTCCTCCGCATGCCCATCCCCGGCGTCGGCGTCTACTCCACGAAGGCGGGCTACGTGATGGCCTACATCACCGCCCCCGGCGGCGCCGACTTCCCCGAGGTCGTCGCCTGGATGGACGATGCCGGCTTCGAGCACGACCTCCACGACGAGGCCTACACCGACCTCGTCCACGGCATGAATCTCCGCTTCCTCGCCCAGGTCCTCTCCGACCCCGACTCGGCCGCCGGCGCCGCCCAGCAGCTCGCGCAAATCAACGACGTCTTCGCCGAGTTCCTCGCTGCCATGACCGCCCTCGAGGCCTACGAGGAGGGCCAGCGCCGCCGCCTCCTCATCGGCCTTGTCTCCACCCCCCGCGATCTCGTTGAGAACGCCCAGCTCCGCGCCCGCGACTGGTACC
Source organism: uncultured Anaerolineaceae bacterium (assembly GCA_964389725.1). GTDB lineage: Bacteria > Chloroflexota > Dehalococcoidia > Tepidiformales > Tepidiformaceae > UBA2991. The sequence goes on from CAYMDV010000004.1 coordinate 63,974, forward strand.
AGCCCCTCCCCGTCGATTCGCGCGAGGTCGAGTTCCCCGGCCCGCCCTACCGCCTCTCCGCCACCCCCGCCACCGTCGCCTCGCCCCCCGCCCTCGGCCAGCACCCCGATGCGGACTGGCGCGGTACCCCCGCCCGCCCCGTCACCTCCCCTTCCCGCCCCGCCCGCCCCCTCGAGGGCGTGCGCGTCGCCGACTTCTCCTGGTTCGGCGCCGGCCCCATCGCCGGCCAGACCCTCGCCTCCTTCGGCGCCGAGGTCGTGCGCGTCGAGTCCGAGGCCCGCATCGATTCCCTCCGAGTCGTCGAGCCCGCCGCCCTCAACCCCGACGGCTCGAAGATGACGAACACCTACAACGCCTCCGGCTACTTCAACAACTTCAACGCGGGCAAGCTCAGCTTCCTCCTCGACCTGAACAGCGAGCGCGGCCAGGAGATTGCCTACCGCCTGATCGAGCGCTCCGACATCTTCCTGACCAACTTCACCCCGCGCGTCCTGGAGAAGTGGAACCTGCTCTACGAGCACGTCTCCGCCGCCAACCCCCGCATCGTCGCCGGTTACGCGCCCATGCAGGGCATGACCGGACCCCACCGCGACTTCCTCGGCTTTGGCGCCGTGCTTACGCCCATCACCGGCATCAGCGAGCTCTCCGGGTTCCCCCACCACCCGCCGATCGGTATCGGAACGAACTACCCCGACTACGTCGTGAACCCGGGCCACCTCGCCTTCGCCCTCCTCGCCGCCCTCCGCCACCGCGACATCACCGGCGAGGGCCAGCTCGTCGAGATGGCCCAGATCGAGTCCGTCGTGAACGCCCTCGCCCCCGCCATCCTCGACTACACCGCCAACGGCGTCGTCCAGACCCGCACCGGCAACCGCAGCCCCGTCGCCGCCCCCCACGGCGCCTTCCGCTGCGCCGACGACCCCACCTCCGAGGGCTCCGAGGACCGCTGGATCGCCATCGCCTGCCGCAGCGACGAGCAGTGGGCCGCCATCTGCGACGCCTTCGGTCAGCTCGGGTCCGCCACCGACCCGCGCTTCGCCACCCACGAGGCCCGCAAGGCGAACGAGGACGCCCTCGAGACCCTGGTTAACCTCTGGACCGCCGACCGCCGCGCCGAGGACGTCATGGCCGACCTCCAGGCCCGCGGCGTCCCCGCCGGCGTCGTCCAGAACGCCCAGGACATTCTCGATAAGGACCCGCACATGCGGGAGCGCGCCTACTACCAGTACCTCGACCACCCCGAGACCGGCCGCAGCGCCTACGACGGCGCCTGCGCCCGCCTCAGCGAGACGCCCGGCATCCACCAGGCCGCCGCCCCCCTCTTCGGCCAGCACACCGACGACGTCTGCCGCCGCATCCTCGAGCTCACCGAGGACGAAGTCGCCGCGCTCTTGGTCGAGGGCGTCCTGGCCTAGGAGCCAGCCCCCGCCTCCTCAGGTTCCGCCTGAGGCTCCGGGGCGGCTGACTCCTTCGTGTCCTCGGGTTCATCCTCGGCTAGCTTGGCCGCAGGTTGTGTCCAGACCTTCAGTCCCTGTACGACCTCGCGGTAGAACTCCTCGACGACGTGCTCCACATCGCTGACGAAGCTGCCCGTTCCCGCTCGCCTCTTCGCTCCGATGGACCGTGGCTTGGTGGCCACCGTGAAGGACCGGGGTGCTTTGTCGGTTCCGCCGAGGAGGGTCTTCGGGTCGTTGAGGATGACGTCGAGTCTCTCCGAGTCGGTGTGTTTTGTTCGCTCGAAGGACGCGTCGATACGAAGCGCGTCGGGTGATACTGAACGGAGCTGCCGGAGAAGCCAGTTCAGTCTCGCCGTTGGCTTGGCCAAGCCGGGGGCATCGAGCGTAACTGCGGCAAACGCGGTCATTGCCCTCAGGTCCGCGCTGATGGTCAGGGGTGCGACCGCGTTGGGGATCGCAATCGTCCCTGAGAGTTTGCCGGTCTCGGCCAGCTCTTGTGCCAGCGCGGCCGTCCGGATGGCTGGGTCCTTGGCTTCCTTGCGGCTCACGACCGGGTGCACATCGCGGTTCAGCCGCGCAGCAAGACTCAGGCTGATGTGCTGCAAGAGCTGCTCCCAGCGCACCGCAACGCTGGTTGCCTCTTCATCACCCTTGGTGAGGGTCTCGTCCCGCAGCGCGGTCCGGAGCTTGGTCCATAGGGGTCCCATGTCGTCGAAGCGCCTTGCTCCAGAGTTGTCATGGTCGAGGTACTTGATGAGTTCTTGGAGAATCCACTTCTGCTCAGGGTCGTCGACTCCGATGTGGTCGTGTACTCGCCGAGCCGTGGCGAGAATCCTGGCCCATGAGAGGTGGTAGAGCGGCACTTTGCCATAGCGGACTTTGTTGATGCTGACCGGGTGCTGCCCGTGGACGGATACGAGTTGATTGCTAATCGTGAGAAGTCCGTCGAACTTCTTCCGCCTCACGATGTCAAGGTAGTTCTCAATCTGATCTGGACCAAGTTCGGATTTTCCGGTCTTGACTTCGACCAGCAGAGTCCAGGTTCGCTTACCACGCACCACCTGGATCAGCCCGTCGACGCGATGTGGTTTCTTGCCTTCCAGCTCGAACGGCACTTCGCAGTAGGCCGATACCCTTCCCGCAGGTGCTCCGAGTGGCTTCAGAAGCTCTCTCTGGAACTCCTTCACAGCAGACAGCACGGCCAGTAGCGCCGAGGTGCCGCGTCGCTCCTGTTCTGCCTCTCCCCGAATGCCGGAAATCGGAATCAGTCGGGCGGCGTGCCAGTGCTCTTCACTCATACCTAGAGACCCCCTCTACACAAAGCCGAGAGTCTATAGGGAGCTTGTGCCGCCCCGCATCCCCTACCCCCGCCCCCGCGTATCATGACCGCTCGCACCGAACCGGCGGGCGCGAGCCCGCCAATCTTGACCACCGCACGGAGACGACTATGGGACTGCGCACGCCAGCTGAATACCTCGAATCGCTCAAGGACGGTCGCACCGTCTACTACCGCGGCGAGCGCGTCGATGACGTGACCACCCACCCCGTCATCTCCAAGGCCGCGAAACACGCCTGCGTCGACTACGAGATGGCCGAGGAGCCCGAGTTCAAGGACCTCACCATCATCGACGACGAGGACGAGCCCTACGCCCGCTACTTCAAGGTCCCCCGTAGCAACGACGACCTGCTCAAGCGCTCACAGCTCATCGAGGCCTCCACCGCCCGCGGCCAGACCCTCGTACCCCTCGTGAAGGAGATCGGCAGCGACGCCCTCTTCGGCCTCATGCGCATCACCCGCGCCGTCGATCAGGCCCGCGAGACCTCCTACCGGCAGCGCCTCGACGAGTTCTACCGCCACTGCCGCGATAACGACCTGACCATGTCCGTCGCCCAGACCGACGTGAAGGGCGACCGTTCCGCCGGCCCCGGCGGCCAGCCCCACCCCGACTACTACGTCCGCATCGTCGAACGCCGCCCCGATGGCATCGTCGTGCGCGGCGCCAAGACCCACACGAGCTGCACAACCAACGTCAACGAGGTCATCGTCCTCCCCACCCGCGCCATGTCCGAGGCCGACGCCGACTACGCCGTCGCCTTCGCCGTGCCGCCCGATACCCCCGGCCTCAAGCTCGTCGCCAGCCCCTACGGCGGCTGGTCCAAGAACAGCTTCGAGAACCCCCTCAGCGCCGACCGCAAGATGATGGAGACCACCACCATCTTCGACGACGTGTTCGTGCCCAACGAGCGCATCTTCATGGCCGGCGAGCACGAGTTCGCCGCCCCCCTCGCCCTCGGCTTCGTCGAGTACCACCGCTTCACCGCCGTCTCCTACAAGCTCCCCCTCGTCGATGCCCTCGTCGGCGCCGGGCAGCTCATGGCCGACCTGAACGGCATCACCCGCGCCGGCCACATCCGCGAGAAGCTCGTCTGGCTCGTCAGCTACGCCGAGACCGTGCGCGCCCTCATCGAGATGGCGGCGGCCCGTGGCGCCCCCGACGAGGAGGGCATCTACGCGCCCGACGCCATGACCACGAACATCGCCAAGTACCACTTCGCCCATCACTACCACGAGGCCCTCCAGCACGTGCAGGACATCGCCGGCGGCTCCCTCGTCACCGCCCCCGGCCTCGAGGATTTCGAGAACGACGAGACCGGCGACCTCCTGCGCCACTACCTCGGTGGCCGTGAAGGCGTCGACGGCGAGACCCGCATGCGCGCCATGAACATGGTCAGCGACCTCACGACGGGCGACTTCGGCGGGTACCATGCGGTCCTGGCGATCCACGCCGAGGGGTCGCTCGAGGCGGAGAAGCTCATGATCGCCCGCGCCTACGACGGCCGCCGCACCCTCAACTACGCGAAGAAGCTCGCCGGGATCGAGTAATGGCCACGACGCTCCTGCTGACTCACACCGAGATCCAGCAGGGCGTCCGCGCCCTCGCCCAGCAGGTCGCCGAGGGCTTCCCCGCCGGCGAGATTCCCATGGTCTGCGTGGATACGGCCGCCTGCCGCTTCTCCGGCGAACTCGCGGCCCTGCTCGAACGCGACCACGGCCGTGACTCGCGCATCACCCACGTCCGCCCCAGGGATCCCGACCCCATCCCCACCCCCGTCCTCGAGGGCTACAAAACCTCGTTGTCGACACCCTCTTCGACACGGGCCGCACCTTCCAGCTCCTGGAGGCCATCCCGGGATTGCGCGTGACCCTCTGCGTGAAGGCCGATGTCGACCCCACCTTCTGGCGCCTCCCCGACTGGTGGGCCTACCGCGTGCCCAACGCCTACATCTACGGCTACGGCCTCGACGACTCCGACGGCCTCAGCCGCGACCTCGACGACATCCTCACCGACGAGCCCCTGCCCCCCGGCGCCCGCACAGTCCCCCGCACGCAGGTCGAGGCCGCCCCGAGGGCCCGCTAGCCGCCCTCCCCCGCCTCTCCCCCGATCGGTACACTGGCTCCGTGGCTGGCCTCGAGATTCCGCTGTTCCCGCTGCGCACGGTGCTCTTCCCCGGGCACGAGCTGCCCCTCCAGATATTCGAAGAGCGCTACAAGACCATGACCAGCGAGCTGGTCGAGAGCGGTGGCGTGTTCGGCGTCCTCCTCATCAAGGAGGGGCGCGAGGTGGGCGGCTCGGCCGTCCCCTACGAAGTCGGCACCACCGCCGTCATCGAGGACCACCACGACCTTCCCGGCGGACGCTTCCAGCTCGAGACCCGCGGGCGCGACCGTTTCCGCCTCCTGCGCATGCTCGAACCCCGCCCCTACCCCTACGGCGAGATCGAGTTCCTCGACGAGGCCTACGACCCCCGCGACCAGAAGCTGCAGGCCGCCTTCGAGACCGCCCGGGCCACCTTCCCCCTCTACCTCCGCCTCGCCCTTGCCCTGTCCGACCAGTGGGCCCGCGACCTGACCCTGCCCCGCGACCCGCACCGCTTCGTGAACACCGTCGCCCCCTGGCTCCAGGTCGAGGAGGAGGGCAAGCAGCGCCTGCTCGAGATCGAGCCCGCCGCCGATCGCCTCGGGCAGCTCGCCGAGCAGCTCGACGGGCTCATCGGCCGCATCCGCGAGCAGGTCGAGACCTACCACCGCCAGAAGTTCGCCGGTCTGAGTGCCATCAGCTAGATCCGCCCTCGCGGCTCTCCGCGCCCATGCGGAGGTGGCAACGCTTGGGGGAGGGGCGTTCATCGCCGGCGTCGTGCTTGCGGCCCTCGCCGCCACCCACGACCGCCTGCCCGGCGACCTCGCTGCCTCCCGCACGATCCAGGCCTGGCCCTTCCCCGGCCAGGCCTTCGCCGATGTCCTCCGTTTCGTCAGCGCGACCGAGTTCGTCGTCGCCCTCGGCGCTGCGCTCGCCGTGGCGGCCTGGCTCTCGGGACGCCGCCGCCCCGCCCTTGCCCTCGCGGCCGGCCTCGCCGTGATGGTCCTCCTCCAGTTCGGCGTCAAGGAGCTCGTCGACCGCCCCCGCCCCTCGCCCGACCTGGTCGACCTGCGCGCCGGATTCACGAGCCCCAGCTTCCCCTCCGGCCACACCATGAGCCCGACCTACCTCTACGGCTTCCTCGCCGCCGCCGCGCTCGCCGCTCCGTTCCGCGCAGTCGTCCGCGTCTCCGCTGCCGCTGTCGTTGCCGTCTTCCTCGCGCTATCGGGCCTGGCCAACGCCTGGCTTGGCGTCCACTGGTTCACCGACGTCATCGGCGGCTACCTCTGGGCGCTCGCCGTCCTGGCCCCCGCTGCCCGTGCTGCCTTCCCCGCCCGTCCTAGAGCCGCCCTCGCGTAGACTCCGCCCTCGTGGAGATTGACATCGCCCTCCGGGCGATCGCCGCCATCGCCGGCGCCGCCGCGCTCGGTCAGATCATCTCCCGCCGCTTCCCCATCCCCCTGCCCCTCTTCCTGCTCGCCGCCGGCCTCCTGCTGGGCCGCGACGGCCTCAACGTCGTGCGCACGCACGAGCTCGAGGAGCTCATCCGCATCGTCGTCGTTATCGCCGTCGCCCTCATCGTGTTCGAAGGCGGCACGGCCCTGCGGCTCGCCTCCCTGCGCACCCTCGCCCCCGTCGTTCGCAACATCATCATCCTTGGCCTCGTCGTCACGCCCGCCGTCGGCGCCGTCGCCGCCTGGCTCTTCCTCGACTTCGACTGGCGAATGGCCTTCCTCTTCGGCGCCCTCGTGACCGTCACCGGCCCGAGCGTGCTGACCCCCCTCCTCCGCTCCATCCGCGTCGACGACCGCCTGCGCGACATCCTCGCCAGCGAGGGCGTCATCATCGACCCCTTCGGCGCGCTCCTGACCCTCTTCCTCCTCGAGATCGTCCTCGCCCAGACCCTCAGTGTCGCCGGGCCCACCTGGTGGGTGATCGAACGCCTTCTCATCGGCCTCGCCGTGGGGGCGGCGGGAGCCTTCCTCGTCTGGGCCGTCTCCCGATTCGTGAAGCGGATGAGCGGCAGGGAGATGGCCCTCCTCGTGATCGGCGCCGCCGTCGCCGCCTTCGCCGTGGCCGAATCGCTGGCGCACGAGTCCGGACTCGTGGCCATGGTTCTCATGGCGATCGCCATCGGGAACATCCGCCTCCCCCAGCGCCAGCGCGTCGACGACCTGCAGGAGTCCGTCACCGTCTGGCTCATCGCCAGCGTCTACGTCCTTCTCGCCGCCGGCATCGCCATCGACGACCTCGTCGGGCTCTGGCCCGAGGGGCTCATCGTCGTCGCCATCCTCGCCCTCGTCGGCCGCCCCCTGCTCATCGCCCTCGCCAGCATCCGCTCGGGCCTCAACTGGCGCGAGCAGGCCTTCCTCTCCGCCGTCGCCCCCCGCGGCGTCGTGGCCGCCTCCCTCGCCGGCGTCGTCGCCGTCGAGGCGAGCGCCCTCGCCGGCAGCGACGCCTCCAGGCTCGTCGCCATGGTCTTCGTCGTCATCCTCCTCACCATCGGCATACAATCCGCCTATGCGGGAGCCCTCGCGCGATTCCTCCGGGTGCAGCCGATGACCACCGTGGTCGCCGGCGCCGGGGAGGTCGGCCGGCGCGTCGCCACCCTCCTTGCCGGTTCGGGCGAACCCGTCCTCGTCGTCGAGACCGATGAGGAGGCCGTCGTTCGCGCCCGCGAGGAGGGCCTCGAAGTCCTCATCGGCGATATCTCCGACGCCGCCGTGCTCGAGAGGATCCGCCTCAGCGAAGCGAAGGCGCTCCTGCTCGCCACCCCCGACGACGCCCGCAACCTGCTCGCCGCCCAGCTCGCCCGCTCGAAGTTCAACTGCGAGTCCGTCTACGTCCGCGTGAACGACGCGGCCAACATCGAGGCCTTCCAGAGGCTCGGGGTTGTCCCCGTGAGCCAGTCCGAAGCCGTCGCCTCCGAGCTCTCCCGCATGGTCGCCGGACCGATGTTCCAGGATGTCCTCGCGCAGGTCGCCGAGGACGTGACCGTCGCCCGCGTCGTGGTCACCTCGGCCTCCGCCCAGCGCGCGATCATGGCCATCCCCGAGCTGCGGGGCACGCTCGTCGTGCTCGTCACGCGTGGGCGCGACTCCGTCATCCCCAACGGCGGCACCGAGCTCCGCCTCGGCGACATCGTCACCATCTTCGGCAGCCTCCAGGACCTTGATGTCGCCCGGTCGGGCCTCTCCGTCGTCCCCGACCGCGAACCCATCATTTCGTAGCAGCGCACGTCCCGAACGGCTACCATCGAAGCATGCGGCTGCTGCTCCTGCTTCTGCTACCCGCCCTCGTGGGCCTCATCGGGCTCGTGTTGCGCACCTGGATCGCGATGCGCTTCTCCGAGCGTGAACGGATCCTCGACGCTACCGTCACCAGCGCCCGGTCCTCCACGCCCGATTCCGCCCCCCGCCGGAGGGGTCGTCGGGAGCGCCCACCCTGCGGTCGCTACAACCTGCACCTGCTCTTCCGGCTGGTCGGGGGCGAGGAGAGCTGCCGCCACTGCGCCGTCATCGAGCGCGAGCGCTACGAGGCCGATGCCGCCGCCGCCGTCGATGCTGCCGAGCAGGCCCTGCGCAGCGATCGCCCCGGCGCCTAGCGCGCCGCCACCGCCGAGAGCCGCGCCCGTTCGACCTCCCCCGGGAGCACTTCCAGCACGGCCTCGATGTCCGCCTCCGTGGTCCCCTCCCCCAGGCTGAAGCGCACGCTCCCCGCCGCCCGCCGGATGGGAACGCCCATCGCCAGCAGCACGTGCGAGGGCTCCCACATGGCGTTCGAGCAGGCGCTGCCCGTGCTCGCCGCGATCCCCCGTGCATCCAGCCGCGCCACCAGGTCGTCTCCCTCGATCCCGTCGAAGGACATGTTCAGGTTGTTTGGCAGGCAGTTCTCCTGGCAGCCGTTCGTCTCTGCGTCCGGGACCGCCTCCAGCACGCCCTCCCGCAGCCGCTCGCGCAGCGCCCGTACCCGCGCCGCCCGCACCCCCACGTCCCCCGAGGCCAGCTCCAGCGCCTTCGCTGTCCCCACGATGCCGGCCACGTTCTCGGTGCCCGCTCGCTTCTGCATCTCCTGGCCGCCGCCCAGCAGCAGCGCGTGGAACGGGGTCGCCCGCCGCAGGTAGAGCACCCCGCTCCCCTTCGGCCCCCCGAACTTGTGCGACGAGAGGCTGAGCGCGTCGATCCCCAGCGCCTGCACGTCCACATCCACCCAGCCGGGCGCCTGGACCGCGTCCGTGTGCAGCATCACGCGGTGCCGCTGGCGAACCGCGTACTCCCGCAGGATGCTCGCAAGCTCCGCCACCGGCTCGACCGTCCCCACCTCGTTGTTCGCCAGCATCACGCTCGCCAGGACCGTGTCCGGACGCAGGGCCCGCTCGAACTCCTCAGTGCTCACGTGCCCGAACCCGTCGCACCCGATCGTCGTCACCTCGAACCCGAGCTCCTCCAGGAACTGCGCCGCGTGCAGCCCCGCGTGGTGCTCGATCGCGGTCGTGATCACGTGCGACCCCGCCCCTGCCCGTCGCATCGCGTAGGCAATCCCGAGCGTCGCCGTGTTGATCGCCTCCGTCCCCCCGCTCGTGAACAGCACCTCCGAGGTGCGCGCGTTCAGGCAGTCGGCGACGGTCGCGCGGGCCTCGTCGAGCGCGTCCTGCGCGAGGCGTCCGGCCTCGTAGTGCCCGCTGGGGTTGCCGAAGCGCTCCGCCAGGAAGGGCTCCATCGCCTGGCGCGCCTCCGGGCGCAGGGGGGTCGTTGCCGCATGATCGAGGTAGACCACGGATCGCAGCCTAGCAGAGCCCCGCCTCCCGATCGCTCCCGGGAGCCCCCGCTAGAACTGGTAGTAGAGGCCGAACTGGCCCGCTCCGATGGGGGCCTCGGGTCCCGACGAGGAGATCGCCACCACGCCCAGCACCAGCACCAGCACGCCGAACGAGATGAGGCACGCCACCACCACCTGCACCGGCTCCGCGCCCGTGGCCGCCTGCACCGCGTAGATCATCCCCACCAGCAGCAAGGCCAGCGGCATCAGCGCGAACACCGGGTAGAGCACGGGGATGAACATCGCCATCGAGAGCCCCAGCGGCGCCGCTGCGTACCCCATCGTCCGCACGATCGCCAGCAGGTCCACCTGCACATGGCAGAACTGCACCATGAGCACGTAGACCAGGAGCATCGCCGCCCCGTACATCACCGCCAGGAAGACCGACCCCAGCACGAACGCGTTGAGGAACGCATCCGGCGGCGTGAACGCCGATACCTCCCACCGCAGCCAGGCCCCGAATCCGGCGAGCAGACAGGACACGATCACCACCGCCACCGCCGGGCCGAGCTCCCGCTCGTCGTCCCGCACCTCTTCGAACACGGCCGTGTCGAGGATGGCGAGCCGCCCCACCCTGTTCATGACGAGGCCCACCGGACGCAGGTCCACGCCTCCGATCACGTTCAGAGCCCTTTGCAGCAGGTTTGACAGCCGGCCCACGGTCTCCGCCCCGCCCGCTCGCGCCTTCTTGCAGACCGTCCCGGTGGGCGCGAGCAAACTGCCCGGAACGGCGTCCCGGACTGTAGCACAGCCGCTCGATCCAGCCTTCTCAGGCAGAGGTGATCGGACGCTTGGCGGGCATCCCCGGCCGGCGCGGGTACCGATCAGGCGTGGGGCCGAGCTTGCGGAAGCGCAGCACCTGCATGCGCCCCGAGATCTCGCCCCGCATCGCCTCCGTGCCGGCGTGCTCGCATGCCAGCTCGGCCATGGCTGCTTCCGCTCCCGCCAGCTCCGCCTTCCCCCGCGACCCCTTCACCGCCGCGATCGTCGCGCCGGGCGCCGCCAGCGGCGCCGTGTACTCGAGCAGCACCGGGAGTGGCGCCACCGCCCGCGCGATCACGAGGTCGGTGTGGTCGCGCAACGCCCCCCGCCCCGCCTCCTCCGCCCGTACGCCGTGGGCGGTCGCATTCTCCAGCCCGAGTGCCTCCGCCAGCTCCGCGAGCAGGTCCGCGCGCTTGCGGCGAGCCTCCACCAGGTGCACCGCCGCGCCCGGAGCGACCGCTGCGATCACCAGGCCCGGGAAGCCTCCGCCGCTCCCCACATCCACCACGACTCCCGCCTCCGCCGCTCCCGCAAGCCGGTACGCCTCAAGCGACTCCGCATAGTGCCGTGCCACCGCTTCTTCCCCGCCGACGGTCGTCGTTCGCACCGGAGATGCGGCCAGTAACTCGGCGTGACGGCGCAGCAACGGCAGCCAGCGCCCCGGGTCGGGGAACCCGGGAAAAAGCTCCGGAAGCGACTCCCACCTCAACACCACCACGCCCCCCATTCCTGAAGCAATGACCGGTCCATTGGTGGATGGCATGGTACGATGCAATCCATGAGCAACCAGCCGAGTGAGAGCGCCGCCGTCACGATAACGCTCGGCGAGGCGCTCGAGGAATACCTCGGAACGCTCTCGCCCGAAGACCACAACCACGCTTCCCCCTTCGTCCGCCGATACGTAAACCATGCCGGCCACGATATGGCCGTCGCGGCCCTTACCGGCGCCCGCGTCGAGTCCTACGCCGAGTCCCAGATCCAGCTCTCCGATCCGGCTGCTCCCCAGCGTGTTGCCGCCCTCAAGGCTTGGTTCCAGTACCTGAAGAAGCGCAGCTACGTCGAGAAGAACTACGGCGTCCACATCCGCCTGCGGCGCTCCGGCGGCCGCACCACCGCGGCCCACGCCGTCAACGCGGCGCCCATCGAGATGACCGCGGAGGGCATTACCAACCTCCGCGCCGAGCTTGATCGCCTCGAGGACGAGGTGCCGGCCCTCGTGAAGGCCATCTCCCTCGCCCGCGAGGACAAGGACTTCCGCGAGAACGCTCCCCTGGAGGCCGCCCGCGAGGCCATGGCCTTCAACGAGACCCGCCGCCGCGAGATCAACGCCACCCTCCGTCGCGCCGTCGCCGTCGATGCCGCCACCGGCGACGACGACCGCTCCACGATCGGCTCCCTCGTCCAGGTCACGCGCCTCGATAACGACCGCGACATGGAGTACAAGCTCGTGAGTGCGCGCGAAGCCAACGCCGCCGACCGCAAGATCTCGGTCGAGTCCCCCGTCGGCAAGGAACTCCTCGGGCGCCGCCCCGGCGACGAAGTCACCGTCTCGATTCCCGCCGGCGTTGTCCAGTTCCGCGTGACCGGCGTCTCCAACGCCTGACGCTCTTCCCCGGGTCGCCTAGCAGCAGTCGTCCTTGTAGCCGCAGCGCCGGCACACGGCCAATCGCGATCCCTTGATCGCCGACAGCGGCGCGTTGCAGCGCGGACACGCCTGCAGGGGAATCTCCGCCATCTTCGCCAACCTCTTCGCGCCTGGGAACGTCGCGCTGGTCGCCATTATGCGTATCCGCTTACGCAGTTGACAACGCGGTGACCGCCTGCCCCCACCTGCCCGAACGGACCATCTGCGCCACAATCGTGAGGTGTCCCGCCTCCGCCCCTTGACTCCCCTCGCGATCGTCGCCGCCCTCGCGGTCGCCGCCTGTGCCGACCCCGGCGTCCCCCCGCCCGTGGGCGTCCCCGATGACGCCCCCTTCGTCGCCCAGGACCACCTCGAGTTCGCCCCCAGGGAGCTCCAGGTGCGCGCCGGCGAGGACATCTACTTCTGGAACGGCGAGACCGCCGTCCACAACCTCGTCTTCGACAAGTCCGCCCGCTCCCCCGACATGGACGCTGGCGACATCTTTGTCTGGCGCTTCAGGACCCCCGGCGAGCACGTCGTCACCTGCGATTACCACCCGCAGATGCGCCTGCGCGTCACTGTGGTGCCATAGTCCCCACGCGCACGCTCCCGTACGCTAGCGCCAATTCCTGGCGCGGAGGCTGAGCATGCAATTCGAGGACATCCTCTGGGAAGTCGACGACGACGGCGTCGCCCATCTCACCCTCAACAGGCCCGAAAAGCTGAACGCGATTAGCCTCGATACCCTCGCCGAGGTCGAGCAAGCCATCGCCATCGCCAACGACGACGACAACATCCGCTGCATCCTGATTACGGGAGCAGGTCGTGGCTTCAGCTCTGGCACCGACCTCACCGCCCGCGGTGGTACCCGTGGCGAGCGGCCCTTCCCGGGGCGAGCCGGCATCACCCGCAGCACGATGCTCTGGCCGGCCTACCTCTACAACTGCAACAAGCCCAGCGTCGTGGCCGTCAACGGCGTCTGCGTCGGCGCGGGCTTCTCCTTCGCCCTCGCGGCCGACATCCGCATCGCTTCCACCGAAGCGCGCTTCAGCGCCATCTTCGTGAAGCGCGCCATCGTGCCCGACTCTGGCGCGAGCTGGCTCCTGCCCCGGCGTGTCGGCCTCGAGCACGCCCTCCGCATGATGTACACCGGTCGCATGGTCGGCGGCGAAGAGGCCAAGGAGATCGGCCTCGTCAGCGAGGTCTGCCCCCCCGACGAGCTCATGACCCGCGCCGGGAACCTCGCCCGCGAGATCGCCCGCGGCCCCTCCGTCGCCGTCGAGGTCTCGAAGAAGCTCGTGCGCGAGAGCCTCCACCGCGGTATCGAGGAACAGACCGAGATGGAGAACTTCTACCAGGGCTTCATGCAGCAGACCGAGGACGTGAAGGAAGGCCGCCTCGCCTTCGTGGAGAAGCGCGAGCCCAACTTCCAGGGGCGCTAGGCGACCAGCCCCGCCACGATCCGCCGCAGCTCGCGGATGGCCGCCGGCATCCGCGGGCCGTACCACCACAGCAGCTTCCCATCGACGACCGCGGTCGGCGCGATGTCCGCGAACTCCGGCACGTGCCGCTCCGTGAAGCGGTACGGCTCGTCCGGCAGCAGGATCGCTTCCGGCGCCAGCGCCGCCACCTCCTCGAGCGTCATTTCCGGGTAGCGCGACCGCTCCCCGAGGACGTTCGTCGCGCCTGCGGCCCGCAGCACCGAGTCGCCGTAAGTGTCGCCCGCGAGCCCCATGAGCGGGTTCCGCCAGATCGGCACGAACAGCGCCGGCTGCCGCCCGCCCCCCACCCCGACCGCCGCCCGCACGTCCCCCACGAGCCCCGCCGCTGCCTCCTCCCGCCCCAGCACCTCCCCCAGGTCGCCCATCATCGCGAGCGCCTCCTCGACGCTGTTCGGGTCCGTGAGGAGCACGTTCAGGCCCGCTGCCCGCAGCGCCTCGACATCCTCGCGTCGGTTCTCCTCGCGGTTGGCGATGACGAGGTCCGGCTCGATAGCCGTGATCGCGGCCACGTCCGGGTTCTTCGTCCCCCCGATGACGGGTACAACCTCAATCTCGCCCGCCGGCTCCTCGCAGAAGCGCGTTCGTCCGCGCAGCGCCTCCCCGCACCCCAGCCACCAGACGAGCTCCGTCAGGCTTGGAACCAGCGAGACGATCCGCTCCGGCGCCATGCCCCGAGCCTACGGCAGCGCGTCGCCGTGTGTCCCCCGCTAGCTGCCGGTGTTCGGCGGCTGCGGCGGCGCCGGGTTCGTCACTTCCGCCCCGATGACCCGCGGGAACACCCGCTCCAGCGAGGCCAGGTCCCAGCCGCCGTCGCGGTAGATCGTGGCCTGCTTCGACGGGATCGTCATGAGCGATACCTCGTCGCCGCCGACCACGAAGTCGCGGCCGTTCACGTTCGCCGCCGCGTCCGTACACAGGTAGACGACCAGCGGCGCGACCATCTCCGGCGCGAGCGTATCGAGCTGGGAGACGGCTTCTTCGGCGCCCGTCTCGGCGGCGCCGCCGTCCCCGTCGTCGCCCTGGCGCGAGGCGCGGGCGCGTTGCATCGCCTCCCGCAGCTCGGGCGAGAGTGTCAGCCGCGTGCCCGCCCGCGGCCGGATTGCGTTCACCGTCACGCCGTACCGGCCCAGGTCGAGGGCGCAGGTGCGCGTCAGCCCCACGATCCCTTCCTTCGCCGCCGCGTAGTTGGCCTGCCCCATGTTCCCCAGCCCCGACTCCGACGACGTGTTCACGATCCGCCCCGAGCGCTGCTGCCGGAAGACGATGGCCGCGTGCTTCGTCGTCGTGAAGTGACCCTTCAGGTGCACCGCCACCACCGAATCCCACTCCTCCTCGCTCATGTTGAAGACCATGCGGTCGCGCAGGATGCCCGCGTTGTTGATGAGGATGTCGAGCCGCCCGAACGCGTCGAGCGCCGTCTGCACGATGTGCTGTCCGCCCTCCATCGTCGCCACCGAGTCGTAGTTGGCGACCGCCTGGCCGCCGGCCGCCTTGATCTCCGCCACCACCTGGTCGGCCGGGGACTGGTCCGAGCCGTCGCCCGCTTCCGAGCCGCCGAGGTCGTTGACGACCACCCTGGCTCCCTCGGCCGCGAGCAGGAGCGCCTCGCCCCGCCCGATGCCGCGCCCCGCGCCCGTCACGATCGCCACCTTGCCGTCGAGCCGTCCCGCCATCTGGTACCCCCTCTGCGAAACACCCATCCGTCGCTGACGGCGGGCCGTGGGCGAATCTACACGCCCCCCCGCTACGGGTCAGGTTCGTCGCCCGCGCCTCGACGGTTGAAGCGCGAGCTCGCCCGGTCGACCCCTTCCGCCACGATCGCCTCGACCGCGTCCGCCGCGTAGCGCACCGTCTCCTGCAGCGCCCGCCGCTCTTCGCCCACCGGGTCGGCGAGCACGTAGTCGGCCACCAGTTCCGGCTCGCGCGTCGGCTCGCCCCGGCCGTCCAGCGGGCGGCCGATGCCGAGCCGCACCCGCACGAAGTCCGCCCCCGCCTCCGCGATGATCGACTTCAGCCCGTTGTGACCGCCCGCGCCTCCCCCCTCCCGCAGCCGCACGGCCCCCACGGGCAGGTCCAGCTCGTCGAACACGACGATCGTGTGCTCCACAGGCGCGCCGCTGTCGCGGAGCGCCTGCGCGACGGCCCGCCCGCTCTCGTTGACGTACGTGCGCGGCCGCACGAAGGCGACGCGCTCGCCTGCCAGCTCGCCGTACCCGATGCGGATGGAGCGTCCCTCCGCCTTCAGCTTCGCGCCCGTGCGCCGGGCCAGTTCGTTCACCGTCCAGGCCCCCGCGTTGTGGCGGTTCCCGGCGTACTGCTCCCCCGGATTCCCGAGGCCCACCACCAGCCAGGCCGCCGGCTCGGCCGCCTTCCCTCGCAACCGCAGGCTTCGTCGGAGACGCATCATGCTTCCCTACGCTAAGCGAAACCCCGGAACGTGGTAGAGTCACGCCCGCCCATGCTGATCGACCTCCATTCCCACACCTGGCCCAAGTCCCACGACAGTGTCCTGAACCCCGACGACCTCGTCGTCCGCGCGAAGGCCGCTGGTCTCGACGGCATCTGCTTCACCGAGCACGACACCGTCTGGGATCAGCGGGAGATTGACGAGATGCGCGCCAAGCACAACTTCCTCGTCCTCGCCGGCGTCGAGATCAGCACCGATGACGGGCACATCCTCACCTTCGGCATCGACCGCTACGTGTTCGGCATGCACCGCGCGCCCGAGCTTGCCAACTACGTGGAGCAGGGCGGCGGCGTCATGGTCGCGGCTCACCCCTACCGCCGTCAGATGCCCTGGTTCACCAGCAGCGAGGACAAGTACGAGGCCGCCCTCGAGAAGGCCGGGCGCAACCCCGCCTACGAGTACTGCGACGCCCTCGAGGCCCTGAACGGCCGTGGCAGCGACAAGGAGAACGAATTCTCCCGCCGCCTCTGCGAGCGCCTGGAGCTCCCCGGCACCGCCGGCACGGACTCGCACGCCATCGGCGATATCGGCAAGTGCGCGACCTTCTTCGAACGCGATATCGAGGATGAGCGCCAGCTCATCGAAGAGGTCAAGGCGGGCCGCTTCTACGCCGTCGACCTCCGCACCGGCGCTCCCGTCCCCTTCGCCGTCGCCCTCGAAACCTAGTCGCCCGTGGCCCGATTGCGCCTTGCTTCACACATAGGGATGCGGGCTGTACTATGACCTGCGGTCGCTGAGGGCGGCCCGAAGCCACAAGCCGAGAGGTTCAAAGAGCATGACCTACGTCATTACGACGCCGTGTATCGATGTGCAGGACCAGTCCTGCGTCGAGGTCTGTCCAGTCGACTGCATCTACTTCGATGAAGACGGCGATCGCATGCTCTACATCCAGCCCGATGAGTGCATCGACTGTGGTGCCTGCGAGCCCGCCTGTCCGGTGACGGCCATCTTCGCCGAGGACGACGTGCCCGAGGAAGAGACCGAGTACACCGCCCTCAACGCGCAGTGGTTTGAGGACAAGGACGCGGTCCGCACTCGCATTAACGAGCTCCGCCCCGCCTAACCACGGCCCGGTCCCCGCTCCCCGGTCAGTGAGCGCGCAGGCGCGTATCAAGCGCGTCGCCCAGGAGCCTCCATGCCAGACCGACTTACGCTTTCCGCTTCCAACCGCACCGTGCTCGGCAAGAAGGTCAAGCGCCTTCGCCGTGAGGGTGTGCTGCCCGCCAATGTGTACGGCCGCGGCATCGATTCGACCGCCATCCAGCTGGACGGACGCGATTTCCGCCGGGCCATCCGCCAGGCCGGCATTCGCAGCATGTTCGAGCTCGACATCGAGGGGGAGGCGGAGTCCCGCCACGTTCTCGTCCGCGGGCTGGACCGCGAGGGCGGCACCGGCGACCCCATCCATGTCGACTTCTACCAGGTCGATCTGAACCACCCCATCCAGACGACGACCGCCATCCGCCTCACCGGGACCGCCCCCGCCGTCTCCGACCTCGGTGGCACCCTCCTCCAGAACCTGGAGACCATCGCGATCCGCTGCCTCCCGCTCGATATCCCCGAGGCTATCGAGCTCGACGTCTCCTCCCTCGTGAGCTTCGAGTTGAGCCTCAACGTCGGCGATCTCGATGTCCCCGAGGGAGTCGAGGTCCTTGCCGCTTCCGACATCGGCGTCGCCACCGTTGATGCGCCTCGTCTCACCATTGAGGGCGAGGAGGAAGGCGGAGAGGAGCTCGAAGGCGAAGAGGGCGAGGGGCTCGAGGGCGAGGAAGGCGACGAGGCTGCTGGGGACGAGGCCTCCGAAGAGGCCTGACGCCCACTGTGGCCGACCGTCTCTACCCCTCCGACCCGAGCGACGCTGCCCTCCACCTGTTCCTCGATTGGTTCGGCCACCGCTTCGCGCGCAGCACCCGCACGACCGAGTCCCCTCCTGAGGGCGAGGCCCTCCGCACGGCACGCATCGAAGTCGGGCGCCGCTGGGAGCTTGACTGCACCCTCCTCAATACCGTCCACGGCGATGCCGACCTTCCCTTCGAAGCCGCCCGCGCCGCCGTCGAGCAGCGCCTCGACCTCGAAGGGCTCCCGTACGCCCTCTGGCTGCCCCGCGGCGCACGCCTCCCCACCGGCGAGCCCGGCCTGAGCGAGCTCGCCCTCGCGGCTCGCGAGGCGAAGCCCGTCGATGGCGACCGCCTCGAGCTGCGCCGGCCCGTCAGCCTCTACCTGAGGCGCACCAGCCTGGATGGCTCGGTCGTGACGGTCCTCGGGGGGCTCGCCCCCCTCTGGGCGCAGTTCACGAACCGCGTCGCCGGGTCCTTTCAGCTCAACGCCAGCGACCTGCACCGCCTGCCCGAGTCAGGGGAGGAGCGCGACGCGCTTGTCGAGCGCGTCGTCCTCGCCGCCGGCCAGCCCGATGTCGACGACTCCTGCGTTGTCCCCGCCGAGGATGTCTGGACCGCCAGCCGCCTTTCCGGCGGCCGCGCCCACGTCGTCGGCTCGCCCGTCGCGGAAGGCGACGAGGCCAGCGCCGCCCTCCGCCGCACCCTTCGCAAGCTCCTCCGCGAGGCGCAGGGTGCCGCGTCCGCCCCCGCCGATGCCCGCGCCCTCGTCATCCTCGCCGCCGCCACCGAACACTCCGGGGAGAAGGTGTCCCTCACCCTGCGCGGCATGGACCCCACCCTGTACTCCGGCTACGACCTCATCGCGGTCGTCGCTGATGGGCAGGTGCGAAGCGTGCTTGACTCGCGTGCCGGCGCCCTCCCCTGGGACGCGCCCCTGCCTTCCTAGGCGAAGAGCGGCCCTCCCGGGTCCAGCACCTCGCCGCCCACGCCGATCACGCTCGGCCGCTCTTCGCAGTACCCGTCGTTCTCGCACTTGTCGAACACGAAGGCGCCCTTCGCCTTGTCGAAGCTGATCGTCCAGCTTCCCAGCACATGGCTCTCCTGTCCCAGCGTGTTCTCCCGCGTCAGGATCTCGATGAGGGCCGCGATCTCCTTGCTTCCCATGCCTGCGCTCCGTCTCTCGTCGCCCGGTGGGCGGATGTGTCTCAGGGTCGCTCCATCGTAGCGCCTTGTCCGTTCGTGAACCGCCAGCCCCGTGGTGATACGTACACTTGGAGCGTCATGGGTCAGGTATTCGTAACCCGCCGCCTTCCCGGTCGTGCGGTCGAGCTCCTCGAAGAAGCCGGCCACGAGGTCACTGTCTGGCCCGGCGAGTTTCCCCCACCTCCCGACGCCCTCCGTGAGCACCTCCGCGAGGCCGACGCTGCCCTTACCCTCGTCACCGACGCCGTCGGCGCCGATCTCCTCGCCGAGGCCTCCCGCCTGCGCGTCGTCGCCAACATGGCCGTCGGCTACGACAACCTCGACCCCGCGGCCGCGGCGGCGGCGGGTGTCTGGGTCACGAACACGCCCGGCATCCTCCACGAGACCACCGCCGACCTCGCCTTCGCCCTCCTCCTCGCCGCCGCCCGCAACCTCGTACAGAGCGAACGCGTAGCCCGAGAGGGCGGCTGGCAGACGTGGTCGCCCACGGACTTCCTCGGCCACGACGCTTTCGGCGCCACCCTCGGCATCGTCGGTCTGGGCGAGATCGGCCGCGCCGTCGCGCGCCGCGCCCGCGGATTCGGCATGACCGTGCTCGCTGCCACCCGCACCCCCCACCCCGAGGTCGAGCGCGATCTCGGCGTTGAGCGCGTGCCCCTGGCCGAGCTCCTCGCTCGCTCCGACTTCGTCACGCTTCACGTCCCCTACGGCCCCGAGACGGAGCACCTGATTGGCGCCCCCGAGTTCGCCGCCATGAAGGAGACCGCCATCCTCGTGAATACGGCCCGCGGTGGTGTCGTGGACCAGGACGCGCTCGTCGAGGCGCTCCGGGCGGGCGCCATCGGCGGCGCCGCCCTCGATGTGACCGTCCCCGAGCCCCTCCCCAGCGACCACGCCCTCTACGCCTTCCCCAACGTCGTCATCGCGCCCCACATTGGCAGCGCCAGCCACGCCACGCGAGCGCGTATGGCCGAGATGGCGGCGCGAAACATCGTCGCCGTTCTCGCCGGCCAGGACCCCCCCAATCCCGTCAACCGCCCCCCAGACCCGCGTCCCGCTTGACACTGCCCCTCCCGTCGCGGACAAC
Source organism: uncultured Anaerolineaceae bacterium (assembly GCA_964389725.1). Taxonomy (GTDB): domain Bacteria; phylum Chloroflexota; class Dehalococcoidia; order Tepidiformales; family Tepidiformaceae; genus UBA2991. The sequence goes on from CAYMDV010000004.1 coordinate 84,151, forward strand.
TGGGGCGGTCGTCCGTTTCAGGGCGCCACCGGGAGGTTCCTGCCCTGAGCGACGAACCCGCCACCGAAAACCTCTGGCTGGCCGAAGAGCTGTGGGAGCTCGGCGCTGTCGAGTTCGGCAACTTCACCCTCGGACGGACCGCGGTCGATTCCCCAATTTACATAAATCTCCGCAAACTCATCAGCAGCCCCCACGCCCTCCAGCGCTGCGCCGACATCATCCGCCTCAAGCTCGAGGCCCTCGTCTCCATGCGCCACCCCCAGGTCCGCCCCTTCACCCTCGTGGCGGGCGTTCCCTTCGGCGGCCTCCACGTGGCGACCGCCTTCTCCCTGCACGTCAACACCCCGATGATCTACATCCACCCGCCAGGAACCGCGAAGGCCGACGTGATCGAGGGGAACTTCGTCCGCGGCCAGTCCTGCCTCATCATCGACGACCTCATCACCGGCGGCGGCAGCATCATCCAGACCGCCGGCGCCCTCGCCGAGGCGGGTATCGTCGCGCGCGATGCCGTCACCCTCATCGATCGGCAGGAAGGCGGCCGCGCCGCCCTCAAGGCGAACGGCATCAACCTCGTCAGCATTCTCACGCTCGACCAGATCGCGACCTACCTGCGCTACTCGGGCCGCATCGAGGCGTCCGACTACGAACGCGTCGTACGGTACATCCAGTCGAGCCAGGACGGCTAGCCGCGGACTCCGATCAGCGCCCCGGGACCTCCAGGTCCTCCGGCGGCGGCGCCGGGTTCGGGATGCCCGCCATCAACTGCGATGGCACGAGCCTCCGCAGCTCGTCCAGCGACCACATGCCGTCCTTGTAAATCTGCCGCACCGGCGGATAGATCTCGTTCAGGAGGCCCACCTGGCCGCCGGCCACGGAGAAGATCTTCCCGTTGATGTTCCACGCCTCATCGAGTAGCAGGTAGACCGTCATCGGCGCGACCATCTCCGGGCCGCGCATGCCCGAGGACTGCTGCGCCTGGCGCTGCGCCTCCGCCCCCCGGCCCCCGCCCTGCGACATGCCCCGCTGCTGCCGGATCTGCCGCGCCGAGTCCGGCACCGTCGCCGTCAGGCGCGTCGCCGCGCCCGGCGCGATCGCGTTCACGGTCACCCCGTAGCGGCCCAGGTCGCGCGCCGAGACGCGCGTCAGGCCGGCCACGCCCGCCTTCGCCGCGCCGTAGTTCGCCTGCCCCGAGTTCCCCTGCAGCCCCGAGACCGACGAGTAGTTGATGATCCGCCCGTAGCGCTGCTGCCGGAACAGCACCGCCGCCGGCTTCGTCGTCGTGAAGTGGCCCTTCAGGTCGATGCGGATGACGTCGTCCCACTCGGCCTCGGTCATGTTGAAGACCATGCGGTCACGCAGGATGGCCGCGAAATTGATGAGGCCGTCGAGCTTCCCGTAGGCGTCCAGCGCCGTCTGGATGACGCTTTCGCCCCCCTCCATCGAGGAGACGTCCGCGAAGTTCGCCGTTGCTTCGCCGCCGGCGTCCTTGATCTCGGCGACCACCTGGGCCGCCGGGTCGTCGTCGTGCCCGCTCCCGTCGGGGTTGACCCCCGGGTCGTTCACGATCACGCGCGCCCCTTCCGAGGCGGCCAGCAGCGCCGTTGCGCGCCCGATTCCCCGCCCCGCCCCCGTCATCGCGACGACGCGGCCTTCAAGAAGATTCGCCATGGTTCGCTCCTACGGCAGGCGGACGGTTGCGTTCCCCGGCGAGGTTCTGGCCCCGGCCGGGTTCTCCGTCCAGATCTCGAGGTCGACCAGCTTCTCGCCGTTCTCCTCGTACTTGCGCGTCACCACGCCCTTGCAGTCGATGTCCTCGTCCGGGAAGTCCATGCCGCGGTAGCTGCAGCCGACGCGCTTCACCGAGCCCTCGTTGCCCACCCAGTCGTGCAGGAGCTGTCCGAGGAAGGCGTGCTTCAACGCCCCGTGCACGATGATGTTCGGGAGGCCCGTGGCCTCCGCGAAGTTGTGGTCGTAGTGAATCTGGTAGAAGTCGCCCGAGCCGGCCGCCCAGTAGACCAGCTGCTGCGTGCTGCAGTTCTTCTTCAGCGTGGGGATCTCCATCCCCTCCGTGACCTCGTCCCATGTGACGCTCATAGCCGTCCTCCTAGTACCGGATGCCCGTGCCGGTCATGATCGCGACCACCTCGCCGTCCTGGTTTCGGTAGGTCGTCTTCGTCGTCGTGATCAGCATCTCGCCGAGCCGGCCCTGGCGCTCTTCGATCGACGAGACCGCGCTCGCTGAGGTCAGGATGTCGCCCGCGCAGATGTCGGCCAGGTACTCCACGTCGGTGCCGCCGTTCAGCACGCGCTTCAGCGGGCGGCTCGGCTCCGGCATCTGCTGCGCGCGCCCGGAGCGCCGGTTCGGGTCGTAGACCGGAGTCCCCAGGTAGCCCGGAGGCGCTGGCAGGCTGCGATAGCCCGCGGCCTTCGCTGCCTCCTCGTCGTAGTACACCGGGTCGGTGTAGCCCACGGCGCGCGCGAACATGCGCACCGAGGTCTTGTCGATCTCCAGCGTCGTCGGCTCGGACTCCTTGCCGATCTGCGCTCGCATCTCGTCCGTGATCAGTGATTCACGCGCCTCGTCGCTCATACCGTCTCCTCAAGTGAATTGGCGCGGTGAACGATAGCCCAGCCCGTTCGGGCCGTAAACCAGACCGGGCGCCCCGGCTGGCGAGCCGCTTCCCGACCCGGTACGGTGAGGCGCATGGTCGCGGAGCGCTGCGAGCTGGGAGGGCGTTTCCGGCGCTGCTCCAACCCTCCCGCCGATACCTGCCAGTACTGCGGCCGGTCCATCTGCCGGGACCACGCCTACTTCCTCGAAGGCTACGACGCCGTCTGCAAGCGCCCCGTCTGCACCGCCAAGCACGACGAGCTCCCCTCGCACCAGGAATACGTTCGTGGCGTCCTCCTCCGCAACCGCGAGGGCCTCTGCGGACTCGATGGCTGCACCCGGCCCCTCAGCTACGACTGTTCGAAGTGCCGGGGGCGGTTCTGTCTCGGCCACCTCTCGGACGAGCTCTACCCCGCCGCCAACTCCAATGAGGGCCCCCAGATGGCCGTGGTCTGCGCCCACTGCTGGGAGCGCCGCAAGATCTGGGGCAAGTCGTGAGCGATCCCCCCGCCGTCACCATCGAGGACATCGAAGCCGCCCGCGATGTCATCGCCGGCGGCGTCCTCGAGACTCCCGTGTGGCCCGCCCGCGCCCTCGAGCGCCTCACCGGCGTCCCCGTCGTCCTCAAGTGCGAGCAGCTCCAGCGCGCCGGCTCCTTCAAGATTCGCGGCGCCCTCAACGCGATCCACGCCCTCTCCCCGGAGGAGCGCGCTCGCGGCGTGGTTGCCGCCAGTGCCGGCAACCACGCGCAGGGCGTCGCCCTCGCCGCCCAGGCGGCCGGAATCGCCGCCACCGTCGTCATGCCCCGGGGCGCCCCGCTGGTGAAGGCGGCCGCCACCGAAGGGTACGGCGCCCGCGTCGTGTTCACTGGCGAGTCCCTCGAGGAAGCCCGCACCCACGCCACCGAGCTCGCCGAGCGGGAAGGCCTCGTGTACATCCCACCCTTCGATAACGACTCGATCATCGCGGGGCAGGGCACCCTTGGCCTCGAGCTCCTCGAGCAGGCCTCCGACGTGGCCGAGGTGCTCGTCCCCGCCGGCGGGGGTGGCCTCCTCGCGGGCGTCGCCACCGCCATCAAGGCGCGCCGCCCCGAGGTCCGCGTCGTGGGCGTGCAGGCCGCCGCCATGGACGGCATCTGCCGCTCCTTCGATGCCGGCGCGCTCCGCAGCGTGCCCCACGCCGGCACCCTCGCCGATGGCGTCGCCGTGGCCGGCCCCTCCGAGCGCACCTTCGCCCTCATCCGCGAGCACGTCGATGAGATGGTCTCCTGCGGCGATACCGCCATCGCCCAGGCGATGGTCTTCCTCCTCGAAACCTCGAAGGTCCTCGTCGAAGGCGCCGGCGCCCTCGGGGTCGCCGCCCTCCTCTCCGACGCCTACCGGCCCCGCGGAAAGACCGCCGTCGTCCTCTCCGGCGGCAACGTGGATATCAACCGCCTCGGCTCGATCGTCCGCCACGGCCTGGTCGAGGACGGGCGTTACCGCCACCTCACCATCGAGATCTCCGACGTTCCCGGCGAGCTTGCGCTCATCACCGGCGCCATCGCCCGCGAATCCGCCAACCTGCTCGAGGTCAACCACGACCGCGAGGCCCCCGGCCTCCCAGTCGATGTCGCGCTCATCGACCTCCTCATGGAGGTCAACGGTCCGGAGCACTTCGAGCGTGTGCGGCAGGCGCTCCGCGAGGAGGGCCTTGCCGACCTCCAGGACGATCCCCCGCGCATGAATACCGCCGGCGCCCGCCGTCGCTACGAGACCGGCTAGCGCCGCCCGGGACGCCGGCACTCAGAAGGTGACGAAGCTGCCCTCGGCGGTTTCCAGGTGGTGGGTGTCGTTCAGGCTGTGCACGGCCCGGATCTGATCCAGCGCCCGGACCACGTGCACCGACGTGTGCGCCGGCCGGATGAACATGTCGTACGGGCTCCCGATGACGTGCCCGGTGTAGGCGTTGATCACGCCCCCGTGGCAGGCGATCACGATCCGCGCCGCCTCGCCCTCGTGCTTCGCGATGATCCCCTCGACCGCGTTCACGACCCGCTTGCTGAACTCCGCGCTCGATTCCGTCAGCGGGAACACGTCCCACGACCGCTCCCGCGCCATCCGCTTCCGCAGTCCCGCCAGGTACTCGACGCCCAGCGCCTCCGCGGCCGTCTGATCGCGGGGCACCTCGCGAAACATCTCGATCTCCCGCAGGTCGTCGACCACGACCGGCTTGAACCCGTGGTGTCCGCCGATCGCCGCGCCCGTATCGAACGCCCGCCGCAGCCCGCTCGCATACACCACGTCCACCCGCTCCCGCGCGAAGCGCTCTCCCACGAGGCGCGCCTGCTCCCGCCCCAGGTCGCTCAGCGGCGCATCGACGCTATCGCCGAGACGCGCGTTCGGCGCGTTCGGGATCGACTGCTGCCCGTGCCGCACGAGCAACACCTCGGTCACCCCGTCGACGCCCGTCAGGAACGCCTGGTCGAACGCATTGGAGGCGGGCCCCAGGGGGGCATGTCGTCGTGGTTCGCTCATGCCCCGGACGATACAGCCCCGCCGTGAACGTGCGAGCCTGCGCCGCCCTGCCCTACCAGCGCTGCCCCGCAGGCGGCTCGATGAGCGCCTGCTGCGCGATTGCCTCTGGCGCTGTCGCGCCTTCCGCCCACGGCCAGCTCCCTTCGTCCGGGGCGAACGCGCCCGCCGGCGCCGTCGCGATCGCCGCCGCCATCGCCAGCGCGCGACGCGTGCCTGCGACATCGTGCACGCGGAAGAGGCGCGCCCCCTGCGCGTACGCCAGCGCCGTCGTCACATGCGTCTCCAGGTCGCGGTCTTCCGGACCCGTTCCGGAAACGCTCCCGATGTAGTTCTTGCGCGAGTGCGCCAGCAGCAGCGGCTGCCCGAACGTGTGCAGCTCGGGGAGGCGCCGCAGCGCCTGCAGGTCCTCGTCGTGGCTCTTCCCGAAGGCGATGCCCGGGTCGATCGCGATCCGTTCCCGTGGCAGCCCCGCCGCCTCCAGCGCCGCCAGCCGCTCCGCCATCCACGACACCGTCTCCGTCACCACGTCCCCGTAGACCGGCGCCGGGTCGGGGCGGTGCTTCGGAACGGTGTAGCTGTAATTGAGCACGTACCCCGCGCCGCCCTGCGCCGCCGCCTCCGCCGCTTCCGTGCCCAGCGTCAGCCCGCTGATGTCGTTCACGATGGCCGCGCCGGCCTCGATCGCCACCTCCGCCACCTCGCGCTTGTACGTGTCGATGGAGACGAGGTGTCCCTCGCGCACGAGGGCGGCCACTGCCGGACCCGCGATCGCCGCCTCCGCCCGCGCCTCCAGCTGCGGGCGGCTCGCCCGCGCCGTCTCCGCCCCCACGTCGATGATGTCGGCTCCCTCCGTCCGAAGCTGCTCCGCGCGCGCCAGCGCCGCCCCCACGTCCGTCCCCACCCCGTCCCCCGAGAACGAGTCGTCGGTCAGGTTCACGATGCCCATCACGAGCGGTGGATCCAGCGCGAGCGTGTGCGCCCCCGCCCCCCAGCGTTCGACCGGCGCCAGGTAGCGCGCCAGCGGACCCGCGAGCGGGCTCCCCCGCCGCTCCAGCTCTGCCGCCAGCCGCCCGAGGTCGCCGGCGCTCGCGGCCACCCGCCCGGCCCCGTCCGCGACCGTCAGCCCGAGGCCCAGCGCGCTCGTCGCCAGCGCCAGCCGTTCGAGGTCGTCCCCGAAGAAGGCGATGTGCTCGGCCTCGCCGTCCGTGGCCAGCGTCCAGGCGGCCGGCGGGACCGCGCGCAGGAGCGGCCTCACCGGCGCGGGACCGGGTCGAGGCCGAGCATGCGCCGCGCCTGCCAGAGGTGTTCGAGGTCGTGCTTGTAGAGGTCGCGCACGAGGTCGATCAGCGCCACCTCGCCGCGGTAGGGGTGCACGGCCGTCCGCTCCCACTCCTCCCGCGAGAGTCCCCAGAGCGAGTACGAGGTCTCCTGCCGCGCGTAGGCGAACCCCGAGACCGCCTCGTCGAGGCTCACGTACTCGTAGTCCTCGGGGAAGGGGATGTCGTCGAGGTCGACGTTGCTGATGGGCGCGTATGGCCGCCGCAGGATCGTCTCCAACTGCCGTGTCGTCTGCTGCTCCACCTCGCGCAGGTGCACGGCGATCGCGAGCAGGCACCACCCATCATCCGGCCCATCCCCCGGCTCCCGCGCCTGCCGCTCGCCCTTCGACCAGAGCAGGTTGCGGAGCTCCCCCGCCGCCTCGCCCAGCGCCTTCAGGAGGAAGCGGTCGCTGCTGGTGGGCGCTTCCTGCATGGCCCCATTCTACGAACCCTGCCAACCCCCTCCAGAGTCAGGTAACAACCAGGGGAACGCTCTCGCGGCAGAGGTTGCAGTCACCCGGCTCCCAGGAGGCGACCTGGACCTCCAGGCAGGCATGCAGCGGCGCCCCGAAATCCGGCGAGGCGCCCCGGTTCACCATCACGCCGACGCCCACGACCTCCGCTCCCCGCTCCCGCACCGCTTCGACCGTGTCCCGTACGCTCCCCCCCGTCGTCAGCACGTCATCGACGACGAGCACGCGGTCGTCCGGGCCCAGCTCGAAGCCGCGGCGGAACTCGCGTCCCTCCCCCTCCTCCTTGCGTTCCGCGATGATCGCCTTCAGCTCCATCCGCCTCGCCACCTCGAACGCGAGGATGACCCCGCCCGTCGTCGGCCCCGCCACCACGTTCGCGCCCGCGTCCGCGAAGCGCTCCGCCATCTCCCCGCAGAGCTCGCCCGTCAGGTCGGGCCACTGCAGGATGCGGAACTTCTCGATGTACAGGTCTGCGTGGCGGCCGCTCGCCAGCTGGAAGTGCCCCTCCAGCATCGCGCCGCGCTGTTCCAGTTCCCCCCGAAGATCGCTCACGGTTCCGATGGCTCCTCTGGTTCTGGTGGCTCTGCCGGTTCCGACAACTCCGGGCGCGCTGCATCCGTCAGCTCGGCGCCCCCGTTGGGCGCCAGACCGAAGTCGCTGAAGGGCCAGTAACGCAGGAGCCCCTTCCCCACGATGCGGTCTCTCGGCACCAGCCCGATGCGCCCGCTACGGCTGTCCTGGCTGCTGTTCCGGTTGTCGCCGAGCACATAGTAGTGCCGCTCCGGAATCACGATCAGCGGGCGCGTATCGCTCCACGCCTCGGTGATGTACGGCTCCACCAGCCGCTGCCCGTTGATGAAGACGGCCCCGTTCACGATCTCGACCTGCTCCCCCGGAAGGCCGATGACGCGCTTGATCAAGTCGTTCCCGGTCCCCCCCGAGGTGTGGAACACGATGATGTCCCCCCGCTCCGGCCCGCCGAACACCTGCCGCACATCCCCGGCCTCCGCGTCCACGAACGGGATGAAGTCCGTGAGCCGGTCCATGTTCACCTCGGCGTAGCTCACCTTGTCGACGAGGATGTGCTGCCCGTTATCAAGCGTGGGGAACATCGAGTACCCCTCGACGAGGTAGTTCTGGAGGCTCGCCCGCACTGCCAGGAAGACGAGCAGCGCCAGCAGCGCCGTCTCGATGATCTCGCGGATCAGTTTGCGGCTCCGGTCTGGCTTCTCCGCCGCCTCGACCGCCGCCCCCGCCGTCCACGAGGGCACCAGGAACTCCTCCGCCTCGAGCGCCGGCAGCTCGCCGATCACCGGCTCGCGCGCCTCCGCCCGCGGCTGCCAGGGCGCGCCCCTGCCGATGACCGGCTCGGCATCCGGAGCGGGGCCCGCGTCATCGGGCGGCGAGGTCGGACCGCTGCTGTCGGCTTCGGGAGGCACCCACTGAGCGTAGCACCTGCCCGGCGCCACCCTCTAGCGCGCCTCAGCCTGCGACTGCCGCCTCCGCCTCCCGCGATCGCGCCTTGCGCTTCGCCTTCGGGAGCGTCCCCGCCGCCTCCAGCATCGGACGCAGGTAGCGACCGGTCGCGCTCTCGGCGTTCCGTGCGATGTCCTCCGGCGTTCCCTCCGCGATCAGCTCGCCCCCCCGGTCCCCGCCGTACGGCCCCAGGTCGATGACGTGGTCGGCCGACTTGATGACGTCCAGGTGGTGCTCGATGACCACCACCGTGTTCCCCCCGTCCGCCAGCCGCTGGAGCACGTCGAGCAGGTGGTGCACGTCCTGGAAGCTGAGCCCCGTCGTCGGTTCGTCGAGCACGTACAGCGTCCGGCCTGTCGAGCGCCGCGCGAGCTCGGTCGCGAGCTTGATGCGCTGCGCCTCGCCGCCGGAGAGCGTGGTCGCGGGCTGCCCGAGGCGGATGTACCCCAGCCCCGTCGCATCGAGCGTGCTCAGGATGCGCTTCACCCGCGGGAAGCGGTCGAAGTGCTCGAGCGCCTCCGACACCGTCATGTCGAGCACCTCCGCGATGTTCTTCCCGCGGAAGCCGATCTCGAGGGCCTCGCGGTTGTACCGCTGCCCGTGGCAGACCTCGCAGGGGACGGTCACGTCCGGAAGGAACTGCATCTCGACCAGCTTGTAGCCGTCGCCCGAACACTCCTCGCAGCGTCCGCCCTTCACGTTGAAGCTGAAGCGCCCCGGCTTGTACCCCCGTGCCCGCGACTCCGGCACGGAGGCGAACAGCTCACGGATGACGGTGAACACGCCCGTGTACGTCGCGGGGTTGGATCGCGGCGTGCGCCCGATCGGCGACTGGTCGATATCGACGACCTTGTCGAGGTGCTCGAACCCCTCGACCGCGTCGTGCGCGCCCGGACGCTGCCGTCCGTTCTGCAGGACGTTCACCGCGCGCTTCACCAGGATCTCCGTGATCAGGGACGACTTCCCCGATCCCGAGACCCCCGCCACCACCACGAATTTCCCCAGTGGGACGGCCACGTCGAGGTTCTTCAGGTTGTTCTCGCGCGCCCCCCGGATGACCAGTGCCTCCCCGCTGCCCGCACGGCGCTCCTCCGGCGTGGGGATGCTCCGCCGCCCCGACAGATAGGCGCCGGTGATGCTCTCCTCGCAGGCGAGGATGGCCGGTAGCGGCCCCTCCGCCACCACGTTGCCCCCGTCCCGCCCCGCCTCCGGCCCGAGGTCGATCACGTGGTTGGCTGCCCGCATCGTCGCTTCGTCGTGCTCGACCACCATGACGGTGTTGCCGAGGTCCCGCAGCCGTTCGAGCGTGCGGATCAGCCGGTCGCCGTCCACGGGGTGGAGCCCGATCGAGGGCTCGTCGCAGATGTAGAGCACCCCCATCAGGGCGGACCCGATCTGCGTCGCCAGCCGGATGCGCTGCGACTCGCCCCCCGAGAGCGTGCCCGAGGCGCGGTTCAGCGTCAGGTACTCCAGCCCCACGTCGATGAGGAACTGCAGGCGCGAGCGGATCTCCTTCAGGATCTGCCGGGCGATGGTCGTCTCGCGCTCGCTCAGCGGCGAGTCGGCGCCGGCCAGCCGGTCGAACCAGCCCAGCGTCTCGCCGATGCTCCCCGTCGTCACCTCCACCACCGTGCGCTCGTCGATGCGCACGCCGAGGGCTTCGGGGCGAAGCCGCTGGCCCTCGCAGCCCGGACACGGCACCGCCCCCATGTAGCGCTCGATGTCGCTGCGTACGTAGTCGGAGTCGGTCTCCTTGTGCCGCCGCTGCAGGTTGTTGATGACGCCCTCGAAGCGCGCGTCGTAGAAGCGCGTCCGCCCGTAGTCGTTGGTGAAGCGCAGGCGCAGCTTCTCCTCGCCGCTGCCGTAGAGGATGACGTTGAGCTGCTCCTCCGTCAGGTCGCGGATGGGCGTCTCGATGCTGAATCCGTACTCCTCGGCGACGGCCTCGAGGAGGCGCTGGTACCAGGTCTGCCCGCCCCGTGACTTCGCCAGCGGCTCGACCGCCCCCTCCGCCACCGATTTCGTCCGGTCGGGGATGACGAGGCCCGGGTCGACCTGCATCTCCACGCCGAGGCCTGTACAGCGCGAGCACGCCCCGTGCGGACTGTTGAAGCTGAACGTCCGCGGCTCGATCTCGCCGAAGGAGAAGCCGTCGTACGGGCAGGCGAAGTGCTCGCTGAAGATGCGCTCCTCCGCGTCTTCCTCCCCCGCCCGCGGGACCGTCGCGACGTGCATCACGCCCTGCCCCGCCGTCAGCGCCGTCTCGACCGACTCGGCGAGCCGCAGGCTGGCGCCCTCGCTCTCGCCCGGCTCCGGCACGACCACGCGGTCGACGACCACATCGATGTCGTGGCGCTTGTTCTTGTCGAGGTCGATGGTCTCGTCGAGGTCGCGCACCTCCCCGTTGATGCGCACGCGCACGAAGCCCTGGCGGCGGGCCTCCTCGAGCAGGCGCACATGCTCCCCCTTCTTCGCCCGCGTCAGCGGGGCGAGGAGGAGCAGCCGCGAGCCCGGCGCGTACCCGAGGGTCGCATCGACCACCTGCTGCACGGTCTGGCGCTCGATCGGTCGCCCGCAGGTGGGGCAGTGTGGTCGCCCCACGCGCGCCCACAGCAGCCGCATGTAGTCGTAGATTTCCGTGACCGTGCCCACCGTCGAGCGGGGGTTGTTCGAAGCCGCCTTCTGGTCGATCGAGATGGCCGGCGAGAGTCCGTCGATGTGGTCGACGTCCGGCTTCTCCATGAGCCCCAGGAACTGGCGTGCGTAGGCGGAGAGCGACTCGACGTACCGTCGCTGGCCCTCCGCGTAGATCGTGTCGAATGCCAGCGAGGACTTGCCCGAGCCCGACAGTCCCGTGATCACGACGAGCTGGTCGCGCGGGATATCGACGTCGATATTCTTGAGGTTGTGCTCGCGCGCGCCGCGCACGGCGATGTGGTCGAGGGGCATGCTGCTTCGATTCTAGCAGCGGCCTTCCCCGGCGATCGCCGGGCGCGCTACTGGGTCGCGGTCAGGTCGATCTCGTACGCCTCGAGGACCGTGATCTTGCCCCCCTGAAACTGGAAGACGCCGTAGGAGCCGGTCGTGGGGTCGCCCGCCGGCGTGAGGTTGATGGGACCGCTCACGCCGACGTAGTCGACATCCTCCCCGGCATCGATGAGCGCGACGCACTCCTCGTAGGAGAAGCACTCCGTGCCGTCGTGGGTAAGCCCGGCAACCGCGGCCATGATGGCGTCGCCGTCCGTGCCGCCGGCGATCTCGGCGGCGAGGGCCAGCAGGACCACGCAGTCGTAGGACTGCGCGGCGAAGTTCACGTTCCCGTCCGTCACGTCCGAGATGCGCTCGTTGAACTCGTCGCTCCCCGCCACGCCGATGAACTTCATGCCGTCGAGCACCGTGGGGTCGTTCGGGTCGATGAGCTGCCAGAGGAAGGGGTGGAAGAGCGCGTCGCCCCCGTACTGGATCTCGGGCCCGAAGCCGGCCTCGATGAGGCCGTGGATGATGCTCGTGCCGTCGAAGAAGAACCCGACGTTGACGATGGCGTCCGGGCCGAAGTCCGCCACCCCCGCGACCTGCGCATCGAAGGTCACCGAACCCGGGTCGTAAAGGATGACCTCCGCCTCGGCTCCGAACTCGACCAGGATCTGGGCAACAAGCTCGCTGATGGCGATGCCGTAGTCGTCGGCCCGCCCCACGATGGCCACGCGGGTCCCGCCGTCTCCCGCGACCACTCGGGCCATGATGGGCGCGACCGCGTGAGCGGGAGGAACCGTGCGGAAGAAGTAGGCGGCGTTCTCCTGCGTGCTCAGGGCCGGCGACTGCGCGGAGGGCGTGCACTGGGGCACGCGCTCATCGAAGAATCCCTGGATCACTGCCTGGGTTACGGCAGAGGTAGCGGGGCCGAGGATGACGTCGGCGCCCTCCCCCAGCAGCCGCGCGGCTGCCTCGCGCCCCGTCGCGGGGTTCGTAGCCGTGTCGGCGGTGGTCGTCACGATGTTCCCGCCGGCGGCATTGATGTCGTCCACGGCCAGTCGCATCGCCTCGATGGCGGGCGCCGCCAGCGGACCCACCGCCCCCGTCTCGGGGATAAGGAAGCCGATGTGCAGGGCGACCCGCTCCCGGGCCGCCTCGGCCTCCTCCGTCGGCTCCGCGGTTGCCGCCGCCTCCGTGGGAGGCGGTTCGGTTGGCTCGGCAGTGGCGGTCGGCGGCGGTTCCGTGGGCGCGGGGGCTTCGGTTGCCTCCGGCGTGGGCTCCGGTGTTGGGGCGGGAGCGTCATCGTCGCCCCCACAGGCGGCCGCCAGAAGGAGGCCGGTCGAGAGGAGCAATGAAGCGAGCAGGGTGCGGAGCATCTGGGTCACCCACCGGTGGAAGGTGGGGTGATTCTGCCTGAGCGCCCGGCTCCACGCTGCGTCCCCCCTCACGGAACCTGATGACCCCGCCGCCCTCCGGCGATAAGCCCCGCCAGCGCTTATCGTGAAGGTGGTGCGCCCGCAGTTCACAGGTGTTCGACAACGGGTCTCTTCTCTCCAGGAGAGGGTCTTTTTCGGCTGGTGGATGGTCGCCGGCGGCTTCCTCATCCAGACCACGCTCGGCCTCTTCATGTTCCACGCCTTCGGCTTCTACGTGGAGCGCCTGGAAGAGGAGTTCAAGTGGAGCAAGACGACGTTCTCGCTTGCCTTTGCGATGACCCGCATCGAAAGCGGCGTGCTGGGGCCCATCCAGGGGTGGGCCATCGACCGCTTCGGCCCCCGCATCATGATCCGTCTCGGCATCGCCTCCACGGGGATCGGGTTCGTGCTCTTCGCGTTCGTCGACTCCGTCACGACGTTCTTCCTGACGTACTTCCTCATCGCCATCGGCGCCAGCATGGCCGGGTTCGTGACGCTCGTCGTGGCCGTCGTCAACTGGTTCGAGCGCAAGCGGTCGATGGCGCTGGGGTTGATGTCGGCGGGCTTCTCCGTGGGAGGCCTGCTCGTCTTCCTGATCGTGCTCGCAATGGACGAGTTCGGCTGGCGCGCCACATCCCTCGTCGCGGGAGTGGTGATATTCGTCGTCGGACAGGTGGTTGCCACCTTCATCCACCACCGGCCCGAGGATCGGGGCGACACCATCGACGGGGAGCCGCCCCCGCCCCCGTCGCCACGGCCGGCGTCTGGCGCCGCCCCCGTGGTGATTCCCGCCAGCGAGGACTTCACGACGACCGAGGCGCTGCGCAGTCCGACCTTCTGGTTCATCTCGATCGGGCACGGGGCGGCCGTCCTCATCATCGGGGCCTTCATGGTCCACCTGGTCCTGCATCTCGAGAACCTCGGGTACTCGGCCTTCACGTCCAGCCTCATCGTGCTCCTGATGACGGCCTTCCAGCTCGTTGGGCAGATAGGCGGCGGCTACCTCGGCGATCACCTGAACAAGCGCGTGATGCTGGCAGGCTGCATGGTCGGGCACGTCATCGCGCTGCTGCTCGTCACCTACTCCGTCGGGTTCTGGATGATCGCGCTCTTCGCCGTCATCAACGGGATCGCCTGGGGAACGCGCGGACCGATGCAGCAGGCGCTGCGCGCGGATTACTTCGGCCGCCGCGACTTCGGGAAGATCATGGGCTTCTCCTCCCTGATCGTCATGTTCGGCATGATGTCCGGGCCGATCATCGCCGGCGCCATGGCGGACGCCTTCGGCGACTACCAGCGGGGCTTCACGGTGCTGGCCGTCATCGCGGGCTTCGGGACCATCTTCTTTGCGATGGCCGGCCCGCCCAGCCGTCCCACCGGGCCCATCTGGTACCGGCGATGGCGCATTGTCCGGCGCCTGATGCCCCAGGGGCGGTTGGCCTAATCTCCCCGGGCGGGCGCTAGAATCACGCCACCCAACCCGGGAGGCGCCCCATGGCCACCGAGACCGCAAGCCCCACCACCCTCGACACCCTCATCGCCGAGCGCGATATCACGCGCGTCCTCATGCTCTACGCGCGTGCCATCGACCGCAGGGACCCCGAGCTCCTCGTGAGCTGCTTCCATCCCGACGCCGTCTTGCGCTACGGCGACGAGACCACCCCCGCGGCGTTCGCGGAGAGCGCCCCGACCGGCCTCGGCGCCTACCGCTTCACGCAGCACCGCGTCGGCAACGTCATCATCGATATTGAGGGCGACTTCGCCTGGTGCGAGTCCTACTGCCTCGCCCGCCACCGCATCCCCGCCGGCGAGGGCAAGGTCGACGTCGACTTCCTCTGGGGCGGCCGCTACGTCGACCGCTTCGAGCGGCGCGACGGCGAGTGGCGCATCCTCCGCCGGACGGTCGTCCACGATTACACCCGCTACGACCCCGTGACGGAGACGTGGCCGGGAGCCCCCGCCTTCACCCAGGGGCAGCACTCGACGGACGACATCGTCTACCAGCGCTAGGAGGGCCGGGCCGTGCGGCTCGTCCTGCTCGACGCCACCTACGAGCTCTTCCGCTCCTACTTCGGCGCGCCCACGCGCACAGCCCCCGACGGGCGCGAGGTGGGCGCTGTCGCGGGCATCGCCGCCAGCACCCTCGCCCTCTTGCGCGAGCAGGAGCCCCTCGCCATCGCCGCCGCCACCGATACGGTCGTGCACTCCTTCCGCAACGAGCTCTACGAGGGCTACAAGACCGACGCCGGCGTCCCCGAGGAGCTCCTCGCACAGTTCCCCCTCGCCGAAGATGCCCTCGAGGCGCTCGGTGTGACCGTCTGGCGCATGCGCGAGTTCGAGGCGGACGACGGCATGGCCTCGGGCGCGGCGCGGTTCGCTGACGAGGCCGAGCAGGTCATCCTCGCCTCCCCCGACAAGGACCTCGCCCAGTGCGTCGACGGCGACCACGTCGTCATGCTCGACCGCCGCCGCGAGGTCACGACCAACGAGGCGGGCGTGTACGAGAAGTTCGGCGTCGGCCCGGAGTCGATCCCCGATTACCTCGCGCTCGTGGGGGACGCCGCCGACGGCTTCCCCGGCCTCCCCGGCTGGGGCGCGAAGTCGACTGCCACCGTCCTCGCCCACTACGTCCACCTGGAGGCCATCCCCGAAGCGCACGGCGACTGGGCCGTGCAGCCGCGCGGCGCCGGCCGCCTCGCGCGATCCCTGCGCGAGGGCCGCGAGGAGGCGGACCTCTTCAAGGAGCTCGCCACCCTCCGCCGTGACGCGCCCATCCCCCAGTCGTTCGCCGACCTGGAATGGCACGGAGTCCCCCGCGCCCCCTGGCTCGCCATGTGCGAGGAGCTCGGCCTCACCGAGCTCCGCTCCCGCCCCCACCGCTGGCTCGACTGATCGGGTCAGGCGCTACTTCAGCGCTTCCAGCCGCTCCTTGAGCGCCGCCATGAACGCCCCGACCTCCGCCCCGTCGAGGGCGCGGTGATCGAAGCTGAGGCCGACGTTCATCATCGAGCGGATGGCGATGGCGTCGCCCTCGACCACGACCGGTCGCCGCACGACCCGCTCCATCGTCACGATCCCGACCTGCGGGTGGTTCAGGATCGGCTTCGAGGCGATCGACCCGAACGCGCCCGTGTTGTTCACGGTGAAAGTCCCCGCCTCCATGTCGTCGATGCGCAGCTTGCCCGCGTGCGCCCGCGAGACGAGGTCGTCGATCCGCCGCGCCAGCCCGGCCACGCTCAGGTCGCGGGCGTTCGGCACGACCGGCACGACCAGCCCCCGCTCCGTCGCGATCGCGATGCCGAGGTTCACGCGCCGGTAGCGGTGCAGCTCATCGCCGTGCCAGCGCGCGTTCAGTTCGGGGAAGTCCGTCAGCGTGTGCGCCACCGTCGAGGCGAAGTAGGGCAGGTACGTCAGATCCACCCCGACGAAGCGCTCCCGCTCCCGCGTCCGCAGCTCCACCAGCCCCGTCACGTCTACCTCGACCATCATCCAGGCCTGGGGCGCCTCCGTCGTCGAGCGTGCCATGTTCTCGCCGATCTTCCGGCGCGTGGCGGAGAGGGGAACGATGTCGTACGCCTCGGAGGCCGCGACCGTCGCAACCTCGGGTGGGGGTACCACCTCCCCGTCCGGGAGGGGGACGGGGGCGGCGGCGGGCGGAATGCCCTCCGCGACGGCCGCTTCCCGCTCGCGCGCGTCGATGACGGCCTGCACGTCCTTGCGGGTCACGCGCCCCCCACGCCCGCTCCCCGCGATCGCCGTCAGGTCGATGTCGTGCCGGGCTGCCAGCCGCTGCACCACCGGCGAGTACACGTCGGCCCGGCTGCCGTCGCTGGCGGGCTCCGGCGGAGCCGCCTCCGCCTCGACCGTCGCGGGCCCGCCTGCGGCCACGGGCACCGGCTCCGCCGGAGCCGCGCCGCTCTCCTCGATGGTGCACAGCGGGGCGTCCACGTCGACGACCTCGCCCTCGGGCACCAGGATCTCGCCGAGAACGCCCTCGAAGGGCGAGGGCAGCTCCGCTGCCACCTTTTCCGTCTCGATCTCGCAGAGCGGTTCATCCAGGGCAACGTTGTCGCCGGGCTGCTTCAGCCACTGCAGGACCGTGCCCTCCGTGACGCTCTCGCCCAGCTGGGGCATCGTCACCGTCGCCATCAGTAGGCCGCCAGGTCCCGCGCGGCGGCGGCGATCTTCTGCCGGTCGGGCAGGAAGAACTCCTCCATCGCTTCGTGGAAGGGGACGGGGGGCACGTCGAGCCCCGCCAGCCGCCGGATGGGCGCGTCCAGATCCTCGAAGGCGTGCTCCGCGATGAGGGCCGCGATCTCGCCGCCGAATCCGCCCGTCAGCGTGTCCTCGTGCACGATCAGCACCTTGCCGGTCGCGCGCGCCGCCTCCAGCACCGTCTCGCGGTCGAGCGGGTTGAGCGTGAGCAGGTCGACGACCGTGCACTCGATGCCCTCGCTCGCGAGCTCCTCCGCGGCGGCGAGCGCTTCGTGCAGCATGAATCCGTAGGCGAACACGGTCAGGTCGTCGCCCCGCCGCGTAATCCGCGAGCGGCCGATCTGGTCCTCCGCCGGCGCCCCCTCGATCTCCTGCCGGATGAGCCGGTACGTCCGCTTGTGCTCCAGGAAGAGCACCGGGTTCGGGTCCGCGATGGCGGCCAGCAGCAGCGATCGGTAGTCCGCCGGGAAGGACGGCGCGACCACCTTGATGCCCGGCATGTGCGAGTAGTGCGCCTCGATGCTCTGCGAGTGGTGCTGCCCGCCGTGCACGCCCGCGCCCCAGGGCGTGCGCACGACCATCGGCAGGTACTGCTCGCCCATCGTCCGCCACGACCAGCGCGAGGCCTCGCTGCAGAGCTGGTCGAACCCCGCGTGGATGAAGTCGGCGAACTGGATCTCTGCGATGGGCCGCTGCCCGTAGTGCGCCGCCCCGATCGTGATCCCGATGATGGAGGACTCCGCGAGGGGCGTATCGAGCACGCGCCCGGGGTACTTCGTGGCGAGCCCGTCCGTCGCCCGGAAGACGCCTCCCGCCTCCAGGTCCTCGCCCAGCAGGAACACCCGGTCGTCCCCCGCGAGCGCTTCGTCGAGCGTCTCGCGCACGGCCTCGAGCACGCTCAGCTCAGCCATCCAGCGCCTCCCGGTAGACGAAGCCGAGAGCGTCCTCGGGCACCGGGTCGGGCTGGTCGAACGCCCACTTCGAGGCCGCCCGCACCTCTACGTCGACGCCCGACTCGATGGCGTCGAGGTCCTCCGGCGGGAACAGGCAATCCTCCTCCACGCGCGAGCGGAACAGGGCGATGGGGTCGCGGCTGGCCCAGTTCTCTAGCTCCTCGCGGGGGCGGTAGCGGCGGTGGTCGTCGTCGCTCGAATGCGCCCACATGCGGAAGCACTTCGCCTCGATCAGGAACGGTCCCCCGCCCCGCCGCGCCTGGTCGACGGCGGGCCGCACGGTCTGGTAGACGGCGATCGCGTCGAGCCCGTCGACAACGGCGCTCTGGATGCCGTAGGCGGAGGCGCGGTCGGCCACGTGCGGCACGGACATCTCCTTCTCCGTGCGCTCCGAGATGGCGTACCCGTTGTTCTCCACGAAGAAGATGACCGGGAGCTTGTGGATGGCCGCGAAGTTGAGCGCTTCGTGGAAGTCGCCGCGGCTCGTGCTCCCCTCGCCGCAGCTGGCGAAGGCCACGATCGGGTCGTTGCGCATCTTCGCCGCCAGCGCCACCCCCACGGCGTGGACCAGCTGCGTCGCCACCACGCTCGACTGCGTGAGCACTCGCCGCTCGGCGCTCCCCCAGTGCGAGGGCATCTGGCGGCCGAACGAATTCGGGTCGTCGCGCTTGCCGAGAGCATTCAGCATCGCCTCCCGCGCGGTCATGCCCAGCACCAGCATCACGCCCAGGTCGCGGTAGTACGGCGCCGCGTAATCGACACCCGGCTTGAGCGCCATCCCCGCACCCACCTGCGCCGCCTCCTGCCCCGCCCCGGCGATGACGAAGTCGGCCCGCCCCTGACGGTTCAGGGTCATCATCCGCTCCTCCAACCGGCGGGAGAGCAGCATGTAGCGATACATCGCCTCGAGCTGCTCCTCGCTCAGGAGGTAGTCGTGGAGCATTTCCGTCGAGCGTGGCGCACGGGTCTGGCTGGCGGTCATGGGGTAGCTATCCCTTCGCAATCCATGCTAGCAGGGTGGGTAAGAGGGGTCCGTTAGTCCCCTTCCATCGGTGGCAGGGCTGGCGTGATGTCCGTCAGCGAGAAGTTCCCCTTCCCCTTCGGCACGCCGCGTTCGTCGTAGAGGTACTCGCCGTGGGTCAGGGAGAGCTCCTCCCCCGCGGCGAGGGCGGGGTCGCGTTCCCGCGCGATGGCGGCAGTCCGCCTGCCAATCGCCAACAGTTCGCGAGCAAGCTCCTCGCGCTCAAGACGCTCCCGCAGGGCGACGGTGATGGCGCGGGTCTTGGTCTCACCCGTCAGCTCGGCCAGTTCTTCGGCGAGGCGGCAGGTCTCTTCGTTCTCCATGCTGAGGTTCCCTTCCCACCCTCCGCTACGAGCGCAGCACCACCAGAAGGTCACCCCAGCCTGCGCCTCCTCCCCTTCCCTTATCCTTGCCCCATGTGCGGACGCTTCACGATGACTATCGACGACGTCGGGGCCGTGGCCGAGGCCTTCGGCGTGGCCTCGGGCGAGCTCCCGCCGGTCCAGGCGCGCTTCAACATCGCTCCCACCGACGAGCACGTCGTCGTGCGCATGCGTCGCGAGGATCGCGAGCTGTTGTCGGCGCGCTGGGGGCTGGTGAAGTACGGGTCGAAGGACCGCAAGCAGGCTGCGCGCGGCATCAACGCCCGCGTGGAAGGCGTCGAGAAGCGTCCCCTCTACCGGGAGGCCTTCCGCAAGCGCCGCTGCGTCGTACCCGCCGATGGCTACTACGAGTGGACGGGCACGAAGGAGAACCGCCAGCCGTTCTGGTTCCACCGCCCCAACGGCGAACTGCTTGCGTTCGCCGGGCTCTACGAGTGGTGGCGCCCCACCCCGGAGAGCTGGGAGGCGACCTTCACCATCCTCACCTGCCCGCCCAACGACCTCGCCGCCCGCGTCCACGACCGCATGCCCGTCATCCTGCCGGAGGACCGCGTCGACGACTGGATCTTCGCTGGTGATCGGGAACCGGAGGAGCTGAAGGCGCTGCTGGGACCAGTGCCCGAAGACTACCTGGTCGTGCGGCCCGTCTCCCAGCGGGTGAACAGCGTTCGCAACGACGGCCCCGACCTCATCGAGGAGTTGACCTCCGAGACCGGCGACCAGCTCGATCTCTTCGGCGAAGGGTAAGGACGCCCACGCGCGGGGCCGTGGTTGACAGTCGGGCGACTCCCTATCATGGTCGCAGGGTCGGGATACCGTTCCGGGGAGTTTGAGCGTCGCGCTACGCGGCGAGCCCGGGCGAGGCGGCGGCTTCCTTCGTCGTTATCGTGGTTGAAGCACGAGCCCGCCGCCCGGAAGAGGAGCGCCAGCGAGTGAGCACAGTCGAGCGTCCAGGGACCATCGGTGAGTTGCGGGAATCGGGCTACGAGCCCCTCCCCGTGCGCGAGGAGATGCGCAGGAACCTGATCGCGCGCATCCGCTCGGGGGAGGAGCTCTTCCCCGGCGTCTACGGCTACGACGAGACCGTCATCCCCCACATCGTGAACGCCATTCTCGCCGGCCAGGACATCATTTTCCTGGGCGAGCGAGGCCAGGCGAAGTCCCGCATCATCCGCTCCCTCACGAGCCTTCTCGACGAGGCCTACCCCGTCCTCGCCGGCTGCGAGATCCCCGAGGATCCCTTCGACCCGATCACCACCCAGGGCCGCCAGATCCTCGAAGAACAGGGCGACTCAGCCCCACTCGTCTGGCTCGACCGCAGCCAGCGCTACGGCGAGAAGCTGGCCACCCCCGATATCACCATCGCCGACCTCATCGGCGAGGTCGATCCCATCAAGGTCGCCGAGGGCCGCTACCTCTCCGACGAGCTCACGATCCACTACGGGCTCGTGCCGCGCACGAACCACGGCATCTTCTGCATCAACGAGCTGCCCGATCTCGCCGAGCGCATCCAGGTCGGCCTCCTCAACATCATGGAGGAACGCGACGTCCAGATCCGCGGCTACCGTGTGCGCCTGCCCCTCGACGTATTCGTCGTCGCCAGCGCCAACCCCGAGGACTACACCAACCGCGGCCGCATCATCACCCCCCTCAAGGACCGCTACGGGGCGCAGGTGCGGACGCACTACCCCCAGCGCATCGAGCACGAGATGGACATCGTCGAGGCGGAGCACCACCCCGTCCCCGCCGACTTCAGCGTGGCCGTCCCCGCCTACATGAAGGAGATCATCGCCGAGATCACGCGCCTGGCCCGGCGCAGCCCCGACGTCAACCAGCGCTCCGGTGTGAGCGTCCGCGCAAGCATCGCGAACTACGAGAGCATGCTCGCCAACTCACTCCGCCGCGCCATCGTGAACGAGGAGCAGGAGGCCGTCCCCCGCGTCAGCGACCTGCCCTTCGTCGTCCCCACCCTCAGCGGCAAGGTCGAGCTCGAGACCATCGAGGACGGTCGCGAGGAGCAGATCATCGAGAAGCTCATCCAGGGCGCGGTCGTCGCCGTCTTCAACCGGCTCTACAACCTCAACGACCTCGAACCGATCGTGGCGCGCTTCAAGGCGGGCATCTCCGTGGAGGTCGGGGAGATGACGGCCAGCGACGACTACAAGGGCTTGCTCAACACCATCGAGGGGCTCGACGAGGCCCTGCGCGTGGTGGAGGCGAGCTCCCCCGGGGAGGTCGCCGCAGGCACCGAGTTCATCCTTGAGGGCCTGCACTTGAACAAGCGGCTCAACAAGGATCGGGTCGGAGCGAAGATCCAGTATCGGGGATGAGCTGGCGAGTCGAACCCTTTCCCGAAGATGGCCCCCTGTTCGAGGGGGCCATCGCCGTCTACGCGGCGGCCTTCGCTCCCCCTCCCTACAGCGATCCTGACCGCGGGGAGGAGATCCGCTACCGTCTCAGCAAGCTGCACCGCGATCGTGAGGGATTCCGCGGCTTCATCGCCCTCGGCGAACCGGACGCCCCCGGCCTCCCCGCCCACGGCGTCGTCGGCATGACCTACGGCTACCGCAGCCTGCGCGGCCAGTGGTGGCGCGATGCCGTCGCCCGCGAGCTCGACCGGCGGTCGCGCAAGCGCTGGCTGGATAGCGCCTACGAACTCGTCGAAATCGCGACCCACCCCGACTTCCAGAGCCGCGGCATCGGCGGCTTGCTCGTGGAACGGCTCCTGGAGGGCCGCCCCGAGTCGACGTGCGTCCTCAGCACCCGCACCGATAGCCGCGCCCACGAGCTGTACGCCCGCCTCGGTTTCGAGGTCATCACGGAGATGGCCTTCACCCCCGGCGGCGCCCCCTTCTACGTCATGGGGAAGCAGCTGCGCTAGGGCTTGCGCCGGGTCGACAAAAGATGGCAAGCTACAAGAGCATGGCGACGAAACTGACGGAAGCCAAAGCTCGCGACCTGTTCGGGGATCTTGAGGAGCGCGCCCGCGAGCTGGAAGCCTTCTCGCGCGGCGCACGGACCTTTGCAGTCCACCAGGCCCGCCTTGAGGCCGACCACGAAGGTCGGTGGATTGCCATCCATGAGGATGACACCGAAGCCGCCCGAGTTGTTGTCGGGGAAGGCATCGAACAATTGAGGACGGCCCTGGAGGACAGCGGAGTGCGTGAGGGTGAGTGCTTCGTCCGTTTCGTGTCCAGACCCAGGGGAAAACTGATCGTCTAGCGATGGCGCTGGTTGGCTGGGTCCAGGATCCTAGTGGCTGCCCGTACATTGATGCGTTTGTCAGGACTCCTGCAGGGGTTCACACCAGCAGGATCTCCTTCCTGGTGGACACAGGAGCAGAGACATCGTTCCTGATGCCCCTGGACGCCCGCGCCCTCGGTGTCGACTACGAACGGCTGACTCTCTCTCCCGACTCAACCACAGGCATCGGCGGTGAAGCTCGCTACTACCAGGAACAGGCACTCGTGACGTTCTTCGATAGCGAGCACATCTACATGTACGAGCTCGCACTCGAGATTGCCGAGCCTACCGAACATAATCTCGGTATCCCCTCCCTGCTCGGTCGCGACATCCTCAGCCGCTGGCTGCTGCGGTACGAGGCTCCCCGCGGTCTCCTCTCCGCCGAGGTCGACTCCGCCGACCTGGTGGTCTCACGCGCGGGCTAGGAGGCTCGGAGTCGCCTACGCCCCCAGCCGTGTCGGGTTCTCCAGGGCCGTCTGGATCTCCTTCAGGAAGCGCGCCCCCTCCGCCCCGTCCGTGACGCGGTGGTCGGCGCTCAGCGCGAGCGTCATCAGCTGGCGGATGGCGACTTCGCCGTCCACGACCGCCGGCCGCTCGGTCACCGAGCCCGCCCCCAGGATGGCCGCCTGCCCCGCGTTGATGATCCCCACCAGCACGTCGATGCCGTAGGCCCCGAGGTTCGTGATCGTGAACGTGCCGCGCGTGTACTCCTCGGCCCGCAGCTTGCCCGCCCGCGCCCGCTCGACGAGCGCCTTCGACTCCTCCGCGATGACGGGGAGCGGCTTCGAGGCCACGTCCAGCAGGGCGGGCGCAATCAGCCCCTCGTCCAGGGCCACCCCGATGTTGATGTCCATCGTGTCGTGGTACTGGATGCCTTCGTCCGTCAGGGAGGCGTTGAACTTCGGGTGGCTCAGCAGTGCGACCGCGCACGCCCGCACCAGCAGGTCGTTCACGCTCACGCGCTGCGTCTCCCCCAGCACCAGGTTGACGTGCCGCCGGAAGGCCATCGCCTCGGTCATGTCCACGTCGACGGTGAGGTAGTAGTGCGGCTGTTGCTGCTTCGCGTCGCTCATGTTGCGGGCGATGGCGGCGCGCATGCGCGAAAGCGGCTCGATCCGCGCGGGGTCCACCGGTGGTGGCGGCGGCGGCGGTGTGGGCGCCACCGTCGGGACGCCCGCGGGCGCGTGCTGGTCGCGGGCCGCGATGGCCGCCTCCACGTCGCGCCGCAGGATGCGCCCGTCCGGGCCGGAACCCGTGACCGTGTCGATGTCGATGCCCGCATCGTCCGCGATGCGCCGCGCCACCGGCGAGACCCGCACCCGGCGCGACCCGAACGTCTCGTCGACGGCGTCGGCGCTCGCCTCCGCGGCGGCGACCGCGCGGGGGTTGGGCTTCTCGGGGCGGGGTCGGCGCTCCACCTCGGGCATGGGTTCATCCGCGTCCCCCAGCAGGGCGATGACGTCTCCCACCGGGATGACATCCCCCTCCTCGGCGACGACTTGCCGGAGCACGCCCGCCTCGAATGCCTCGAGCTCGACCGTCGCCTTGTCCGTCTCGATCTCCGCGATGATGTCGCCGCGCTCGATCGTGTCGCCGGGGGCCTTGAGCCAGCGCACAAGGGTGCCTTCCGTCATGTCGGCGCCCATCTGGGGCATCACTACTTCAAGAGCCATGTGCGCCTCCTAGAGCATCGCCAGGACCGCCTCTGCCACGTCCTCCTCGGACGGCAGGGCGGCGTATTCGAGATTTCGGTTGTAGGGCATGGGCACGTCTGCTCCGGCCACCCGCGCCACGGGCGCATCCAGCCAGTCGAAGGCGCGCTCCATGATCTGCGCGGCGATCTCCCCCGCGAAGCCCCCGAACTTCCAGTCGTCTTCCACCACGACTGCGCGGTTCGTGCGTTTCACCGAACGGATCACCGTCGACATGTCCAGCGGGCGGATGGTGCGAAGATCGATCACGTCGGCGCTCAGGCCGTGCTCCCCCGCGAGGATGTCGGCGGCCCGCAGGCACTGGTGCACGCTGCCGCTGTAGCCCACGAGGGTGACGTCGCTGCCCGAGCGCACCGTCGCCGCCTGCCCGAACTCGATCAGGTGGTCGGGGTCGTCCGAGACCTCCCCGCGCGTGCCATAGAGCGCCGTGTGCTCGATGAAGACGACCGGGTTCGGCTCGCGGAAGGACCGCTTCAGCAACGCCTTGGCGTCGCCCGGGAAGGCCGGGCACACGACCGTCAGACCCGGGAAGTGGGCGAACATCCCCTCCAGGCTGTGGCTGTGCGTCGCCCCGAGCTGGCTGCCCCCGCCGCTCGCCATGCGCAGCACCAGGGGCACGTTCACCTGCCCGCCGCTCATGTAGTGGAGCTTCGAGGCGTTGTTCACGATCTGGTCGAGGGCCACGAGGCTGAAGTTGATGGTCATGATCTCGACCATCGGGATGAATCCCGCCAGCGCCGCCCCCACGCCCGCGCCCACGATGCCCGACTCGGAGATGGGCGTGTCTCGCACCCGCTCCGGGCCGAACTCGTCGAGCAGGCCCCGCGTGCAGGCGTAGGAGCCCCCGTAGGCGCCGATGTCCTCGCCCATCAGGAAAACGCGCTCGTCGCGCAGCATCTCCTCCCGCATCGCCTCGCGGATGGCGTCGCGCATGCGCTGCTCCGTCACGCCGACCCCCCTTCGTACTCCTTGGTGATGTGGTCGTAGAGGGTGTGCAGTCCCGGTTCCGGGCTCGCGTCGGCGAACGCGACGGCTTCGTCGACCTCGGCATCCACCTCGGCGACGAGCGCGGCGTACCCCGCCTCGTCGAGCAGGCCGTCGGCCACCATTGAGCGCTTCAGCCGCTGGATGGCGTCCCGCTGGCGGAAGGCGTCGACCTCCTCCTTCGTGCGGTACAGCTCCGGGTCGGCCATCGAGTGGCCCCGGTAGCGGTAGGTCAGCGCCTCGATAAAGTAAGGCCCGTTCCCCTCGCGGCAGTGGGCCAGGGCGAGCTGCGTGGCCGCGTAGACCTCGAGCACGTCCATGCCGTCGATGCGCACGCTGGGCATCTGGTAGGCCGCCGCGATCTTGTACACATCGTTCGCCAGGGAGGCGTCGAAGGGGACGCCCATGCCGTAGCCGTTGTTCTCGCAGAACCAGACCACCGGCAGCTTCCAGATGGCCGCCAGGTTGAGGGCTTCGTGGAACTCGCCCTCCCCGACTCCGCCATCGCCGAAGATGCAGAGAGCCGCCCAGTCCTCGCCGCTCATCTTCGAGGCCAGCCCCAGCCCGGCCGCGAGCGGCATGTGCCCGGCCACGATCGCGTACCCCCCGAGGAAGTTGCGGCTCACGTCGAAGATGTGCATCGAACCGCCGCGGCCTTCGTTTGTGCCGCCCGTGCGGGCGAACAACTCCGCCATGATGCGGTCGGGCTCGACGCCCCGGGCCAGCGCGTGGCCGTGGTCGCGGTAGTGCGTCACGATCTTGTCGTCCGCGCGCAGGGCGTTGATGGCGCCCACGGCGCAGGCTTCCTCACCCGTGTAGAGGTGCAGGAACCCGCGGATCTTGCCGCGCGTGTACATCTCCGCGCACTTCTCCTCGAAGCGCCGGATGAGCAGCATCTCGTAGAGGAACTGCCGCTGGAGTTTGCTGTCGGGGGGCTCTCCCAGCGTCGTGGGGATCGCCTGGTCCACGGTCATGCCGGGACCCTCGTGTGCATGCACATAGGCCTCCAGTGTAGGGGACGCTCCGTAAAGGGGTGATGACCGGATCCCGACGGGCCGCTGGCACGCGCACGGGCTAGACTCGCCCGATGGACCCGCAACTGGACGAACTGACCGGTCTCGCGCGCCGGGCGGCGGCCCTCGCCGGCGAGATCGTGATGCCCCTCTTCGAGCAGCGCCTCACGGTCGAGCTGAAGGCGGATGGCACCCCCGTCACCGAGGCCGACCGGCGCGCCGAAGAGGCCATGCGCGAGCTCTTCGCCAGGGAGACGCCCGCCTTCGGGGTGCTGGGCGAGGAGCACGGCGAGACCCCGGGCGAGGGGCGCTATCGCTGGGTCATCGACCCCATCGACGGCACCAAGAGCTACATCCACCACGTGCCCCTCTTCGGCACCCTCGTCGCCCTGGAACGAGACGGCGAGCCGGTCGTGGGCGTGGTCGCCTGCCACGCCGTCGGCGAGACCGCCTGGGCGAGCCGCGGTGGCGGAGCTTTCCTCAACGGCGAGCCCACCCGCGTCAGCGAGACGCCCTCGCTGGCCGAAGCGACGGTCCTGACGACCTCCTCGGTGAGCCTGCACCGGCGCTCGCCGCAGGGCTTTGCCCGGCTCGGCAACGAGGCCCGGCTGCTCCGCTCCTGGGGCGATTGCTACGGCTACCTGGCCGTTGTCGCGGGGCGGGCGGAGGCGATGATCGACCCCGTCGTCAATCCCTGGGACATCGCCCCGTTCGCCGTGCTCCTGGAGGAGGCGGGCGGGCGGCTGACGACGTGGGCGGGAGTCGACGGCGCCGGCGAGGACGCGGTCGCCACGAACGGGCGCATCCACGAAGCCCTGCTCGATGTCCTGGCTGGCGAGGGTGAGTCCTAGCCGGTAACGACCTTCAGGGCGCGAACACGGCCCGGCACGTCCACCTCGCCGACCCCCACGAAGGAGCCATCGGCGCCGTAGAGGCGCGCGAGCGTGGCCGGCCGCAGAAAGCCGCCGCGCGTCCACGCGACCTGCCCGTTGCGGATCTGCTGGGCGTGGCTCGTCGTGAGGATGGCGGCTGCACTCCCGGCGACCCCCTCGTCCGCGGGCCGCACGACTTCGTCGAGCTTGCCGGCCCCCGCGAACGCTCCCAGCGCCTCCACCGGCACGGCCTCTCGCACGTGGAAGGGGCCACTGCCCGTGCGCCGCAGGCTCGCCAGGTGCGCCCCGCAGCCGATCGCCCGCCCGATGTCGCGAGCGAGGCTGCGCACGTACATCCCCGCCCCGCAGTGCACATCCACGCGCAGCCGGTCGGGGGCGATGCGTTGCAGGCTGAGGGCGGTCACGGTTACCGGTCGCGGCTGCAGCTCCGGCGCCTCGCCCTCGCGGGCGAGCGCGTAGGCTCGCCGACCCTCCACCTTGACGGCGCTGTAGGCCGGCGGCGTCTGCATGATCTCCCCCGTGAACCGGCGCGCAATCGCCTCCAGGTCAATCTCGCCCTCGGGAACCGGGGCGGAGCGCGTGGGCTGGCCCTCGGCGTCGTCCGTGTCCGTCTCCTGGCCCAGGGCGATCTCGCCTTCGTACGCCTTCTCGCCCGGCATCATGTACTCCACAAGCCGCGTCGCCCGCCCCAGGCAGAGGACCAGCAGGCCCGTCGCCATCGGGTCGAGCGCGCCCGTGTGCCCGATGCGCCGCTGGCCGGTCAGCCGGCGGGAGCGCGCGACGACGTCGTGGCTCGTCCAGCCGGGCTCCTTGTCGATCAGGAGCACTCCCGTCAGGCCGGAGTCGCCCTTGCGGCGCGGGCTCACGAGCCGTCGTTCCCGCCGTCCGTCACGTCACGGTCCCGGGCGAGCTCGGCGATGGTGGAGGCGAGGCGCGCCCCCCGTTCGATGGATGGGTCGAAGCGGAAACTGAGTGAGGGCGTGCGGCGCAGGCGCAGGCGCCGTCGCAGTTCGCGTTCCAGGAACGCCGAGGCGCTCTGCAGCCCCGCGAGCGCTTCGTCGCGCTCCTCCGTGCTGCCGAGATGGGAGACGAACACCGATGCGGTCCGCAGGTCCGCGCTCACCTCCACCTCCGTGATGGTGAGGAACGCCCCTTCGAGGCGTGGATCCTTGAGCTCCCGCTGGACGAGCTCGCTGAGCTCCTCGCGGAGCAACTCGCTGACACGGCTGGTGCGCCGGCTCATCGTGATTCCACCCGGGTCCGCGCCCTAGTTGACGCGCTGCTGGTGGTAGAACTCCAGGAGGTCGCCTTCCTCGAAGGCGTCGAAGCGCTCCAGCACGATGCCGCACTCGAAGCCCTGCTGCACCTCGCGAACGTCGTCCTGGAAGCGGCGCAGCCCCTCGCAGGCGGCGTCGGTGATCTCCTCGCCGTTGCGAAGCACGCGCACGCGGTCGCCCCGCCGGAGCGTGCCGTCCGTGACGTAGCAGCCCGCAATCTGCCCGACTCGGCTCGAGCGGAAGAGCGCCCGCACCTCGGCCGTGCCGTCCACGACCCGCTCGTAGACGGGCTCGTACATCCCTTCGAGTGCCTGCTCGACGCTCTCCAGGAGCTGGTAGATGACGTCGTAGGTGCGAATCTCGACCCCGTTGACCTCCGCCTGGGCGGCGGCCGAAGGCTCGGTGCGCACGTTGAAGGCGAGGATGATCGCCCCCGAGGCGCCCGCCAGCATCACGTCCGATTCGCTCACGGGGCCCGTCGCGGAGTGGATGACCTTGATCTTCACCTCGCCCGTGCCCAGCCCCTGCAGCGAGCCCCGGATCGCCTCCCCGCTGCCCCGCACGTCCGTTTTCAGGATGAGCAGCAGCTCCTTCACGTTCCCGGCGCTGACTTCGTGGAAAAGCGTGTCGAGCGTGAGGTGGCCGCGTCGCGCGCCCGAGGCGCCTTCCGCGTCGCGCCGCGCCTGTTCGACGATGCGGCGCGCGGCGCGCTCGCTCTCGACGACTTCGATGGCGTCGCCTGCGGCGGGCACGTCCTCGAGCCCCATGATGCGCACCGGCCGGGCGGGACCCGCCTCCTCGAGGCGCTCCCCGCGCTCGTCGAACATCGCCTTCACCTTGCCGCTGATGAGCCCGCTCACGAGAGCGTCGCCCCGCCGCAGGGTGCCGTTGCGGACGAGTACGGTCGCCAGCGGCCCGCGGCGTGCGTCCAGCTCCGCCTCGACCACTGTGCCCGTGGCCAGTCGGTCCGGGCGCGCCGTCAGCTCCTGGATCTCCGCGAGGAGCTCGATCGAATCGAGCAAGTCGCCGATCCCTTCCCCGGTGGTCGCCGAGACGGGTACGGCCAGGACATCGCCGCCGTAGTCCTCGACGACGACGCTCTGTTCGGTGAGCTGCTGCTTCACGCGGTCGGGATTGGCGGCCGGCAGGTCCGTCTTGTTGATGGCGATGATCATCGGCACGTCCGCGGCGCGCACATGGTCGATCGCCTCGACCGACTGCGGCATCACGCCGTCGTCCGCTGCTACCACCACCACGGCGATGTCCGTGATCTGGGCACCGCGCGCCCGCATCGCGGTGAAGGCCGCGTGGCCGGGCGTGTCGATGAAGGTGATGGGGCTGCCCTTGCGCTCGATCTGGTAGGCGCCGATGTGCTGCGTGATGCCCCCTGCCTCGCCCGCGACGACGTTCGTCTCCCGGATCGCGTCCAGCAGGCTGGTCTTCCCGTGGTCCACGTGCCCGAGGATCGTGACCACCGGCGGCCGGGGAGTACCGGCGCCGTCCGCTTCCTCCTCGGCTTCGGGCGTGGTTGTTGCGACGGCCCCGGGGGCAGCCTCGTGTGAGGGCTCGAGCCCGAGCTCCGTGGAGACCATCGCGGCCGTCTCGTAGTCGATCGTGTCGTTCATGGCGGCCATCACGCCATGCGTCATGAGGCGCTTGATCGCCTCGATGGGGGTAATGCCCAGGCGCTCGCTCAACCCCTTGACGGTAATCGCCTCGGGGAGGGTGACGGTGCGCGGCCGGGACGACTGTCGGGCTGTCATGCTTCCTCCGCGTCTCTGTCGGGAATGGCTTCCTGGTAACGCCGCAGGCCCTCGAGATCGCCGGAATTCGGGGTCATGCGGAGGGCCTTGCCTATCGTAGCGCCTTGCAGGGCCTGCTCCCAACACGAACGCGAGCGGTGCAGGTACGCGCCCCGCCCGGCGAGCCGCTTCCCCGGCGATTCCACCGCCACGCCCCCCTCGGGCGCCCGCACGATGCGCACGAGTCCGCGCTTCCCGGCTACCTCGCGGCAGCCGATGCAGGTGCGCTGCGGCTCATGGCGCGCGGCTGCCATTCCCGTCCTCAGTGGATCCGGCCTGCGTAGTCGATGTCGTCCTCGAAGTCGTCCTCTTCCACGCGCGGGGCCCGGCGGCGGCGCCGGGGGCTGGGCTCCTCCTCGCGGGCCGGCAGGACATCCTCGGCAAAGCGGATGGCGGTCGGGCGTTCCTCCGGCACCACCAGCGTGGGCACCGTGTATTCCTCACCCTCGTCGTCGTCGAACTCTTCCTCGCCGTAGTCCTCTGCCTCGCGCGTTTCCTCGTCCGGGATTTCCATCTCGGCAAGGGCCGCGGGGAAGAGCACGTCCTCCTCTTGCTGCGTCCCGGCCAGCGCTGCCGGCTCTTCAGCGGCGACTGCCGCCGCAGCCGCGGCCGCCGGAACGGCCACGGGCGGGCGCACCGGCTCGTCCACGATGGGCGGCAGGGGCTCGTCCGGAAGCTGCAGAATGTCGAGGTCCGGTTCGGTCCCCGGCGGGAACGCGTCGAAGGCCGCGGGCGCCTCCACGATCGCGGCGCCCTCTACCTCGCGCTCCGTCCCGGTCTGGCTGCGGACGCTGATGCGGTAGCCCGTCAGCTTCGCTGTCAGGCGCGCGTTCTGTCCCTCCTTGCCGATGGCCAGGGAGAGCATGGAATCGGGCACGACCACTGTCGCCTCCCGCGTGTCCTCGTCGAGCTGCACCTCGACCACCTGTGCCGGGCTGAGCGCGTTGGTCACGAAGTTCACCGGGTCCGCGTCCCACTTGATGATGTCGACCCGCTCCCCGCCGAGCTCGTTCACGACGTTCTGGATGCGCGATCCGCGCATCCCCACGCACGCCCCGATCGGGTCCACGCTGGCGGCGCGACCGTGCACCGCCACCTTGCTGCGATGTCCGCCCTCGCGCGCGATTGCCTTGACCTCGACGCGCCCCTGGGCGATCTCGGGAACCTCGACCTCCAGCAGGCGGCGCAGCAGGAGGCGGTGCCCCCGGCTCACGATCACCTGCGGGCCCTTCACCTCGTCGTTCACCTCGAGCAGCAGCACCTTCACGCGCTGGCCGGCGCGCAGGTGCTCGTTGCGCACCATCTCGCTGCCGGGCAGGAGCGCTTCCGTCCCGCGCCCGATCTCGACCGTGGCCTGGCGGTTCTCGACCCGCTGGACCGTGGCCAGCAGCACCTCGCCCTGCTTGTCCGCGTACTCCTCGTAGATGGCGCCCCGCTCGGCCTCCCGCAGCCGCTGCAGCACGACCTGCTTGGCCGTCTGCGCGGCGATGCGGCCCGCGTTCTCGGGCGGTTTCACCTCGAACTCGAGGATGTCGTCGATGCGCGCGTCTGGCTTGTAGCGCTTCGCCTCTTCGATATCCATCTCGAGGTTCTCGTCCTCGACCGTGCGGACCACGGTCTTCTGGATGAAGGCGCTGATGTCGCCCGTCTCGCCCGAGATGCGCACGTGCACCTCCGGGCCTTCCTCGCCATCCCGGCGGTAGGCGGAGGCCAGCGCGGACTCGACGGCCTGGAAGATCACCTCGCGCGCGAGGTTCTTCTCCGCCGCCAACTGGCTGATCGCAAGCAGGAAGTCGTTCTTCATCGTCTCCCAAACAAAAGAGGCGGGCACTGCCGCCCACCTCTCCCCAAAGGATTGGCCTCATGCACTATAGCAGAACCGCCCTTAGCGGGCTCCCGATCCCGTCCTTGGACGGCGTGGCACACGGGCGTGCAGACCGCCCACCTCGCGGATGCGCCGGTCCGCCCGCGCGATGGCTTCCTCCAGCGGTGTGACCCCTGCCTGGCGGGCGCGCTCGAGTACGTCGGTTACCGTCCCCTCAATGGCGTCGACCCGCCGGTTCGCGCGGTCTTCGCGGTAGTCGCGCCCCACCTCCTCCGCCAGATTCACGACTCCCCCCGCGTTCACGATGAAGTCCGGCACGTAGAGGATGCCGCGCCCGGCGAGCTCATCCGCGAGCTCGTCGCTGGCGAGCTGGTTGTTGGCGCTGCCGAGGACGGCGGCGCAGCGCAGCGCGGGGAGCGTCTCGGGGTTGATGGCCCCACCGAGGGCGCACGGCGCGTACACGTCGCACGCCGTCGCGTGGATCGCGCCCGGGTCGGCCACCTCCGCCCCCGTCTCGCTCGCCAGCGCGGCCACGGCCTCCTCGTTCACGTCCGCGACCGTCAGGCAGGCGCCCGCCTCGGCGAGCATCCGTGCGAAGGCGCCACCCACCTTCCCCACCCCCTGGATGGCGACGTGCCGGCCCGTCAGGTCGGGCCCGTCCCAGAGCGAGCGCGCAGCCCCGCGCATGGCCGCCATCAGTCCCCGTGCGGTCGTGGGCGAAGGGTCGCCCGAGCCGCCCGCGTCGTGCGAGGCGCCCGTCACGTAGGCGGTCTCGCGCGCGATCGTCTCCATGTCCGCGATCGTCGTGCCCACGTCCTCGGCGGTCACGTACGCCCCGCCCAGCGACTGCACGGCGCGCCCGTAGGCCCGCAGCAACCGCTCGGACTTGTCCTGTCGCGGGTCGCCGATGATGACGCCCTTCCCCCCGCCGAAGTCGAGCCCCGCGGCGGCGTTCTTGCGGGTCATGGCCCGCGAGAGCCGAAGGGCGTCGGCGAGGGCGTCCTCCTCGGAGTCGTATGGGTAGAAGCGCGTGCCCCCGAGCGCCGGCCCGAGGACGGTAGAGTGGACGGCGATGATGGCCCTCAGGCCCGACTCGCCATCGCGCGCGAAGAGAATCTGCTCGTGACCGCCCTCATCGGCGGCGGCGAAGACCTTCATGGCTTCGATCGTAGCGCAGCCACCGGCATGCGGCCTCAATCGGTGCACGGCGGGTAAAGCAATGCCGGCCGAGGTGATCGCGGCGGAGATCGAGCGCGTCCTGCGGGCCGAGGGCGATCCTCGCCGCGCCGTGGGGCAGCAGGCCGACCGCGAGAAGCACATCCCCAATCCCCCGGGGCCGGGCCTCGGCCTCGAATACCTGGGCGCGACCGTTCCGCTGGTCCGGAGCACGACGAAGGCAGCGCTGCGCGCGCACCCGGTGAAACGGCGCGAGGAGCTGGTGGCGTTGGCCGAACGCCTCTGGGACGCCGGCGTGTACGACCTGAGACTGGCGGCTATCGATGCCCTGAGGGTGCACATCAGGCTGCTTGCCGAGGAGGACCTGG
Organism: uncultured Anaerolineaceae bacterium; assembly: GCA_964389725.1. Lineage (GTDB taxonomy): Bacteria > Chloroflexota > Dehalococcoidia > Tepidiformales > Tepidiformaceae > UBA2991. The sequence goes on from CAYMDV010000004.1 coordinate 117,802, forward strand.
CGGTGCTCGAGCGGTTCGTGCGCGAGGCGCAGACATGGGCGCTGCTCGACACCCTCTCGATCAGCGTGCTCGCCCCGCTCATCGAGCGCTTCCCGGCGCTCGTGGGAACGCTGGACCGGTGGGCGGAGGACGACGACTTCTGGGTTCGGCGCCAGGCGATGCTGAGCCTGCTGCCCGCCCTCCGCCGAGGCGAGGGCGACTTCGACCGCTTCGTGCGCTACGCCGACGCCATGCTCGAGGAGCGCGAGTTCTTCATCCGCAAGGTTATCGGCTGGATCCTGCGCGAGGTCAGCAAGAGGCGCCCCCGGCTGGTCACGGAGTGGCTGGCCCCGCGCACGGGTCGGGCCTCGGGCGTGACCTTCCGGGAAGCGGTGAAGTACCTGCCCCCGGACGATCGCGAGCGCCTCACCGCCGCCTTCCGCGAAGGCCGCCCGGCCTGAGGGTCAGTTCGCCTCGGTGGCCGTCTCCAGGAAGGGCTTGGCCGCGATCGCGACGCCCCGGTGCTCCGGCTTCTGCAGCAGCGGATCCCGCGCGAGGATGCGGCGCGCCAGCTCCCGCGCGTCCGTGAGCAGGTCCCGGTCCGTCACCCGCGCCACGCGCAGCATCCCGTTGCCGCCGCTCTGGGCCATGCCCCAGGCCTCGCCTTCCCCCCGCATCTCCAGGTCCACCTCCGCCAGCTCGAAGCCATCGGTTGTGCGTTCCATCGCCCGCAGGCGGTTCTGGGCCTCGGGGCCGGGCTCCTCGTCGCTGCTGAAGAGCAGGCAGTAGCCCTGCCGGTGGGAGCGCCCCACCCGCCCCCGGAACTGGTGCAGCTGGCTCAACCCGAAGCGTTCCGCCCCCTCGATCACGATCGTGGTCGCGTTGGGCACGTCGATCCCTACCTCCACCACGCTCGTCGAGACCAGCACCTGTGTCTCGCCCGCCTCGAAGCGCGTCATCACCTCGTCCTTCTGGCGGCCGCGCATGCGTCCGTGCAGCAGGTCGAGCCGGTAGGCAGCGAGCGGCCCGCTCCGCAGCCGTGCGAACTCCTCCTCCGCCGAGCGCACATCGAGCGCCTCCGATTCGTCCACGAGCGGGCAGATCACGAACGCCTGCTCTCCCGCGTCCAGCCGCTCCTGAAGGAAGTCGTACGCCTCCTCTCGCTCCTGCGGCTCGACCCACGTGGTCGTGACCGGCAGCCGCCCGGGGGGAAGCTCGTCGATCGTCGAGACCTCCAGGTCGCCGTACGCCGTCAGCGCGAGCGTGCGGGGGATGGGCGTCGCCGTCATCACGAGCAGGTGGGGGTTGGCGCCCTTCTGGCGCAGCCGCGCACGCTGGTCGACCCCAAAGCGGTGCTGCTCGTCGACGACGGCGAGCGCGAGGCGCGGCAACTCCACCCCCTCCTCGATGATGGCGTGCGTGCCGATCACGAGGTCGGCGCCGCCGTGCGCGGCCGCGTCGCGCACGCGCTGCTTCTCCGCCGCCGTTCGCGATCCCGTCAGGAGCGCGACCCGCAGCGGCCGCCCCCCGAGCCACTCAGGCGCGAACATCCCCTCGAAGGCGGACTCCCCGCCGCCGAGCAGGTTCATCAGCGAGCGGTAGTGCTGCTCCGCGAGGATCTCGGTGGGCGCCATCAGCGCCGCCTGCCTCCCCGCCGCGACGGCGGCGAGCATGGCCGCGAAGGCCACGACCGTCTTGCCGCTTCCCACCTCGCCCTGCAGCAGCCGCAGCATCGGCACGCGCTTCGCGATGTCGGCCAGGATCTCGTCGAGCGCACTCCGCTGCGCGCCGGTGAGCGTGAACGGAAGCGACCCCAGGTACCCCTCGAGCTGGGCGCTGAAGTCGAGCTCGGGGGCCTGCTGGTCGAGCTGCCACGCCGCCCGCCGCTGGAGCACCGCCGCCTGGATCGCGAGGAACTCCCCGAGCGCGAGCCGCTTGCGGGCGTGCTCGGCCTCCCCCGGCGCCTCCGGCTCGTGGAATGCGCGCACGCAGTCGCCGTACGGCTCCAGCCCCTCCGCCTTCGCCAGCCACCCCGGCACCGGGTCGGGCAGCCGCCCGGCGAGCTGCTCCACCGCGAACGCGACCGCCTTCCGGATCGTTCGCTGCCCCAGCCCCTGCGTCCCCGGGTAGATCGGCAGCAGCTTCCCCGGGCGCATCACCTCCGAGTCGAACGGCTCGTACTCGGGCGGGTTGGCCATCTGCAGCCGGCCCCGGTACACGGTCACCGTTCCGGAGACTGCCAGCTCCTCGCCTTCCTTCAGTCCCCGGTGCACCCACGGCATGTTGAACCAGACGATCCGGAGCGACCCCGAGCCATCGTTGATGACCGCCTCGCTGCCCCGCACCCGCCGCCCGTAGCGCATCTGCCCGGACTTCAGGATCGTGCCGACCACGGTCTTGGGGAGCCCGTCCGGTTCAAGGTCGGAGATTCGGCGCACATCGGTGAAGTCGCGGAAGCGGCGGGGGAAGAAGAGCGCCGCGTCTCCGGCGGTCGTCACGCCCAGCTTCTCGAAGCGCTCCGCGGCGTTCTTCCCGATGCCGGGCAGGCGGGTCACGGGGTCGCCGGGCTCGAGGGGGCGCTTCGAGGCGCTCGCCGCCCGCCTCGGGGCAGGCTCCTCCCCGCCCCCCGGTCCGGTCGCGATGATCGCTCCTTCGAGCCATCGGCGGCGTCCCTCGGGGTTGAGCCCGCGGTAGCCCTTGCCCCGCTGCAGGCCCCGGATCCGTTCGTACAGCGGATGGCCCCTCGCGACCACGCCGTCCTCGATCAGCCGGATGAGCAACGCGTCGATGCCGCCCGGAATCTCGCCCGCCGCCGAGCCGTCCTCAAGCTCGCGCCGGAAGAGGTCGCGCAGTCGGGAGAGCTCGGAGTCGGCCGATTGCGTCGAAGGGCCTGCCGTCAAGCCGGCGGGCTCCGCCGCACCGTGCAGATGCCGAGGGCGTTCGGCCCGAGGTAGGCGCCCACCGTCGGCCCCGTCTGGATAACCTCGATGCGGGTGTGGGGCAGGTGCGGAGACACGTCGTCGATCAGCTTTCGCGCACTGGCGTCGTCCGTCGAGTAGATGACGAACAGCTTCTCCAGCGTCTTGTCCTCCAGCACGACCTCCTCGATGCGCTTCACCGCCTTCGAGCGGGTCCGTACGCGGTCGAAGGGCGCTACCTCGCCGCCGTCGATGTGGATGATTGGCTTGATTCGCAGCGCGGTCCCGAGGAAGGCGTTCGCCCGCCCGATACGCCCGCCCTTCTGCAGGTACTCCAGCGTATCGAGCGTGACGAACACGTGGCTCCGATCCATCACGCTGCGCGCCGCCGCCGTCACGTCCTCCAGCGGCGCCCCCTCGCGCGCCTGCTCGGCCGCCGCCTCCACGACCGCGCGCAGTCCCACGCCCGCCGTGTACGAATCCAGCAGCTCGACGCGCGTTTCCAGTTCGCTCGTCTCGCTCGCGATGGAGGCCGAGTTGAGTGTCCCGGAGAGCTTCGAGGAGACGTGGATCGAGGCGATGTCGTTCCCCTCCGCCGCGACCTCGCGGTAGACCGTCGCGAACGCCTCAACGCTCGGCTGGCTCGTCTTGGGGAACTCGCGGGCGCTCATCAGCCGCTCGTAGAACTCCGAGGGCGTGATGTCGACGCGGTCGCGGTAGACGTCGTCGCCGAAGGCCACGAGCGCCGGGACCACCCGCACGCCGAGCTCCGCGGCCTCGTCGGGACTGATGTCGCTGGTTGAATCGGTGACTACCTGTACAGCCATGGGAACCCACCCTTGATACTGCGCATGAGTATAAGCGGAAGCGTCCTGCCACCGGCGCCCGCGAACCAATAGAATCGCCCCATGCGCACCGTGCAGCTGGCCCCCTCCATCCTCACGGCGGACTTCGGGCGGCTCGCGGAGGAGGTGCGGGCGGCCGAGGAAGGCGGCGCGGACCTCCTCCACCTGGATGTGATGGACGGGCGCTTCGTGCCCAACATCACCTTCGGGCACGCGCTGGTGGAGGCGTTGCGGAAGGAGACCTCACTCCCGTTCGATATCCACCTGATGGTGGTCGAACCGGAGCGACAGGTCGGGTTCTACACCGAGGCGGCGGCGACGGTGAACGTGCACATCGAGGCGACCAGCCACATCAACCGCGTGCTGGACTCAATCCGGAAGGGTGGCGCGGAGGCGGGGGTCTGCATCAACCCGGGTACTTCGTTGGCGGCCATCGAGGAGTCCCTCCCCGAGGTCGACCAGGTCATGGTCATGACCATCAACCCCGGCTGGGGCGGCCAGACCCTGATTCCGGCGCAGCTCGAGAAGGTGGCCCGCCTGCGGTCCCTGCTCGACGAAGGCGGGCATCGCGCGCGCATCGAGATCGACGGCGGCGTGAAGGTCGAGAACGCGGCGACCTGCGCGGCGGCGGGCGCCGACGTGCTCGTCTGCGGGAGCAGCGTCTACAACGACCGGTCGAGCGTGGGCGAGAACCTGGCGTCGCTACGTGCGGCGCTGGCGGGAAGCTAAGCGCTCTTGGAGAGCGTACGGAGACAGCGCGTGCAGATATTCAGCCGCTTCCAGGCGCCGTCGATGAAGACCCGCTGCTTGTTGATGTTCGGCTTGAGCTGGCGCGGCTTCGAGGGCGCCTTGCGCTCCCACCGGCCACCGTGGCGGTGGCGGATGTGGCGACCGAAGGTGGTCTTCTTTGGGCAAAGGTCGCAGGCTCCGCTGGCCATGGATGCCACTCCCCTGAAAGGCTGGAGAACGATGCTAGCACCGGTTTGCGCTAGCAGCCATCCTGTTCCCCCGGAGGAACGCCCATGACCGCCGAGACCCTTTCCGGAACCGAGCTTCGCGCCGCCATCACCGCCGCCGCCGACTACCTGACCGACTCGGCGAAGGCCGTCGACGCCATCAACGTCTACCCCGTCCCCGACGGAGACACGGGTTCGAACATGGCCGCCACCCTGCGCGAGGCCTGCGACCACATGCTCGCCCTCGAGGAGCCCCTGGCCGCCGGCCAGGTACTCGCCACGTTCGCGCGCGGAGCCCTCTACGGGGGTCGCGGGAACTCCGGCGTGATCCTGTCCCAGTCCCTGCTGGGCCTGGCGAAGGCCGTCGGCGAGGTCGACGTGCTTGGTGGCGATGCACTTGCCCGCGGCCTCCGCGGCGCCGCCGATGCCGCCTACACCGCCGTCTCCGAGCCGGTCGAGGGCACCATGCTCACGGTCCTGCGGGAAGGGGCCGGCGGGGCCGAGGCCCACGCCTCCGAGGGCGTGCTGGCCGTCCTCGCGGGCGCGCTCGCCGAGGCCGAGCGCGCCGAGGCGGAGACCATCGACCAGCTCCCCGCCCTCCGCGAGGCGGGCGTCACCGACGCCGGTGGCGAGGGCATCTGCGTCATCCTGCGGGGGCTCGTGGCTGCGTTGCGGGGCGAGCTGCCCCCGCCTGTCGCCATCCCCGACAAGCCCCTCGCCATGCTTCCCGGCCACATCGACGACGGCTTCGGCTACTGCACCGAGTTCGTCCTCGTCGGCAGCGAGCGCGAGGTCGATGTCGACGGCCTGCGCCGTCACACCGAGGGTGACGCCTACGGCTCCGTCGTCATCGTCGGCGATGAGCAGGCCCTGCGCGTCCACGTCCACACCAACGAGCCCGAGCGACTCCTCGAGGAGGCCGGCGCCTTCGGCGAGCTCACCCGCCCCAAGTTCGAGGACATGAGCGCCCAGCATGCGCGCTTCCGGGAGGAGGGGAGCGGCGCCGGCCTCAAGGTGGGATTGCTCGCGCTCAGCAGCAGCGAGGGCTTCGACGAGGTCTTCCAGAGCCTCGGCGCGACGACCTTCCGGCTGGAGGCCATCGTCAAGCCTGCCGCCGGCGACATCGCGCAGGCGGCGGACGCCCTCGGCCCCGCCGACGTCATCGTCCTCGCCAACCACAAGAACGCCATCCCCGCCGCCGAGCAGGCCGTCGACCTCGCCCGCTGCACCCTGCACGTCGCCCCCTCGATCTCGCTCGCGCAGGGCGCCGCCGCCGCCATCGCCTTCAACGCCCAGTCGACCGCCCCCGAGAACGCCGAAGCCCTCGCCGAAGCCCTTGAAGCCACCCGCACCGTCGAGGTCACCCGCGCCGCCGCCGACCGCACCGCCGACGGCGTCGACGTGCAGGAGGGCCAGGCCATCACCCTCGTCGACGGGACACTCATCGGTGGCGGCGACGACCCCGTCGAGGGTCTCCTCGCCGGCCTCGCCCAGGCCGGCGCCGCCGAGGCCGCCATCGTCACCGTCTACACCGGCGCCGACTACACCGGCCCGGAGGACGCCCTCACCGAACGCATCGAAGCCGCCTTCGACGGCATCGAGGTGGAGGTACTGGAAGGCGGCCAGCCCCTCTACGAACTGGTCGCCGCGGTCGAGGAGTAGCGCCTAGCGGCGTTCCTTGATGCGCGCGGCGCGACCCGTCAGGCCGCGCAGGTAGGAGAGGTTCTTGCGACGCACCTTGCCCCGGCGCACGACCTCGATCTTGTCGAGGCGGGGGCTGTACAGCGGGAACGTGCGCTCCACGCCGACACCGCTGGCGATCTTGCGCACGGTGAAGTTCGAGGAGAGGCCCTTGCGGCGGTTGCGAATAACGACGCCTTCGAAGACCTGGATACGTTCCTTGTTGCCCTCGACGACCTTCGCGTGGACGCGCACGGTGTCGCCGCTGCCGAAGTCGGGCAGGTCGTCCCGCGGTGTGGTGTCGGTCAGGGCATCGAGTTCGTACGACATGGCGGCGTCCCTGTAGGAAGGCGTGAGCCCATACCGTAGGACACCCGTCGCCTATGGCCAACGCCCGGCGTCCAGGCCCTTTGTCTCACTCGTGAAGCTCGATACGCAGGTCCAGCAGGCGCTCTTGGAGCGCACCCCAGGTTGGCTGGGAACGAAGCAGTGCGTAGAGCCGCCTGACGATCGAGCGTTCCTCTTCCGTGATTGTGACGCCAGTCTCTAGGCGGAGGCGTTGCACGTCTCCAATAAGAGGCTGGATGCACTCGTTCCCGTCTACCTCACCGCGTAGGTGGCCAGACACACACTCCTGCAAGTCGGAAAGGGCTGCGTCCAATAGCTCGGTCGCGTCAGCCGGCGTAGGAACGGCCGATCGAGGAATGATGGGCGTGCCGGATGGGCGTGGTGCTGTTCCTGCTGACTGTGGTGATAGTGTTGCCGGCGCGTCATCGCCCTGTGAGCCCAGCACCGCCAGGATTATCCCGACCACGACGACGATGCCGATGAGTCCGGCGACGAGGAAGCCCACTACTTTCGCGAGTGTCTTCAAGGCACGAGCCCCCGCGCGGACTGGCAGAGCGCGGCTTGCCGAGTATCCACGGGCCGCGATCGTACCGCGAACGCCCCACGATAGAAGCCCTCAACGGCCGGTGTCAGCGGCCCGTGCTCCCGTGCCCGCCCGACCCGCGCCCCGTCTCCGGGAGCTCCTCGCGGAGACCGAATGTGACGTCCGCCAGCCGCCCGATGACGAGCTGCGCGATGCGGTCGCCGTCCTCGACCACGTAGCTGATCTCGGGCGAGGTCGTGTAGAGCGTGACGAACACCTCCCCACGGTAGTCAGCGTCGAGGGTGCCGAACGTGCTGATGACGCCCTTGCCGGCAAGACCGCTCCGGCCCCGAACCTGTGCGTCGAGGCCGGGCGGTACTGCGAACGCCAGCCCCGTGGGGATGCGCACGGGCCGGTCCCCCACCCGCACGGGGCCGTCGGGGAGGCAGGCGTGGAGGTCGTAGCCGGAGGCGTGCTCGCTCGCCTTCTCGGGCAAGCGGGCGCCCTCGCCCAGCAACTTGACCCCGATCTCGTCCATCGCGGGGCTCAGCGGAAGAGGTCGCGCTCGGCCTCGCGGATGATGTCCGTCATCGAGGCCGTGTCGTCGGGCTCCCAGGGGTAGCCGCGGATGAGGGCGACGGGCACGCGGCTCAGGTTGCCCTTCACCAGCTCGCCCGCGCTGGCCAGCTCGTCCGCCCGGCAGACCGCCTGCACGAGGAATTCGTGCCCGTGGGGGTCGTGCTCGCCGATGTAACTGATGACGGGGTTGATCCCGGCGATGCCGATGGCCACGTCCACCTGCGCCTCCCGCCACGGCCGCCCGAACGTATCGGAGATGATGACCGCCACGTCGTGCCCCAGCTCGCGGAATCGTGCCCGCAGGCCGCGTGCGCTCGCGTCCGGGTCGACGGGCAGCAGGACGATCCGCCCCTTCGCTCCCGAGCTCGACTGGTCGACCCCGCTGTTCGCGCACACGAAGCCGTGCCGGGTCTCGGTGATGAGCACGGGGCCGACCTGGCGCACGACGCGCTTCGCCTCCCGCAACACCATCTCGACGACTCCTGGCTCCTTCTCCCACGTCTCCGCGAACTGGCGGGCGAAGGGCGAGGGTTCGACGGTGTCGAGATCGACCGCGCGCCCCTCGGACTTGGACACGATCTTGGAGGTGACGATGACAACGTCGCCGTCGGCGAGTGGTTCGCCGCCGGACGCGGCGGACTCGACGATCATCGCGGCGAGGTCGTCGCCCTCGGCGATCTCGGGAAGGCCTTCGACGGCGATAACGGAGACGGCCACGGCGCTTCCCCCTTAGACGCCCGCGATGCGGATGCTGGTCTGCGTCTTGTGGACGCGGTTCAGGTTGATCAGGAGCGAGGTCAGCATCTCCACGTAGCGGCTGTTTGAGAGCGCCCCCCCGTCGACGCCGCGGACGCCGTCGATCTCGTCGGCCAGCCCCAGGAGGACCGCCTTCGCCTCCTTGTCGTCGCCGCAGACGAGCACGTCCGCCTCGACGGGCTTGTCGAGCTCCATCAGCTTCTCCGCGCTCATGTTCTGGAAGGCGGAGACGACACGGGCGTTGGGGAGGGCGGCGGCCGCCTCCTCGGCGGCGCTGTTGCCGTCCACGTCCATGGCCACGGCGCCCTTCCCCCGGACGAACTCAAGGGGCGCGACCACGTCGCAGACGATGGCCCCGTCGAGCGTGTTGCCGATGGCCTCGAGCGTGGGCGCCTGGCCCCCGTACGGGAACGTCAGGAAGACGACGTCGGCGCCCTCGACGGCGGCGGCGTTCTCGCCCCCGCTGACGCTGGCGCCGGGCACCGCCTCGGCGACCTTGGCGGCGCCCTCCTCGCCTCGCTCCGTGGAGCGGGAGCCGATGGCGACGTGGTGACCGGATGCGGCGAAGCGGATGGCGAGCCCCAGGCCCTCGGGCCCGGTCCCGCCGACGAATGCAAGTTTCATGGCCTGCGGAGTCTAGCCGAAGTGGCCCGAAGGCACGCGCGAGCGCCGGGCAGGGCCGGCCCGGCGCCTTCCGCCAGCCTTACGGGCGAAGCGGGAGCCTCTGCTATACTCGATTTTCGAGCGCGAACACGCCGCATCTGAGCGGCCTCCTTGCCGCCAGGAGACCCCATTTGTACTCCCGCTGGGCCCGCAACGGCTTCATCTGGCTCCTCGTGGTCGTGGCTGCCATTGCCATCGGCTTCGCCTTCTTCTCCGGGGGCGACTCCCGGGAGGATGTGTCCTTCGGGCAACTCGTCCAGGATATCGAGGCCGGCCTAGTCGATACCCTCGAGGTGGACGGGCGGGACATCAACGCGATCTACTTCCAGCAGGCCCAGGGCCAGCGCCTCGAGCGCAAGTCCCAGGTGGCGGAGAACACCGACGTCGCCACCTTCCTGAGCGACCGCGGGATCGCCATCAACGGCTCCTCGCCGGGACGCCAGAACGCCGTCAACCTCGAGTTCAAGGAGAGCGGCGGCTTCGGCTGGCTCGGATTGCTCCTGAACCTGTTCCCCTTCCTCCTCTTCGGCGCCTTCCTGTTGCTCATCATGCGGCAGGCGCAGGGCTCCAACTCGCAGGCCATGAGCTTCGGCAAGAGCCGCGCGCGCCTCTTCACCGGCGCCAAGGTGACCGTCACCTTCATGGATGTCGCCGGCGCCGATGAGGCCAAGGAAGAGCTCGTCGAGGTCGTCGAGTTCCTCAAGTACCCCGAGAAGTTCGCCGCCCTCGGCGCCCGCATCCCCAAGGGCGTCCTGCTCGTGGGCCCGCCGGGCACCGGCAAGACCCTCCTCTCCCGCGCCGTCGCCGGCGAGGCGGGTGTGCCCTTCTTCAGCATCTCCGGCTCCGAGTTCGTCGAGATGTTCGTCGGCGTTGGCGCCAGCCGCGTGCGCGACCTCTTCGAACAGGCCAAGAAGAACGCGCCCTGCATCGTCTTCGTCGACGAGATCGACGCCGTCGGGCGCCAGCGCGGCGCCGGCCTCGGCGGCAGCCACGACGAGCGTGAGCAGACCCTGAACCAGATCCTCGTCGAGATGGACGGCTTCGATACCGGCACGAACGTCATCGTCATCGCCGCCACCAACCGCCCCGACATCCTCGACCCGGCGCTCATGCGCCCGGGCCGCTTCGACCGCAAGGTCGTGCTCGATTCCCCCGACGTGAAGGGCCGCGAGGCCATCCTCGGCGTGCACCTGAAGGGCAAGCCCATCAGCGACGACGTCGAGCCCGCGACCCTCGCCAAGTCGACGCCCGGCTTCAGCGGCGCCGACCTTGCCAACCTCGTGAACGAGGCCGCCATCCTCGCCGCCCGCCGCAACCGCAAGACCATCGCCATGGGGGAGTTCGAGGAGGCGGTCGACCGCGTCATCGCCGGCCCCGAGCGCAAGAGCCGCGTGATGAGCGAGCACGAGAAGCGGCTCACCGCCTACCACGAGGGCGGCCACACCGTCATCGCCCACTTCCTTGATAAGCACGACCCGCCCCACAAGGTCACCATCGTCTCGCGCGGCATGGCGGGCGGGTACACCCGCTTCCTCCCCGACGAGGAGACCCACTACCGCACGCCCGAAATGTTCAAGGACCAGCTCTGCACGGCCCTCGGCGGCCATGCCGCCGAGGAGCTCATCTTCGGCGAGGCCTCGACCGGACCCTCGAACGACATCGAGCAGGTCACGCGCATCGCCCGCTCGATGGTCACCCGCTGGGGCATGAGCGCGCGCCTCGGGCTTCGCACCTTCGGGCGCAGCGACGACCTCGTCTTCCTCGGCCGTGAGATCTCGGAGACCCGCAACTACTCCGAGAAGATCGCCGAAGAGATCGACGACGAGGTGCGGCGCCTCATCGAGGAGGCGCAGGGCCGCGCCCGTGAAGTCCTCCGGGAGAAGCGCGATGTCCTGGACAAGCTCGCGACCGTCCTGCTCGATGTCGAGACGCTCGAAGGCGAGGAGCTCACCCGTCTGCTCGAGAGCGACCCCAACGACCCCTGGCCGCCGGAGGACCTGAAGAAGAAGGAAGAGCCGCCGGTGGAGACCCCCGACGGCGACCCTGCCGAGACGCCCACCTTCCACCCCACGCCCAAGCCTGGTCTGGCCTGGGAGGGCGGCGCCCAGGCGACCACCGACGGTGGCGGCGGGAAGTAGCCACACCATGAGCGATGAACAGGACGAACGGCGCTGCTCCGCGTGCGGCGCCAGGCTCCCCGCGAATCACGACAGTGAGCTCTGCGTGGATTGCATCATCGCCTCGGAGGGCTAGGCGAAGGCGCCTCGCGGCGTTGACCCTACGCGGGGCCTTCCTAGACTGAACCTTCCCCGATTAGAGCGGGAATGACTGGAGCAGCCGGGTGCAGGCGATCGTGCGAGCGGGTGGACACCAATTCATGCTCACCGAAGGGCAGGAGTTCGACGTGGGCAGCCTCGACGGCGAGCCCGGTGACACCATCGACTTCGACGTGCTCATGCTCATCGACGGCGCCGACGTCGAGATCGGCGAGCCGACCGTCTCCGGAGCCTCCCTGCGGGCGCGCATCGCCCAGCACGGCAAGGCCCCCAAGCTTCGCTTCATGAAGTACAAGAACAAGGTGCGCTACCGGCGCACGCTCGGGCACCGGCAGCCGGTCACCCGGCTCATCGTCGAGTCCATTACGAAGGGGTAGGCCATGGCGCACAAGAAGGGCCTCGGCAGCACCAAGAACGGCCGCGACAGCAACAGCCAGCGCCTCGGCGTGAAGCGCTTCGACGGCGAGTACGTCACCCCCGGCACGATCATCCTGCGCCAGCGCGGCACCCGCTTCCACCCGGGAGCGAACGTCGGCCTCGGGCGCGACCACACCATCTTCGCCAAGGTCGAAGGCACCGTGAAGTTCAGCCCCCACGCCAAGGGACGGCGCAAGCGCGTGAGCGTCCTCGTCCCCGCTGGCGAGAGCGAGGAGTAACCCGGTGAAGGCCGAGATTCATCCCGAATACGTCGATGCCGTCATCACCTGCTCCTGCGGGCACCGCGTCGAGACCCGCGCCACCAAGGCCCAGATGCACATCGATGTCTGCAGCCAGTGCCACCCGTTTTTCACCGGTGAGCAGCGCATCGTCGATACGGCCGGCCGCGTCGAGCGCTTCCAGCGCCGCTACTCGCTCGGCGATCCCTCCTAGCGCCTCCCGCTGCGTGGCCGCTCCACCCGGCCACCGCCCCTCCCTGCAGCAGAAGCAGTCCCCCGCATGAGCGCTGCCCCCTCGCCACCCGACGTGTACTACGGCGGCCAGGCCGTCCTCGAGGGTGTCATGATCCGCGCCCCCCGGCACATGGCCATCGCCGTGCGCGGCCCCGGCGGCGCCATCGTGCGCCAGGTCGAGGAGCTCGCGGGCTTCACCACCGGACCGCTGCGGCGCATCCCCCTGCTGCGCGGCGCCGTCGTCCTCTGGGAGACGCTCTCGCTGGGCATGCGCGCCATCAACTTCTCCTCGCGCATCGCCTACGAGGTCGCCCTCGAGGAGGAGAAGGCCGAGCGCCTCGCCAACAATGAGCCGCCTCCCGAGGAGGAAGAGGGCGAGCTCGGCGACGCCGCCATCTGGGGCTCGATGGCCATCGGCATCGCCCTTGCCGTCGGCATCTTCTTCGTTGGACCCGTGCTGTTTGCCAACTTCCTCGAGTCGCTGGGCGTCGTCCGCGCCGGCGTCGTCGCCATCGAGGCGGGCGTGCGGATGGCGCTGTTCGTCGCCTACATCGCCCTCATCGGGCTCATGCCCGATATCCGCCGCATGTTCCAGTACCACGGCGCCGAGCACATGACCATCCACGCCTACGAAGCCGCCCGCCCCCTCACCGTCCCCGATGTCCGCGGCCTGCCCAAGGAGCACACCCGCTGCGGCACCAGCTTCCTCGTCGTCGTCATCGTGATCGCGCTGGCTGCCTTCATGGTGTTCGACCTGCTCGTCGACGAGGGCATCGTCGTGCGCATCCTCTCGCGCGTGGTGCTGCTACCCCCCATCGCCGGGATCAGCTACGAGATCCTGCGCTTCGGCGCCCGCTACGAATCGAACGCTCTTGTGCGCTCCCTCTTCATCCCCAACATCGCCCTCCAGGCGCTTACCACGCGCGTCCCCGAGGACGACCAGATCGAGGTCGCCATCGCCGCCTTCGAGACGGCCCTGGAGTCCTCCGCCGAAGGCTAGCGGGAGGCCGTCTGGCGCGCAGCGGCGGTGGTCCGTACCGTGTGCGCCATGACGGCGGCTGCCTACCGGACGGGCGAGTTTGACATCGCCGTGGTCTCCGATGGCCACATCAAGCTCGATGGGGGCGCCATTTTCGGGCTCGTCCCCCGCATCCTCTGGGAGCCCGTCGTCGGCAGCGAGAACATCGACGCCGAACACCGCATCCCCCTCGCCCTCAACTGCATGCTCGTGCGCCGCGGCGACGACGTCATCCTCGTCGAGACGGGCATGGGCACCAAGTACACGGAGCGCGAGCGCGAGCGCATCTGGCCGGGCCAATACGGAACCCTCCTCGATGAGCTTGCCGCCATCGGTGTGGCCCCCGCGGACGTGACCCACGTCGTCAATACCCACCTCCACACCGATCACTGCGGCTGGAACACGGTCGAGCGCGACGGCGAGGTGGTGCCCACCTTCCCCAACGCCCGCTACTTCATCCAGCAGGGCGAGTACGAGGCCGCCCTCAACCCCAACGACCGCACCCGCGCCACCTACCTCGCCCCCAACTTCGTCCCCCTCGAGGAAGCGGGCCAGCTCGAGCTCATCGACGGCGAGCGCGAGATCCTGCCCGGCATCACCTTCCTGCCGACCCCCGGCCACACCGCCGACCACGCCTCCATCGTGCTCAGCTCCCGGGGCGAGACCGCCATCTACACGGGCGATCTCGTGCACCACGCCGTGCAAGCCGAACGCCCCGCCTGGATCGCCGCCTTCGACATCCTCCCGCTGGTCAGCCTCGAATCGAAGAAGCGGCTCATGGAGCGGGCCGTGCGCGAGCGCGCCCTCCTCGTCTGCGTCCATAACGCCTTTCCCGGCGTGGGCCGTCTGACCGAGGTCGACGGCCGCCGGCGCTTCGTCGAGGAGTGACCGACCCCGGCGTCAATCGCCTGGCCCTGCACGCCGTCCACGAGACGCTCGGCGCGACCTTCGCGCTGCACGGCGGCTGGCGTCTCCCCGAGACCTACGGCGATCCCGAGGATGAGTACGCGCGGCTGCGCTCGAACGCCGTCGCCTTCGACCGTTCCGACCGCACCCGACTGCTCGTCAGCGGCACGGATGCCGGGGCGGTGCTGGGCGCGGTCTTCGGCGCGGCGGCGGGCGAGCTGGAGGAAGGCCGTGCCGTCCGCGCGGCCGCCCTCGACGACGCCGGTCGCATCGCCGACCTCGCCCTCGTCGCGCGCACGGGCGGCATCGCCTACATCGTCATGGGCGAACCCGGGCGCGGCGCTTCCACGCTGGCCATGCTCGAGGGGGCCGTCGGTGAGGAGTACGACGTCGTCATCCAGGACCGCACCGCGACCACCTGTCTTGTCGGGATCGCCGGTCCGGGGGCGGCGGACGCGGCCACCCGCCACGTGAACGACTCCCTCGCTCCGCGCCTCCCCTCGATGCACGCCGCCCCCTTCGAGTTCCATGGCTACCGCGCTCTCGCCGTGCGCACGAGCGCCCTCGGCGAGGACGGCTTCGAGTTCATGGTGGCGCCGCCCGTGGCCGAGCACCTGCTCGGGCTGCTGGAGGCCGGCGGCATCGGGCCGGCGGGCGCCGCGGCCCAGGAGGTCGCCCGTATCGAGGCGGGCGTGCCCGCCTTCACCCCCGACCTGGAGACGGGCCTGACCCCCGCCGAGGCCGGCCTCGGAGAGGCCCTCGGCCTTCCCCCCGAGGAGCCACCGCGCCTCCTGAGCGCCCTCCTCTTCGAGGGCTTCGCCACGCCCCCCGTGGGCGCCCCGGCGCTCGCCGAGGGGCAGGTTGTGGGCGAGCTCCGCAGCTGCGCGCGCTCCTTCGCGCTTGACGCTGCCGTAGGACTGGCAATACTCAATCTCGACCGGAGCCAACCGGGCACAGCCATATCGGTCGGCGGCGAGCGCGCCCTGGTCGCGCAGAAGCCGCTCTACCGGCGGAGGAAATAGCAAATGCCACTCGGCGACATCCCCATGCCCGCCCTGCCCGAGACGCACTATCACGGGAAAGTGGAGATCATCCTCGGGAGCGACTGGCGCTCGGTGTACGTCGAGGAGGAGGAGTCCCTCCCCGACGATCGCCCCGCCCTCTACGCCTACGCCTGCGTCGTCCGCGGCGACTACGGTTACGTGACCGAGCAGGAAGAGGGCAGCGGCTGGGACGTGGTCGAAGGCGAGATCGGCGAGGGCGAGACCCCCGAGGAGTTCGTCAGCCGCGCCGCCCACGAGCGAATCGGCGCGACCATCTCGCAGACGCTCCTCCTCGGCTACCTCGATTGCGAGGCCACCAGCTACAACGAGCGCTACGAGACCCACTTCCGCGCCATCCGGCCTGTCTACGTGGCGATCGCGAGCGAGGTGGGGCGGATTCCCGAGGACTCGGGCTGGCACCGCCGCCGCCTGCCCATGAACCAGTACACGAACGAGTTGCGGAAGCGTTACCTGCTGCTCTCCCAGCACCTGATGAAGGGCCTGAACCGCTACATGGTCCTGGATCGCACGGGGCAGCTGAAGGGCTAACCGCCTACTCCTCGTCCTCCGCGATCGCCCACGTCGCGTGCACTGTGACGCTTACGCCCGCGGTTCCCGGCTGGATCGACGTGGCCGCCATGTCGAAGGCCATCTCGGCGCGCCCGGCTCCCGCCGCGAAGGGCGCCGCCCAGCTCGTCTCGACGACGCTGACCGGCTCGCCCAGGGTCACGCCCGTGAGCTCCGCGAGCTGCTCGGCCTTCGCCCGTGCATCCGCGACGGCCAGCTCGCGCGCCTGCTCCGTCAACGCCTCCGGATTCTCGTGGCCGAAGGCGATTCCGTTGAAGCGAATGGCGTCGCCCCCCGCTGCCGCCACCGCGTCGATCAGCTCCCCGATCCCGTCGATGTCCCGCACCGTCACCTCGATCGCGTTCGAGACGACGTAGCCGTTGATGCGCGGCGTGTCGTCCCGGTAGTCGTACATCGGGTAGATGGAGAAGTTCACCGTCCGGATGTCCGGCTCCTCGACGCCGTTGGCGCGCAGCGCGGCGACAACCGCGTCGGTCGCCTCGGCGGCGCCTGCCCGCGCCGCCGCAACGCTGTCGGCGCGAACCTCGACCCCCGTGCTCACGCTGGCGATGTCGGGTTCCGCGAGCACCTCGCCGGTTCCGTTCACGCTGATGGAGCGCTCGGCGTCGATCCCGTCGTCCACCGAGGCCTGCAGGCAGGCGGAGGCGAGAACGAGGAACGCCACGGCGGCCCCGAGGATGGCGATCAGGCGGGTGCGGGTCATGGAACCTCTATGCCCGCGTGCAGGCGGGCCACGTTCGAGCGTAGGTGACGCTACCCTGACGCGCGACCTGCCGAGCGCCTCACGCGATAGCGCAGGTAAAGCTCGTTCGTCTCCGGGTTGGCGTGAGCCGAGAGCAGCGTCAGCCGCTTCGCCTCCGCGATCGTGAACGCGCGTTCCCCGGCGACCGCCGTCAGCGTGTCCGCCCCGCCCACGACCACCGGCCCCAGCGTCACGAACGCCTCGTCGATGGCGTCGATCGCGTACAGGCCCGCGTAGATCGTTGGCCCGCCCTCGACGAGCAGCACCTCCGCGTCCAGCTCGTGCCGCAGGTGCCGCAGCATTGCCGCGAACTCGTCGCCCGCCGGCAACGTCACGACGGGCCGCCCCGTGGCCGCGACCGCCGCCCGGCGCTCCTCCGGCGCTTCCTCGGAGAGGTACACGACCGCCGGAAAGTCGGTGGCCGTGAAGAACGCCCGCTCCAGCGGCAGATCCCCGCTTCGGCTCAACACCGCCGCGATCGGTGTGCGCGGCTTGACCCGCCCCAGGCGGATCAACTCCAGCTCGCGGTCGCCCAGCCGGGAGGAGGTGCCGCTCGCCCGCAGCGTGCCTGCTCCGTTCAGGACCACGTCCGCGTTCACCCGCAGCTCGCGCATGAGCCGCTGGTCCACTTCCGACCCGATGCCCCGCTCCGTGCCCTCGATCACGCTCTTGCCGTCCGCCGACATCACCACGTTCGCGATGACGTAGGGCCGGTCGGGTGGAGGCTCCGGCAGGTCGAGCGCCGTGTAGTCGGGTTTGCCCGGGTCCCAGGGGCCGCTCACGGCAGGTCGTGCTCGCGGTCGACCTCGCGGTAGTAGCAGGTCACGTTGTTCGTGTGGCAGGTCGGGCCCTCGGGCCGCGCCATCACCAGCAGCGAGTTGTCCTCGCAGTTCTTGTGCAGGCTGACGAAGTTGAGGAAGTTCCCGCTCGTCGCGCCCTTCTCCCAGAGTTCGTCCCGGCTGCGGCTCCAGAACGTCACGTGCCCCGTCGCGAACGTGTGGTCCAGCGACTGGCGGTTCATCCAGCCCAGCATCAACACCTGCTGGGTCTCGACGTCCTGGACGATGGCGGGGATGCGGTCGTGCTCGTCGAAGGAAAGGGGGGCCATGCGCGTCCTCTTGGCTACTCGGTTGTCTCTGCCTTCGAGCATAGCCGGGGGAATCGTTGTAGGCGTCCCCGCGTCAGTCGCGGTCGCCCACGGGTCGCATGGGGATGCCTGCTTCCGCCAGCGCCGCCTTCACCTCGCGGATGGAGTACGTGCCGAAGTGGAAGATGCTCGCCGCCAGCACGGCGTCCGCCAGCCCCTCGGTAAGCGCCTCCGCCATGTGGTCGGGACCGCCCGCCCCCCCGGACGCGATGACCGGTACGTTCACGGCCTCGCTCATCGCCCGCAGCATGGGGATGTCGTACCCCTTCTGGTGGCCGTCGGTATCCATGCTCGTCACGAGCAGCTCGCCCGCCCCCCGCTCCACTACCTCCCGCGCCCACGCGATCGCGTCCATCCCCGTGGGTGTGCGCCCGCCGTGCGTGTAGACCTCCCAGCCCTCCCCGGTCCCCTTCGCGTCGATGGCCACCACGATGCACTGGCTCCCGAAGCGATAGGCCCCTTCGTTCACCAGGTCCGGGTCGTTCACGGCGGCCGTGTTGATGCTCACCTTGTCCGCCCCCAGCTCCAGCATCGTCTTCATGTCGACGGTCGTGCGGATGCCCCCGCCCACGGTGAAGGGGATGAACACCTGGTCCGCCGTCGCCGACACCATGTCGTAGACCGTCGCCCGGTTGTCCGAAGACGCGGTGATGTCGAGGAACACGAGCTCGTCCGCGCCCTCGGCGTCGTACAGCTTTGCCAGCTCGACCGGGTCGCCGGCGTCGCGTAGCTCCACGAAGGAGACGCCCTTCACCACGCGGCCCCGGTCCACGTCGAAGCAGGGGATGATCCGTTTCGTCAGCACGCCGCCACCGCCTCCAGCGCTTCCGCCAGGGTGAAGCGCCCCTCGTAGAGCGCCTTCCCCACGATCGCGCCCTCGCAGCCCGTCTCCGCCAGCGCCCGCAGGTCGTCCGCGGTCGTGACCCCGCCCGACGCCACCACCGGCACCGGGAGCGCCCCCGCGAACTCCGCCGCCAGCGCCACGTTCGGCCCCTCGAGCGCGCCGTCCCGCGCTACATCCGTGACCATGATGCGTGGCGCCCCCCGCGCCACCATTTCCTTCGCCAGCGCCAGCGCATCCGCCCCCGACCCCTCGCGCCACCCCTCCGTCAGCGCCTCCCCCGCGCGCGTATCGACCGCCACCACGACCATCCCCGGGAAGCGCTCGGCCGCGGTGTTCACGAGGTCGGGGTTGCGAACAGCGGCGCTCCCGAGCTGCAGGCGCGCCGCCCCCAGTCCCGCCGCCGCCTCCAAATCGTCCATCGTGCGCAGCCCCCCCGAGACCTCCACCGGGATCGCGACCGCCTCGCAGATGGCCGCCACCTCCGCCCGGTTCACCGGGCGCCCCTCTCGCGCCCCGTCGAGGTCCACCACGTGCAGCCGGGGCGCGCCCTGCGCCTCCCACTCCCGCGCCACCGCCGCCGGGTCGTCGCCGTAGACGGTTTCGCGGTCGTAGTCTCCCTGGAGGAGGCGCACGCAGCGCCCCCCGCGGATGTCGATGGCCGGGATCACCTCGAATGTCACGCTGCCTCACGCACCCAGCGGGCGAAGTTCGCGTAGAGCGTCAGCCCCGCCGCGCCGCTCTTCTCCGGGTGGAACTGCGTCGCGACCATGTTGTCGCGCGCGAGCACGCTCGGGAAGGTGAACCCGTACGTCGTCTCGCCCAGCGCCAGCTCGGGTTCCGAAGGCGCGGGGTAGAAGCTGTGTACGAAGTAGAAGTAGGTGCCGCTGGGGATGCCCTCGGTCATGCGGTGCTCTCGCAGCCAGTCGACCTGGTTCCAGCCCATGTGCGGCACCTTCAGGTGGTCGAACCCGAAGTGGCGCACGTTCCCCGGGAGCAGCCCCAGGCACTCCTGCCCGCCCCCCTCATCCGAGTGGTCGAGCAGCGCCTGCAGTCCCATGCAGACCCCCAGGAACGGCCGCCCCGAGGCGACGTACTCCCGCAGGGGTTCCGTCAGCTCGCGTGCTTCCAGCTTCGCCATCGTGTCCGAGGCCGCCCCCACCCCCGGCAACACCACCCCGTCCGCCCGTGCGATGTCCGCCCAGTCAGCCGATACGGTCGCGTCTACCCCGACGTGCGCGAGCGCCCGTTCGACGCTGCGCAGGTTGCCCGCGTCGTAGTCCACCACCACCAGAGCGGGATCGGCCATGAGGCCAGTGTGCGGCCTCGCTTCGCTATCGTCACGACCAGCGGTGCCCGGTCGAGTGACCCCGCTCCGCGCGCTAAGATCAGAGGCGGATGCCGCCATCGGATCAGCACGAGGCCCGGCTGCGCAGCGAGGAGCTGCGCTCCCTCATCAACCACCACAACCACCGCTACTACGTGCTCGACGCGCCCGAGGTCAGCGACGGCGAGTACGACGAACTCATGGACGAGCTGCGTGCCCTCGAAGCGGCCTTTCCCGAGCTCATCACCCCCGACTCCCCCACCCAGCGCGTGGGCGCCGCCCCCCTCGAGTCGTTCGCCACGGTCGAGCACCGCACCCCCCTCCTCAGCCTCTCCAACGCCACCACCGACGAGGACCTCGCCGACTGGCACCGCCGCGCCGCCGAGCGCGCCGGACGCGACGACTTCGCCCTGACGACCGAGCCCAAGATCGACGGCCTCGCCATCTCCCTCACCTACGAGAACGGGACCTTCGTGCAGGGCGCCACCCGCGGCGATGGCCGCCGCGGCGAGAACATCACCCCCAACCTCCGCACCATCCGCACGATCCCCCTCGCCCTCACGGGCGACTTCCCTCCCGCCTTCGAGGTGCGCGGCGAGGTCTACATGACGAAGAGCGGCTTCGAGCGTATGAACGCCGAGCGCGCCGAACGCGGCGAGCCCCTCTTCGCCAACCCCCGCAACTCCGCCGCCGGCGCCGTTCGCCAGCTCGACCCCGCCATCACCGCCCAGCGCCCCCTCTCCATCTACGTCTACCAGGTCGGCTGGACCGACGGACCCGTCCCCGCCAGCCACCTCGAGCGGCTGAACTGGCTCTCCGACCTCGGCTTCCGCGTGAACCCCGACGCCAGCCGCCACCCCGGTCTCGCGGAGGTCGCCGAGCGGGTGGCGTGGTGGGGCCAGCGCCGCGAACGCCTCGATTACGACATCGACGGCGTCGTTATCAAGATCGACGACACCACCGAGTGGGACCGCCTCGGCGTCGTGGGGCGTGAGCCGCGCTGGTCGACCGCCTTCAAGTTCCCGCCCCAGCAACGCACGACGAAGCTCCTCGACATCGCCGTGAACGTCGGGCGAACGGGCGCCCTCAACCCCTTCGCCGTGCTCGAGCCCGTCGTCGTTGGCGGGGCTCGTATCCAGATGGCGACCCTCCACAACGAGCAGGACATCCATCGCAAGGACGTCCGCATCGGCGACACGGTCATCGTCCAGCGCGCCGGCGACGTCATCCCCCAGGTGGTCGCGCCCGTCGTCAGCCTGCGCGATGGCAGCGAGCGCGTCTTCGCCATGCCCGAGACCTGTCCCGCCTGCACCACCCCCATCGAGCGCGAAGAGGACGCCGCCGACTCCTTCTGCCCCAACCTCGCCTGCCCCCAGCAGCAGGTCCGCCTCGTCGAGCACTTCGCCTCGCGTGGAGCCATGGACATCGAGGGTCTCGGCGAACGCCTCTCCTACGTCCTTTTCCGCGAGGGTCTCGTCGACGACGTGGCCGACATCTACGACCTCACGGCGGATCAGCTCGCGGCCCTCAGCCTGCCCCAGCACATCGGCGAGAAGGCCGCCGCCACGCTCGTCGGCCACTTTGGCAGTGTCGACGCCGTCCTCGCGGCGGACGAGGCCGCCCTGCAGGAGGCGGAGGGCATCGGGCCCGTCGTCGCCCGCAGCATCGCCCACTGGGCCGACCGCGACCGCAACCGCAACCTCGTCGCCGCCTGGGAGGCGGGTGGCGTCGAGCCCGGCGCCGCCCAGCTCGCGCAGCTCCGCATCGAGGACCGCGGCTTCGGCCCCAGGAACGCCGCCAACCTCATCGAGGGCATCCGCCTCAGCAAGGAGCGCTCCCTCCCCAACCTCATCTTCGCCCTCGGCATCCGCCACACCGGCGCCGAAACCGCCCGCCTCCTCGCCGAACGGTTCGGTGACCTCGACGCCATCCTCGATGCCGGCGAAGAGGCCCTCCAGGAGGTTGAGGGCGTGGGTCCCGTCGTCGCTCGCAGCATCGCCCGCTGGGCCGAGCGCGACCTGAACCGCGACATCGTCCGCCGTCTGCGCGAGGCCGGCGTGAACATGGCCGGCGAGGTCATCGCCCCCGCCAGCGACCTGCTCGCCGGCCTCTCCATCGTCGTCACCGGCAAGCTCGACTCGATGACCCGCGGCGAGGCCGAGTCGCGCGCGAAGGACGCCGGCGCCGCCGTCACCGGCTCCGTCTCGAAAAAGACCGACTTCCTCGTCACCGGCGCCGACCCCGGTGGCAGCAAGCTCACCCGCGCCGAGAAGCTCGGGACCCTCCAGCTCAGCGAGGAGCAGTACCTGGTCGTGCTCGAAGAGGGTCTCCCCGCCCTCGAACGCTTCCGCGCGGAGCACGAGGCTGCTGCCGGCTAGCGGGGTGCCCGCAAACCCCGCGAGCGTTCACAATGGCTCCCGCATGAGCGACCCCGCCCCCCGCGACACCTACACCCACGGCCATCACGCCTCCGTCGTGGCGCAGCACAGCCGCCGCACCGCCGAGGAGGCCGCCGCCTTCCTCATCCCCCGCCTGCGCCCGGACATGCGCCTGCTCGATGTCGGCTGCGGCCCCGGCTCGATCACCGCCGGCCTCGCGAAGTACGTGGGCGAGGTCGTGGGGATCGACGTCGAGGCTTCCGTCCTCGAGACCGCCCGCGAGCTCACGGCCGGCGTTCCGAACCTCAGCTTCGAGGAAGCGAGCGTCTACACCCTCCCCTACGAGGACGGCTCCTTCGACGCCGCCTATGCCCACCAGCTCATGCAGCACCTCGCCGATCCCGCCGCCGCCCTGCGCGAGATGGCCCGCGTCGTGCGCCCCGGCGGCTACGTCGCCGCCCGCGATTCCGACTACCAGACGATGATCAGCCACCCCCGCACGGAGGGCATCGAGGAGTGGCGCGCCCTCTACACCGAGGTCGTGCGCCGCAACGGCGCCGATGCCAACGCCGGCCGCCGCATCCCCGCCTGGATGGCCGCCGCCGGGCTCGACCAGGTCGATGTCTCCACCACCGTCGCGATGATGCGCGACCCCGCCGAGGTGCTGAACTGGGGCGACTCCTGGGCGGAGCGCGTCACCACTTCCGCCCTCGCCGAGCAGGCCCTCGCCTACAACCTCGCCACCCGCGAGGACCTCGAGCGCATCGCTGCCGGCTGGCGCGCCTGGGCGCGACACGAGGAAGCCCTCTTCCTCTTCGTCCACGTCGAGGGGCTCGCGACCGTTTCCTGAGGGTGGCGCTTACCGGGCCCTCAGCTCCGCTGCCCCTATACTGAGCGCAAGCGCCCACCCTGTGAGTGCGGTTCATCCCTGCCCAGGACTGGTTCTGTGGCCCGACTCGGACCCCTCTCGCGCTTCTTCGGCTTCCTGTCCCACGACATCGCCATCGACCTGGGGACGGCGAATACGCTCGTCATGGTCCGGGGGCGCGGGATCGTCATCATCGAGCCCTCCATCGTTGCCATCGACCGTACCTCCAAGCGCATCCTCGCCATCGGCGAGGATGCCCAGCGCATGGTCGGCCGCACCCCTGCCAACATCGTCGCCGTCCGCCCTCTCCGGGACGGCGTGATCTCCGACTTCGAGGTCACGGAACGGATGCTCAGCTACTTCATCCGCGCCGTGCAGGACCGCACGTTCCTTGCCCAGCCCCGAGTCGTCGTGGGCATCCCCAGTGGCGTCACCGAGGTCGAGAAACGCGCCGTCCACGACGCCGCCCTCAGCGCCGGCGCCCGCTCCTGCTTCCTCATCGAGGAGCCTCTCGCTGCCGCCATCGGCTCGGGCCTGCCCGTCATGGAGGCGTCGGGCTGCATGGTCGTCGACATCGGCGGCGGCACCACCGAGGTCGCCGTCATCTCCCTCGGCGGCATGGTCGTCAGCCGCTCCATCCGCATCGCCGGCGACGAGATGGACCGCAGCATCGTCACCTACGCCCGCCAGGTGCATAACCTGCTCATCGGAGAACGCACCGCCGAGGAGGTGAAGAAGACGGCGGGCTCCGCCTCGCCCCTTGATGTCGAGGAATCGGTCACCTTGCGCGGGCGCGACCAGGCCACCGGACTGCCCAAAGCCGTCGAGGTGAGCACCATCGAGTTGCGTGATGCCCTCGCCGGCTCCGTCAGCCAGATCGTCGAGGCCGTCCGCTCTTCCATCGAGGTCACGCCGCCCGAGCTGGTCAGCGACCTGATGGCCCACGGCATCGCGCTTGCCGGGGGCGGCGCGCTCCTGCGCGGGCTCGACCGCCGCATCAGCCAGGAGACCCGCTTCCCCGTCTACGTCTCCGAGGAAGCCCTCCTCTGCGTCGTCCGCGGCGCCGGCGCCATCTTCGATGAGATCGATGCGAGCAGCACCGTGGAGCAGCAGTTCGACCCCGGAAGGGCGCGGCGATAGCCTCGGAGGGGTCGCCGCATGCTGATCTTCAGCCGCTACACGTACTGGGTCGGAGCGATGGTCGCGTTGGCCGTCTTGCTTGCGGTCGTGGGGCGCGCGGGCCTTCTCGACCCCGTCCAGGATGTCTTCCTCCGCGTCACCGCCCCCATGGAGGAAGGCGTCTCCTCCGCCTTCCGGCCCATCGCCGGCTTCTTCGGCGATATCGGCGACCTCGACCGTTTGCAGGAGGAAAACCGCCGCCTCCGCAGTGAGAACGAGACCCTCCGCAGCGAGAACGCCGCCCTCAGGGTCGAGAGCCGCCAGCTCGAGGAGCTGCGGCAGGCGAGCGCCGTCGTCGCCGCCGACACCGAGGCGGAGCTGCTCGCCGCCGGCGTGCTCAGCCGCATCCAGGGACCACTTACCCGCGAGCTCCGCATCAACCGGGGTACCAGCCACGGGGTTCGTGTGGGGAACCCCGTGATCTCCGTCGAGGGCAGGCTCATCGGGACGGTCACGGAAGCCCTCCCCGGCAGCTCCTTCGTCCGCCTCCTCACCGATAGCCGCAGCAGCATCGCCGCCCAGGTCGAGGACAGCCCTGCGGATGGCATCGCCAGGGGCGATGGCGGTGGCCTCCGCTTCGAGCTCGTCGAGGGGGACGTGAACCTCGCCGACCGCATCGTCACCTCCGGCCTGGGCGGCGCCTATCCCCCCGACCTCCGCATCGGCGAGGTCTCCGCCATCCTCGGCGATGCGCAGGACCCCTTCCCCACGGTCGAGCTCCAGACCACCGTGCGCATCTCCACCACGCGCACGGTCCTAGTGATGATCAGCTTCACGCCCGCCCGTTACGAGGTGGACGAATGACCCGCGCCGCCCTCCTCGTCCTGCTCGTCCTCGCCACGGCCGTCGCCCAGGTCGCCGTCGCGCCCTTCTTCCCGGTCCTGGGCGCGGTCGTCGAGCTTCCCATCGTCGTCCTGCTGCTGCTCGCCGTCTTCGCCGGGCCCTACGCCGTCATGACCGGCCTCCCCGTACTCGTCCTCTTCCTCGGCTTCACCACCAACTTCGAGTTCGAGTGGTTCGTGTTCGCCTACCTGCCCCTCCTCCCCGCCACCGCCTGGATCCAGCGCCAGCTTGCCCTCCCCCAGACCCCCTACGTCCTCCTCCTCCTGATCGTCGTTGGCGCTGCCGTCTGGGCCCGCGCCATCTTCGCCGTCGCCGCGGTCACTTCCGGCGCCAGTCCTGCCTTCAGCGCCGTGGTTCTCGATATCCTGCTGCCGGGCGCCGCCTTCGATGCGGTCGTGCTCTCCATCGCGTACGCGCTCTGCCGCTGGATCGGCTGGCCCGTGCGCTCACTCGAGCTGCAGGAGGCGGACTACCAGGCATGAGCCTCATCGGCGACCGCCGCGTCAACCCCGGCTTCAGCCGCAACCGTCCCCACGGCAACGTCGCCGTGCTGCGCATCGCCGTGGTCGTCCTCTTCCTCGTGCTGGGCGCGCGCCTCGTTCAGATGCAGCTCGTCGACGGCGCCGACTACGCCGAGCGCTCCGAGCTGAACCGCATCATCGTCGAAAGCGTCAGTCCCACCCGCGGCGTCATCTTCGATCGCAAGGGGCAGCCCCTCGTCCAGAACAGCGGCTCCTTCGCCGCTGTTATCACCCCCGGCTTCCTCCCCGAGGATCCCGCCGATCGCTACCGCCTCTACCTCTACCTTGAGGACCTGCTCGGCGTCCCCGCCCTCCAGATCGAGGAGGCCGTGAACGCCGCCGAGGCGCGCGGTCAGCGCGACCTGCCCCTCGCCGTCGCCCGCGCCCTCGAACGTGATGTCGCCCTCATGCTCGAGCAGGTCGCCGCCGACCTTCCCGGCGTCGATCTCGCCATCGAGCCCCGGCGCGTCTACCCCGCCGGTCCCGAATTCAGCCACATCCTCGGCTACGTGGGCGCGCAGTCCCCCGATGAGTGGCGGCTGAACCAGGAGGACGGCTACGCCTTCAACGAGGTGGTCGGCAAGGTCGGAGTCGAGGCTCGCTACGAGTCCGAGTTGCGCGGAACGCCGGGCCGCGCCGTCACCGAAATTGACGCCCAGGGCGACCTCGTCACCACCATCGAGAGCTCCGATCCCGAGGGCGGCCGGAGCATCCTCCTCTCCATCGATTCCGACCTCCAGCGCTACGTGTACGAGCTGCTCTCCAACACCATGGGTGAGGCCACCACCGCCGCCGCCGTCGTCGTGAGCCCCGTGACCGGCGAGGTCTACGCCATCGTCTCCGTGCCCACCTACGACAACAACATCTTCTCGCTGCCCGACCCCGGCGACGAGTACCAGCGCCTCCTCGACGACCCCCGCATCCCCCTCCTCCACCAGGCCCTCAGCCCCGTCGCCCCCGGCTCCACCTTCAAGATCATCACCGCCGCCGCTGCCCTCCAGGAGGGCAACATCACCCCCTCTACCCGCCGCGACGTGAACAGCAGCGTCCTCGAGTTCATCGGTGAAGACGGCCAGCCCTACTACTTCTACGACTGGCGCGTCCACGGCGATATCGACCTCGTCGGGGCCATCTCCTGGTCGTCCAACATCTACTTCTACATGGCCTCCTGCGGCATCCCCCAGGAGGGGGTCGCCGGGCTCGGGGCGAACACCGAGCAGTCCGCCGTCGTCCTCGGCTACTACGCCCGCAGCTTCGGTCTGGGCCAGGTCACCGGCCTCGACATCGCCAGCACCGAGTCCCCCGGCGTCATTCCCAGCCCCGAATGGAAGCGCCGCGTCCGCAGCGGCTCCCTCTTCAACCCCGAGGACCGCGACTGGTACCTCGCCGACACCTGCTTCATGGGCATCGGCCAGGGCGATGTCACCGCCACCCCCCTCCAGATGGCGGTCGCCACCGCCGCTATCGCCAACGGCGGCCTGCTCCTCCAGCCCTACGTCGCCCGCCAGATCCTCTCTCCCGATGGCGCCACCGTCTTCACCACGCAGCCCTCGGCCGAACGCGTGCCCGTCGACGAGCAGCACCTGGCCGTCATCCGCGAGGGCATGCGCCAGTCCGTCATCGATGGCGCCGCCCGGCTCGCCGCCCTCCCCGGCACCACCGTCGCGGGCAAGACCGGCACCGCCGAGTTCATCGATCCCGAGGACGGCGTGACCAAGGAGCGCGCCTGGTTTACCGGCTTCGCTCCCTACGACAACCCCCAGGTTGTCGTCACCGTCTTCTACGACCTCGGCGTGGGCGGGGCGAAGGCCGCGCCCGTCGCCGCCGACATACTGGGCTACTTCCTGGAGAACGTGGAGCCATGAACCGCTTCGGCATCCAGGGTTCCCTCCGCGCCTGGGACCGCTTCGACGCGATCCTCGCTATCGCGGCGCTCGCGCTCGTCGGCTACGGGCTTGTCCTCATCTACAGCGGCAGCCTCGGCTCCTACGACGGCCCCACCGCCAGCATCAACAACCCCGTCGTCCGGCAGGGGCTCTTCGCCTTCATCGCCATCGGCCTCATGTTCATCGTCTCCCGCTTCGATTACCACGTGCTCCTGCACTACGCCTGGTGGCTCTACGGCGCGTCCATGCTGCTCCTGGTGGCGCTCATCCCCATCGGCCAGACCGAGTTCGGGTCGACGCGCTGGTTCGACCTCGGCCCGATCCAGTTCCAGCCCTCCGAGTTCGCCAAGATCGCGACCGTGCTCCTCCTCGCCCGCTTCCTCAGCGAGCAAGGCGGCGACGCCCGCGACCTGCGCGTCCTCGGCGGCTCGCTCGCCATCACCGCCCCAGTCCTCCTCCTCGTCTTCGTCCAGCCCGACCTGGGCACGAGCATCATCTTCGCCACCATCTGGCTCGGGATGGTCGTCGTCGCTGGCATCCAGCGCCGCCACCTGCTCGTCTTCGCGGCCGTCTTCCTCGCCCTCCTCCCCTTCCTCTGGACCTTCACCGTGGCCGACTACCAGATCGAACGCATCTCCGTGCTCCTCGATGCCGAGGAGGACCCCCTCGACGCCGGCTACAACCCCATCCAGTCGCAGATCGCCGTCGGCTCCGGCCAGCTCTTCGGGAAGGGGCTCACCAACGGCGAGCAGACCCAGCTTGACTTCCTCAAGGTGAAGACCAAGGACTTCATCTTCAGCGTGCTCGGGGAGGAGCTCGGCTTCGTCGGCGCGATGGCCCTTTTCGCGCTCTTCATCCTGTTACTGATGCGAGGGATCCGCGCCGCCCAGATCGCGGGCGACATCCCCGGCCAGCTCGTGGCCGCGGGCATCGTCATCATGATCCTGATGCAGGCCTTCATCAACATCGCGGTGAACCTCAGCATCTTCCCCGTCACCGGCCTGCCCCTCCCCTTCGTCAGCCAGGGGGGAAGCTCGCTCGTGACCCTCTTCATCGGGATCGGCATCGTCCAGAGCATCGTCATGCGCCACCGCGCCTACCGGCAGTTCTAGCGGGTCGCTGCCCGAACCCCGCCCCGCCGCGTACCCTGCCCCCGACCGCCCCCCAAGGAGGACCGCGTGGCCAGCCAGGAGCATCCCCCCACCCAGTCCGAGGTCCTCGGCTATTTCGACTCCCTCTCCAACTGGGGCCGCTGGGGGGCCGAGGACCAGCTCGGCGCCCTGAACTACATAACGCCCGAGAAGCGCCGCGACGCCGGAGCCCTCATCCGCGAGGGTATCGCCGTCTCCTGCGCCTGGGATATTGGGACCACCCCCCGCCCGGACCACATGTTCGGCGTGCCCCAGCGCTACATGGTCGCCAGCGGCAAGGACCCCCTCGAGTTCGGCCGTGGCGGTTCCGCCCTCGAAGCCATGAGCCTCGTCTTCCACGGCGCCACCATCACCCACCTCGATGGCCTCAGCCACATCTTCTGGGATGGCCGTATGTACAACGGCAAGCCCGCCGAGCTCGTCACCGCCGCGAAAGGCGCCGAGCACCACGCCGTCACCGCCCTCGGCGATGGCATCGTCACCCGCGGCGTCCTCATGGACATCCCCGCCCTCGACGACCGCCCCTGGCTCGACCCAGGCGAGGGCGTCTTCCCCGAGCACCTCGAGGCCGCCGAGGAGCGCCAGGGCGTGCGCGTCTCCACCGGCGATATCGTCCTGCTGCGCACCGGCAAGGGCCGCCGCCAGCGCGAGGAGTCCGACGCGCCGCGTTCCTCCGGCGGCTGGCACGTTGCCGCCCTGCCCTGGCTGCACGAGCGCGAGGTCGCCGTCATCGGCGCCGATACCGCCCAGGAGGCGGGCTCGCCCGGCTACGAGGCCATCCCCGTCCCCGTCCACATGATCGCCATCGTCGCCATGGGCCTGCACCTCATCGATAACTGCGACCTCGAAGCCCTCGCCGAGACCTGCGCCCGCCTCAACCGCTGGGAGTTCTTCCTTAGCATCCAGCCCCTCCGCCTCGAAGGCGGCACCGGCAGCGCTGTCAACCCCGTCGCCGTGTTCTGAGCCATCCCCACCCCTGCACTGCCGATCCCGTAGGATGCCCGCCGTGGGCGTACTCGACCAGTTCAGGCTCGATGGGCAGGTGGCCGTCGTCACCGGCGGAGGCCGCGGCATTGGCCGCGGCATCGCCCTCGCCTTCGCCGAGGCCGGCGCCGACGTGGTCGTCGCCGCCCGCCGCACCCACGAGGTCGAGGCCGTTGCCGAGGAAGTCCGCCAGCTCGGCCGCCGGGCCCTCGCCGTGGGCATGGACGTGCTCGACTGGCCCGCCAACGATCGCCTCGCCGAGGCCACCGTTGCCGAGCTCGGCAAGCTCACCATCTGGGTCAACAATGCCGGCGGTAACCTCGACCGCACCCAGCGCACCCTCGTCGACACCCCCGAGGACGTCTGGAACACCCTCGTCGACCTCAACCTGAAGAGCGCCTGGTGGGGCTCGAAGGCTGCCGTCGAGCAGATGACCGACGGCGGCAACATCATCAACATCGCGTCCGTCGCCGCCTGGGGCCCGTCCCCGACGGCGGGCCCGTACGCCGCGACCAAGTCCGCCATGATCAACATGACCAAGACGCTCGCCATGGAGCTGGCCCCGCAGCAGATCAGGGTCAACTGCATCGCGCCGGGCCTCGTCCCGACCGAGATGTTCTTCGAGACCATGAAGGTCGACGAAGCGGCGGTCGAGGAGATGGGCGGGCAGCTGCCGGCCGGGCGCGCGGGCAAGCCCGAGGACCTCGGCGCCGCGGCCGTCTACTTCTGCTCCCCCGCCGCCGAGTGGATTACCGGCCAGACGCTGGCCGTCAGTGGCGGCCCCACGGGAACGAGGGAAATGTGAGCATCCTCGATCGATTCCGGCTGGACGGGCAGGTGGCCGTGATCACCGGCTCCGGGCGTGGCATTGGCGAAGGCATCGCCGTCGGCCTCGCCGAAGCAGGGGCCGCCGTCGTCGTGGCTGCGCGCCGCACGAACGAGATCGAAGCGGTCGCGGAGAAGATTCGGGCAGCCGGCGGACAGGCCCTCGCCCTGACGACCGACTTCCTCGAAGTCGACCAGATCGAGGCCCTCGCCGACGCCGCCGTCGCCGAGTTCGGCAAGCTCACCATCTGGGTGAACAACGTCGGCGGCGCCCAGGACCGGACCGCGCGCACCATCCTCGGCACCCCCGAGCAGGCCTGGGACAACCAGATCGACCTGAACCTCAAGTCGGTCTGGGCCGGCGCGAGGGCCGCCAACCGCGCCATGGGCGAGGAGGGCGGCGTCATCGTCAACATCTCCTCCGCCGCCGCGACCAAGCCTTCCCCCATGAACGGCCCCTACGCTGCCGCCAAGTTCGGCGTGAACAGCCTCACCATGACCCTCGCCGCCGAGCTGGCGCCGCGAGTGCGCGTGGTCGGCATCTCCCCGGGCCCCATCCCCACCGAGGTCATGATCGAGTACACCGGCATGAGCGAGGAGCAGCTGCGCCAGGGCCTTGGCTCGATGCTGCCCCTCCAGCGCATCGGCGAGCCCGAGGACGTTGCCGCCGCCGTCGTCTACCTCGCCTCCCCTGCCGCCTCCTGGGTCACTGGCGCAACCCTCTCCGTCACCGGCGGCAGCTAGGCCCGCGCCCCCGGCGGGTGGACAGGGAAGGGGTGGAAGCGTGACTCACACCACGGACTCAGTCCTGGCCTGGCTGCGGGACAACGCCTCGGAAGAGGCCCGCGAGGGCATGCTGCGCTACGCCATCCCCAACGAGCGAGCCTTCGGCCTTGCCATGCGCGACATGAAGGCCTACGCGAAGAAGATCGGCAAGGACCACGACCTGGCGCTTTCGCTCTGGCAAACGGGCTGGTACGAAGCTCGCACGGTCGCCGCCTTCATCGCCGAACCATCAGCGATGACGAGCGCGCAGATTGACGCCTGGGCCGCCGATTTCGACAGCTGGGCAATCTGCGACACCGCCTGCTTCCACCTCTTTGACCGCACCCCTCACGCCTGGAGCAAGGTGCCGAAGTGGGCCAGGGCGCGCGGCGAGTACAAGAAGCGCGCCGCCTTCGCCCTGCTCTGGGGCCTCAGCTTCCACGACAAGGAAGCGGCCGACCAACGGTTCATCGACGCGCTGGCGTGGATCGAGCAAGGCGCTCAGGACGAGCGGCTCTACGTGAAGAAGTCGGTCGACATGGCCCTGCGCGCGATCGGCAAGCGAAACCGCCCGCTGAACGACGCCGCCCGTGAAGTCGCCGCCCGCCTGGCCACCGACCCGGCGCGGGCGCCCGGCTGGGTTGGCCGCCACGCGCTCCGCGAGCTCGAGTCCGAGCGCGTCCAGGCCAGGCTTCCCGCGTAACGGCCCGCGGCAACACCCCTCCGTCGGACGTGAGGGCGGCGTGGGAGGCTCCGCCTGCCGCGATGCCCGTGAAGGCTTAGATAATCGCTCCGGCCGACTTGGCGCTCTCGATCTCCGACCAGTCCAGGCCCAGCTCCAGCAGGAGCTCTTCGGTGTGTTGGCCGACCTCCGCAACGTCCCCGCCCAGCCGGGGCGCGCTCGCAAAGTCCACCGGGGACGGCGGGATTCTCCGGGGCGTGTCCCCCGATTGGGAGTCGGCGAAGCCCACGCCCTCGAGTGACTCGTCCTCGATTGCCTCCTCGAGTGTTCGGAGGGGAGCCCAGATCACACCACGCTCCTCCAGCGCTCTGCCGATGTCGGTGCGACTCTTGCCGGCAAACGCTTCGTCGAGTGTCGCCACCAGCTCCTCGCGGTGGATGGCTCTGCCGCGCGCCGTCGCGTACTCGTCGTTTTCCAGCAGCCGTTCGAGGCCCATAGCCTCGCAGAACGGTCCCCACGCAACATCGGACTGCAGGTTGACGAGCACGAGCCACTCACCCCCCGCGCACTCATAGGAGTTGTTGAGCGGGTTCGTCGCGCTCCGGCGGCTAGGTGGGGGAGCGGCCTCCCCAACCCATGCGAGGTTCGCGTAGTCCCACCCCAGCTGGTACGTCCCATTGCCGACCAGTGACGTGTGCACCAACTGGCCGCGACCTGTGCGAGTCCGGGCATACAGGGCCGCACATATCCCCGCGGCAGCGGACATCGCCGTTGCGTGGTCGCCAACGGCCGGCCGTGGCGCTACCGGTTCGTCCAGACCGCTGCTGACGGCCATGCCCATCCCGGAAGCGGCCCAGTAGGCCGCGCCGTCGAATCCCGGGAGGTTGGCGGCCGGCCCCTCGTAGCCATAGCCCGATACCACGCAAAACACCACGCCCGGCGCGTACTCCGCGATGTCCGAATACTCGAGCCCGAGGGCGGACCGACCGGCTGGACGCAGGTTGGTGAGCACGACGTCGCTCGCCATGACCATTCGGCGCAGCAGCGGCAGCGCCTCCGGGGCCCTCAGATTCAGTGCGACGCTCCTCTTTCCCGGGTTGGTGATCTCGAACGGAGGGCTCACCCCCGGAACGCGTGCAGGATTGCCCATCCCGCGGAGCGCGTCTCCGTTCACCGGCTCGAGCTTCACGACCTCGGCGCCCCACTCCTTCAGGATGCGACCGCAGGCCGGCGCCGCGATCCAGCTCGCGATCTCGAGCACCTTGACGCCTTCCAGAGGGAGCTCCGAAGACTCCGACTGCACCTCAGCCATAACTGACCCCTTTCAATGCCCGGCGTCCCGGCAGGGGCCGGCGACGGGCTTCACGCCGAGCCTCGCGGTTGAGCGTTAGCGGTGGCGCAACCGTGGATCCAGGACATCCCGAAGCGTATCCCCAACGATGTTGACGGCGAACACTGCGAGTGAAATCGCTACTCCCGGGAACAACACCATCCACGGCGCCCTCTCCATGAAGCGGCGCCCGTCGCCAGCCAACATCGAGCCCCAGTCGGGAGTGGGTGGAGCGGCTCCAAGGCCCAGGAAACTCAGCGACGCGACGATGATAAAGGAGTTCGCAATCGCCAGGCTGGCGAAGACGATGACCGGCGCGGCCACGTTCGGCGCAATGTGGCGCGCCATGATCCGCCAGGGGCTGCACCCGATGACCTCGTCCTCCTACTTGCCGCCGGCACTGCCTTCAGCGACAACGTCGGGTTCGCCGAGCCTCGGGCCGGCCCTGCCCGCGAGCACCTCGCGGAGCCGCCGCCGTTCCAGCGCCTCGACCCTCGGCGTGAACCGCACGACCAGGACCAGGCTCGACGCCGCCACGACCGCCACGCCCATGTAGAGGAAGGCATCCTGGAACGGGAGGCTCTCCATGCGGAAGAGGAACCCCGCTGCCACCGCCCCCGCGTTGCCCCCGGCGCCGACAATGCCGGCCACGGTGCCGAGCGCCTTGCGGTTGATGAAGGGGACCACGGAGAAGGTCGCCCCCTCCGACATCTGCACGAAGACGCTGAAGAGGAGCATGGCTGGAATCGCCAGCAGGAGCGCGTCCATGCGGGAGAAGAACATCAGGGCAATGCCCTCCATCAGGAGCACCCCGCCGAGGAACAGCACCCGGCCCCGCAGCCCGAAGCGGATACCAGCGCGATCTCCGAGGAAGCCCCCCGTCGTCCGGGCGAAGATGTTCATCAGTCCAAAGAGCCCCGCGACCACCCCCGCCAGTCCCACACCCATGCCGAAGCGGTCGTGGAAGTAGAGGGCGGCCACGTTGTTGATCGTGAGCTCGATGCCGAAGCAAGCGCCGTAGATCAGGAACAGCGCCCAGACGCGGTGGTCCCGCGCCGCCGACCAGAACGCCCCCTTCGTTGCATCCGACTGGGGCAGCACGCCGCTGGCGCGCAGGTCGCGGAAGTCCCCATCGGGAGCGTCCCGGGTGACGCGGTAATAGGCGATGCCCGTCACGAAAAGCGCGATGCCGGGCACGATCATCGCCACCCGCCAGCCCAGTGCCTCCCCCACACCAAGGGCAATGATCACCGTGAGCACGAGGGGCATCACCATCTGCGTGACGCCGCCACCAAGGTTCCCCCAGCCGGCCGTGGTGGCGTTCGCTGTCCCGACGACGTTAGGGGCGAACATGACCGAGGTGTGGTACTGCGTGATGACGAAGGAGGCGCCGATCACGCCGATGCCCAGCCGGAACAGCAGGAAGGTCTCGTAACTCTGCGCGAGCCCGATACCCATCACCGGGAGGGAGCCGAGTATCAGGAGCCCCGTGTAGGTGCGGCGCGGGCCGTAGCGGTCGCTCAGGTACCCAATGACAAGCCGGGCGATGATCGTGATCGCGACGGACGCGATGATCGTGTTGCCCACCTCGGCTTTGGAGAGGTCGAGGTCCTCGCGCACGATGGCCATGAGCGGCGCGATGCCGAACCAGCCGAAGAAGGCGAGGAAGAAGGCGGCCCACGTCATGTGGAACGTGCGCATCTGCATGCTCTTCAAGCTGAACAAGTCGATCCGGGATGCCTTGTTCTGGATCCGGGCTGTGTCCAAGTGATGCCTCCACCTGAGACCTGCGTTGGTGTAAGAACCACGCTAGCCAGGGCACGTTTAGGCCTGTTTGCATCCAGGTGAACTCCGCGAGAACACCGTGCGTCGCCCACGTTTCGTGCCAGGCATGTTTCGTGGCGGCGCGGAGTGCGTGCAGCGCCGGCCTCCACGGCCTCGCCGCCGGGTGGCCTGTGGTGATCGGAGAGGAGGGTGGGACCTAGAGCGGCTCCACCCGGACGGCCGCGAACTTCAGCTCTGGTTGCTTCGAACGCGGGTCGACTGCCTCGCTGGTGACCGCGTTCACGGGCCCGCCCTCGTGCCGCAGGGCGCCCCAGTGAAACGGCGCCCAGACCGTGCCCGGACGCACTCTGCGGTCGACCCGGGCGCGGGCCTCGAAGCTCCCCCGGCGAGAGCTGACGCGAAGAGATCGGCCGTTGCGAACGCCGAGCGGACGGGCGTCCACGGGGTGGATCTCGAGTACGGGCTCGACCTCGCTCTTGTTGAGCTTGGGTACGTCGCCCGTGCGGGTCATCGTGTGCCACTGGTCCTTCACCCGCCCGGTAACGAGCGAGAGCGGATAGCGCTCGGTCAGGGCGTCGTCGGGCTCCCGATACGTGGGAACGTGGAAGCGCGCGCGACCGTCCGGCGTAGCGAAGGGCGCGCCCTCAAAGAGTCGCGGCCGTTCGCGTTCCCCCTCTGGAAGGGGCCACTGCACCCCGCCCGAGGAAGCTCGCAGCAGTTCGTAGCTGACACCCGTGATGTCGAGGTCCTGTCCCCGCGTGAACTCCCGATACTCGGCGAAGATCTCCTCCACATCGCCGTAGGAGAACGCCTCTTCGTGTCCGAGGGCGGCGGCGACGCGGCTGATGATCTCCCAGTCCGGAAGCGCCTCCCCGGGTGCCTCGCCGACGGCCTCGAGCAGGCAGATGCGGCGCTCGCTGTTCGTCATGGTGCCGGTGCGCTCGGACCACTGCGCCGCGGGCAAGAGGACGTCCGCCAGCTCGCCCGTCTCCGTGGGGTAGTAGGCATCCTGGACGACCACCAGCTCGGCCTTCGCGAAGGCGGCGCGTACCCGTTCGCTGTTGGGAAGCGAGGCGACGGGGTTCGTGGCCGCTACCCACACGACCTTCAGTTCGCCCCGCTCCAGCCCCTCGACCATCTCCGAGGCGGTGACCCCCGGCCGGGAGGAGATCGAGCCGGCGGGGACTCCCCAGGCTGCCTCCACAACCCCCCGGTCTCGGGCGTTGGCGACGAGCCGGTGACCGGGCAGGGTGGGCGCGAGGCCTCCTGCCTCCCGGCCCCCCATCGCGTTCGGTTGGCCCGTCAGCGAGAAAGGCCCGGCGCCCGGGCGGCCGATGTTCCCCGTCGCCAGCGAGAGGTTGATTAGCGCGAGGTTCTTGTCGACCCCCGAGGTGCTCTGGCTCGCCCCCATCGTCCACAGGGTGAGGACGGGGCCGTTCGAGGCGATGAGCCGCGCCGCGTCGACAATCTCCTGGGCGGCCAGCCCCGTCAGGTCGGACGCGCGCTCGGCGGACCACCCCGCAAGCGAAGCGGCCACCTCGTCCCAGCCGCTCGTGTGCTCCGCGATGAACGCTTCGTCCAGGCCTCCCGCGAGCCGTATCTCGAAGAGCAGGGACTGCAGGAGCGCGACGTCGGTCCCTGGCTTGACCGGCAGGTAGAGGTCGGCGATCTCGGCCGTACGGGTGCGCCGCGGGTCCACCACGATCACCTTCACGTCGTCGCCGCCCCGGCGCTTTCGCGCCTTGATGCGATCGAACAGGATCGGGTGGCAGGCCTCGATGTTGGCCCCGAGGATGAGGAACGTGCTCGCCTGCTCGATGTCCGCGAACGAAGCCGGGGGTGAGTCGCTCCCGAAGGCGAGGCTGTAGGCCGCGACCGTGCTGGCCATGCAGAGACGCGAGTTCGTGTCCTGGTTGTTGGTCCCGATGTAGCCCTTGGCGAGCTTGCCGAAGAGGTAGTAGTCCTCCGTGTGGAGCTGGCCCGAGCCGTAGAACATGACCGAGTGCGGCCCGTGCTGATCGATCGCCGAACTGATACCGCCGGCTACACGATCGATGGCCTCGTCCCAGGAGGCAGGGGCGAGCGCGCCGTCCTTGCTGAAGCGAATAGCCGGCCGCAGGAGGCGGTCCTCGGACTCGAAGATCGCGGGGAGAAGGGCGCCCTTCGCGCACAGCCGTCCCCGGTTCACCGGGTGGTCGGGGTCGCCCTTGACCTTTGCGACCACCCCATCGCGGGCCTGGGCCAGGATCCCGCAGCCCGTCCCGCAGTAGCAGCAGATCGACCGAAGCCAGCCCTTGCCGCCGCGTTCTCCTGGCACCGCCAGCTAGCCCGCGGCCTCGGAGCTGGACTCGCGAACCCGCACCGCCCCACTGCCGCGTATCGACCGCAGGGAGTTGGCCACGGCTTCGGGCAGGTCGTCCACCAGCACCCCCGTGCTGATCCGCTCGCCGAGGGCCGCATCCTCCCCGAGCTTCCCGCCCACGAACAGGTCCGCGGCGTCCACGATCGCCTCGCCCTTGCGGACGCGGCTGCCCAGCAAGCCGATCTCGCCCGCCCGGTGCTGTCCGCACGAGTGTGGGCAGCCCGACATCTGAAGCCGCACGGGCGCACCGATCTCGTAGCGCTCGTCGAGGGCGCGGGCGAGCTTGAGCGCTTCGCCCTTCGTGTCGATCAAGCTGAAGTGGCAGAACTCCGTCCCCGTACAGGTGACGACCGACCGCATCCGGGGCGACGGTTCGGGGCTGAACGTCTCCAGGAGCGGCTCCCCCAGGAGGGCGTCCAGGCGGGACTCCCGCACATGCGGAATGAGCACGTTCTGTTGCACCGTGAGCCGCAGCTCCCCTTCGCCGCGCACCCGCGCCAGGCGACCGAACTCGATCAGCTGGTCTCCCGTGATCCTCCCGACCGGGACCAGGCAGCCGACGACGCGTCGTCCAGGCTGCCTCTGCCCGGTCACGCCGATGTGGTCGCCACCGTCCCGCTGCGTCGCCGGTTCGCCCGCATGCCCGAGCGGGCGTCCGAAGCGTCCCTCGACCACCTCCCGAAAGCGCTCGATGCCCCACTCCTTCAGGAGCACCTTCAGCCGCGAGGCGCGCCGGGACTCGCGGGGACCGTGGTCGCGAAAGACCTCAAGGATGGCGGTCGCGAGCGGAACCACGTCCCCCGCCTCGACGAAGACGTCCAGTGGCTGGGCGTACATTGGCTCGCGGCCGCCCATCGCGCCGCCCACGAGGACGTTGAAGCCGGCGGTCTCTCGCTCGCCGCCCCGGGCGGGAACGAAGGAGAGATCGTGGGTCTGGGCGTGAATGCAGTCGTCCTGGCAGCCGGTAATGGCCAGGTTGAACTTGCGCGGCAGGTTGCTGAACCCTCTGTGCCCGATGATCGCCTGCTGGAGCCGCACCGCGAGCGCGCGGCTGTCGACTAACTCGTCGGGATCGAGGCCGGCGATGGGGCATCCCACTACGTTGCGAACGTTGTCCATGCCGCTCTGCTGCGAGGTGATACCGGCAGCGGACAGACGCTGGAAGATCCAGGGGACGTCCTCGATCTCGATCCAGCGCAGCTGGATGTTCTGCCGCGTGGTAATGTCCGCCTGTCCCCGCCCGCAGCGATTCGCGATCTCGCCGATGGCACCGACCTGCTCGCTCGTGAGCACCCCGTTTGGGATCCGCAGCCGGAGCATGAAGTAGCCCGGAGTCGCCCTGCGGTGGAAGAGCCCGTACCACTTCAGGCGCTCGAAGTCGTCCGGGTCTATCGCGGCGTGGCCTTCCTGCGCATAGCGAAGCAGGTCGGGAAACACCTCGAGCCCGTCCTTCGCCTGCTTCAGTGCTTCGATCTTGTTCGCCATCGACGCCACACCTCACGCGTAGGGTCGGCGACCGGTGTTGCGACGGCATGACAGGCCGGTAAACGTTGGATGAACCCATAGCCCGACAGAGCTACCCGATGGGAGCTCGCCCAGGACGAACAAGTCCACGCTGCCCCGAAAGTGGCTGGCCAAAGGCGACTGTACTGCGAACCTTCCGCTGGGAGGTAGCCCTCTAAGGGAGCCAGGCTCGCCCCGGCCCTTATCGATGTTCGGGAAGACCTGGCTGGAGCGCAGCCGTTCTCGCCGGACTGCGTCGCTGTAGCGAGCGGGCTCCCATTTCGATTTCAACCAGCACCTGCCGCTGGTCATCGCGCAAGGGAACGCAGGTGACGACAGCGTGACGGTAACTGTGGGAGCCTCGAGGGAGCCGTCCCTGCTTGGTTGGCAGTTGCATGGGCGTCGATACCTCAGGAGTGAGCACGTCCTCGATTCCGAGACTCTGCGTCGTCAGTTGCTCTAGCTGTCGATACGTGGTCCGGTCATAGGCCCCCGAACGTACTCGGTAGTCACCGTGAGCATCGACCTCGCACATTAGCAGTATGCAGTCGGCACCCATAAGCGAAAGGTCATCCAAACGGATCATTGATGCCTGAAGCGACACCCCAAACTCATCGGCCAATTTGCGAAGCGCCGACAGGCGGGAGAGGTTCCTATGGTGCCGAAGCGATCTCTTGAAAGTTTCTCCGGGCATGAGAAGCGCAGCGGCAAACTTGTCGCATCGCGTCTCTTCTTCCTGAGAGTAAGTGCGTGCGTCTGCCCCATCAACGCCGAAAATCAAGTGGTGTCCAAGTTCGTGCGCTAATGTGAATCGCTGTCGCTGCAGGCCCTCCCTCGTGCTCAACGCGATGCGAAGGCCAACGCTTGTCCACTCAATCCGACCGGACTCCGAGAGGGCCGTGGCTTGCACGACCTCGATGCCTTCGGATGTGGCTAAGTCGTGGACATTGACGGGTCCGCCAGAATCTCGAAGCAAACGCGAACCAAGCGTGTCCCCAAGTTGAATGGCGGCACGACGGCCCTTCTCGCCGTTACTAAGGTCCGCGGCCGTGCTCTGCCTCTTCTTGGGTAGCCTGATCATTCAAAGGAGCCTGCCGGATCCAGCGCCATCCAAGTACTCTCGGACAGCCAGCTCGAAGGCAAGCTTCGCAGGATCAGTCTCATCTGTCGCGCCGCCTCCTCGTCGGGCCGCTGGGCCCTTCCCCAGCTTGGCGCGGAAGCGATCTTCAAAGTCGTGGGGCGA
The DNA here is from genome assembly GCA_964389725.1 of uncultured Anaerolineaceae bacterium. Lineage (GTDB taxonomy): Bacteria > Chloroflexota > Dehalococcoidia > Tepidiformales > Tepidiformaceae > UBA2991. The sequence continues at coordinate 158,132 of CAYMDV010000004.1, forward strand.
CTCGTGGATTGTGCCCAACACTCGGTCGAGGTCAGATGGCGCCTCCAAGACTCCATCGGCCAACTCGTCGAGGAATAGGGCCAGGTTTAGGCGAGCGACCCCTTCGTCCGTATCGAGAGCGAATTCCTGCTGGCCCACCATCGCCGTGGAGCCTGCAGCCGCAGCAACGGTGGCGTGGAGTTCTGGATGTTCAATGCTGATACGCTCTCTCCCCCTCCACTGCGATAGCCTGTCCTCGCTGTGTTGTCTCGGGCTCGCTGCCGAGTCCCACTCGCTAATTCCGAGCTTCTCCTGAAGGCTAGCCAGAACCACCGTGCGCTGGTGGTCTGAGAGTCGGGGGTCTACGTAAACGCGCATTGCCCAGAGCCCGTGGTGGCTCTCGATAATCTCCGAGCCTCGTGCCCCGTTCGCCCGGTCCCATGTCTCGAGCGAGACGATTTCGCTTGGCGACCCATCGTCCACCAGCACGTCGGCTGGCTTAAGGCGCATCGCTGGGTTAGGCACCCAGAGCGCAACCATCCACCCGTGCTCCGCACCTGCCCGGCGGGCTGCGTATCGCTCTACGTCGGCCCTTGCCTTGGGGTCGCGGTAACGTTGATAAAGTCTGTCTCCCATGTGTCTCTTTGTGTATTCGCCGATCGGCTTGAAGAGCCTGCGCCTCTGAAGCTGTTTCACGATGTCTGCGACACCCTCCCAGGGTCCATGCGAATCACGTTGCCCAGCCTCGTACAGCATGTGCTCAAGCAATCCGTCGTCCCCTCGTCGCAGTGCTTCCGCTTCGATTCGCTCCTTTGCATCAACACCGGAATCCTCTTCCGCGAGGGCGGTCTCCCACATCTCCATCGCTTTTCCGACCATCACGTCAGCTGCGAGTTTGGCATGGTGGACTAACGCGCGCTCGCTCAGTTCGTAGCGATAGCGCAAGTACTTGAAGAGCTCGGAGACAACGTCGGCTCGTTGCCGGTTGCCCCTAGTGATCCGAATCACCATGCGGCGCGGATAGTCTGAGTGGTCCGACCGGGTGACATAGAACCCGTCAAGAAACCTACTACCAAATGCGGCCGGCAAGCCTGTGTGCAGATGGTCTCGCTGAAGGTAGTCAATCAGGTCCGCACAGATGGTATTGCCAACAAGGTCATAGACGAACGGGTACTTCTTGGGTATCGACTGAGCCTGGCCAGACTTCGAGAGGATGAGGGGCTTCAGTTGCTCGGTCAGTTCCTTTGGCACCTTGATCCCATGCCGTGCGACGTCTGACGGCTCGTTCAGATCGGCCTCGATAGCATCCCAGAGGGTCTCGTAACGCTCTTCGTTCGCATCATGTGATCTGAAGAATCCCAGGTCATCTTCCAAAGTGTGACCAAACGGAACATGACCGAGGTCGTGCAAGAGCCCGCCCAGCCGAGCAAGGACCGTAGCCTCACCCACCATTCGTTGAAACTCTTCGGGGGTCTCGTTCTCACGCCACTGTTCGAAGAGGTCAGGGATGGGGTGTCTCTCCGCCCCCTGCCGCAAGACTACGTCCATGAGATCCTGCGCTGCGCGGAGAGTACCTAGCGCATGGGAGAAACGCGTGTGCGTGGCACTCGGATACACCAACTGGGTAGTTCCGAGTTGGCGCACCCGTCGCAGTCGCTGGAGCGAAGCAGTGTCGAGAACAGCGGTCTCGAGCACGGTGAGGTAGATGTCCCCATGGATTGGGTCAGTGATCTGCTTATGAGGGTGTAGCCACTCCGAGGGTAAGCCCCACGGCCGGGCCTTGAGTTGTTCCTCGGTCAGTCCCCACTTAGGCAAGAGCACGCCCCCAAAGCCATGATACATCCTGCCCTCTCGGGGCCACTGCTGAACGGCCCCTGCCCGTGACTAGGACGTGACCTCCTCGGATACGCTCACGTGTTCTATCCATTATGCTATTGAGGGCCTTGGTGGCCTGCGAAGGCACAGGCCTCAGCGCCGCTCCGCGACTAAGTCTTCTCGTCTTGTCGCTCAAAACTGAGGAGCTCGCCTCTTGCCCGGATCGGCAACTGTGAGAAACCCTACAAACCCCGACTCGGACCACATCCTAGCTGGACAGCCCGAGCTTGCTGCCTTCGCTCGGAGCTTCTCGCAGCGAGCGCCGCGACTTGCCTGGTTCCTCGGTGCGGGTGCTAGTGCCCAGTCGTTCGTCCCCACGGCTGAACAACTGGTCGACGTTCTGTTGCGACAAATCTACTGCACCGAGCGCGGCGTTCCGGTCGACTCGATTGACTTGGGGGACCGTCATCAACGCCGAAGGCTGCATGAGATATACAGCGGTCAAGAGGGCCTCTCCCTTGATGGCGATCCGAGCTTCTACTCGGAGGTCTTTGAGCGTGCCTACGCGAGCCCGCAGGACCGGGCGGCATTCATCGAGAGTCAGGTACGGGAGGCTGCTCCAAACTATGGCCATCAGGTGCTGGCGGCGCTTGTTGCAGCAAACTCCCTGCGGCTCGTTGCCACCACCAACTTCGATCCGCTCATCGAGCGGGCGATCAATCCGCTGCTTGACGGCCAGTTGTTGGATGGCCGCCAACTCGATGTAGCAGATCTTGACAATCCAGGCAGAGTGGCCAGGGCTCTGTCAGCCGATCGATGGCCTCTCCTCGTGAAGCTGCACGGGGACTACCGCTCTGACGACCTCAAGAACATTTCGACAGAACTTCAGGAGCAGGACGAGGAACTGCGGCGCACGATGACTAGCGCCCTGTCTCGACTTGGTTTGGTGGTCGTTGGCTACAGCGGTCGTGACGAGTCGATTATCAACATGCTTCAGGACGTGCTCGCTTTGCCAACGCCGTTCCCGGCTGGCTTGGTCTGGGTGAAGCGTCCGCAAGACGCGCTGCTGCCATCCGTCGCGGACCTGTTGTCCAATGCGCAGGCGGCGGGCGTGGAGACATCCATCGTGACTGCTAGTTCCTTCGTAGACCTCACGACGCGAATTCAGCAGGCGATGACGCTGCCGACGCCCGTTAGACAGTGGCTTTCTGCGAGGGCTCCAACGCTGACTCGTCGGGCCGAGACAGCCGTTAAGGGGCCAACGGGCACAGGGCCCATCCTTCAGCTCAACGCTCTTCCCGTTGAACAACTCCCCTCTAAGGCCAGACGCCTCGAGTGGGCCGCCAATCCCGTTTCGATAGATAGCCTCCGCGAGGCGCTACGTGGCCCCGAGCGGAACGCTCTGGTGGGCCTGGTGAGCGGCACTGCCGCAGCGTTTGGACAAGACTCGACCCTACGGGCAGCACTTGTCGGTGCTGGGGTTCGGGTTACCGATGCCTACGAGTCACTCGACCTAGGTGCTGACGACTCAGGCGAAGTGGATACTCAGGCCCTTGGTCTTGTCACGGATGCCTTAGTTGTCGGGCTCGCAAGGCTGCGAGGTCTCAGGCCTGTGTTGCGTCGCCATCGGCCACACCTGCTCCGAGTTATCCGTCCGAACGACCCAGCTCTTCAGCCGTTGAATCGAGCTTGTGGCGGTCCACTGAGGGGAGAAATCCACCACCGCGCCTCCGGTCTCCGACTTCCGTGGGCAGAGGCAGTCTCGGCCAATCTGGAGCGGAGACATGGCCAGTGGTGGCTGCTACTCAACCCAGAAATCTGGACTCGGCGCGAACCGCTCCCAGGGGATGGCGGGGCACCCCCTTCGCACGCCGAACTTGGCGCGCTTCTCGACCAGCGCAAGGAGTTCATTCGAGAGAGGAACGCAAAGCGGTACAACCGGCAGACGGGGGAAATCTTGACGGCGTGGATGGAAATCCTGACTGGGGGCCAGCGGGCCGAAATCAGGACGTTCGGCCTGCAAGGTGGCGCAGGCATCGATGCAGGCTTCGTGCTGGACGGTAGGGCTGCGACTAGTCTTCCGCTTCTCTCTCGAAACGGATCACGAGACTAATGCCGGGAAGCCTCGTCGACCTCGCTCCGTACGTCGTCATCCCAGAACCGCTGTTGAGCTTCGACCCCGTCGATCCTTCCCAGCGGGCCCTCAATCCTCAGGTCGGCCTCCTCAGGCATGGTCCGTTTTCGGCTCGCAATTGGCCTGAAGAAGAAGCCGCCGTGCGAGTCGCAATGCTCTCGCCCGAGGACGACCTGCAGAAGCTAAAGGATCTGTTGAACGAGATTCATTCCAGACAGCGTGTCATCGAGAGACGTCCCTACCTTCCCGACTACCCCGGCTTTCGCGGCGCATTCCACTGTCCGATCGTTCCTGCAGCCGAAGCCGCCCAAGTCTCGCTACCCTCTGACTTGGATGACCGCTTCGAGGGCGCGCTCGAGCCACATGGCGAATTAGTGGCAACCTTCTCTCACAGCCTGCGCCAACTCAAGGCCGTCCAATCGCTGTTCGATGTCGTCGTCTTCTACCTGCCCAAGAGGTGGCAGCGTGCGTTCGTCGTAGGGGATTTCGACTTGCACGACGCGATCAAGGCCGACGCAGCTCAATTGGGCCTGCCAACGCAGATTGTCACGGACGACGCCATCGAGTACCGCTGTAGGGCGAGCGTCGCTTGGCGCCTTGGCCAAGCGTTGTACGCCAAAGCAGGGGGTGTGCCCTACAAGCTTGCCACGAACACTGGGCTCCTCGACGCTGACGCTGCCTTTGTAGGCCTTGCCTATGCAACGCGGAAACGCGATGACGGGGCGACCGCGTTCACGGTGTGTGCTAGCCAGATTTTTGACTCCGCAGGCGGTGGTATGGACTTCGTCGCCTTTGAAGTCTCAGATGATGTGGATCCAGAGAACCCCCTTCTCAGTCGAGAGCAAATGCGCGGCGTCATATCAGCGACCCTAGGGGTCTACGCCGACCGTACGTCGGGCCACCGTCCACGCCGGCTTGTTGTCCACAAAGTGCTCCCGTTCACAGAGGAGGAAGTTGCTGGCTGCGCCGACGCATGGGGCGAGGGCACGGACCTCGAGTGCATCAGCCTCTCGCGGTCCCCCTGGCTTGGCGTTGAACTGATGCCAGGTGGGACAGGGCAGTGGAGCTATGCCATGCGTCGAGGGACACTGTTGCCACTGGATGACTTCAGTCGGCTTATCTGGGTGGCGGGGAATGCTCCTTCGGCCACCTTGTCAGGCAAGGCAAACTACTTTCAGTCCGGCAAAGGCGTGCCGCGACCGCTCCTGATGACCCGTTGGGCGGGTACTGGCGACCTTACCCAAGCAGCAACCGAGGTCTTGGCGCTAAGTAAGATCGACTGGAACAACGATGCGCTCTACGACGCCATCCCGGTGACTGTGCGATATGCCCAGATCCTTGCCAGAGTGGTGAAGCACGTTCCTGCTCTGCCCCAGATCCCCTTCGACTACCGGCTCTTCATGTAGCCAGCCACGATCAGTTCCACAGGTGCAGTCGGATGGCGCCGGTGGGGTGCCCGACCTCGGGCTTGATTGCCGAGCTCCCGGTTTGGAGGCCGCGCGCTAGCCAGCGTCTTGTTTCTGCCTAGGCGCTGGTGGACGAGACTCGTCCGCTACAGTCCTAGGCAACCCCTGCCCACGCAATTGGGCGCGCGCGATCATCCGCGCCAGTATCCGCAGCCCCGACTCCAGCGTCTCGCGCTGCTCTGCCGTGTAGGTGTCCCGCCCCGTCGCGTCGTCCATACGTTAGCTCTCCCGTATCGCCTTCCAGCGTTCCGGTAGGAGGTCGGTGGGACAACTACTTGGGAGGGGATGCATGGGTGAACCCGGCGTGCTTCCCGGGCACTTTGCGGTCAGCCCGCTAGACTGACGCCGTGACCGCGACCCAGGACGCCAACAGCGCCACGACCGGCTACGAGGCCGAGCTGTGGGGGATGGCCGACGCCCTCCGCGGGAGCATGGACGCGGCCGAGTACAAGCACGTCGTTCTCGGGCTTATCTTCCTCAAGTACATCTCCGACGCCTTCGAGGAGGCCCACGCCAGGCTCGTGTCGGAGCAGGACCAGGGGGCCGACCCCGAGGACCCCGACGAGTACCGCGCCCAGAGCATCTTCTGGGTGCCGCCGGAGGCGCGCTGGGCGTACCTGCAGGCGCAGGCGAAGCAGCCGACCATCGGGCAGCTCGTCGACGACGCCATGGCTGCCATCGAGCGGGACAACCAGGCCCTCAAGGACGTGCTCCCCAAGGACTACGCCCGCCCCGCCCTCGACAAGCAGCGTCTCGGCCAGCTTATCGACCTCGTCAGCAACATCCGCGTCGGGGACGAAGAGGCCCGCTCGCGGGATGTGCTGGGCCGCGTGTACGAGTACTTCCTGTCGCGCTTTGCCAGCGCGGAGGGGAAGCGCGGCGGCGAGTTCTACACGCCCCGCTCCGTCGTCCGGCTGCTCGTCGAGATGATCGAGCCGTACAACGGCCGCGTGTACGACCCCTGCTGCGGCTCGTCCGGCATGTTCGTGCAGTCGGTCGAGTTCATCCGCTCGCATGCCAGCGGGAACGGCAACGGCGGCAAGGCCCGGGCCGACATCTCTATCTATGGCCAGGAGTCCAACTACACGACCTGGCGCCTCGCCCGCATGAACCTCGCCATTCGCGGCATCGAGGGCCAAATCGCCCACGGCGATAGCTTTCGCGACGACCGCCACCCCGACCTGAAGGCCGACTTCATCCTCGCCAATCCTCCCTTCAACGTCTCCGACTGGGGCGGCGAGCTCCTCACCGAGGATCAGCGCTGGGCCTACGGCGTCCCGCCCGCGGGGAATGCCAACTTCGCCTGGGTGCAGCACATGGCGCACCACCTCGCGCCGAACGGCGTGGCCGGCTTCGTGCTGGCCAACGGCTCGATGTCGTCGAACCAGTCGGGCGAGGGCGAGATTCGCAAGAACCTGGTCGAAGCCGGCCTCGTCGACTGCATGGTGGGGCTGCCCGGCCAGCTCTTCTACTCCACCCAGATTCCCGCCTGCCTCTGGTTCCTCGCCCGGAACCGCCGCGGCGGGAACCACGACCGCAGCGACGGGGTGCTCTTCATCGACGCCCGCAAGCTGGGACACATGGTCGACCGCACGCACCGCGAGCTAAGCGACAACGACATCGCCCGCATCGCCGACACCTACCACGCCTGGCGCGGCGAGGAGGACGCGGGCGAGTACGCCGACATCCCCGGCTTCTGCAAGAGCGAGACGATCGAGGAGGTGCGCAAGCACGGCCACGTGCTCACCCCCGGACGCTACGTCGGCGCCGAGCCGCAGGCCGACGACGGCGAGCCCTTCGCGGACAAGATGGCCCGCCTCAGCGCCCAGTGGCGCGAGCAACAAGCCGAGGCGGCGAAGCTCGATGAGGCGATCGAGACGAACCTGCGCGGCCTGGGGTTCCCAGCTCGGGATTGAGCTAAGGAGGCGCGATCTGTGGACTGGGTGATCGTCGCAGCAACGGTGGTGATCGCGTTCTCGGCTATCACATCGCTCTGGTTGAACTGGAGGCTGAGTCAGGACAACCGAGCCCTGCGAAAGGCAGGAACAGAGCCCGAGGTTGTGGCCTACCTGGCACCGTTGGGAAAGTACAGGGCTTTCTTCCACCTCGTGTTGCAAAACGTCGGCCAGGGTCCAGCCCGTGACGTCGAGATATTCGTCGATGCCAAGCCGAGCGACTTTGACGGCTTCGACGTTCAGGAGGTTGTGCCCGGAACGCGGAGGAAGGTGAGAAGCCTCCTACCCCAGGGAGAGCGAGTGGAAGTGATGATGGGCGTCCACCACAAGCTCTCGAAGAACGAGGGCAAGGACGTTCTGCCTGCCTTCTATGTTGAAGTGACTTACACGAACCTGCGCGGCGTAGCGATCCCCCCTCGGCGACACAAGATCGACGTCTCTGAACTCTCGGGACGCTTCTTGGTCAACAACCCTGAGGTCGAAGTCGCAGATGCAGTCAAGAAGATCGAGATGCATCTTGCGAGCCTTCGTGGTGGCACTAACCGCCTGCACGTCGAGACGATCACCACCGCGGAGCAACGGGCCGAAGATGAGGCATTTCTGGCGAGTCGTGGGAAGCCAGCCGCCATCGAGGCAGAGGATGAAGAAGCGCCGTGAGTGCGTCGTTGGTCGGGGGCTGGGGCATCGCAACGGTCGAGGACATTACTCAGACAGTGGCTATGGGGCCCTTCGGTTCGTCCATCAGGGTGGATACCTTCGTGCCCCAGGGTGTACCGGTCATCACGGGGAAGCACCTGCATGGCTCGCGGGTAGACGATGGACCGGGGTTCAACTTCATCACCGATGAACACGCCGAGCGACTCTCAAGGGCGAACGTACACCGAGGCGACATCGTGATGACGCATCGCGGCACAATTGGACAGGTTGCTATCGTCCCGGAGGACTCAGCGTTTGACCGGTACGTCGTTTCGCAGAGCCAGTTCTATCTTCGGTGCGATCGCTCGAGGGTCGTCCCGGAGTTCCTGACGCTGTACTTCAAGTCGCCGGAAGGACAGCACCAACTGCTCGCCAACTCGGCGCAGGTTGGCGTCCCATCCATTGCCCAGCCGGTCACATATGTGCGGCAGCTTGAGGTTCCGCTTCCACCCCTGGACGAGCAGCGCGCCATCGCCCACGTCCTCGGGACGCTCGACGACAAGATCGAGTTGAACCGCCGGATGAACGAGAGCCTCGAGGCGATGGCGCGGACCCTGTTCCGGTCGTGGTTCGTCGACTTCGAGCCCATCCGCGCGAAGATGGAGGGGCGCTGGCGTCCGGGCGAGTCCCTCCCCGGCCTCCCCGCCCACCTCCACCCCCTCTTCCCTGACCGCCTCGTCCCCTCCGAGCTCGGCGACATCCCCGAGGGTTGGGAGGTGCGGACGCTGGGGGACGTGATCGAGGTGAACCCCCGGCGGAGCATCCGTCGTGGAGAAGTCGCGACTCACGTCGAGATGGCGGCGCTACCAACCTCCGGTTCGCACGTCACGGGCTGGACTCGACGCGCCTTCACTTCGGGCAGTCGCTTTGAGCAGGGCGACACCCTGCTCGCCCGCATCACTCCCTCGCTTGAGAACGGCAAGACGGCCCTGGTGGACTTCCTCGACGATAGTGAGACAGCGTGGGGCTCGACGGAGTTCATCGTCCTATGCCCGAGGCCTCCCTGGCCGCCCGAGTTCGCCTACCTGCTAGCGCGCGATGCCAGCTTCCGTGAGCACGCCATCGTCAACATGACCGGTACGAGCGGACGCCAGCGCGTGCCAGCCGAAGCTGTGGCTGCTTACCAGTTGGCAGCACCACTGGATGAGGCAGCTGCGGCGTTCGGCGCTCTTGTTCGTCCGCTGTTCAACTCCGCGTCATCCGCTAGCCGCCAGTCCCGTCTCCTCTCAGCGCAGCGTGATACGCTCCTGCCACGGCTGGTGGCGGGGGAGTTACGGCTGGTTGAAGGCGTAGTCACAGCTAGGAGTTCGTAGTGGTCTTTGAAGTTGACTTCGGTGAGCCCTTCGCCGGCTATGTCCACGAAGTCTTCCCGGACTCGGACCGGGGAACGATCATCGTTCAGGAGTTCACATCCACCGAAGATGGTCAGTACTTCATCCAGCGACTGGAAGGAATCCCCGACCGGATTCGGCAAGGGGCAAACCCGGACATTCTTCCCTCCCAAATTGACCACATGCTCGCAATCGTTCGGCGCGATGGTAAGTGCAGTGTCTATATCAACGAACTTGCCATACATGCTCCGGTCCAGGTGACGAGGTCGGTTCAGGCTGGCCAGCCAGTCATGAAGGAAGATATTGCAGATCTGGATCGTATCGAGCTTGGCGTCCCTGTCCCTGACGACGCTGGAGTTGTCTTTGTTTTCTCTACGGGATGGAGGAAGGGCCTATTTTTCGACCTCAGCCCTGTTGGAGGACCAACGCCCACTCCTAGAGACTACGATCTTGAGTCTCGCCTAGGTCGCCACTACTTGTACGTCCTCTTCCAGGAGAGATTTAGCATATCGGAAGAAGAGTGGGGAATTCTCATTGCGGCTAAGTGGTTCCCTTTCATCGGCCTCAATGACCGTACAATCAGAGACATCATCTCTTATGTACGCTCCGGAGATGACCCCGACCAAGTCATCGACATGGTCGTTTCTGAGGTCAAGAAAAAGGCATCTGGCTGGCTCGAGAGCTGGAAGAAGCACGAACTGATCGGTCCTCACATCGAAATCATGGAACGCGCCGTAGAGAGATTCCGAGAGGATGACTACATGAGCTGCACAGGCCTGCTGGTCCCCAGAATTGAAGGGATTCTTCGGAATTACCACCAGGCAAGCGGGGCGAAGACAAAATTCTCGGCTCAAAACCTTGTCCAGGCGGCGGCGAGCACTACAGCGAAACAGGACAGAAAGCTCCTTTTCTTTCCTCTAAGGTTCTCCGAGTACTTGAAGGAGGGCTACCTTGCCACCTTCGACTCTGCCGCACTAGATAGCGATGTTTCGCGGAACAGTGTTGCCCATGGTGTTGCCGATCCAGCCAAGTTTGATGCAAAGGCGGCAGTCACCAACCTCTTGCTGGTGAGCCAGCTCTACTACTTTCTGGAAGGGTGAGGGTGCATCGGTAGTCATTTCCGCACAGGCGCCAAGGTGTGGTTTGGTCCTTGGCCTGGAGTCGGTCAGACGCGGTACTAGGAACGCCTCAATGCCCGTGCGCGTAGCGTACGGAGTGAGGGAGGAGGTGGCCCTCGAGACGACTGCGCAGCGTCTGTTTGACACCCTGCACGACGCAAGCCGATCATGCGGGGCGACTGGACGAGAAGAACATGGACTGGCGCGAGTACATCACCGTCGACCCGAACGTCTGCCACGAGCAGGCGTGCATCGCGGGTACGCGGGTCACGGTCAGCGTCATCCTCGACAACCTCGCGGCGGGCCTGACGGCTGAGGAGATCGCGGAGAGCTACCCGTCCGTCTCCGTCGACGCGGTCAAAGCGGCCCTCCAGTACGCGAAGGGGCTGGCCAGGGAGCGGACGGTGCCGCTGGGCGCATGAGCCGCGACGACGACCTCCGAGAGAAGATTCTCAGTGGGCGATCCGATGCAAACATCCGCTTCGAGGACCTCCGGTCGTTCCTGTTGCGGCTGGGCTTTGCCGAACGCACCCGCGGGGGCCACTATATGTTCAGAAGAGAGGGCGTCCGCGAACTGATCAATCTGCAGAGACAGGGGAGCCAGGCGAAGCCCTACCAAGTGCGGCAGGTCCGTCAGGCAATCCTGAAGTACCACCTGTGAGGAACCCCGATGCATAAGTACGAAGTCATCATCTATTGGAGCAACGAGGACGACGCCTTCATCGCCGAGGTTCCCGAGCTTCCCGGCTGCTGCGCCCATGGCGACAGCAAGTCGGCCGCCCTGCAGAGCGTCGAGCAGGCCATCGAGCTCTGGATCGACACCGCGCGGGAGTTCGGTGACCCCGTCCCGGAGCCCCGGGGTGAGCGCCTGATGCTGGCCTAGCGCCACATGACCGGTATCACCGAGGCCGTGGCCGAGGAGGCCGCCCTCGACTGGCTCCGCGACCTCGGCTGGGAGACCGCCTACGGTCCCGACATGGCGCCCGAGAGCGCCGGCGCGGAGCGCGACGACTACGGGCAGGTCGTCCTGGAGCGCCGCCTCCGCGACGCCCTCGCCGCGCTGAACCCGGACCTCCCCGCCGACGCGATCGAGAGCGCCTTCCGCAAGCTCACCCGCCCCGAGGGCTCGACCCTCGCGGCGCGTAACCGTGCCTTCCACCGCATGCTGGTCTGGGGCATCGAGGTCGAGTACCGCACGGCGGAAGGCGCCATCCGCGGTGCGCAGGCGCAGGTCGTCGACTTCGACCGGCCCACGGCCAACGACTGGCTCGCGGTCAACCAGTTCACCGTCACCGAGAACAAGCACACGCACCGGCCCGACGTCGTCCTGTTCGTGAACGGCCTGCCCCTGGGGGTCATCGAGCTGAAGAATCCGGTGGATCAGGACACGACCATCTACGACGCCTGGCAGCAGCTCCAGACCTACAAGGAGCGCATCCCCGGGCTTTTCGCCCTGAACGAGCTGCTCATCGCCTCCGACGGCACGCTCGCCCGCGCCGGGACGCTCACGGCCGGGTGGGAGTGGTTCAAGCCCTGGCGCACTGTCGGCGGTGAGGAACTCGCCGACGCCGCCACGCCCGAGCTGCAGGTCATGCTCGAAGGCGTCTGCGCCCATTTCTGGCTCCTGAAGCTCATCCGCGACTGCATCGTCTTCGAGGACGACGGCGGCGCCCTCGCCAAGAAGATGGCCGGCTACCACCAGTTCCACGCCGTCCGCGTGGCCGTCGACGAGACCCTGCGGGCCACGGAACTCCAGATGGAGGGGCGGAGCGTAGCGGAGGTGCCAGAGGGGTACGAGGCGGGGAGGAGGCCGGGCGGGGAGCGCGGCGACCGGCGCATCGGCGTCGTCTGGCACACGCAGGGCTCGGGCAAGAGCCTGACGATGGCGTTCTACGCCGGCGCCATCATCCGCGAGCCCGCCATGGAGAACCCGACGATCGTCGTCCTCACCGACCGCAACGACCTCGACGACCAGCTCTACGGCACCTTCGCCAGCTGCCAGGATCTCCTCCGCCAGCCGCCCGACCAGGCCGAGAGCCGCGCCGACCTGCGGGGCAAGCTCGCCGTCGAAGCAGGCGGCGTCGTGTTCACGACCATCCAGAAATTCTTCCCCGACGAGCGGGGCGACCGCCACCCGCTGCTCTCGGGCCGTCGCAACATCGTCGTCATCGCCGACGAGGCCCACCGCAGCCAGTACGACTTCATCGACGGCTTCGCCCGCCACATGCGCGACGCCCTCCCGAACGCCTCCTTCGTCGGCTTCACCGGCACGCCCGTCGAACTCCAGGACGCGAACACGCGCGCCGTCTTCGGCGACTACATCAGCGTGTACGACATCCAGCGGGCGGTGGAGGACGGCGCCACCGTGCCCATCTACTACGAGAGCCGCCTCGCCCGGTTGGCCCTCGACGAAGACGAGCGTCCGGCCATCGACCCCAACTTCGAGGAGGCGACCGAAGGCGAGGAGGTCGAGCGCAAGGAGAAGCTCAAGACCAAGTGGGCGCAGTTGGAGGCGGTGGTCGGGGCGGAGAAGCGGGTCAAGATCGTCGCCCGGGACATCGTGGACCACTTCGAGCACCGCCTGGAAGCCCTCGAGGGCAAGGCGATGGTGGTGTGCATGAGCCGTCGCATCTGCGTCGACCTCTACCGCGAGCTCGTGCGCCTGCGGCCCGACTGGCACCACGAGGACGAGGACAAGGGAGCCATCAAGGTCGTCATGACCGGCTCCGCCTCCGACCCGCCGGACTGGCAGCCGCTCCTCACCACCAAGGGCGGCCGCGAAGCGCTCGCCAGGCGCTTCCGCGACCCCGACGACGAGTTGCAGATCGTGCTCGTGCGCGACATGTGGCTCACGGGCTTCGACGCGCCAAGCCTGCACACGATGTACGTCGACAAGCCGATGCGCGCTCACGGCCTCATGCAGGCCATCGCCCGCGTGAACCGCGTCTTCGGCGACAAGCCCGGCGGCCTCGTCGTCGACTACCTCGGCCTCGCGCACGAACTCCGCCGCGCCCTCGCCACCTACACCGAGAGCGGCGGCACCGGCCGCACGGCTATCGACCAGGCGGAAGCAGTCGCGGTCATGCAGGAGAAGTACGAGGTCTGCCTCGGCCTCTTCCACGGCCTCGACTGGTCGGTGTGGACCTCGGGGACGCCAGTGGAGCGGCTGTCGCTACTGCCGGCCGCCCAGGAGCACATCCTCGCGCAGGAGAACGGCAAGGAGCGCTGCCTGACCGCCGTCCGAGAGCTTTCGCAGGCGTTCGCGCTGGCCGTCCCCCACGAGGAGACGGAGCGCATCCGCGATGACGTCGGCTTCTTCCAGGCCGTCCGTGCCGCGCTGGCGAAGCGGGCCGAAGCCGAGGCCCGCCCTGCCGAGGAGCTTGACCTGGCCGTCCGCCAGATCATCTCGCGCGCGGTCGCATCTGAAGGCGTGGTCGACATCTTCGCCGCAGCGGGCTTGGAAAAGCCCGACATCTCCGTCCTGTCGGACGAGTTTCTCGCGGAGGTTCGCGGCATGCCTCACCGCAACCTCGCCGTGGAGCTGCTGCAGAAGCTGCTCAAGGGCGAGCTCGCCACACGCCGGCGGAAGAACGTCGTCCAGGCGCGCTCCTTCGCCGAGATGCTGGAGCAGACCCTTCGTCGCTACCAGAACCGCGCCATCGAAGCAGCGCAGGTCATCGAGGAGCTCATCGGGCTGGCTCATGACATGCGTCAGGCCAACGAGCGTGGCGAGGAACTCGGTCTGTCAGACGACGAGCTTGCGTTTTACGACGCCCTCGGGGCCAACGACAGCGCCGTCCAGGTCCTCGGCGACGAGACCTTGCGCGACATCGCCCGCGAGCTGGTCGAGACCGTCCGCGGCAACGTCACCATCGACTGGACGCTCCGCGAGAACGTCCGTGCCCAGCTCCGGGTTCTCGTTCGCCGCATCCTCCGCAAACACGGCTATCCCCCGGACAAACAGGAACGGGCCACCCTCACCGTCCTCGAGCAGGCCGAGGTCCTGTCGGAGGGCTGGGCCGCGGCCTGAGTACCGCTCCAGAGCACGGGGAAGTCAGCTGTTCCCACGGCGCTATCCGATTGCCTTTTGTCAATTTCGGCTAGGCAATTTGCCGAATTGCCGTGGAAGCAGCCCCGGAACCGAATTGCTTACTGCCTACGTCCGGTAGGGGGCGTTTCCCCTTGTACCTGCTGGGTTCTCGCCTCGATTGACTTTCTGCAATCTCCTTCTTTTCTCTTCTATGAAGGTCGTCTGATCTGCAAGGCCGACGTGGCGGCC
>CAYMDV010000005.1:0-166335 GCA_964389725.1 uncultured Anaerolineaceae bacterium
CGCCGCCGCCCAGGAGGAGTCCGTAGTGCTGCGGGTTCACGTACCCGGCGGCTTCCATGCCGGCCTTCGATGAGAAGAGGCCGACCGCGATGACGCCCCAGATGCCCGCGAAGGCGTGCACGGAGACCGCGCCCACGGGGTCGTCGATGCGGAAGATGCCGTCCAGCATCTGCACGCCGTAGTACATGACCAGGGCGCCGATGCCGCCGATGACGACCGCCGCCCACGGGTCCACCGTGGCCGTGCCGGCCGTGATGGCCACCAGACCCGCGAGGATGCCGTTGATGGTGAGGCCGGTGTCGTTGCGGCCCGTACGGAAGCGCGACCACAGCAGCGCGGTGATGCCGCCTGCTCCCGCCGCCAGCGTCGTGGTGACCGCCACGCTGGCCGCCAGTGCCGCTCCGCCACCCGAAAGGGCGAGCGTGGAGCCGGGGTTGAACCCGTACCAGCCGAACCAGAGGATGAACATGCCGATCGTGGCGATCGAGATGTTGTGGCCGGGAATGGCCCGGACCTCGCCGTTGGGGCCGTACTTGCCGAGGCGTGCGCCCACGGCAATGGCGCCCATGAGGCCGGCGATGCCGCCCACCGTGTGGACGATGCCGGAGCCGGCGAAGTCGACGTAGCCGTTGCCCAGCCAGACATCGCCATCGGTGAAGGCGCCCATCCACGTGTTCGTGTCCCAGCCCCAGTGCACCACCACCGGGTAGATGAAGCCGGTGACGACGACCGTGTAGATGAGGTAGGCCGAGTACTTGGTGCGGCCGGCGAGAGCGCCGGCGACGATGGTGGCGGCAGCGGCCGCAAAGGCGAACTGGAAGAACCAGTCGGCGTAGCTGTCGAACTCGTTCAGGGCGAAGTTGCCCAGCCCGATGAACGCGTTCGAGGCGTCGCTCACGCCATAGGCGAAAGCCCAGCCCACCAACCAGAACGAGAGGCCGCCGACGCAGGCGTCGATCATGTTCTTCATGAGGATGTTCGCCGTCTCCTTGGAGCGGACGAAGCCGGCCGTGAGCATGGCGAACCCGGCCTGCATGAAGAACACAAGGAAGCCCGCGATCAGCAGCCAGGCGGTGTCGACAGCGCTGATGATGTCGGTCAGCTCGTCACCGTCCTGGGCGGAGACCACGGAAATGATGCCGAGCGCGAGCAGACCGCCTGCAAGCAGGGCGGTCGGCCGGCGCAGGGCCGGTAGGGCACGTTTCATGCAATCCTCCTCGATGCCCCCTTGCATGGGGCGAAACGTTGCCCGGCAAGCTATGCCGGGGAGGTTTCCCGCAGATTGCGCGGGTGTTTCACCGATGTTTCGAAACACACCCTTCATTTGACTTGCTCCTTCGACTGCTCCGCTGGCGCTGCGCGCTCAGGGGTCTCGCCGCTCGACTGCTCCGCTGCGCTCCACGCTCGCGCGTAGGGCTGTCGCCCGGCCTTGCTCCTTCGGCTGCTCCGCTTCGCGCCGCGCCAGGGGTCTCTCCGCTCGACTGCTCCGCTTCGCTCCGCGCTCGCGCGTGGGGCTGTCGCCGTGGTCGTGCGTGCGAGATTTCACAAGCGCATAGCCTGTGCTACATTGACCGACGCAGCGGCGCACGGCTGGCCCTGCCCCGCTCC
The DNA here is from genome assembly GCA_964389725.1 of uncultured Anaerolineaceae bacterium. GTDB lineage: Bacteria > Chloroflexota > Dehalococcoidia > Tepidiformales > Tepidiformaceae > UBA2991. Next base: position 1,609 of record CAYMDV010000005.1, read on the forward strand.
ATCCATTTCTGACCCGTCTGGTAGAAGGAGTTGGCGTCAGCGTGAATATTGTCGTCTGCGTCAAGCAGATCCCCGATCCGGAGACGCCGGCCTCGCAGTTCGCCGTCGATGAAGCGGCGAAGCGCGTGGTCCCCGCCCAGGGCATCGCGCCGGTGGTAAATCCCTACGACCCCCAGGCCACGGAGGCCGCCCTTCGCCTGAAGGACGCCGCCGGCGAAGGCAAGATCACGGTCATCAGCCTCGGCGAGGACTCGGCCCGCGACGCCATCAAGCACGCCCTCGCCATGGGCGCGGACGAAGGCGTCCTGCTGAGCGACCCCGACTTCGAGAACATCGATAACTTCCAGACGGCCGTCGCCCTTTCGCGCGCCATCGAGAAGATCGGCGACGTGGACCTCGTGCTCATGGGCCGCGCCGCGGCCGACTGGGACATGGGCGTCGCCCCCCTGGGCGTCGCCGAACAGCTTGGCTTCCCCTGCGTCACCATCGCCAAGTCGATGGAGGCTGACGGGGACACCCTGACGGTCGAGCGCGTGCTCGACGACGGCTTCCAGACGGTCGAGGTGGACCTGCCGGCAGTCGTCTCCATCTCCAACGAATTCGGCGAGCCGCGCTACCCGCAGCTCCGCCAGATCATGCTCGCGGCGAAGAAGACCGTTCAGGTCTGGAACGCCGACGACCTGGAGCTCGAGGATGACGAGGCCGGCGAGGACAACCGCTGGCTCACGCTGGAAGCGCTCTACATCCCCCAGGTCGAGAGCAACGTCGAGATCATCGAGGGCGACTCCCCCGAGGAGCAGGCCCAGAACCTCGCGCGGAAGCTGCGCGAGGCCAAGCTCATCTAGAGGAACGTCGATGCCTGGAACGCTCATCATCGCGGAGACGGCCGACGGCGCCGTCGCACCCCTTTCCTTCGAACTGCTCGCTGCCGCTCGTGCCCTGGCCGACCAGGGCGCCGGCGACGTCAGCGCGCTCATAGCGGGCGACGAGTCGCTCGCCCAGTCCCTCATCGAACACGGCGCCGATGCCGTCTACGTCGCCGCCGCGGGCTCGCTCGACCCCGGAAACGCCGAGGCGGGCGCGGGCGCGGCCCTCGCCGCCGTCGAGGCCGCGGGCGCCGACATCGTGCTCATGGGGCAGACGAGCCTCGGGCGCGACCTCGGGCCGCTTATGGCCTTCCGCCTCAACACGGCCGTCGCCATGGAGTGCCTCTCGCTCGCAGTCGATGGCGGTCGCCTGCGCGCGGTCCGCAGCTGCTACGGCGGCAACGCCAACGCCGAGGTCACCTGGCGGGGCGATGTGCAGATCGCGACGCTCAAGCCGAAGGCCGTCGACCCCCTCGCGCCCGACGCGAGCCGCAGCGGCTCCGTGACCGCCGTCGATGCGGTCGGCGAGCAGCGCGTGCGCGTCGTCTCCACCGAGGCGGCGGAAGCGACCGGCATCCGGCTAGAGGATGCCGACGTGGTCGTCTCCGGCGGGCGCGGTCTTGGCGACCCGTCGGCGTTCGAGATGATGGAGGAGCTTGCGGGGCTGCTCGGGGGCGCCACCGGCGCCAGCCGCGCCGCCTGCGACCTCGGCTGGTACCCACCCTCGCAGCAGGTCGGCCTCACCGGCAAGACGGTCACGCCGGACCTCTACGTCGCCGTCGCCATCAGCGGCGCCAGCCAGCACATGGCGGGCATGTCCGGCTCGAAGAACATCGTGGCCGTCAACCGCGACCCCGACTGCAACATGGTCCAGGTCGCGCGCTTCGCCGTGGTCGAGGACTACAAGAAGGTCGTCCCCGCCCTGATCGACGCCATCAAGGCCCTCGACTAGGGAACCGGGCCGCCAGCCGGCACCCCCCCCCGGTAGCCCCTACCCCGAGCTGGGCCTCTTTCGCGAAGGCAATGCTTGCATGGGGTTGGGCTGGGCTGCCCGAGGCGCTATCGTGTAGGGAAAGCGTTGGCGCTAGGAGAAGTTTCGCGATGTCCACCCGCCGCCCACAGGAGGAGACGGCCCGCCTCGGAGACGAGATCTACGAGCGGGAGATACGGCCGCAACTTGAGGCCGCCCACCGCGGGGAGTACATCGCGATTGACGTCGAGAGCGGGAGTTGGGCCATCGCCGGCGACACCCGCACCGCCGCCGAGCACCTGAGGGCGAAGCAGCCGGACGCCGTCGATGTCTGGCTCCTGCGGATCGGGCACCGGGCGTTGGCCACGATCGGCGGGGGATCACTGCGGAGCGGCAGTTGATCCAGGGCGCCGTGAACGCGGCCTACGAGGCCGTTGTGCCGCTTTTCCTGCGGGATTCAGCGGGCGCAGCATGCGAAGTCCAGGCCGCAATCGACACAGGCTTCAATCGCTTCCTCACATTGCCACCAACGCTGGTGGGGGAGCTGGATTGCCCCTTCCTCAGTGTGACCCGCGTAGTCCTCGCGAACGGAAGCGAAGAGACGCTCGACCTGTATGGCGTCACTGTCCTCTGGAACGGTGAATCCCGAGAAGTCGATGCCCTCGTGGCCGACACCACGCCCCTCGTCGGCATGTCCCTGCTCGACGGCTCCAGCCTCTCCATCAATGTCCAGGTTGGTGGCCGCGTCGTGATCGAGTCCCCCGCCTAGCGCCCGGCGGGCTACGGCGTCTCCTCTTCGCCCCCTTCATCCTCATCCCCGCCCAGGGCGGCCAGCACGAGATCGCGGGCGAGGGGGGCGGCCAGGGGGCGGCCCTCCTCGGCGACATCGAAGACGACGGCGGCGAGGGCCGCGGGCGCCTCGCGGGGCGAGTAGGCCACGAAGAGCACGTGCGCCTGCCCCTCCGCCTCCTCGGCGGTGCCCGATTTGCCCCCGAAGTCGTCGTAGCCCGGGGTGGCGAAGACCCAGCCGGCCGTCCCCCGCGGGCCGGTCACGAGCTCGAGGCCCCTGCGCAGGTGCGCCGCGTGCTCTGGCTCCAGGTCGAGGGAGTGACGCGTGATGGCGGCGGCGCCCTCGAGGACGACCGGCGTGCGCAGCTCCCCGTTGAGGAAGGCGCTATAGGCATTCGCGAGCTGCAGGGGCGTGACCAGCAGGTCGCCCTGCCCGATGCCGAGGTTGACGGAATCGCCGGGGTACCAGGGCTCGCCCCGCACGGCCTGCTTCCAGGCGGCGTCGGGAACGAGGCCGGAGTCATCGAACAGCCCCTCGACGCCCGTAGTCGTGCCGAAGCCGAAGGCTTCCGCCATCCGGGGGAGGGCGCCCTGGGCTTCGTTGTAGAGCGTGAGCGCGATCTCATAGAAGACCGGATTGCAGGAGCGCATCAGGCCCTCGGCGATGGTGAGCGGACCCTGTGCGCCCTCCCAGTTCCGCCGGGGCGGGTCGAGGCCGTCCCAGGTGGCCCCGCAGGAGAGGCGGTCGCCCGGCGCGAAGAGCCCCTCCGCCAGCCCGGCAGCCCCCGTGACAAGCTTGAACGTGGAGCCGGCCGAGTAGAGCCCGTGGGTCGCGCGGTCGTTGAGGGGGTCGTCCTCGTTCGCCGTGAACTCCGCCAGGTTGACCTCGTTCCCCAGTTCGAAGGCGTTGGGGTCGAAGGATGGCGAGCTGTTGGCCGCGAGGATGGCGTTCGTGCGGGGGTCGAGGACGACGGCCGCGCCCGGCAGCCCCGCCAGCCCCTCGTGGGCGGCGCGCAGTAACGCCGAGTCCAGCGTGGTGTGCACGTCCGCGCCGGGCACGTAGGTTCGTTCGAACAACACGACGGGCTCATCGCCGCCCACGATCTGGAGGAGGGCTCCGGCGCGACCGGCGAGCACGCTGTCCATCCCCGCCTCGATCCCCACCGCCCCGACCCGGTCCCCGGGCCAGAGGAGGCGGTCGCCCCGAGCGGCAATCTCTTCGGCCGTGTACTCGCGGGTGTAGCCGACGACGTGGGCGGCGGCGGGACCGAGGGGGTGCACGCGGCGCTCTTCGAACCAGAGAATCGCCCCGGGCACCGCCTCCACGAAGCGGGCTGCCTCCTCGACGCGCGAATCGGGCACGATCCCGAGGGGCACGCGCTGGTTCTGCGCGAGCGGGCTCGCGAAGGCCGCCTCAATCTCATCCTCTTCGAAGCCAAAGGAGAGGAAGGCCGTCGTCACGCTCTCCTCGTTGAACACGCGGCTGCGATCGAGGCCGATAATGCGCACGTCGAGGGTGATGGCGAGGGGTTCGCCGTTGCGGTCGTAGATGGCGCCCCGAGAGGGGCGGCGCACCTCGGCCTGGAGGCGGGTTCCCGCGGAAAGCTCCGGGTGCAGCACCGCCGGCGTCCAGGCTATCCGGGGGAATCCCGGCTGCAGAGAAACGAAGGGGACGACGGTGGCATACTCCAGTACGCCGAAGTAGCTTGTCTCGAGGCGGACGCGAAAGGTGATGCGCTGAGCACCCTCATCCGATACCGACACGGCAAGGGCGGTGACGGCCGCCTCCTGGCGGAAGCTGGCGTAAACCGCCGCGAAATCCGCGAGAGACAGCGCCGCCCGCGTGCGGCTGTCCAGGAGCGCATACATCGCGCGTGTGTCGCCGGCCTCCCAGGCGGCCGCGAAGCGCTCGGCCACGGCAAGGGGCGTCTCCACCTCGGGGGTCGCGACGACCGTCGCCGCCGGGGGTGGGGGTTCGGGATCGTCGCCCGTGAGGCAGCGGATGCCGCTGACAAGAGCGCCCGCGATCACGCCCAGCACCACAGACGCCAGAAAGAACCTGCCTAAGGTCATGCAGCGCTCGCGCCTGTTCTCCGCCCTCCTGATTGTAGCAGCGCTGGTTGCCGCCGCCTGTGCGGACGGCGCCGGGGGCGAGGAAGGGCCGGGACCGGAGATCACCCGCCCCGCACCCGAGGGGCCCGAGCGGGACGTGCTTCTCGGCCTCGGCGCACAGCCCCAGCAGGAGACCCGCAGCGCCTACCTGTCCACCTTCGCGACCGCGGCCCGCCACGCCGACCTCGTCAGCATCGCGCGGGTCCCTCCCTGGCAGGAGTTCTTCCCCGAGGCGGAGGTCTCGGAGGAGACGCACGCCCTCATGCGCCTCGAACGCGATCTCGTGCGGCAGTACGACCTCTCCCTCCTCTTCGCCATCGACCCCACCGACGGCGCCCTCCAGCGGGGGCGCATCGCGGGACTGCCCGAGGCCATCCAGCCGGAACAGGGCTTCCTGCGCCAGGACGTGCAGGACGCGCTCGTCGCCTACGCCATCTACATCGCCACCAACTACGACCCCGACTACCTGGCGATTGGCGTCGAAATCAACATGCTGCGCGCCCGCGCGCCCGGGCAGTTCCGCGGCTTCCTGCAGGCCTACGAGCGCGCCTACGACGCGGTGAAGACGATCCGCCCTGCGACGAAGGTGTTCCCCACCTTCCAGCTCGAGGACCTGCTCGGGCGGCTCACGCAGGAGCACCCGCCCCAGTGGGAGGCGCTCGACGAGTTCGGGCACCGTATCGACGTGCTCGCCGTCTCCACGTACCCCTACCTCTCCTCGACCATCCGCCTGGTGCGCGAGATTCCCGACGACTACTACAGCCAGCTACGGACGCGCTTCGGGGGCGAGATCCTCGTGAGCGAGGCGGGGTACGCCTCCGCCGCCATCGAGGGGCATTCGTGGGTCGGCTCGGAACGCGAGCAGGAGCAGTTCCTGCAGCGGCTGCTGGAAGACGCCCAGGCGAACGGCTTCAGCGCCGTCGTGTGGGTGGCGGAACGCGACCCCGGCCAGAGCCGCCAGGGCGGCGCCGCCGTCCTCAACGATGTGGGCCTGCGCCGCCCCGACGGCGGCGGCAAGCTTGCGTGGACGCTCTGGCAGGCGTGGGCGCGGCGCCCCCTCTCCGGGGAGGCCGGGAACTAGACGCCGGGACCGGGACCGTCCTGGCGCGAATCCGGCTCGTCGCTGCCGGGGGTGCGGCGGATGGGTGGCGGAGCGGCGCTGTCGTCGGGCTTCTCGTCCGGGCCGAGCTCCTCCGCGATCTGGAGCCGGTCGAAGAACTCCCGCCGCGTGATCAGCCCGATCATGCGCCCCTCCTCGATCACCGGAAGCTGGTTCAGGCGGCGCTGGGCGAGCAGGGGCATGACATCCGAGGCGGGGGCATCGGCGGCGATCGTCACGACTTCCGCGCGCGGCGTCATGATGCGCTGGGCGGGGGTCGAGGCCCACTCGCTGCGGGGGACCTTGCCGAGGTCGCTCATGCTGAGGATGCCGACCACGTAGTCATCGTTGGCGACGACGACGGAGCGCTCGCCCCTCCCGACCATGTGCTCGTCGACGAGCTCCTGGATGGGAATGCCGGGCCTGACCTCGGCGAAGTCGCCGTGCATCAGGTCGCGCACCTTCAGCCGGTTCAGGAGGCTGTCCAGGCGGATGCTGTTGCCTTCGCTGCGGGCCGCGCTCAACAGGAACCAGCCGATCAGGATGAGCCAGATGCCCTGCAGCCAGTTTTGCATGATCAGGAAGACGACGCCCAGGGCGATGACTCCCCAGCCGAACATCTCGCCCGTGCCCGTCGCGATGCGCGTGGCCTTGCGGAAGCTGCGCGTGCGTCTCCACGCGATCGAGCGCAGCACGCGTCCGCCATCGAGGGGGAAGCCAGGCAGGATGTTGAACACGGCCAGGAGCAGGTTGACGAGCGCGAGATACCAGAACATCGCTTCCAGCTGCTCGTTCGCACTCCGCATCAGCAGGGAGAGCCCGAAGGCGACGAGCGCGACCGCGAGGCTCGTGGCCGGCCCGGCGGCGGCGATGAAGAACTCCTCGCCGGCGCTGCGCGGCTGCCGCGAAAGATGCGACACGCCACCGAACACGAAGAGCGTGATGCGCGGCACCGGCAGTCCCCGCCGGATCGCGACGAAGGCGTGGGCAAGCTCGTGGAGGAGCACCGTGGCGAAGACGAGGAGCGCCGCGGCGGCGGCCACGATCCAGTAGACGGGCGCGCTCCAGCCTTCGTAGGAGTCGGGGAAGAGCCCGGCGCCGAGCACGTAGGTCACGATCCCCAGGATGAGGAGCCACGAGGGGTGCACTTCGATAGCGACCCCGCCGATGGAACCGACCTTCAGGCCGCGCATGGGCATGCTTCTACCGTAGGGCACGGTGGCGGGCGGCGCCACGGGACGCGGGCGCTGCCTTCGCTTGCCGTAGCCGCCCGCGGACCGGTAGCGTGAACGAATGGGCAAGGTCGCGCTGTTCGTCCCCTGTTACCTGGCCGCCCTCCGGCCGGACGACGGGGGCCATGCGCGCAACGTGCTCGAACGCCTCGGCGATGAGGTCGCCACGATCGTGGGGCCGTGCTGTGGCCAGCCCGCCTTCAACAGCGGCTACCGCACGGAGGCGAAGAGCGTAGGCCGCGTGCTGCTGCGGGCGGCGCGCGGGCACGAGACCGTCGTCATCCCCTCCGGCTCCTGCGCGAGCATGGTGCGCCACTACCTGCCCGGCCTCTGGGCGGGACCGCGCGGGGCCAGCATCGAGCGCATGAGCGAGCGGTTCGTCGAGTTCGGCGCGTACGTGGCCGATCACCCGAACGTCGCGGCCCTGCCCCTGCGCCTCGCGGGGGCGGTCGCCTACCACGACGCCTGCCACGGCCGCCGCGAGCTGGGCCTGACCGACGGCGCCGTCGGGCTGCTGGAGCAGGTCGAGGGCCTGGACGTGCGCCGCCTCGCCTACGAGGACGAATGCTGCGGTTTCGGCGGAACCTTCACCGTGAAGGAGCCCGAGGTCTCCGTCGCCATGGCGCGGGCGAAGCTGGCCGACGTCGCCTCGCGCGGCGTGCGCGTGCTCGTCTCCGGCGACCTCTCCTGCCTGGCGCACCTGGAGGCGACGGCACGGGCGGACGACCAGCCCCTCGAAACCTGGACGCTCGCCGAGCTCCTCGACAGGGCGCTGGCATGAGCGGCTTCCGGGAGCGCGCGCGAACCGAGATCGCGGAGGGGCCGCCCGCCGCCACCCTCTCCCCCATCCTGCGCAAGCTCGTCGGCGACAGCCGCGACCAGCTCTCTGCCGCCAGCCCCGCCGATGCCCGCGCCCGCGCGCAGGCGGCGCGCGCCTACGCCGTCGACCACCTCGAGGAGCTGCACGAGCAGCTGCGCGAGTCGTGCGAACGGAACGGCACCGGCTACCACCGCGCCGCCACCGCCGAGGAGGCGGTCGCGATCGTGGCGGAGCTCCTCGGCGATGCGCGCCGCGTCGCCAAGTCGAAGTCGATGGTGGCGGAGGAGGTGGGGCTGACCCACGCCCTCCGCGAGCAGGGCCGCGAGGTGCTGGAAACCGACATCGGCGAGTACATCGTCGACATCGAGGGGCGCGGTCCGAGCCACATCACCGCCCCCGCCCTCCACCTCAACCGGGCCCGCATCCGCGACCTGCTCGAAGGCGCGGGCGCCGATGTTCCCGACGACGACCCCGTGCGTCTCTCGCGCACGGTGCGCGATGTCGTCGCCGAGTTCTTCGCCGATGTCGACGCGGGCATCACCGGCGCGAACGCCGTCATCGCGAGCAGCGGCCGCATCGTCATCGTCGAGAACGAGGGGAACGTATCGCTGGGTGTGAGCCGCCCGCCCCTGCACATCGCCATCACCGGCCTGGAGAAGGTGGTGGCAGACGAGGACGCGGCACTGGCAGTCCTGCAGGTGCTCGCCCCGAGCGCCACCGCGCAGCCACTGACCTCGTACACCCACTTCCTCGGCGGCCCCGAAGATGGCCGCGAGCGACACCTCGTCTTCGTCGACCACGGTCGCTCGGAGATCCTCGCGGACGAGCGCTACCGCGACGTGCTGCGCTGCATCCGCTGCGGGGCCTGCATGAACGCCTGTCCCGTCTACACGGCAGCCGGCGGACTCTCCTACGGATCGCCCTACATGGGCCCGATCGGGGCCGTCGTCTCGCCCCTGCTCTGGCGCGACGGGCGCCACGACGACCTGCCCTCCGCCTCCAGCCTCTGCGGGCGCTGCACCGAGGTCTGCCCCGTGGGCATCCCCCTGCACCGCATGCTGCTCGACCTGCGCGCGGGCGAGCACGAGAACGGCGGCTCGATGGTCGAGCGGCTGGCCTGGAAGTCCTGGATGGCCGCCTTCGCGGGGAGGCAGGGGCGCGCGGCGAGCTGGCTCGCGCGGCTCGGGCTGCGCGCGGGCGGCCTGCTGCCCGGCCTGCCCGGCGCCGAGCGCTCGCTCCCCAGTGCGACTCCCACCCGCGACCCGGCCATGCTCATCCCCCTCGAGTCCATCGACGCTGAGCCCGCCCCCGCGCCGGCCCCGCCTCCCGCCGACGTGGCCGGCCTCTTCCGCGAGCGCGCGTCCACCATCGGCGCCATCGTCACGGACAGCGCCGCCCCCGAGGAGGGCGACCGTCGGGTGCGGGCGAGCGCTGCCGTCGCCTCGACGGGGAGCGTGCTCCTGACGGGCGAGGACGCGGATCGGGCGGCCCTGATGGACGCCCGCCGCATCGTCGTCGAGGTCGACGAGGCGGCCATCGTGCGCTTCCCGCAGGAGCTCGCGCCCGCACTCGCCGAGGGCGGCGGCAACCCGCTCATCCTCACGGGGGCCAGCCGCACGGCGGATATCGAGAAGCGCATCGTGCGCGGCATCCACGGGCCGGAAGCGCTCGTGGTGGAGCTGCGCGACTCCTGAGCGGTGGCGGGCCGCCCGGCGACCGTTCAGACTGGCCGCTCGCACCTTCAGCATCCAACCTCCAGGAGGCACCGCATGGATCATCGGGATCTGCTTCGCAGCCAGTACGCGTTCGGCCAGGACAACCTCGAGGCCGCCATCGAGCGGTGCTCGCCCGAGCTGCTGAGCAAGGCCATCGAGGGCACGCTCACGAACCCCATCGGCGCGACCTACGCGCACACGGTCATCACGCAAGACCTCGTGCTCGTGCGCGGCCTGATGGGCCGCCAGCCGGTCTTCCACGAGGGCGGCTGGGGCGAGAAGGTCGGCTTCGAGATCGCCGAGAGCCCCGTCATCTCGCAGGACTGGGCGAACAGCTTCGAGTGCGACTTCGGCGCCCTGCGCGAGTATGCAGCCGCCGTCCGTGCGACCGTCGACGGCTACCTCGAGTCGGCGGACGAGGACGACCTGCAGACCGAGATCCCCTTCGGCCCCACGCCGCGCCCGAAGCTGTGGGTGTTCGGAACCCTCGGGGTCTGGCACGTCTCCTCCCACCAGGGCGAGATCGCGGCCCTGATGGGGCTGGAGAACGTCCAGGGCCAGATGCTCTAGCGCCCTGGCACTGCCGCGGCTAGAAGCGCACGAAGTCGGCGCTGCTGCGGAACATCACGCTGATGCGCGGCCCCGCCTGCTGCGCCTTCGGCACGCAGTGCTCCCAGTGCTGCTGGCAGGCCCCGCCCATCACGAGCAGGTCGCCCCAGCCGGCCGAGAACGAGACCGAGGGGCCGCCGCCGTGCGGCCGCACGAGGAAGCGCCGCGATTCGCCCAGTGAGAGCGTGGCCACGAGCGCCCGCGATCGCCGTTCGCGACGGCACCTGTCCCGGTGCCAGGCGACGCTGTCGCGCCCGTCCCGGTAGAGGGCCAGCGCCACCAGGTCGAACGTGACGCCGTAGCGCTCCCCGAGGGCGTCCGCGAGATCGCGGATGACGGGGTGGCCGGGGCCGTCGCGGGGGATGGAGGCGGTCAGGCGGGGCACGTCCACGAGGCGGTCGTACATGAGGCGCTGATGGCCGTGCCAGCGGGTGTCGTCGTGGAGGCTCGCGAAGACGGCCTGGTGCCCGGCGAGGAATCCCTGCGCCTGGTCGATCCAGGAGTCGTACCCGAGCTCGCGGTGGGTGAGGCCGGCGAAGGTCGGGTCGAACGACGGCCCCTCGTTCCCGAGGAGGGTGGGCTGGAGGACGGGGTGACTGGACATGATCCGACCGTATCAGAACGTACGTTCGTCTTCAAGCGCAACCCCGCTGGAGGCATCGCGTAGACTGCGCCGATGCGCATCGGCCTCATCTCCGACACACACATCCCTGAGTCGCGGGCGGAGCTCTGGCCGCAGGTCTACGACGCCTTCGCGGGCGTCGATGCCATCCTGCACGCGGGCGACATCCACGAGGTCTGGCTGCTCGACGAGCTCGCGGAGGTGGCGCCCCTGTGGGCCGCCCGCGGCAACGGCGAGGACGGCTCCGGCGGGCGCCCGATGCAGCCCGACCACCCCCTCCTGCAGGAGGCGTGGACGCTCGACTTCGAGGGCGTGTCGGTCGGCATCGTGCACGACATGCCCGTCCCCGAGATGCCGCCCCACCTCACGGTCGAGCGCGCCATGGAGCGCTACTTCGGCCGCACCGACCTCGATGTCGTCGTCTACGGCCACTCCCACGTCGAGGCGATCGACCAGGTCGGGGACGTGCTCTGCGTGAACCCCGGCTCGCCCACCTATCCCCACAACCTGAACACGCAGCTCGGCACGATCGGCTTCCTCGACATCGAGAATGGGCGCGCCGAAGCCTCCATCTGGCAGCTCACCGAAGGCGGCATCGAGCCCTTCGACTGGACCCGCTGGCGACGGCCGAAGCGCTAGCGCCCCCTCGATCGCGGGCGCTATACTCGGCCCCGTACCTCTCACTGGAACTGGTTCGGGAAGATAATTGGCAGAATTGGCAGGTTCTTCAGAAGCGGCCAGGCCGCCTGTCGCGAGTTCCGCTTCGGCGCGGGCGCTGTTCATCGCGCTTGGCAGCGTGCTGGTGGCGATCGGTGTCCTCGGCGTCATCCTGCCGCTGCTTCCGCACACGATCTTCTTCCTGCTGGCGGCGGCCTGCTACGCGCGCGGCTCGGAGCGCGCCTACACCTGGCTCATGACGAACCGCCTCTTCGGGCGCTACCTGCGCAACTACAGCGAACGCCGCGGCGCAACGCTCGGTACCAAGATTGCGACCATCGCGATGCTCTGGGCCGGGCTGGCCTTCTCGGCCTGGCTGCTGGCGCCGTCACCGGTGTGGCTCAACGCCATCCTCGCCGCCGTTGGCGTGGGCGTGACGACCTACCTGCTGAGCCTCCACACGCTTCGCGACTGAGGCCCCCGGAAGCTCCTCGCTAGTTCCCCTGGGCCGCCGGCGTCGTGGTCGTGACCGGAACTGGCGTGAGCCCATCGTCGTCGTCCTCATCCTGCTTGGTGAGGAGCGTCGCCGGGTCGATGATGATGTTCTGGCCCGAGGGAATGAGGGCGATGTCGAGGTCCGGCGCGAGTTTGTCGACGGCGAGGTACTGGATGACCTGGGGGGTCAACGACTCGTCCAGCAGCTGGTTGGCCTGCGCCTGCGCCTGCGCACGAAGGACGATGGCCTCGGCGGTACCGCGCGCCCGCTCAATCTCGGCGGCGGCATCACCCATGGCGCGCGCCTCGACCGCGCGCGCCTCACCCTTTGCGCGCTCTTCGGCCTGGATCGCTTCCGCCTGGGACTGGGCGATGCGCTCCTCCTCGCGGAGGGCGTTCTGCGCCGCGATCTGCTTCTCCTCGATCGAGCGCTTGAAATCGGCGTTGAAGTCGATGTTGTCGATGAGCAGGTCCGTGACGGTGATCGAGTACACCCGCAGGGCGCTATCGAGCTCGGCCTGCACGGCCAGCCGGATCTGCTCGCGGTTGGGAGCGATGTCGACCGTCTTGTACTTAACCGTCTCGGCCTTGAAGAACTGGTTGATGCGCGGCTCGACGAGCGTGTCGAACCAGTTCGGCCCGACCGTCCGGTAGAGCCCCTACACGGCTGAGGGGTCGACCTGGTAGTTCACGGTCGCGGAGACGATCACGTCCTGGGTCTCGCTGGAGAAGCCGCTCACGTTATCGAAGCGGTGGCGCTGGACGCGGATGCTCTCCGTGCGAATCTCCTGCCAGGGCGCGACGAACTGGAGACCCTCACCACGCTGCCCGACGATCTCGCCGAACTGGTAGACGACGCCCACGTGCCCAGCCTCGATCTGCTTGAGGGCGGAGAGGGCCGTGTGAGCGCCCACCCAGATGACGAACACGATGACGGCGAGCACGATGACGATGAGGCCGCGGTCGGCCTCGGGACTCCCCGGTTCCGCTTCGCTGCGCATCGCCCGTCCGAACAGGAAGGCGACGCCGCAGAGCACAATGGCGATGGCGACACTGACAAACCAGACCATGACTTCTCCCGGGGAATCGGTGGCTGACGAAGAGTGTACGGGGGCGGGGCCTTAGCCGTTAGCGGCCGCTGCCATGACACTTACCGGCGTTTCATGTTCCACTCGCTGATCTCCAGGCTTTCCACGGCGATGCGGTACGTCTCAAGGTCCGCTCCCAGCGCCTCGCGCAGGCGGCTTTCGATCTCCTCGCTGTTTGCCATCACCTCGTCCGCCTCGTACCTGACAACCGCGGCCTTCAAGAATTGGTTGATGCGCGGCTCGACGAGGATGTCGAACCAACTCGGCCCCACGAGCTTGTACAGCAGGAGCACTGACTCACGATCGACCCGGTAATCCACTGTGACGGATGCGAAGACATCCAGGCCCTCCGCCGAGAAGCTCCTCACGTTGGTAAACGTGTGTTGCTGGGTGCGGATGCTCTCCGTCTTGATTTCCTGCCATGGCGAGATGAACTGGAGCCCGTCGCCCTTTAGGCCGACAATCTCGCCGAACTCGTAGACGACGCCTACATGGCCAGCCTCGATCTGCTTGAGGGCGGAGAGGGCCGTGTGCGCGCCCACCCAGATGACGAACACGATAATGGCGAGCACGATCACGATGAGGCCGCGGTCGGCCTCGGGGCTCCCCGGTTCGGCTTCGCTGCGCATCGCCCGTCCGAACAGGAAGGCGACGCCGCACAGCACGATGGCGATGGCGACACTGACGAACCAGACCATGATCTCTCCGGGGGAATCGGTGGCTGAAGAAGAGTGTGCGGGGGCGGGAGCTTACTGGCTCCTGGCTGTTGGCTCCTGGCTATTGGTCCTGCCAAGGGGGAGGACGGGAGCTGCCGGAGCTGTCAACCCTTACGCGTGCTCTCCAGGCGCCAAGAGCCAACAGCCAATGGCCAACAGCCTTCACACCCTGGCCCAGTCGTTCGTGCTGAAGATGTCCTCGGCCAACTCGCTGCGCTGGCCGAGGGCGAGGCGGTGGCCGCCGGCGGCCCCGATCATGGCCGCGTTGTCGGTGCAGAGGGAGGGCGGCGGGATACGGACGGGCACGGGGCTGCGCGCCTGCATCTCCTCGCGCAGCCGCCCGTTCGCGGCGACGCCCCCCGCCAGCAGCACCTCCGCTACGCCGAGCTCGCGGGCCAGCCGCGAGACCTTCCCCGTGAGCACGTCGACGACCGCCTCCTGGAACTCCCACGCGATTTCGGCAGGCGCGGCCCGCTCCTCTCGAACGGCGTGGAGCACGGCCGTCTTGAGGCCGCTGAAGCTGAAGTCGCAGGTGCCGCGCAGCCAGGCGCGGGGCAGGCGCAGGGCCGAAGCGCCGGCCGTCGCGGCCAGCTTCGCAATCTCGGGACCGCCCGGGAAGGGCAGCCCCAGCAGCCGTCCCGACTTGTCGAAGGCCTCGCCGGCGGCGTCATCGAGCGTGCCCCCGATGCGCTCGTACTGGCCGTGCTCGCGCATCAGGATGAGGTCCGTGTGGCCCCCGGAGACGACGAGACAGAGGGCGGGGAAGGTGGGCGGCGGCCCCTCGACGAGCCAGTTCGCATAGACGTGCCCCTCCAGGTGGTTCACCCCGAGGAAGGGCAGGTCGCGCCCGAAGGCGATCGCCTTGCCCGTGCTGTAGCCCACCAGCAGCGCCCCCGCGAGTCCTGGCCCGCGCGTCGCGCAGACGGCGTCGATGTCGTCGAGGGTGCAGTCCGCGTCGGCGAGCGCCTCGCGCACGACGGGCGTGATCTTGCGCAGGTGCTCGCGGCTCGCCACCTCGGGCACAATGCCGCCGTACTTCGCGTGCAGGTCGACCTGGCTGGCGACGATCGTGCTGTGGATCGTCGTGCCGTTCTCAATGAGGGCGGCCGCGGTTTCATCGCAGGAGGATTCGATCGCGAGGACGAGCATGGTTCCCCGATCGTAGTGCACGGTCCGGGGGCGGGCCACGGCGGGAACCGGGCAGGCCGTAGAATGCCGCGACGGAGGCGCAGATGGCGGTCACGGTAAAGCTCTTCCCCACGCTCCAGAACCTCTCGAAGTCGAAGCTGGAGACACTCGAGCTCGACTGGCGGGAGGGCCTGACGGCGAAGGACATCCTCGCGGACGAAGGGTTCAACGAGCGCGACCAGGAGGCCGTGCTGGCCGTCATCAACGATGAGCAGTCCCAGCTCGATACGCCCATCGCGGACGGCGACGCGGTCGAGCTCCGCATCAACATGCAGGGCGGCTGATCCGTGCCTTCCGAGCCCACCCTCGACCTCGACTACGCCCCCGCGCACGCGCTGGCGGCGCTGGTGCGCTCCGGCGAGCTCTCGCCGGTCGCGCTCATGGAGCGCTCCCTGGCGCGCATCGAGGCGCTCAACCCGACCCTCAACGCCTTCGTCGAGCTCGACCCCGAGGGGGCCCTGCGCGAGGCGCGGGCGCTGGAGGGGCGCATCGCCGCGGGCGAGGAGGCGGGGCCGTTCGCGGGACTCCCGCTCGGGGTGAAGGACCTCGAGAACGCGGCCGGGTTCGTCACGACGAAGGGCTCGCGCCTCTACCGCGACAACCGCGTCGACTACGACGACGTGCTCGTCGCCCGGCTGAAGGCGGCCGGCGCGATCGTCGTGGGCAAGACGAACACGCCCGAGTTCGGCCACATCCCCTTCACCGACAACGAGCTCTTCGGGGCGACTCGCAGCCCCTGGAACCTGGAGCGCACGCCCGGCGGCTCCAGCGGCGGTTCCTCGGCCGCGCTCGCCTCGGGCATGGTGCCCCTCGCTACCGCCAGCGACGGCGGCGGGTCGATCCGCATCCCCGCCTGTTACACGGGCCTGTACGGGCTGAAGCCCTCGCACGGACGCACGCCGATCGCGCCGCGCTCCATGCCTTCGTGGCTCAGCATCAGCTGCTACGGCCCCCTGACCCGCTGCGTTCGCGACGCCGCCATCTTCCTCGACGCCGTGTCCGGACCGCACCCCGCCGACCCGGAGTCGCTACCGGCGCCGGATGTCTCCTACGCGGAGACGCTGGAGGAGCCCCTCCCGAAGCTGCGCATCGCCTTCAACGAGACGCTCGGGGTGACGCGCGTGCAGGGCGATGTCCTGCGCGAGGTGCGGGCAGCGGTCGAGGCCTTCGCCGACATGGGCCACGAGGTCGAGGAGAACCACGACACCATCCCCGAGATGGGTGGCTGGTGGGCGCGCGTCTCCGCCTTCCAGACGCTGGGGCTGGAGTGGGACAACTTTTCGACCCGCCACGACGAGTTCACCGCGCGCTACATTCGCCAGCTCGATCGCGCCCTTGAGGTCGGCCCCTCCGACTTCCAGGAGTTCCTGCGACGCCGGGGCGAGCTCATCAGCTGGACGGCCGGGCTGTTCGATCGCTACGACCTGCTGCTGACCCCCACCCTCCCGACGGAGCCGTTCGCGGCGGCGGGCCCCCTCCCCCGCGAGATCGAAGGCGAGCCCGCGAACGTCATCGCCTACACCTACCCGTTCAACTTCACGGGCCACCCCGCCGCCTCGGTCCCCGCCGGCCTCACCGACTCGGGCCTTCCCTGCGGCCTCCAGATCGTCGCCCCCCGCCACCGCGACGACCTCGTCCTGCGCGCCTCGTACGCCTACGAGCAGGCCCGCCCCTTCCCGCCGCTGCCGAGGGAGCTGCCCGCCACTCGCTGAGCGCGGGTATCCTCTCGGACCATGCGCTACGTCACCTTCAACCAGGCGCTGCTCGCGGTGGGCCTTGTGGGTCTCGTCCTCGCCCTGACGAACGGAGAGGGGAACAGCTTCGGGATTGCCGCTTCGCTCCTGGTAGAGGACGGGCCTTCAATCGGCGGACCGGTCATCCTGCTAGCCGTATCGCTCGCCCTGCCACTGGGGATCCTCGCCATTGCGCTCGCAAGGGTGGCCGCCATTGCTGCCGCTGACGAGGCAGGGAAACCCTTGACCTACGCGGAGGCCCGACTGCTTATCGGCCTGGCGGGCCTCATTCTTCTCGCGACCATCGCTCCGCAACTCCTCACGGCCAACGCCAACGCCGGCTGGGACGAGTCGGTCGACTCGTTCGTCTTCCTGGGGATCGCGCTCGTCATCCTGGCCGCCATTCTCGGCAGCGCCCTTGGCGGCAGGCATCAGGATTCCGGGGTGTTCGGTCTGCCCCAGGTGCTGAGGTGCGTCGCTCTCATCGCGCTGGTGATCGCCGCTGCCCTCGCCCCTGCAGTCAACGGCGTGCTCGTGGCCGGCAGCACTGACGCCCCCGACCTCATCTCGAGGGGGAGCCCCGTCGCCCTCCACTCCTACAAGATCGTGGCTGTGGGCGTAGTCCTCGTGATTCTCCTTGGCGTTCGAGTCAAGAGCGGTATGGGGCTGCGCTCAGTAATCGTGACCGGGGTCATTCTCGCGGGCATCGCCGCGAGCGTTCACCTTTTCTACACCCTCACGGTTGGCCTCCCGCTGGCGGCGCTGGTCGGCGTGAGCTATCTGGGGAGCCGGAACGAGAGCAGCGCCGGGGAACCCCTTCGCACCGGCCCCTTGCTCACCCTGTTCAGTCTGCTGAGCTTGACGATCAGCGCCTCCACGATCCAGTACGTCATCTCCCTCTACCACGCCTGCGCGAAGTTCGATACTTCCCTCTACCTGTGGCCGACCCTCGCGCTTCTCGCCGCCATCGGGTTCAGCTTCGGCGTGCTGGGGGTGGGGCTGCGCAAGTGGCGCGGGGAGGCCGGTGGGACGGACGGCTCAGGGGATACTCAGACGCCCGCGTAGCTGTGCAGGCCGGTGATCCAGAGGTTCACGCCGAAGTAGGTGAAGAGCAGCAGCGCGAACATCGCGACGAGCCACCACATCGGGTCCGGACGCCAGCTGCGCTGGAACCGCTTCGGGATGATCCAGCGGATGATGGGCGCCCCCGCCACCGACCCCTCCCCGGCGCGCGCGTGGAAGTAGGCCGCCAGCGCCAGCAGCACCACGAGCGCGCTCGTCTCCTTCGGGTCCCAGCCCCAGTAGCGGCCCCAGGCGCTGTTCGCCCACCACGCGCCCAGGGCGATGCCCAGCGCCAGCAGCGGGAATCCCACCAGCACGGCCCGATGCGCGAGGTCGCCGGCCGCCTCCCCGCCGGGCAGGGCGGCGAGTCGCCGGCGGCCTTCGCCCCCCTGCACCAGGTAGATGACCGCCGCGCTGAAGGCCACCGTCAGGACCGCGTAGGAGACCATGATGACGCTCACGTGCAGCGTGAGCAGGGGGGCGTTCTGGAGGGCGGGGATGAGGGGGATGACCTCGTCGGGGAAGAGGGTCGCGACGCCCAGGAGGGCGGTCACGATGGGGAGCGCAAGCACGCCGAAGCGCCGCGCCCCGGCCGTCCGCTCGAACGCCAGCCATGCCACCGCGACCCCCCAGGCCAGCGCGACCGTGTACTCATAGAGGTTCGAGAGCGGGGCGTGCTCGACCGCGATCCAGCGCGCGATGAGCGAGATCGTCAGCGCCGTTGCCGTCAGCGTCGCGAAGGTGGTCGCGAGGCGCCCCAGGCCGGCGCTGGGCACGCCGCTCGCGCCGGAGAGGGTGACCGGGCCGGCGTCGGTCTGGGCGCTGAAGCGCCGCAGGCTGACGACCGCGCTCGCGGCGTGCAAGACGTACGTCGCCGAGGCGATCGCGGCGAACGCGAGGCCGGTCCAGAACAGGTAGCTCGCCAGCTCGACCATCGCTCCCGATTGTATCGCCGGGGCCCGCCACGGACCCGCGCCGGGCGGCCCGTAGAATGCGCCCGTCGCGGCGGCCGCCGCAGGAAGGGAACCCGATGGAAGCGACCCGCAAGCCCCACTTCGGCGTGAACGTGCCCCAGATCAAGCGCACCTGGCAGGAGGCGAGCGCCGCCGCCCGCGAGTTCGAGGAGCTGGGCTTCGACTCGATCTGGGTGAATGACCACCTCTACGGGCCGCAGTCGCCGAGCATTCCCATCCTCGAAGCGTGGAGCGCCATCTCCGCGCTGGCGGCCATCACCGACCGCGTCGAGATCGGCACGCTCGTCACGCCGGCGGGCATGCGCAACCCCGCGCACCTGGGCAAGGTCATCGCCACGGCCGACGAAATCGCGGGCGGGCGCGTCATCCCCGGACTCGGCGGGGGCTGGATGGAGCGCGAGTTCACCGACTTCGACATGCCTTTCCTCTCGACGCGCGAGCGCCTGCGCCAGCTCGAAGAGACGGTCGAGCTGCTGAAGCGCATGTGGACCGAGGACGAGCCCGTCACCTACGAAGGGAAGCACGTCCGCGCCGAGAACCTCGTGTGCGAGCCGAAGCCGCCGCGCACGCCGCCGATCCTCATCGGTGGCGCCGGTGAGCGGGTTACGCTGCGGATCGCGGCAAAGCACGCGGACATCTACAACAACCTCGCCGGGCACCACGCGAACCTCAGGCGGAAGGTGTCGGTCCTGCGCGAGCACTGCGCCGACATCGGCCGCGACCCCGCCGAGATCCGCGTCAGCCAGCAGACTCTCGTGACGATCGCCCCCGACGAGCCCTCAGCCGGGCCGATGATCGAGCGCGCACAGAAGATCTTCGGCGGTCACCTGGGCGACCCCACCGACCCGCTCGCCCTCTCCGGCAGCCCCGAACGCATCCGCGACCAGATCGCGGCCAACCAGGAGGCCGGCTGCGACATGTTCGTCATCGAGTTCTTCGGCCGCGACACGCGCGAGCCGGCGCGGCTCTTCGCGGAGAAGGTCCTGCCGTACGTGTAGGGGAGGGGAGCGCCGCGCTGCCGCGCCCCTTGCGCGGCGCGGTAGGATGGCCGTCCGGGGGAGTGGATAGGGCCCGGTGGTCCTCGCCGTCTTCAAAACGGTCGCCTCGTCGCCAGCGCGGCGAGGGGTGGGTTCGACTCCCATGCACTCCCGCCAACTCCTGTTGACAGTCAGCGCCAACCTTCCTCGCCGCAGCGCTCGAGGTTCATCTGGACTGGGGTGGTCAGCAAAGAGGCCACATCGTGGTGATAGATGTGAAGGTCTCCCTCCTCGGTAAGCCTGACGAGTCCATCAGAGTCTATGAGCCGGATCCGTATAGACCTTGCGCCTCTGAATTGCTCAAGAAGGTCCCGGGGATCAGGCGCGTAGTAGTAGTCCCCCGAAACGCCCGAGCCGATCCTCCATCGCCCCGCGGTGGGTTCTCCTTCGTCAACGCTCAGTTCCACCAGGGTCCGGTGGTCCCATTCAAACGAACCTCGGGCGTGGAACACTGTCTGCAGGTTGCCGCGCAAGCACTGAAATGCAAATGAAGTCTCGCCCTGCCCCGGCCACCTGTTATCGCCATCACTCACCGTCGCCACGCTGTACAGCGAGCCGTCCTCCAGGTACTTGGCTTCGTACCAGGTTGTGCCCGTCTGGCCGCGGCCCAGAAGTGGCAGCGGAGCCGACAAGGAGACGTCCCCGAATCGGAAGCCACTGGCCCTCAGGCCGCTCATGTCCAGCGGGACGGTACCCAATGCCCTCCACGAACGGCCCTCCAGACGGGCGCTGATGTAGAGGTCGAGGGGGTCGGAGACGCTCTGCCAAACACGTACCTCGACGTTCACCTGTACTGGCCCAGGTTCGCCGGCGAGCGGAACGGCCACGGTGATGTCGCCGTAGGTGAAGGTGCCCCTGCTGCTCAGCCCGCTCATGTCGAGCCGGGTCGTTCCCAGCGTGCTCCAGGAACCACCCTCGGGACGGGCACTGATATGGAGGTTGTGCGCGTTGGAGACGCTCTGCCAGACGCGCACTTCGACGGTCGCCCCCGCCTGCGCAGAGACGGCGCTCGTCGCAAGCCCAAGCACAACAGTCGGGATAGCAACCAGCAAGAGCAGCCGCAGAACCGCGATTGTCACTTCGCGCCCGACTCTACAAGAACAAGGGCTGGCAACCTGCGGTGGCCCCGCCGGCGCTCCACTCAGACGTCCAGGTTCTGGACGTCCTTCGCGTGCGTCTGGATGAAGCGGCGGCGGTGGCTGACGTCTTCGCCCATGAGCTCCGAGAAGATGCGGTCGGCGGCGGCGGCGTCCTCAATCGTGACCTGCATGAGGATGCGCGAGTCCGGCTTCAGCGCCGTCTCCCAGAGCTGGTCGGCGTTCATCTCGCCGAGGCCCTTGAAGCGCTGCACGTTGCCCTTCTGCTTCTTGCCGCGCTGGAACTCCTTCAGCTCCGGGTCGGAGAAGAAGTAGTGCGTGGTCTTGCCCTGCTGCAGCCGGTAGAGGGGCGGCTGGGCGATGTAGAGGTTGCCGTTCTCGATCAGCTCGACCATGTTCCGGAAGAAGAAGGTCAGCAGGAGCGTGCGGATGTGGGCGCCGTCCACGTCGGCGTCGGTCATGATGATGACCTTGTGGTAGCGCAGCTTCGTGATGTCGAAGGTGTCGCGGATGCCCGTGCCCAGGGCGGAGATGATGAGGCGGATGGCCTCGTGCCCCAGCATCTTCTCGGGGAAGGCCTTCTCCACGTTCAGGATCTTGCCGCGCAGGGGCAGGATCGCCTGCGTGTGGCGGTCGCGGCCCTGCTTGGCGGAGCCGCCCGCGCTGTCACCCTCGACGATGAAGATCTCGGACTCCCCGGGGTCGCGGCTTGAGCAGTCGGCGAGCTTGCCGGGGAGGTTGCCGCTCTCCAGCGCGCTCTTGCGGTGGACGAGGTCGCGCGCCTTGCGCGCGGCCTCGCGGGCGCGGGCGGCGGTCATGCCCTTCTCGATGACGCGGCGCGCGTCCGAGGGGTTCTCCTCGAGGTACTGGGTGAGCGCCTCGCCGAGCGCGCTCTGCACGTGCGCGGCGACCTCCGCGTTGCCGAGGCGCGTCTTCGTCTGGCCCTCGAACTGCGGCTCCGGCAGCTTTACCGAAACCACCGCCACGAGCCCTTCGCGCACGTCTTCGCCGCCGAGGTTGGCGTCGCCGTCCTTCAGCACCTTTGCCTTGCGCGCGTAGTCGTTCAGGACGCGCGTGAGGGCGCTGCGGAACCCGGTCAGGTGGGCGCCGCCGTCGATCGTGTTGATGCCGTTCGCGAACGTGTAGACGGACTCGTTGAAGCCGTCGTTGTACTGGATGGCGCACTCGATCAGGTTCCCCTCGATCTCGCGCTCCAGGTACACCGGATTCTGGTTGAGGACGGCGCGATCGCGGTTCACGTGGCGCACGTAGCTCTGGATGCCGCCCTCGAAGTAGTAGTTCATCTCGCGCCCGTCGCGCTCGTCGTAGAGGTGGAACCACGTGCCCTTCGTCAGGTAGGCGTACTGGCGCAGGCGGTCGGCCTCGATGGCGAAATCGAACGAGGTCGAGTCGAACACCTCGCTATCGGGCTTGAAGGAGACCGTCGTGCCGTAGCCGCGGCCGTTCGTGAGGGGGCTCGGCTTGAGCTTGTTCAGCGCCTCGCCGCGGGAGTAGTCCTGCTGGTACACCTTGCCCGCGGTGCGCTTCCCTTGCGCCTCCGGGTCGGGCACCACCTCGACCCGCAACTCCTCCGCGAGCGCGTTCACGACGCTTGCGCCCACCCCGTGCAGCCCGCCCGAGACCTTGTAGCCGCCCCCGCCGAACTTGCCGCCGGCGTGGAGGACGGTCATGACCGTCTCGACGGCGGTCTTGCCGGTCTGCTTCTGCACGCCCACGGGGATGCCGCGCCCGTTATCGCGAACGGTGCACCAGCCGTTGGCGTGGAAGATGACCTCGACGCGGTCGCAATAACCCGCCATGGCTTCGTCGACGGCATTGTCGACAAGCTCCTTGACGAGGTGGTGGAGGCCGGCCTTGTCGGTCGTCCCGATGTACATGCCGGGCCGCCGGCGGACCGCTTCGAGACCTTCGAGCACCTGGATATTGGCTGCGGTGTAGGTGCTGGGGGTGGCCTGCTCGATCGCCATACACTGCCTTGTTGAAGCTGAACCGCAGGCGTCCGGAACGCCACCGCGGGTATTGTTAGGATTCCTGTGCATTTTACCACGGTAAAGGCCCTAAGGGCCAGTTCGCAGGGGGTTTCCAGCGGGTCGGTGGCACCCCCATCGCTAGGCTCTCAAGAGACTGCGGGGTGGCCTTCTCCCTATACTGCTCTCAAGAGCTTCACGCAGGATGAAACGCGGGGGTACGCCATGCGAAACGCTGATCAGCGACGTACAGACGCTGCGCTCCTGCTTGTCCTCTGGGCGCGGGCGGTAGAGGCCCCGCTGGAAGATGCGGGGGACAAGCTCTGGCAGATGAAGCTCGCGTTCCTGGCGGCGCTCGACCTGGCGAACGGACGTGTGCTGGGCCTGAACCTCAGTTTCTACCGGTGGACATGGGGCCCCCTCTCGAACGAGGTCTACGAGGGGTGGGATGACCTCACGGGGAGTCGCCTCCTACAGCCCGACGAGCACTTCGCGTTCACGAGGCGCGGACTCGACCTGGCGGAGGCCTTCTACAGAGAAGTCGTATGCGACGAGCGGAACGTTCCGGTCCGCGAGTCAATTGACCGCGTCGCCGACCGCTGGCATGGACCGCCGCAGACGCGACCGCTGATGGAGCACGTCTACGGCCTGGAGATTGTGCCTGCCGGCGATGGAGGTTCCTCGCCCGTCCCGGTTCGCTCGATCGCAAGGGGCACGGAGCTGCTCGAGCCGGTGGCCGGCGCTGACGCCGTCGGGGGGTTCACGGTCGAGCCGGGATGGCTGGAGACTCTGGCGCTCACGTTGAACCTGGATGCGCGCGCACCGCTCGAAGCGGCAATTGCGGACTTCCGAAGCGGGCGAGTCGTTGTCGGCTAACGACGATTGGCACATCCGGTACTCCCTGCAGTTTCTTGATCAGCTGGAGAGTCGTCGCTACCGGTCCCGGCGTGGGCGGATCGAGTCACGGATCGATGAGCTGCTCAAGGACCCGTTCCGTGCCGCGCGATCCGAGCGTCTGAGGCACGAGTTCGCAGGGCTGCGAAGTGCGCGGGTCGCCGATGCGACGAGGCTGATCTACCGGATCTGCCAGGAGTGTCGCCAGCTTGGCGAGCAGCACAGGCTTCCCTTGGACTGCTGTATGGACAGCTCCACCACAGCGCTTACGCTCAACCTGCTCTGCCTCTCGGAGCACTATGCCGACATGCCGCTTGACTTTGACTTTGGCACGTGACCAGCCCCATGGGACTGCTTGACCGCTTTCGCACGTTCGACCGGCCGGAACCGCCCGAGCGGGTGACGCTGGAGGCGATCGGGTTCGTGCGGAACGACATCACGAAGCCGCGGCCGCACGGCTGGGAGCGCGTCGAGAGCCGCATCGAGCTGCTGCCGGAGCACGCCGAGCGCCTGCGCGGCCTCGACGAGTACAGCCACGTCCTCGCCGTCTGCTACCTGGACCTGGCGGCGGACGCGCCCGAGAAGCCCGAGACCCTGCCGGTGGAGGGGGTCGAGACGGGAATCCTCGCGACGCGCAGCCAGCTCCGCCCGAACCACCTCGGGGTGGCCGCCGTGCCCCTGCTGGGCGTCGAGGGGACGGTGCTGCGCGTGCGTGGCCTCGATGCCATCAACGGGACGCCCGTACTCGACCTGAAGCCGTACCTGCCCCGCTACGACGCCCACCCCGACGCCACCATCCCCGGCGAATCGTGACTTGCGTTCACCGCTCGATCACACCCGCCCGTCAGATTGGCGCTATGACAACTGCAACCATCGAACAAGAGACGATCGATCGGAAGATCCACCTGGAAATCGCCCACAACGTTCGCCACCTGGCCGGCTACCCGACCGCCGGGGGCCACCCCACGACGGCTTCCGACATCATCCGCAGCGGCAGCCTGCACGAGCTCACCGAGGCTGGCGTGGCCGCCTTCGGCGACCTCGGCGTCAAGGTGGTCGTCGATTTCCGCTCCAGCATGGAGCTCGACATGTACCCGACGCCCGACCTGAGCGCCCATGACGTGACCATCATCCAGGCGCCCGTGTTCGAAACCGACGCCTCGCCGGGGGCGCTGGCCCGCGAGGACCGCTATCCGGGGCACGCGGCCATCTACCAGCAGTTCCTCACGGAGGGCGGCGGGGCCTACCGCACCCTCTTCGAGACCGTCGCCATGGCCTCCGGGCCGGTGCTCTTCCACTGCGCCGTGGGCAAGGACCGCACGGGCGTGGCGGCGGCGCTCCTGCTCGAACTCGCGGGCGTGCCCGATGAGCACATCATCGCCGACTACGCCGTCTCCACGGCCGAGCTCGAACCCGTCGTCGAGGAGCGCATGGACAAGTTCGAGGAATACGGCATCAGCATCGAGACGGGCCGCATGATGATGGCCGCCCCGCCCCGCGACATGGAGCTGACGCTCGACTTCATCCGCGGCCGCTGGGGCTCGGCCGCCGGCTACCTGGGCAGCCTCGGACTCACCCCCCGCATGATCGATGCCATTCGCGCGCGAATGGCATCCTGAACTCGGTCCACGCCGGGGGAGCGGGGAGGTCGCTGGGGCCAGGGAATCAAGGGAAATCAGGCTGGGTGGCGGAGAGGGGGAGATTCGAACTCCCGGTGCATCGCTGCACACCGCTTTTCGAGAACGGTACCATAAGCCACTCGGACACCTCTCCGAGATCGATCCTAGCAACGTCCCCGGGTGCGCGCGAAACCGGGGCGGGAGCCACCCGTGGAGCCCTTCACCATCGCCTGTTGCCAGGTCCGGGCCTACGACCTGGAAAATGCCGAGGAGAACCTGCAGGGCCTCCTACGCGCCCTCGATGAAGCGGGCGCAGCGGGCGCCCAGCTTGTGGCTCTGCCCGAGTGCGCGTACCCCGCCTACTACGTGCGCGATGCCGACCCCTACGCGCGTTCGGGCGTGCGGCCCTTCGCCGAGGTGGCGGCCCTCTTCGGGGCGAAGGCGCGCGAGCACGGCTACTGGCTCGCCGCCGGTATGGCCGTCCCCCACGAGGACGGCACGCTCACCAACAGCGGCGTCATCTTCGACCCCACCGGCGAGATGGTCGGGCGCTACGACAAGGGCTTCCTCTGGCACTTCGATAACTTCTGGTTCCGCCGGGGCGACGCCTTCCCCGTGTTCGACGCCGGCTTCGCGCGCTTCGGGGTGCTCATCTGCGCCGACGGGCGCCAGCCCGAGATCGCACGCTCCCTGGCGGTTAACGGCGCGGAGGTCATCCTCGACCTGACCGCGTGGGTCTCCTGGGCGAACACGGTCGAGCAGCTCAGCACGACCCAGTGCGAGTACCTGATGCCGGCACGCGCCTTCGAGAACGGCGTCTGGGTGGCGGCCGCGGACAAGTGGGGGCCCGAGGACGGGGCGCTCATCTACGCGGGCCGCTCCTGCGTGATCGACGCGCAGGGCGCGACGCGCGTAGCCGCCCCCAGCACCGGCGATACCGTCGTGACCTACACCATCGACCCCTCCACCGCGCCTCCCGCCACCGTCCCCCGCCGGCCCAGCCTCTACGGACGCCTGACGGAGCCGTGGGAGGGGTCGCCGGCGAAGGCGCTGCTGGAGGAGCCGCTGGTGCCCGCCGACGAGAACCGGCGGATCGCCATCGTGCCGGGCACGGGCGACCTGTTCGACACGAGCACGGTGATCGCGCGCTACGAAGCCCTGCGCGAGCAGAACTGCGACCTCGCCGTGTTCGCGGGGGAGGTCGGGAACGAGGGATGGGAAGGGGCGCTGCCGGCGGTCGAGAAGGCGGTCCGGGCGAACGGCGGCGCCGTCGCCTTCGCGGTCGCGACGAACGGCTGCACGATGGAGCAGACCGCCGTCCTGGTGACCCCCGACGAGACGGTCGAGCACCGCGCCACGCACGGACGCGGCATCGACCTGGGCGAGTCGAGCGCTCCGGTCACGCCAACCGAGGCGGGGAACGTGGGGCTGCTGTGCGGGGACGAGGGGCTGGCCCCCGAGGTCGGGCGCTGCCTCGCGCTCGAGGGGGCGGATGTGCTTGCCTGGCCGAGTTTCGGCGAACACGCCATGAACGAGCGCCTGGCCCGCGCCCGCAGCGACGAGAACCGCGTCTACACGGCGGCGGCGTGGTCGGATGGGGGCGTGATCACCGCCCCCACCGGCGCTCCCCTGACGGCCGTGCCCGCGGGCAGCGGCATCGCCATGGCGGCGCAGGTCAACCGCACGCAGGCGCGCTGGAAGGACATGGCGCCGGGCACCCACGCCCTGCGAGACCGCGTGCCGCACGCCTACGGCGCGCTCGTCGCCGATCGGTAACGGGCAGGAGGGCGGCTAGCTGCCGCGCGGCTTCAACACCTCGACCGTGAGCTCGCTCGGGAGGGAGCCCCGCGTCACCGAGAGGCGGGTGCTCGGCTCGGGCGTAACGCCGGCCTCGCTGAGGAAGCGGTCGATCGGGTCGAGGTGGGCGCTATCGAGGTCGGTGCGGTAGTTCATCGGCACGACGATGTTCGGGTCGATGCGCTGCATCAGGTCGGCCGCCACCGAAGCTTCGAGGGAGTCGCCGCCGCCTACGGGCATGAGCAGCACATCGACGTTCTCGAAGCGCTCGAGCACGGCGGCGCCGGGCGGGGCATCGGGGAGTCCGAGGTGGGCGATGTTCACCCCGTCGATCTCACAGGTGAAGACCATCGTGCGGGCGCCGTCGGCGCGCTCGACGGGGATACCCGTCACGAGGATGCCGTGCACCTCGTACTCGCCGGGGGCGTCGAAGAGGCGGGGGTCGCCCTGCACGCCATGGTGGTTGCTGATGGCGGGGTCGTCCTTGCGGCTGAGGGTGACGATGTCGGCGCTCGTGCGGCCGAGGCTGTAGCCGGTCGAAGCGGCCACGGGGTCGGTCAGGACGGCGCCCTCGCGCCCACGAAGGCGGAAGCAGGTGCGGCCGAGCCAGGTGATGTCCACCGACCGCATGCTACCGGCGGCCCGCCGAACGCGGAAGGAACGGCCGGGTCTAGCGCTGCAGCAAGACGCTCGCGTTCGAGCCGCCCAGCCCGAGACAGGTGACGAGGAGGCAGTCGAGGCGCTCGTCGCGGGTCTCGCGTACGACCGCGAGGTCGGAGCGCTCGGGGGGCTCGCGGTAGCCGGCGGTGGGGGCGACCTGCTGCCGCCGCATGGCCTCGAGCGCGTAGACGACCGCCAGTGGCCCGCTCGCCGCGAGCGTCTGGCCGAGCGTCCCGGCGGGGGCGGTCACGCTCGCGTAGTAGACGTGCCGCCCGAACGTGCGCGCGAGCCCCACGGCGTCGGAGGCATCGCGGTTGGCGCGGCCGTCCGCGCAGGACACGACGTGGTCGACCTGGTTCTGGAGGTAGCCCGCAGCGCCCAGCACGGCCTGCATCGAGCGCCCCGACTCGGCCGGGTCGCTCGGGTCGAGCGGCTCCGCGAGAGGGTCGAACGTGCGCGTGGCGGCGGCGATGCGCGCGTGCACGGTGGCGCCGCGCTCCCGCGCGTGCGCCTCGCTCTCGATGACGACGTAGGCGGCGCCCTCGGCGGGGATGCAGCCGTCGGGATGGGCGTCGAGGGGATGGGCGTCGCCGGGCGCGATCGCCCGCTGTGCGGTGAAGTGCTCGAGCACGGCTGGCTGCAGCGCCTGCGCGGCCCCCGCCACGACCACGTCCGCCTCCCCGCGGGCGACAAGCGCGGCCGCCTCGGCGATGGCGGCGAGTCCGCTCGCCTCTGCCCCCGCGAGTCCCACGACCGCCCCGCGCACGCCCAGCGTGCGGGCCACGAGCTGGCCGTAGGGGACGAAGAGAGTCGGCTGGCCCGGGGCGCGGAAGGCGAGGCCATCGGCCACGGCGAAGCGACGCGAATCGGCGATCCCGGCTGTCAGCCCCGCCGCTTCGACGGCCTGCAGGGCGGCGCCCAGCCCGATCATCGAGCCACGGTCGAGGAAGTGCGCGAGATTGCGGGGGATGCGCGAATGGGGGCGGTAGTCGTCGGGGATGGGGCCGGCGCGGTAGGTCGCGGGGCCGTCATCGGGGGACCAGTCAGTGGCGGGGGAACGCCCGGCGGCGAGCGCCTCCCAGAGGGCCTCGACGCCGTCGCCGTGCGCGCACACGGCTCCGTACCCGGTCACAACCGGTTCGGCGGAGGGGCCTGGCGCGGGCTCGGTCGGGAACTGTGGCGCGTCGCTCAGCTAGTCGAGATCCTCATCCAGGAAGTCGTCGACGCCGGCGCTCCGACGCATCACGACCACGACGGAGGCGACGACTGCGAGCAGAACGAGGAGGGCGAGAAGGCGCTTCATGCGTTGGCAACCCCTTGGCGGTTCTTAGGGAGGGAATCCGAGTATAGCAGTCCGCTCACTGCGGACATGTGCCGGCGTGCGGCGGCGCGCCTAGGCCCGCCTCGCGGCACGCACATCCCCGAGGAAGGCGCCGAGGGCGCCCTCGAAGGCCCGGGGAGCCACGAAGGGCGCTCCCCGCCCGCAACCATCGATCGTCACCAGGCGTCCGTCGGGGAGCGCTTCTGCCAGGAGCCGCGCGGCGGGCAGGAGCGGATCCGCCTCCCCCGCCACGACGAGCGCCGGAGCGGCGAGAGCCGCCAGCCGCGGCAACAGCTCCTCGCGGGCGGCGAGCGCCTCGTGCGCGGCCGCGAAGCCATCGGCCTCGATCCCGCGGTAGCGCTCACGCACCGATTCGCGCAGGAACGTACCCGAGTGTTCCTCCGCAGCCAGGACGCCCGCACGGCCGGTCCCGTAACGAGCCGCGAGGCGGCCCTGCTCCGCCTCGCGAGCCTCGGCGGCCCGCAGGACGTCGTCGTACGAGGGGTGGCCGGGGGCCGGGTTCGCCCCGCTGAGCACGACCAGGTCGACACGGTCGGGGGCCGCGAGCGCCAGCTCGAGCGCCACCTCGGCCCCGAAGCCCGCGCCGATGACGGCGCAGCGCCCGACGCCGAGGGCATCGAGCAGGGCGAGCTGGTCGTCGGCGTAGTCGCCCATCGATGGCGGAGGCGCCGGGGCGGGCGGGCGGCCGCTCTCGCCGAGGCCACGGAGATCGGGCGCGATGGTGCGGAACCCGTCGATCATGTCCGTAGCCAGCGCCCGCCACACGCGGCGGTCGTCGGCGATGGTGTGCAGGAGCAGGGCGGCGGGAGCTTCAGGCGCTCCCGCCACGTCGTAGGCGAGTGTCCAGGCTCCGCGATCGATCTCGGGCACGAGCGGGAGCGTACGCCACCGCGTCGCCGAGGCGCGAGCGCAGCCGCCCCCACCAGCCGTGCCAGGCCCTGGTAAGCCGGGCGTGCAGCGGTTCCCAGCAGGCGCGAAGCACGTCCGTGATCCAGGCGCTCACGCCGACGCGGTCGAGGTAGGCGACCGTGATCCAGCACACGGCCACGACGATGCCACCCGCGACCATGTCGACAAAGAAGTGGTTCCCGGTCACGACGATGGCCCACCACATGACGACCGACATGGCCACGGCGAAGGCGCGCACGAAGGGGTTGCTCGTGTTCACCCAGATGGCCGCCGAGGCGAGCGCGATCCAGCCGAAGTGGAAGCTGGGCAGGGCGGCGAAGTCGTTCACGAAGGGCGCCGGCTGCAGGTAGACCACGTCGGCGCTGCCGTGGACCGTATCGACGAAGCCGAAGTCGATCCCGGAGAGGTGGATGAGGCGGGGCGGGGCCGTGGGCAGCAGCCAGTAGGCGGCGATCCCGACGACGCCGGAGAGCAGCATGACGTTGCGGACGAAGCGGAATCGCGAAGGGTTCTTGATGGCGAGCCAGGTCCCGATCGCGGCGAGCACGGGGTAATGCCCCCACGCGTAGACCTGGTTGGCGATGGTCATCAGGAGGTCGTAGGAGAGGAACGCTTCCTGCCAGTGCACCTCGGTGAAGATGCCCAGCCGCTTCTCGAAGTCGATGATCTGCAGTCCGCGCGAGACCGAAGCCTCGATGTCATCGGGCCGCCCGCCGCGCACGAAGAAATAGATAAAGAGGGCCCCCACCGTCCCGAACATTTCCACGGTGGCAACGCGCAGGCGCCTGACATCGAGGTACCAGGGAAGCGGCCGACCGGCCCGACGAAAGAGAAACTGCGGACGCTGCATCGCCTCCCTCCAAGGCTAGCTGCGTGGCTGGTGTGAGCTTTACGAGGCTACCAGCCTCGGCACGCCCCTTCAAGAATGCGTTCAGATTCCCCCGCGAATGCTTGCGGTCGCTCCGCGAAGCGTTAGCATGGTGACGCGATGGTTGATACATCTGGCCCCGACTCCCTTCCGGCCCCGGCCTTCGGTCCGGACAGCGAAGAGATGCTGCGCTGCGTGCGCTGCGAGCTCCGCTACGTGCCTTCCAAGTCGACCAGCTCTCTCCGTCTGACCTACTGCAGCTTCCTTTGCGAACTCGGCGACCTCGGGTTCAGCATCGCCGGCCTGGAGCACATGGAGCCCAAGCCCAAGGCGATCGAGGCGCCCGCCGTCGAGCTCGACGAGCCGGCCAGCGAGCCCGCCGTCGTCGAGTAGACCTTCCCCTACCCCTGCACCGGAATCACGATCTCCGTGCGCCACTGCGCGGGGTCCTGCACCTCGCCCGGGTCCGTCCAGTAGACCTCCCAGGGCGCTGCCGCCGCTACCCTGCCGTTCTGCGCGACCCACCCCTGGAGCACCGCCCACGACTCGCCCAAGGACTCGTAGGGCCCCACGTGCATGGTGGTGACGGCGGCCCCGCCGGGGAGCTCGGTGGCCTCGACGCGCCCCTCCCCCGCGACCGCCTCCGACACGGCCATCCCGCACTCGATCTCCCACTCCTCCCCGTCCATGGCGAGGTAGCGACAGAAGGGCGGTCCCGCGGGCTCGGCCGGACTCGCCAGCACGAATCCGAGGACGGCGGGGAACAGCTCACCCATCAGCGGTCCAAGGTCCTGCTGCCGGGCCGTCGCCCGGATCACCACCGCGGGCTGCGGTTCGAGGCGTTTCTCCTCCACGTTCATGGCTGCCTCCGTAGTCGGTACGAGGCCGTACGCTACCATTCCTTGCATGAAGCCTTACGCCATCACGGTCGTCGGCGGCGCCGGCATCGTCGGACGCGAGTTCCTGAAGATCCTCGACGAGCGCGAGGTTCCCGTGGGGCGCCTGCGCCTCCTCGCGACGAAGCGCTCCGCCGGCTCGACGGTCGAGTTTCGCGGCTCCACGATCACGATCGAGGAGACCTCCCCCGAGTCCTTCGCCGGGGACGACGACATCGTGTTCCTCTCCGCCTCGGGCGATGCTTCCCGCCAGTACGCGCCCCTCGCCCGCGACCGTGGCGCCTTCGTCATCGACGACTCGAGCGCCTTCCGCATGGACCCGGCCGTGCCCCTCGTCATCCCCGAGGTGAACCCGGACGCGCTCGACTGGCACAACGGCATCGTTAGCCAGCCCAACTGCACCACCACCCCCATGGTGATGGCGCTCCATCCGATCCACCGCGAGAACCCCCTGCGGCGCATCGTCGTGAGCACCTACCAGGCGGTGGCGGGCGCAGGCGCGGCCGGCGTCGAGGGGCTACGCACGGAGACGACCGCGGCCCTCGCCGGCCGCCACGAGCCCTCCGGCACGCAGAAGCGCGAGATCGCCTTCAACGCCGTCCCCCAGGTCGATGTCTTCGTCGAGGACGCCTCCACGAAGGAGGAGACGAAGATGGTGAACGAGACCCGCAAAATCCTCGATGCGCCCGACCTCGCGGCGAGCGCGACCTGCGTGCGCATCCCCACCTTCTTCGGCCACGCGATGGCCATCTGGGCCGAGTTCGAGCGGCCGGTCGACCCCGCCGAGGCGCGCGAGGCGATCGCGACCATGCCCGGCGTTCGCGTCGTCGATGAGCCGGGCGCCGAGCGCTACCCCACGCCCATCGACGCCGCCGGGAACGACGACGTGCTCGTGGGCCGCATCCGCGCCGATAGCTCGCGGCCGGGCGCCATCGCCCTCTGGGCGGTGACCGACAGCATCCGCAAGGGCGCGGCCACGAACGTCGTGCAGATCATCGAGGAGGCGGACCGGCGCGGGCTCGTGGGCCCGTCCGCGCGATAGCCAATAGCCAGCCGCCCCGCTAGGCTAGCGCCGTCATGCCGCACGTACAGCTTCGGGACATCGTCTGCTACTACGAAGAGGCGGGTTCGGGCCCGCCGCTTTTGCTGATCGCGGGCCTGGGCGGGCACTCGGGACTGTGGTCGCCGCAGATCCGCGCGCTCTCCCTCTCGCGCCGCGTCATCGCCTACGACAGCCGCGGCGCGGGCCGCACGAGCGCGCCCGACAAGCCCTACTCGATCGCCGGCATGGCCGACGACGCCGTCCAGCTCCTGGACCGCCTCGAGATCGAGCAGGCGAGCGTGGCCGGGTACGGTCTGGGCGGGGCGGTCGCCCTTGAGCTGGCCGCCGAGCACGCCGACCGCGTCGAGAACCTCGTGCTCATCGGGGCCAGCGCCACCCCCGGCGGCCGCCAGCGCCTCGTGACGGAGGGCTGGTCGGCGGCGCGCCGCGCCAACCTCAGCCGCGAGCAGGCGTTCGCCCTCACGGTGCCCTGGCTCTACAGCTCGGCGCTGCTTTCGGACACGGCCCTGCGCAACCAGGCCGTCGAGAGCGCCGCGAGCGACCCGCACCCCGCGCACGACCACGCCTACGCGCGCCAGGCGCAGGCCTTCCTCGCCTACGACGCCACCTCGAAGCTGGCCTCCATCGAGCAGCCTGCGCTCGTGCTTTCGGGCGAGGAGGACATCCTCGTCGACGCGGCGGACGCGGCCGCCCTCGCGGAGGCGCTCCCGAACGGGACGCACCAGCAGCTCCCCGGCGCGCACGCGGGCCTGGTCGAGCACTCGCAGGTGTACGCCGCCGCCATCCTGGAGTTCCTCGCCGAGCCCGTCCCCGCGGGTTAGCAGACAGTGCCCGGACGGAGCCGCGCGACTTCGGCGGGAACGCAGTTCCGCGACCAGGTAGCGGCGCTCGCCGAAGACCTCGATCTCGTCGTCGACAAGGAAGTCGAGGTCGGCCGCCGCCTGTGGGGCTCGAAGCGCCGCATCGACCTGATCCTGACGGAGCCGGAGAGCGGCCAGCGCCTCGGCATCGAGTGCAAGTTCCAGAAGTCGCCGGGGACCGCGCAGGAGAAGCTCCCCGCCGTCATCGCGGATATCGAGAGCTGGCCCATTGACGGCATCGTGGCCTACGACGGGCCCGGCTTCACGGCGAACATGCGCGCCTACCTCGACTCCACCGGCAAGGCGATCGAGTTCCCCCACCTGGAGTCGTGGCTCAGGCTCTACTTCGGCCTGGAGCTGGGGCGCTAGCAACCCCGACCCGCGCGAAGTTGCTCACGAGCAGCTCGTCGATCGGGGCGCGCCCCCGCCCGTTCGAGTTGATCGCCCGCCCCATCGGCACCAGTGCGAGCTCGTACTCGCCGTAGAGCTCGCGGATGTCGGGGTGCTCCGAGTTCGAGAGCAGGGCCGGTACGCCCCGCGCCGTCAGGTCGTCGAAGGCGTCGCGCAGCCGTTCCTGGTCCGCGAACCCGAAGTCGCCGCTCGTGTACTGCGTGAACGCGGAGGTCGCGCTGAGGGGCTGGTACGGCGGGTCCAGGTAGACGAAGTCGCCGGGACGGGCGCGGGCACACGCCTCCGCGAAGTCCTCGGTGTGCAGGTCGGTGGCGGCCAGCGCCCCGGACGCCTCCCGCAGCCGCTCCTCGTCGAGGATCGTCGGGTTCACGTAGCGCCCGTGGGGGACGTTGAAGTGGCCCTTGCTGTTGACCCGGTAGAGGCCGTTGTAGCAGGTCTTGTTGAGGAAGAGGAGGCGGGCGGCCTTCCGGTCGGAACGCCGCAGGCCCCGCTGGTTGCGGACCTCGTAGTAGTAGAGGCCCCGTTGCGAGGGCTCCCGCGCGAGATACCGTCGCGAGTGTTCCCCGAGCGCATCGATGACGCCCTCGACGTCGTCGCGGATGGCGCGGTAGGCGCCGATCAGGTCGGCATTGCTGTCGGCGAGGGAGGCGTCGCCGATGAGGCCCTCGTCCTGCAGGGCGAAGAAGACGGCGCCGCCGCCGAGGAAGGGCTCGTGGTAGCGGGCGATCGTGAGCGACTCGCGCCGCACCCGCTCGGCGATGAGCGGGGCGAGCCTGCCTTTGCCCCCGGCCCACTTCAGGAACGGCTTCGCCACGCGGTCATTGTACGCAGCGGGCCTGGCGCATCAGGCAGGTCAGGTGGGCGCCTGCTCCTGGCTGATCCCGGCGGCGCGCTTGATCGTGAAGTAGCAGGCCAGGAAGAAGGCGATGCTGATGGGCGAGGTGACGCGGCTCACGATCACGTATTCGTTCGCCGAGAACTCGAACTCGACCAGCAGGAAGATGCGGAAGATGCCCGTGCCGATGTTGTAGGCC
Source organism: uncultured Anaerolineaceae bacterium (assembly GCA_964389725.1). GTDB lineage: Bacteria > Chloroflexota > Dehalococcoidia > Tepidiformales > Tepidiformaceae > UBA2991. Next base: position 36,831 of record CAYMDV010000005.1, read on the forward strand.
ATGAAGACGAGCGTGAGGATGACGAAGAGCCGGTGCCGGGGGTCCATCAGCGGGCGCAGGGCGGGGATGCTCTCCCGCGCGACCGCCCCGACGAGCGGCTTGCCGATGGCGATGCTCCCCAGGCAGACCGCGGCCACGAGGAAGTCGCTGTAGATGTTCTGGGCGGCGAACGCCTTGGCGCTGTCGGCCGCCAGCCCCACCACCGCCGACCCCGCCACCACGACGAACCCGAGCACCGTGATGAAGCGGATGACACCGCTGTCGCGGTTCGTCGCGAACACCCAGGTGGAGGCCGCGAACGAGGCCACGATCGCGACCTGCGTGCGCCACAGGTCCTCCGGCCAGAACGCGTTCAGCGCCAGGAACACGATGAGGGGCAGGCCGCTCCAGAAGATGCGCCAGTCGACGGCGCTGAAGTCGCCCTGCATGAGCTTGCGGAAGTTGGGCAGATTGGGGGCGACGGGCGCGGCTTCGGGAGGCTCATCCGGGCGGTTCATCGCGGCTCCAGACCCCACGTCCGCCAGCATACGGCACACGTCCGCAACGCTCTGTTGGCGGGCGCCTCCTGCCTGGCGCAGGGCGTATCATCGGGCCACTCGCCCGGGGAGGACTTCCGATGCCGGCCCTCGATGGCATGCGCGTGCTCGACATGACCCAGTACGAGGCGGGCACCTCGTGCACGCAGCTCCTCGCCTGGCTCGGGGCCGATGTCGTCAAGATCGAGTCCCCGCGCGGGGACCCCGGGCGCGGGGTGGCCGGCTCGGGCATGCCCCAGTACTTCCTCAACTACAACAGCAACAAGCGCAGCATCGTCATCGACCTCGCCTGCGAGGAGGGGCGGTCGCTGCTGCTGAACATGGCCCCGAAGTTCGACGTGTTCGTCGAGAACTACGGCCCGGGGGTCATCGAGAAGCTGGACCTGACCTACGAGGCCATGAAGCAGGCGAACCCCTCCATCATCTACGCCCGCCTGAAGGGGTTCGGGCTGAGCGGTCCCTACTCGGGCTTCCCCTCGTACGACTGGGTGGCGCAGGCGTCGGCGGGCACCTTCTCCGTGACCGGCCAGGCGGGCGCCCCCCCGACTCGCCCCGGCCCCACCATCGGCGACTCCGGGACGGGCACGCAGCTCGCCCTCGCCATCACCGCCGCCTACGTCCAGAAGCAGCGCACGGGCGAGGGCCAGTTCATCGAGATCTCTATGCAGGAAGCGGTCACCCTCTTCATGCGCACCCTCGGGCTGCGCTCCTGGGGAGAGGCGCCCCAGCAGCGCACCGGCAACACCCGCGGTCCCGGCACCGACGTCTACCCCTGCAAGGGCGGCGGTCCCAACGACTACCTCTTCGTGATGGTGGTGACGCTGGCTCAGTGGGACGCGTTCTGCACGGCGATCGGCCACCCCGAACTGCTCGCCGATCCTCGTTTCGAGACGCAGATGGGCCGCTTCGAGTACGCCGAGGAGTTCTTCGAGCTCGTCACCGAGTGGACCCTTCAGCGCACGAAGTACGAGGCCATGGAAGAGCTCGGGGCGGCGGGCGTGCCCTGCTCGGCCACGCTCGATACGTACGAGCTCTTCACGAACCCGCACCTGAAGGAACGGGGCCTTATCAAGGAGCTGGACCACCCCGAGGTGGGCCCGGTGAAGCTGATGCGCATGCCCGCACTGCTCTCCGGCTCGGACGTGCCCCTGGAGGTCGCCCCGATGCTCGGCGAGCACACCCGCGAGGTTCTCGGCGAGCTCGACTTCGCCGAGGACGAGGTCGAGGGGCTCATCGAGCGGGGCGTCATCCACTAGCCGTCGCAAAGGGCGGAATCGCGGCGAACGCGGGCGTATCATCGCGGTTATGCCAAAGATCGATGTCTACCTCGTCGTCAACGCCCGCTTCCACGACACCAATTTCGCGCGGCTGGAGCTGCTAAAGCTCCTGGCGGAGGACGACGACGTCTGGGTCCGGGTCGCCGACTCGTTCGCGGACACGGAAGCCATCCGCGCCTCCGACATCCTGGTGACCTACACCTGCGATCTGCGCCCCGAGCCGGCCGAGGAGCAGGCGCTGCGCGACTTCGTCGCGGGCGGGGGGCGCTGGCTGGCGCTGCACGCCACCAACGCCCTCCTCGATTTCGGGCCGGACGGCATCATCGCGCCGCGCATCTGCGACACCTTCATGGAGACGATGGGCAGCCGCTTCATCTCGCACCCGCCCATCCAGCCCTTCCAGGTGACGGTGTCGGCGCCGGACCACCCGCTGGTGGCGGGCATCGAGCCGTTCGAGGCGTCGGACGAGATCTATCTGTGCGAGTACTCCGAGGGGCTCACGCCGCTGCTCGAGACGCGCTTCTCGGGCACGTTCGAGGCGGGCTACGTCGAGAACGAGTGGCCCGACGACGACCCCCGCCTGATCGCGTACCTGCGGGAGCTGGGCGAAGGCGCCGTCTACTACGTGACGCTGGGCCACTCCTGCGGCAAGTACGACATGCAGCCCATGGTGGAAGAGGCGCCAATCGTGCGCGGCTCGTGGGACCTGCCGGTGTTCTACGAGCTCCTGCGCCGGGGTCTGGCGTGGGCGAAGGAGCCCGCGAGGGCGGGGCGCTGAAGGAACCTATGGTGACGCGGAGCTAAAGTACATCTGTGGCAGGTGACCCTAAGGGCCGTCGACTCGCTCTGCGCCGAGCTCAGCGTCTAGCGGAGGCTGGGCTCCTGTTACGGTCGGTGCAGGCACTCCTCCGCAGTGCAGACATCGAGACCAGCACTTGCGACCAGCTTGCCGAACAGGTTGCGCGTGAGGAGAGCAGGCAGCTCCAAAAGGGACAAGGCCGCATTGAATCCAGGCGCCGATTCAAGCACAAGTCCCCTCACCCCCTGCTTGACGAGCGGAAAGAGAACCTGCTGTTCATCGATGAGAGTGGGCATGCAGCACCCGAATCCACGCCGAGTCAGCCTGTATTAGCACTCGGCGCAGTGGCCTTGACAGAGGACGAGGCCGATCGATACACGAAGCGGGCTGATGCCCTGAAGGATCACTTTTTCAAACCGGCAGAGGTCACGTTGCATGAACCTGCGATGAGGCGTCACGAGCAGGTCTACTACTTCGGGGGCGACATGCAGAAGCAGGCTGAATTTGACCATGCCGTCGACGAGCTGCTCCTGACTACCGAATTCGTCGTTTTCGGAGTTGCCATCCGGAAGGACGCTTTCGCGAGGGAATTCTCGGCCAGTGGCCTAGACCCGTACCTTCCCGTCAACCCATACGCAGTCGCTATCACGATGCTACTTGAGCGATATGTCGACTACCTGCTTGTGTCAGGAGAGCATCGCAAGATGGGACGGGTGACATTCGAGAGCCAGGGCGCCAGGGAGGATGCTGAGCACCAGGTCCAATTCGCTCGCCTGTTGCTGGATGGCACTCAGTGGGTTCCCGAGTCCGCATTTCAGCAGGCCATTCAACCCGGTGCCAACTTCGTTCCTAAGGCAGGCTCGCACCCAACGGAGTTAGCTGACCTCCTTGCGCGAGATCTCTACGAGTGGGCTCGCTCTGGGTGCCGAGCGACACCGCGGAGGTGGGACCTATTCACCAAGAAGATCTACTGCAGGGGCGACGGGAAGAATGGCAAGTTCGGCGTGAAGGTGTTTCCTGACTCTGACATCCGCCCGGCAATTGAGGCACACCGTCAGCAGGTGTCGGAGCCTCTTTAAACTAAAAGCGCCTCGGCTCATGGAGCTGAGGCGCCGGTGCCGGAAGACGGCACCCACTCTTTACAGACTAGCTCCCCAAACCGTTTCTGTCCACGGGCTGTCTGCGCCCGCGAGGGCCTCAGGCCATCATCGCTCCGTCGACCGGGAGGAAGACGCCGCTCACGTACGAGGACTCATCCGACACCAGGAACGTGACCACGCTCGCGATCTCGTCCGCCGTGCCCAGGCGGCCGCCGTCGAGCGTGGGGCCCGTGCTTCCGCCGCGACCGCCGACGGGCTCGTCCTGGTCGCGGTAGAGCTCGGCCGCTTCGGCGGCGGCGGTGTGCAGCATAGGCGTGTCGATCGTGCCCGGGCAGATGGCGTTCACGCGCACGCCGTGCTGGCCGTAGGCGCGCGCCAGCGAGCGCGTCAGGTTGATGACGCCCGCCTTCGTCGAGCCGTAGAGCCCCTGCATGGGAACGCCGTGCAGGGCCGAGACGGAGGACGTGTTCACGATGGCGCCGCCGCCCGCCGTGATCATGTGGCGGATGGCGTAGCGGCAGCCGAGGAGCACGCCGCGCAGGTTGATGTCCATCATCTGGTCCCACTTCTCCATCGGGTCCTCGAGGGAGTCGAACCAGTAGTGGACGGCGGCGTTGTTGTGCAGGATGTTCAGCCCGCCGAGCTCGTTGACGGCGTAGGCGGAGACGGCCTGCCAGTCGGCCTCGCTGCCGGAATCGGCGTGGATGAAGTGCGCCTCGCCACCGGCCGCCGTGATGGCCTCCACGGTGGCGTGCCCGGCCTCGTCGTTCACGTCCGTGGCGATGACGCGCGCGCCCTCGCGAGCCCAGCGTCTGGCGACCGCCTCCCCCATGCCCATCCCCGCTCCGGTGACGATCCCGACCTTGCCTTCGAGGAGCATTGCGCCCCCTCCTTCTGCTTCTACATCGCGGCCACCGCGGGCCGCGTGCGCGCCAGCCTACCCGATGCGGAGGGGCGTGCGGGAACGGCCCAAATGTTCCCGGGGCTCTGGTACGATTCCGCCCGAAACCGCAGACCCTATGACGGTCCCGAATCGGAGGCTCCATCCATGACCGAAACCCTGACCGGCACCAACCGCTCCGCGGGCGTGGCCTATACGCAGCTCCTCGCCGATGACAGCCACCCCGTCCCGGAGTACCTGCTCCGCGACTCCCCGCTGGAGGAGGGCGAGCCCACCCTCGTGCCCGTCGAGCGCTACACGTCGCGTGAGTGGCACGACCTTGAGGTCGAGAAGATCTGGAAGCGCGTCTGGCAGATGGCCTGCCACGAGGACGACATCCCCGACGTGGGCGACTACCTCCGCTACGACGTCGCCAGCCTCTCCTTCCTCGTGGTGCGGACCGCCGAGGCGGAGTTCAAGGCCTACTACAACGCCTGTCTCCACCGCGGCCGCCTGCTCCGCCAGGAAGACGGCAAGCACGCCCGCGATCTGCGCTGCGCCTACCACGGCTGGACCTGGAACCTCGACGGTTCGCTCAAGGAGATCCCCTGCCAGTGGGACTTCCCCTACGTGAACACGGACGAGGTGTCCCTGCCCGAGGTGAAGGTCGCGAGCTGGGGCGGGTTCGTCTTCATCAACCCCGACCCCGACGCGGAGCCCTTCGAGGACTTCGTCGGCGACCTGGCCGACCACTTCACCCTGCTGCCGTACGAGAAGCGCTACAAGGAGGCGCATGTCGCCAAGGTGCTGCGCTGCAACTGGAAGGTGGCGCAGGAGGCCTTCATGGAGGCCTACCACGTGGTCGCGACGCACCCGCAGATCCTCGCCGGCATCTGCGACGCGAACTCGAAGTACGACGTGTTCGGGAACTACGCCCGCGCGATCACGCCGAACGGCGTTCCCAGCCCCCACCTCTCGAACGTGCCCCAGGAGGAGCCCCTCCCGGACACGAGCGCCTTCAAGATGCGGCACCCGCTCACGAACGCCATCTACGACACGCAGCCGGACAGGACCGTGCTCGTCACCCATCCTGATGGGCGCAGCGGCGTGTTCACGGCGGGCGGCACGTGGGTCAGCGGGGACCTCGGCGAGGCCGACCCGCACATGTGCCAGTGGCTCGCCGGCAAGCAGCTCGAGGCGGACGACGAGTACTGGAACAACCGCCGCGGGAACGGCGCCAGCGGCGATGCCGCCGCCGACGACATCCCCGCCGATGACATCGCCGCCGAGAGCGCGGCGGACGAGCTGGACAAGCGCATGGAGCAGCTGGGGCTCGTCGGTGACGCCCCCACCGGTTCGGTGCGCGAGATCGGCGCCGCCGCGATGCGCGACGGCCTGCGTCCCGTGCTCGGCGACCTCGTCGACAACGTGCCCGACGCGGAGCTGAACGACAGCATCTACTTCACGCTGTTCCCCAACTTCCATCCCTGGGGCTCGTTCAACCGGATCGTCTATCGCTTCCGCCCGAACGGGAACAACCCCGACGAGAGCATCATGGAGTGCCTCTACCTGGCGCCGTACCCGCTCGACGGGGAGCGCCCGCCGGCCGCCCCGATCCACTGGATCGATGTGGACGACGACTGGACGGAGGCGCCGGAGCTGGGGATGCTCGCCCGCGTCTTCAACCAGGACACGTACAACCTCCCGCGCGTGCAGCTCGGCCTGCACGCCACCAAGTGGGACCACGTGCAGTTCGGGAACTACGGCGAGACGAAGATCCGGCACTTCCACAAGCTGCTCGAGGCCTGGATGGCGCGGGAGTAGAACCCGGCGCCAGCAGCGAATCCGACCAGAGGGGCGGCCTGGCCGCCCCTCTTCTGTGCCTCTCGCATAGCCTTCCGGCCCTCCGCTCCGTAGACTGTGCCGCCTATCCCCGGGAGGAACACGATGGGTATTCCCCTTCGGCAGGCGTTTGCCGTCAGCCGCTACCTGCTCAAGCAGAAACTCCTCCGCAAGGAGCGCTACCCGCTGGTGCTCATGCTGGAGCCGCTCTACCGCTGCAACCTCGAGTGCGAGGGCTGCGGCAAGATCCAGCACCCGGAAGAGATCCTGAACACCTACCTCTCCCCCGAGGAGTGCTGGGAAGCAGCCGAGGAGTGCGGCGCGCCGGTGGTCTCCATCGCCGGGGGCGAACCCCTCATCCACCCCCAGATCGACGAGATCGTCGAGGGGCTGATCGAGCGCAAGAAGTTCGTCTACCTCTGCACGAATGCCATCCTCCTGGACCGCTGGCTGCCGAAGCTGGAGCCCTCGCCCTACCTGACCATCAGCGTGCACATGGACGGGCTGCGCGAGCAGCACGACAAGGCCGTCGACCGCGACGGCGTGTTCGACAAGGCCGTTGCCGGCATCCGCAAAGCGAAGGAGCAGGGCTACCGCGTCAGCACGAACACGACCGTCTTCAACGACAGCTCGCCCGAGGAGATGGGCGCGCTCTTCAACTTCCTCATGGACGACCTCAACATCGACGGGATGATGGTCTCGCCGGGGTACGACTACCCGAAGGCGCCCAACCAGAGCGTGTTCCTGAAGCGCCCGGAGATGATCGCGACCTTCCAGTCGATCCTCGATTCGCCCGACCGGCGGCGCTGGCGCTTCTTCCACACACCCGCCTTCCTCGACTTCCTGCAGGGCAAGCGCGCGATGCAGTGCACGGCCTGGGGCAACCCCACCCGTAGCGTGCTCGGCTGGCAGCGCCCCTGCTACCTGATGAACGAGAGCTACGCCACAAGCTTCGTCGAGCTGATCGAAGAGACGGAGTGGGAGCGCTACGGGTACGGGCGCGACGCGCGCTGCACCAACTGCATGGCCCACTGCGGTTACGAGGCCACGGCCGTTGGGGCGACCATGGAGAGCCCCCTCGAGGGCGTCCGGGCCGCGCTCGGGACGCTAGGCGGCCGCGCGGCTTCGTGAGCCTCCTGCTCGTCGCACCCACCGCGCGCGAGGCGCGCGCGCTTGGCTCCGACTGCCACGTCACGGGCACCGGCGAGGCGGGGGAGCGCGCGCTCGCCGACCTCCTACAGGCGCACAGGCCCGACACCGTCCTCATCGGCGGGCTCTGCGGCGGGCTCGACCCGTCGCTGGGCGCCGGCCACCTGATCCTCGCCCGCGAGGTCATCGACGAGGCCGGGGACATCCAGCAGCCCCCTGCGATGACGGTCACGAACGCGCGGCGGGCGCTGCGCAACGAAGGCCTGCGCTTCGTCTGCTCGCGGCTGGTGACCGTGAACAGGCCCGTGGCCACGCGCGACGCCAAGCGCGACCTCTGGAACGAGCACGGCGCCGCGGGCGTCGACATGGAGACCGCCGCCTTCGCGCGCGTCGCCGCGGAGCACGGCGCCGGCTGGATGGCCCTGCGCGCCGTCATCGACCCCGCCGCGACCTCGCTGCCGGCCGCCCTGCGGAACTGGAACGGCGAGCGTGGCGACCTCGCTTCGGCCCTGGGCATCGCCCTGCGCCCCACCGACTGGCTCGCCGGGGGGAAGCTGGCGATAGCGCTACGGTCCGCGCTGGGCGCCCTCCACGCGGGCGCGCCCATCGTGGCGCGCGTCACGCGCGATACCGTGCCCCTCGGCGACGACCTGCTGGCCTGACATGCGCGACGCACGCGTGGTCGTCATCACCGGCGCGAGCGCCGGCATCGGGCGCGCGACCGCCATCCGCTTCGCCCGCGAGGGCGCCAGCCTCGTGCTGGCGGCGCGCTCGCGCGAGCGCCTCGAGGAGCTGGCGGCGCGCCTCGAGGCGCGCTTCGGCACGGAGGTGCTGGCCGTCCCCTGCGACGTGCGCAATCACGAGGAGGTGGAAGCGCTGGCGGAGACGGCAATCGCGCACTTCGGGCGCATCGACGTGCTCGTGAACAACGCCGGCTACGGGCTCTACGGACGCATCGAGGACACGCCCGGGGACGCCTTCCGCGATCTGCTGGAGACGAACGTGCTCGGGGCGCACCACGCCGTCCGCGCGGTCCTCCCCCAGATGCGGCGGCAGGACTCCGGGCACATCGTCAATGTGGGCTCGGTCGTGGGGAAGCGCAGCTGGCCGTATCACGGCGCCTACGCCGCCAGCAAATTCGCCCTGACCGGGCTGACGCAGGCACTACGGGGCGAGCTGGGCGGCACGGGCATCAGCGTGACGCTGGTGCTCCCGGCGAGCACGGACACGGAGTTCTTCGCGAACGCGCCGACGTACTCCCCCGAATACGTGCCCGCCCCCCTCGGTCCGGTGCAGACGCCCGGGCGGGTCGCGCGTGCGATCGTGCGGTCAGTGGAGCGCCCCGCCCCCGAGGTGCACCTCCAGCCGCTGATGCGCATCGCGCACGTCCTCGCCGAGGTGTTCCCCGGCCTTACGGCCCTGGCCAGCGAACTCCACTACCGCTGGCTGCGGCGCTAGGGGCGGTCCCCCGGCCTGCCCCGAGCAGCCACGAGTGGACCATGGGGCAGGAGTCCCAACTCCTTTATTGTTAGCCTGTGACAACCGCCGGGACGAGCGACCCCACCGCGATTCCGGGCGCACGTCTGCTGCTGGACCAGATGGTGCGGCTCAGCGACTACCAGCATCGCTCTGTCGACGAGTCACGCGTGAAGTCGCGCGCCTATCTCAGCGTGGGCGCGTTGGCGGTAGCGGCAGGTATCGCATTCCTGGCGGTCCCGGATACCGTGGGCGAGGCAGGTTCGCTGTTCCGAGATTGGGTAACAGCCGGGGCAATCCTGGCCCTAATACTCTTCGCGGCCTCGGCCGTGTTCGCTGTGGTGGCAGAACGGGCGACAAGACTACCGGACGCCCCGGACCCTGAAGAATTTGCCCAGTTTGTCGTCGACGAGGATGCGGCGTGGACGGAAGACCAGCTAGCCCTCTGGGTTGCCTTTGAGTACATCGATACAGTCATTCCGGCCGCCGAGAAGACTGTCGACAAGATTGCACGCCTTGTGCAATGGCAACTGGTTTTCTTTCTGTTTGAGGTCGTCGCGCTAGGTGCGACGCTGATTATCGCTTTGGTTGCCGGCTACGACGGGGAGGTGGAAACCCCTTTGTCGAAATGTGAGGCGGCCGCTTTGAGGGTGGCGGAATGTTTGCTGGCCGTACCGCCCGTGTAGCGTCCTTGGCCTTTTGGTCGCCCTGCCCGCGCCTCTCGTCTCTAGCCATACCTCTATCATGCCCGCTCGGCGGGAACTTGGCCAATGCAACGCCGGCTGGCGGCCTTTGCCTTGCCCGGTAGGAATACACGAACCACGCAGCCTCTGCTCGGAGAGCCTGGTTTCGTCGGCGGCCAGGAGGTATCTCGGCAGCACAGCCTTAACCGCTGGCGCTAGGCGTTCGCCCAGGCGTCGAGGGCGGCGGCGGCGGTGTGGCCGCTGCGCACCGCCGACTCCATCGTCGCGGGCCAGCCGGTGTTCGTGTACGAGCCCGCTAGGAACAGGTTCGGAAGAGTCGTGCGCGGGCCGGGCCGGATAAGCCCCGGGGCGGGCACGAAGGTCGCCTCCGGCTCCTTCGTGACGCGGTAGCGCACCAGCTCGGCCTCGCGGGCGGCGGGGAGCGCCTCCCGGAGCTGCGGCAGGATGCGCTCGCACACCTGCTCCTGGCTCAGGTCGAACAGCTCGCCGGGGGCGCTCAGCGAGAGGACGATCCGCTGCCCGCCCGATTCGTCCCCGCCGCCCAGGCGGGTGCGGTTGAACGCCCACTGCACTTCCGAGCGGATGAACGCGGCGAAGGGGAAGTCGGCCACCGGGCGGTCGAACCAGAGGTGGAGGTTGAGGATGGGCGCGGGCTGGAACGCCTCCAGCCACGAGAACGGCTCCCGCTGGCGAGCCTCCTCGGGGAGGAGGGGGAGGAGCCGCCACGGCGCCAGCGCGCTCACGTAGGCGTCGAAGGCCTGGGCCTCGCCTTCGCGCAGGGCGAGCCCCGAGACCCGCCCGTGCTCGACCTCGATGCGCTCGACCCCCGCGCGCGGCGAGAACGTCCCCCCGCGGGCCTCGATGGCGCGGATGGCGGGGTCGACGTGCAGCGCCGAGAGCCCCGTGGCGGGCACCGCCAGCGCCACCGCCCGCGGGTCCTTCTGGAAGCCTTCCTCCAGCACGAAGATCGCCTGGCTCGCGCTCGCCTCGGCGGCGCGACAGTTCAGCGTGGGGAGCACCAGGAAGTCCCAGAACTCGCGGATCGTGTCGGGCGATTGGCGCTTCTCCCGCAGCCACTGGTGGAACGTGATCACCTCCAGGCGGCCGCGCTCGTGCACCTGCAGGAAGCGCAGGGAGAGGAAGGCGCGCGCGATCTGCAGCTTCTGGCGGAACGCGAGGTGGCGGTAGCGCAGGAGCGCGGGCACGAGGTGCAGCCCGAGCGGCAGGTTCGAAGACGACAGATCCGAGCGCCGGCCGGCCTCATCGAAGACGGGCACGTGCAGGCGCTCCTGCCGGTAGGTCAGGTGCAGCGTGCCCAACCGTTCCAGGAAGTCGCGGTAGGCGGTGGTGCACTCCATGAAGAGGTGCTGGCCGTTGTCGACCTCGTCGCCGGTGTCGTCATCGCGGAAGGAGTAGGTGGCGCCGCCCGCCCAGGGGCGGCGTTCGAGCAACTCGACCTGGTGGCCGCGATCGGCGAGCTCCAGCCCGGCGGCCAGCCCGGCCAGCCCCGCGCCGATAATCCCGACCTTCATGGCCGTGGCGGCATCAGCCCGATCGCGCCGGCCCCAGCAGGGCGGCGGAGGCCCACAGCCGCGCGATGGCGGAGGCCTTCTCGCGCCCGCTCAGGCTCACGCGCTCGGTGAGCACGTCGTAGTCGCGCGCCTCGATGCGCTGGAGCAGCTCGAAATAGACGCCCTGGAGCACGTTCACGCACATGCGCGAGCGCACGTCGAGGAGGGGCAGCAGGTGGCGGCCGCGGCGGAAGTAGCGATGGGCGCGCTCGCCCTGGGCGGCCATCATCGCGCGGAAGCGGTCGTCGTAGGTACCGGCAAGGATGTCGTCGGGCGTGAGGTCGTGCGCCTTCAGCTCCTCCGTGGGGAAGTAGACCCGCCCGCGCCCGGCGTCCTCCTTCACGTCGCGCATGATGTTCACGATCTGCAGGCCGATGCCCATGCTCGTGGCGAACTCCTCCTCCCGGGGGTGGGGTTTCGCCCCGAAAATCGAGACGCAGATGTGGCCCACCATCGAGGCCACGCGGTAGCAGTACTGGCGCAGGTCGTCCCACGTCTCGTAGCGGTTGATGGTGAAGTCCATCTCCACCCCGTTCACCAGCTCGTCGAAGTGGCTCTGGGGCATCGCGAAGCGGTCCACGGCATCGCCCAGGGCGATGAAGAGCGGCCCCTGGCGCGCCCCTCCGTAGCAGGCCTCGAGGCGTTCGCGCGCGAGCCCGATCTCGTGCTCCTGCCGGGTCCGGTCGGTCAGTTCGTCGGCGATGTCGTCGACGTAGCCGCTGAAGGCGTAGGCGGCGTAGATGGCGTTCCGCTTCTCCGTGGGGAGAATGGTGAAGGCGTAGTAGAAGTTAGCCGCGCGGTCCTTGGTGTAGGCCCGGCACCAGGCGTAGGCCTCCTCCGGCGTGAAACGCTCATTGGCGTGGGCATCAAGCTCCGCGAGCACATCGAACGCCATGCAGTCCCCTTTCCCCTCTGTCAGAATCCCAGGGCGACGCGCGCCCCGTTGACGAGCGCAAGTCGCGCTTTGACGCTCTTGGTGACACGCGGACGGGCACTCAGCGTGTCGTAGCCGGCCGCCTCGATGGCGTCGAGGATGGCCTCCCCGCCGAGGCGGAAGAGGCGGATATCGGTGCGCACCGAGCGGGAGACGCGCCGCTCGAGCTTTTTGCCCTCGGCGAAGCAGGCGCGTGCACGTTCCACCTCGAACCGCATCAGCTCGCGGAAGCGCTCGTCGAAGCGGCGATCGATGATTTGCTGCTCGTCCACCCCGAAACGCTCCAGGTCCTCCAGCGGCAGGTAGATGCGCCCCTTGCCGATATCCACGGACACGTCCTGCCAGAAGTTGGCCAGCTGCAGCCCGATACAGGTCTGGTCGGAGAGCGCGACACGCTCGGCGTCGCGGTAGCCCAGCACGGCCAACACCATCTGGCCGACGGGCGTGGCCGAGTAGCTGCAGTAGGTGAGCACGTCCTGGTAGGTCGAGAAGCGCGAGACGCGCTGGTCGATGCGGTTCGCCTCGATCAGCCGCAGGAAGGGGTCCAGCGGGATTTCACAGCGCTCGATGGTGCGCGCGAGGGCGACCAGGAGCGGCCGCCGCGGTTCTCCGTTGACCGCCTGGAGCAGGTCTTGCTCCCACTCGTCGAGGAGTGCGAGGCGGTCGCCTTCCGCTTCGTCGCCGAGGTCGTCGGTATAGCGGCAGAAGGCGTAGACGGCGAAGAAGTGCCGCCGCAGACGCTTCGGCAGGAGGAAGGAGACGACGGTGAAGTTCTCGTCGTGGCGGCGGGCGAAGCGCTCGCACCAGCGGTAGGCCTCGCGGGGGGTCGTGGGGCGCTCGATCGGCCACCGCCGGAGGCTATCGCCCGTGCTGGCGGTCATCCCAGCGGGTCCGTCTCGGGCAGGTGGATCGGGTCGCCGTCCCGCAGGCGGCGGTAGCGTCCCAGCGCCCAGAGCGGCCAGTAGTTGCAGTAGAGGTGGTACTTGAGCATGAAGTCCCGCGGGAAACCCGTCCCCGTGAAGTGTGGCTCAATCCACTCCCCGTTTTCTGTCTGCGTGCGTACCAGGTAGTCGATGCCGCGCACGATCGCGGGGTGGTCGGGGGGCTCCAGCGCGAGCAGCGCAAGGAGCGCCCAGGCCGTCTGCGAGGCCGTGCTGGGGCCCTGGCCGCGGAGGGAGGGGTCTTCGTAGGTGGCGCAGCTCTCGCCCCAGCCGCCGTCCGGCTGCTGGTGGTACTCGAGCCAGCGCACGGCCTTCCGCAGCCGCGGGTCGGCGGGGTCGACGCCCACGGCGACCAGGGCGGGGACGGCCGCGCCGAGGCCGTACAGGTAGTTCACGCCCCAGCGCCCCCACCACGATCCGTCGGGCTCCTGGGTGTCCCAGAGGTAGTCGAGGGCGCGCGCGATCATCTCGTCGTCCGGGGGCGTTCCGTCGAGGGCGAACGCCTCGATGATGTGCGCCGTCACGTCCTCGGTGGGCGGATCGAAGGTCGCGCCGAAGTCGGCGAAGGGGATACGGGCGACGAACTCGTCGTCGTTGTCGCGATCGAAGGCGCCCCAGCCGCCGTTGCTGGACTGCATCGCCCGCAGCCAGTTCCTGGCGCGGTGGAAGGGGCCATCCTTGCCGCGCACGTCGACGAGGCGGAGGGCGATGAGCACCTCGGCCGTGTCGTCGGTGTCGGGGTACAGCTCGTTCGAGAACTCGAAGGGGAAGCCGCCCGGCTCGATGCCGGGGACGGTCAGGGCCCAGTCGCCGAGGCTCTGGACCTCGTGGGCGAGGAGCCAGCGGCCCGCCTGCACGATGGCCTCGTCGTCGGCGGGCACGCCCGCCTCGCGCAGGCCAGTGATCGCAAGGGCGGTATCCCACACGGGCGAGAGGCAGGGCTGCACGGAGAAGGTATCGCCCCGGCGCAGGGCGAAATCGCCGAGGAACCCGTTGAGCCCCTTCTTCATGACGGGGTGGTCCATGGAGTAGCCGTGCGCCTTGAGGGCGATCAGCGAGTAGACCGAGGGCGGCTGGATGACCCCCCACGTCCCGTCCGCCTCCTGGTGGTCGACGATCCAGCGCTCGCACTGCTCCAGCGCGTACTTGCGCAGGGGCTTGAAGGGCAGGCGCTCGTGGGCGCGCAGGGCCTTGTCGATGGCGAGGAAGGCGTTGCGCCAGGTGAACGGCTGCCGGTCGCGTGCGAAGTGGATGGAGCGCCGGTGGGCGGGGTCGAGGAACAGCTCGTCGACGTGGGCGTGGTCGGGGATGGGGACAACGGGCTTGTAGGCCCACACGACGAGGATGGCGACGATCGTGGCCCGCGCCCACGAGGCGAACATGTAGATGTTCAGGGGCGAGGAGACGGGCATCAGGATCGACTCCGGGGGCATCGCCGGGAGCGCGTCCCAATCGAACTGGCCGAAGAGGGAAAGCCACAGCTTCGTGAAGATGCGGGTCGCGGCCACGCCGCCTTTCGAGCGAATGAACGAGCGGGCGCGCTTCATCTCCTCCCGCTCGGGGTCGACCCCGGCGAGCTTGAGGGCGAAGTAGGCCTCGGTGCTGATGCTGACATCGCCCGGACCGCCCCAGTAGACGGGCCAGGAGCCGTCCTCGCCCTGGAGCCCCAGCAGGTAGCGGACGATGCCCTGCTCACGCTCCGGCTCGGTCGTGCCGAGGAAGTGCTCCAGGAGGAGGTGCTCGGCGGCCATCGTCGCGTTCGATTCGAGCTCGGCCCACCAGTACCCGTCCTCGGCCTGCAGGGAGAGGAGGTGCTTCACGCTGCGGTCGATGCTCACGTCGAGGCTGGTTGCGCCACCGGTTGCGGTGGCGGAGGCGGCCTCCTGGCGGGTAGAGCTCGGGGCCGTCACGCAGCCTCCACCAGCGCCCGGAGTCTCGCCTCCACCTCGTCGATGGAGCTATCGGGCGTGGAGGCGCCGGCGGTCAGCCCGATCCGTCCGGCGCCCGCGAACCAGGCGGGGTCGAGGTCGTGGGCGCTCTCGACGTGGTAGGTGCGGGCGCCTTCCGCCTCGCACACCTGGCGCAGGTGGCGCGTGTTCGCGCTCTTCTTCCCCCCGACGACGACCATGACGTCGACCTGGTGGGCGAGCTCGGCGGCGGCCGCCTGCTGGCCCGTGGTGGCGTGGCAGAGGGTGTTGACGACGTGCATCTCGAAGTTGGCCTCGCGCTGCAGCAGCATCAGGTTGCCGACGAAGCGGGCGAAGTCGTCGATCTTGTGGGTGGTCTGGGCCATGACCCCAATCTTGTTGGGGAAGCCCCCGGGGAAGGTGTCGATGACGTCGCGCAGGTGCTCGATATCGGCGTGCTCGACGATGGTGACGCCGGAGCGGCCCTGCTCATCGAAGGCCCAGCCCATGATGCCCCGCACCTCCTTGTGGCCGGGGTCGCCGAAGATGAGCGCGTGCCAGTTATCGCGCACGAACTTCTGGGCGTAGCGCTGGGCGCGGGTTACGACGGGGCAGGTGGTGTCGATGATGTCGAGGCCGGCGCCCTCAAGGTCGTGCAGGACGCGTTCGCCCACGCCGTGGGCGGTGATGGCGATGCGCCCGTTGCCGACGCGGTCGGCAGTGACGGCGCCGAAGTCGCCCTCGACCTCGTCGGGGCCGGGCAGCTGGTGCACACCCGTCCGTTCAAGTTCTTCGACGACATGGGGGTTGTGGACGATCTCCCCGGCACTCGCAATCGGGCGCTCGGGGGTAGCCTCGTCCTCCATGATCTGCACGGCGCGTCGGACGCCCATACAGAATCCCATTTCGCTCGCGCGGATGATCTCGGCCATTCCTGACCTCCCTCGACCGGTGTGCGAAAGTAAAGTACCGGTAAAGTATAAGGCAACCCCCTCCGGCGGGGATTCAGCGAAGTTTTACGGCGGTTCCGTAAGCCAGTATTTCGGCCGCACCCTGCATGACCTCGGCGGTGGAGAGCCGCAGGGCCACGACGGCGTCGGCGCCCATGGCCTGCGCCTCGGTCGAGAGCCGCGCCAGCGCCTCCTCTCGCGATTCCGACAAGAGCTCGCGGTAGGCCTCGATGGGGCCGCCGGCGATGCTCCTGAGCCCGGCCAGGATGTCGCGTCCGATGTTCCGGGCGCGCACGGAGTTCGCGGTCACGACGCCCAGCGTCTCCACGATCTCGCGGCCCGCCACGATTTCCGAGGTCGTCATCAGCATGGGTGCCTCCAGGCGATCGGCGCTGTGGTCGGCGGGATGATACGGCAGCGGTCCGCCGACCCCCTTTACGGACCGGAGTCGAGGTCATCGAGGTCGACGTTCTCCAGCAGCTCGATGCTCTCCAAGAAGAGGTCGACGGCTTCGTGGAACTGGTCGGGCAGGATGGCGAGGACGATGGGCGCCGTGTCGAGCAGCTCGGTCGCGATGACGGAGTCCTCAATGTGCTCGCGTAGATCGGGCTGGGGGAAGATGACGAGCGCGACGAGCGCCACCTGACAGAGCAGCGCTCCCTGGAGAAAGCCGAAGGTCGCCCCCAGGGCCCGATCGAGCCCACCGAGGTTGAGCACATCGACGCTGCGGCGCAGCAGGTAGCCGATGAGCTGCCCGGCCACGATCACGCCGAGGAAGATGGCGGCGAAGGAGACAAGCGCCGAGGCGAGGGCGTTATCGATGATGGGCTCGACCTTGGGCACCATGTCGTCGTAGAAAACGCCGGCCACGGGGACGGCCAGGATGAGCGCCGCCAGGCCCACCAGCTCGCGCAGGAAGCCCCGGCGGAAGGCCCTCCAGGTGAGCAGCGCCACGATCACGAGGATGACCAGTGAGACCCAGTTCACGATTGATCCATGCTACGACAGGCCCCTCGCTCCAGATGTAAGGGCGCCTTGCCGGGCCGTGCCTACAATGGCGCCATGCGGCCCGACCTGCTGGACCTCCTCGCCTGCCCCCTGTGCAGGGGCGAGCTGACGCTGGCGGTGGCGGAGGAGGACGGGGACGACATCGTGAGCGGCACACTCTCCTGCGCGGCCTGCGGCGAGGCTTTCCCGATCGAGGACGGCATCCCCAACCTGCTGCCCCCGGAGCTGCGCGAGGCATGAGCCACCCCCCGCCCGGCGCCGAGCCGCCCCCCGCCTACGACCAGCCCCTGCACTGGACCCAGGTCGCGAATGGCGCCGCCCTGCTCCTGCTGGCGGCGCTGGCCATCGCCGGGCTGGTCTTCTCCCTCGGCTTCAGCTGGTGGTTCGCGCCGGCCGCGCTTGTCCTCGTGCCGGTGGCCGGGCTGGCCGCCTGGGGGGCGCTCGTGCAGCTCACCGGCGGCGCCCACATGGACGACCACCCCTGGGTCTGACCCCTCCCTGCTGCTAGTCCGGGATTCGCAGGGGCACGCCCGTGCGCACGTGCCCACCCGTGTCGAGCCCCGCGAGAAGCGCCGCCGCGCTTCGCCCCAGGACCGGCAGGGGGCCGTCCGCGATCTCGGAGAGGGGGAGCAGCACGAAGGCGCGCTCGGCGATGCGGGGGTGGGGCACCGTCAGCGACTCCGTTGAGACCTCGCGATCACCGCAGAAGAGCACGTCGATGTCGATGGGGCGGGGCCGCCAGTGGCCGGTCGGGCGCCTGCCCAGCAGCCGCTCGACCTCCTTGGCCACGCCCAGCAGCTCCCCGGGGGAAAGCGCCGTCTCCACGGCGGCGGCGGCGTTCAGGTAGCGGGGCTGGTCGGCGGGGACGGGGGGCGTCTCCCAGACAGAGGAGACGCGCACGGCCCGGGCGCCGCGCCCGGCGAGCAGGTCGAGGGCGGCCTGCAGGTTGGCGGGTCGATCGCCGAGGTTGGAGCCGAGCGCCAGGATCGCCTCGCTCACGGCGACCGCCAGCGGCCCCGGCTGATGGCGTCGGCAACCGCCGCCACCCTCCGCATCTCGGCTACATCGTGGACGCGCACGACATCGACGCCCTTCGCGATGGCGATGGCGACCGCCGCCGCCGTCCCCTCCAGCCGCTCCTCCACGGGCGCATCGAGCACCAGCCCCAGCGTCGACTTGCGCGAGGGGCCCAGGAGCAGGGGCTGGCCGGCTGCGGCCAGCTCGTCGAGGCGGCGCACTATCTGAAGGTTCTCCTCGGGGGTCCAGCCGAAGCCGAAGCCGGGGTCGAGGATGATGCGTTCGCGGGGGATACCCGCCTCCCCGGCGAGCCGCAGGCTCTCCTCCCACCCCGCCAGCACGTTCGAAACCACATCGCCGGGCGGTCGCCCGCGCTGGTTATGCATCGCGACGAGCGCGGCCCCGTGCCTCGCCACCACCCCCGCCATGGCCGCGTCCGCGCGCAGGCCGTTGATGTCGTTGACGATGTCGGCGCCCGCCGCGAGGGCGGCCTCGGCGACCTCGGCGTGCTGCGTATCGATGGAGATGGGCAGGTCGGTGGCGGCGCGGATAGCGGCGACGGCGGGGATCGCCCGCGCCGCTTCCTCGGCAGGGGTCACGGGCGTGGCGTCGGGGCGCGTCGACTCCGCCCCGACGTCGATGATGTCGGCGCCCGTCTCCTCGAACGTCCGCGCGAGCGCGGCCGCGGCCCGCGCGTCCTCCCCGATGCCGTCGCCGCTGAAGGAATCGGGCGTGACGTTCACGATGGCCATCAGGTAGGTGCGCGCGCCCCACTCGAAGGTGCGCCCGCGCAGGGTCAGGCAGGGGGAGGGGCAGGCGCGCCCGGTGGGGTCGGGGGAGCCGGAGATGGCGGACCTCCTACGGCTCGAGGGTGAACTCCTGCTCCGTCGCCTCGCCGTCCTCGATGTGGAAGACGCGCACGTCGGGGCGTTCGCGGTTGGCGATGCTGACGACGAAGTGCACGAAGGGCGGCCCGAAGAAGGTGTTCATCATGCGGATGTCGGTGGGGCTGGGACGGGCGGGGCTGCCCGTGTGCGAGTGGTAGAACCCGGCGAGCGTGTCACCCGCCTCGTCGAGCGCCTCCTCGATGCGGCGCTGCTCGCGGAAGTCGATGCTGAAGCGGTAGGGGCTCGCCTCGGCGTTGATGGCGCGGTGCAGGGCCGTGACGACGCCCTCGCGCGCGCCGACGATGCCGCAGCACTCGTTGGGCGCATCCTCGAGGGCGTGCGCGATCATCGCGTCGAGGTGTTCCTGGCGGAGGGTGATCACTGGGGCCATCGCATCAGTTTACTGCCGGTACTCGCCGTAGCCTTCCGCGCGCAGCCGGCGCCACACCTCGCCGCTGGCCGAGTACCGCTCCATCAGGTACGGGTAGACGGCCTTCACCTGGAAGAGCGCCTCCATGCACTCCTGCGCGAGGTGCCGGTCGACGACCGTCGGGTGGGCGTCGGGCTCGACCACATCGATCGCCAGCCCCTCCTCGTAGCCGCCGGGGGCGGCGGGCATGCCCGGAGGCTGGTCGGCGAGGATGCCCGCCTCCGAGAGTGCCGCGATCGCCTCTCGCAGCTGGTCGCGGAAGGCGACGGTGACACGCTCGCCGGCGAGGTGCCGCTCCGCCTCGCCCTCGAACAGCCCCAGCACGCGCGCGGTCACGTAGTCGACGCGGAAGGCGTCGCTGCCGGCGGCGCGGGCGGGGGGAAGGCCCACGCAGAGCACCCCGAGGAGGGCGCGCTCGATGTCGGCCAGGCTCTCCGGGGCGATGGCGGGGCGGGGCTCGCTCATGGGGACGATCGTAGCGTCCGCCCGGTTCGCGCGCTCGGAGGCAGGTGCTACGATCGATAGCTCCCCCGGAGGCGCAGGGCACATGGAAGGCACAGCAGTCACGGTTCGCGTTCCCGCTACGAGCGCCAACGTCGGCACCGGCTTCGACTGCCTCGGGCTGGCGCTCGACCTGTTCGCCTCGATCACGGTGACCTTCAGCGAGGCCGAGCAGATCCCCACGAGCGACGTGGGCGAGAAGATGGTGCTCTCCGCCGCGCGCGCCGCCTACGAGCGCATCGGGCGGCCGAGCCCGGCGGGGCTCGCGGCGCGCTACACCGTCGCCATCCCGTTGGGGCGGGGGCTGGGCGCGAGCGCCGTGGCGCGCGTCGCGGGCGTGCTCGCGG
Source organism: uncultured Anaerolineaceae bacterium (assembly GCA_964389725.1). GTDB lineage: Bacteria > Chloroflexota > Dehalococcoidia > Tepidiformales > Tepidiformaceae > UBA2991. The sequence continues at coordinate 57,087 of CAYMDV010000005.1, forward strand.
TGAATGAACGGGAGGGCCACCCCCTGGACGAGGACGCCTGCCTCGCCCTCGCGGCCGACCTCGAGGGGCACGTCGACAACGCCTGCCCGGCGCTCTTCGGCGGCGTGCAGGCCTGCGTCGAGACCGACGACGGTTTCGCCCGCGTGCGTTGCCGCTACCCGAGCGACCTCCAGGTCGCGCTCCTCATCCCCGACCACTCGATGCCGACGAAGGAGGCGCGCCGCCTTCTGCCCGATAGCTACAGCCGCCGGGACGCCATCCACACGAGCAGCCGCCTGGGGCTGCTCGTGGCGGCGCTGGCGGCGGGCCGCACGGACCTGCTCGACGAGGCCACGCAGGACCGCTTCCACCAGCGCCAGCGCTCCGCCCTCTTCCCGCCGCTCTACGACGTGTTCGATGCCGCCAAGGGCGCGGGTGCGCACGCAGCCTGGCTGAGCGGCGCCGGCAGCAGCGTCGCCGCCTTCACCCCCGAGCCGATCAGCCGCGACGTGGCGAAGGCGATGCTCGACACCCTCGAGTCCGCCGGCATGTCGGGGCGAACCCTCGTGACGCGCATCGCCCCCACGGGCGCGGAGGTCGCGCTGGTCGAGATGGTCGAGGTCTAGCTCGCGCCTTCCGCGTCAGTCCAGGCGGAAGGGCGGGAACACGTCGTGGATCAGGAGCAGATACGCCTCCAGCCGTAGCGAGTACCCGGCGACGGCGGCGCTGAAGTCGTAGAGCGGCCGCGGGTAGCGCCCGAAGAGCGCAACCGCGAGCCAGGCAACGACGCTGATGGCCGTGAGGGCGGCGTTGAGGAAGGCCAGCGCCGGGAGGTGCGGAAGCAGCAGCGGCAGTCGCAGGGCCACGCTGAAGCGGTCGCGGGTGGCGAGGGGCGGGGGAAGGACGAGGGTCGCGGTGTAGCCGCCGGAGCCGAAGGAGGGGTAGTCGTCGCGCAGCAGGAGGGCGTAGGCGACCACCTTCGCCCGCCAGCCCAAATAGAAGACCGCGACCTCGCGCAGGTCGCGGGGGTGACGGCCCGTGACGAGGATCACCAGCCACGCCACGATGGTGGCCAGCGCCGTGATCACGCCGAAGGCCCCCACTGAGAGGGGGATGGTGAGGGGCGCCAGCCCCGCCACGATCAGCAGGGGCGAGAGGAGCGTCCCGAGGAGCGAGGGACCGCCCGTGAACACGAGGTGGGGCAGCGCGAAGAGGAACCGCAGGAATCCCGAGAGCCGCCGCCTTCCCGCGTAGGCCGGCTCCACCTCGAACCGCACCGGGTGCGCCGCGCCATCCCCGCCACCGAGCACGGCGCCATCGTAGCAGGGCGACATGAACCCCTCGGAGGTGCGCGCGCGGTGCTCCACGCTCACGCCGCATGAAGCCGATCTCCGCCAGCCTGAAGCGCCACCAGCGCGGCCGTGACCGCGTGCCCCACGTCCGCGCGATCGTGCGCGGGGAGCGCTGGGGCGTGCCCATCCTGCCGTGGGAACGCCGCTACCGGGGCGAGGAAGCCGACTGCCCCCATGCCCTAGCGGTCACCGGCGAAGGGGCAGTCATCCGCGCCCGCAACGACGGCGGCGCCCTCTCGGTCTCACGCGTCGCGAACCCCGGCCCGGGGTCGGCGTGGGGTACCTGGACCTCCCTCGGCCAGGCCGAGGCGGGGACGGGCGTCGCCCTGGGCGCGCGCAGCAGCGAGGTGCTGCTCCTCTCGGTGGCGAGCGGCGGACGGGCGCTGGTCCTGCGGCGCAGCACCGACGCCGGCGCGACCTGGTCGGCGGCCCGGACCCTCGTCCGGGAGAGCGCCGCCATCGGCTGGGTGGCCATCGCGGTGCGCGCCTCCGACGGCGACGCCTGCGCCTTCTACACGCAGGGGACGAGCGTCCTGAAGCGCCTCCGCCGCCGGGGCGGGAGCTGGGACGCGGCGGGGGTCGCCTGGAACCGGGGCGCGAGCGTTTCCGCCCTCACGGGCGTGGCCGCGACGCACGACGGCTCGGACTACCGGCTCATCGTGACCGGTCGCGCCGCGCCCTCGGGGCGAAAGCACGCCTGGTCGGCCTTCCTCGGCGACACCGTCTTTCCCGAGGACGCCTGGTCGGGGCTCAACGTCGTCGCGGAGTCGGACGCGTCGTCCGCGCGCGAGTTCGGCGGGCCGGGCATCTTCCAGCCCGGCGGTTCCGGACAGCGGGCGGTCTTCGCCGCGCGAGACGCGGGCGGCCAGCCGGCCGCGCGCGTCTACACGAGCCATCCACCCGCCCTCGTCGGCGGGAATCCCGAGCACTGGTCGGAACCGGAGCCGCACGAAGCGACCTCCGCCCACGGCCTCGCCGTCGCGACGCCCGACGCCGGCACCGCCTGGGGCGCCACGCCCGACGGCGTCTGGCACGCGCGCCTCCCGGGCAGCCTCGATGTGAGCGAACGGCTCGTCGAGGCCTCCTGGCGGCTGGCGTCCTTCGCCGCGCGCGCCCGCGTCGTGCTCGACGACTCCGACGGGGGGCTTGCCGGGCTCGCCCCGGGCCGGACCGTGGAGATCGCGCCCGGGTACCGGTCGGGGGAGGCGGCGGCGCCGGAGTACGGCCTCGCCGTGACCGCCCTCATCGACCGCATCACCCGCGAGAGGGGAGAGGGACGCGCCCGCGTCGTGCTGGAGTGCTCCGGCCACTGGGAGCGGCTCGCCGCCTGGCGCGCCTCGCAGGTGTGGCAGACGGCCGCGGGCGAGCGCTCGCGCGAGCAGCTCTTCTGGCGGCTCTGCGCGAAGGCCGGCATCCCCGTCGCGGGGCAGGGGGGCGTGGACTGGTCCGGGAGCCGCCCCGCCTTCGCCGTGGCGCCCGGCGAGTCCGGCCTCTCCGTCGCGCGACGGCTGCTGGGCACCAGCCGCGTGGCCGTCTACCCCGACGGCGACTTGCTCGCCGTCGCCGTCCCCGCCGACGCGATCGTCGAGCGCTACGGCCCCGCCAGCCACCCCACCAGCAGTGTCAGCCTCCGGGAGGAGGCGCCCGGGGCGAACTGGGTCCGCGCACAGGGATCCGCGAGCGACGCCGACGTCCACGACTTCGCAAGCATCTACCGGGACGGCCAGCGGCTGCGCCTCCTGCGCAACCTCGACGCCGGTTCCGCGGAAGCGCTCGACGACGCGGCGGCCGCCCTCGAGCGGGAGCAGCGCGAACGGCGGGCGGGGGTGCTCGTGGCCCCGTTCCAAGCCGGGCAGGAGCTGTTCGATGCGATCGCGGTGACCGACGCGGCCCTCGGGCTGGACGGGCGCCGCTATCGCGTGGTCGAGCTGGGGATGGAGTACAGCCGCCGTCCCGGCGCCCGTCCGCGCTACGACTCCATCCTCGGCCTGGGGGAGGTGGACTGATGGCGGCCCTGCGCGGACGGCTGGTGCGTTTCGATGCGACCGCGTGGCGGGCGGTGGTGCGGCTCCAGGGGTCCGCCTCGATGGAGCTGACGGGCGTGGCCGTGAGCCGCGCCCTGCCAGCGGGCGAGATGGTCGCGGGGCGCACGGTGCTCGTTGAGACGGGCGAGGCCGGGGACCCCGCGGAGGCGATCCTGACCGCCGTCGTCGTGTGAATGGTGCGCTGTGGCGGCGCGTGTCACACTCGACTTTCATGCCCTCGCCCAGCAGCCCGAGCCCTCGCCGGTGATCCGCAGCAACGTCACCTTCGGCGAAGCCAACGCCGTGAGCCGAACCCTCTCATCGCTCCAGGAGCGGGAGTTCGCCTGGTACTTCGCCGGAAACTCCGCCTTCTTCATGGCCATGCAGATGCAGTTCGTGCTGCGCGCGCAACTCGCCTACGACCTCTCCGGCGGGCAGGCCTCGAAGCTGGGGCTGGTGACGCTCGGAGCCTCCATCCCGATGATCTTCGTGGCGCCGCTCGGGGGGCTCATCGCCGACCGCGTGAACAAACGCACGTTGCTCATCGTGACGCAGACGGCGGCGGCCCTCGTCAGCCTCCTGACGACGGTCCTCATCCTCACGGACCTCATGGCGTTCTGGTACCTCTTCGTGCTGGCCTTCTCGGCGGGCACGATCTTCTCGTTGAACATGCCCGCGCGGCAGGCGCTCGTGCCCCAGCTGGTGCCCCAGCACAAGCTGATGAACGCCATCTCCCTGCAGATGAGCGGGATGAACCTGACGCGCATCATCGCGCCCGCGATGGCGGGCCTGCTGATCGCCCCGCTCGGCGCCATCCTCCCCGGGCAGGACGCGGGCGTGGGCTGGGTCTACCTGCTGACGTTCTGCCTCTTCACGGTCGCCGTCGCCTCCGAGTTCCGCCTGCCCAGCCACGGCATGCAGGCGGACAAGGAGGAGGGCGAGAGCTTCGTCGATGGGCTCGTCGGCGGGTTCAAGTACGCGGCCGCGACTCCCGTCATCATGATGCTGCTCGTGGCCGGCATGCTGATGCCCTTCTTCGCCTTCCCTGTGCAGGTGATGCTCCCCATCTTCGCGGAGGACATCTTCGGGCAGACCGGGGGGTTCGGCTTCGGCCTGCTGATGGCCGCGGGAGGGGTCGGCGGCCTCATCGGCACGATCGTCTCCGCCAACTTCGACCGGCTCCCGAACAAGGGGCAGATCATGTTCGTGGGGGCCGTGATCATGGCGGGCTTCCTGATCGCCTTCGGTTCGACCACGATCTTCGTGCTGGGGCTCGTCTTCATGGCGGCCAGTAACATCGGGCAGATGCTCTTCATGTCGGCCAACAACACGGCCGTACAGACGATCGCGCCGGAGGAACTTCGGGGCCGCGTGATGTCGATCATGATGATGTCGTTCGGGGTAATGCCGATCGGCGTGCTGCCACTCACCTTCGCGGCGGACAGCATCGGCGCCCCGGATACGGTGCGGCTCGCCTCGGCGCTGCTCCTCGTGGTGCTGGCGATCGCCTTCGTGGCGGTGCCGCGCTTCCGCAACCTGCGCATCGACGTGCTGCCCCAGGCCGAGCTCTCGCCCGTGCGGGCAGCGACGCTCGTGGCGGAAGGCCGGATCTCGCAGGCGGAAGCGGACCGCCTCACGGGCAGGCTGCGGCGTACGCCCCTGCCCGAGGGCGTCGGCCGCAAGCGCTCCACCGACGAAGCCCGCGAGGTGCCGGAGGGGGCCACGCCCGCACCGCCGCCATGACCACGCTGAGCGTCCTCGACCAGTCACCCGTGCGCCGTGGGGCCACCCCCGCCGACGCCCTCGCCGAGACCGTGCGCCTGGCGCAGCTCGCCGACCGCCTCGGGTATGAGCGCTACTGGGTGGCCGAGCACCACAACACGTCCGCCCTCGCCTCCACCGCCCCGGAGGTGCTCATCGGCCACATCGCTTCGCAGACGGAGCACATCCACGTGGGCTCGGGCGGGGTGATGCTGCCGCACTACAGCGCCCTCAAGGTGGCGGAGGCGTTCCGGTTGCTGGAGACGCTCCACCCGGGGCGCATCGACCTCGGCATCGGGCGGGCGCCCGGCAGCGACGCGCGCACGGCGCGGGCGCTGGCCCCGAGCGGCGTGCCCATGGACCTGCGCGAGTTCCCCAACCAGCTCCTCGATCTGTACGGGTTCCTCGCGGACGACTTCCCGCCCGACCACGAGTACCACGGCATCAGGGCGATGCCCCGCCCGGAGGCCATGCCCGCCCTCTGGCTGCTCGGCTCGAGCGACGTAAGCGCGGGCTACGCGGCCGAGCTGGGCTGGCCCTTCTGCTACGCCCACTTCATCAACTCGCACCGCGCCGATACCGCCCTCGACGCCTACCGGAAGCTCTTCGCGCCCTCGCCCGTGGCGAACGAGCCGCGCGCCTCGATGGCGGTCTCGGCGCTCGTGGCGGAGACCGAGGAGGAGGCGGAGTTCCTGAGCTGGAGCCGCTGGGGCTGGCGGCTGATGGGCGCCGATGGCCGTGGCGGCATTCCCCCGCCCGAGGAGGCCCTCGCCTTCAACTACACCGAGCCCGAGCGCGAGTACCTGGAGGTGCTCAAGCGCCGCTCCATCTACGGGAATCCGGAGCAGGTGCGCGAACGCCTGCTGACCATGGGCGAACGCTACGGCGTCGACGACTTCGTCGTCGTGACCATCACCTACGACTACGCGGCGCGCCTGCGATCGTACGAGCTGCTCGCGGAAGCCTTCGGCCTGGAACCGCGCGCCTAGAGTCGGGACGCTATGGTGGGGAGGTGCACTGGAGGAATGGCCTTGGCGAGGGGATGCGGTGCGCCCTGCTCGTAAGCGTTACGCTCGTCGCGCAGTATCTAAGCGCTGCGCTCGTGGGGCAGCGTCTTTTGGGTGCCCAGCGCGCGACGGGGGAGCACGGGGGACCCAGAGGCGCCCTGCGCGCAACCCTTTTCACCCTTGCCACAGGCGTGGGCGCCTTGGTGGTGTTGGCGCTGTTCGCCGTGCTGGTGACATGAGCGCCAAGCGGCGAGCGGAGGCCAGCCTCCCCCGGCGCAGGGCGCGACTTCACATCCAGTTTCTGCCGGCACGCACCACACGTCCGGCGTCAGGCACACCTGCACCATCGTTGACAGCGGCGACCTCGCCTGCTGGGGCAAGGGCCAGTAGCGCCTAATCCGCGCCGATGACCACCGTCCACTCGCGGATGCGCCACGAGGGCACGAGCCCGTTGGCGACGTACGGATCGGCCGCCACGAAGGCCTCGACGCGAGCCGGGTCGTCCACGGCGAAGACGAAGGCGGCGCCGTCGACGGGGTCGGCGAAGGCGCCGGCCATCAGCAGCTCGCCGCGCTCGCGGTACTCGTTCGCGAGGGCGAGGTGGTCGCCGCGGAAGGGGGCGCGCTTCTCGAGGACGTTCTCGACGTAGTCGTAGAACAGGACGTAGCGGGTGGCGGGCATCGGTTATTCCTCCCCGTGGTGGCGTAGCAGCCGCATGAACTCGTCGTCGCCATCGAGCAGCGCCAGTCTCGCGTCGCCCGCAGCCTGGGCGGCGTAGTCCGGTTGCAGGTCGATCGCGTCCCGCAGGTGGCCGAGGGCGACCTCGCGCTCGCCCAGACCGGCGGCGGCCTGCGCCGCGCCGTAGTGCGAGGCGGCGTCTCCGGAAGCCAGCCGCGCGGCCTCGTCGAAGCTGGCGAGGGCGTCCGCGTAGGCGGATGTCTCGAGCTGCGCCTGCCCGCGGTTCGCCACGACGGTCGCGTCAGCGGGGTTGAGCGCCAGCGCGCGCTCGAAGTCGGCCAGCGCCTCCTCGGGCTCGGAACGGTAGAGGCGCAGCATGCCCCGGTTGTTGAGGGCATCCGGGTCGTCGGGCGTCAGCGCGAGGGTGGCGTCGTAGTCGGCGAGGGCTTCGTCGAACTCGCCCAGGCGGGTGTGGGCGTGGGCGCGGTTGTAGAGGGCGCCCGGCAGGTCTGGGGCCTCCTTCAGGGCGCGCGTGTAGCGCTCGATGGCGAGCTCGAACTGGCCCACGTTGAAGTAGACGTTCCCCTCGTCGAGGTAGCTGGAGGCGGTGCGCATGCGATCCCCGCCGATGACCAACTCCGGCTCCGATGCCCCTGCGTAGGCCCACTCACGCTCGGGCAGGGCACGCTCCCCCCGGCGGGCCAGCAGCCTCCAGACGGCGGCCGCCGCCGCCCCCACCGCCGCAAGCACGAGGAGGCCCCGCAGCAGCCCCCTCACGACTCCTCCTTGCCGGCGCCCTCGGCCTCCGCCGCGCGTTCCAGCAGCGCTTCGGTGACGGCCAGGAGGCCGCTGTAGGCGTAGACCACGTAGTCCCGGGGATGGAGGTCGAGCTTGCGCGTCTCCTCCTTGCGAGCGGTCACCGGATCCCAGGAGCCGGTCAGCTCGACGGCGTCGTGGTCGACACCGAACTCGAGCTCGTAGAGCTCGCCGTCCTCGCCCACGACGACGCAGCCGCGTTCGGGGTCGCCGGCGGGACCGGGGTCGCACTCGATGGCGTTCGTGAAGAAGGCGTTGGGGAAGGAGGGGAAGGGGCGGAGGGCCGCGCTCGCTTCCTTCAGCAGGATCTCCAGCTCCGAGGCCGCGCGCTCCAGCACGCGATCGGCCCGCGATTTGCGGGCCAGGCTCTCCCGTTCGTCTTCGTTCATGGCGCGCTCCGCCCTCCGCTCTCGGGGATCATGCTACGACCGGCGACGGCCCACGGACCAGACGCAGCGACGTGTGCGGCTTCACACCGGCTCGCGAGGGCGGTTGCTAGACTACGAAAGGAGCGTTGCCATGCCACGCCGCCGACTGACGCGCGACGACCTCGCCGTCGAGACCTGTTGCTTCGTCTGCGATCCCGCCAACGAGGCAGGCCTGCACATCGCCTACTATCTCGAGGAGGACGTGGGGCGCGTGGTGGCCGAGTACACGCCCAGCGCCGCCCACGAGGGCGCCCCGGGGGTTGTCCACGGCGGGGTGGTGGGGGCCATCCTCGACGACGCCATGGCCTGGGCGGTGAACGTCCTCAGCGGCTCCTTCGGGCTCACGCGGCGGGGGGAGGTCGAGTACTCGCGCATCGTGCGGCCGGAGCAGCCCTACATCGTCACCGCCTGGATCTCGGAGATCGCGCAGCGCCGTGCGGCGACCACCGCCGAGCTGCGGGACGCCGAGGACCGCATCTGCTGCGCATCGAAGGCCGAGTTCTCCCTCATCTCGCACGAAGAGGCGCAGGCCGCCTTCGCGCGTCGGGATAACACGGGAGGCGGCTGATGCCGCCGCGCATCCTCCTCATCCACGGCTACCTCTCCAACCCCGACGCCTGGGCGCCCCTGCAGCGCGAGCTGGACGGGGAGGCGGACACCTATGCGCCCGTCCTTCCCGGCTACGGGAACGTGCCCGACCCCGCCGACTACACCCTCACGGGGGTGGCGGAGGCGCTCGACGGGGTGGTCGAGGCGTTCCAGCCGGACTACCTGCTGGGCCACTCGATGGGCGCCCTCCTGGCCCTGGGGGTGGCGCAGCGCCACCCCGGGCGATTCGCGCGCGTGGGCCTCGCCGGGCTGCCGGTCTTCGACACCATCGATGAGGGACTGGACTTCATCGGCGCCCGCAGCGCTTCTCGCGACGGCTACATGCGGAACCCGGGGAAGGGGCACCTCGTCATCTGCAGGCCGGCGCACGTCCTGCGCCACCTGTGGGCGCCGGTAGCCCACCTCCTGAAGCCGGACTACCCCCTCCCCATGGTCCTCGACATGTTCGACCACACCCCGGACGCCCACCGAGGGGGCATGGAGGACATCGTCTTCTCCGGCCACGCGCGGCGGCTGGCCCCCGAGGTCACGACGCCCGTTGCCCTGATCCACGGCGACAGGGACCGCGTCACACCCCTCGAACCCGTGGTCGACCTCTCACGGGAACGGGGCTGGTCGCTGCGCATCGCCCACGGCGCCGGGCACGAGCTGACCTTCGCGCGGCCGGTGGGGACGGCGCGCTGGGTGCGCGAGCGCCTGCTCGCGCCCGCCGCGGTGGACGCCGCCGAGGCCGCCTCCGGCTGAGGAGCGAAGCGCGAGCGTTGCGCTTCCGCGGGAGGCGCGCCTAAGCTCGCAATGCCAGAGCGCGCCCGGGAGGACCAATCGTGGAGAACTTCCTGCACATCGCCGCCGTGTGGCTGCACGTCCTCGGCATCGCCCTGTTCGTGGGGCCGCAGTTCTTCCTGGCCTTCGCCTGGGTGCCCGCCTCGCGCCGCATCGAGGACCTGTCCACGCGCGTGGCCGCCATGCGCACCATCACGACGCGCTTCGGCTGGATCGGCGGCATCGGGCTCCTGCTCATCCTCATCGGCGGGACCTACCTGATCATGACCTGGCGCGACTACCACAGCGTTGGCGACGCGGTCGGCTTCCTCGATCTCCGCTACGGCGTCGTGTTCGTCATCAAGATGGTTTTGCTGGTGGTGATGGTCGTGCTGACGGGGCTGCACATGTTCGTGGTGGGCCCGAGCCAGGTGGACGCGATGGAGGAGCAGGCTCGCGGCGGGGCCGTGTCCGACAAAGAGGTGCGGCGCCTACGCGTCACCTCGATGGTGCTGAGCATTACGGGGCTGATCCTGACGCTGGTGATCATGGGCTTCGGGGTCAGCCTGGGCGCGGCGGAGTATTCGCTGCAGAACTTCTAGGCCACCCGCACGGGAGCGTGTTTGACCCGTTCGCGGGGCGCTGTTTCACTAGCGGATAGAGGCGACGACGGAGACGAGTAGCGTCCCGTTCCTGCGCTCAGCGAGCCCCGGTTGGTGTGAGGGGGCGCTGCAGGGAGACGCGAACATCCCTCCCGAGCTTCCGGCCGAACGCCGGCCCCGCCGGCCAGTAGACCCGGACGGAGGCCCCCCGTTAGCGAGGGCGGGAGCGTGATGGCGCTCCGCAGAGGGCCCGCCTCGTGCGGGAAGCAGGGTGGTACCGCGGGCATCGCGCCCGTCCCTGGTGCGGGACGGGCGTTTTTCGTGCCCGTCCCGGCAACCCTCGCCCGGGAGGCCCGAAGTGTCCCAGCTCTTCAGACCCGTCGACCCCAGCGTCAGCTTTCCCGAGCTCGAGACCGGCATCCTCGAGTTCTGGCGCGAACACGACGTGTTCCGCCGCAGCATCGAGGAGCGCCCCGAGGACAACCTCTTCGTGTTCTACGAGGGGCCCCCGACGGCGAACGGCCGTCCCGGCGTGCACCACATCATGCCCCGCGTCATCAAGGACCTGTTCGCGCGTTACAAGACGATGCGCGGCTACCGCGTGCCCCGCAAGGCCGGCTGGGACACCCACGGCCTGCCCGTCGAGATCGAGGTCGAGAAGGAGCTGGGGCTCAGCTCGAAGCCCGAGATCGAGGCCTACGGCATCGACCGCTTCAACGCCCAGTGCCGCGAGAGCGTCAACCGCTACGTGGGCGACTTCGAGGCGCTGACCGAGCGCATCGCCTTCTGGGCCGACATGGAGAACCCGTACGTCACCTACGACAACGACTACATTGAGTCCTGTTGGTGGATCTTCAAGCAGCTCTGGGACCACGGGCTCGTCTACCAGGACTACCGCAGCACGCCCCACTGCCCCCGCTGCGAGACCAGCCTGAGCGACCACGAGCTCTCGCAGGGCTACCGCGACGACGTGCCCGACCCGAGCGTCTACATCAAGTTCCGGCTGCCGGCTGAGTCCCGCGGCCGTGTCGGGCTCGCCGACGGACCCGCGACCAGCATCGTCGCCTGGACGACCACGCCCTGGACCCTCCCCGGCAACACCGCCCTCGCCGTGATGGAGGACGCGGCCTACGGCCTCTACGAGCACGAGGGCGAGCGCCTCATCGTCGCGGAGGCGCTCGCGGAGTCCGTGCTCGGCGAGGCGCCCTCGGCGCTGCGCACGTTCCGGGGGTCGGACCTGGTGGGGCTGGTGTACGAGCCCCTGTACCGCCCCGAGACGCTCGAGGCGACGGTCCGCCGCTTTGGCGAGGACGGCCACCTGCGCCCCCTCGAGCCGGGGGAGCCGACGGAAGGCCTCCGCCGCGTGCTGGCCGCCGGGCACGTCTCGCTCGAGGACGGCACCGGCATCGTGCACATCGCCCCGGCGTTCGGTGGCGAGGACTTCGAGGACGGACGCGAGCACGGCCTGCTCTTCGCCCAGCCCATCGATACGCACGGCACGATGGCCAGCGGCCTGCCCGGCGCCGGCGCCTTCGCCAAGGACGCCGACCGCGAGGTCATCCGCGACCTCGACGAGCGCGGGCTGCTCCTCCGCAGCGAGCGCATCACCCACACCTACCCGTTCTGCTGGCGCTGCGATTCGCCCCTGCTCTACTACGCCAAGCCGAGCTGGTACATCCGCACGACGCGGGTGCGTGACCGCCTCCTCTCGGGGAACGACCGCATCAACTGGCAGCCCGACCACATCAAGCGCGGGCGCTTCGGCAACTGGCTCGAGAACAACATCGACTGGGCGGTCAGCCGCGAGCGCTACTGGGGCACGCCCCTGCCGTTCTGGGTCTGCGGCGAGTGCGCGAACGTGACCGTCGTGGGCTCGCGCGCGGAGCTGGCCGAGCGCGCCATCGATCGCGCCGCCGCCGAGGCCATGGACGACCTCCACCGGCCCTACATCGACGCGATCGCCCTGCGCTGCGACGCGGGCGGCTGCGGCGCCGAGATGCGCCGCGTCCCCGAGGTCGCCGACGCCTGGTTCGACAGCGGGGCCATGCCCTACGCGCAGTGGCACTACCCCTTCGAGAACCGGGACGAGTTCGACCGTGCCTTCCCCGCCGACTTCATCTGCGAGGCGATCGACCAGACGCGCGGCTGGTTCTACACGCTGCACGCGGAGGCCTCGCTGCTGAACGCGGCGGAGGCGACGCCCGAGGAGATCAGCTACCGCAACGTCATCTGCCACGGCCACATCCTCGACGAGCAGGGCAACAAGATGTCGAAGAGCCGGGGCAACGTGCTCGAGCCCTTCGACCTGCTGGACGAGCTCGGCGCCGACGCCGTGCGCTGGTACATCTACGCCTCGGCGCCGGTGGGCTCCTCGCGGCGCTTCAGCGTGCGCCTCATGAACGAAAGCCTGCGCCGCTTCCAGTTGACTCTCTGGAACGTCTACAGCTTCTTCGTGAGCTACGCGAACATCGACGGGCTCGACCCGCGCGAGCGCCCCGAGGGCGAGCCGCCCGAGCTCGACCGCTGGCTCCTGAGCGAGCTGAACGCCCTCACCGAGCGCGTCACCGCCGGGCTCGACGACTACGACCCGACGGTCGCCGCTCGCGCCATCGAGGCGTTCGTGGACGACCTCTCGAACTGGTACGTGCGGCGCTCGCGCCGGCGCTTCTGGCGGGGCGTCTCGGGGGCGGAGGCGGACAAGCGCAGCGCCTACTTCACCCTGCACACGGCCCTGACGACGGTCGCGCGGCTGCTCGCGCCCTTCACCCCGTTCCTCGCGGAGGAGCTCTGGGGGAACCTCGCACGGTCGCTCGACGGGGACGCCCCCGAGAGCGTGCACCTCGCCGACTGGCCCGAGCCGGTCGCACTCGTCCCCGGCGGCGACGTCTTCATCGACGAGTCGCTGAACGCGGAGACGCAGCTCGTGAAGCGCGTCGCCTCGATGGGGCGCGCGGCGCGGGCGAAGGCCGCGATCAAGGTGCGCCAGCCCCTCGCGGAGGTGCTCGTCCGGCCGCGCGACGGCGCCGAGGCGGGCGTGCTCGTGCGCAACGAGGCGCTCCTGCTGGAGGAACTCAACGTGAAGGCGCTGGCCGTGCTCGAGGACGAGTCGGGCATCGTCACCTTCGATGTGAAGCCGAACCTGCCCGTGCTCGGCCCGCGACTCGGGCGCGAGGTGGGGGCGGTGCGCTCCGCCCTCGCCGCCCTCGATGCGAGGGAGGTGGCGGCGGCCGTCCGCGCGGGCCGCAGCGTGACCGTCGCCGGCCACGAGCTCGCCCCCGGCGACTTCCTCGTGGAGGTGCGCGAGGGCGAGGGCTACGCCGTCGCCAGCGAGGCCGGCTACACCGTCGGCGTCGCCACGGCCGTTACCCCCGAGCTCGCGGACGAAGGCATCGCGCGCGAGCTCGTGCGCCACATCCAGGACCTGCGCCGCGAGGCGGACTTCGACCTGAGCGACCGCATCACCACCTGGTGCGCCGGCGGCGAGACCGTCGAGCGCGTGCTCGCCGCCCACGGCGACTACGTGAAGGCGGAGACCCTCTCGGTCGAGCTGGCCATGGAGCCACCTCCCGGCGACGCGCAGCAGACCGCATTCACGCTGGACGGCGTCGAGGTGGTCGCGGGCGTGCAGCGGAGGGACGCATGACCGCCCCGAAGGCCATCCTCTTCGACCTCGACGACACGCTGCTCGATATGGTCAGCGCCATGCAGAGCTCCTGGGAGGAGATCTGCGCCGACGTGGCCCCCGGCCTCGGCTGCGATGCGGCCACCCTGCGCGAGACCATCCGTCGCGAGAGCGCCCTCTTCTGGGCCGATGAAGGGGCGGTGGCGGAGTACCGTGTGAAGCCGGTGGAGTCGCGGACCATCGTCGTACGGCTCTCCCTCCTGTCGATGGGACTCGACGACTCCGACGCGGAGGCAATCGCCCGGCAGTCCCTTCGCGGCTACCTCGACCGCCTCGCACCCTTCGACGACGCTCTGGAGACGCTGGAGACGCTGCGTTCGCAGGGGTACCGGTTGGGGATGGTCACGAACGGCTCGTCGGACACGCAGCGGGAGAAGATCGGCCGCTGGCAACTGGAGCCGTACTTCGACGAGATCGTGATCGAGAGCGAGTTCGGGCGGGGGAAGCCCGATCCCGGGGTGTTCAGGCAGGCGCTGGCGGGGACGGGCGCGGCCCCGGACGAGGCCTGGATGGTGGGCGATAACCTCTACGCGGACATCGGCGGGGCACGCGGCGTGGGGATTCACAGCGTCTGGATCCACCGCGAGCGCCTGCAGTTCCCCGACGACCCCCCGGCCCACCCCCACCGCCGCATCGGCCACTTCGACGAGCTGCACGCCGCCCTCGACGCCGCCCGTTCGGAGGTCACGTCCCGGTAAGGGCGCTCACGCGCCCCGGGGCCCTCTCTGTCTCCCGTACGGGGAGGCTGCGCTACGGTAGCGGTACGAACCAATCCCCCTAGAGGTACCCCTCATATGTCGAACCTGAGAGACAGCGCCGTCGCCGCACTGGCGGTGATCGGCGTTGGCATCGCGGTCGCAGCGCTGGCCCTGGGCATCGTCGCCCTGACCGACGACGACGACGGCGCCGCGCCGTCGCCCGCGGCCACGCCTCCCACCAAGGCCGAGCCGGGCGCCTACACGCAGTCGTTCGTGCAGCAAGCCCTCGACCGCTTCGAGGCCGAGGGCCGCGAGGCGACTCTCAGCTACTACAGCGCCCCCGAGAGCGTCGACGGCGACTGGTACGTGTTCATCCTCGAGGACCGAACCGACGGGCTCTACAACATCTCGAACGCCACACGGCCGGACCTGCTGGGGCAGGCGCCCGTGCGCATCGACCGGCGTGGCGTCGACTACGGCGCCGGGTTCCTCGCGGCGACCGAAGCGGGGCACTGGGTCGACTACGTCATCCTCAACCCGGCCACCTGCGAGGAGCGGCTGAAGCACAGCTGGGTGGTGCGTCGCGGCACCCTCATCTTCGGGTCGGGCTGGTACGAGGATCGGGTCGCGGACCACCCGCTCCTGCCGACCAAGTGCGAGCCCGCGGCCTACACGGTCGCGCACGTGGAGGCGGCGATCGCGCGTTACGAGGCGGAGGGGCGGGAGGCCGCCATCGCCTGGCACAGCGACCCCGCCAACAACGACGGGCGCTGGTACACGTTCATCGTCGACCCCGCCGCCGGCACGATCATCGCCCACCCCGCCGAGGTGTTCGTGGGGTACGACGTCGTCAACGGCGCCGCCTCCTTCGACGACAGCGGCTGGTACTACGCAAGCGACGTCCTGCGCGCGACCGAGGACGGCATCTTCGTGCGGAACACGCTGCTCGTGCCGGGAGCGAACGAGCCCAATCCGTTTTTCTCGGACCCGGAGCGCAAGCACTACTACGCCGTGCGCCACGACGGGCTCCTCTTCATCTCCGGCTGGTACAGCGATGTCCCCACCGTCGAGGACGAGCCCACCTACATCCGCCTGCTCGTCGCCCGCGCCCTCACGATGGTCGACGACGAGGGCATCGAGGCCACCATCGACTATCTCAACACGCCCGAGAGCATGGACGGCGACCGCTACGTGTTCGTGCTGGAGGACCGCGAGGACGGCCTCTACACGGTGGCGCACGCGGCCCAGCCCCACCTCGTCGGCACCACCCGCGAGCGCATCGACGCGCGCGGCTTCGACTACGGCGAGGCCTTCCTCGCGACGACCGAGGCGGGCCGTTGGGTCCAGTACATCTTCGCCAACCCCGCCACGGGCGAGGACGAGCTGAAGCACACCTGGGTGGTCCGTCGCGGCGACTACCTGATCGGCTCGGGCTGGTACGAGGTGCTTCCCACGAAGGACGACCCCGAGGACTACACCCGACTGCTGGTATCCGACGCCCTCGGTTTCTTCGACGCCAACGGCATCGACGCGGCCCTGGAGCGCTACAGCGCCGCGGACAGCGTCGATGGGCCCTGGTACGTGTTCGTCATCGATCCCGACGGCTTCATCACAGGTCACTACAACCCGGACGTTCGCGGCCAGGACCTCCTCGGCCCCATCGGCACGGACATCAACGGGTACGAGTACGGCAAGGACATGAACGCCGTCGGGGAGCAGGGCGGCTGGATCAGCTACGTCTTCCTGAACCCCGAAACGGGCGAGCTGGAGCGCAAGCACTCGTGGGTGGTCCGCCGCGGCGGCTACCTGTTCGGGTCGGGCTGGTACGAGGCGGTCGAGTAGGGGTTACGGCTCGAGGACGATCTTGCCGAAGTTGGCGTTCGCTTCCATGTGCGCCTGGGCGGCGACCGCCTCGCTGAGCGGGTAGACGCGGTCGACCACGACCTTGATGCGCCCTGAGGCGATGTGCGGCAGCACGCTCTTCTCGAAGGCGCGGGTGGCCTGCGCCTTCTGTTCGAGGGGGCGCGCGCGAAGGGTGGTGCCGCGCACCTGCAGGCGCTTCATGAGGAACGGCCCGAGGCTGGCGTTCTCGGCGGCGCCCCCACCCATCAGCCCGACCAGCACCATGCGTCCCTGGCGGGCGATGGCGCGCAGGTTGCGCTCCCAGTAGTCCGCGCCGATGACGTCGAGGATGACGTCGACGCCGGCGCCGGCGGTCGCCTCCTGGACGGCCTCGGCGAAGTCCTGCTCGCGGTAGTTCACGCCCACGTCGAGGCCGAGCTCGGCGGCGCGCGCGAGCTTGTCGGCGCTGCCAGCCGTGCCGATGACCTGGGAGGCGCCCATCATCTTCGCGATCTGGACGGCCGCCACCCCCACGCCCGACCCCACCGCATGGATGAGCACGCGCTCGCCCGCCTGCAGGTTGCACTGGAGGAGCGCATCGTGGGCGGTGATGAAGACCTCGGGGGTCGCGCCCGCCTCCCGCCAGCTCAACGAGTCGGGAACCTTCACAGCGAGGCGCTGGGGCACGCTCACCAGCTCGGCGTAGCCGCCGCCGGGGAGCAGGCCCATGACGCGGTCGCCGAGGGCGAAGCCCTCGACGCGCGCCCCCGCCTCCACCACCTCGCCCGCGTACTCGAGCCCAGGAATCTCGAACTCCGGCTTCGGGCCCGGCTGCGGGTAGCCGCCGACGCGCTGGAGCAGGTCGGCGCGATTGAGGGCGCAGGCACGCACGGCCACGAGCAGGTCGTCGGGGCCGGCGACGGGGTCGGGGACATCGCGGTAGGTGAGCGTCCCGCCGTCGGTCTTCTCGATAACGATGGCCTTCACGCGCGGCTACTCCTCGTCCTCGGGCGGCATGGCCATCCCGAGGGTGTT
This sequence comes from uncultured Anaerolineaceae bacterium, assembly GCA_964389725.1. GTDB lineage: Bacteria > Chloroflexota > Dehalococcoidia > Tepidiformales > Tepidiformaceae > UBA2991. Next base: position 74,362 of record CAYMDV010000005.1, read on the forward strand.
GAAGCCGCCATCGACGTAGAGCACCTGGCCGCTGATGTTGGCGCCGGCATCGCTGGCGAGGAAGGCGGCGGCCGCGCCCACGTCCTCGATGGAGATGTGACGGCGCAGGGGCGTCACCTGGGGGAAGACCTTGTAGAGGCTGCGGAACTCGCCCACGCCCGCCGCCGAGAGCGTGCGCACGGGGCCGGCGCTGACGGCGTTCACGCGCACGCCCTGGGGCCCTACGTCGGAGGCGAGGTAGCGCACGGCCGATTCGAGCGCGGCCTTGGCCACCCCCATCACGTTGTAGCTGGGCATCATCTTCTGGGAGCCGTGGTAGCTGAGGGTGACCACGCTGCCGCCCTCCGGCATGAGGGGCAGAGCCGCCCGCGTGAGCGCCACGAGCGAGTAGACAGAGAGCTCCTGGGCGAGCAGGAAGCCATCGCGGCTGGTCTCGATGAAGGGCCGCGAGAGGTCGTCGCGCTTGGCCCCGACGATGCCGTGCGCGACCGCGTCGATGGTGCCGTAGCGGTCGGCGAGCTTGGCGAAGAGGGCCTCGATCTCCTCGTCGCTGGTGGCGTCGCAGGGCTCGACGAAGTCGCAGCCGATGCTCTCGGCGAGGGGGCGGATGCGCTTCTCCATGGAGGGGCCGTAGGAGAGGGCGACTGTGGCTCCCGCCTCGTGCATAGCCTTGGCGATGCCCCACGAGATCGAGCGGTCGTTCGAGACGCCCGCGACGAGGGCGGTCTTGCCTTCCATGCTTGCGATACCTGACATGGCTCGCAAGCCTACGGCCTCGCGCGAACGAGCGGCAAACGGTTTCGCCCCTGAGCGAAGCGCGCCGTACGATACCTGCCGATGGACCTCTCCGCCGTTGCGCTGCTCCTCTCCATCACGATCGACATCGATCCCGACATCGGCAAGATCTTCGGGCTCACGATCACGTGGCACGGGTTGTTCACGGCCATCGGCATCATCTGTGGCGTCAGCCTCGCCGTGTACCTGGCGCGCATCGACGGCGTGCCCTCGGACGTGGGCCAGGAGATCGCCCTCGTGTCGGTCATCTCCGCGATCGTGGGGGCGCGCCTCTTCTTCGTGTTCGAGCACTGGGACCGGTTCGAGAACGACCTCGCCGCCATCGTCACCGATATCACCGAGGGGGGCATCACCCTCTACGGGGGCCTCATCGGGGGCGTGCTGGGCGGGGTGATCTACGGCGCCTTCCACCGATGGCCGATCGGCATCTGCCTGGATGCGGCCGCCCCCGGGATGATCCTCGGGCAGGGACTGGGACGCATCGGCGACCTCATCAACGGCGAGCACTGGGCGGCTGCCAGCGACCTCCCCTGGGCGTTCATCTACGTCCACCCGAACACGCTCGGGCAGGGACTGCTCGACGGGCAGTCGGTGCACCCCGTGGCCGGCGGCTACGAGCTGGTCGGCGACTTCATCATCCTCGGCATCCTGCTGTTCGTGGCGAGGCGCTTCATCAAGGTGCCGGGCTGGCTCTTCTGCTCGTACATGATCCTCTACTCGGTGATGCGATTCGGCCTCTCGGAGATGCGCCTCGATGAGCAGACCGTCGGCGACATCCCCGTGCCGCAGATCGTGGCGGCGGTGATCATCGGGCTGGCCTTCATCCTCGCGGGAGTGATCCGCCGCTTCCCCGGCCAGATCACCGAGGAGTGGGAGGACCGCGTCCTCGGTCCGCCACCAGAATCCGAGGAAGAGTCGACGCCCGCCCCGGCATGAGCGCGCCCCCGCCCGTCACCCTCTACACGCGCACCGACTGCCACCTCTGCGACCAGGCCCGCACCCTCCTCGACGCGCTCGCCGATGACCTCGGCTTCGCCGTCCAGCCCGTCGACATCGACGGCGACCGGGAGCTGCGCAACCGCTACCAGTACGCCGTCCCGGTGGTGGCGGTGGCCGGGGAGGAGGTCGCGCGGGCGCCCATCCGGGCGGCGGCGCTCGAGGCGGCCCTGCGGGAGCGCTACCGGTAGAGCCCGTACTCGCGGATGTAGGCGTCCACCGCCTCGGGCACGAGGTAGCGGACGGCCTTCCCGGCGCGCACGCGCTCCCGCACCAGCGTTGAGCTGACGGGCAGGGGTGGCATGTCGATGACGAGCGGAGCCGCATCGAGCCCGACCTGCGCCGCCAGCCAGGCCTGCTCGCCCTCGTCCACGCCCTTGGAGGCGACGGCGAGCCGCGCGAGCGCGGTGATGACGTCGGGCTCGCGCCAGGCAGGCATATCCGCGAGGGCGTCGCTCCCGAGGATGAGGATGAGGTCGTCCATGCCCTCGGCGTGGAGCTCGCGCAGGGTATCGACGGTGTAGGTCGGGCCGATGCGCTCGATCTCGCGCTCGTCCAGGAAGAAGTGGGGGTTCCCCGCGATGGCGAGGTTCGTCATGGCCAGGCGGTGGGCGGCGGGGGTCACACCGCGACCGGCCTTGCGCCAGGGCTCGCCCGCCGGCATGAAGCAGACGCGGTCCAGGCGGAACTGCACGCGCGCGCACTCGCCCAGCGCGAGGTGGCCCACATGGGGCGGGTCGAAGGTGCCTCCGAGGAGCCCGATCGGCATGCCTGGAGTCTAGCGGATCGCGTCGTTAGCACTCTTGGCCCGAGAGTGCTAACATACCTTGGCAAGGTTCACAATGCCGTTGTCAGAGCGAAGGGCCAGGATCCTCGCCTTCATCGTCGAGGACTACGTCGAGAGCGCGCAGCCGGTCGGCTCCGCGGCGCTCGTCGCGCGCCACGAGCTGGACCTCTCGAGCGCCACCGTGCGCAGCGAGATGGCCGCCCTGGAGGACCAGGGGCTGATCACCCATCCCCACACGTCCGCCGGGCGCGTGCCCAGCAACCTCGGCTACCGCACCTACGTGGGCTCCCTCATGGGCGAGCGCCGCCTCTCCAGCCAGGAAGAGCTGACGATCCTGCACCAGTTCCACCAGAGCGCCGTCAACCTCGAGCGCTGGCTGGCCCTCTCCGCGAGCGTTCTCGCGAACTCCCTTCACACCGCCGCCATCGCCACCCCGCCGCACATGGTGGAGGTGCGCCTGAAGCAGCTCCAGCTCGTGGAGCTGACGGACGAGAGCGCCCTCCTCGTCGTCGTCATGAACGACGCCGCCGTCCTCCAGCAGCGGCTGGAGTTCCCGGAAACGGTCACGCAGGAGCGGCTCACGCGCCTCGCGGGGCGGCTGAACGCGCAGCTCGGAGGGCTCACCGCGGCCGAGATCGAAGGCAAGCCCGACGAGGCCGGCGCGCCCGAGCGGCAGGTCGTCGAGGAGGTGGTCGTGCTCCTTCGCAGCGAAGAAGACGCGGCCAGCGAGACGCCCCTCGTCGAGGGTGTTCGCGAGCTGCTGCGCCAGCCCGAGTACGAGGGCGACAGCGATCGCCTGCTGGATACGCTGGAGGCGGTGGAGGGCTCGCGCCTGCAGCGGGCCATCCCCGCGCGCGCCCTCGGCGAACACGACGTCGCCATCGTCATCGGCGATGAGAACCCCGCCGAGCCGTACCGCGACATGAGCTTCGTGCTCTCCCGCTACGGCCCCGCCGGCGGCGCCGGCGGCCTCATCGGGCTGCTCGGCCCGACGCGACTCGACTACCCCGATGCGGTCGCGCACGTGCGCTACGTGAGCGACGTCCTGACCGAGCTGATGCGCCGCTTCTACGGCGACGCCGGCTCCCCACCCATCTCACCGGAGGACCAATGAGCGACAGCGACGCCCCCAGGTTCGTCGACCGGCGCGCGGCCTCGCGCCCTTCCCCCGAGGCCGCCGAAGGCGACGTATCGGAGGAGGAAACGGCCGCGCCCGAAGAGGCGCCCGCCGAAGACCTGAGCGAGCAGCTCGAGGCGGCGCAGGCCGCTGCCGAGCGCTTCGAGGCGAGCTGGAAGCGCGCCGCCGCCGACCTCGCCAACTACAAGCGCCGGGTGGAGCAGGAGCGGTCCGAGCAGGCGCGCCTCGCGAGCGCCGCGCTCGTCATCAACCTGCTCCCCATCCGGGACGACTTCGGCCGCGCCGTCGAGACGCTCGATAGCACGCTGGCCGGGCTCAACTGGGTGCAGGGCGTGATCGCCATCGAGCGCAAGCTCGTCGGGCTGCTGGAGAGCATGGGAGTCGCCGAGGTGCCCGCCGAGGGTGAGACCTTCGACCCCACCCGGCACGAGGCCGTGGGCCGGGCCCCCGGCCCCGAGAACGTTTGCGTGCACGTCGTGCAGAAGGGCTACAGCCTGAACGACTCCGTCATCCGCCCCGCCATGGTAGTCGTGGGCGATGGTGGGGAAGCCACTACCAGCGAGAGCGAGAACGAGGGCGGCTAACCGCCCCGATACACCAGCCAGGAGGATTACGAGGATGCCGAAAGTACTGGGAATCGATCTGGGAACGACCAACAGCGCCATGGCCGTGATGGAAGCGGGCGAGCCGACGGTTGTCCCCAACGCCGAAGGAACGCGCACGACCCCGTCGGTCGTCGCCCTGACGAAGTCGGACGAGCGGCTCGTGGGCCAGGTCGCCAAGCGCCAGGCCATCACCAACCCCGAGAACACCGTCTACAGCATCAAGCGCTTCATGGGCCGCAAGTACAGCGACCCGGAGGTACAGCGCGGCGCGGGCTCGATGCCGTATCACATCAGCGCCGCCGCCAACGGCGACGTGCAGGTGAGGATGGGCGAGGGCGACCACAGCCCGCCCGAGGTCAGCGCCATGATCCTGCAGAAGCTGAAGGCGGACGCCGAGGCCTACCTGGGCGAGACCGTCACCGAGGCCGTCATCACCGTGCCGGCCTACTTCAACGACGCCCAGCGCCAGGCGACGAAGGACGCGGGCCGCATCGCCGGCCTCAACGTTCTCCGCATCATCAACGAGCCGACCGCCGCCTCCCTCGCCTACGGCCTCGACAAGAAGGCCGACGAGGTCATCGCCGTCTACGACCTCGGCGGCGGCACGTTCGATATCTCCATCCTCGAGATCGGCGACGGCACCTTCCAGGTGCTCAGCACGAACGGCAACACCCACCTCGGCGGCGACGACTTCGACGACCGCATCATCGACTGGCTCGTGGACGAGTTCCGGCAGGCGGAGGGCATCGACCTGCGCCAGGATCGCCAGGCCCTGCAGCGCCTGAAGGCGGAGGCTGAGAAAGCCAAGATCGAGCTCTCCAGCGCCCAGCAGTCGGAAGTCAACCTGCCCTTCATCACGGCCGATGCGAGCGGGCCCAAGCACCTCAACCTGACGCTCAGCCGGGCCAAGCTGGAGCAGCTCGTGGCCGACCTCCTGCGGAGCACCCTCGAGCCCGTGAAGAAGGCGCTCGACGACGCCGACAAGGCCGCCGGCGATGTCGACGAGGTCGTGCTCGTGGGCGGCCAGACGCGCATGCCCGCGGTCCAGCAGCTCGTCGGCGAATTCTTCGGAAAGGAGCCCCACAAGGGGGTGAATCCCGACGAGGTGGTCGCCGTCGGCGCCGCCATCCAGGCGGGCGTCCTGATGGGCGACGTGCAGGACGTGCTCCTGCTCGACGTGACCCCGCTGACGCTCGGCATCGAGACGCTGGGCGGCGTGATGACGACGATCATCCCCCGCAACACGACCATCCCCACGGCCAAGAGCCAGGTGTTCAGCACCGCCGCCGACAACCAGCCGAGCGTCGAGATCCACGTGCTCCAGGGCGAGCGCCCGATGGCGCCCGATAACAAGTCGCTGGGCAAGTTCAACCTCGATGGCATCCTGCCGGCGCCCCGCGGCGTGCCCCAGATCGAGGTGACCTTCGACATCGACGCGAACGGCATCGTGAACGTGAGCGCGGTCGACAAGGGCACCGGGCGCGAGCAGAAGATCACGATCCAGGCGTCGAGCGGCCTCAGCGAGGACGAGATCCAGCAGATGCAGCGCGATGCCGAGCTGCACGCCGACGAGGACCAGCGACGCCGCGAGATGATCGAGCTGCGCAACCTGGCCGACAGCGCCGCCTACCAGGCGGAGAAGACCCTCGCCGACAACGCCGACAAGATCGACGAAGCCCTCAAGGCGGACGTCGAGGAGAAGGTGAAGGCCGTGCGCGAGGCGCTCGAGGCCGAGGGCGAAGACGACGCCACGAAGGAGCGGCTCCAGGGCGCCCTCGAGGCGCTCACGGAGGCGCTCCAGAAGGTCGGCGAGTCGGTCTACGGCCAGCAAGGCGGGCCCGGCCCGGACGGAGCCCCCGGAGGCGGCTTCGACGATGCCGCGGGCGGCCCCGCCGCCGGTGGCGCCGAGGAGGGCACCGTCGAGGGCGAGTTCCGCGAGGTCTAGCGGGGGCCTATCCTCCCCGCATGGCTATTCCGGAAAAGACGCTGCGCGAGCTGGTAGGGGTCGGTCGCGACCTCTACCAGCTGGGCATGGTCAGCAGCCGCGGGGGCAACCTCAGCATCCGCGATGGGCACGCCCTCTGGATCACGGGCACGGGCACGGCGCTCGGGCACCTGCGGGCGCTCGACATCAGCCAGGTCTTCGCCGACGGCCAGCACCGGCCGCCCCCGCCCTCCAGCGACACCATCCTCCACTGGACCATCTACGCGACGACGCAGGCAGGCGCGATCGCGCATGCCCATCCCCACCACGCCATCGCCCTCTCGTACGACCGGGACTTCTTCAAGCCGGAGGACCTCGAGGGCCAGCTCCACATCCCCTCGGTGCCGGTCATCGAACAGGGACCCCTGCAGGAGGAGAAGATCGCCAACGCCCTGCGCGAGTCGCGGGTGGCCTTGCTGCAGGGGCACGGCGCCTACGCGCGCGGCGCCTCCCTCTGGGACGCGCTCCACTGGCTCACGGCCCTGGAAGAGAGCGCCCACATCGCCTGGCTGCGCCGGGCCATGGCCCGCGACTAGGCAGTTGCGTACAGCTTTGTCACGGTGACGGCCTCGACCGGGCAGCGCACGACGCAGAGGTCGCAGAGGATGCACTCGTCGACGTTCTCGTCGATGACGCGCGCGACGCGCTCGCCGGGTTCCCGTTCGAGGATGTCGACGGGGCAGCTCTGGACACACTCGCGGCAGGCGGGCTTCGAGGCGCACGCGGCCTCGTCGATGGTCACCTCGATGAAGAGCGCCACGGGCTGAGCCTACCCCATCTGCTACGATCATTTTTCGTGACCATCGACGCGCACACCCATCTGTTTCCGCCCGCGCAGGCGCGGGCCCGCGCTGCCATCGCCGGGCGCGATGCCGGTTTCGCCGAAATCTACGGCGACCCGGCGGCGGCCATCGCCGATGCGCCCGCGCTGCTCGCCGCCCTGCACGAGGACGGCATCGAGGCGGCCGTCGCGCTGGGCTTCGCCTTCGCCTCGGAGCGCGATATCGCCGAGCAGAACGAGTACCTCCTCGCTGCGGCCTGCGAAGCACAGGGCGCCATCGTGCCGTTCGCGACGGTCAACCCCGCGCTCGAAGGCTGGGAACGCGAGGCCGAGCGCTCGCTGGCGCGGGGCGCGCGCGGTTTCGGCGAGCTGCGTCCCGGCACGCAGGGCTGGGACCCGCTCGGGCCCGAGGGCAGCCGCCTGGCCGCCCTCGCGGGAGAGGCGGGAGCCGCCCTCCTCTGGCACACGAGCGAGCCTGTCGGCCACCGCTACCCGGGCAAGGGCGGCGGGGTCTCGCCGGCGGAGCTGATCGAGGTGGCCACGGCCACCCCCGACGTCGCCATGGTGGGAGCGCATCTCGGCGCGGGGGCGTCGTTCTACCTGTCGATGCCCGAGGTGCGCGAGGCGGTCCCGAACCTGCGCTTCGATACGGCCGCCGCGGGACTGCTTTACGATTCGGGCACAATCGCGCGTCTCGTCGAGACGGTCGGCGCCGATCGCGTGCTCTTCGGCTCGGACTTCCCCCTGCGCCGCCCGGGGGCCGAACTGAAACGCGCACTGGCAGGCCTTGATGCCGCCACCGGCAACGCCGTCGCCGGCGAGAACGCCCGCAAGATATTGGGTTGAGATGACCGAGCCAGCCGAGAAGACTCACCGCCTGTTCGTCGCCTGTGAACTGCCCGAGGATGTTCGCCGCACCGTCGGCGGGCTTGTCGACAGCCTGCGGGTAGAGAACGCCGGCGCCGTTCGCTGGGTGAACCCGGCCAGCCTGCACGTCACGCTCAAGTTCCTCGGCGAGGTTCCCGAGCGGCAGATCCCCGCCGTGAAGATGGCGTTGCAGGAGGCGGTCGTGCGGCACTCGACGTTCTTCCTGGAGCTGGCCAGCATCGGGACGTTCGGCGGGCGAGAGGGGCTGCGGGTCATGTGGGCGGCGGTCGCGGGCGATGTGCTCCGCCTGGAGGCCCTCGCCCGGGACGTGAACCGCGCCCTCTCCGTCGTCGGTTTCGAGCCGGAGACGCGGCCCTTCCGCCCGCACCTGACGCTGGGGCGGGTTCGCAACGAGGTCGGAACGCGGCAGCGGGCGGAGATCGAGGTGGCGGTAGGCAAGATCGAGATTCCCGAGTGCGAGTGGCGTACCGGGGAGATCTCGCTCATCCGCAGCCGCCTGCACCCGGACGGCGCGCGCCACGACACGCTCGCGACCTTCCCCCTGCGCGCCCCGGCGCCCCAGGGTTGACCCATCGCGCCGGTCGTTCGCCGTTGCCTCCAGATGCGTAGGATTCCGCCCCGAACAGGAGGGAGCCCATGCCCGCAGACGCCCACCCTGAGCCCACCGAGGAGGAGGTTCGCTCCTACTTCGAGACGTGCAGCAACTGGGGCCGCTGGGGACCCGACGACAGCGCCGGCACAGTCAACCTGATCACCCCCGAGAAGCGCCTGGAGGCGGCAGGGCTCGTACAGAGCGGACGCTCTGTCTCGTGCGCCTATCCGCTGAACACGCAGGGCGCTCCCGGCAACTGGAACCCGGCCCAGCACTTCATGCGCGTCGGCCCGGCCGCCTCCGCCGATTACATCGGTCTCATCTTCCACGGCTACGCGACCACCCACGTCGACGCCCTCTGCCACATTTTCTGGGAAGGGAAGATGTGGAACGGCAAGGACGCCGCCGAGGAGGTCACCTCGGCGGGGGCGCGCACGGGCGCCGTGGCCGCCTGGAAGGACGGCATCATCACGCGCGGGGTGCTGCTCGATATCCCCCGCTTCCGGGGCACCGACTACGTGACCCCCGACCGGCCCACGCGGGGCTGGGAGCTGGAGGCGGCCGCCGAGGCGGAAGGCATCGAGCTGCGCCCGGGCGACGCGGTGCTCGTCCGTGGGGCGCGCCCCGACTTCCTCGCCGCGAACCCGGACCATGTGCCGGGCACCCCGCCCACCCCCGGCCTGCACGTGGACTGCGTGCCCGTGCTCAAGCAGGCGGATGCGGCCATCCTCGGCTGGGACATGCTCGATGCCCGGCCCCACTCCTACCCGCTCTTCGATGACGCCCCGGGAGGCCCCGTGCACGTCTTCACGATCGTGTACATGGGGCTGCCCCTGCTCGATAACGCCTTCCTCGATCCACTCGCGGAGGCGTGCGCGGAGGAGGGCCGCTGGGAGTTCCTGCTCTCGATCGCGCCCCTGCACGTGCGCGGCGGCACGGGCTCCCCGGTGAACCCCATCGCCGTCTTCTAGGCGGCTCGCCCTTCCACCACCCCACACCCAACGGAGGACCCATCCCCATGACCGAGAACGGCAGCGAGGAATTCCAGCCCGACCGCGCGATGGTCGTCGTCGCCCACCCCGACGACGCCGAGTTCATGGTTGCCGGCACCGTGGCCAGGTGGGCCGGGCGCGGCGCCGAGGTGACCTACGTGGTCATCACGAACGGCAACAAGGGCAGCGAGGACCCGGAGATGACCTCGACCCTGCTGGCCGAGATCCGCGAGGCCGAGCAGCGCGCCGCGGGACGCATCCTGGGGGTGAAGAACTTCGAGTTCCTCGGCTACGAGGACGGCTACCTCGTCCATACCCTGGAATTGCGCCGCGACATCACGCGCCTGATCCGGAAGTACCGCCCCGATGTCGTCGTGACCTTCGACCCGACGGCCCGGTTCATGTTCGACGCCTACGCGAACCACCCCGACCACCGCGCCGCCGGGGACGCGACCGTGGACGCCATCTTCCCCAGCGCGCGTGACCGCCTGACCTTCCCCGAGCTGCTCGTGGACGGGCTCGAGCCGCACAAGGTGAAGCAGCTCTGGATGGGATCAGGCGCGGGCGCCAACGCCAACGTCTGGGTCGACATCACGGAGACGATCGAGCTGAAGAAGAAAGCGCTCGCGGCCCACCCGAGCCAGCTCAGCGAAGAGGTGGCGGAGTTTGCGAGCGAGATGGCGCGCGGCACCGCACAGGACCAGGACTTCGAGTATGCCGAAGCCTTCCGCCGCATCATCTTCGACCAGCCACGGGAGGCGCGTCTCGCCCAGCGCCGGGAGCAGTCTTCCTAGCCCTGGGGTGCTAGCCCTGGGGGTCTCGCCTCTCCGAGAAGGCGAGGACGTTGCCGTCGGGGTCGCGGAAGAAGGCCATCCACTCCTCCGAGCCCGCCGGCCCGAAGTCGCCCGCCTCATCGAAGTGGATGGGCGCGGGCTCCTGCTCGACCTCCACGCCCGCTTCGCGCAGGGCGTTGACGGCGCCATCGATGTCGTCGACGGCGAAATAGAGGGGCGAGCCCTCGTGCTCGATGGCGCCGGGGATGGCGTCGAGCATGAGGCGCACGCCGCCGACATCGAAGAAGGCCAGCCCGGGCGGGTCGAAGGTGGCGATGTGACTCGCCCCGAGCACGTCGCGGTAGAAGGCGACCGAGCGTTCGAGGTCGCGGCTCGGCTGCGCCACCTGCCGGAGGGCATTGACCGCCAGGGGGCGGTCGCTCACGCCGGCTCGGGCGCCCTCCGGCGCGTCTCCGGCAGCCGCAGCAGGTGGTTCCCGCCGTCCACGGGGATGACCTGGCCGGTGATGTCCCCGAACAGGTCGCTGGCGACGGCGAGGGTCACGTCCGCGCAGTCGTCGACGGTCGTGATGCGGCCCAGCGGCGTCTGCTCGATGAAGCCGGCCGCGACGGGATTGTCGTCCGGGATCTCGACGCGCGCCTCGTCGATGGGCGTGCCCCCGCCGTAGTTGTTCATGGCGGTGGGCACAAAAGTGGGCGCGACGGCGTTCACGCGCACCTGGTCGGGACCGAACTCGCGGGCCGCGATCTTGGTCGCGAAGTTGATGGCCGCCTTGGCCGCCGAGTAGGGGGTGAGCCCCGTCGGGATCGAGATCGCGGTGGTGGAGGTGATGTTGATGAGCGAGCCGCCGCCACTGGCGGCAATGGCGTTGCCGAAGTGCTTCATGAAGTAGATGAAGCCGAAATACTGGATGTCGGCGACCTCGTGCAGCACCTCGGGGGTGATCTCCCGGATGGGGGAGCTGCGGACGATGCCGGCGGAGTTCACGGCCACGTCGAGGCGGCCCCACTTCTCCATGGCGGCGTCGGCAAGGGCCTTCAGGTCGTCGTGGTCGCGTCCGTCGCAGCGGATAGCGGTTCCGCCGATCTTGTCCGCCAGCTTCTCCAGGTTCTCGACGCGGCGGGCGGCGACGATGACATCGGCGCCGTGCTCGGCGAACCGCTCGCAGATGGCCCAGCCAATACCGCTCGAGGCCCCCAGCACGACGGCCTTCTTGCCTTCCAGCAGCTTCATCCGGTCACTCTCCAACATTCGCCCTGCCTGTAGGGCTATACTCTCCGGCAGGATACGCGAAGGCGCGGTATCGGTCGGCAGGGCGCGCCCTGAAGGCCGGGAGCGCAAAGGAGCAGGCAAATGCCAAGAGTCAGCGAAGTCGGCGGGATGTCGGGCTTCGGCGGCGTCTACGGACATCGCCCGGACCTGTTCAAGGGCTTCATGTTCAACTACGGGTTGCTGTGGTCGCACAGCACGTTGGACCCGTTGCTGAAGGAGCTCATCCGTCTCTATTCCTCCAACACCAACGGATGTCGCTACTGAATCCCCGCTCGTACTGCTGCGGCGCAGCAGGAAGGCATGACGGAAGAGATGATCCAGCAGGCGCTGGACTTCCGGAATTCGGATCTCCCCGAGCGCACGAAGGTCGCGCTTGAGCTGGCCGAGGACTTCATCCTCAACCACGCCAACAACGTCGATGATGCGTTCATGGCCCGCCTCAGGGAGCACTTCACCGAGGACCAGGTCGTGGAGCTGACGATCGGCATTGGCATCTGGGACTCCGTGCACAAGTTCAACAACGTCTTCGACGTTCCCCCGCCGGTGGAGGATGGCCTCTTCGTCCTCGAACAGATCGCCAACGTTCCCCCGGACATGGCTCACCTGGTGACGCACCTCGACGGCGACGGCAATCCCATGGATCGCTGGGAGCCGGACCAGGCGGAAGCCGCGGGCGGCGCCTCCTAGGCGCCCTCCGCCCCCTGCCCCTCGAACCCGAGGCGCCCGGCGATGGCATCAAGCCATCGCCGGGCTGTGGCGTGTCCCTCAGCGGCGGCGGGGAAGCGATTCATGGAACCCCCGTCGTCCGATACACTGCATGGCAATGCCGACGGTTCTGAGGGAGGGGCCTTACCGCTTCTTCTTCTACGCCAGCGATCGGGAGGAACCTCCGCACATTCACGTTGAGCGTGATCGCCGGACAGCCAAGCTCTGGCTGCAGCCGGTCAGGCTTCAGCGAAGCGGAGGACTGAGACCGTCCGAGTTGAGACGGATTACGAGGATCGTCACGGAAAACGAAACGTTGTTCCTGGAGGCCTGGCATGAGCGTTTCGACTGAGCTGAGCGTCCCCGAAGCGCAATCGGTTACGGTTGGCGAAGACACCCTCACCGCGGAGCTCTCGGACGGCCGCACCATTGCCGTGCCGCTCGACTGGTATCCGCGACTCGTTCACGCCTCCGCGGAGGAACGGGCCAACTGGAGATTCATCGGGGCAGGCGAGGGCATCCACTGGCCCGATCTGGACGAAGACATCAGCATCGCCGCTCTGCTGGCCGGTCGGCCTTCCGCCGAGGGCCAGAAATCCCTCAGCCGCTGGCTTGAGGCGAGAGAAGCCAGCAGCGGCTGACCTCCGAGAGGTCCCGGGTCCACGGTGTCAGCGGCGGCGGCGTTTCGACCAGGCCGCGTAGATAACTCCCACCAGCAGGCCCGCCCCGAACGTCAGGAAGAAGTACTCCACGGCTGATCCCTCAGGCCGACACGCGGGGTTCGCGGCCGACGAACCGCTTGGGCAGGCGCACCGTCATGGCTGCGCCCCGGCCGCTCTCGTTGCGGGCCGCGACGGTGCCACCGTGCGCCTGCACGAGGTGCTTCACGATCGCCAGCCCCAGCCCGGCCCCGCCGTCCGCGCGCGAGTGCTCGGCCTTGTAGAAGCGCTCGAAGACGCGATCGAGATCCTGGGCGGCGATGCCGGGGCCGTCGTCGCACACCTCCACGGCCACGAGCGGATCCTCGTCGCGCACGTCGATCGTGATGGTGCTCCCCTCGGGGCTGAACTTGAGGGCGTTATCGAGCAGGTTACTGACGATGCGGACGGTGGCCGTGCGGTCCGCCTCTACGGGCGGCGGCTCGCCCTCGGGCCCATCGATGCGAATGTTGTGGGCCTCCAGCCGGGGCGCGAGCGCGGCCTGCGCCTCGGCCACCGCCGAGGGCAGGTCTACCCGCTCCGGCTCCAGGTGAATGGCCCCGGACTCGATGCGTGAGAGGTCGAGTAGTTCGTTCGTGAGGAGGGCCATGCGGTCGACCTGCTCGTGGATGCGGCCGAGGAAGGCGGCCTGCTCGGCCGGCTCGAGGTCGCCGAGCTCCAGGGTCTCGACCAGCGCCCCGATCGACGCGATGGGGGTGCGCAGCTCGTGCGAGACGTTGCTGATGAAGTCGCGACGCATGTGGTCGACGCGGTGCACGTCGGAGAGATCGACGAGCACGAGCAGGGCCGCCCAGCTCCCCCCTTCCGCCACGGGCACCGCCAGCGCGCGCAGGGGGGTGCGGTCGCGCCCGAAGGAGACGACCCTGGCCGGAGGCGTGCCCTGGCCGGCGAGGGCCTCGCGCACGAGCGCGTCCAGCTCGTAGTCGCGGGCGCTCTCGATGAGGGTGCGGCCAACGACTTCCTCCTCCTCCATCCCCAGCAGGGCGAGGGCGGCGGGGTTCGCGTACTGCACGTCGGTGGCGGCGTCGACGGCCATGATGGCGTCGGCGGCGGCGGCGAGGGCCGCCTCGAGCCGCGCGTGCTCGGCCGTAATGGCGCGCGAGGAGGCCTCGATGGCAGCCGCCATCACGTTGAACTCGTGCGTGAGCTCGGCGGTGGGACCGGTGGTGCGAATCGCGCGGGCGGAGAGGCTGGCGCCGCGGAGGGCGCGGGCCGCCTCCGCGGTCTCGCGCACGGAGAGCTCGACGGGGCCCAGCAGGAGGACGGCGCTGGTGTATCCGACGCCGCCCATGATCAGCACCGTGACCGTGATCCAGAGGGCATCGCCGACGGTGGCGGCCACGACGGCGGCCGCAGCGCCGGCGACCACGGCGGCGATGCCGCTCGCGAGGGCGGCTCGTCCGGCGAGGCCGCTCACGCCCATACCCTAGCCTTCGAAAAGATAACCGCTGCCGCGAACCGTGCGGATGCGCTGGGGATTGGCCGCATCCGGCTCAATCTTCTGGCGAAGCCAGCGCATGTGGACGTCGACTGTTCGCGCGTCACCGTTGAAGTCATGCTCCCAGACTGACTCAAGGATGTGCTCCCGGGAGAGCACCTGTCCGGGATGTCGCAGCAAGAATAGCAGGAGCTCGAACTCCCTTGGCTTCATCCGCACCAGCTCGCCGCCCCGGCGCACCTCGCGACGCACGGCGTTGACCTCGAGATCGCCCGAGCGAACCACGTCGTCGTCCGGGGGTGTTTCCCGGCGGGCGGGGGCGCGGCGCAGCAGGGCGCGCACGCGCGCAAGAAGCTCGCGCATGCCGAAGGGCTTGGGGAGATAGTCATCGGCGCCCGTGTCGAGTCCGGCGACGCGGTCGCCCTCCCCGCCGAGGGCCGTGACCATGATGATCGGGATCTGCGTGTCCCGCCGCAGCGCCCGGCAGACGCCCATCCCGTCGACGCCGGGGAGCATCAGGTCGAGAACGATGACGTCGGGCTCACGCTCGCGAGCCAATCGCAGGCCGTCATCGCCACGGGCGGCGGTGAGCACCTCGTAGCCCTCGCGGCGGAGGTGGTGCGCCATCGCGAGGAGGAGCGCTTCCTCGTCCTCCACGACCAACACGGTTGCTGTTGTGGCGGGCGCCGTCGTCATTCGCTCTTCAGACTCTTCCTGCATTGTGTGAACAGCAGGTGATCGGCCGTCTGCTGCGATCGTCGCACACCCCGGCGCAGCGTGCTGTCGAACACTGTACGCAGCGGGGGCAGCTCAGGCGGTGCCCGACTTCTGCTGCGCCACCGCCACCAGCGCCTCCACCTCCTCCAGGGGGTCGGGGATGCCGGCGTCGGGAGGGCTGATGAGGCGCACGATGGCGAGGTGCTCGATCGCCCGCACGACGACCCAGCGCCACATCAGGGTGGTGTCGACGGGGGCCACCCGCTGGTACCCCCGCAGGTAGACGGAGGCCGCCAGCGGCCTGAACAGGCGGGTAATGACCTTCATTGCCGGGCTGGGGTCGAGGGGCTCGCCCAGCCGCAGGAGGGCCACGGAGCGGGCCACGTCCGCCTCTGGTGGCCCGGCTGCGCAGAAACCCCAGTCGATGACGACGCGCCGCCCGTTGGGCTCCAGCAGGAGGTTCCCGGGGTGGAAGTCGCTGTGGCAGAAGCGGTCGCCGCCCTCAAGCCCTGCCAGCGTGTCCTCGGCGAGCGCCGCCAGGCGCGGGGGCACCTCCACGTTCCCGATCCACTCGCGGGCGCGTTCGTGGGCGCTGGCGATGCCCTCAGGGGCGGGGAGCGCGTTCAGCCGAGCGTGGATCTTGCCGGTTTCCCAGGCCTCGCGCGTCATGAACCAGGGCTTGCGGCCGACGAGGTCCAGCAGGTTCTCGCCGTCGACACGCTCCATGACCGTGCCCTCTCGGCCGGCGACCGTCAGGGCTTCGCCGATGCGGGGGGCGGGAATGCCGCCCGCGATCGCAGCGGGGATGGCGATGCGCTCGGCTTCGACGTTGCGCTCGTGGCCCTCGCGGAAGAGGCGCAGGGCCTTCCCGTCCTCCCAGGCGAAGATCTCGGCTTCATACCCTTCGCCCAGCTTCTCCAGGGTGGCGACATTGATGTCCGGGTAGTCCTGCGTCACGGGCGCTCCTCGCTCTCCGCCAGCAGGAAGGCAGCGCCGCCCATGCGCCGCGCGATGCGCGCTGCCTCCTCCTTGTCGCCGGGCGCCAGCTCGCCGTCGAGGACGAGCGTGCTGAGGCGCTCCTTGATGCGCGCGATCCAGGGCCCCGGCTCGCGGTCGAGGAGGGCCATCAGCTCGCGGCCGTCGAGGGGGCTCTCGGCGCGCAGCATGGCCGCCTCTTCCGCCTCGACGCGCTCGCAGGCCGCCTCCAGGCGATCGTGGTACTCGTCGTCGTTGTAGGCGTGGCTGGCGTTGTCGGCGCGCTTCAGGGCGAGCAGGTCGCGCCAGTGGCCGTCGAGGCGCCGCATGAAGCGCCGCACGAGGCGACCGTCATCGGGCTCGGGGCGGTCCATGTGGCGGCGCACGAGGAGGGCGAGGAGCGCGCCCTCGCGCTTGCCCAGCCGCAGCCGTTCCGTGAGCGCCTCGGCCATCTCCGCGCCGACGATCTCGTGGCGGTAGAACCCCCACTCGCCGTTCTTCTTGATGTGGCGCACGGGCGGCTTGCCCAGGTCGTGCAGCAGGGCCGCCCAGCGCCGCAGCGAGCGGTTCGCACGGTCCGTCTCGATGGCCGCGACGGTCGCCGTGGTGTGGCCCCAGACATCGAACCGGTGGAAGCGGTTCTGGTCGCAGCCGGGCATGCCTGCCATCTCGGGGAGGACGTGGGGAAGGGCGCCGATCTCGCGCAGGGCTTCCAGTCCCGCCTCTGGTTCGTCACCCGCGAGGAGGCGTTCGAGTTCCGCCGTTACGCGTTCCTGCGAGAGCGTCTCCAGCAGCTCCACCGACTCGGCCATGGCCGCCTTGGTCTGCGGCTCGAGGGCGAAGCCGAGCTGGCTGACGAAGCGCACGCCCCGGAGGATGCGCAACGGGTCCTCGGCGAAGCGCGTGAGCGGGTCGCCGGGGGCGCGCAGCAGCCCGCGCTCGATGTCGTCCTGCCCACCGAAGGGGTCGCGCAGCTCGCCCGTGATGGTGTTCCGCGCCATGGCGTTCACGGTGAAGTCGCGCCGGGCCAGGTCCTCGTCGATGGAGCTCCCGAAGGTGACGTCGGGCCAGCGGCTGCCGGCGCTGTAGCTGTCGCCCCGGAAGGTCGTGATCTCGGCCCAGCGCTCGGCGAGGTGCACGCCCGTGGTGCCGAAGCGCTGCCCGATCGGGTTGACGGTCGCGCCCAGCTCCCGGGCGAGGCGCTCGCACTCGTCGGGCAGGGCGCTCGTGGCGAAGTCGGCGTCGCCGTGGTCCTCCGGGAGCAGCCCGCGGAGCTCGTCGCGTACGCGCCCGCCGGCCAGCCACAGCTCGTGCCCGGCCTCTGCGAACGCCGCGATCAATGCCTCACGCGTCGGAGCCATGCGTCGATTGTAGAAGAGCCCCGCGCGGGGAGCGCGTCAGCGTGCCTTACTGCCTGACCTGCGCTGCGCCTTCTTCGACTACCAGGGTGTAGTACATACCGCCCTCGTAGTGCCCGGCGATGTCGCAGTAGAGGACGTACTGGCCCGGCGGCAGGGTGAAGGTGCGCCCCTCGGTCCCGCCCGGGAGCACCGTCTCGACCGTCCCCACCAGATCCCCGGCCCCCTCCAGGTCGACGCGCCCCTTCGAGACCGGCAGGGCGGCGCCCTCCAGGTCGGTGCGGACGACGACGAAGGTGTGGCGGACGCCATCGGCGTTGGAGAGCTCGAAGCGCAGGTCGCCGCTCGGAACGGCGGGCAGCTCTCCGCCTGCCCCCGACCCCAGCCGCCACGCGCCCAGCACCTGTACGTTCCCCTCGGCATCGATGACGCGCAGGTCGCCGTGGGAGTGGGAGTGCGTGTGGAAGCCGACGATGGCGACCGTCAGCCCGACGGCCAGCACCAGCCCCACGAACACCGCTCGCCTGCGCGTCTGCGTGAACCGCATGGCTCCATGGTAGCGCGGCCACCAGGCGGGGGGCAGGCTTCCCGGGAGATGCAGCATCGTGATGCCTTGAGGCCATACCGCTGGTATTCCAACGAGGGAGGAAAGAGGGTAGCATCTGAAGTATGAAGATCAGTGTCAGCCTGCCGGACAAGGACGTGGCGTTCATCGACCGATATATCGCCAAGCACGGGGAGGAGTCGCGTTCGGCGGTCATCCGGAAGGCTCTTGACGCACTGCTCACCGACCAGCTCGTTGACGAATATGTCGAGGCGTTCCGGGAGTGGGAGGCGAGCGGCGAAGAAGAGGTCTGGGACACGGCCGCGGGTGATGGCCTGGAAGATGAGCAGTGGTAAGCCGCGGGGACATCCTGTGGGCCGACTTTGGACCTCCCCGGGACTCTGAAGCGGCCAAGCGGCGTCCAGCCATTGTGGTCAGTGGTGACAGGGCCAACAGGGCTGTTGAGAGGGCTGGCGCCGGAGTCGTCGTTCTCGTTCCGCTCACCAGCAACACCGACCGTGTCTATCGCTTTCAAGTGCTGATCCCCGACGAGCACACAGGGCTGCCTCGTCCGTCGAAAGCCCAGGTCGAGCAGATCCGGGCGCTCTCCGTGAGGCGTCTCGGCGCCACCATCGGCCACGTCCCCCCGGACCTCATGGCCGAAATCGACGACGCGATCCGCCTCCACCTCGACCTCTAGCGTATCGTTCGGGACATGGCTGGCATGAAGTTTGGCGTGGTCCTCCCCATGATTGGCTCGCTCGCGAGCACCGATGCGATCGATGCCGTGTGCGACAAGGCCGAGGAGGTGGGCATCGACTCCATCTGGGTCATCGACCACATCCTCCTGCCCTACAGCATCGGCGCGAAGTACCCCTACAACCTCACGGGCGAGTGGATGGCCGGGCAGGGCCCCTGGTGGGACGCCTTCTCCGTGCTCTCCTACGCCGCCGCCCGCACCAGCACCGTCGAGCTGGGGAGCTGCGTCATCGTCCTGCCCTACCGCCACCCCGTTCACACCGCCAAGATCGTCGCCACCATCGACCAGCTCTCGCGCGGGCGGGTGCAGTTCGGCATCGGCGTGGGCTGGATGAAGGACGAGTTCGAGAACCTGCAGCTCGATTCGTTCCACCACCGCGGCGCCCTCGTGAACGAGCAGATCGAGGTGTTCAAGGAGGTCTGGGCGAACGACCCGGCCTCGTACGACGGGCAGTACTACCGCTTCAACGAGGTGAGCGTCACCCCGAAGCCGTACCAGGACCCGCATCCGCCCATCCTCGTCGGCGGGAACACGGACGCCGCGCTCGAGCGCACGGCCGCGCTCTGCGACGGCTGGCTCGGGATCAGCCTGCGCCCGCACCAGCTCGTCGAGCACCGCGCCCGCCTGCTACAGCGCTGCGACGCGCACGGTCGCGACGGGGCGGAGCTGCCGGTCGCGATGCTCCACGGCATCACCCTCACGGACGACCCCGACCACCGCGCCACCCTCGCCGACCACGAGCGCGCCCAGAGCGTGACGGGCACGGTCGAGCAGGTGGTGGAGGAGCTGCGCGAGTTCGAGGAGGCGGGCCTGACGCACATCATCGGCTCCGCCCGTCGCTTCGGGCGGCCCGGGGGCGGCCTGGAGGCGGTCCTCGAAGGCATGGACACGCTCGCGAACGACATCATCCCCGCCGTCCGGGCGTAGGCCCCCACTCAGCGAGCGAAGCGAGCGCTCTCCTCAGGCGGACGGCAGTCCGCCGCTCTCCTCAGCGAAGCGCTCTCCTCAGCGGCGCGCCAGCGACGCGCTCTCCTCAGCGAGCGAAGCTCGCGAGCGCCTCCAGGTGCTCGTCGAAGTCGAAAACCGGGTGCAGGAGCATGTGCTCGGCGCCGATCTCGATTACTTCCTCGATGCGCTCGCGGATATACGACTCGGGGCCCCAGACGGCGACCGCGTTCGCGAGGCCAGCGGTACCGTACGTGTGCGCGAACCACTCGCGCAGGCGGCCCTCAGCGCGGTCGCGGTCGTCGTCGATGGCCAGGTAGAGGCGCTTCGAGATGGTGAAGGTCGCGGGGTCGCGGTCCTGTTCTTCGAGCGCCCGGCGCAGGATGCCGACGTGATCGCGGAAGTCGTCGATGCTGGAGGAGCCCGGTCCCATCCAGGCGTCGCCGAGGCGCACGGCCCGCCGCAGGGCGGGCTCCACGCGGCCGCCGAACCAGACGGGCGGTCCCGGCCGCTGGACCGGCTTCGGCTCCATGCGGATGTCCTGCAGCTGGAAGAACTCGCCCTCGTAGGTCGCCGTGCGCTCCGACCAGAGGGCGCGCATGACCGCCAGCGACTCCGTGAGGCGCTTCACCCGCCGGCCCGAAGGGATGCCGAACGCCGCATCGTGGGGCGCGTTGTCATTGCCGATGCCGAACCCGGCGTCGACGCGCCCGCCGCTGAGCACGTCGAGGGTGGCCAGATCCTTCGCGAGCTGCACGGGGTTGTGCTGGGGCAGCACGAACACGGCGGTCCCCAGCCGCACGCGCGAGGTGATGGCGGCGACGTAGGAGAGGAGGCTGACCGGCTCGAGGTTGCGGCTGCCTCCGAGCACCTGGTCGAGCGTCCAGAGGCTCTGGAAGCCGAGCTCCTCCGCTCGCCGCGCGACGCGCCCGATTGGCTCAACGTCGACCGGTTCGGTCGGTGACACCTGCGGCAGGGCGAATCCAAAGGGGATCTTCTCCGAGACCATGCGTCACTCCTTTACGAACAGGCGAGGTCGCCGCAGGATACCGGCCCGTGCCGGGCCCGGCATCGGGCCGGGACAGTACAATTCCCGCCATGGTCACACCGAGGGGCCTTCGCGAGCTGTACGACCACCACGCATGGTCGATGGGGACCTTGCTGGTGCACGCGGCCGAGGTCCCGCAGGAGCAGGCCGAGTCGATGCCCTGGAAGGGCGTCGCGAGCCTGCAGGACACGCTCATGCATGTGGTCACGTCGGAGCGTTACTGGCTCTCGAACTGGCAGGGCGCCGAACGCCCGCACATCGACTGGCCGGAAACCATGGCGGAGGTGGCGGACCACTGGATGGGGCTCCAGGCCCACTCGCGCGCCTTCCTCGCGGATGTGAGCGAGTCCGACCTGGAGCGGATGCTGACCCTCCGCCAGCCCATAGGCGGCGGACGGGAGACGCTGGCGGCGGGGATCATGCACGTGCTCCTGCACGGCGCCCAGCACCGCGCCGAAGCAGCCGTGCTCTTATCGGACTTCGGCCGCTCCCCCGGCGAGCTCGACTACATCGACTTCCTCGAACACCGCGAGGCCCTGCTCCGCCCCGGCTAGCTGGGCCTTCAGGCAGCGGCCTCGCCGCTCTCCTACAATCCCGCGCATGGACGCGAACGAGACCGCCGACTACGTCGAGCTGATGCAGCTCCCCATCCGCTACGGGCACGCGCTCGACATGCTCGGGCGCGCCCGCAACCGCGGCGACGACGCCCTCTACGAGCGCGGCCAGGCCATCCTGCGCGACACGTTCGCCGAGGACTTCATTTTCGAGGAGCTCAGCGGCGACCCGGTGAACGTCCACGGGGCGGACGGCTGGGCGGAGTTCTGCGCGAGCGCGCTCGGGACCTCGGGCGGGACGCAGCACCTGATCGCACCCCCGCTGGTGCTCATCGACGAGCCGCCCGTCGAGCGCGACGGCGTGCGCGTCGGGGGGCGGGCGACGCTGCGCAGCTACGTGCAGGCGAGCCACACACGCCCGCCCGCGGGCCAGGAGCTTCCTCCGGACACCACCGACTCGACGCCCACGCTGCCTTCGGGGACGAACATGGTCGTGCACGGGACGTACGAGGACGAATGCGTGCGCGAGCGCGGCGGATGGCGCATCCGCCGGCGCTCGCTGCTGTACACGCACGTGGAGTCGCGCGCGTTCGACTCCAGGCGCTAGTCGCTAGCCCCTGCCGGCTGCCGCCTCGATGGCGCGCCGTGCGAACACGGCGGTCATCGCGCGGCGGTAGCCCTCGCTGCCGTGCAGGTCCTCGTTGACGAAGTCGAGGCTATCGCCCGCGCCCGCGGCGGCATCCGCCGCCCCGTCGGGGAGCGAAGCGCCCGCGAGGGCGTCCTCGACGCCGCCGAGGCGCTGCGCGTGGCTCGAGGCGCCCGTCACGGCGACTCGCGCCGAAGCGCACGAGCCGCCATCGAGCGTGAGCGCCGCGGCCACGCCCACGAGCGCGAACTTGGAGGCGCGCTGCTCGAGCTTGGCGTAGGCGGCGCTGCGGCACGGCGCAAAGCAGACGCCCGTCACGATCTCGCCCTCCTCCAGGTCGACCGTGAGGATGTCCTGGAAGAAGTCCTCGGCGGCGACCTGGCGGTCGCCGTTGGGGCCGAGGATGGCGATGGTGGCGTTGAGGGCGACCATGACGGCGGGCAGGTCCGCGCCCGGGTCGGCGTGCGCGAGGCTGCCGCCGATGGTGCCGCGGTTGCGCACCTGGGCATCGCCGATGGCCGCCGCCGTCTCGGCCACGATCGGGGCCTGGTCGCGGAGCAGCTCGGAGGCGGCGATCTCGGCGTGGGTCATGGCCGCGCCGATGGCGATGTCGCCGTCGTCCTGCTCCTGGATGCCGCGCAGCTCATCGAGCCCGCCGATGTCGATGAGCAGGCCGGGCTCGGCCAGGCGCTGCTTCATCATGGGGATGAGGCTGTGGCCGCCCGCGAGGAGCTTCGCCTCGGGGCCGCCTTCCTGCAGGAGCGACAGCGCCTCCGCGACGCTCGATGCGCGCTTGTACTCGAACGCGGTGGGAATCACGACTGGCCTCCGTTCGCCTGGATCAGGCGCCACACCCGCTCGGGGCGGAGGGGCATCTCGATGTGCGTCACGCCGAAGGGCGAGAGCGCGTCCACGGCGGCGTTCACCACGCACGGCGTCGAGCCGATGGTGCCCGCCTCGCCGACGCCCTTCGCCCCGAGCGGGTTGATGGGTGTCGTCGTGACCGTGCGGTCGAGCTCGAAGGTCGGCAGGTCGGCCGCGCGAGGCATTACGTAGTCCATGAAGCTCGCCGTCACCGGCTGGCCGTCCTCGTCGTACACGACCTCCTCGAACATCGCCTGGCCAATGCCCTGGGCGAGTCCGCCGTGCACCTGTCCCTCGACGATGAGGGGGTTGATGACGTTGCCGCAGTCGTCGACCGCGATGAGCTTGAGCAGCTTCGTCTCGCCCGTGTCCCGGTCCATCTCGACCATCGAGATGTGGCAGCCAAACGGGTAGGTGTTGTTCTCCGGCTCGAAGAACGCCTCCTCGGAGACGCCCGGCTCCATTCCCGGCGGGAGCGGCACGGGCACGTAGGCGAAGTCCGCCACCTCGGCGAAGGTCTTGCTCACCTCCGGCGCGCCCTCGATCTGGATGCGCCCGTCTTCGAACACAAGGTCCTCGGGGCTGACCTCCTGGTCGGTCATCAACGCGGCGGCGAACTGCTTCATCTTGTCGCCGGCCTTGCCGGCGGCCGAGATGAGCGCGGCTCCGCCGACCGCCTGCGAGCGGCTGCCGAAGGTGCCGATGCCCTGCTTCACCACGCTCGTATCGCCGTGGAGGATGGTGATGTCCTCCAGCGGGATGGAGAAGTGGTCCGCCAGCATCTGGGCGAAGGTCGTCTCGTTGCCCTGGCCGTGCGGCGAGGCGCCGGTGGTGGCCGTCACCTTGCCGCCACGCTCGACGGTCACGCCGGAGTGCTCCCAGCCGCCCGTGGGGACGACCGCGGAGGGACCGAGTCCGCAGACCTCGACGTAGAACGCCAGGCCCACGCCCACGATGCGGCCTTCGGCGCGGGCCGCGTCGCGCTCGGCGAGCAGCCCCTGCCAGTCGGCCAGCTCGAGCGCCTTGTCGAGGCAGGGCTCGTAGTTGCCGGAGTCGTAGACGAGTCCACCCTGCGTCGCGAAGGGGAACTCATCGGGCGGGATGAAGTTCTTGCGCCGGACTTCGGCGGGGTCCATGTCCAGCTCGCGCGCCAGCATGTCGACCGCGCGCTCGAGGAAGTAGAGACCCTCGGGCCTGCCGGCGCCGCGATAGGCGTCGGTCGGCGTTTTGTTCGTGAAGACTTCGGTCAGCTCGTGCCGGACGACGGGGAGGCGGTAGACGCCGTTCATCATCAGGCCCGTGAGCGTGGGGATCATCGCCGTGAGCAGCACCTCGTAGGCGCCGATGTCGGCGATGATGCGCGCCTTCAGGCCGGTGATCGTGCCGTCGCTCTTCGCGGCCAGGTCGATGTAACCGAGCAGGTCCCGGCCGTGCGTCGTGGTCAGGAACGCTTCGGTGCGGTCCTCGATCCACTTCACCGGCGCCTTGACCATCCGGGAGAGCGCGGCTGCCACGTACTCCTCGCCGTAGATGTTGATCTTGCAGCCGAAGCCACCCCCGACCTCGGGGGCGACGGCGCGCACCTGGTGCTCACCCAGACCCATCATCGCCGCCACCAGCGTCCGCAGGATGTGCGGGTTCTGGGTGGCGCTCCAGACCGTCAGGTACTGGCGTCCGGGCTCGTAGTCGGCGACCACGCCGCGAGGCTCCATCGCGTTCGGGGCCAGCCGCTGGTTGAGCATGCGCTGGGTGACGACGACATCCGCCTCCGCGAAGGCCGCATCGACGGCGCTGTCGTCCTCGGGCTGGGCGGTCTCGGGATTCACCCCGGTGCCGCCCCAGTAGCTCTCGACCGCGATGTTGCGCTCGAAGCCCTCGTGCAGCGTGGCGGAGCCGGGCTCCATCGCCGCCTCGGGGTCGACCACGGCGGGGAGCTCCTCGTACTCGACCTCGATGGCGTCGGCCGCGTCGCGTGCGATGTAGCGGTCCTCGGCCACGACGACGGCCACGGGCTCGCCCACGTAGCGGACGCGGTCGGTGGCGACGGAGTAGTGGTCGGGAGCGGGGAAGGGGGTGCCGATGGGCATGGGGCCGAGGTGCTCGGCCAGCTCCGCGCCCGTGATGACGAGCTCGACGCCTTCCATCGCCTCGGCCGCGCTGGTGTCGATGCTCTGGATGATGCCGTGGGCGATGTCGCTGCGCTTGAAGGCGAGATGGAGCATGCCCGGCAGCTTGATGTCGTCGACGTAGGTCGCCTGCCCCTGGATGAGGCGGGGGTCTTCGCGGCGCTTCACGCGCTCGCCGATGAGCTTGGGGAGAACGGGGCCGTCTATGGTCGTCATGACTGCGCCATCCTTTCCGCCGCGTGCTGGATCGCGTTCACGATGTGCTGGTAGCCCGTGCAGCGGCAGAGGTTCCCGGAGATGCCCTCGCGGATCTCCTCCTCGCTGGGGGAGGGGTTGTCCTGCAGCAGGTTCGCCGCGGACATGATCATCCCGGGCGTGCAGTAGCCGCACTGCAGACCGTGCTCCTCCCAGAAGCCGTCCTGGAGGGGATGCAGCTCGTCGCCGTCGGCGAGCCCCTCGATGGTCTGCACCTCGGAGCCGTCGGCCTGCACGGCGAAGACCGTGCACGACTTCGTGCTGCGCCCGTCGAGCAGCACCGTGCAGGCGCCGCACTGGCTGGTGTCGCAGCCGACGTGCGTGCCCGTCAGGTTCAGGTTCTCGCGCAGGTAGTGCACGAGCAGCAGCCGCGCCTCCACCATGGCGGAGCGCCTGCGCCCGTTCACGTTGATGGTGATCGGTACCGGTTCAGACATCGCGACCTCCTTGTCGCCCTCGTAGTGGCCTGGCGCCGCCTCAGGCGGCTCGGTCGTCTACCTGCTGTTCGATGGACTTGAAGAACTGGCCGATGAGGAGCCGCGCGACGCCGCCGAGCAGCCGCCCGCCGAGACGCGCGATCGTGCCGCGCGCCTTCACGTCGGCGCGGTAGTGCATGGTCGTGACGCCGCCCGCCTCGGTCAGATCAACGACGGCATCGGCGCGCACGCCGCCCGGCTTCCCCGACCCGTCGATGCGGAGCCGGTAGGACTCGGGCGGAGCCTGTTCGAGCACCTCAACGCGGCCCGTGTAGGTGCCCCGCACGGAGGCGATACCGACGCGCATGGTCGACTCGTAGGTCTCGGGGGCGACCTCCTCGAAGCGCTCCACGCCGGGGAGAGCGCCGGAGAGCACATCGGGATCGAGGAGCAGCTCGTAGAGCAGCTCCCGCGGACCCGTGAACTCGTGCTCGCCCTTTATCTCCACGCTCGCCCCCGTCCTGCAACGGTGCTGATCACCGTATCGGAATCAGATGCCGTTTGTGTTCAGGTCCTTAAGAAACTCGTAGGTGCGCTGGGGCGCTTCGGGATCCTCGGGAACGGGGAGGATGGCGCCGTTGTAGTCGGTCACGCCGATCGATTCGAGCCGCTTGAGCTGCGCCCGCACGGTCGTCTCGTCCCCGACGATGGCCATCTCGGCGACGCCGCTGACGCCCTCGGCGGCGATCACGTTCTTGTACGAATAGATCTTGCCGTAGACATCCCAGACCTTGCCGCAGGAGGCTCGCGCCGCCTCCTCGTTGCTGGTCACGGAGATGGGGATGCCGGCGATGATGCGGGGCGCCGGTCGCCCGACAGAGTCGGCCGCCTGCGTGATGATCGGCACGGCCGTCTGCTCGATGTAGTTGGGGCCGCACCAGAACATGCTGGTCCCGTCCGCGAGCTCGCCCGTGGCCTTGAGCATGCCCGGGCCGAGGGCGGCGATGAGCACCTTCGGGCGCCCGCCGCCGGGCACATCGAGCTGGGTGAAGGGCGCGTTGTTGAGCTGGACGCGGTACTCCTGCCCGTTGTGGTTCACAAGGTCGCCATCGAGCAGGGGGTTGAGCACCTCGAGGTACTCGCGCAGGTGGCGCACGGGGGTCGCCCAGCGCAATCCCTGCCAGCCCTCGACGATGAACTTGTGGCTGAGCCCGAGCCCGAGGATGAAGCGTCCGCCGCAGGCCATGTTGGTCGTGAGGGCCTGCTGGGCCATCACCATGGGGTGGCGGGGGTAGGTGGGGACGACGGCCGTGCCCAGCTCGATCGTGCTGGTGGCCTGGCCCGCGAGGGCGCAAATGGTCATGGCGTCGTAGTTGAGGTGGTTGCCCATCCAGGCCGACTCGAAGCCGTCGGCCTCGGCCTGCTGGATCGGCGCGACGATGGAGTCGACGGTGGGGTCGCCCCCGCCGCCCGGTGGCCTGGTAATGATTCGCATGCCCATCCGCATTCCTCCTGGCGTCCCCGTTCGGGGGCGCCGCGATGATACGCCGGTCGCGTGAGGCTTGTGCGACGTAGCCGGCGAGGGCGCGGGCCACTCTCCTGCACCCGCTACACTCCCTCCCCATGACCGGACCCGCCGGCGACGAAGCCGCCCCATTCCGCGAGGCCGCCCGCGCCCTCGTGCCGGCGACGGTCGAGGCCGTCGAGGCGCTCGGCGGGGCGTTCCGGCGCCTTGATCGGGGATCCATGTGGGAGCTGCAGTCCTCGCTGCGGCCCCTGCACGAGCGGCTCGATGAGGCGCTGACGGCCCTGCGCGAGGCGCCCCTCCCCGACCGCTTCCTCCCCATCCGCGAGCAGCTCGGCAATGGGGCGGGGGCCGCGCTGGAGGCGCTCGGCGCGGTCACCCGCCCGGTTCCTCGCGAGCAGCGTTCCGGGAACGCCCTCGAGAGCATGCGCGGGACGGCCCGGGCACAGGAGGCGCTTTACCCGCTACGCTCGCTCGACCCCGCCCTGGGGGCGCTCTATGCGGAACCCGCCGTCCGCGGCGACCTCGCCGCCCTGGACGCGCACAGCGGCGATCCCCGCACCGGCATCCAGCGCAGCGGTCCCGATGACGACCCCGACGCCCGCGGCGAGTTCCACCTGTACGTGCCGGAGTCGCTCGACGGCTCGGAGGCGCGGCCCCTCGTCGTCGCGTTGCACGGGGGCATGGGGAACGGGCGGGACTTCCTCTGGACGTGGCTGCGGGAGGCGCGAAGCCGCCGCTTTCTCCTGCTCGCCCCCACCTCCGTGGGCCCCACCTGGGCGCTCATGGGCCCCGACGGCGACCGGTCCCGGCTTCTCAGCTCCGTCGA
The DNA here is from genome assembly GCA_964389725.1 of uncultured Anaerolineaceae bacterium. GTDB lineage: Bacteria > Chloroflexota > Dehalococcoidia > Tepidiformales > Tepidiformaceae > UBA2991. Next base: position 102,410 of record CAYMDV010000005.1, read on the forward strand.
GTTCGTGCGCGAGCGCTTCAACGTCGATGGCGACCGCATCCTCCTGACGGGCCTCTCCGACGGCGCCACCTACGGCCTCTCGACCTACCTTGCGGGGGACACGCCTTTCACCGCGATGGCGGCGGTCGCGGGCGTGCTCCACCCGAACAACATCGTCGACGGGGCGATCGTGGGAGCGGAGGGGAAGCGCATCTCGATCACCCACGGAACGAAGGACTGGATGTTCCCCGTGCAGTTCGCCCGGGCCGCCGACGAGGCCCTGCGCGAAGCCGGCGCGGACGTGCGCTTCCACGAGATTCCCGACCTCGCGCACGCCTACCCGCGCGAGGAGAACCCCGCCATCCTGGAGTGGTTCGACCCGGGCCTGGCGCTACCGGACGCAGACAGCTAGCGGACAATGTCGTGGACAAAATCCTTGCCAATTCAGGGCACCAGCCGTCCCCACTTTCCTCCCCAAGCCTGTAAATCCTGGGTTTTCTAGGGACTCCCAATGCCAATCTTCTTGCCAACTTAGGGGACAAATCTGCGTCCCGGCGGGTACACTTGGTGTGATGCCTGAGTGGGATGTCACCTTTGACCGCCGCGTGGACCTTGACGACATTAGCCTGATCCGAAGCGTCGCCGAGGCAGAGGCAGTCGCTAAATTCTTGCGGGGGGTGCCCCTCCACCCAGCGGTTCAGCAACGGCTCGACCGGCTCAACATCATCCGCGCCGTGCGCGGCACCACCGGGATCGAGGGGGCGGACCTCACCGAGGATGAGGTCGATCGGATCCTCGCCGAGCCCCCGGAACGGCCTGTGCTTCCCGCTTCAAGGGCGCGGGAGGAGCAGGAGGCCCGCAATGCCGAAGCGGTCATGCGCTTCGTCGCGCAGGTGACCGGAGACGCGCGCCAGCGGTCACTAACCGAAGACACCGTCCGCGAGCTGCACCGGCTCACGACGATCGGCATCGACTACCCGAACAATGAACCTGGCGTCTACCGGTCGCACCCGGTTCGAGCGGGCGACTATGTCCCTCCGCGGGACGGTGAGCGCGTGCGACAGCTCATGACCGAGTTCCTGGACTGGCTCAACGCTCCCCCGGCATCGAATTGGCCGGCGGTCATCCGGGCGGTGGCTGCCCACTTCTACTTTGTCAGTATCCATCCCTTCGGCGATGGCAACGGGCGAACGGCCCGCGCCATCGAGAGCTACCTGCTCTACCAGAGCGGAGTCAACGTGCTGGGGTTCTACTCCCTGGCCAACTACTACTACCGCAACAGGGCCGAGTACATCGAGCTCCTGGACCACTGCCGGTTCAACGAAGCCCGCGACCTCACGCCGCTTATCCACTTCGCCGTTGCCGGTCTCGTTGAGGAGCTGGCCACCGTGCGGCAGGAAGTCATCGAAGCCGTCACGCGAATAACGTTCCGTGACTACTACCGGGACATCCTCCAGTACGGGGCCGATATCAACAGTGCCGTGATGGGGCGGCTGCTGCTCTTTATGGACAATCTGGACAACCCCATCGACGAAGCGGCTCTGGTATCTCAACGCACCCCGCTCTCAGCAATCTGGGCAGGGCTATCGGCCCGGACGCGAGCTCGAGACCTTGCGCGGCTGGAGTCCCTCGGGCTCATCGTGCGTGAACACGGCATCATCCGGCCCCGCTACGAGGCGATGGAGCAGTTCCGCCGCTGAGGGTTAGCCCTCGGACGGCGGGAGGTCCTTCGAGGCTTCGTCGTACTGGCGGGCGTACTTGCCGATATCGGGCTCGGGGCCCATGGCGGCGTCAACCTCGGCGCCGTAGGTCGCCTCCGCCTCTGCGACCCTGGTGGCGAAGCTGAGGTGGTGCGCGAAGCCGCTCATCACGCGCGTCATCGTGTGCCCGGCGTCATCGGGGCAGACGGAGCAGGGCGGGGGCTCGACGTCGCTGGTCATGCGCTGGCGGAAGACCTCTTCGCGCGCGCCGCAGGCCTCGCAGACGAACTCGTACAGAGGCATAGCCAACCTCCCCGCTAGCCTTCGCCGATGCCCAGCTCGGCCAGGTAGGTCTCGGCGGCGAGGGCGGCGGTGGCGCCGTCGCCACAGGCGCTGACCAGCTGGCGCGCGGCCTGGATACGCACGTCGCCGGCGACGAAGAGGCCTGGCACCTTCGTGCGCATGCGCAGGTCGACGTGCGCATGGCCGCCCTCGTCCAGCTCGACCAGCCCCTTGAGCAGGTGGCTGTTGGGGGTCTGCCCGATGAAGATGAAGACGGCGCCCACGGGCAGGGTGCGAACCTCGCCCGTCTGCACGTTGCGCAGCTCCGCCCCCTCCACCATGTCCGCCCCCACGATGCGCTCGACGACGGTGTTGCGGATGATCTCGATCTTCTTGTTCGCGAAGACGCGCTCCTGGAGGAGCCCGCTGGCGCGGAAGGACTCGCGGCGGTGCACCAGCCAGACCTTGCTCGCGTAGCGGGTCGTGTACAGCGCCTCATCGAAGGCGGCATCACCCCCGCCCACCACGACCACCTCCTGGTCCTGGAAGAAGGCGGCGTCGCAGGTGGCGCAGTAGCTCACACCCCGGCCGATGAACTCGTCCTCGCCGGGGATGCCGAGCTTGTTGTAGTCCGCGCCCGCGGTCGCGATAACGGCGTGGGCGTCGTAGGCGCCCTCGCTCGTCTCGATGCGGAAGGGACCCTCGGGCCGGGGCGTAATCGCCTGCACGTCTTCGTGGCGGAGCTCCGCGCCGAAGCGCTCGACCTGCTGGACGAGATTGAGGGCGAAGTCGACCCCGTTGATGCCCTCGGGGAAGCCCGGGTAGTTCTCGACGAGTTCAGTCGTCGCGATCTGCCCGCCCGTCATAAGGCGCTCGAAGACGATGGTGCGACGCCGGGCGCGCGCGCCATAGAGCGCGGCGGTCAGCCCCGCCCCGCCGGCGCCGATCACGGCGATATCGTAGGTCTCGGGCCTGTCCGCGCTCATGGCGCCGTCCCCGGGTCCATCCTGAGGTTGTGCGGCACCGCTGTTAGGCAATGGCCTCCTCGAGGCGCTTCTTGAGGTCGCTCTTGGGACGGAACCCGACGATCGTGCCCTTCAGCTCGCCGCCCTTGAAGATGAGCAGGGAGGGGATGCTGCGGATGCCGTACTGGGAAGGGACGGCGGGGTTCTCGTCGGTGTTCATCTTGTAGAAGTTGACGCGGCCGGCGTACTCCTCGCCCAGCTCCTCCACGATCGGGGCGACCATGCGGCAGGGGCCGCACCAGGGCGCCCAGAAATCCACCAGCACCGGCAGATCGCTCTTCATCACGTCCGCATCGAAGGTCGTGTCCGTCACCTCGGGGGTTGCAGCCATTGGGTTGTGCTCCTTCGCCGGCGTCCCGGCCAATTGCTTCCAGTGTTACGGCCTTCCAGCGCTCGCCGAAGACCGCATTCAAGCGTACCACCCGAGGGGCGCGTGGGCTCAAACCGGGGCTTTCCCAAATTGCCGCGCGCAGGGGCGCTTGCTACCATCCCGGCGGAGTTTCCTCCATGAGTGGCACGCTCGCCCTTGTTCTCAACCAGAACTACGAGCCGTTGAACGTGTGCCACGTACGCCGGGCCATCGTGCTGGTGTTGCGCGGCAAGGCCGAGATCATCGAGACCGCGAGGGGCGTCATCCACAGCGCGAACCGCCACTTCGACCTGCCCTCGGTGATCCGCATGGTCTACTACGTTCGCCGCCCGCGGCCGAAGCTGCGCCTCTCCCGCCGCGAGGTATTCGCCCGCGACGGCTGGGCCTGCGCCTACTGCGGTCGCTCGGCGAAGGACCTCACGCTCGATCACGTCGTGCCCCGCTACCGGGGCGGGGCGCACAGCTGGGACAACCTCGTGAGCGCCTGCAAGTCGTGTAACCACCGCAAGGCCGGCCGCACGCCCAAGGAGGCGCGGATGCGCCTGCGCACGGCGCCCGCCGAACCGCGGGTGCCCATCTACCACGGCTACCTGCAGTACCTGCGCCGCTACCAGGACTGGGGCAAGTTCATCCCGGGCGCGGAGACGGCGAGGGCTGCCGTCTAGATGGCTGAGCTCTCCCCGGAGCAGATCCTCGAGGAAGCCCTGCGCGTGGCCGACTCGCAATTCGGCGGCACCCTGGCGACCGTCCACGCCGACGATGGCACGCCCTATCCCGCCTTCGTCCTCTTCCACCTGACCGAGGAGGGCGAGGTCATCTACGGGAGCGTCTCCGAGTCGCAGCACACGCGCGACACCGAGGCCGTCCCCGAGGTCGCGTTCCTGATCGACAACCGGGACGTGCTCAGCTACGACTGGCCCGCCTTCGACCGCGTGGTCGTGGAGGGCACGGCCGAGCGCATCGACCCCACGGACTCGCGCTACGACGGCTACTTCGCGGAGCTGACCGCCAAGAACTGGCTCTCGAGCTACTTCACGCGCATGGGCGACCTCTACCGCATCGCCCCGCTGCGCATCACGGTCGTGCTGGGCCTGGGCGAGCGCCACATCCTCGACTTCGACTAGCGCGCAGGCAGCCTCAGCAGTTGACCAAAGTGGCTGATTTCGTTACCTTTTTGGTAACGAAATTGGGATGCCCACTTGGACATCGCCTTCCGCACCCGAAAGCTCGGCAAGACGTTCAACTCGGAGAGCGCCCTTGTCAAAGAACACGGGGACCGCATGGCGCGGACGATTCAGATCCGTCTCGCCGTTCTCAGCAATGCGCGCACCCTTGCGTTGGTCCCCACCAGTCCACCCGAGCGGCGGCACCTGCTGACTGGCAGGCGAAGCGGCCAGTATGCCGTGGACCTCGTCCACCCGTATCGATTGATTTTCGAACCAAACCACGACCCGGTGCCTCGTACGGAAGACGGCGGCATTGATACGAGCCGGGTGACCGCGATCACCATCCTGGACGTAGTCGACTACCACTAGGCATCAGGGGCGCTCAAGCCCGGGAGGAAGAACGATGGCGACGGAGACCAACCAGTACCAGCCGGACTACACGGTGCCCCCGGGGTGGGTCCTGGAGGAACGCCTCGCTGCCCTCGACATCGCCCACGCCGAGTTTGCTCGCCGTTGCGGCCGTTCCCCCAAGCTTGTAAGCGAGATCATTGCGGGCAAGGCGCCCATAGAGCCGAAGACTGCACTCCAGTTCGAGAAGGTACTGGGGCTCGACGCGAGTGTTTGGCTTGGTATGGAGTCTGACTTCCGCCTGCACCAGGCACGCCAGGCCGAAGCGCAGGCCGCTGCTGAGTCAAGCACCTGGGTGAAGGCGCTCCCGATCCGTGAGCTCATCGACCGCGGCTTCCTCGACAAGTCGGCAACTGACAGTGAGCGGGTGTCAGGCGTGCTCTCGCTCTTTGGCGTGGCCTCTGTCGAGACATGGCGCGTCCGGTATCAGGCCAGCAATGTCGCGTACCGCCACTCGCCGAGCTTCGAAAGCGACGAGTTGGCTCTGGCTACCTGGCGGCGGCTGGCCGAGCTGGATTCGGAGAATCAGGACCTCGCGGCCTATAGCGAACCCGCGTTCAGGGAGTCCCTGGGGCAGATTCGCCAGCTCACGCGCTCACCCATCGGCTGGGCGCTTGAGGAGACCCGGCAACTCCTGAACGACGCCGGCGTCGCCCTGGCGTTGGTCAAGCCCCTCGCCAAGGTACGCGTGAGCGGCGCCGCCTGGTGGGTCTCTCCCCACCGACCGCTGATCGCACTGAGCGCCCGGCACCTGCGCGACGACCATCTCTGGTTCAGCTTCTTCCATGAGGCCGCACATCTTCTCATCCACAGCAAGAAGACCGTGTTCATTGACAATGGCGACGGGGCGGGGGGCGACATCGAGGACGAGGCCAACCGCTGGGCTGCGGGCTTCCTCATTCCACACCGTACGTGGCAACGCTTCGTTGCAGCAGGCAGATTCGACGCGCACCGCATCCGCGAATTCGCTGAAGAGGAGGGAATACCTCCTGGAATCGTGGTCGGCAGGCTGCAGCATGAGGGCATCGTCCCATGGAGTAGTGGCCTCAACAGCCTCAAAGTGAAGCTGGAGTGGAATGACGACTAGCGCGCGGGCAGCCTCAGCATCGCCGCCGCCTCGTCGGGCGTGGCGGGACGCTTGCCCAGCCGCTCGATGACCTCGAGCAGGCCCTGCAGGAGCTCGAGGTTGGAGGGCTCGCCGGGGCCGGCGTAGTCCTCGAGGCCGATGCGCACGTGACCGCCTCGGGAGATGGCGAGCTCGGCCATGCCGCAGGCCGTGACGTCGCCGCTGCGAACGGCGACCGACCAGGGCAGACCCGTTCCGGAGAGCATGTCGAGGTAGGCCTCGAGCCCGGCAGGGGTGGGGGGCAGCCCTGAGAGGGTACGCTCGCTGCCGAAATAGAACTTGACCAGCGACCCCGGCGGCAGCGTCCCCGCCTCGTGCTCGGCCAGGGCCACCCGCAGGAAGCCCGGCTCGAAGATGGAGATGGAGGGGCCGAGGTCGTACTGCGCGCACGTGTCGAACATCTTGCGGGCGTCGCGGAAGGTGTTGAGGTAGGTCGCCTCGATGTCGGCGGGACGGCCGTCGGGGCCGCGCCCGCCGACGTTCACGGAACCGGGATCGACGAGCCCAATGCGGAGCACGCCCGCCTCCGCCAGCGCGGGAATGTGGCCATAGCGGCGTTCGAAGGTGGTATGCGGCCCGCCGCTCGGCATGGTCGGGTAGAGGAGCGCGTCGGGGCGCTCGGCGAGGATGGCGGTCCAGGCTTCGATGTAGGGCGCCGGGTCGTGCTCGGGCGCATCCCCCACGACGGGTTCGTCGTTGTGGTTGTGGACGATGGCGGCGCCCGCCTCGAGGCAGCGCAGGCCGTCCTCCGCGACTTCCTCGGGCGTGCGCGGCACGGTCGCGTTACGCGACTTCGGCGTCGCCCCGTTGATAGCCGCCTCGATGATTACGGCGTCGGTCAGGTCGGTGCTCGTCATCTCTCGCGCTCCTGTTCCAGCCAGCGATCCTGCCAGCCGGTGTCCGATTGCTCCTCGGCGAAGGGCCAGGCCTCCCCGAAGCGCTCACGGTAGACGACCGCCCGCACCGGCTTGCGTCGCACCGGTCCGAAGTGGTCGGTGGGGTAGCCGATGGGGAGCAGGCAGTAGAGCTGGTTGTTGTCGGGGATGTTCAGCAGGGCCAGCAGCTCGTCGCTGCCCCGCATGGGCAGGTTGAAGACGGAGGCGCCGAGCCCCAGCCCGCGGGCCGCCAGCATCAGGTTCTGGACCGCCGGGAAGGTGCTCCCGCCCGGCGTCGAGTGGCGCCCCTTCAGCCCGAGCACGGCGATGATCGCGGGCGCCTCGTGCAGGTTCGCGACGAGGTGCTCGACGCTGCGCAGCGTGAGGCGCTGCGTGCGCGGCAGCTCGTCGATGCGCTCCGGGTTCGCCGAGAGCTCGGGCTGGTAGCGTCGCCACCCCTCCTCCGCCCAGCCCTGCATCTTCGCCTTCACCGCGGGGTCGGTGATGACGATGAAGCGCCAGTCCTGCGCGTTCTGGCCGGAGGGCGCGCGAATGGCGGCGTCGAAGAGCTGGAACAGCACCTCATCGGGAATGGGCTCGGGGCGGAAGCGCCGCAGCGCCCGCATCGAGTAGATGGTCTCGAAGAGTCCCGGGTCGCCGTCGGTCGCCATGAGCGCCTCCCGGCGGCGGATTCTACCGGCCCCGCGCCTGCGCTCCCGCGACGGGCGGCCCAACCCCTTCCCCGGTCCCGTACGATGCTCCGAGGGGGACGCCATGGACACAGGCGCGAGCACCTCCGCCGACTGGCGCGTCGCCATCGATCAGGCCCTGCACGGCGTCCGTACCAACCCGGACATCGCCTTCCTGTTCGCGAGCTACCACCACTCCGAGCGCTACCCGGAGATCGTCGCCGCCGTCCACGAACGCCTCTCGCCCGGCATCCTGCTGGGGTGCTCGGGGCAGGCCGTCATTACAACGGGCCGCGAGATCGAGGGTCGCCCCGGAATCACCATCCTGACACTCTCGCTGCCCGGGGCCGAGCTCGCCCTGAAGCAGGTCACCGCCGCCGACCTCGACGCGGGAGCGCCGCTCGCCGACCAGCTCGGCCCGCCGGACGGGGTGAACGCCTGGGTCCTGCTCTCCGACCCCTTCACCATCGATACCGAGAAGCTCGTTGCCGCGCTGGCGGAGAGCTACCCGGAGACGCCTATCCTCGGGGGTATGGCCTCCGCCTTCCCGGGGGGGCGCAGCGCCTACCTGTTCGAGGGCGCGGGCGTGGCCGCGGGTGGAGCGCTCCTGCTGGCCGTCGGCGGCTCCTGGACGGTCCATCCCGTGGTCTCGCAGGGCGCCGCGCCCATCGGCGAGTCCTGGACGATCACGGAGGCGGAGCGCAACGTCGTCGTCGGCATCGGCGGGCGGCCCGCCCTCGACGTGCTCATGGAGACGTTGCGGGCGCTTCCCGCGGAGACCCAGAACCGCGCCGGTCGCAACCTGCTCGCGGGCCTCGCCATGAACGAGTACGCCGACGAGCTGGGGCGGGGCGACTTCCTCATCCGCAACCTCCTCGGCGTCGACCGGGAGCGGGGAGCGATCGCCATCAACGACAACGTGCGAGTCGGGCAGACCCTCCAGTTCCAGCTACGCGACGCGGAGGCGGCCACGGAGGAGCTCAACGCCCTCCTCGACCAGGCCCGCGAGGCGATGGGCGGGGAGGCGGCCGGGGGGTTGCTCTGCGCCTGCAACGGTCGCGGGCAGGGCATGTTCGGCGCGCCCGACCACGACGCCGCGGCGGTCGCCGAGCGGCTCGGCGAGGTGCCTATCGCCGGCCTCTTCTGCAACGGCGAGATCGGCCCGGTAGGCGGGATGCCCTTCGTGCACGGCTTCACCGCGAGCCTCGCGCTGTTCGTCCCGGTGAGGGAAGGCGGGGAGGCCTGAAAACCTTATCCCAGGGTGGCGACCGCCTCTTCGCGACCCTGTGGCGCAGGCAGCGCGGAGCTAAAGCCGACGTAGTGGGCCACCGCCGTCGTGAGGAAACGGTTGAGGCTCACGTTGTCGCGACGGGCAAGGGCTACCGCCCGCGCATGCAACGAGGGCGGCATCCGCAACTGGGTCGTACCGGAAAACTCCCTGGCCGCCAGGGGTTCAGGAATCTCCTGGCCGCGTTCGAGCATGGCAGCGATGACGCCCGTCAGCGCGTCCCGTCCATTGGCGAAGGCCTCGCCGGGCGTGTCGCCCTCTGAGATGGCGCCGGGCAACTCCGTCACCTGCACTGTGTAAACACCGTCATCTCCCTGGGTGAGGGAAAAAGCGTAAGGGCGCGCGGCCAACGCAGCCGCCCGCTCGTCTAGTTCATTCATGGCTAGCCTCCTCGGCCTGTAACTGGCGGACTATCCGCCGAATCGTCCCGGTGCCCTTGAGCCGGGCCGGGAGCGACACGACCTCTGGCCACCCCTCCTTCGCATAAATGTCGTGGCCCCGTGATGGGCGGACGAGCGACCAGCCACGTCTTTCGAGGGCGGCAACCAGCGTTCTGCGGGAGACGGATCCGGGGTTCAGGTACAGTCGCTGAAGGTCGTCGCCTCGGGCCACAGTACCAATAGTACCACTATTCCCTGGGCTGAGGCGTCGCGATCTCCCTCCCCGGCGGCGCATACTGGAGACACGCTCACGCGAGGGGTTCGCCATGACCACGACGGAAGCCCGGGAGACGCTCATCCGCGCCGGCTCGTTCGAGGAGATCGCGCGCGACGGCATGAAGGTCGTCGCCGCCGAGGGACGCACCATCCTCATCGTCCACGATGAGGGCCGCCTCTACGGCCTCGATAACCGCTGCCCGCACATGGGCTTCCCGCTGCGCCGGGGGGCCGTGCGCGACGGCATCCTGACCTGCCACTGGCACCACGCCAAGTTCGACCTCTCCGGGGGCTGCACGCTCGACCCCTTCGCCGATGACGTGCCCGCCTTCCGCGTGGAGGTGCGCGACGGCGACGTGTACGTCGATCCCAACCCCATCGAGTCCGACCGCCGCACGCACTGGGAGCGGAAGCTGCGGGAAGGGCTCGAGGGACAGCTCTCGCTGGTGCTGGCGAAGAGCGTGATCGGCCTGCAGGAGCTCGAGGCCACGGAAGACGTGCTGCGCGAGGCGGCGCTCTTCGGCGTGCGCAACCGCGCGAACGGCTGGAGCACCGGCCTCTCCATCCTGACCGCGATGGCGAACGTCCTCCCCTCCCTGCACGACGACGACCGCCCCCTCGCGGTCTTCCACGGGACGGTCCACGTGGCCCGCTCCACGGCGAACCAGCCGCCCAACTTCGACCTCGCGCCGCTGGAGACGGAGCTGCGCGATCCCGACCGCTACCTGGAGTGGTTCCGGCGCTTCGTCGAGACGCGATCGACGCAGGCGGCGGAGCGCACCCTCATCTCCGCCATCCACCTGGGGCTTCCCAGGGACGCCATCGCCGGGATGGTCTTCGCGGCCTGCACGGACCACCTCTTCCTCGATACCGGCCACACGCTCGATTTCGCTAACAAGGCGTTCGAGCTTCTGGACCACATCGGCTGGGAACACGCGGGCGAGGTGCTGCCCTCGGTCGTACCCGGCCTGACGGGCGCCCGGCGCATGGAGGAGAGCTCGAGCTGGCGCCACCCCGTCGACCTCGCCGAGCTGCTGGAAGGGGTGCACGGACAGCTCGAGGACGCGATCGCGGAGGGCGGCGGACGCCTGGCCGGCTGGCAGGGCCACCGCGAGATCGCCGACCAGATTCTCGACGGCGAGCCCGCCGAGACGCTCGACCAGATGCTGGCGCTCGTGCGCGAAGGCGTCCCCCTGGAGGAGCTCTCGGCGGCGGTGGCGTACGCGGCCGTGCGCCGCGCCGTGCACTTCCACACGTCGAACGAGTTCGGCGACTGGGACACGGTGCACCACTCCTTCACCTACGCGAACGCGGTCGACCAGGCGATGCGGCGGGCGCCCTCGAACCTGCTGGCGCGGGGCATCTTCGACGGGGCCATGTCGGTCTACCTGGAGCGCTTCCTGAACGTGCCCCGCCAGCCCCATCCCGCCCCCTCCGGCGACCCCGTCCTCCCCGACGCCCTCCTCCCCGCCTTCGATGTGCAGGGCCAGGTTGACGAGACGGCCCGCATCCTCGCCGACCTGCTGGCGGCGGACTGGCGCGATCAGGCGATCGAGGTGCTGGGCCAGGCGCTGCTGCGGGAAGACTCAGGCTTCCACGAGTTCCAGATCTACGAGGCGGGGGTGCGCCAGTACCGGCACTTCGCCGGGCGCCCGGAAGGGGACCACATCCTCACGGGGGTCGCCCGCTTCCTCACCGCCCACTCCCCCACCGTGCGCTCGCGCCTGCAGACGTTCGACATCGCGGCGCGCCTGCACCGGGGCGAGTCACTCCACGGCGACGAGTAACCGGTCGAGAGAAGGGGCGCCTACTCGGCGCTGAGTCCGAGGCCGGCCAGCGCGAATCCGAGCACGGTGAGCACTATCAGCATCACCACCGCGAGCACGATCCAGGTGTTGTCGCTGCTCGTGTCACGCTCGGCGTACTGGGGATCGTCCTCCGCCTCTTGCTCGCCCTCCTGGGGTCGGACTTCGGCGGTGGTCGGAGTGCGGGGCGCCTCGACGGAATTGCCCGCGGGGGCCGCGTTGCCCATCGCGGGAGAGTGCGCTGCAAGGCCCGGCACTGCGCTGCCAAGGGCGAGGGCGCCCATCAGCGCGATCAGGCCAGCCACGACAAACGTTCGCTTCCAGAACGAGGTACCCACGACGAAGCGGAAGGTACGGCGCGCGCGAGCCTCGGTCAAACCGCGCGCCTCGACGATCCGGTGCGGGGAACGTAGCGCTCGCTGAACTCGTCCTCGCTCAGGCGAACGCCGCGGCGGCGCTCGCTCACCACCAGCTCCATGCGCGAGAGCTGGGCGAGCCCCTTACGCGTGTCGCTGGCGACGCGCGCCTTGTCCTGGCGCTTCAGGCGCTGCTTGAACAGCCAGTAGACGAAGGTCTCCCACTCGCTCAGGGAGAGGTCGTCCCCGAGCATGGTGCCCGTCTGCTCGTAGTAGAGGGCGCGCAGGTGGAGGCGGTCGGCGCCGTAGACGCGCTGGAACATGGCGTCCTGCGCACGCAGGTCGTCCCCCCAGGGACTGGCGTGATTCTCCTTGTGGATCTCCTCCTCCACCCCCAGTTGCAGGGCCTGCTCCACCAGCACGCCGTAGACGTAGTTCAGGTGGGCGCTGTACTTGGCCGCTCCCAGGCGCGCCGCGAACTCGTCGTCGTCGAGGTCGAGTGGCCAGCGGCCGTGGAAGAGGAGGTCCTCGACCTCGGCGGGTGGGGCCATCTCCGGGATCTCGTCGAGCAGGCGTTCGGCCAGCAGCAGCCAGTCGAAGGCTTCGCCCGCGATGAGGTAGTCGTAGCGGCGGCCGTGGCGGGTCTCGCCGGGGGATCGCCAGCGCCCGATTGCGTCGAGGAGCGCTTCGAACCAGTGGTCCCCCGAGCGCACGTCCTCGCGGAACCGCGCGACCACGTCATCGCAGGCAACGTCGCCCGTCTCCGGGCCAGGCCCCTCACCGTTCCCCGTCGGGACCTCGGGCGTTGCGGCGTCGACGCTGCTCGACATACGAATCGGATGATAGCAAAGGCCCGGGTTGCGGACGCGGAAGGGCGCGATCCCCGCTGGTAAGCTGGCGGGATGGCGGAGATCATCGGCCACGAGGGGCTGCGTCGGGCCCTGCGCGCCATCGCCGGGATGGACGAGCCGCCCCACGCCCTCCTCCTCGCCGGGCCGGCGCGCACGGGGCGGACGCTCCTCGCCCTCGAGCTTGCGTCCCTGCTGAACTGCGAGGCCGAGGCGCTCGACGAGCGGCCCTGTAGTGACTGCCGCGCCTGCCGCCTCATCGCCGAGCGGAACCACCCCGACGTCATCCACCTGGAACCGGGCGATAGCTTCTGCCGGGGCGGGGGCGGCCACCAGCCCCACCCCGACTCGCGCGACATCCGCATCTGCCAGGTGCGGGGCCTGATCGAGTCGGTCTCACGCTACCCCTTCGAAGGGCGCTACCGGGTCATCCTCATCGAGCCCGCCGACCGCATGGGCATCGAGGCCGCCAACACCCTCTTGAAGACGCTCGAGGAGCCACCGCCCGCGACCGTGCTCGCACTGATCAGCGCTGCCCCCGAGGCGCTGCTGGAGACGATCCGCAGCCGCTGCCGGACGCTGCCCGTCTCGCTCGTGCCCGATGCGACGATCGTCGAGGGGTTGCGCGAGCACGGCTTCGAGGCGGAGATCGCCGAGCGCGCGGCGGGCGAGGCGCGCCGCCGTCCCGCCGACGCCCTCGCCTTCGCCGGTCAGCCCGACCTGATGGACGACCGCGGGCGCCTGCTGGCGCGCTGCGCCGAGGTGGCGGGTTCGCGCGCGGCCGAGCGCATGACCTACGCCGGCGATCTCGCCGAGCGCTGGCGCCGGGACCGCGAGCTCGTCCTGACGGAGCTCGACGTGTGGGAGACGTTCTGGGAGGGCCGCCTGCGCGAGTCCCCCGGCGCCGACAACGGCGCCCGCGACGCGCTCGATGCCCTCAAGGCGGTGGCCGAGGCGCGCCGAGATCTGGAGGCGCAGGTGGTGGCGCGCATGGCCCTGGAGCTCATGCTCCTGCGCTTCCCCGCGGGTACACTGGCCGCCGAGGGCGCTCCCGCCCCCTCCCGAAACGAGAACGAACCATGACCGATCCCCGGCAGAACGTGGCCGGTGTCCGCTTCCGCAACGCCGGCCCCATCGAGTACTTCCACGCCGCCGGCATGCGCCTCGAGGTGGGCGAGTCCGTCATCGTCGAGACGAACCGGGGGCCCGAGCTGGCTCGCGTCGTCATCTCCCCCGACCAGGTCGTCGTGAACGAGCTCGGCGAGGACAACCTGCACCCCATCCTCCGGCTCGCCACCGAGGACGACCTGGTTCACGCCAGCGACCTCGCCGCACGCGCGGAGGAACTGCTGGCCGAGGCGCGCGAGCTCGCCGAGGACACGGGCCTCGAGGGCCGCGTCGACCGCGCCGAGTTCACGCTCGACGGCGAGCGGCTGACGTTCCTCGTGAGCGGGGAAGGCGCCGCCGGCCAGCGCGAATTCTCGCGGCAGGCCAGCCGGCGCTGGGACGTGCGCGCCTCGGTGCGCCGCATCGGCGCCCGCGATCGCGCCCGCCTCGCCGGGGGCTATGGCATCTGCGGGCGGGAGTTGTGCTGCTCGAACTGGCTCACGACCTTCCCATCCGTCTCCATCCGCCTCGCCAAGGACCAGGAGCTCCCGCTGAACCCGGAGAAGATCAGCGGACTCTGCGGGCGCCTCCTCTGCTGCCTCTCCTACGAGGAAGAGGGCTACAAGGAGATGAAGAAGTCCCTCCCGCGCATGGGCCAGCGCTGCAGCACCCCCACGGGCGAAGGCAAGGTCGTCGGCATCAACGTCCTCCGCCGGCAGGTGACCCTCAACGTCGGGGGACAGCGCATCGAGGTGGGGGACCGCGACCTCGGGCTGGTCGTGCGCTGGGATCCGTCCGCGCGCAACGCCGAGCCGCCCCCCAGCATCACGCGCGAGGAAGCGATCGCGCAGGGACTGATCGAGCCGGAGGAGGAGCCGGAGCCCGAGCTGGAGGCGGTCGCCGCGATGCCCGAGGCGGCCCCCATCGAGCTCGGCCGCGAATCGACCGATGCCCCGGGCCGCGACCGTCAGCGCTCCTCCCGCCGGCGCGGCCGCGGCCGTCGCGGCGGGGGCGGCGACGGGCGCCAGTCACCCCAGCAACCGCAGCAATCCGGGGAAGCCCCCCGGGGGCGCGCCTTCCGACGCGCCTCGGGCGGTCGGACGGACGACCAGCCAGCCCGCGACTCCCAGCCCTCCAGCCCACCCCCCGCGGACTCGTCCGGCGGCCAGCCCCAGGACGGTGGTCGCCGGCGGCGGCGCCGACGGCGTCGCCGGGGCCGCGGCGGAGGTGGCTCCGGTTCAGGCGGCGGGGACGGCTCCTAGGCGTCCGCCAGCCACATAGACTCGCGCCGCAGCCCGTAGAAATTCAGCCAGTCGTCCGGGGCGAAGTCCCGCAGCCGCGAGTTGAACGCCAGGTACTGCCCCGTGCTGGCTGGAAGCGGTATGCAGCTCCAGGCCCTCTCGATCACCCAGCGCTGTATCTCCGTGAGACGTTCGACGCGCGTATCGAAGTCGAGTTCCTGTTCCTGTGCTTCCAGCATGCCAGTCAACACGGCGGAGTCAGCGGCAACCTCGGGGTGTGGCGACTCGGCAAAGAAGTTGAAAGCGTTGTATCCCCCGCCCAACGGATCGAAGTAGTTCAGGTTGCTAGAGTGGGGAGTACCGTCTGTACCGCGTCCAGTTGTCCCGACGCCGGGTCCATACGCATAGACATCCCAGTGCCTGGGTTCTCCACGAGGGGGGGGAATCCAGGACTCGTCCATCCACCAGCGAGTGCTTATGCCCAGCGACTCTTGCAAGGACTCCGCCAGGAACCAGACCATTGGGGCCTCCGATGTCGTCTTGAGCTCCTCAAGGGGGGTGCTGAATTCGGCTGCCTCCCAGAGGGCGCGGGCCTCCTGGGGGTTGTGACGGTACGACTCCTGGAGTTCCAGCTGGCTGAGCTGCTGGAAGTGTGGCAGCAGGTCCGAAATCGGCCCCACGTACTTGCCTCCCGCTGGCCAGAACGCCTCGATATACCCCTCGTAGTCAATCGCTCGCTGCAGCGACAGCCGGGCGCGCCTGTCGTGGAACTTGAAGGCGTCCATCCCCAGGACGTCAAATGAGGCGCCAACCGTCTCTATCACGAGCGAGTGAGGGGCTTCCCTGAACTCGCCAATCTCGTCCTGCGAGAACGATAGAGCTCCAAAGACATCCAGGTCGTCCGCCAGGAACGCGGCCTTGTGGTCCTTCCAGTCGAGGAAGCGGAACTCCCACGCATCGATGTAGGGACCATCTTCGACGAACCCATCGTCCGGCGGGCTGTGCCGGTGGTAGTCCGGCCAGCGTTCCAACTGCATGCCCGTCTCGTCCAGGCTTGTGAGGATGTACGGGCCGCTCCCCGCGCCGAAGGGCAGGTTCTGGATGCCGTACACGTCCTCGGTCGTGCCGTCCGGCGCCGCCAGAACGCCCTCGACCACTCCCTGTTCCTCGACAACGCGGGGGTTCAGGAACGAGTACTCGTGGCGTGACCGATGAACCAACGCGTCGGCGTGCGGACGGCGCCAGTGCTCCGTCAGCGTCAGGTCAGCCGTCGCCTCGAAGTGGTCGACATAGTCAAACCACCTGGGCCATGCCCCCTTCCAGTAATCCTCCGCGTGAATCTCGCTCAGCTTCGCCAGCCGCCCGAAGCTGTAGGCGACCGCCTCCGAGTCCACGGGATCGCCGTTGTGGAACCGCATCCCCGGCCGGATGCTCCATACGAGCGTGGTTGGGTCGACCTGCTCGTAACCGACCATTCCGTCCATCGAGAACAGGTGTTTCGAGGGCTGGTACGTGAGGGGCTGGGTGAGCAACGGGGAGAGCGCTTCGCGGTTGTAGAGCCAATCGATGCCGGGGTCGAATCCATGGTCCTCGCCCAGCTTCCACGTCGCCAGCCGCAGTGTGCCCCCGCGACGGGGTGCGTTTGGGTCGGGCGTTGGGCTGGGAGTGGGTGTGGGCGAGGGCGCCGGCGTCGCCGTTGCTTCGGGAGCCTCGGTGGCTGACGGCGGAGTGGTCTCTCGTATCGCAGGAGCTTCCGTGGCCGCCGGCAGTGGCGCGGGCGAGTCGCTCCCGCAGCCAGCCAGGATCGCCGCCGACCCCGCCGCCGCGACTCCGCCCCCGAGCAGGAAGCGCCGTCGGCTTACACGGCGCCGCGGGAGCCGTTCCCAGTACCCACCGCTCATCCTCACACTCTAGTGAGTCGGTCAAGCCGGGTTGCACCGCGAGGGCGCTATCCCCGAGCCTTCGCGGCCAGCTCCCGGATGTGCTCGGCCACCAGGTCGGGCGACTCCATGGGGATGAAGTGGCTGTTCTCCTCGAGCACGACTTCCTCGGCGTTGCGGAGCTCGCCGGCGAGGCCGGGCCAGGTGGGGGAGACCATCATGCTCCAGTCGTCGTTCGTCTTCGGGGGTGGGGCGCGGAGGATGCGCACGGGGATGTCGAGGCTGCGGATGAGGGGGTAGGGGTCCCACGCGCGGTTGCCGGCGTAGACCGCCGCCTCGACCCTGGGCGGGCAGGCGAGGACGTAGCCCTCGCCGTCGGGGGCGGGCAGAAGGCCGTGCTCGCAGTAGTCGCGGAGGACGCGCGGCTGCCAGCGGCGGAAGGGGTCGCGATCCGCGAACCGCTCCACCATCTCCTCCGGCGAGGCCCACTCGTTGCGCCGCCGCTCGACGAAGTGCTCGGCCTCGAAGGCGGGCTGGCGCTCGTACAGCGACGGCTTCATCAGCACCGGGTCGACCAGGAGGAGGGCCGCGAACGTGCCCGGCCGCAGCGCGGCCGCAGCGGCCACGGCCGCGCCGCCCTTCGAGTGCCCCACCCCGATGGCGCCCTGCAAGCCCACCGCCTCGCAGAAGGCGGCCACGTCGTCGGCGATGTCGCCCCAGGGGTAGGGAGGCGGGGGCTTCTCGCTGCGACCGTGGCCGCGCAGGTCGAGCGCCAGGGTGCGTTCTTCCAGGTCCTCGGCGACGGCGTCCCAGCAGCGCGCGTGGAAGCCGGTCGCGTGGGCGAAGAGGACGGTAGGGTCGCGGCCCTCGCGCTCGAAGTAGGCAAGCTCGACGCCGTTGGCCTGCACGCGCCGCTCGTCCGGATGCATCGGGCGATTATGGCCGGACCCGCGCTCAGGCGCTCCCGGCGGGGCTCGAGCCCGCTCCACGGCTACAATTCACTCCATGCCCGATGACCCTGCCCTCCAGGACGCCCTCGCCCAGCTGACCGCCACCCCCAGCAAGCTCGCCCACCTCACGGTCGAGGCCGGCGATGCGGCCCTCGACGCCGCGCCCGCGGGCGAGTGGTCTGCCCGCATCGTGCTCGCGCACTTCCGCGATGCGGAGGCGTTCGAGTTCCGCATGGGGTTCGAGCGGCTACTGGTCGAGCCGGACCCCGCCCTCTTCTTCCTGCCCCCGGACCAGTGGGAGCGCGAGCGCACCCGCGAGCGCGACGAGAAGAGCGTCCTGCTGAGCGACTTCGCCCTGCAGCGGCAGGCATCCCTGGGCCTGCTGGCGGCCATGCGTCCCGACGACTGGGAGCGCACGGCACCCGGCCCGCGCGGCGAGCGCATCACGGTGGCGCAGTTCGTCCAGATCTGGGCCGGCCACGACGCCGCCCACCTGGGGCAGATCGAGGCCCTGCTGGGCGACACGGTCGAGGGGGCGCGGGAGCGTCGCGCCCGGCCGCCGGAGTAGGTCGTGGCCGAACCCCTGCCCGTCGACGCCCTGACCGACGTGGTGACACGGCTCGAGGGCGTGGGGATCGACTACATGCTGACCGGCTCGGGAGCCGGGAGCCTCTATGGCCTCATGCGGAGCACGCGGGACTTCGACATCCTCGTCGACCTGCTGCATGAACAGGTCGCGCCGCTGATCGAGGCCTTCTCCGAGGACTACTACATCGAGCCGGATGCTGTCTTCGATGCCGTTGAGCGGCAGTCCATGTTCGGCGTCATTCCCTTCAAGAGCAGCTTCAAGACGGACTTCATCGTCCTTCGCGACGAGGCCTTCGAACAGACCGCCTTCGCGCGGCGCCAGCAGGTCGATTGGCATGGCCGGCCGGTGTGGGCCATTCGCCCCGCCGACCTCGTTCTGAGCAAGCTGCGTTGGTGCCAGATCACCTACTCGGATCAACAGCTCGCCGACGTGCGTGCGATAATGGCGAGCGGCAGAGTGACCGAGGATGAAGACTTCCGAGGCTGGATCCGGCGTCTCCGACTCCAAGAACTCCTGGACGCCAGTCGTTCAACACGATACGACGCCTGAGATCGCCCGACGCCAGTGGGAATCGTGGCTTGCACTGACGGATGGTGAGCGCCTCCAGTCCATGCTGGACCTCAGCGAGATGTATATCGGCGTTCGCATGGGCGTGCTCCGGGAGGAGCACCCCGACGCCTCGGAGGCGGAGTTGACCGCCATCTGGACCGAGGAGCGCTACCGCGACTCGCTTCCCGCCGACTTCCTCGCCCGCGCCGTGGCCGCCATCCGCGCGCGCGGCTAGCGTCCCGCGCCCACCCCTTCCAGTTGCCGCCCACGCATCACGACGGCCTTGCCCTTGTTCGCCGCGAGCACTTTCTCGATGCGCCCTGCGAGTTCGTTGCTGACGGCCGCCCGATCCAGGTAGAACTCCTGCTCGAGCCCGTCGGTGTCGTGGATCACGAGCCGCACTTCGCCCGAGCCCGGGTGATCGCGCAGGAGCGCTCCCACCATGTTCAACAGCGCCTTGTCCGTCACATCGTCCTCGGTCTCGTAGATGGTGATGACCAGTTGCGAGGCTTCCCCGCCCACCGGAGAGCGCACCACCGGCGACTCTGCCTCCGTCGTCGCCGCCGGTGGCGGGGGCGCCGGAGGTGCGCTGACGCCGTTCCCGTTCTGCGGGGTCGCGGGGGGCGTCTGCGGCGTCTGGGGCGCCCGCGAGCCCTGCGCCGGGGCGCGTCGCCGCCCGCCGGCCCGGCGCGGGGGCGCCTGGAACTCCTCCGGGTTGAATCCGATGAGGGTGCCGCCGGCCGCGTCCCACGGGACCGCCCGGCGGGCGCTCAGGTTGAGCCGGTCGCCGCGCTCCCGGCACTCGACCGAGACCAGCACGATCTGGCCCTCGTTCCAGGTTTCCTCGCTTGAGAGCTCAAGCACATCGCTCCAGACCGCGAGCTCGGTCCGGCCGGAGAGGTCTTCGAGCCCGACGAGGTAGTAGCGGCGGTTGTCGCGCGTGTAGCGGACCGTCACCTGGGTGATCATCCCCGCCACGGTGACCGCCTGGCCGACCAGCTCCAGCGAGAGGTCGGCGATCTGGTGGGTCCGGTGGGGGGCCAGCTCCTGCGCGGCCCGGCGGAAGGGGTGCTCGCTCAGGTAGACGCCGAGCAGCTCCTTCTCCCAGCTCAGGCGCTCGTCCTGCTCCAGCGGCGCTTCGACCAGCTCGACCCCCGGCATGGGCGTGTCGACCTCGCTGCCGAACAGGTCGAACATCGTCGACTGGCCGCTGTCGCGCAGCTCGCGCTCGCGCTTGGCGAGGTTGGCGATGCGGTCGCTGTTGGCGCGGAGGGTGCCGCGCTCGCCGAGGGCGTCGAGGGCGCCGGCGAGGGCGAGGTGCTCGATCGTGCGGCTGGTGGCGCCCTCCAGGTCGGCGCGCTTGCAGAACTCGTCGATGTCCCGGTAGGGGCCGCTCTTGCGGCGCACGGCGATGATGCCCTCGACCGCCGCCGCGCCGACGTTCTTGATGTCGCCGAGCCCGAAGCGGATGGCGGGCGAGCCGTCGTCCTGGAGCTCGACCGCGAAGGTCGATTCGCTGGCGTTGATGTCGGGCGGGAGCACCTCGATGCCCAGGCGGGCGCACTCGGCCACCGCCTGGGCGATGCGCTCGTAGGGGTCGGGGGAACTGCCCGCGAGCTGGAGCACGGCCGTGAGGTACTCGACCGGATGGTTCGATTTCAGGTAGGCGGTCTGGTAGGCGATGTTGCCGTAGCACCAGGCGTGGGCCTTGTTGAAGGCGTACCCCGCGAACGGCTCGATCAGGTCCCAGACGGCCTTCGCCGAGCTCTCGCTGTAGCCGTTGGAGACGGCCCCCTCGATAAAGCGCGAGCTCTCGGCGGCCATCACCTCCGCCTTCTTCTTGCCCATCGCCTTCCGCATCACGTCGGCCTCGCCGAGCGTGTAGCCGGCGAAGCGCCGGGCGATCTGGAGCACCTGGTCCTGGTAGACGATGACGCCGTAGGTATCAGCGAGGACTTCGGCGAGATCGGGATGGGGGTGCTGGATCGCCTCCTCGCCGTGGCTGGCGCGGATGTAGGTGGGGATGTGCGCCATGGGGCCGGGGCGGTAGAGCGCCACCATCGCGCAGATCTCGGCGATGCTCTTCGGTTTCAGCTCCTGCACGTAGCGGCGCATGCCGGCGGACTCCAGCTGGAACACGCCGAACGTCTCGCCCCGCCCGAGGGTATCCAGCGTGGCCGGGTCCGCCTCGGGCAGCTTCAGCAGGTCGACCTCGACGCCGGTCGTCTCCCGCACGAGCTCGACCGCGCGACCGAGGATGGTCAGGTTCGAGAGGCCGAGGAAGTCGACCTTGAGGAGGCCCATCGCCTCGACCTGCTCCATCGCGAACTGGGTGGTGGGGATGGCCTGCTCGTCGCCCCGGCCGGTGCGCTGGAGGGGCACGTACTCGGCCAGCGGCTCGCGCGAGATGACGACGCCGGCAGCGTGCGTGCTGGCGTGGCGGGCGACCCCTTCGAGCTGCTGCGCCGTGTCGACGAGGCGGCGCACCTGCGCGTCCGTGTCGTACGCCTCCTTCAGGTCCGTCGACTGATCGAGGGCGTCGGCGAGGGTGATGTGGAGGGCGTTGGGGACGTAGCGGGCGACGCGATCGGTGTCGGCGTAGGTCATGCCCAGGGCGCGCCCCACGTCGCGGATGGCGGCTTTCGCCCCGAGCGTCCCGAAGGTGATGATCTGCGCGACCTTGTCCTCGCCGAAGCGCTGGTAGGCGAAGCGGATTACCTCGTCGCGGCGGTCGTCGGCGAAGTCGAAGTCCACATCCGGCATCTGCCGGCGCTCGACGTTGAGGAAGCGTTCGAAGACGAGGTTGTTGGCGACCGGGTCGATGTCCGTGACGCCGAGGGAGTAAAGCGCGAGCGAGGCGGCCGCCGACCCGCGCATGCCCATGGGAATGCGCTCGCGGCGGGCGAAGTCGGCGATCTCCTTCACCACGAAGAAGTAGTCGGTGAAGCCCGTATCGCGGAGCACGTCGAGCTCGTAGTCGAGGCGCTCCTCCAGCTCCTGCGTGAGCGTCCCCACGCGGGCGGTCAGGCCGTCGCGACAGATCTGCCGCAGGTAGGTGTCGCTGGAGACGCCATCGGGCGTGGCGGGCTCGGGCAGGAGGGCGCGGTCGAAGGACAGCTCAAGGTCGCACTCGTCCGCGATGCGGGCGGTGTTGTCGATGAATTCGGGGTTCTCCGGGAAAACGGCGCGCATCTCCTCGTCGCTGCGCAGGTAGTAGCCGTCGCCCTCGATGCGGAAACGGTCCTCCTCGTCGACGGTCGCGTTCGTGCCGATGCAGAGGAGCACGTCGTGGGCGGGGGCCTCCTCGGCGTGGGTGAAGTGGCCGTCGTTCGTGGCCACGACGGGGATATCGAGCTCGCGGCCGATGGAGAGGATCTCGGGGTTCACGCGGCTGAAGCGTTCGACGCCGTGCTCCTGCACTTCGAGGGCGTAGTGGCCGTCGAAGACCTCGCGGTACCAGCGCGCCACTTCGATCGCCCCGTCGCGGTCTCCCTCGGCGACGCGTTCGAAGAACTCCCCCGAGGGGCAGCCGCTGAGCACGGTGATGCCGGCGCTGTGCTGCTCCAGCAGCTCACGGTCGATGCGGGGCTTGTAGTAGAAGCCCTCCAGGTTTGATTTGGTGACGAGCTGCAGGAGGTTGCGGTAGCCGGTCAGGTCGCGGGCGAGCATGGTCAGGTGGAAGGGGGCGCGTTCGCGCGTGCGGCTGTGCCTCGACTCCGGGGCGATGTACGCCTCCAGCCCGATGATCGGCTTGATGCCTCGCTCGCGCGCTTCCCGGTAGAAGTCGACGGCGCCGTAGAGGGCGCCGTGGTCCGTCATCGCGATCGACTCCATGCGCAGCTCCTGCGCGCGATCGAGGAGCTGGGGGATGCGCGACATGCCGTCGAGCAGCGAATATTCGGTGTGCGTGTGTAGATGCGTGAACATTTTGCGTGAGAGCATCCTACCGCTCAGGGGGACCGCTTTCGAGACCCGAGTGGGCCACCTTGTGCGTGCTGGGCGCCTCAGACTCTACCGGGCGTGACCACGCCTACACGGACGCCTTACGTCACTCTCGGCGAGCCTGAACGAGCCCCGGCGCTTATGTCCCGGGGGCGGGGCGACAGGGGCGGGCGGGATCAGTCGAGCGCGGCGCTTTCGATGGCGGACAGGCGCTCGCCGTCCCCGGTCCCCGGCCAGCGTGAACGCGCGATCGCCCAGGCCAACGCCACGACGAAGAGGGCGCCCTGCAGGAGGACGACGGTCGCGCCGGAGGAGACATCGACGAACCAGGAGACGTAGACCCCGACGAGGCCGCTGGCGCCGCCCAGCAGCGCCGCCAGCGCGAACATGCGCGTGAACGAATCGGTCAGCAGGCGGGCGGTCACCGGGGGGATGACGAGGCCGGCGGCGATGAGCGTCGCGCCGAGCACCTGCAGGGAGGCGATGACGGTCGCCGCCAGTACGAGCGAGAAGAGCGCCTCGACCCAGGGGACGGGCACGCCGTAGGTGGTCGCGACCTCGGAATCGAAGGTGGTGAAAAGGAGCTGCTTCCAGAAGGCGAAGATGGCCGCGGCGGAGAAGACGAGCACCCCGGCGATGACGGCAAGGTCGCCGCTGGTGATGCCGAGGATCTGGCCGAAGAGGGCGGCGTCGAAGTCCTGCGTGAAGCGCCCGTGCCGGCTGATGAGGGCGACGCCGAGGGCGAAGGCGCAGGTGGTGATGATGCCGATGGCGGCGTCGCCCCCGATCTGCCGCCGGCGGGCGGCGGCGTTCACCAGGAGCACCGTGAAGACGCCCCAGATCGTCGCGCCGATGTAGAAGCTGATGCCGGAGACGAAGGAGACGACGGCGCCCCCGAAGATGCTGTGCGCCAGTCCGTGGCCGATGTACGCGAGGCTGCGCAGCACGACGTACGTGCCCACCGCCGCGCAGAGGACGCCCACGAGGGTGGCGGCCACCATGCCGCGCACGAAGAACTCGAACTCGAACGGTTCGGCGAGGCCCCCCACCGCTAGCCGCCGGAAGCGGCTGCCGCGGCCGCTTCCTCGTCGGCCGCGGCCATTGCCTCGTCGAGGTGCTCGACGACGTAGATGGCGTCGCCGCGGCGCAGGACGAGCATGTCGGCGCCGTAGGTGCGCCGCAGGACCTCGGGGGTGAGCACGTCTTCGGGGACGCCGTCGGCGACGATGGCGCCCTCACCCACGCACACGAGGCGGGGCAGGTGGGTGGCGACGGCGTTGAGGTCGTGGGTGGTCATGAGGATCGTCGTACCGGCGCGGTTGAGCTCGCCGAGGAGGTGCATGATCTCGTGGCGGGTCTTGATATCGACCCCGCTGGTGGGTTCGTCGAGGAGGAGGAGGTCGGGGTCGCCGATGAGGGCGCGGGCGAGGAAGGTGCGTTGCTGCTGCCCGCCCGAGAGCGCGCGGATCTGGCGGTTCTCCAGGTGGGCGATGCCGAGGCGCTCGAGGATGTTCCGCAGGAGCTCGCGATCCCGCCGGCGCGGCCACGGGCGCCAGCCCATCTCCCGCCAGCGCCCCAGCAGCACCGCCTGCCCGACGGTCAGCGGGAAGTTCCAGTTGATCGCTTCCACCTGCGGGACGTAGCCCAGGCGGAGGGCGCTCTCGCCCGGGCGAGGATTCGAGGCCACGGTCCCCGCGAAGTGGCGCGTCTGCCCGGCGATGGCGCGCAGGAGCGTCGTCTTGCCCGATCCGCTCGGCCCCACGACGCCCGCGAACTCGCCCCGCCGCACGGTGAAGTCAACATCCCGCAGGATGGCGGAGCGCTCGTAGCCGGCCGTCAGGCCGCGCAGCTCGACGAGGGGCTCGCCGGTGGGATCGGCGGGAGGGGGACGGTGGTCCGGGGCGCTGGGGGGCACCTCAACCATCGGCATGCTCCGCGAAGGGGACCCAGGTGTTGCCCACCTCGAAACCGTCGAGGGCGCCGGCATCGCCGCCGAGGCTGGTCACGATCGTGCGCACATTCTCGACCATCATCGCGACGTAGGTGTTGCCGGCCTCCCCGGGCTCGCCGGGAAGGTCGTCATCGCGGAGCGACCCGACCTGGACCGCCCCCGCCTCGGTGGCAATCGTCTCCAGGACCTCCGAGGGGAACACCTCCGACCCGAAGATGGCGGGCACGCCGGCCTCGCGGATCTGCTCGATC
Source organism: uncultured Anaerolineaceae bacterium (assembly GCA_964389725.1). Lineage (GTDB taxonomy): Bacteria > Chloroflexota > Dehalococcoidia > Tepidiformales > Tepidiformaceae > UBA2991. Next base: position 127,443 of record CAYMDV010000005.1, read on the forward strand.
AGCTCCGCCACCTCGCGCGGGGAGGGCTCGGAGAAGTCGGAGGGCTGGATGGCGCCGATGATGGTGAACCCGTAACGGGGACCGAAGTAGGGGAAGGAGTCGTGGTAGGTGAGGAGCACCCGGTGCGCTTCCGGCACCGTCGCGACCGCCTCCTTGATGACCGCGTCGAGCGCCGTGAGGCGCTCCACGAAGGCGTCCGTGTTGGCGGCGTAGTAGGAGGCGTTGTCCGCATCGAGACGGCCGAGCGCGTCGCGTACGTGGGCGGCGTACTCGCCCGCGAGCACGGGATCGGTCCAGAGGTGGGGGTTGGGGTCGCCGCCATCCCGGGGGAAGGAGAAGTCGTAGACGTACTCCTCAGGCGTGACCGTCGCTTCGCCCAGCAGCAGGATCTCGACCCCGTCGCGGCGGTTGGCCTCGGCGAGCTCGAGCGTCGGCAGCTCGAGGTTGAGGCCGTTGGCGATGATCAGGTCCGCCTCCGCGACGTCGCGGGCGACCGATGGGGCCGGCTCGAAGGTGTGCGAGTTCGTGCCCTCGGGCACGATGGCCGTGACCGTCACGCGGTCGCCACCCACGTTCTCGATGATGTTTCGCAGGGGCGCGACGGTGGTCACGACGCGGATGGGTTCGCCGTCGCCACCGGCCTCGTCCGAGTCGCCGTCGCCGCAGGCGGCGATCAGCAGGCCGACGAGGGCGCTTGCCAGTGCGACGAACGCGAAGCGTCCGAGGCGGGTTCGGGGGGTGAATCTCTGCAACATCCGGGGATCGTACTGTCGGCGGGTTGCAGTTGCAATTGACTGCAAAAGGGACGGTTAGCATCTGGGTATGGGCCCGCCGGTCGCCCCTCTTCCTTCACACCGCCGCCGTACCATCATCGGGAAGCCATGAACGAAGAGCACACGCGCGGGGACCTCGTCGCACGGCTGCGCGAGCTCGCCGAGGCCGGCGAGTGGGCGAAGGCGCTCGCGCTCGTCGCCGCCCTCCACCCGGCCGACCTCGCCGAAGTCGCGCTGGAGCTCGATGACGCCGCGCGTCGCGACCTGCTCGATCACCTGCCCACGGACGTGGTCGCCGGGAGCCTCGGTTTCCTCGACGAGGACGGGCTCGCCGCCTTCGCCGCCGCCATCGACACCTCGGCCCTGCTGGCCATCCTCAACGAGGTGCCGGACGAGGTGGCGACGGACGTCCTCCAGCAGCTCGAACCGGAGCGGCAACGGGACCTGCTGGCCGCCCTCGACCGCGAAGAGCACATCGCCGCCCTGCTGGCCTACCCGGACGAATCGGCGGGCGGCATCATGCGCAGCGGCTTCATCTCCCTCAACGAGGGGCTGCCGGTCGAGCGCGCGATCGAGACCCTGCGCCGCCTGCGTCCCCCTTCGGATCGCGCCTACTACCTGTACACCGTCGACGGCGACCAGCGGCTGCAAGGCGTCGTCAGCGTGCGCGACCTGATCGTGGCGGCGCCAGGCACGCCCCTCGCCGACATCGCCGAGCGCGACGTCCATGCCGTCGGCGTGGACCTCGACCGGGAGGAGGTGGCGCGCACGTTGCAGCGCTACAACCTGCTCGCCATCCCCGTTGTCGATGCCGGGGGGCGGCTCGTGGGCGCGACCACCGCCGACGACGTTATCGACGTGCTCGCCGAGGAGGCCACCGAGGACATGTACCGCATGGTCGGCCTCGACGAGGACGAGCGGGTCTTCAGCCCCGTGCGTACGAGCGTGAGGCGGCGCCTGCCCTGGATGCTCGTGAACCTGCTCTGGGCCTTCGGCGCGGCCGCCATCGTCAGCCTCTTCGACGACACGCTGGCGCGCTTCACGCTGCTGGCGGCGCTCATGCCCGTCGTCGCGGGTCAGGGCGGCAACGCCGGCGCACAGACCGCCACGATTGCGGTGCGCAGCATCGCCATCGGCGACCTCGACGTGCGGGACGTGTTCCGCGCGACCCGCAAGGAGATCGTCGTGGGTCTCGCGAACGGCATCGCCATCGGCGTCGTGGCGGGGGCGGCGGTCTACGGCTGGGACCGGAACATCGCGCTCTCGGCGGTGCTCGCGGGGGCGCTCGCGGCGAGCATCGCGCTGGCCACGCTGCTGGGGGTGGTCATCCCGCTGGGGCTGAAGTGGCGCGGCGTCGATCCTGCCCTCGCCGCCAACATCTTCGTGACGGGCACGACGGACATCCTCAGCTTCGTGCTCTTCCTGGGGCTGGCCGCACTCGTCATCGAGCGCATCGCCTGAGGACCATGGGGAGTTGCCTGGGGTGGACGGAGGGATTTGAACCCTCGATCTTCAGGGCCACAACCTGACGCGTTAACCACTACGCTACGCCCACCGCGCAGAAACCGATCGTACCCTCGCGACTCGTCAGCGGCTAACGGCCTCGCCTGTACACTAGGCGCTCCCATGGATTTCCACCTTCCAGCCGAGACGCAACGGTGGCGCGAGGAGCTCCTCGAGTTCATCCGCGCCGAGCTCCCCGAGGACTTCGAGGGCGACGACGACTTCTTCGACAACGAGGAACAGGCGCCCTTCGCCAGGCAGTTCATGCGCAAGCTGGGCGAACGCACCTGGCTCGCGCCGCCCTGGCCGAAGGAGTACGGGGGCATGGGGGCGACCGCCCTCGAGCAGATGGTCCTGAACGAGGAGCTCGCCTACCACCGCGCGCCCTCGGGCGGACGCCTCTTCACCATCGGCATCACCGGGCCGACCGTGCTCGTGCACGGCACGGACGAGCAGAAGGCGCGCCTCCTCCCCGAGATGGCCTCGGGCGAGGCCTGGTACTGCCAGGGCTTCAGCGAGCCCGAGACCGGCAGCGACCTCGCCTCCCTGCAGACGCGGGCCGTGCGCGACGGCGACGACTACGTGATCCAGGGCCAGAAGATCTGGACCTCGAACGCGCATCTCGCGGACAAGATGATCGTGCTCGCGCGCACCGACCAGGAAGTGCAGAAGCACCGCGGCATCAGCGCCTTCATCCTCGATATGCACGCCCCCGGCGTGTCCGTGCAGGCGGTGCCCAACATCGCCTACCGCAACGATTTCAACCAGGTCTTCTTCGAGGACGTGCGCGTTCCCGCGAGCGACCTGCTGGGCGGCGAGAACAACGGCTGGCGCGTGGCCATGACGGTGCTCGACTTCGAGCGCTCGAACATCGCCGCCATCAGCGGCGCGCGCCGCACCGTGGCCGACCTCGTCCGCTGGGCGAAGGAAGAGCACGGCGGCCGCCGCCCCTGGGACGATATGCACGTGCGCAACAAGCTCGCCGGCCTCTACGCCGAGGGCGAGATCGGGCGGCTCATCGCCTATCGCACGGCCTGGCTGCAGAGCAAGGGCGAGGTGCCCAACTACGAGGCCAGCATCGGCAAGGTGTGGATGGCCATGTACGGCATCAAGGTGGCGAACGCGGGCGTGAACCTGATGGGCGGCTACGGCCAGCTCGCGCCGGGCTCGAAGTGGGCGCAGCTCCACGGCCGCGTCGAGACCTCCTACCTGCTTGCCGTCTCCGGGCCGATCGCGGGCGGCGCCGGCGAGATCCAGCGCGACATCATCGCGACCCGCGGCCTCGGGCTTCCCCGCGGCTAGCGGCTAGCCGCTTTCCCTACTCGTCCTTTGCGAGGCCGGGTACCACGATGCGGTACTCGAGCGGCTTGTCGTCCTCCTCTTCCTCTTCGTGCACGACGTCCAACTCCTCGGTGGTCTCAACGCTCGCGCCGGCGTGGACCACGACCACGTGGGGCTCACCCTCGCCCAGGAGGGGCTCGACCTGCACGGTCCCCGTCACGTCCTCGCCCTCGGGCAGCAGCTCCGGGTCGACCGTGATCTCGAGGACGGCGATGTGGCCCCGCTTGGTCACGTCGGTCTCGCAATAGGGGACCCGGCAGATCACGATCGTCGTCTCGTTGCCCATGGCCACGCCCCCGTGAAGGGGACCGTTGGGGTGGTCGCCGCGCCGTACGCGGATCCAGGGGTCGGAGGTGAGGATGCGGAAGGGGGCGATCCACGTGCCCCGGTTCTCCACGAGGATCTCGGCGCTGCCGGGAACGCCCCGCTCGTCGAGGGCGATACGCACCTCCCTCGGGCCCGTGATCTCCGTGCGGGGAGCGCCCACGAGGCGCTCGCGCAGGCTCGGATCGACCCGTGGCGTGGGGTCGTGGTTCGCGGTGATGCCCAGGTCCGGGAACGAGGTGGGGAAGTGCATGGTGGGGCAGCCGTTGTACCAGAACGCATCGGCGCAGACGGCGTACATCTCGGGGGAGAGCGCCGCCGCCACGCTGGGGATGGTGGGGTCGGGCATGTTCACCCGCACGGGCGGCCAGAGGCGGGGAATGCCGTCCGGCCCCGGTTCGGGCCAGGTCGAGGTCGCGCTCGCCTCCGCTGCCTCCACCGGCTCGGCCGGCTCCGGCGTCGCGGTCGCCTCCCCGTCCGTGGAGTCCTCTTCCGCGGTGGACCCATCCTCCGCCGTGCCCTCGTCCACGGCGGTCTCTTCGTCCGCGTCGGGGGTGGGCGTGGGCTGCGGCCAGGGGGTTGGGGCGTACTCGGGGTCGTCGTAGAGGCGGGCCGGGTACTCGGGCGGGTGGCGCATGCAGCCGTACACGAGCTCGGGGTAGGTGTAAGCGCCCCGCCCGAACCAGGGGGTGATGCCGTCCCCCGAGTCCAACCAGTTGGGGGAGCTCTGGTCGTTGCAGTGCCAGGCGTCGCCGCGCAGGGGATCGCGGAAGGGGTGGTTCGTAGACCCGAGCCAGTTGAGCCAGGCGTCCTCGTGGGTCGTGCTGTACTGGGGGTGGTTCGTATAGAAGAGGCCGTTGTAGGCCCAGACCGCGTAGTACCAGTCCTCCAGCACGGCGGGATCGCCGCCGCCGGCGGTGGGCAGGAACTCGCTGTTCCACTTCTCGGCCAGCATCCGCGCCGCCTCGGCCACGTTGAAGAGGAAGTGCGTACCAACGAGCGCCTGCTTGGGGCTGGGATTGCCGGTGCGGTTCTCCATGCCGGTGGTGATCTGCCCGAGCCCGAAACCGCAATCGAACGAGCGCGAGACCTGGCCGGTGCCGCCCCAGGGCACGTTCCCGTCCGCCATCGCGAACTCCGACTCCACCCACACGATCGACTTCAGCAGGGTCGGGGGAATGCGCAGGGTGGGGTCGGGAGCCAGGCTCAGGCGGTCATCCTGCGAGCCCGTGAGCAGCCCCGGGTACTCCAGGTTGAGGGGCAAGCCGGAGGGGGTGGTCGTGATGGTCACGGCCGCACCCTCCGCCGCCAGCTCGATCGCCGCCAGGTAGAGCCCGGCGTTGTCGTACGCCTCGTAGGTGTCGAAATCGAAGGCGTCGAAGCCGAGACAGATCTGGGCCTCCGCCCCATCGTCACTCCCCCCCAGGACCACCATCAGCACGGCCGCGGTCGCGGCCAGGGCCGCTAGCGCGCGGACCATCCGAAGAACCTCGTGAAGCCTTCAAGGAGCTGGCGCTGCTCCGGCGTCACCATCTGCAGGCTGGGCGTTCCCGGCGCGTCGAAGCTGGCCCCGCTCCAGCGCTGGACGACGAGCGAGACGCCATCGCGGCTGTAGCCCAGGGGCACATCGAAGCCGGCCGGCGCCTGCGCGCTCACGCTTCCCGGCGGGATGGAGGGCTCACGCCCGAAGCTCGGACCGCCGCCCGTTGGCGACCAGGCGGTACCCAGCGCCTGCGTGGTCGAGGTGGAGGCCGCGGCCACGCCGCCGCCGCCCTCGATCCACACGACCCGCGGCAGGTAGCGCAATCCGCCCCAGGTGTTGGCCTCGATGAAGGCAATGCGGGCGCCGTCGGGGCTGAGCGCCCAGTCGCGCGTGACGTGCGAGCTCAGCCAGCGCAGGGGCTCGCCGGCGCGGGTCAGGGTCGAGCCGTCGGCGTCCAGGCGCACGGCGAGCAGGCGGCCTTCGGCATCGAACCCGAGGGGCGCCACCATGAGGGCGCCCGCGTGCCCCTCGATCACAGTCTCCCGGCCGTCGAGACCGATGCGCACGACGGCCACGTAGAGCTCGCCGGTCGCGGTACGCCCGCCGCGGGTCACGACGATGGCGGTGGAGTCGGGCGTCCAGAGGGCTTCCTGCAGCGGCTCGAGGCCCTCCGCCAGCCGCGTCACGAGGCCGGTCTCGAGGTCGAGGGCGAGGAGGGAGGCGAGCGGGTGGGCGCGGAGGCCGTGGTCGGGGGCGAGCAGGGCCACCTGCCGCCCGCTCGGCGAGACGGATCCCCGCAGGCTGTACCCCTGCAGGTGGGGAACGGTGGCGATCTCCATGGGATCCGCGTTCGCGCCGGCGCCCACGACCGTCACGACCGTGGCCGCGCCCGTGTTCTTCGCGACGACCGCGTACTGGCCGCTGGGGGCCCGCGCGAAGGCCGTCTGCGAGGGACCGCCGGCCTGCTCCAGCAGGGCCAGCGTGGCGGCAGTGGCGAGCAGGGCCGCAACCACGAACCATGCGAGCACCCGGCGCCCCGCCAGCCGCCCGAGTGGCGCGCGCACGCGCGCCAACACCGGGACGGATCGGGGGGAGGGGAACGGTGCTGACATGTCCGGGGCCCCGCAAGCGCAGCCCTGGCGAGCCTCCGAACCCCTCGACCGGGCCGGTCTCGTCAGGCGGCTGGGTTAACCCCGCACCCCCGACGACCGCAACCGATCGCCGGGATGCACCATGCCGAACCTAGCAAGCGACCCGCGATCGGTCAATGCGCGCGCGCCCGCGCGAGGGCCCGCGGGAAAGGTTCCGGATAGCGGACAAGGGTACGGCTGCTAGCATGGGAGCGGCGTGATCTTCCACCTCATCGACGTGCTCCAGGAGAACCCGGCGGCCTTCGTGGCCTACCTCGGGGCCTTCGCCCTGGCGCTCATAACGGGCATCGCCTTCCACGAGTTCAGCCACGCCTGGGCGGCCAACGAGCTGGGCGACGACACGGCCGCGCGGCAGGGCCGTCTCACCCTGAACCCGCTCGCCCACCTCGACCCCATGGGCACGGCGCTGCTGTTCATCGTGGGCTTCGGCTGGGGCAAGCCCACCCCCGTCAACCCCTACCGTCTGAGTGCGGGGGTGAAGCGCGGCAACCTGCTCGTGGCCCTCCCAGGCCCGTTGTCGAATTTCGCGTTCGCCCTTATCGCCTCGACTCCCCTCATCTTCGGCTGGGTCGAACCCACTTCGTTCGCAAGGATTGAACAGGCGAGCGGACTGCAGATACTCGGGGAGTTTCTGTTCACGATAGCGTGGCTAAACGTCCTTCTAGGAGTGTTCAACCTGATTCCTATCCATCCCTTGGACGGCTCAAAAGTGCTTTTGGGGCTTCTCCCAGCTGCAGCCGAGCGGCCCTTCATGTCCTTCAGCCGCTGGGGGCCTGCTCTCATCATTGCCCTCGTGCTCATCGGCTTCGTGGCACCTCAGTACAGCCCCCTCGGCTGGCTATTCGGAGGTGCTTTCGAGCTCTTCAGGGAAGTAATCACCTGATGCTGCACCGCGTCCGCCAGGTCCGCGAAGCCTCGGTGCCGCCGTCGGCGGACGACCTCGCCCTCGCCCGGGAGGTGCTCGCCGGCGACCTGCTGGCGCTCTTCCACGGGCAGGAGCCACGCGACCAGCGGCACTCCGCCAACACCGCACGCTGGCTCCTGGAACGGGGCCACGGCGACGACCACGACCTGCTCGTCGCGGCCCTGCTGCACGACGCCGGGAAGGGCGCGCAACGCACCCGCGACCGCGTCGTCCACGTGCTCACGGAGTGGCTGCCGGATACGCTCGTGGTGGGGCAGGACTCGCGCTTCGAGATGTGCCGCGCGCTGGCCCGCAGCCGCGCCCACAGCGAGATCGGCGCGGGCCTGCTGGTAGCCGCGGGCGCCTCGCCGCGGGTCGTCGAGCTGACCCGGCTGCACCATCGACCGGCGGGGCGGGATGCTATGCTAGCTCTCCTGCAGCGCGCCGACGCTGCCACCTGATCACACACACCGGGACGACCGCATGGCCGACTCCAGGGACTCCAAGATCGTCATCATTGGCACGGGCCTCATCGGCGCGTCCGTGGGCCTCAACCTGATGGCCCGCAAGGATCGCAAGTACGAGGTCGTGGGCGTCGACCGCAGCCGCCAGAACGCGCGCGCGGCGCGCGAGGCGGGGGCGGTGGATCGCACCGAGCGCTACCTCGACGAAGCGCTGCGGGGCGCCAGCATGGTTGTGCTGGCCGTGCCCGCACGCGCGGCCGAAGAGCTCCTCACGGTCATGGAGCCGCACATCGGCGAGGGCGCCATCATCACGGACACGTGCAGCACGAAGGCCTCCTTCATGGCGAAGGCGCAGGAGGTGTTCGGCAACAAGGTGAGCGTCATCGGGGGGCACCCGATGGCCGGCTCCGAACGCAGCGGCCCCTCCGCCGCCAGCATCGACCTCTTCCAGGGCGCGGCCTGGGCGATCACGCCATCGCCCGTTGCCAGCGAATCGGCGGTGCGCGTGGTGGTGGGCATGATCGAGGCGGCCGGCGCCGTCCCCACCTACGTGGACGCCTCCGAGCACGACCAGATCGTGGCCGCCGTGAGCCACGTGCCCCTGCTGCTCTCCGTGGCCCTCTTCAAGCTGGTGCGCGACAGCGCCGCCTGGGAGGACGCCGAGCAGCTCGCCGGCCCCGGCTTCCGCGACATGACCCGCCTGGTGATGGGCGACCCCGAGATGGCCACCGACATCGTCGCCACCAACCGCGAGTCCATCCTCTCGTGGCTGCGGCGCTACCAGGGCGAGCTCGACACGATCATCGAAGCCCTCGAGCTGAACGAGGAAGGCGTCGCCCGGCTGGCTGAGAGCCTCAAGAGCGACGACGAAGACCTGGACGAGCTTCCCTCCACGCCCGACGGCCTGATGGAGGGGCTCCTCTCTCGTGCCCGCTTCGAGCGCTTCATGTTCGATGACCGCCTGATCGGCCGCCAGGTTCCGAAGGAAGGCACGGAGACGCCGCGCTCGGGCGAGATGATCGGGCAGATGTTCATGGGCGCGTACCTCTACGGGCGGCTCAAGGAGCAGCTGCGCCGGGGCGAGGAGCGGGAGGAGGCGGCCCTCCGCCGCTCCGGCCAGCGACCGAGGTGATCGTCCGCAGCCCCGGCCGCCTGCGCGCCACCCTGCGCGTTCCCGCCGACAAGTCGATCTCGCACCGCGCCATCATCCTCAACGCCCTCGCGGAGGGCGGGGCGCGCGTCGAGAACCTGCTCGACTCGGACGACGTGCGCTCGACGGCGGCCTGCATGGCCGCGCTCGGGGTCGAGATCGACTGGCCCGCCGGCTCCACCACGGCGAGCATCCAGGGCGGAGGGCTGCACGGCCTCTACGAGAGCGAGGACGTGCTCGATTGCGGCAACAGCGGCACGACCATGCGGCTGCTCACCGGCCTCCTCGCCGCCCAGCCCCTGTTCACGGTCCTTACCGGCGATGACTCCCTGCGGACGCGCCCCATGGGGCGCGTCATCGACCCGCTGCGGCGCATGGGCGCGCGCATCAGCGCGCGCCGCGGCGATACGCTCGCGCCCATCGCCATCCGCGGCGGCAACCTGCGCGCCATTCAGTACGAGATGCCCGTCTTCAGCGCCCAGGTGAAGTCGGCCCTGCTGCTGGCGGGCCTTTCCGTGGAAGGGCGCACGCGCATCACCGAGCCCGTCCCCACGCGCGACCACACGGAGAAGATGCTGGCGGCGATGGGCGCGCCCGTCGTGCGCGAGGGCCGCTCGGTCACCATCCACCGCCCCGGACGCCTGCAACCCCTGGCGATGCGCGTCCCCGGCGACATCTCCAGCGCCGCCCCGTGGCTCGTGCTGGGCGCCTGCCACCCGGATGCCGAGCTCATCATCGAGGGCGTCGGCGTGAACCCCACGCGTACCGGTCTGCTCGACATCCTCGGGCGCATGGGGGCCATCGTTGAGCGCCACGAAGAGCGCACCACGAGCGGCGAGCCCGTCGCCGACCTCGTCGTGCGCTCGTCTTCCCTGAGCGCCGTGACCGTCCAGGGCAGCGACATCCCCCGGGCGATCGACGAGTTGCCGCTCGTCGCCCTCCTCGGGTGCTTCGCCCACGGCACCACCGTCGTGCGCGAGGCGGAGGAGCTCATCGTGAAGGAATCGAACCGCATCGAGGCGGTCGTGACGATGCTCTCGGCCATGGGCGCTTCCATCGAGGCGACATCCGACGGCTTCGTGGTCGAGGGGCCCTGCACACTGCAGGGGGCCCGCATCGACGGTCTCGGCGACCACCGCATGGGGATGCTGGGGGCCGTGGCGGGGGCGCTGGCGAGCGGCGAGACGCGCGTCGAGCACGATGCCGTCTCGGTCTCCTACCCGGACTTCTGGCAGGCGCTGGAGGCCGCCGCGCCCGAGGCGGCGCAGACGGCGTGAGCGGCGAGCCCCACCCCCTGATCGTGGTGCTCCACGGCCCCTCGGGGGTCGGCAAGGACTCGGTCATCGCGGCGCTTCACGCGCGCACCGGCATCCACCGCGCCACCAGCAGCAACAGCCGCCCCATGCGCGAGGGCGAGGCGAACGGCGTCGACTACCACTTCTTCAGCCGCGAGGACTTCGAGCGGAAGATCGCCGCCGGGGACTTCATCGAGTACGCGGATGTCTACGGGGACTACAAGGGCCTCGAGCGTCGCGAGCTGGAGGACCAGCTCGCGCGCGAGGAAGACGTGCTCATCCGCACGGACCTGCAGGGCGCCCGCGAGCTGCGGAAGCTGCTGCGCGGGGCCGTCTTCGTGCTGCTCAAGGCGGAGAGCCGGGAGGCGTTGCGGGAGCGACTCACCCAGCGCGAGACCGAGAGCGATGAGTCGCTTGCCCGGCGCCTCGCGGAGGTCGACGCCGAGCTCGAGGACGAGCCCAACAACGACTACGTGGTCGTGAACCGCGAGGGCAGGCTCGAAGACGCGGTCGACGAGCTCGTGCGCATCATCAAGCGCGAGCGGGTCAACCCCGACCGCGAGCCCGCGGGCGTTCGAGCTCCCTAAGCGGCCCCGCTACTTCTTCTGGGCGAAAGACAGCTCGATGTAGCGGTCGGCGGCGTTCTTCAGGGTGCCTGCGACGGAGCTGCCAAGCCCCGCCACTTCGACGCGCACGCCCCGGCTCTGCAGGACCTCGACCAGGTGCTGGAAGTCGCCGTCGCCGGAGACCAGCACGGCCACGTCCAGGCGATCGGCCATGGTAATCAGGTCGAGCGCCAGCTCGATGTCGACGTTCGCCTTGATGGAACCGTCGGCGAAGCGCTTCAGCGGCTTGGTCACGATCTTGAAGCCCTTGCCGAGGAACGGCTCGACGAAGCGCTGGGTCTCGCGGCTGACGCCGGGGTCATCGTGCACGGGCGAGTAGGCGATGGCGCGCACGAGGCGGCGCCCCTCGGTCACACGGTCGAGCACGAGCCCCCAGTCGATCGGCCTGCCGTTGCCGTTGCGGTCGCGGGCCAGCTCGACGTTGGCGCTATCGACGAACACGCCGACGCGCGGCATCGCCCCGGACCCGGCCTTGCCGTTGCCGGAGAGCCGCTCGATCGCGCGCTCCTGCAACTCGACCAGGCGGGCGAGCTGCTCGTTCTGTTCCTTCAGGGCATCCAGGAAGGCGGCGTCCTCGGCCGCCTGGGCGGTAGCAGGGGAGCGGCGGCGCGGGGCGGCGCGCTTCGGCTCATCCTGTTCCTCGTCGCTGGCCTTGGCCGCGGGAGCGCGTCGGCGGGTGGGGCGCTTGGGCGCCTCCTCCTCGTCGCTGGCCTTGGCTGCGGGAGCGCGTCGGCGAGTGGGGCGCTTGGGCGCCTCCTCGTCATCGCCGGCCTTGGCCGCGGGAGCGCGCCGGCGGGCCGGTCGCGGCCGTGCGGCCTCTTCTTCTTCGTCGCTGGCCTTGGCGGCGGTTGAGCGCCTGCGCGTCGGGCGAGCGGGCGCCTCTTCCTCGCCGTCGTCGTCGTCGGCGCTGCGGCGGCGCGAGCTGGCGCGCCTGGGGGCCGCGGGCTCCTCTTCGGATTCGGGGGCGGCGGCCTCAGCCGCAGCCTTCGCGGACGAGCGTCCGCGGCCACCGCGAGATCCCCGGCGGCGCCGGGAAGGGGCGGGGGAGTCCTCGTCGCCGTTGGCGGCCGAGCTGGTGGTCTCGATTTCGGGTTCGGTTGCTTCCGGCGTCTCCTCCGATTCGGAGGAGCGGCTGCCGGTCAGAAAATTGAGTGCCATGGGGGGTTAAGTTCCCATCCTTTGCAGAACACTGATACGGGCGGCGACGGCTCCGGCGATCGCGCGGAAGCCCTCCGCCGAGGCGGAGTCAGGCTTATCGACCACCAGGGGGACGCCCGCGTCCGAGCCCTCACGAATCTGGGGCTCGATGGGGATCTCACCGAGGAAGTCGATGCCGAGCTCGTCGGCTGCGTCGCGTGCGCCGCCGTGCCCGAAGATGTCGTATTGCGTCCCGGTATCGGGCGCGATGAAGTAGCTCATGTTCTCGATCATCCCGAAGACGGGGACATCGAGCTTCTCGAACATGGAGACCGCCTTCATGGCGTCCTCCAGCGAGACGTCCTGAGGGGTCGAAACGATGACGGCCCCGGCGATAGGCGCTTCCTGCGCCATGCTCATCGATGCATCGCTGGTGCCGGGTGGCAGGTCGATAATGAGGTAGTCGATGCTCTCCCAGGGGACATCGTGGAGGAGCTGGCGGACGGCGCTCCCGATCATGGGGCCGCGCCACACCACGGGCGTGCCCTTCGGCAGCAGGAAGCCGAGGGAGACGAGCTCGACGCCGTACTTCTCGACCGGGCGCAGGCCCTCGGTCTGGTTGGCCTGCAGCCCCGCCGCCAGGCCGAACATGGTCGGGATGTTCGGACCCGTGATGTCGGCGTCCACGAGCCCCACCTTCGCCCCGCTGGCGGCCAGCGCGACGGCGAGGTTGGTGGCGACCGTCGATTTCCCCACGCCGCCCTTGTTCGAGGCGACGGCGATCACGTTCCGCACACCCTCGATCGCCTTCTGGCCCTCGCGCGGGTCGCTGGCGCGCACCTGCGCCCCCCAGTCGAGCGACACGGCCTCGACTCCGGGGAGCCCCTCCACGGCGGCGCGCACGTCGGTCTCGATGACGTCCTTCAACGGGCAGGCGGGCGTCGTCAGCTGCACCTTCACGGCCACGTCGCCGCCCTCGATGGTCAGAGCCTCGACCATCCCCAGGGAGACGATATCGCGGTGCAACTCGGGATCGTTGACGGTAGCGAGCGCGGCGAGAACGGCGTCCCGGTCCACGGCGGTGGGAGCAGTCATTGGGGGTCTGGCATCCTCGGGGCGGCGGTCCTGGTCAAGAGCGTCTCCGCGGAACGGGTGGGAGCACCCGCTGGAAGATCATGGCGAAGACGCGAGCGAAGGACGGCCCGTGTGTGGCGTATGCGCACGATTGCAGGTCGATCGTACCCCTTGCGGGAGCGAGGGGCCAGCGGGGGCGATACGAGTACACGAGGTCAGGACGTGCCTCGACCACGACCCCGCCTTCGCTTGAGGCCGGACCGGGAGCGACGCGCCTCGGCCTTCTCCTGCCGGGTTCGCTCCCGTTCGGCCTCTTCGACGAAGTCAATGTGCCCCTGGGACGGGTAGCGGAACGTGAACCTGGTCGACCCTTCGTAGGTGGTCACGGCGAAGTCACCAAGTGTGATGATGTCCATCCCGATGAGGATGTCGTCCTCACAGCCGCCTGCGACAAACACGTTCGTGACGCTGACCTCCCCCGGAAGATGGAGGGCGACCACGTAGAAGGGGACGTCTTCCTTGACGTCGTGGGCAGTCCTGACGGGACCGAAGGACACCGGAACAAGGCCACAGGCCTCCACAGCCCGATCGGAAATGCCACTGTTAGTGGCGCCGGTATCCCAGATCGCGTCGAAGAACTCGGGCCGACTCTGCCCCCCGGCTGCGGAAACGCCACACCGGTTCCTGAGATCCCTCGCCACCCCGGCGGAGCGGGTCGCGAATGCGCGATGGGGAGACCGCATCAACGCGAGAAGCGAGAGATGTACGGAAGCTGTTCGTTCCCCGCTTCGTACACGTGCTGGAGCAAGAACGTCCCCAGCTCGTGCTCCTTCAGCGCATCGACGTACGCCTCACCGAGGTCGTCGTGAACGTCGACGACCGCGTGCCCCTTGATCGTGAGGATTTTCCCGGGATACGCGCGGGCAAGTTCCGCCTGGTGTTCGCGGTAGTAGGCGTACTCGTCGCGGACGGTCGTCGCTGGTTCCACTTCCCTGGCTCCAATCCCGGTTCCCTGGCGGGGATCACTCTCCATGGTAGGTCATCGGTTGGACCACGCCTAGCCCCTTCTTCGGGCAATACTTGCGCAGCGGGACGGGCGCGAGGGGCCAGCGGGGGCGGTCTACGCCCCCCAGGGGGTGATGGCTTCCTTGAGCTGCGCGTACCCCTCGAGGAAGCCGGGACGCTCGCCCGAATAGACCTCGTCGAACTTCTCCAGCGCGTCGTCCAGCCAGGCGTGCAGCTCGGCGTTGCCGGGGTTCGCGTCGCGGTAGGCGTCGCGGATGAGGACGAAGTGGATGCGGGGGTCGTAGGGACGCTTCGTGCCGCCCATCGACTCGTCGCCATCGAGCAGGCGCAGGAGCATGGCGTCGGCCGAGCCCAGCGTCTGCTCGTGGATGGGCGGGCCGTGCATGCGGTACATCACGGAGGTCATATCGCGGCCGTTGCCGGTGGTATAGCCCATCTCGCCCCAGAGGTCGCCCATCCTGGTGTTGCTGCCGACGGCATCGATGACGCGCTGGCCAAACGCGCGCAGGGGGTCTGAGACATCGGCCAGCAGATCTGTCAGCCGGTCGCCGTCGAGGTCCGTGGCGAGGACGATCGTGTCCTGCTGCTCGATCAGGTCCCAGAGGAGGAGGCCGTAGTTGGTATCGGAGATGTGCTGCTCGATCTGGCCGCTCCAGTTCTCCATGCCGTCCTTGAAGTCGTCCGGCAGCAGGTTGACGATGCGGTCGACGCGTTCGCGGTGCTCGACGTAGCCATCGACGGCGTACTTGCGGCCGACGTTGAACTTCGTGCCGTCCAGCAGCCACGAGAGCAGGCCCGAGTTGATGCCGTCCTCCATGGCCTGCGTGGGCTTGAAGGCGATGCGGCCGAGGTGCCCCGTCTCGTGCACCATCTGCAGGAAGCGGCGGCCGGCGTAGGCCATCTGGATGCCGGGGGTGTTCATCTCCGAGTGGATGTTGCCGGTCTCGGCGTCGACCTCGAACACGGAGCGGTTCTGGGAGTAGGGGAGGCAGGGCATGCAGCGCACGACCGTGATCGGCCCGTAGGGGCGCACGTTGCAGTAGACGCCCGCCTGCGTGCGCAGGGGCGCGTTCCCCGACTTGCCCATGACGACGACGCGGCCGCCCTGGCCGTCGTTCACGTAGGCGTCGCCCGCCGTCGACCACTTGATCGAGGTGCAGGGCATGTTCCCGAACCAGCTCAGGGCTTCCAGCTTCGTGTCGTGGCGGTACTGCGCCCACATGGGGACCGCGTAGAAGGGCAGCCCCAGGATGTCGGCGGCAGCGAGCGTGCCCAGCAGGGCGTACGCATCGGTGAGGGAGTGGGCGACGGGGTTCACGCGCCCGTCGAAGTTGCCCCCCTGCCAGATGACGGCGTCGGGGAAGCCATCGGGGCGCACGTCGGCGGGCTCGAAGAGCTCGCTGAGGGCGCCCAGCAGGTCGCCGCCGTCGTGTTCGGTGCGGGCAATCGTCATCAGGTCGGGCATTGGTCTCTCCCCAGGGAAGTTGTGGTCTAGTCCTGCGCGCCGGCGAGCTGGCGAAGCACGTACGGGAGGATGCCCCCGTTGCGGTAGTACTCGAGCTCGACCGGCGTATCGATGCGCACGAGCGCCTCGAAGGTCGTGGTGGTTCCGTCGGCGTCGGTTGCGGCCACGGTCACCCCGCCGCCGGGCCGCAGGCCCTCGGCGATGCCGCTGATGGCGAACGTCTCTTCGCCGCTCAGGCCCAGCGCGTCGCGGCTCTCGCCCGCGAGGTACTGGAGCGGCAGGATGCCCATCCCCACGAGGTTGCTCCGATGGATGCGCTCGTAGCTCTCGGCGATGACGGCGCGCACGCCGAGCAGGCGGGGACCCTTGGCCGCCCAGTCGCGCGATGAACCGGTGCCGTACTCCTTGCCCGCGAGGACCATCAGGGGGACACCCTCGTCGCGGTACTGCACGGCCGCGTCGTAGATGCTCTGCTCCTCGCCATCGGGCAGGTGCCGGGTGACGCCGCCCTCGGTGCCGGGCGCGAGCTGGTTGCGGAGGCGGATGTTGGCGAAGGTGCCGCGCATCATCACCTCGTGGTTGCCGCGGCGGGCGCCGTAGGAGTTGAAGTCCTCGCGGCGGATGTCGCGGTCGAAGAGGTAGGCGGCGGCGGGGCTGTTCGGGGCGATGCTCCCCGCCGGCGAGATGTGGTCCGTCGTGACGGAGTCACCGACCATCACGAGCACGCGCGCGCCGTCGATGTCCTCGAGCTCGCCCGGCTCCTCGGCCAGGTCGTCGAAGTAGGGCGGGTTCTTCACGTAGGTGGAGCCGTCGTCCCAGCCGTAGCGGCTGCCCTCGGGCGCCTCCAGCGTGCGCCAGGCGGCGTCGCCCTCGAACACGGAGCCGTACTGGTCGCGGAACATCTCCGAGCGCACGGCCTCGCGCATGGCCTCCTCAATCGCGTTCTGGGAAGGCCACAGGTCGGCGAGCATGACGGCGTTTCCGTCGCGGTCCTCGCCGATAGGCTCGGTGAGGGGGTCGAAATCCATGTGGCCGGCGAGCGCGTAGGCCACGACGAGCGGCGGCGAAGCAAGGTAGTTGGCGCGCACGACGGGGTTCACGCGGCCCTCGAAGTTGCGGTTCCCCGAGAGCACGGCGGCCGCCACCAGTCCGCCCTGGTTGACCGCCGCCGCCACGTCGGCATCGACCGGTCCCGAGTTCCCGATGCAGGTGGTGCAGCCGTAGCCGACGAGGTTGAACCCGAGCTCATCGAGGTAGGGGGTCAGGCCGGCGGCGTCGAGGTAGTCGGTGACGACCTTGGAGCCGGGCGCGAGGCTCGTCTTGACCCACGGCTGTCGTTGCAGCCCGCGCTCGACCGCCGCCTTGGCGAGCAGCCCGGCGCCGACCAGGACCTCGGGGTTGGACGTGTTCGTACAGCTCGTGATGGCCGCGATCACGACCGAGCCGTGCCCGACCTCGAAGGACGAGCCGTTCCGCGCAACCTCGACCGGGGGCGCCTCGGCTGTGTCGCCAGCGAGCTCGGCGAGGGCGCCCTGCCAGGCGTCCTTCGACTCGCGCAGGAGGACGCGGTCCTGAGGCCGGCGCGGTCCCGCCAGGGAGGGCTCGACCTGGCCCATGTCCAGCTCCAGCACGGCCGAGAAGCTGGGGTCGGGCGTGTCGTCGGTGCGGAAGAGGCCCTGCTCCTTGCTGTACGCCTCGACGAGTGCGACCTGCTCCTCGTCGCGACCGGTGAAGCGCAGGTAGTTCAGCGTCTCGTCGTCGACGGGGAAGAAGCCGACGGTGGCGCCGTACTCGGGCGCCATGTTCGCGATGGTCGCGCGCGTGGGGAGGGGGAGCTGGGAGAGCCCCGGCCCGAAGAACTCGACGAACTTCCCGACGACCCCGAGCTCGCGCAGCATCTGCGTGACCGTGAGGACGAGGTCCGTGCCCGTTGCGCCCTCAGGGAGGGCGCCCGTGAGCCGGAAACCCACGACCTCGGGAATCAGCATCGAGACGGGCTGGCCGAGCATGGCCGCCTCCGCTTCGATGCCGCCCACGCCCCAGCCGAGCACGCCGAGGCCGTTGATCATCGTGGTGTGCGAATCGGTGCCGACGAGCGTATCGGGGTAGACGAGGCCGGTGTCCTCGTTCTCGAAGACGACGCTCGCGAGGTACTCGAGGTTGACCTGGTGGACGATGCCCGTCCCCGGCGGCACCACGCGGAAGTTGCGGAAGGCCTGCTGGCCCCAGCGCAGGAAGAGGTAGCGCTCGCGGTTGCGCTCGTACTCGAAGCTGACGTTCTGGGCGAAGGCGCCGTCCGAGCCGTAGGCATCCACCTGGACGGAGTGGTCGATCACGAGGTCGACGGGCTGGAGGGGGTTGATGCGCTCGGGGTCGCCGCCCAGCGTTTCCAACGCCTCGCGCATGGAGGCGAGGTCGACGACGGCAGGAACGCCGGTGAAGTCCTGCAGGAGGACGCGTGCCGGGGCGAACGCGACCTCGCGCTCGTTACCCGAGTTGGGACGCCAGGCGGCAAGGGCCTCAATGTCGTCGCGCGTGACGGCATCGCCGTCCTCACGACGCAGCAGGTTCTCGAGTAGCACTCGCTGGGTGAAGGGCAGGCGCGTGGCCGCCTCCCCGTGGAGCACCGAATCGAGGCGGTGGAAGGCGACGGATCGCCCTCCCACGGTCAGCGTGTCGCGGCTGTTGAAACTATCGAGCATGGTGGAATCGCCCCCGCCTGTTCCCTTCACACGGTGTTGCCCGGGGCCCGTCGGGCCCTGGACCGGCGCCTTCGGGACGAAGCGGGGGCAGTATAGCGCGACGCGGGCTCCCGAACCCTGCGGAGGCGATCGCACGGTCGCGGTCGCGCCTATACTGCCGGGAGGGGCCTGTAGCTCAGCGGTGAGAGCGCCCGGCTCATAACCGGTTGGTCGGTGGTTCGAATCCACCCGGGCCCACCAGACTGGACAAAATCGAGAACCTTCACTCTGGTCTTCGAATTGACATCGTAGGTCAGATGGCGCCACGTCGACGTCGCCCCTCCTTAGTCCTCGCTGCAGAGAGAGCACGCCCCTCGCGGTTGAGACAAGATGAGCCCGTTCATGCGAAGAACCGTCCGACAAGTAGGGGTCTCCGAGCGGGCGGGTCTCAGAGAGCCATCGCCCAGCGGAGAGGTCGGAATACGGTGCGTGCAGGTCAGCGGCGAGAGAGGGTTGGCCCTATGATCGGGCCGAATGCGGTCCCGAGGCCGGAACACCGACGCCCGGTTCGAGCAGGGTGCCCCGCTCTACGCCCACTCTGCAAACTCGCAAGGTCAACGACAGCTTCTCGTCGAGCACTTGCGCAACGTCGCCGACCTCACCCGACAATTCGCCAGCCCCTTCGGAGGGGGCGACCTCGGCTACGTCGCCGGGCTCTGGCACGACGCGGGCAAGGCCGATCCTAGATGGCAGCCTCGCGCCGAACGGCGTGGCCGGCTTCGTGCTGGCCAACGGCTCGATGTCGTCGAACCAGTCGGGCGAGGGCGAGATCCGCAAGAACCTGGTCGAGGCCGGCCTCGTCGACTGCATGGTCGCGATGCCCGGCCAGCTCTTCTACTCGACCCAGATACCCGCCTGCCTCTGGTTCCTCGCCCGCAACCGCCGCGGTGGGAACCACGACCAGTGTGGGAGCGGCTCGACGAGTCGGTGACTTCGCGAGTGGCGGTTTACAGGGACGGGAGTATCGACTCGTCAGACGACCATTTGGACGCGCTCAAGCTCTGGGCCGTCGATCTACTCCCAATGTTCCGTGGTGCTTTGGAGCCACGCATCAAATCCCTGGACCTTGATGCGGTCGGTGCTGCCTCTGCCGAGGAGGTTCACCGTGACCACATCTGAAGCCAAGAGTGGTCGCCGACAGACCAAAGTAAGCAGCCCCATATAATCCCCGGTAGCCCGGCCCGGGCATTCCACCCACGGACATACGATTGCCTACCAGTACTGAAGACGCGCGCACCGTCGAAGAGCACATCGACCGCATCTTCAGTGCTGACGGTCCGCGTGCGCGGTCGGAGGCTATCCGGCGGCTGTTCGTCGAGGTGCTGGACTTCCATGGCGCTGCTGGCCAGGTGAGCCTTGCCGACGCCAAGAACGGCGCCGAGCTCCCTGCCTTCGCCGAACGCATCGCATCGCTCGACGGCGTGCATGTGCTATGGATCAACCTCGCGACCAAGCGCGTGAATAAGCGCGAGGCTGGCGAGGCCGCTCGCGTGATCGAGCAGGACTTGGGCGAGGACCTGCTCCTCGTCTGCACCAACCTCGACGAGAACCTTGGAGACGCCGACCAGCTCCACCTGATCCTGCCCGACTTCGGGAGCGAAACGATGCCGACCCTGCGCCGCAGGACCGTCGAGCGCGGGCTCCCGCAACGGACGGCCTTCGAGCAGATCGCCGGCATCTACCGTGCGGGAGCTGGGCCCGTGCGGCAGGCGCTCGCGGAGGCCTTCGAAGTCGAACCCGTCACGAAGAGGTTCTTCGAGGAGTACAAGCGCATCTTTGAGGCGGCGAAGGAGCGCGTGACCGGATTCGAGGACGAAGAGGAGCGCCATCTCTTCGTCCAGATGCTCTTCAACCGCCTCCTCTTCGTCCACTTCCTCTCCCGCAAGGGCTGGCTCACCTTCAACGAGGACATGAATTACCTCAACGCCCTCTGGCGAGACTACGAAGCCTCCTCCGGAGAGACGCACTTTCACCGCGACCGGCTCCGGCGGCTGTTCTTCGACGGCTTGAGCAATCCTGAGTCGCAGTTCCGTGAGTACCCCGACATCGGAAAGGTGCAGTTCCTCAACGGCGGGCTGTTCGAGGAGACGGACCTCGACAAGCGCGCACACGTGACCGTACCCGACGAGGCCATTGAGCCGCTGTTGTTCGAGTTGTTCGACAGGTTCAACTTCACGGTCATGGAGTCGACGCCCTTCGATATGGAGGTGGCGGTTGACCCGGAGATGCTGGGCAAGGTGTTCGAGGAGCTGGTGACAGGGCGCCACGAGTCGGGTTCCTACTACACGCCCCGCCCGGTCGTCTCTTTCATGTGCCGCGAGGCGCTCAAGGGCTACCTGGAGGGCTGTGAGACCGGACTCGAAGCCGAGGCCATCCGTGCGTTCATCGACGATCAGAGTACGGATGGCGTCATTGGCGTCGCGGAGGCGCGCAAGGTGGCGGCGGCGCTGGGCGAGGTCACGGTCGTCGATCCGGCCTGCGGCTCCGGGGCCTACCTGCTGGGCATGATGCAGGAGCTTGTCGACCTTCAAGCGGCGCTCTTCAGGGCCGGGGCTGACCCCAAGTCGCTTCACGCGCTCAAGCTAGAGATCATCGAACGGAACCTGCACGGCGTGGACAACGACGGCTTCGCTGTCAACATCGCCATGCTGCGCCTCTGGCTCTCGCTGGCCATTGAGGACGAGCCCCCTATCGACCCGCTCCCCAACCTCAACTTCAAGATCGTCTGTGGCGACAGCCTTCTCGGCCCCGACCCAAGTGGGCTCAGCCTCGACCGCGTCACCATCGAGCGGTCCGGGCTGGGATCGCTCAAGGCCAAATACCTGCACGAGTCCAACGGCGACGCGAAGAAGCGGCTACTGGATGAGATCGACACCGCCCGCGAGCAAGTGCGCGCCGACCTTGGCGGAACGGCCGTACCCGAAGACGTGATCGACTGGCGTGTCGAGTTCGCCGAGGTCTTTGCCGAGCGTGGCGGCTTTGACGTTGCCATCGCGAACCCCCCTTACGAGCGACAGGAACAAATCAGCGCCGAGAAGCAGAGCCTGGAGCGCCTCTATCCCGATGTATACGCCGGTAGGGCGGACTACCTTGTCTACTTTTACGAACGTGCCATCCAGTCGCTTCGCCCTGAGGGCGTCTTGGCCTTCATCACGAGCAACAAGTACATGCGGGCCGGCTACGGAAGGAAGCTCCGGAAGTACCTCGCTGCTCACCTGTCCCTGAGTCAGCTTGTCGACTTCGCTGATCTGCCTGTGTTCGCTGCGACCGCCTACCCTTCGGTCATCGTCGGCCGTAAGGCCGACCCCCTTGCAGGCCACCAACTGCGGGTCGCCGATCTCGGAGCGCCCATACGCCACAAGCTGGATGATGAAGGCCTGCCTGTGGTCACCGAGGCTGTGAATCGAGTGATCGACCACTTGCCTGCCCTCCTCGCGCAGCACGCCGTCCATGACTACCCGCAGACGATGTTGAGGGACGAGGGCTGGGTATTGAACGACCCAACCTTCGTTTACCTCTTCGAGCGAGTGTTGAGTCGGGGCACAACGCTAGGCGACTTCGTCGACGGTCGCATCTACATGGGTGTGAAGACAGGCCTCAACAAGGCCTTCGTCGTCAGCCGAGCCAAACGTGACGAGCTTGTGGACGCCGACCCGAAAAGCGCAGAACTGCTAAAGCCGTGGTTGCGAGGCAAGGATGTCCAGCAGTGGCGAGCAACCCATGCGGGTCTGTTCATCATCTTCACAAGTCGAGGCGTAGACATTCGGCGCTATCCGGCAATTGAAGAACACTTGGAGCAATTCCGACCAGCACTGGAGAGGCGGGCAACGGCCCACCTACACCCCTGGTACGAGCATCAGCAACCTCAGGAGGGCATCTACACTGCGTTCGGCCAGCCTAAGGTTGTGTGGCCGGACATCGCTCGAGACATGCGTTTCGCCTACGACACAGCAGGGAGCTTCCTAGGAAACACCACTTACTTCATGCCATGCCAAGAGACATGGTTGGTCGCAGCGCTGAACTCAGAACTGATCGAATTCCTCCTCCGCCAACTAACCAACTCCCTGCGCGGAGGCTTCATGCGGGCATTCACGCAGCACGTCGCCCGTCTGCCTGTCGCGACTCCGGGGCCCGACCTCCAGGCCCGACTCGATGACATTGCCAGTGAAGGCATCGCCGGAGAGCCCGTAGATGCCGAGGAACTCAACGGCCTCGTGTACGACCTCTACCGTCTCACACGCGACGAGAGGGCCTTGGTCAAGGACTGGTTTGAGAGGCGGAGTCTGGTCCAATGATCGGAGAAGTCGCGGCCGCAGGCGGCATTGGCGCTGTAGTAGCAGTGGTTGTCGCCGGGGTTCTTGGGTATGCAGCGAGAACGTGGATCGGCACACAGATCCAGGAGGCCATCCGGCTTGGCGCACGCAAGGAACTCGAAGAGCACAAGAGCGGCCTTCGCGTCGAAGAAAACGCCCTGCTCGAGGAGTTCAGGAAGTTGAACGCACAGCTCCAGGCTGTGCAAGGCACTGCGAATGCGGCGTTTATCGAGGGGCAGCGGGTGGCGGCAGAGTGGCGAGTCAAAGCTGTCGATGAATTCTGGAGAATGTGGACCGAAGAAACCCAAAAGACTCCCCTTCAAGTCCAGCTATGGGACTCAGGTTCTCCAGAGGACCGCCTATCGGTTCTTATGGCTGACGCCAACTTTCTCGCCCTGATGAAAGACCACTCGCTCTCCCCTGACAAAGCGCTGCACACGGACATCGATAGGACTCGTCCGTTCGTCGGGGAACGTCCACCCGCTCTATTCCGAATCTACCGAACAATAGTCATTCAGATTTCGCACACGATGAGGAAACATGCTTGCGGAGAAGATACGAAGCCTTGGTATGCGGATGAAGCGGTTCATAATCTAGCGCGCTCTGCCCTCAGCAATGAGGAGTTTAAGGGGTTCTTGACCATGACGAAGGGGCACTTGATGTTGCTCCGCAATGCCATCGAGAGGGAGATGTTGGCTGAGTTGCGGAAGATCATTTCAGGAGAGATGTCCACGGCGGAGGGGCTTGAGCAGAGCCACATAATCCAGGACGTAGTCCGGAGGCTAGAGGCTGAAGCTAACCAATCTTCGCCGAGTGAGTGAGCCGCCGGCCCCACCCGTCGATGCCTCCGCCCTCCGCACTCCATACCTGTGACAAGATCGGCAGCGCGATGAACATCCTCCACGCGACGACCGACCCCTCCCTCCTCACCCGGCTCAAGGAGATGCTAGCAAGCTCGGCCCGAGCCGACATCGCGGTCGGGTACTTCTTCATGAGCGGCTTCGAGGCGGTGGTGGAGGATTTGTCGAAGCTCCTCAAGGTGCGCATCCTCGTGGGCCGCATGGACCAGCACGTGCTCGAAGAGGTTGCCGCGGGACTTCAGCAGGCACCGGCGCTTCGCGCTCGCCTCGAGACGGACACGCTAGTCCAGCGGCGACAGCGGGGCCCTCTCGCACAGCAGGCTGTGGACCACATCCGGGATGGCGTCTCCATGCTCCCGCAGGAGCGGGGGACTGAAGCGGCCGTGAAGACGCTGCGTGACCTGGTCCGTGAGGGCAAGGTCGAGGTCCGGACCTACTTGCGCAGCCCGCTGCACGCCAAGGCATACCTCTGCTGGTACGACAACCATGCAGAACCAGGGGCGGCCGTCGTGGGCTCGTCGAACCTCACGCTCGCGGGCTTCGAGGGCAACACCGAGCTGAACGTGCGCGTCAGCGGGGACGCGGAGATGGCCGCCCTGAAGAAATGGTTCGACGACCTGTGGGCCGACTCCGAGGACATCAGCGAGGCCCTCGTGACCGAGCTGGACCGGTCGTGGGCGTTGGACGACACGCCTCCGTACCACGTCTACCTGAAGGCCCTCCACGAGCTCTACGCCTCGGAGATCGGGGCCGGGGAGTTGCCGCTGCCGACTGACCGCGAGCCCCTCGCCAACTTCCAGATCGATGCGGTCAAGCGCGGTCTGGGGATGATCGAGGAGCACGGCGGCTGCTACATCGGCGACGTCGTGGGGCTTGGCAAGACGTTCATCGGCGCCGAGCTACTTCGCCAGTTGCGGGTGAGCTATCCGAACGAAGGCGACCCGCTGATCCTCTGCCCTGCCGGGCTCAAGCCGATGTGGGAGCAGTTCAACGAGCGCTTTCAGCTCGGCGCGGCAGTGGTCTCGCAGAGCCTCATCACCGCGGTCCCCAGTCCCGAGTTCGATGAGGAGGAGGGCAGGTACGTCGACGCCGAGGCGCCCGAGCGCGGCGTCATCCTGGAGCGGGAGTACCCGAACCGCGGCCCGGTGCTGGTCGACGAGGCGCACAACTTCCGCAACATCAACCAGCGGTCGAAGGGCCTTCGGGACTACCTGGATGCCGGCGACCACAGGGTCATCCTGCTGAGCGCCACGCCCCAGAACCTCGGGCCCATGGACATCTACCGCCAACTCAGCCTGTTCCTCGACAACACGGACCACGGACTCAACATCGAGCCCGTCAACTTGGAGGACTACTTCCACAACGCTCGGCTGTGGCTTGAGTACCAGGTCGACTTCGAGAATTTCAAGGCTGAGCGCGCGGACTGGGAACAGAGGGGCCGCCCGGGGGCTCCTCCCATGTCAGAGCCAGTCAAGCCGAACGTTCCGAAGGCAGAGATCGAACAGGTGCTGTCGTCCGTGTTCATCCGCAGGCGTCGCAAGGACATCAAGGACCTGTATGGCGACACGGCGGAGGTCGGGGGGAAGCCGGTGCACTTCCCGGACCCGGTGCTCGACAACGTCGACTACCGTCTGGACAAGGTGTACGCCAGGGCCGGCTCGCTCAAGGAGTTGGAGAACGAGATCGAGCGGCACCATGGCTACCGCTACCGTGTCACGGACTACATCAAGGAGGAGGCCAGGGAGAAGGACGAGTACCGTGACCTCTTCCGAGCTCGCGACCGCATCGCGAAGCTAATGGGAGTCCTGCTGTTCAAGCGGCTGGAGTCCAGCATTGAGGCGTTCCGCTCCACCCTCGTCTCGCTCCAGCAGAGCAACCGCAACTTCCGTGAGGCGCTCGAGGCGGGGTACGTCCCCATTGGCGGGACAGCCACGCGGCTCCTGTCGGGGCACTCGTTCGATGCGGACGAGTTGTTGGAGGTCCTGCAGCAGGAAGAGGCTCGCAGGCAGGAATCAGGCGGCAAGCGCGCCAAGCTGGTCCACACGACCAATGACTTCAACGTCGAAGAGTGGTTGGAGCACCTGGACGCTGACCATGAGGTCCTGCGTGGCATCGTGGAGCGGGTCAAGGACATCACACCCGATGACGACGACAAGCTTCAGTCGCTCCGACGGTTCTTGGACCGACCAGGCGTACAAGACGGCAAGCTGCTGCTCTTCTCGGAGGCCGAAACGACCATCGACTACCTTTACCGGGAGCTGAACCCGGACGGCAACGACCCTTCGATCGTGCGCATGACGGGAAGCACCCACCGCGACGCCGAGAACATCGTCAAACGGTTCTCGCCGGGCTCGAACCTGCGCAAGGGCGAGAAGGCATCCGATCCGGAGATCCGGGTGCTCCTCGCGACGGATGTGGTCTCCGAGGGGCAGAACCTGCAGGACTGCGCCCGCGTCCTGAACTACGACCTGCACTGGAATCCCGTGCGGCTCATCCAGCGGTTCGGCCGCGTCGACCGGATCGGCACGGAGCACACCGAGATCAACCTGCACAACATGTGGCCAGACGTGGAGGTCGATCAGCAACTCTCGCTCACCGACCGGCTGAATCGGCGCATCCAGTCGGTCCACGACCTCATCGGGCTGGACAGCAAGCTGCTGTCGGAGGCGGAGCGGCTCAACCTCGAAGCGATGTACCGGATCTATGGGCAGAAGGAGCTTCCGGAGATCGACGACGGCCTGGACGAGGTGGCGGCGAACCAGCGGGCGGTCGCCCTGCTCCAGCGCATCCAGGCGGATGACCCCACCTTGTGGCAGACGATCACGGATCTTCCCGACGGCATCCGCTCGGCACTCCAGGTCACTGCGAGGGACGAGGACGCCAACGATCGCTTCGTCCAGAACGCCCTTGACGTTGAAAGGGCTCAGGCGCCGCTCATGTCGCCAGCGAGCCTGGAGTCCATCTCCTCTCCCTTCGACGACCCTGGCCGGGACGAGACGCTCGTCCTCTTGGGCGCAGGGGATGTACACGGCTGCTACGCCGTTGGAAGCGACCTCGAACCTCGCGCCATCAGCCCCGCCCAGCTCATCGCTGCCGCCGAGTGCGACGAGAATACCCCGGCACAGCCGCTCCCCAAGGACACAAACGAACGCGTGATGGCGGCCTTCGCAGCGTTCCAGTCCGACTTCCAGGCGCGTCTGGGCAGGACCCGGAGACGACGTGACACCAAGGCGCGCCGCTATCTGTCCCGCCGGCTCAGCATCGCCCTCCGGGAAGCGGGGGACGACGCAGCCGAGACGCAGCGTATCGAAGCGTTAAGGCGGATATTCCTGGGCGACGTCTCCCAGCAGGTGGAGGGCGCCCTCGCGGAGATCAGGAACCTGCGCCTAGAAGGTCCACCGCTCCGCAGGCGATTGGAAGCGTTACGCGAGCGATACCGTCTCAGTTCGCCCGACGACGAGGAGATGGCTCCCCGTCAGGAACCGCAAGTCATCCGCATCGTGTGCTCAGACGGGCTTGTGTGAGAGCACATCCGAGCAGGGCTGACAGTGTCGTGCGAGAGTGGGGCAGGGTTCCGACAGTCGATGACTCCGATGGTGGTCACTCCCGGATTCGGATGCGTGTGTCTTCCACGATCCACAACTGACCCCTGGGGGATGCCTCCTCAAGTCGCTCCATCAAGATGGAGGCCACCTCCAGCACGGCATCCCGCGCTCCGGTGGACAGCCGGAAGACGACGATGCCGAAGTGTGCGGCGGGCGGGTACGTTCGTATGTCCGAGAAGTCGAGGTCCTGCGTGAGGAGCACACGCTCCTCGCTGAGGCAGGCCGCCGCCACTGCCGTGTCCGACGCACCACCCAGCCCCTCGTCGACGACCGTAGCTGCATCGTGGCCGGCTTCCGTGCACAGGTCCTTAAGCTGTACCGGCAGGTTCTCGTCGAGCTTGACCCGCATCGAGCGTCTCTATGCGCCCAGCGGCACAGTCCGCTCCTTGGCCAACTCCGTCGCGTAGTGGAGGGCCGCCGTGACCGCATCGACGGAAACTGAAGGATAGCTCTCCGCGATTTCCTCAGCCGTCAGACCCGCGGCGAGGTTGTCGAGAACGACGGAGACCATCACGCGGGTACCTGCGATGCAGGCCTGCCCGTGGCAGACGTTCGGGTCGACGGTGACGTAGTCGCGCCAGTCCATGGTGAGCCTGCTTCCTATGCAACCTCATGATCGGTGTCCCTCGCGCGGGCTGTCAAACACACTCCTGTGCTGGCCGGTGGTGACTGCTACGCGTTCTCGCCCGCCACTTCAATCAGCCGCGCGAGGGCGTTGGCGAGGCGCATCTGGCGGGGGGTGCGGCAGCGGACGCGGATGAGGTCGGGACTGGCGACGACGACGGCGAGGCACTGGGCGCGGCTGGTAGCGACGTTGAGGCGGTTGAGGCTGTACAGGAACTCCATCCCACGGGGAGCCTCGTCGGCGGAGCTGGTCGCCATCGAGTAGATGGAGATGGGCGCTTCCTGCCCCTGGAACTTATCGACGGTGCCCACACGGAAGTCCGGGAGGGCGTCGTGGATGGCCTTGACCTGCGCGTTGTAGGGCGTGATGACGAGGACGCCCTTGTCGTCCAGCGAGCGGGCTGAGCCCTCCGCATCGGTGTAGGTCGGGGTGGAATCAAGGAGGGCGCGGATGAGGGCGGCTAGCTCCTCCGCCTCCTCCGGTGACTCGCTCGACTGACCAGTGTGTTGGACCGGTATGAACCGGATGCCCGTGCCAGAAAGGGGCGGGGTACCCCCAAGGTCGAGGCGGTCGCGGTTGGGGTGTGAGTGGAGCCGCCCCTCATAGAACACTTCGGAGGTGTAGGCGCTGATGTCGGGATGGAGGCGCCAGGTGCCATCGAGGAAGAGGCCGAGGTGGTCCGGCATGACCCGCTCCCCGTGGAGCATGTGCGCAAGCGCCGAGCGTTCGGCGCCCGGCGGGTGGACGCCCTGCAGGGGCTGATCGAGCTGCTGCGGGTCGCCCAGGAGAACGAGGTTCGTGGCTGAGAGCGAGGCCGCCACCGCATCAGCGAGGGACATCTGGCCCGCTTCGTCGATGAAGAGGACGTCGACGCTCTCGACCATGTCCTCGCGCGCCCACAGCCATGTCGTTCCGCCGACGACATCAAGGTCGCCGGCGGCGAGGGCGCTACGAGCGGCGTCGTTGTCCTTGAGGTGCTCGGCGTCGGCATAGGCAGGCTCGTCATTCGACCGCTGGCCGATGGTCACATCGATGTTCCGCTCGCTTGCGACCCGCGCCACCTTTGCCAGTAGCTCGCCTATGACCTTGTGGCTGTTGGCGGTAACGCCGATGCGTTTCCCCGCCGCCACGAGGTCGACGATCATCTGCGCTCCCACCGTGCTCTTCCCCGACCCGGGCGGTCCCTGGATGGCGAGGTAGCTCGCGTCCATCCTCGCCACGAGCCGACGTGCGGCATCCTGGGCATCTTCGCCGTCGTGGAGGAGCGGTTGGTTCTCGCCCTGCCCCAATCGGGGTGGACGGCGCGCGAGCAGATCCCGCACCGCCTGGTACGAACCGGCGCTGTCGAGACCATGCTCGAGCACCCAGCGGGCGAGCCCCTGGAGGTTCTCGGGCTTCGGACTCGGCCGGACGAAGTCGTGCGGGATGAGGGAGGTGGGCGTGGGTGTAGGCTGGCTGCTCCCCCGCCTGAGGTCTATGAAGCCCTCCTCGTCGTCGAGGAGCACAACCTTCCCAGCCGCCTTGGCGGTCACGGGGTCGTGGGGCGAGTCGTCCTCCCGGATGGCATGGTCCTGGGGCGGGAAGCGGAACCGGTAGATGGTCGAGCGCGCCCTCGGCCTCGGGTCCGGCCACGAGTCCTCGAACGTGAGTCCACTGAGGGCATCAGACTCCTCAAGGCGCTCCTCATCGGTGAGCTCCTCCATCAGGTAGAAGTACCTCCACCAGAACGACTTCGCCTCGCGCCGGTGCCAGTTCAGGAGCTGCGCCAGCAGCCACCGCCCACGCTCGTCGCCGTCGAGCTCCTCGATGCTCTCCGGCAGGCCGGCACACAACTCATCCGCCAGCTCGTTGACGGCCTTCTGCTCCTCGCTGTCCTCGCGCTCCTCGGGCTCAGGCATGGTCGGGCGCGGCAAGTCGCCGAGCTCGCGCTCAAGCTCCGCCCGCTGTTCTTCCAGCCAGTCCCGGAGGTGGAGCGTCGAGAGGCAGTCGTCACGGTTGTAGCCCTTGATCTCGACGAGCAGGTCCTCCCGTTCCTCCCCCTGCCCCAGCTCAAGCCACGTCTCGAACTCGATAATGCTCTCATTGGCATCGCGCAGGTCGACCCCGCGCTTGAATCCGTAGAGCGGTTCCAGACGCTTGATGGAGTAGCTCTCGACCGACGCTCTAACGCCCTGCCTCACGGCCCGAAAGAGATCGACGAACACGTCCCCGCGCAGGAGCTGGTCGACCTCTTCCTCGCGCGTGCCGTAGCGCCCGGCGAGGCGCTTGACGGCGGTCGGTTCGTAGGCCGCGTAGTGGTAGATGTGCAGGTTCGCGTCGGCCTCAAGCCGGTCCATGACGAGATCGATGAAGGCCTCGAAGGCGCGCCGTTCCGCGCCCGTCGTGACGGTGCCTTCCTCGATCGACCAGAAGGCGTGGAATGCCGGATGGCCATCGTCATCCTCGTGTCCCGGCTCGATGACGCCGAAGAGGTAGTCGATGCCGTCGACCTCGTCCGACTCGAAGAACGGGTCGCCCTCAATGTCGAAGAAGAGGTCGCCGGCGGAGGGCTCGGGGAGCATGAGCAGCCCCTGGTTGGGGACCAACTCGCCCTCGCGGTCGCGCGGAGGCTCGATGCGCTCGGAGATCGTCTTCCCGAGCCGCTCGCCCCGTACCTGAATTTCCGCCTGCGCCTGGATGCGCGCCAGAGCCTCGCGGCCAGCACCATCAAGGCGATCCGGCAGGGGCTCTTCGGGTTCGGCGAGCCCGGTGCGGGTGGTCACATCGATCTCATGCAGGGAGCGTCGTTGTCTTGACGAGAGGCCGGCGACAAGCGAGAGGTCATCCTCGTCTCGCCACTGCTTGCGGCAGCGCTCGCTCCAGCGACAGACGTGGCAGTGCTCGACCGGCTCCGGTGTGCCCTCCACGGGGAAGACCCCGCCGCTTTCGAGGAACGCCTCGAAGTCGCGCGCGACGAGCCGGTAGTAGGCGGCGTAGTCGGCGACGCGGAAGGAGGCAGTCTCGTGCTGGACGCCGCCGAGCGCCAGGTGCATTTCCTGGGGCTGCGCTCCCTGCAACTCCGAGACCATGTCGGAGTAAAGGCAGAGCTGCAGGACCGCCGAGGCCTTCGCGTGTCGGGCGAGCTTCGTGTCCCAGACCTCGTAGCTCCAGTCGCCAAGGTCGCTGGGGCGCTCGACGCGGCGCAGGAAGTCGGCGTAGCCAAGTCGGAGGCCGTCAAACAGCACCGCCTGAAAGACGACGTCGACGCCCTCGCGCATTGCCGCGAGGGTCTCGTCGCGCCCGCGGCTGCGGCGTTCCTCGTACGACAGGTCATCGTCCCGCTTGATTTCGGCGATGGTGAGCCCCTCGCCACGCAGCGACTCCAGGAAACGCTGCTCGTGCTCGATGCCTCGCTGGGCGATGCGGTCCAGCACCTTGTCTTCGCGAGCGGGCCGCGTCAGGTGTCCCCAGGCGGACGCCCGCTCAAGCGTCGCAAGGTGCCGGCACTCCAGGTATCCGACGAGGTCGGTCGCCGAGTACACCACCCGCCCGTCGACTCGCTGCACGGGGCCATGCTATCGGTTCAAGACGGGAGGAGTGCGAGCGGAGCGTCTCTTGGTCTTGCGGCTACGGGCGCGCCTGAAGCACGTACCCGTGCTCGATCAGCCAGGAGCTCAGTGCCGATAGGTAGATGCCAGGCTCGTCTTCTAGCGTCACGTCGCGGGCGTAGAGAGCACACGCCTCTTCGTTGGAGTCTCCGTAGTGATATGCCACCTCGCGCGGGCGACGCTGCCAGAGTTCGCGAAACTGCGGCGTGGCATCACCCTGCAACTCGTAGTCGACGAGGGTGGCAACAGGCTCGCTGCCGCCAGCGGCCTCGTCAATCCTGAAGAAGTCAACTACCTCGACCGTCACCCCGACACCGTAGCAGGCACGATCGAGCGGGTGCTAGAGTGCGGCGCGGTTTCTCTTGGTATCCGTTAAGTCGAGTTGTCGTAGGAATGAGCACAACTGCAGGAAGCGGCCGGCTACCCCCCAATGCCTACTGGGTCATTCCCGGTCGCTTCGCGGCGGGCGAGTACCCGGGCGCGAAGAGCCGCAGGGACGCAGCCGACAAGCTGCGGGCCCTCATGGGCGCTGGCATCGACCACTTCGTCGACCTTACGGAGCCTCACGAGCTGGCCCCGTACGCCAAGATCGCGGAGGAGGAAGCCGCACGACTGGGGTTGTCGATTGAGCATCACCGGCACTCTATCCGCGACGTGCAGATCCCGCGCAGCAGACAAGAGATGGTGGCCATCCTCGACGCCGTCGACGCAGCGCTTGACGATGGCAGGACCGTGTACGTCCACTGCTGGGGCGGGATCGGCCGAACGGGCACAGCCGTCGGCTGTTGGCTCGTGAGGCGCGGACGCACCGGGGAAGAAGCGCTGGCTCAGGTCGCGGAGTGGTGGCGCGGCGTGGAGAAAGCGTGGCGCCGACCGGAGTCACCAGAGACCCCGGAACAGTGCGACTACGTCCGAGACTGGACCGAGCCCTCGAGGAAAGGCGCCGCATGAGCGAACCCACCACGCGCGAGCGCTTCCGGGGCTGCCTGCTGGGCCTTGCAGCCGGTGATGCGCTCGGCACGACGCTGGAGTTCGAGCAGCCAGGTTCGTTTGAGCCAATCGATGACATGGTTGGTGGTGGACCGTTCGGCCTTCAGCCGGGCCAATGGACCGACGACACGTCGATGGCTCTCTGTCTCGCTACGAGTTTGGTCAAGCGGAACGGGTTCGACGCCAAGGACCAGATGGAGCGATACGTGCGCTGGTGGCGGGAGGGCTACCTGTCTTCCAAGGGCCGTTGTTTCGACATCGGGACGACCGTGCGCATGGCGCTGACGAAGTTCACTGAGGACCGCGATCCGTACGCAGGATCAACCGACCCGCAGACAGCCGGCAACGGCTCGCTGATGCGACTGGCGCCGGTGCCCATGTACGCCGCGGGAGATGCGGCGAAGGCCATTGACATGGCCGCAGATAGCTCCCGGACGACGCATGGAGCCAAGGAGGCAGTTGATGCCTGCCGCTACTACGCTGGCCTGCTCGTCGGCGGCCTGCGGGGTGTCGACAAGAACACGCTCCTCTCACCCTCCTACTGTCCGGTAGAGGGGTTGTGGCAGCGGGAGCCGCTGGCGGGGAAGGTCACCAACATCGCCGAAGGCTCATTCAAGCAGCGCCAGCCTCCGGAGATACGAGGCGGGTTCTATGTGATCGAGACGCTCGAGGCAGCCCTGTGGGCCTTCCACCATTCCGAGAACTTCCGCGAAGGGGCCTTGCTTGCCGCCAACCTCGGCCATGACGCCGACACGACCGCGGCGATCTACGGGCAGCTCGCCGGCGCCCATTTCGGTGTCGACGGCATCCCAGTGGCGTGGGGGGAGAAGCTCACCATGCTGGAGGAGATGACATCACTGGCCGACCGACTTCACGAATTGAGTGGCAGGCCCGCGTGATGCGGTCACACACGCAAGAGGAGGGAATCAAGTGGCGCTCTGGGTGACACACACCAACAAGGGTGCGTACGACGCCGACTTCCGCGAGAACAGCCACGTGGCGATCAGCTATGGCTGTCGCTTGAACCTTGCCAATATCGGGTCGAAGGAAGCTCTACAGCAGCAGCAAGGCAGTGGTTCAGACGTCTTATGGCGGTTCTACAGCGAGCCAAAAGAGCGGGACCTAGTTGTCGTTCCCTTCAAGGACACCGCAGCGTCTTTCGAGGATGCAAGGGTCTCAGTCGGCGAGGTTGTCGGGCCCTATCGGTTTCGGCCAGACACAGATCCTCACCACGTCCGACCCATCCGCTGGATCGCCCACGGGATTCCTGCCGCGGATTTCGACGAGGACATCTTCAGTTCCATGACGAATGAGCCAGCATTTCACCGGATCGCCAAGGACAACGCCGAGGAGCGCGTGCGAGAGCTCGCTCCGTGGAGCGGAATCGACGCATACATCAGGCGGGCGCAGCCCTTCATCGAGTCCGGGCGTCTGGACGCCGAGGAGATGGAGTACAAGCTGGAGACACTTGAACGGTTACAGGAGATGCGCAGTGCGATTCTCTCCGGCAACTCTGAAGGCCCCTCCCTCCTAAAGAGGACACTGCTCAGCAGCAACCTGAGCGGAGGCGGCTGGTGGGCTAGCGAAGTGATAACCAAATGGCTTGAAAGCGACTCCGGCCAGGCGCTGACGGCATTGAGAGCCTTCTGGGCGGACGACGGCACACCGCCTGGGCAGCGCATTTCAGCCCTTCTGGACCAGGTGCCGGAGGATCCCAAGTTCAGGGGTGTCGGGACTCGGCTTCGGCCGGTTTCAGTCCTCCTGATGGCGAACGGCGCTGAGTATCCTCCCTTCAAAATCACAGAGTTTCGAAATGCCTACGAGCGATCTGGCTATCCCAGACCTCAGGCTGGGGCAGGGGAGAGCGAGGAATACGAGCATGCCCTTTCCTTCCTCGACCGGCTCGTCGAACGGGCGGATGCACTGGGGTTCGAGCGGCCGTGCAATCGCCTTGAAGCCCACTCGGTCGTCTGGATGAACGAGACCTCGGAGCCTCCTGCCGAGGATCCGAGGGAAGGAGACTCCACATCGGACGACATCGAAGCGCTCGCGGATGAACTCCTCCTCCAACCCGACTTCCTGCACAACATCGAGCGACTGCTCGACGACAAGGCCCAGGTCATCTTCCAGGGGCCGCCAGGGACGGGAAAGACATACGTCGCACGGAAGCTGGCGCAGTGTCTGGCCGGGGCACGGGACCGCGTCAGGCTCGTCCAGTTCCATCCCTCGTACGCCTACGAGGACTTCGTCCAGGGCTACAGGCCGACACTCGATGCCGAGGGGCGAGCAAGCTTCGCACTGCGGGACGGGCCCCTGGTCCAGATGGCGGACAAGGCCCGCCAAGAGCCGGGAGAAAGGCACTTCCTCGTTATCGACGAGATCAACCGGGGAAATCTCGCCAAGGTGTTCGGCGAGCTGTACTTCCTGCTGGAGTACCGCGACGAGGCCATGAGGCTTCAGTACTCGGACCAGCCGTTCGGGCTGCCCCCCAACCTCTACATCATCGGCACGATGAACACGGCCGACCGCTCAATCGCGCTGGTTGATCTGGCGCTGCGCCGCCGTTTCCACTTCGTCGAGTTTCACCCCGACAAGCCACCTGTGCAGCACTTGCTGCGATGGTGGTTTGAGGACCATGACACCCAGGAGCTGGATTGGGTGGCGGACGTCATCGACCGCGCCAACGAGAAGCTGGACAACAGGGAAGCTGCGATCGGGCCGAGCTACTTTATGCAGAACGACCTCACCGAGGAGAAGATCGAGCTCATCTGGGAACACAACGTCCTCCCCTACATTGAGGAGCAGCTCTACGGACAGCACGACCGCCTGGCTGAGTTCGCCCTGGACCGGCTCCGCCGCGAACTCAGTGGCGCTGGTGCGGACGACGGAGCAGTCGCGGGCGAACAGGGAGGCGGGACCGACCCCGGCGATGCGGAGGATTGAACTCAAGGAGTACGAACCGCGCGAGGAGGGGCTCTCTGTCGAGGAGCGAGATGCGCTCCGGGCGGCCGTTCCATCGCTGACGGTCGAGCCCGTCGCTGGCGAGGAGGCGGTCTACCTCCTGACCCCCGGCTCCACCGTTGGCGCCCTTGAGCTGGGCGACCTCTCGGTCTCCATCCACCCGAAGCTGGACATCTCGCGTGTGCTCTTCCTCGCGTCCTACGCGATGGGAGCGTTCAAGCTCCAGGCCGAACCCTTCGCCTTTGACGATGCAGAGACCTTGGTCGAAGCCCTCGCGCCCGCGCTCGTCACCGCCGCGCAGCGGGCCTTCGGTCGCGGTCTCCTTCATGGGTATCGGACCGAGGAGGAGCCACTGCACACCGTCCGGGGACGGATCATGGTCGCGGAGCAGGTCCGTCGCCGGTTCGACAGCCCCCTCCCGGTGGAGGTCCGCTACGACGACTTCACCGACGACATCCTGCCCAACCGCCTCGTGAAAGCAGCGGCCACCGTGCTTGGGGCCATGCACATCGAAGACGCAGGCGCCCGCGAGGGCCTCCGCTGGATGGATGCGACACTCGGGAACGTGTCGCTGGTGCGGTTCCCCCAGAGCGACATTCCAACTGTGACGTACGACCGGCTGAACGAGCACTACCGTGAGGTGATCGAACTGTCACGCCTCGTGCTGCGGTACCGGGCGTTCGAGATGGACCGCGGCGTCGTGCGCGCCAAGGGATTCCTCATGGACATGAGCCAGGTGTTCCAGGGGTTCGTCACGAGGGCGCTTCGCGAGACCCTCCGAGTTTCGGAAGTGGCGTTCCGCTCCGACGTTGACCTTCCCAGGGGCATCACCCTCGACGAGGATCGGAAGGTCCACCTCAGGCCCGACCTCTCGTGGTGGGACGGTTCCACCTGCACCTTCGTCGGCGACGCCAAGTACAAACGGGTTCGAAACGAACGCATCCCCAACGCCGACCTCTACCAGGTGCTCGCCTACGCCACCGCGCTCGACTTGCCCGGCGGGTTACTCGCCTACGCGGAGGGCGAACTCAAGCCTGTTGTGCACGAGGTTCGCAACGCCGGCAAGCGTCTGGAAGTCGCGGCGGTCAATCTGTCCGGTTCGATTGAAGACATACTCGCTTCCATCAAGGACCTGGCCCGGAGCGTCCAGACCCTTCGCGACGAAGCCCACCCCATTCGTCACGCAGCCTGACCCTAACGCCACCACCAAGACCAAGGAGCAGCCCTGCGGGTGCTCCAGCCACCTCCTGCTCCTAACTGAGCTCGCCCTCCTCATCCGGACGCGGGAGCGCTCTCAGGAAGGCCTCGATCTGGTCAAGGCAGGCAGCGAGTTCGGCGCCAGCCCGGTACGCAGTGCCACTCCGGAGGGAGCCGATGGCAGCTGTCGCCTCCTCCTCCGTGAGCGGTGGGAAGAACTCAGCGAATTGCGCTGGGCCAGCGTGCAGGTAGATGCATCCCTGCTCGGGTCGCGCATACATCAGGTACCGGGTGCGGTTCGTTGGGGGCGCGATCATCACCCCCCTGCGATACGGCTGCACCGCCAGGCCCGCGTCCTCAACCATTCCGAGGAAACGATCAAAGGGCTCCCCAGCACCCTTCTCAGCGGCAAGCCCTCGTATTTCGTCAACGCTGAGGCGGGGCCGCCGAGCCCGGCGTGGTGGGCCCGTCTGTTCCTCGATGACCTCGCGAATCAGCAGCATTGGACCGCCCTCGGGCTCGAACGCCTCGAAGCTCACGATCGTGATCGGCACTCCGTACCCGCTCAGGTGGGCGGCAATGCGTTCCAACGCAGGGTCGACGCCGACGCCGGCTAGCAAGACGGCCACGTCACGTCCGCCATCCTCCCCGTCCAACTGTCGCCGGATCGCCTGCCCCAACTCCTCGGCGTCACCGAGGGTCGAGAGGCCAGGCCGTAGCTGTTCCTCAAGGTAATCTCCGTCCATCCCCGCAATCGACGACGCGTAGTCGAGCGCCTGCGCGAGGGCATCGCGGTACAGACGCTCGCGCTTGAGTTCGATGACAACCCACCGGTCTTGCCAGTCGATGGCGAGGAGGTCGAGCGGGCCACCGTCGACTCGCACCTGACGGCCGACCACCGTGAGCCCATCGGCGAGCAGCGATGAGTCGCTCGCGATCCAATCCTCCAGGCGGCGCTCGAGTCCCACGCCGGAGCGGCCCACGCGCCGCGGTGCGTCGCCGTCAACCCTCCACATGCCCAGATCGGCCATCACGTTCCTCCCCAAGTCGGGGGGCAAGGGTAGCGGAGGTCAACCTGCAGCGCGCCATCCGGAGAGGCCGAAGCTTCCCGGTGCACACTGCCCCCAAGCTGAGCCATAGGTCTCTTGAACTGGCCAGGGACCTACGCGCTGTCTACCTCCACCACAGCCCCAGAGTGAGCATGAGCCGTACCCAGCGCCACAGCACCGCCCGGTTGCGCTCGACCCGCAGGTCGTGCAGCGACTGCTTCCGACGCCAGACCTCGTCGCGGCGGTCGGCACGGTCCCAGGGGTAGACGGCCGGCGGCAACGTCAGTTCGTGGTCCTCCACGAGCCTGACCTCCAGCTCCAACAGCGACCTCCGGGCATCCAGCTTGTCCAGCCGGCGGCTTGCCCACTCGAGCGTCATCCGCGCCGCTCGCCACTCGATGATGGCCAGCATCGCCTCGCCGTAGATGAGCTCCTCACCTTCCTCCGGCTCAACGGTCACCAGCTGGCGGTAGGCCCGGATGGGTCGCTTCACCTGCGTGCGCGCAGGCACCCCGTCCGAGGCGCCCTTCACGCTCGGCGCCGACGCAACCCCTGACCCGTTCGCAGGCACCCGCCCCGCCTCCACCCGTGCCAGCCGGCGCTCCCACTGTCGGAGCGTCCGGGCCTGGTCCTCCTGCAACGCCCCGACCACCGCCTGCATGGTGTCGACGCGGGTGCGGAGCTTCGCCACCTCAGCTTCCAGTTGCGGCGCACGCTCCGGGTCGTCCGCCTGCTCCTGTCTCACGGGCGCCGTCGCCGAGGCTTTCAACTCCGACAGGTGCCGCTCCAGGGCGTCGGCCATGCGGCCCGTGAGCCGGCCTGTTTCAACCGCCCGGGACAACGTGCGGTAGCTGACGCCCAGCGCTTTCGCCGCCTTCACCTTGCCCATCCGTCCGGCCACGTCACGCAGCACCGCCACCAGCCGCTCGTGGCGCAGGTGCTCCGGGCTCCTGGTCCCGTCCGCGTGGAGGCGCTCCTGACCGTTGACGGACCCGGCGCCCCCGCGGGTTCCCGCAGGGATTCCGGCCTCTTCCGGCCCGCTTTCCCGATTGCCTTTTGTCAATTTCCGCCTGGACATTGTCAATTTCCCCGTGGAAGCCGCTCCGGAACGGAATTGCTTGCCGAATACGTCCGGTAGGGGGCGTTTCCCCTTGTACCAACTGGGGTTCTCACCTCGATTGCCTTTCTGCAATTTCCTTCTTTTCTCTTCTATGAAGGTCGTCTGATCTGCAAGGCCGACGTGGCGGCC
>CAYMDV010000006.1:0-32805 GCA_964389725.1 uncultured Anaerolineaceae bacterium
CGCGCCACATGAGGCGGTGCCGTTCGGCGCGGACCTTCGGCGCCACCACCAGGGACGCAACAGCACGCTGGTGGACGAAATGTGGACGGATCAGCAGCCTCTCGGAAGCGGCGTCATGCTGACCCGCCCGCCGCACAAGCCCCCGCCGTGCCATCGCACGGGGAGGGTGGGACGTGAGTCGAGCCTAGATGGGTCGACGAGCGTGGTCGTAGAACCGGCGGCCTTGGAGTACTCCCTCGTACCACTCGCACAAACGGCGTGCGCCCTTGAAACTCCCTGTGCAAGGGGGGTGGTCAAACGTTCGGTTCCGTGCACTTCGGACTGCCCAACCTGGAGTCGTTGGGTCTCTCCGGGAACCAGTTGAGCGGCGAGATTCCGCCGGAGTTGGGAGCCCTCACCAACCTGGAGTCGTTGGGTCTCTCCGGGAACGAGTTGAGCGGCGAGATTCCGCCGGAGTTGGGCGACCTCACCAACCTGAAACGGCTGGGTCTCTCCGGGAACCAGTTGAGCGGCTGTGTGCCGGGGAGCCTGCGAGACATCCCCGTCATTTACCTCCCGTCCCTGCCATTCCCTCCGAACGTCCGGCGACGTGGTCTGCTGGGGAGATAACGGAGCCGGCCAGTCTGATGCCCCAGCCGGGCAGTTCCTGTCCGTGAGCGCAGGAAGTGGCCGGACCTGTGCACTCCGAGAGTCCGGCGAGATAGCCTGCTGGGGTGAACCTCAGGGGCTCACGCCGTCCGGCATCTATCGCGCCGTGGGCGCGGGCGATGTCCACAATTGCGCCGTAACTGAGGCAGGTCTGGTCACCTGCTGGATGGAAGAGGCAGTCGAACTGCCGGGACAGCACACTCCGCCGGGTGGCAGCTACCAGGTGGTGAGCGCCGGTGCCGACCATGCCTGTGGCGTGCGGGACTCTGGCGAAGTCGTGTGTTGGGGAGCCAACGAATACGGCCAGGTCGATGCGCCGGCCGGCAACTATCGATCGGTGAGTGCAGGCGCCAGTCACTCGTGTGCGCTTCGGGACTCCGGCGAAGTCGACTGTTGGGGCTTCGGATACTCCGGCGACCGGATCTGCGTGCGCGAGTCCGGTGCATCTGCAGACCTCTGCGGCGAGGGACCTCCGCGTGGCCCGTTCCAGTCGGTGAGTGCGGGCTCCCTCGTGGCCTGCGGGGTGCTAGCGTCGGGGGAAATCTCCTGCTGGGGAATCAACGACGGCGTGGTCCCTCCGGCAGGCAGGTTCCGTGCGGTGAGCGCTGGAGGAAATGGGTTGATCTGCGGGGTCCGTGAAACCGGGCCGATAGTGTGCTGGCTCAACCTGCACGGGAATGGGAGTGAGACTGAGGGGGAACTTCAGATCCGTAAGCGTTGGTTCCGTGCTTCAAGTCTGTGCAGTTCGCGATTCTGGCGAGGTGGTCTGTGGGGCTGGGTTCCTTGGCGGCAGGCCCGACACTCCCCCCTCCGGGAGCTATCGAGCTGTGAGTGCTGGCTCCGATCACGACTGCGCCCTCCGTGAATCGGGCGAGGTGGTGTGCTGGGGCGACAATGCCCGTGGCCAGACCGACGTCCCGTCCGCTACTTACCAGGCGGTCAGTGCCGGAAGCGGCTTCACCTGCGCCCTCCGCGAGTCGGGTGCAGTGGTGTGCTGGGGCAACGCCGAGCCGCTGCTGGCCGTACCCCCCGAGATCGCCTCCAGCAAGTGATGCGACTGACCGGCGGGCCGTAACCCCCTACCCCGTGAACTGCACCCGCTAGCGCCGTTCGAGGAAGCTCCCCCAGGCCCTTGGTTCCCCGGGTTGCCGCTTCCGGGGTGGCTTGAGGTGCGGCAGGAACCGGTCCATCACGAGGTTCCACAGGCCCCAGAGCGCCAGGCATGCGGCCCACATGTAGGCGCCGTACAGCCACAGCGTCAGCAGCATGCGCATCTTGGCGAACTCGGGAGAGTGGTCCCCAGGGCCCCCGAGCAATCCCTTCGCTTCCAGGGCTATGCGCATCAACAGTTCACCGTTGTGGGAGATCACATTGGTCTGCGAGATGGCGAAGAACACCAGCACCACCACGAAGGTCCGCAGCACCGCCATCACAAGCGCCGCCCCCGCTGCGACCTTCATGTATCCGTTGGGGTGGAAGAACCACAGCGCGACCAGCAGGTTCGGCAAGCCTGCCGCGGTCAGCAGCAGCCACGTCGGCCAGAAGTCGT
The DNA here is from genome assembly GCA_964389725.1 of uncultured Anaerolineaceae bacterium. Classification (GTDB taxonomy): domain Bacteria; phylum Chloroflexota; class Dehalococcoidia; order Tepidiformales; family Tepidiformaceae; genus UBA2991. Next base: position 2,198 of record CAYMDV010000006.1, read on the forward strand.
AGTAGTAAAGGGTCGCCTGCGGGCCGTCCCACAGTATGCTCGTCGTAGGCAGCCCCAGCGACTGGGCGTCGAGTTCCTGGGCGAACCGGTAGATGAGCACGGCGCTCAGGGGCGCGGTCAGGAGGGGCGTCAGGACCAGCCAGAGAAACGGCGAACGCCTGCCCAGCCCGTCACGCAACTTCCTCAGTCCCAACACGAGAAGCGCTGTCTTCAACCGGTTACCCACTCTCACCGTTCCCTTATGAAGATGCGGCATAAAGATGCGGCGGTGTCCTATCGGCAGCCCCCTCCCATACATCAGGGTGCCGGAGTGGATCCTACAAACAGCTTCGTCGATTTACCCTATCCCCCTGGCCTCCGGCCAACTCGGGCGATGTCGCCCCCGGCCAGACTCTGGCGGGAAGCTTCCGGGTCTCGGCGCATCGTATGCACAAAGGGGCCGTCCGGTTTCCACGGCCAGGGGTACCCGGCCGCCGGTCATGCCAGGCTGGCTGAGCAAATCGGCGAGTTCGGACCCCGTCGGGACCTGATGGTCGGGGACTTCCTCCCAGGTCCTTGGCTGCTGTTCTCCAATGGCTTCCGGTCCTGAAGATCACGGTTGCCGTGCCCAGCATCTTGCCCGGACGATGTCCGGCCTCGGGCGGCATCAACCCGCGACTCGGTCGTCCCGGCCGGCCGAAATGGGATACAGCGTCGCCCGTTCGCTCAAGGGCCAGGGTCTCACAACGGATGGGGCGAGAGCGGTCATCGTCACGGCTTCGAAGAAGCTTGAACTGGCGCGTATCCAGGCTCCGCATAGAGCCTCCTGGCGAGTGATGGAGCAAAGGGCAGGCAGCGGGAAGCCTGGCACGTAGGAACCGCCTCTTGGCGAGGAGCGCGACGAGGGCCGCTTTCAAAGGGTGTTGGGTGAGGTACTGCCGAGAGATTGGGCGCTAGCATGGCGACTGCTCCCTTGATGGAGTGCCCTCTTCGAAGGCCCCATGTCATTCCGGGCTCCGACGGCTACGCTATGGCGATGGCCAGACGCGGCCGTCCACCCCATCCAGATGTGCTCACTCCAGCCGAGTGGCGCGTGCTCGAGGCACTCCAGACCGGCGCGACAAACGCGGAAATCGCCATCCGGCTTGGCGTCAGCCTCGCCACGGTCAAGTTCCACGTCAAGAACATTCGCAGCAAGCTCGATATCCAGGACCGCGATGACCTCGCGGCGTGGCGACCGGTCGAGAGACCGGCCCGGGAGGGGCGCCGCCAGTTACTCACGCCGCTGGGGTTGCTTGCCGGACTCTGGAAGCCGGTAGCGGGCGTTGCGGGGGTCGCTGTAGTGGGAGGGGCCATTGTTGCAGGTGGCGTGATCGCCTATGCAATCGCGAACGATGGGGAGTCGGCACCCCCTCCGGACAGCTCGCTCGCGACTGAGACCGCCACCACTGCGCCTACGACCACCCCGGTGGCGAGCCCCACGCCCCCAGCGACACCCACGCCCGGCACGGCCCCTGAGCCGGCTGGAACGCCCACAGCGACCGAGGAGGTTGTCGACGGGGAGGGGCCGAGCGTGACGTTCTGGGGCGAAGTGCCACCGGACCAGCAGGACGCGCTGCGCGCCAGGGTGGCCGACATCGTCCGGTTCTATGACGAACGTTTCGACATCGTGGTGCCGAACCTCAGCATTCACATCGCAAGCGACTCTGCGGCGCTGGAGACTGCGCGGGGAAGAGCGCTCGACTACTGGGCCCGTGTGCATCCGGCGGACTACCACAAGGACTCCATCTACGTTCACGCCACGGAAACGGCCAACTGGCTCGAGCGGCTCTATTTCGAGGCCTTCGCGGACCAGGTGGCGGGTGATTGGGACTGGGGTCCCGTGTGGTTGAGAGAAGGAGCGGCGATGTACATGGCTCACCTCTTTCGCCACTGGAGCGGCGAGGAGCCGCTTGCCGACGCCCTGGCCCTGGTGCTGTGGGCAGCAAGTTACGACGAGACTTCCCTTCAGGCCTTTGAGCGACGGTCGCCGAACCCGTCGACTGCGACGATGGCGGCCGAGTGGCTCGTGGAGCGGGCGGGAGAGCGCGCGTTGGTGGGGTTTTACCGGGCGCTGCCCGCGAACGAGTCGTGGGAGGGGGCGTTCGAAGAGACGTTCGGCCTCTCTCCGCAGGCCGCCTACCGGGGTTTCGACTCTCATCGGGCCGAAGTCCTGGTGGTGCGTCGGACTATCTGGGGGAGGGTTCTGGGGCCGGACGGGGAGCCCATCCAAGGGCGAACGCTCTTCGCGGACGCTGTCTACGTCAGCGGCGCGGGCAGCGAGAGCGTGACCGTGCAGCCGAACGGCGGGTTCGCTCTGCGTACACCCGACGGCACGTACCGGCTATCGGTCACCATCGGCTGCCCCCGGTCGTCAGGCGAGCTTGGGTGGTATGAGCTCGGGTGGTGGGACGAACAGAGCGGATTCACGACCGAAGAGACGGAGGCGACGGCCGTTGTGGTCGATGGCGAAAGCGTCAGCGGCATCGTCATCAGACTCCCGAGACCGCCCGAGGAGATCGTTCCCGAGTGCTAGGTCCCCTGTTCGCCTGACGACCGGGAGCTGGGGACAGTGGGCACTCCCCGTGGAGCCACACCCGAGAGCGTTGGGGGTGAGCCAGGCCCTCTCGAGACGCCAGTCGCGCAAGTCCTCGGTGAAGGGCCATGCACCGCGGTTCACGTCGGGGATCACCTCTCCACCCTCGGCCTAGGCCTGTTCTGCGATGGGGGGCAGAGATGACGCCCCGGTCGACTGAACGTTGCGGGTCATCCTCATCCTTCCACTGCCAGCAGCGCTCGGAGTCAACGACGATGTCGGGGCGGCGTTGTAGACGTAGCCCCGCGAGCCGGGGAGGGCGGGCAGACCCGGTGGCTTGGCCTAGCAACCGGACGGCCCCTTCCGCGCAGGATGCGCCGAACTTCCCGCTACGGTCTGACCGGAAGCGACATTGTTCGAGTTCGCAGGGGACAGGGGGAAGGGGGGATAGGGTAAATCGAGGGAGATGCCTGTACGATCCCGTCCGGCGTCCGGGACGCATCGGCGGTTGCCGCCTGTAGGACGGCTCCGCGTCGTGTCAGAAGAGACACGAGTGTCGCTTCGGGAATCATGCTTTTCGGTGGAGGAGAACGAGTGAGCGCTGGTTGCCCCAGGAAGCTCCTGGTCATGGTCGCGGCCGTCGTGTTGGGGTGTGCGGTGGTGGCGCCGGTGGGGGCGCAGGGAGAAGAGGCGGCGCGGGTGGAGGTCCGCGTCTGGCAGCACGTGGAGGATGAACGCGATATCTACATCAGCGCGCGTCCGGCAGGTGGCTCGTGGCGCACGCTGGGAACGATTCCGCTCCCGCTGGACGACGGACACAGCTCGAGCGGTCGCTACCGCTACGGCGACATCACGGTGGGCGTTGAAGAAGCGGCGGTGAACGTCGAGGTTCGGGTCTGGCAGAGCGTGGCGGAGGCGAGAAGGCTGTACATCAGCGCCCGTCCCGAAGGCGGTGACTGGAGGGCGCTGGGCACGATCCCGCTGGAGATGAGCGGCCTGAACAGCCGCGGCACCTACCGCTACGGCGACATTGCCGTGGAGGTGCCGGTCCCCACACGCGCCGGGCCCTTGTCGGCACGGGAAGTGCTGGCCGCGTTGTACCACGCCACGAACGGTCCGGAGTGGAGCGACAACGACGGCTGGCTGACGGAGGCGCCGCTGTGGCAGTGGCACGGGGTCCTCGCGGACGGCGCTGGACGTGTGGTCGCGCTAAGTCTCTCCGGGAACCAGTTGAGCGGGGAGATACCGCCGGAGTTGGGCACCCTCACCACCCTCAAGTGGCTGTACCTCCACGGGAACGAGTTGAGCGGGGAGATACCGCCGGAGTTGGGCGGCCTCGCCAACCTGGAACGGCTGTGGCTCTACGAGAACCAGTTGAGCGGCGAGATACCGCCGGAGCTGGGCGACCTCACCAACCTGTCCGAGCTGTGGCTCTACGAGAACCAGTTGAGCGGGGAGATACCGCCGGAGCTGGGCGACCTCACCAACCTGTCCGAGCTGTGGCTCTACGAGAACCAGTTGAGCGGGGAGATACCGCCGGAGCTGGGCGGCCTCACCAACCTGAAATTGCTGTATCTCGCCGGGAACCGGTTGAGCGGGGAGATGCCGCCGGAGCTGGGAACCCTCGCCAGTCTGGAATCGCTGCAACTCGCCTACAACGAGTTGAGCGGGGAGATTCCGCCGGAGCTGGGCGACCTCACCAACCTGATGTCGCTGCATCTCTCCGACAACGAGTTGAGCGGGGAGATTCCACCGGAGCTGGGCGACCTCGCCAACCTGTCCTTGCTGTATCTCTCCGACAACGAGTTGAGCGGGGAGATTCCACCGTGGCTGGGCGACCTTACCAACCTGTCCCTGCTGTTTCTCTCCGACAACGAGTTGAGCGGCGGGATTCCACCGGAACTGGGTGAACTCGCCAACCTGGAATGGCTGTCTCTCTCCCGGAACGAGTTGAGCGGGGAGATTCCGCCGGAGCTGGGCGACCTCACCAGCCTGGAGCGGCTGTATCTCTCCCAGAACCAGCTGGGCGGGGAGATTCCGCCAGAGCTGGGCAACCTCCCCAACCTGTCCGAGCTGCATCTCTCCGAGAACGAGCTGAGCGGGGAGATTCCACCGGAGCTGGGCCACCTCGCCAACCTGGAACGGCTGGGCCTCCGCTTCAACCAGTTGAGTGGCGAGATTCCGCCAGAGCTGGGCGACCTCACCAACCTGAAGACGCTGTGGCTCTCCCGGAACCAGTTGAGCGGCTGTGTGCCGGGGAGCCTGCGAGACATCCTCGACAGGGACTTCCCGCCCCCGCCCTTCTGCCCATGAACCCGGCGAAACGGGTCTGCTCGTCTACCCCAGTGGCCTGTCCGAGCAACCGGACGGCCTCTTCTGCGCAGGACGCGCTGAGAGGCTCAGGAGCTTCCCGCTACAGTCTGGCCGGGAGCGACATCGTTCGAGTCGCTGGAGGGCAGGGGGGATAGGGTAAATCGACGGAGCTGCTTGTACGATCCCGTCCGGCGCCCGGGACGCATCGGTGGTTGCCGCCGATAGGAGGCCGCCGCGTGTGTGTCATGCGAGCGTCGTTTGGAGAGTCATGCTCCCGGCGGAGGAGAACGAGTGAGCGCTGGTTGCCCCAGGCGGTTCGTGGTCAGCCCCGACGCCGTCAAGTACCACATCTCGAACATGCTCGGGAAGCTCGAACTGGAGGACCGCCATGCGCTCGCCGCCTGGCGGGGCAAGCGAGAGGGTGTCGGGACGCGCGTTCGCGCCCTGCTCGCTCTCCCGCTGGCGCTCTCGTCGCTCGGACGAAGGATCGCGTGGGTAGGGGTGGTGGGGACGGGGGTGGCCGTCGTGGCAACGGTGGCCATTGTGGTAATCGCCGTGCTGCGGGGTGGCGATGATGATCCCCAGCTACCTGTCGCGTCGGAAGCCACCCAGACACAGGAGCGCACACCGCAACCCACAACACCGGAACCTGAAGGGGCTGGAGGAGTGCCCCAGTCATCTCGAGACCCGATGGTCGCCGTGAGCGCGAGCCAGGTCTTCACCTGCGGCCTGCGGGAGTCGGGGGCACTTCATTGCTGGGGAGCGGACCCTGCGGGCGTCGCTGAGCCACCGGCGGGCGAGTTCCGTTTCGTGAACTCGGGTTTCGCAGCAAGCTGCGCCATCCGAGTGGATGGGGGCGTGGAGTGCTGGGGGGATACAACCTCGTGGCAGGTGCCGGAAGGGAGCTACAGCTCAGTGAGTGTGGGAGCAGCACACGCATGCGCGGTCCTTGAGTCCCGGGCTTTGGCCTGCTGGGGACATAGCGCTGCCGACGAGGCGACTGCCCCAGATGGGCGCTACCGCTCGGTGAGCGCCGGGTGGGCCTACACCTGCGCGGTGGAAGAGTCAGGGGTGCTCTCTTGCTGGGGAGAGCTTGAGGCAGACGTGCCACCGGGCGCCTACCGCTCGGTGAGTGCAGGAATCTGGCACGCCTGCGCAATCATCGAGTCTGGCGAGGTTGAGTGCTGGGAGACGTACGCAGCCAGCGGCCAGACCCACGTTCCACGGGGCCGGTACCAGTCGGTTGGCGTAGGAGGCGACTACTCACGAGACTCCAGCTTCGCCTGCGCCATACGAGAGTCTGGTGAGTTGGTCTGCTGGCAGTTGGGGAGCGCCGGCGCGACGACCAACGGCTCGGGAGAGCTCTCCGTCCTGAGCGTGCCGGAGGGGCGCTTTCGTTCAGTGAGTGCAGGCGGGCATCACGCCTGCGGTGTGCGGGAGCTGGGGGGTGGAGCCGTCTGCTGGGGTAGTAATGCGGTCGGCCAGGTGGAGGCCTTCCCGCACCGCTACCGATCCATCAGCCGTTCCCTCGGCACGCATGCCTGCGCCGTCCGGGAATCTGGAGAAATCGACTGCATTGGCGACTTCAGCTTCCCTGCTATGCACCAAGCGAACGCTGTCGTACCGCAGTCAGGCGCCTACCAGATGGTCGACACGGGATTGGACATGACGTGCGCCGTGCGTGAATCGGGGGAGATTGCTTGCTGGGGCGTTGACGAGTTCGGCTGGTATGGGGATCCGCCACCGGGGCGTTTTCAACTGGTCAGTCTGGGCCTCTACTACGCTTGCGCCGTAGGCGAGTCGGGAGCGTTGACCTGCTGGGGAGACATCACTTTCGCCCACGGCGACGCACCCGACGGCCACTTTCGCGGAGTAGACGTCGGCATACGTCACACTTGTGCGGTCCGTAAGTCGGGAGAGTTGGTGTGCTGGGGCGACAACGTCCAAGCGCACTTGGAAATACCGGACGGCCGCTTCAACTCCGTCAGCGTCGGGAACGGCGGAACGTGCGCGCTTCGCGATTCGGGCGAGGTGGCCTGTTGGGGAGATCGCGCCTTGGAGGATGAGGTGCCGACGGGGACGTTCAGCGCCGTGAGCGTTGGCCACGACCAGATGCATAGAGCCGTTGCCTGTGCCATCCGCAAGTCCGGCGAATTGGTTTGCTGGGGGGGAGATCCTCCCTGGGGTTGGGCTACTTCCCCGGAACCCGAGTGGGAGGGTCGGTACTCTTCAGTGAACCTGGGTGGCAATGGAAAAGGTTGCGCTGTCCGATTCTCAGGCGAGGCCATGTGCTGGTATCAGTCGGCGCTGTTGGGTCCGGCCATTGTCTTGGCCACCGGCGGACCGGAGTAAGGGGGAAACAACGGAAGACAGATGTGGACCCACAGGAGGGGCCACGGACCCCTCTCAAGTAAAGCACCGCACGACAGGAAGAAGCCGCAGGCCGGACAACTGGCGAGAAGACTGGCAGGGAAGACTGTACGACGAGCTTTCGAACTGACCGTGATGCCCTCTTCATCCCGTGGTGCTCCCCTCGGCCACATCCAGTTTAAGCCGCCAAGAGGGCGCATGAAGACCCCTCAAAATGTTCAATCTCAGGCTGTACCCGGACATGGGAGAGCAGGGGCGAATGTTCCTCGAACGTGCGAGGGCGCGCAAGGGGCGAAGCCAAGCTCCCTCTGATAGCCTTCCCCGTCGTGAGAACCGTTGCCCTCATTCTCTCAGAAGCCCTGCTCTTCGTGGGCGGCTCGTCGAGGAGGTTGCGAGCCCGATGCGCCCATGAAGATCAGCTAGCGCGTCAGTTACATCGCCCCACGTAGTAGAACGGTCATCGGTCCCCCCTTGGGTACCTAGCACCCAATATATCATCCACTGCACCGCGGTCCGCGAGAGCGACGACGAGACCCGGCGGACGGACACTCCTCGAACAGATACGCGAAGCTCTGCGGCACTCACAAGGACCATTCCGGGGGACAATTGGCCGTTCGAGTACCAAGCTCGACCCGACGAGTCCGACCGGGTCTCGTCGCCCGCACTACCTGAGGAAGCTGAGGAAGCCAGCGAAGGCTATCTTGGGGAACGCTCAACCCGCTGGACGTGCTCCCGGAGCGCCCCATTGATGTCCGTTTGATATCCGCGACCGTCACGAGCATGGACCTTGAACCACACGATGATGTCCGCGTCGAGCCTGATCGTAATCTGCTTCTTCACAGGCCGGTAGAAGACCCCACGCCTAGCATCCGACCAGTCGAGCAGCTCCGGAGCATCGGTAGTGTCGATCTGATCGTCGGGGAGAGCTTCTAGCGCCCGCACCTGTGCCTGAACATCTGGTGGCAGTTCAGCCATGTCCTTCTTCATAAGCCGTCCTCTCATGTCTCGTCGCCTTGCGTGCAGAGATGATGCGCCCGATCTCTTCTCCAGTAGCCGCGTCGATGTCAGGCCAAGTGTGGACCACCATTACGACTTGAGTGCCCACCACGCCGATGGTTCGCCACCGTTGCTCACTTGAGTATGGATCTTCCTGCGTCGCAGACATAGGATCGTCGAACACGAAAACTGCAGCCTCGAAGCTGAGGCCGTGCGCCTGACGGTTCGCCTTGTTCTTGACTGGGTCCCAAGTCCAACGCAGTCGTCACCCCCTATTGGCACTACCCTATTGTAGTTACAGCAAGTAGGTGGGGCAAGCCCTAACCTGCTGCATCGCCTGCGGGCGTTACGCCGTCGCAACCAGTCGGTGAGGCCGAAGGCGAGCCGGCGTGGCATGAGGTAGACAGCAAGGCGGGCCAGGAAACACACACGCCTGAGCAGCGGGAACGATCGAGTCGGGGCTGCGCATCCTTGCCCGGATGCTCGCTCGCGCCCACCTGCTCTCCATGCAACGCTCCAGGCTATGGATCCCGATGGGAATCCTAGAGGCGAAAGCTGGCGGCGCCGGCCCTCGCGACGAACGGTAGATGAGCCCTGCCGCTTTGACCAAGGCCCACTCATTTCAGGGGCTGTCGGTAACTGGTCGAACGTACGTGCTAGAGTGGTGGGCCGGCCTGTGCAGCCGATAGCGAAAGGACCACACCGTGAAGCACCCACCAACCCTCAAGCCCGCCGCCCTCTACGCCCGCGTCTCCAGCGATCGCCAGGACGTCGACCTCTCAGTCGCCGCCCAGCTGCGGGCGCTGCGCGACTACGCCGAGAAGAACGGCTACGCCGTCGCCCGCGAGTACGTGGACGAGGCCGAGAGCGGCCGCGTCGCCGACCGGCCCCAGTTCCGCAAGATGCTGGACGCGGCCGGCGAGGCTGACGCGCCGTTCGAGGAGATCCTCGTCTGGAAGTTCTCCCGGTTCACGCGCAAGCGCGAGCACGCCGTCGCCTTCAAGTCGATGCTTCGCCGGCGTGGCATCAGGGTGACTTCCATCACCGAGCACGCCGACGATTCGCCCACCGGCAAGCTGATGGAAGCCATCATCGAGTCGGTGGATGAGTTCTACTCGGAGAATTTGGCCCAGGAGGTCACGCGCGGGATGCGCGAGGCCGCCTCTCGCGGCTTCTTCCTCGCGTCCCGGGCGCCCTTCGGGTACCGGCGAGTCAAGGTCAGCGACGGCGTGCGGGAGCGTCCCACGCTCGAGGTCGACCCGGTCACCGCCCCGATCGTGCGGGAGATGTTCGAGAGCTCGCTGCGCGGTACCGGCCTCAAGGAGATCTGCCGGGACCTGAACGAGCGGGGCATCACCAACCGGGGCAGGCGCTGGTACCGGAACGGCCTCCACTACCTGCTCACCAACGAGGCCTACACGGGAACCGCCGTGTGGGGCCGCACGCGCAAGGACGGCAAGGCCCCCGAGCCGGTGCGCGCGGAGAATGCCTGGGAGGCGATCGTCCCCAGGGATCTCTTCGACCGGGTGCAGGGGTCGCTCGAGGACCGGGCACCGAAGCGGCAGCGACCGGCGCGAGTGGGGAGCAAGTTCCTGCTGAGCGGCCTGCTGCGCTGCGGAGTCTGCGGCAAGCCCTACACCGGCCAGGGTGCGAAAGGCGGGCGCTATGCCTATTACGTCTGCGGCACCCTGCTCAAGGAAGGGGCCGGCTCGTGCGAAGCGCGATACCTGAACGCGGAGAAGGTGGAGGGGTTCATCGTCGAGAAGATCAGGGACCGCATCCTCACCGATGCGACGATCACCGAGTTGGTGACCCTGGTGGCGGAGGAGGTGGATGCACTGGCAGGTGAGCTCGGCGGCAAGCTGAAGGCCATCGAGGCCGAGCTGGAAGACGTGCAGTCGAGGCTGCTGCGGCTCTACGAGGCGCTGGAGAAGAGCGACCTGACGCTGGAGGCGCTGTCACCACGGATTCTCTCGTTGCGGCACCGCGAGGACCAGCTCGCGGCGGCGCGGGAGGATGCCGCTGCGCAGTTGCGTCGGCGGAAGGTGGAGTTGCCCACCACAGAGGAGATCAGGGAGTACGTGGCGGACTTCCGCTGCTTCCTGCGGGAGGGGACGATTCCCGAGCAGAAGGCGCTCATCCGGAACTTCGTGCAGGGCATCGAGGTCGTGAACGGCGAGGCCACGCTGACGTACACGATCCCGATGCCCTCGGATGGTGTGAAAAGCGAGGAAACCTCGGTTCTCGATTTTGTACAGTCAGGCCCACCAGCCTGGACGGTAGACAGTACCGGGCCGCCGAGCGCCACCTCCTCGGCCTTGCCGCCCCGCACAGCGCGACCAGCGTTGGAGCCAACGTTGTCGCTGGAGGCTGGGCCGGCCCGCGCTCAGGGCGCGGTCCCGATCCCCGGTACCGTCCATGTCACCGGCTCGGTGACCGCAACCCAGTACATCTGCCCGGTGCTGAAGGCCGTCAGCGTGTTCAGGCCGGGCACGTCCGCGATGGCGGGGAAGTACGCCAGCCACGTCCCCGCCGCTTCGTCCCAGGCGTAGACAGCCACGACGCCGTCCGGGAGCATCTCGGCGAGGGCGGCGCCGTCGGCGCCCGGCCAGTCGATGGCGGTCCAGCCGGGTTCCAGTGCGAACTCCAGCCCGGGACCGCCCAACGTGACGCGGTAGACCCGCATCCGGAGGCCGTCCTGCGAGGTCACCGTGACCGTGACATCCGGCACGCCCGTCAGCGAGACCTGGTGGCCCTGGGTCCCCTCGGCGGCGTCGGGCGGGTCGATGACGACCGTCGTGCGCCGCTGCATCGCCTCCGCTACGACGGTCGTCTGCGTGACGCCTTCGCCGGGGACGCCCTCGTAGTCGGTCGTGGCCGGGTCGAACTGGCCGATCTCGACACCGCTGAGCGTCAGCGACGCCAGCCGCGCGTCGATCGCGTCGGGCATGTTGTAGGTGTAGACGCGGCCGTCGCTCTCGTCGGCGACGTACATCACGTCGCCGTCTGACCAGATGCCGCGGGGACTGTTGTTGCTGGCGCTGCTGAGCTCTTCGAACTCCTCGTCCACGATTCGCTCAAGGGGGAGCGGCTCCTCGGGAAGGGGTGTCCCCTCGGCGGGGAGCGCCGGGACGCGGTAGGCGAACAGACGCCTCGGGCTCGACCCGGCGTCGGACACCCAGAGGGAGACGCCGTCGGACCAGAGGCCGCGCGGATCGCTCTGACGCGCATCGAGCGCGTACCAGGCGAGCAGCTCGCGTGTCGCGAGGTCGTAGGCGTAGAGGGCATCGGGGCTGCTATCGAGGACCCAGAGCGTCGCGCCATCCGACCAGATGCCGCGAACGTCGCGATTCGCAGCTGCCAGATCGATGTCCGAGTCGGGAAGCCGCTCGCCCGTCGTGAGGTCGTAGGCGAAGAGCCTGTCCCGGCCGCTGTCGGAGACCCAGAGGGTGACGCCGTCGGACCAGATGCCGCGGGGGGCGCGGTTCCGCTCGTCCAGGTCGAACTCGCGGTCCTCCAGGCGCTCCCCGGTCTCAATGTCGTAGGCGTAGATGGCGTCGTCGGCGCCGTCGCCGTTCTCGGCGAGCCAGAACGTGGTGCCGTCGGACCAGGCGCCCGAGGGCGAGCCGTGTTCGCTGTCGAGCGCCTCGATGTCGCGCTTCACGTTCCACTCGAACTCGACCTCGCTCGGAGTGGGTCCAGAGGGGCCGCCCCCGCCGCCACCGCCGATACCGACGAAGCTCACCGAGGCGCCCCCGACGGTGATGGTCACCGAGAGGGTCGAGGAGGCGCCGGACGCGTCGGTAGCGGTCACGATGACGGTGTAGAGGGCCTGCGTCTCAGGATCGATCTCGGCCCCATCGGCGACGGTGATCTGGCCGGAGTTGCCGTCGATGTCGAAGGAGTCCTCGTCCGGGCCGGAAAGGCTGTACTCGGGGATGTCGCCGTCGGGGTCCGTTGCGGCGATGGGCGTTCCGACGCTCGCCCCTGGCTTCGCGCCGGCGGGGACTCCCAGGTCCGTCGAGCGGGTGGGGAACACGGGCGCATCGTTCACCGCCGTCACGGTGACGGCGACCGTAGCGACCGACGACCCGCGCCCATCGGAGACGGTGTAGGTGAAGACGTCGACGCCGTGGAAGTCGGGGTTGGGCGAGTAGGTGATGGCATTGCCGGCCTCCACTCGCGCCGCGCCGTTGCGAGGAGCCGCCGTCACGGACACCGTCAGCGCGTCGTCCTCGGGGTCGTCGTCGTTCGCGAGCACATCGATGGCGACTGCCGTGTCCTCGCTGGTCGAGACCGTGTCGGCTACCGCCACGGGAGGCTCGTTCACGTCCGTGACCGTCACGGTGACAGCGACGCTGCCGGTGGTGTTGGAGGGGTCGCTCGCAGTCACGGTGAGCGAGTACGCAGGGCTCGTTTCGTGGTCGAGCCGGGCGCCGCTGGCAACCGCGATCTGCCCGGTGGCGCGGTCGATGGTGAACAGGTCCGAGCCGCCACCCGTGAGCGCGTAGACGAGCGGATCGTCGTCGGCGTCGGAGAAGGCGATGCGGTCGCCCAGCGGAGTCCCCGGCTGCGCGTTCTCCGCCACCTCGCGGCGCGGGCGCAGCCCCACGAAGGCGGGGGCGCTGTTGCTTGTCGGGTGGGCCCGCACGCGGTCACCGGCACGTGCCTGCGCCGTCTTGCCGGGCCCATGGCCATCCTCGTACGCGACCGTGGCCCGCAGGTAGTGGTTGAGGTCGGCGCCGGCGGGCTGGTAGGTCCCGGATACGGCGCTCGTGATCGCAGTCCAGCTTCGGCCGTCCGGCGAGCGCTCCCACGTCCACACCTGGCTTCCCAGGCTGCCGTCGGGCTCATCGAGCGTTGCCGTGAACTGGGTTCCGACCTGGGGCTGCTCGGAGGAGAGCGCCAGCGTGCCCGGCTCGTCCGTGTTGCCAACGTTCACGACGACGCCGCGGGAGGCGGTGGTGGCGCCATCCGAAGCATTCACCGTCACCCGGTATTCATTGCCGGCAGCGCCGCGGGGGTCTTCGTAGTCGGGTGGGGTCCCGAAGGTCAGCACGCCATTGATGTCGATGGAGAAGTCCTCCGCGTCGGGGCCGGACAGCCTCCACAGCGTGGGGACGCCCTCCGGGTCGGTCGCCCGGTAGGTACCCACGGCGACGGTCGCGTGCTCGGCGTAGTCGACGCGCTCGGGCCCGCTCGCGAACACCGGCGGCTCGTCGACGTTGGCGATCGCGATGGTGACCGAAAGGGAAGTGTCGGCGGTGGGCGTCCCTTCGGGGCTGCCGGCGGCGTCCTCGCCATCGCCAACCCCCACGACCACTTCGTAGCTGGCCTTCGCCTCCCGATCCGGAGGGGAAACGAAGCGGAGCGTCCCGCCCTGCAGCGGGAAAGCCGCCGCGTCCCGACCCGAGACGAGCCAGACAGGAGTGTCGCCGCTATCGGGGTCGGTCGCGCTGTACGAGGCTACGGCGCCCGTGCCGTTCTCCTGGAAGCGAACGTTCACGGGCCCCGTGAGCTCGGGGGGTTCGTTGGCGTCCGTGACCGTGACGGTCACACTCACGCTGTCGCTGAGGCCGAGCGGGTCTGTGGCCGTCACCGTGACCTGGTAGGAGTCGCGAGTCTCGTGGTCGGGAGGTTCGCGGAAGGTGAGCTCCCCGCCGTCGCTGATGGCGAACGCGCCTGCGTCGGAACCTCCAAGCGACCACTCGATGGAACCGCGCTCGGGGTCGTCGGCCCGATAGGCGGCCACGGGCGTCGTTGCGTTCTCCACATAGGTCACGCTGGCGGGACCGCTCACGGTGGGAGCCTCGTTCACGCCAATCGTGACAGTCACGGTCACCGTGTCGTCCGCCGTCGGGGAGGCCTCGGGGTCGCCGGCGGCGTCCTCGCCGTCGCTCACCGCCACGACGACGCTGTAGCTGGACCGAGCTTCGTAGTCCGGCGGTGTTAGGAAGCTGAGCGCTCCGCCGCTGATCGTGAAGACGCTCGCATCACGACCCTGCAGCAGCCAGGTGATGCTGTCGCCGCTGTCCGGGTCGGTCGCGCTGTAGGTCGCGACCGTGCTCCCGCCGTTCTCCTCGTGTGTAACGGCGGCCGGCCCGCTGGTGATCTCAGGCGGCTCGTTCACGTCGGTGACGTTCACGGTGACCGAATACGACGCCGACTGGCTGCCATCGGAGGCGACGACGGTCACGAGGTATTCGTTGTCACCGCCCGTCTCGTAGTCGGGCGGCGCGACGAACCGCAGCGCCCCCCCGTTCGTGATGCGGAAGGCGTCGCGGTCGGTCCCCAGAAGTGACCAGACGATCGTCTCGCCCTCGGGATCCGCGGCCGTGTAGGTCTCCACCGGAGACGTGCCGTTCTCCGCGTAGGTAATGTCGGCGTTCCCGCTTACGACGGGCGGTTCGTCCACGTCGGCGATTTCGATGGAGACCGAGAGGCTCCCTGCCAGGCCGTGCGGGTCGGCGGCCATCAAGGTGACCCGGTAGGACGTCCGCTCCTCGTAGTCCGGGGATGCGCGGAACGTGAGCACGCCGCCACTGAGCTCGAACTCGGCCGCGTCGGGGCCCAGGAGCGACCAGGTGACCGGCTCGCCCTCGGGGTCGTCGGCGGTGTAGCGGGCGACCGGGGCAGTCCCGTTCTCGTCGTACACCTCAACGGAATTGCCGCTCAGGACCGGAGGCTCGTTCTCGGCGGTGACGTTGATGGTGAGCGTGACGCTGTCCGTCAGTCCGTATGGGTCGCTGGCGGTCACGACAACCTCGTACGAGTTCTGGGTCTCGAAGTCGAGAGGGGCGTTGGCTCGAACCTGCCCGCTGGTGGCGCTGGCAAGGTTGAATGAACCGGCATCGGGCCCGCCAAGGGTGTAGGTGAGGCGCCCGCGCTCGGGGTCGCTGGCGGTCACGGTGGCGATGACGGTCGAGGCGGGGCTGTTCTCGGCCACCTCGTGAGTCTCCGTGGCGGTGGGGAACGCGGGGGGAAGGCTGGGCGCGACCTTGAGGATGCGGTCGTTGCTGCCGTCCGAGGTGGTCAGGTAGAGGGCGCCGTCCGGTCCGAGCACTGCCGTGCGGAGCCGGCCAAAGGCGTTGTCGAACTCGGGAACGACCACTTGGCTGACGAAGTCGCCCCGCGAGGTGAACTCGAAGATGCGCAGCGATTGGCCCGTGAGCGTGGCCACGGCCAGCCGCCCGTTCCACGGCCCCCAGTCCGAGCCGTTCAGGAAGACGCCGCCGCTCGTGCCGAGCGTGGGGTCGCCCGATGACCACCGGGCCTCGACGGCGCTCGGGTACGTGGAGAGGTCCGTCATGGGGGCGGACTCGTTGTAGCCGGGCACGGGGTTCCAGCCGTAGTTCCCGCCGGACGTGAGCAGGTTGATCTCGTCGTCGAGAGAGGGGCCCTGTTCGATGGCCCACATCTGCTGCGTGCGGGGGCGAAGGGCCAGGCCCTGCACGTTCCGGTGTCCGTAGGTGTACACGAGCGACGAGAACGGGTTGCCGGGCGCGGCCTCGCCGGTCGAAGCATCCACCCGCAGGACCTTGCCCCCGAGGGAGTCGACATCCTGCGGGGCGGTTCCCGCCGCCGCGTCGCCGGTCGCGATCCAGAGGTAGCCGCGGGGGCCGAAGTGCAGGCGGCAGCCGCTGTTGCGCGGGCCGGCGGGGATGTCGCCGACGAGCGGGTCGTCGATGCGGGCGGCCTCGGTGTAGTCCGCGCTGACGACCCAGGCGATCACCTGCGCGGTCGGTCCGGTGTGGGTCTGGCAGGTGTAGAAGCGCCGGTTCGAGGTGAACCGAGGGTCGACGACGACCCCCATCAGCCCCGCCTCGCCACTGACGTACAGGTCGCTGAAGTCGGCCATGACCTCCTGGACCGTGCCGTCGGGCAGACGGGCGCTCAGCGTCCCGTCCCGCTCGGTGAACAGCATGGCGCCATCGGG
Source organism: uncultured Anaerolineaceae bacterium (assembly GCA_964389725.1). Lineage (GTDB taxonomy): Bacteria > Chloroflexota > Dehalococcoidia > Tepidiformales > Tepidiformaceae > UBA2991. The sequence continues at coordinate 18,367 of CAYMDV010000006.1, forward strand.
CGTGACGGCGAGATCCCAGGGGGTGTCGAGACTGGTGACGAGGGGGACGATGGTGAAGTCGGGGGCGGGCGTGGCCTCTGCCACCATCTGCGTGGCGCCGGTCTCGGCGGACTTGCCCGACCCCGCCCCGTCCGCGTAGCTGACCGACGCGCGAATGTGCATGCCGACGTCGGTGCTGACCGGCGTGTAGCTCTCGCCGGTGACGGAGAACGCCGTCCAGTTGTCCCCGTCCGCGGAGCGCTCCCAGGTCCAGATGACCTGTCGCAGCTCCCCGTCGGCATCCTCGAGGAGCGCCTGCAGCACCGTGTCCACGCGAGGTTGGGCCGGCCAGAGCGAGGCGGTTCCGGGCTCCTCGACGTTGGTGACCGTGATCGTGACGTCGATTTCGCCGGTAAGGCCGGTGGTGTCCGTGGCGACGACGGTCACCGTGTAGGCGTCCCTGGCCTCGTGGTCGAGGGCCGCCCTGGTCCTGACCTGGCCGCTGCTCCGGTCGATGCGGAAGGCCGCAGCGTCGGGACCGCCGAGGGAATACGTAAGCGTATCGCCGCTGTCGGGGTCGGTAGCGACGACGGGCGCGCCGATGTCCTGTCCGGTGGCCGTGTTTTCCGGAACGCTGCGGGTCCCGGTCTCGCTGGATGGGAAGTACGGACCGAGTCCGCGGCGGGTGAAGGTCAGAGTGGCAATGGGCTCGGTCGAGAACTGGTTGTCGCCGGCGATGCTGTGGATGACTCCCCGCGGGTTGGTGGAGATGTCGGGGGAATCGAAGAAGCCCGCCCCTTCCTCCGTGCCGGCATCCCAGGGGTAGAGATCGACATCGTGCGACAGCAGCCAGAGTCCCTGTGTGTTGAAAAGGGGGAGGCCGGAGACGCCCACGAACCAGTCGTGGCTGGGGGAGATGTGCGCCAGCAGCGTCACCAGCGGGTGGTCGGCCGTCAGGATGACGTTGCCGAAGGTGGACAACGATGTCGGCGAGACAGCGGACGGGGTTGCCTGGGACACGCTGGCCGTGTTCACCCCGGCGGCGGAGAACTCGCGCCGGAGGGCGGTGGTCGACCCGCTCTCCGCCAGGGCCTCCACGCCCGCGCTGGCCTCCTCACCCTCCTTGAGGAACGTCACCCGGCCGTTGTGGATGGCTGCGACCAGGCCGGAGAACTGCCCCCGCAAGGGCACCCCGTCGGGCGTCACGGCGATCGTCCACGCCCCCCGGAAGCTCACGTCGTACAGCGCCGAGGGAGACTGGAGGGGAATCGGGGTGGTCGCCGCCGGGGTGAGGGCCGGGTCCTGGGCGGCGCGGGTGACGGTCAGCGTGTAGGTCCGGGTCGTGCCGTTCTGCGCGGTCACGAACACCTCGATCACGTTCGCCCCGACATCAAGGGCGATCTGGTGCCCTTCAACGTCGTTCGCGTCGGCGATGGGGGCGCTGGTGCTGTCGCGGATGACGACGGTGGAGCTGGGATCACTGGGCTCGGCCACGATGGTCACCTCGTCGTCCACATGGGCGACCGAGGCGACGAACGTATCGATGATCCTGGGGTACAACGTCGCGGAGCTCAGCGAGAGGGCGCTCAGGTTCGTGTTCCCCGAGAGGCTGGTCGTTGCGGTGCTGGTGCTCGACCAGTCACCGATCCCCGGCGAATTGCGGCCCGAGACCTGGACGTCGTACGAAACGCCGCTCTCCAGGTCGCTGATCGTGTGATCGAGCGGAATGGGATCGCGGTCCTCGGTCCCGGCATAGAAGTAGTCGAGCTCCCAGTGCTCGTCGTCCTTGTCGGTGGCATCGCTGCGGATGTAGCGGACGCCGTAGCTCCAGACGTGGTCACCGCCATCGTCCGCGGGGGCGCTCCACCTGACCCTGATGGTCCGATACCCGCCGGTCACCGAATCGATCGTGGGGGCGTCGGGCGTCGTTTGCGGCGTCCCCTCCCGGCTGGCAGACCACGGGCCTGCCCCGGCGGCATTCACCGCCCGCATCTGCACCCGGTAGCTCGTGCCATTGGCCAGCCCCGTGAGGGTGTAGCGCCGGTTGCCCGAGGTCCACACGCCCGTGACGACGCTCCAGTTGCCCTCCACGTTGGGGTTGGCCGTGGCCAGGATGTAGCGCAGGTCGTAGGAGGTGATAGCCGCGCCGCCATCCCCGGAGGGCGCCTGCCACGTGAGCTCCAGCGACTCGTCGCAACACGGGTCGAAGTCGTCACCCTCAACGGATACCGAGAACGCGCCCGGGACGGTCCGCGGTATCGCGGAGTGGATGGCGGACCAGGCGCCCGCATCCGAGCCCGTCACGGCTCGGACCTGGACCTGGTAGGAGACCCCGTTGAGCAGCCGCGTGGGCCGGGGGTCGAGCGTGTACTCCAGGTCCCCGCCCCCCGTGCGCCAGACCCCCGTGGCGGTGGTCCAGCGCCTGTCGGCCTTGTTGGTGGCGTCGCTCCGGATGTAGCGAAGGTCGTAGGAGGTGATGCCGGCCCCGGGGGAGGGTGCGCTCCAGGCGACGGTGATCGACTGGTCGCCGGGGGTCAGGGAGTCGATCGTGGGGGCGGCGGTCGGCTCGGCAATCCCGGTCGAGTGGGGCGACCAGAGGCCGTCGCCCTCGCTGTTCACCCCCCGCACCTGGATGTCGTACAGCTCGTCCTCCGTCAGCGAGCTGATCGTGTGGCTCAGGGCTCCGCCTCCGGTCGTCCACACGTCCTCCACCAGAGTCCACTGGTCGTCGGCCCTGTTGGTTGCGTCACTCAGGATGTACCGCAGGTCGTAGGCGGTGACGGCGGCCTTGCCGACGTTCTCGGGAGCGGACCAGGCGACGGTGAGCGAGGTGCTGCCGGACGTGAGTGAGTCGATGACGGGAGCGGCGGGGGTGGACCTGTGCCCGTAGAAGGTGATGCTCCACCCCTGGAGCAAGGAAGCAGCCCCACTCGCACGGGTGTCGGTGACACGCAGAGTCCAGACACCCTCGGAGCTCTCGCCCAGGTGTTTGGCGGAGGCAAAGCGGTACGGCTCGCTCAGCGGGCAGTCGAAGATCCCAAAGAACCCGCACCCCTGGAAGAGCCCGGCAGTGACCTCGCGGGACGGGGCCAGCAGCGAGATCGCACCGGAAGGGGACTCCAGTTCCACTTTCAAGGGCCGGAACTCGTCCGTCTCGAAGTCGATGGTGATCTCGATGAACTCGATGAAGTCGACGTCGGAGCCCATCGTGACGGTCGTTGTGAGGGGGCGGTTGACGGGAATCCACGCAGGGGTGCGGTTCCAGGAAGCGGTGGCATCCAACATGGGTGGGAGGTTGGTCCAGCCGGTGGCGAGAGTCAGCGCGGCGGTGGCATCAAGGACGCCGAATCCATACTCGTGGTTGAAGGAATAGCGGTCGGTGGAGGAGCCGTACCTGAGCGCGCCTTCCTCCCACCCGGCGTTGTCGGGATCGTTCTTGCGGGCGGAGGCGGCGAGGATGAGCTTCAGATCGCGCCAGGTCAGGCTCGTGTTGGCGCTGCGCAGGAGCGCAGCCACGCCGGCAACCTGGGGAGCCGAGGAAGAGGTGCCGCTGGAGTCGCCCCGGTAGCGGCTGTAGTTGTCGGTAGTCGTGATCCCGGCCCGGTCGACGCCCAGGGAAGGGGCGCATAGCCACAGGTTGGCGCCCTTCTCCGAGGTGGGGACCCGGACGCCCGTGTCGTCTACTGAGCAGACGGCCACGGAGCCGTGATGGGTCAGGTACCCCTCAAAGTTGGCGTTGTCACCGGTCCGGCCGCCGTTGCCGGCGGACCAGGCAAAGAAGACCCCCTTGCCTCCGTAGCCTTCCGCGATAGCACGGTCCATGGCCAGCTCCCAGACACGCGGGGTGGGGGAGACACCTCCAGAGGCGAGGTACCCCCAGCTATTGTTCGAGACGGCGGTCGTGTCCATCTCCCGGGTCAGCGCATCGGCTGTGTTCGCGTCGCTCGAGTGGCGCAGCAAGTTGAAGCCGTAGATGGTTGCGCGCGGCGCCACGCCTCGGATGCCGATCGAGTTGTCCCGCGCTGCGGCGATGCCGGCCATCCCCGTGCCGTGCCAGTGACGCTCGTAGAAGATGTCGTCGTTGCCGGTGTAGTCGTGATTCTTGCTGGTGTCGACGTTCGCGCTCAGGTCTTCGTGCTCATAGTCCATGCCGTTATCGACGATGGCGATGGTTGAGCCGGCGCCCTGGGTCACGAGCCAGGCGCCCTCGATGTTGATGTCCTCCCCCGTTGTTCCATCGAGCTGCCCGGTGTTCTTCAGGTGCCACTGGCACCCGGAGAGGGGGTCGCTGACAAGCGCCGTGAGGCCCTCACACTCATCGATGAAGAGGGAATAGTCGAGGTCCTCGAGCATGACGACCACGTACGGCCCCACGCTGTCGTAGCGGTTGTCGGATAAGCGCGAGACCTTGAGGTAGTGCGTGCCCGCATCGATCCGGTCCAGGAGGCGGATTCCCCGCAAACCGCCGGAGGAGAAGAAAGAATAGTTGTATTCGAACAGGTTGGCGTCGACGGGACTCCCGCCCGAGTCGAGTAACTCGGCATCGAGCTCGATGTCGAGTCCCACCACGAGCACTTCCACCCAGGTCGCGTCATCGAGGTCGATGCGGAAGTAGTCCGTGTCCCCCGTTGGGTCGATGGTCCCTCCGACCGGTCTTCTGAAGGGGACGGGCACGGCATCGGCGCGCGTGCTTCCCGGTTCGGAGATCGCACTGAGGTAGACCGAGTACAGGAGGGGGGCGCTGCTGGAGTCGGCCACGCGGATGTAGTACACGCCGCGATCGAGGGTTACCCGCCTGGTTGAGGCGAGTCCCGGCACGCTGCGGGTCGCGATCCACTCGTCGTCCGCGTCCCGGATGCTGAAGAAGATGGAGGTGTTGAATCGAACCAGCACCGTCGTCCGCTCCGGCAGCGAAAAGCGGAAGTAGTCGACCTCGCTACCCGCCAGGATGCCGTTGTTGAAGTCGTTGAGCTCGAGGGGGAACGCGTCGGCCCGGCCGGTCGTGTCCTTGATCGCCCGCGTCTGCAGGATGTAGTCGCCGGTCGCCTCTTCGGCGCTGGTGACCTTGATGAAGTACGTGCCGGCGGCGAAGGACTCCACGATCAGGAAGTTGTGGTGCCCGAACACCAGGCGGCTGTCATCGCCTACCACCACCGGGGCGCCCCCGCTGTTGAACACCTCGCCCACCGTGTCGAGGTCGCCGCGCGTGTAGATGATGAGATCGGTCCGTTCGGTGAGCACGATCGTGAAGAAGTCCACGTCGTTCCCGTCGTCGATGACGCCGCCGATCTGGGTGCCCAGCGGCAGCGAGGTGGCGGTTGAACGCTCGTCCCCGTGTTCCGCCGGGCTGACTGTGGAGGTGGCCGACCAGGCCGCATCCGTTCCGGCCACCGCGCGCACCTGCACCCCGTAACTGGTGCCGTTCGTCAGACCGGTGAGGAGGTAGCGCAGCGGCCCCGAGGTCCAGGCTTCCGCTACTACGGTCCAGTTGGAGTCGTCCGTCGTGTCCTCGCCCGTCTCGATGTAGCGGACGTCGTAGGCGGTGATCTCCGTCGCGTCGGATACGGCGGGCTCGTCCCACTCGATCGTGATGGTCGTGTCGCCGGCAAGCCCCAGGGTGACCTTCGGCCCCGGTACCCTGGGCGTGCCGGTTTCCGTGGACGACCACGAACCGGCCTCAGTCGTGAAGGCGCGCACCTGTACGTCGTAGCTCGTGCCGTTCGTGAGCCCGTCGACGGTCGCCGTCAGCGCGCCGGAACCAGCCCAGACCTCGCTGAGGGTCGTCCAGTTCGCATCGGCCTTGTCGGTCGCGTCGCTGGCGATGTGGCGCAGGTCGTAGTTGGTGATGCCGGTCACCCCCGCGGGCGCCGACCAGGAGACGGTGAGCGAGCCGTCGCCATGGTCGACGGAGTCGATCGTTGGCGCAGCGAGGGGGCTCTGGGTGCGGGCCTGCCGGCCATCCACGACGAGCCCGGCGGCGAAGGCGAGCACCACGCAGGCCGCCACGAGGGGGAGCTTCGTCCGACCGGCGAGCGCGCTCACGACGGGTGCTCCGGCAGGGCGCATCGCGGGAGGGCCCGGCGGCGGGTCATCGCGTGGTCGTCTCCCTGAGCCAGTTGGGACTGGAGACGACCACGCCCTTCTGGCTGGCGAGCGCGTTCGCAAGGTTGAGGGACGGGAGCCCCGGGTCGGTTTCCACGAAGTACGCGTTCGGGAGCGCGGCGAGCCCGGAACGCCGGCTCTCGGAGATACCGTTGTCGGCGAAGAACGCCGCGATTTCGTCTTCCGTCCACCCGGCATCGAGCACCAGCAGCACGCCCCCGGGCAAGCTCATGGGGCCGCCGCCAGTCGCCGAATGGAACACCAGCTCGGCGCCGTCAATCTCGAGGGCGCTGTCTCCCGCGAACTGGAAGGACGGGTCGCGCGCGGCAATGTCGACGCCCGCCGTCGCGCCCTGGGGTGCGAGGAGCCACACCCGCCTCGTCACATCGCCGTCTTGCCAGGTGTAGGGCCTGAGCTGGGTCGAAGAGGAGCCGGCCTGGCGCGCGTCGATGCCGGAGCCGGACCCGGGCGGGGACTCCTCCGGCGGGGTCGCGCCCGCGAGGGACTCCTGGACCAACTCGACCGAGTCGTCGCCCCTGGCAAGGCCCGCCGCCGCAGGCCGCGGCAGCAGGGCAGTCGACCGGAGCTGCACCTTGTCCTGGGAACCGGCGGCGGAGGTCGCCCGGTCAGGCTCCTCGGGGGCGCTCGCGGCAATGGGGCTGTCCGCTCGCGGAGCGGAGCCCGGGGGCGAGGCGATCTCGGCGGCCGGCGAGGCCGTGCCCGTTGCCAGGGCCACGACGATGCCTGCCGCCACGAAGACGGCGACTCCGGCGAGGAGGAGCTGCCTCCGCCCTCGGGAACGGACCTCGACGGGCGTGAGGGAGGCTTTCACCGCACCTCCCTCACAGGAAAGAACCCACGACCATCACGGATTGCATCATGATAGATTCCGCTAGATTGTATGGTACTAAATGGTCCTTCAGGTAAGCACAATTAGGAGGTCTAGTTATATGAACGTGAAGATATGTCCATGCACTTCGGGACTTTGCGAGTGACGCTCAACTGGCGCCTTGTCTTCCGCATCGCCACCGACGATCTGGAGACGGGCGGAGGCACGCTGACCCACGCGACAGGTCGGTGTCCTGTCAGGGGGCGACGGCGACCGTCCACGTCGCGGGCCCGGCGACCGCGACCCAGTACGTCTGCCCGGTGCTGAAGGCCGTCAGCGTGTTCAGTCCGGATACGTCCGCGACGGCGGGGAAGTACGCCAGCCACGTCCCGGCGGCTTCGTCCCAGGCGTAGACAGCCACGACGGCGTCCGGGAGCACGTCGGCGAGGGCGGCGCCGTCGGCGCCGGGCCACTCGATGGCGGTCCAGCCGGGTTCCAGCGCCAGCTCGGCCGGCGGCCGCTCGAGAGCCACCCGGTAGACCTTCGTGCGAGTTCCGTCCTGGGAGGTCACCGTGACCGTGACCTCCGACACGCCCGTCAGCGAGACCTGGTGGCCCTCGACTGCCTCGTCGGCGTCGGGCGGGTCAATCGCGAGCTCCGTGCGCCGCTGCATGGCTTCCGCTGTGACGGTCGTCTCGGTCACACCCTCGGCGATGGTCCCTTCGTACCCGGTCGTCCCGGCGTCGAAGTCCCCGATGTCGATGCCGCTCAGGCTCAGAGAGGCCAGCCGCGCGTCGATCGCGTCGGGCATGTTGTACGTGTAGACCTTGCCGTCACTGGCGTCCGCGACGTACATGACGTCGCCGTCGGACCAGATGCCGCGGGGGCTGTTGTTGCTGGCCCTGCTGAGCTCCTCGAACTCCTCCTCGCGGACACGCTCCAGCTCGAACGGATCCTGGGGGAGGGTGTCGGGCAGCGTGGGGACGCGGTAGGCGAAGAGCCGCCGGGGGCTGGAGGAGGGGTCGGAGACCCAGATGGTCACACCGTCGGACCAGAGGCCGCGGGGGTCGCTGTTGCCGGAGTCGAGGGCGTACCAGGCGAGCAGCTCGAACGTCGCGAGGTCGTAGGCGTAGAGCGCGTCCGGGCTGCTATCGAGCACCCAGAGCGTCTCGCCATCCGACCAGATGCCGCGAACATCGTGGTTCGCGTCGGCCAGCGCGATATCGGAGTCGGGAAGGCGCTCGCCCGTCGCAAGGTCGTAGGCGAAGAGCCTGTCCTGGCCGCTGTCCGCGACCCAGAACGTGACGCCGTTCGACCAGACGCCGCGGGGAGCGCGGTTGCGCTGGTCCAGCTCGAACTCGCGTTCCTCGACGCGCTCGCCGGTCGCGAGGTCGTAGGCGTAGACGGCGTCGTCGGCGCCATCACCGTTTTCGGCCAGCCAGAGCACCGAGCCATCGGACCACATGCCCGTGGGCGAGCCGTGGCCGCTGTCGAGCGCCTCGATGTCGCGCTTGACGTTCCACTCGAAGTCGGCCTCGCTGGGAGTGGGGCCGGAGGGACCGCCGCCTCCGCCGAGACTGATGATGGGGGGCGGCGCGTTCCTGGCGGTGATCGTCACGGTGGCGGTTGCGGTGGCGCTGGCCGGGTCCGTCGCGGTCACCGTGACCACGTAGTCTGTTCCCTCCTCCAGCGTGACCGACCCCGTGACGGTGATCTGGGCGGTGTGCTCATCGATCTCGAACGCGCCGTTCCCCCCGGTCAGCCCGTACGTGAGGGGTTCGCCATCCACGTCGGTTGCCGTCACGGGGGCGCCGACCGTGGCGCCGGCGGTGGCGGTTGGCGGCACGGTGCGGGTCAGCGGCCCGGCCGGGAACGTCGGCGGGTCGTTGATGGCATTGACGGTGACGGTGACGGTGGCGGTAGCGCTCAGGTTGCCCGAGTCGCGGACGGTGTAGGTGAAGCTGTCGCGGCCGTTGAAGTCCGCGTTGGGCGTGTAGGTGATCCTGTTGTAGTCGGTGTCCGTGGCGTCGGTGTTGACGGTCGCCGTCCCGTTCGCGGGGCGGCCCGCCGTCACGACGAGCGTGTCGCCGTCATCCGGGTCGACGTCGTTCGCCAGGACGTCGATCGGCGCCGTCTCCGTGTCCTCGTCCGTGGTGACCGTGTCTGGTTCTGCCACCGGGGGTTCATTGACGTCCTCGACCGTGATCGTGACGCTCGTGCTGGCAAAGGCCCCGGAGGGGTCGGTCGCCGTGACGTCGACCCCGTGTGTCTCGTCTTCCTCGTGGTCGAGCCCGAGCGTGGCCACGAGGATCTGCCCGGTGCTGCTGTTGATGGTGAAGAAGTCGTTGGCGCTCATCGTGTACACGAGCACGTCGCCGGGGTCGTCGTCCGTTGCCGTGACGGGGGCCCCGACCGTGGCGCCGACCCTCGCGTTCTCCCTGACGGAGCGGCTCTCCGCCGCGTTCGGGAAGGTCGGCACCTCGTTGCTGACCGGCGCCGGCTGGACCCGGTTCCGCGAGACCGCCACCAGCATCTGGTCGCCGTGGCTGTCGGTGTAGTCGATGGTGACGCGCAGGTACTGGTTCAGATCGTCGGCATCGACCGGCGTGTAGCTCCGGGCTCCGGTGTTGCAGTTGTTGTCGACGTCGACGCCATGCACGCACGTCCACGTAGTGCCGTTCGAAGAGCGCTCCCAGGTGAAGGATTCCGAGGAAGTCTCGTCCGCCTCGGTAAAGATCGCCTCGTACGCCGTGCCGACCCGCGGCTGCGGCGGGAGCGCGAGCGTCTCCGCCTCGTCCAGGTCGGTAATGCTGACAGTGATGGTCTGGCTGTCCAACAGGCTCCCATCCGTGACCTGCACAGTCACCGAGTAGGAATCCGTGGTCTCGTGGTCCGGCCGCGGCTGCGCCGAGTTGAAGCGGAGCGCGGCCCGTGTGCCATCGCTGCCGCCGGAGATGTCGACGATCTCGAAGGCATCGTTGTCCGCCGACCACGTAAGCCCGTCGCCCTCGGGATCCACTGCCGTCAACGTGCCGACTTCCGCGAGCGAGTTCTCGTCGTAGGAGATCGTCCCGGAGACGCCGCCCGTGATCTCCGGTCCCTCGTTCACGTTCTTCACCATCACGACCAGGATGCGCGTGGCGGTGAGCCTGGGGTCGGTGTCGCTGTCGGAGGCGTGGACGTAGAGCACTGGGGACGGGAACTCGGTCTCGTAGTCGGGCGGGGATACGAACGTGATCACGCCGCCGTTGATAGCGAAGCGATCGATGTTGACGCCGGACAGCGACCAGTGGACCGTGGCCCCCTCGGGATCCCGGGCCGTATAGGTCGCGACCGTGCCAGACGTGTTCTCCACGAAGGTGGCCTCGGTGGGGCCGGTGAGCGTGGGAGGTTCATCCACATCGGTAAGCGTGATAGTCACATCGACGGGGGCGTCCACCACGGGGGTGGTCTCCGCGTCGCCGTTGTCATCCCTCCCATCGCTGACGTTGACGGTGACGAGGTACGTGGGCGTGGTCTCGTGGTCGTACGTCACGCCCGCCTTCGTCTTGATCTGGCCGTTCCCATCGATGGTGAAGTCGTCAGCGTCGGCTCCGGAGAGGGTGTAGAGCAGCGTGTCGCCGTCGTTATCGCTGGCCGCCACGGCCGCTCCCACGTTCGTGCCCGCTGCCGAGTTCTCGGGCACGCTCCGCGTTCCCGTCTCGGTCGACGGGAATGCCGGCGCTTCGTTCACGTCCGTGATGGTGATGGTGACGGCGATAGAGTCGTCGATGGCCGTGTCGGCGTTGCCCGCCGCGTCCACGCCATCGCTCACCTCGACGGTGACCGAGTAGCTCGACTTCGCCTCATGGTCGTAGGTCACGCCCGACTTCGTACTGATCTGGCCGGTCGCCGCGTCGATGTCGAAGCTGGCGGCATCCGTTCCGGCAAGGGAGTGGGTGGGCGTGTCGCCGACGTCGTCGATGGCCTTGACCGGGTCGCCCACGGCCGTCCCTACCGACGAGTTCTCTGCCACCTCGCGGGTGGTGCTGGCATCCGTGAACACGGGAGGTTCGGGCACGCTCTGCACGAAGACACCCAGGAACGCGACACCGGTCAGCCCGCCGCTCTCGGCCAGGATGCCCACCTGGTAGAAGTTGTCGCCGTCCGCGTCCCCCGGGAGTTCGGCGTCCGGAGAGTTGCGGAACGAGAGCACGCCGCTGCTGCTGATTGAGAAGGCGTCCTTGTCGTCGTCCTCGAGATAGAGGGTCCAGTTGACGCTCGTGTGGTCGATGCCCTGCAGTGTGGCCACCGGGGTCGTCCCGTTCTCCAGGTAGATCAGCGCCGTGGGCGCCAGGATCTCGGCGGTGGGCGCGTCGGACAGGGCAATCTTGAGGGGCGCGTCATCGTCCTCCACGAGCACGTGCACGGATGTGTTCTGCCTGATGTAGTCCGTGGGCGGAGCGCCCTCGAAGCCGTGCACCAGCGCCCAGGCGTCGAAGGCGTCGTTGTCACTGGACGTGCTGACGGTCAGGTCCTGGTCCACATTCCACTCGCCCGAGGGGAACGTCAGCAACGAGTCAGGGTTCGAGGGGGTGTCGAAGGGAGCGAAGCCGTCTGGCCCCTCGACGGACGCCACCCCCGGGGGCCAGGTGTACAGGTACACGGTGACGTCTTGCGAGGGGGCGGAGGCGAGCTTCGCGGTCAGCATTACGCTGTCGCTTTCCCCTTCGTTGATGGTCAGCGCCTCCACGCTGAAGACGGGGCCGGGCCTGAACGTGATGCCGTCCGTCACCGTGGAGTTGTTGGTGACCGTCCGGTCCGAGAAGAAGGCCAGTGGGTTGCCCGCGGCGTCGACGAACAGCCCCAGCGAGTTCACGGCAAACACGTTGTCGTACGAGAGCAGAACCGCCTGCCCTGCCTCGATGGGGGGCGTCGTGAGGGCAATCGTGAGCGTATTGCCGGAGAGATTGGTGGTCGTCTCGAGAACGTCCCGATGCCCCGCCACGGTCACGTCCAGGACTGCGCGGATGAAGTAGCTGATCTCGAAGAGCCTCAGGTGTTCCTGGATCAGCCGCACGAACGGATTGACGAACACCGGCTCGCTGAACGTGACGGTGATGAACTTGCCGTCTGCCGTCGTCTCCGCGCTCGAGATGGTCGGGGCGGTCGTGTCGGTGGCGGGCAGGCGCGTGATGTCGATGGTGTACGTCTGCGTGGTGACCGTATCCTCGGCGGTGACCCTCACATTGATCGTGTTCTCCTCCGCACTCAAGGAGACCTGATGACCATCCTTGACGTTGTCCGCGTCCGTGATCGGCGCGTTGCTGGCGTCGAGGTACGCGATCGTTGCGGCGCTGTCGCTCGTGGTCGGCGAGACCGTGACGGTGTCCACCGAGGGGAAGACGATGACCGCATAGGTTGTGATGGCGGGCAGGAAAGAGGGGGCCAGGGGGATGGCCGTGTCCCCCGCGATGGGGATGGTGACGGGGGCCGTCAGCGCCAGACCGCTCAGGGTCGCGTCGGTGGAGGCCTGGGCGTGCGCTCGCGAGGGTGTCCCGAGGAGCGTTCCCACCAGGAGCGCCGCGACGAGCAGGCCCCACGCCATCGCCACCGCCCGGCGGCGGTGCGGGCCCCGAGGGACTCGCGCGGTTGTCCACACGGGCAGGGGGCCGTACATCGAATAACATTGTAGGGTTCATGGCCTAATATAGGCGTAACGAAGTGCCCAGTTCCCATGCCGTTTACATCACGAATTGACACGAACGGCTGGTCCGAACTGGATTTGGAGGCGTGCCGGCGGCCGCGTGCCCTTGTAGCCTCACCAGCTCAAGGGTGTGGCGAAGCCTCCCCTCAACTCAACAGCTCCTCGATGGCCTCCACGATGGACCGGATTCCCTGGAGGTGGCGCTGCACCTCGCCGGCCTCGATTGCGGCGCGCCCGCGGCCGTTGCGGTCGCCGGCGTGGGCGATGCGAATGCGGCGCCTGGAGAGCTCCCGGAGCTCCTCCACGGTTGTGCCCGGGGGCACGCCGCGCCCCTCATCGACCGCCCCGGCCCAGTTCCTGATGCCGATGCAGGAGAGGATGAAGCCGATCCGCTCGGGGGCGGTGCGCTTCGTCTCGCGGATGTAGGCATCGAGCACGGGGCGCATACCCCACCGCCGGCCCTTCGTCTCGATTGCGACCTCGCGTGCCTCGAGGTGGGCGTAGCGGGCCGGTTCTCCCGCCATGAGCGAGATTCCCACCCGCTCCAGAGCCCTGGTCACCACGTAGGTCTCGAGGGCCAGGCAGCCCGCCAGCAACGCCTGGCGCAGGAGTGGGTCGCGCGCCTTTCCCCCAGCTACATCCGCGACGGGGCTGGAAACGGCGACCTCGCCGTTCTCCGCACCAGGCCTGGCGCCCTCGGGGCCGGGCATCCTGAGGACGTTGCCAATCCAACCCCGGAGATCCCGTTCGCCCTTCCCCACCCCTTCGAGCGCCAGGGCGCAGGCAAGAAGGGCCTCGGCATCGGCCATGCCGTCAGCGAAAACGTCGAGGGGCGGAGGCTGCTCCCCTACCATGAGACTCCTTCTGGAGAGTTCTTTCCCGACTGCACAACGCCCACGCTGACTATACGGATGCCCATGCGGACTTCCCATCACGCAAGCACCACTTAAGGAAGAAACGGCTAACGGTTCACTCACTCATGGGCCGGGCATCGATCACGGCGGAAGCGTTGGAGAGCAGGTTGCCCGCACCTGCACGGTGCGGCGCCGTCGTGAAACCAGCTCCCCCTGAAGCTGCGATCCTCGGCTGGCTGCGCCTCCAAGCCAGCGCCCGACGACGCCCGGTAGCGCGTAGTTGTGAAGTTCTCGACCTCGCGTGCCGGCTGGGCGCCCTGCTCCGGGCCGCCCAGCCGGCCGGGCGCCCTTACTCGGCGATGCCCCGGGCAATGGCGCGGAGGAACTCCACGTACGTTGGATACTCCTCGGCCAGGGCCCCGGAAGGAATCGTGCGGACCGTCGTGCCCGTGTCGGCCGCGATCTGCTCGATGACCCGTGCGCTGAACTGTGGTTCGCTGAAGATGAAGGGTATCCCCAGCTCGGTGATCCTCTCCACCAGCTCGCCGATGTCCGCTGCGCTGGGCTGCTCTTCCGGTCCCTCCACCACGAAGCCCAGGATGGTCAGCCCGTAGCGGTCCGCGAAGTAGCCGTAGGCGTCGTGGAAGGTGACCAGGTAGCGGCGCTCCGCGGGAAGCGCGGCAAGCTGCTCGCGGATCTCTGTATCGAGCTCCCGCAGCTCCGCGATGTAGCTCCCCGCTCGCTCGCGATAGTGGTCCGCCCCGTCCGGATCGAGGCGTGACAGCTCATCGCGGATTGCCTCCACGGCCTCGATCGTGAGGTCGATGTCCATCCAGAAGTGCGGGTCGAATTCACCATGGGCGTGCCCGTCCTCGTGCTCGTCCTCGTGCTCGTCCTCGTGCTCGTCCTCGTGCTCGTGTTCGTCCTCGTGCTCGTGCTCGTGCTCGTGCTCGTCTTCGTGCTCGTCTTCGTGCTCGTGCTCGTGCTCG
>CAYMDV010000006.1:32905-152391 GCA_964389725.1 uncultured Anaerolineaceae bacterium
TGCTCGTCTTCGTGCTCGTCTTCGTGCTCGTCTTCGTGCTCGTCTTCGTGCTCGTCTTCGTGCTCGTGCTCGTCCTCGTCTTCATGCCCGTGCCCGTGCGCCATCGCCTCGGGGAAGGGACGCAGGTCCATGCCGTGCGTCAACTCCAACACAGGGCCCTCGGTGGCGTCCGCAAGACGCTCCTCGACCACGCTTAATGAGGCGCCCACGATCACAAGCAGGTCCGCCTCTGCTGTCTTCTCGATGTCACTCGGCGTCAGGTTGAACGTGTGCACGTCCGAATTGAAGGGAATGATGCTCGTGACCGACACCCGGTCGCCGCCCACCTGCTTCACCAGGTCGCCGACGATCGTCGTCGATGTCACGACCGAGGGCGGGGATGTTGCGACTTCGGGTGCGGGCGTAGATGCCGCGACTTCGGGCGTGGGCGTGGCCGTGGTGGCGCGCCCCCCTTCCTCTTCGCCGCCGCAGGCGATGGCCAATAGGGCAATGACGGCAATTGCTGCCGTTCCCAAACGAGTGATCACGAGGCGCTCCAGTCCGTATCGCTAGCTAAGTGAGACTAAATATCAGTTAGGCAAGCCCAGGGGTCAAACCGCACCCGGCGCGAGATGCGCGAGGCGTGCCGGTACGCAGCACCCGGCCCACGGGTAGATTCAGATGAGCGGCCCGGCCGGCGGTGGCAAGCCACGCTCCGCGAGGGTGAGGCCCCGCCGTTCGTGCGACGTGGTGGTGAGTACCAGCGCTGCCTGAGGCCACGAGCCGGAGCCGGGTGCGCCTCTAGCCACTGACCGCTACGAGTAGCCCACTTCCTCCAGGAACTCGCGCAGGGTCGCAGCGCACACATCCGGATGTTCGAGCTGCAGGAAGTGGCTCGCGTCCGGCAGGAAGTCGTAGTCGACCTCCCGGATGTCCCCCAGGTCGAGCGTGGGCAGGTAGGCGTAGGGCAGCGTCGGGTCGGCGCCGTAGGCCTTCACCGGGCAGGCGATCGCCGCGAAGTCCACGAACACCGCGAAGATCCTCGCGTATTCGATGATCTGCGCTTCGTACTCTTTCGGGCAGATCAGCTCGTATCCATCCCCGTCCGCCGACTCCCGCAGCGTGGTGTCGGCCATCAGCCCGAGCACGCCCGGAACCGCGTTGCGGAAGTTCGGCGAGAACCCGAGCAGCTCCACGAACGCTTCCTTGCTCCGGAACCGGTCCCCCCGTTTTCGCGCCATCGAGGCCGTCTTGATGGACGCCTCGTCGAAGTCCTCGTGACTCACGCCCGGCCTTCGCAGGGGAGGATCGAACAGGAACAGCGCCGAGAAAGCGCTGCAGTTGCTGGGCGAGAGCAGCGTCGTCATCGCCGAGACGGAGTGAAACACCCCTGCCTTTGGCTTCGCCCCGTAGTGCTCGTCGATCGCCTCGAGGATTGCGTCCTGGTCCCGCGCGATGGTGGGGACGTTGTGACCCTCCGGCGGCCCCACCTCGTTCCTGCCGTGGTTCCGCAGGTCGTACACCAGCAGGTCGAACTCCTCCATCAGGAGCGACCAGAACGGGTAGTAGAGGTCGATCGCCAGCCCGTTGCCGTGGCTCAGGACAAGCCGCGGCCCATCGGGATTCCCGTGCCTCCGAACCGTGATGACCGTGTGCTCGTCCACGCGAACGTCGAGCGTGGACAGTGGTTCCGGAACCTGCCACACGGCTTCGGCGTCGGTCACGGGCGGGCGCCCGGGACTTCGCGCGCCAGCGCCGCCGCGAAGCCTTCTGTGCCGAGGTCCTCCACCTGCAGGGTCACCCCGGGCAACTGCGGCAGTTGCACGTGGCCGCGTGCCGCCCCCTGCCGTACCGCTGGCGGGATCTCGAAAGTGGTGGCGTCGATCAGGAGCCCCTTGCCGTGCGCCTTCAACAGGGCCTCCTTCATCGTCCAGAGCCTGAAGAACGACCGGACCTGCGCGGCGCCCTGCCTGGGCGCGATTTCGGCCTTCTCCGCCTCGCCGAGCACGCCGTCCATGAGCAGTTCGATGTTTCGGCGCGGGGCGAACTCTTCGACGTCGACCCCAAGCCTACCCTCCGTGGCGAACGCGATCAGCCCGACTCGACCACTGTGGCTCACGCTGAAGCTGACAGGAGCGGGCGCGCCCTTCACCGTGGCCCAGGGCTTCCCGTCTTCAGTCGTGGGGAAGGCGAGCTGCTCGTTCCCGCACCGTAGCTCCTCGCAGAGCGCGGCCCGGAGGGCGGCGCGGCAGAGGGCGAACTGGCGACGCGGCCCGGCGTAGGGATACCGGCGCCAGCGCTCCCGCTCCTCCTCGTCGAGGATGGCTACCGCGTCCGCCTCGCGGTCAGCATCGGGTCCCAGTTCGACGCGCAGAACCGTGACCCCTTCGCTGACCTGGAAGGGGCTCGACCACGGCGCCGAGACAGGAGCGGACATTGCAGTGAACGCGCGCTCCCGTCGCGACTGGTGAACCGGGGTGGGGAAGCCGTCAGGCGGCGTCGAGGTGTGCGATGAGGTCGCTGGGCGTCAGGAGCTCGGCGAACTTCTCGGCCGAGATGTCGACACCGAACTCCTCGTTGACCAGCTTCCAGAACGCCACGATGTCGGGTGAAGGCACCCCGGCGTCCGCGATGCTGCGGTCCAGGTGCAGCGGGTCACCTTTCGATCGGCCCTCGATCTCCAGGTTGTCGTCGACGATCTTCCTCAGGCGTTCTTCAGTACTGGCCACGAGTGCACACTCCTACGGGTATTTTTGACTACGTGCGGCGTCACGATAGGCACGGGGGACAGGCCGCGTCAACGGCTGCCGGTGAGCGTGGTTACGCGCCCTGCCCCGACTGCGGCTTTCGCGGCTGCACCCAGAAACGCCGCCGCTCGAACGGGTAGCCCGGTACCGAGGTTCGACGCCGCTTCTCCCCCTTGAACAACCTCGCGAAGTCCACCGTGAGTCCGGCCTCGTACGCCCGCGCGACCTCCTCCGGCGAACTGCCTCCGTTTCCGATCTCGCCCACGGCATCAGGGTGGGGCTCGCCCGCCACCACCGACCCTGCCTCCCCGGCCGCCACCGCTGCCAGCCCCTCCCGTAGCGACGCCACGTCCGAGAACGTGACCCCCGCCCGGTGGGTGAAGTGCCGCCGCCCCACGCTGGCCGTGTACGCCATGTCCGCGAGAAGCGCGTCGCTCGCCGCGAGCTTGTCCCCGCGCTCCTCGAGCCAGGAGAGGTAGCGCCCTGCGAGCGCCCGCAGCGCCTCCTCCGACCTGGCCGAGAGCGGCAGGAGCCGTTCGTTTGTCCCAACGGGTGCGTCCGCATCCTCCGGTGCCGACTCCGGCTCGCCGTAGCCCTCGACCACGAGGTGGGCGTTCGCCCCCGAGATCGCGAAGGTGTTCACCGCCGCCAGGGGCGGCCGCTCGGGATGCGCGGGCCACGCCGTTGCCTCCGCCGTCACCTCGACGGGCGTCCGCTCCCAGTCGATCTCCGGCGTCGGGTTCTCGAAGTTGAGGTGCCGGGGAATGACCCCGTGCTTCATCGCCAGGACCGTCTTGATGAGTCCTGCGACCGGCGATGCCGACTCCAGGTGGCCGATGTTGGTCTTCACCGACCCCATGAGCAGCGGTCGCTCCGCCTCCCGTCCCCGCCCGAAGACGGCCGTCACCGCGTTCATCTCGGCGACATCCCCCATGACCGTCCCCGCCCCGTGCGCCTCCAGGTAGTCGATCTCCGCCGGTGCGATGCCCGCCCGCGAGAGCGCCTCCTCCATGGCCCTTACCTGGGCGGGACCGCTCGGGACGGTCAGTCCCAGGCCGGCCCCGTTGTTGTTGACCGCCGATCCCCGGATCACGCCCCAGATACGGTCGCCGTCGGCCTCCGCCTCGCTCAGCCGCTTCAGCACGAGCATGCCGGAGCCCTCGCCCCGTACGTAGCCATCGGCGGAGGCGTCGAAGGGGGCGCACCGACCGCTCGAGGAGAGCATCCCCGACTCCTCCAGGAACCGGATGGTCGAGGTGGCGAGGACGGCGTTGGCGCCCCCCGCCAGGGCAAGGTCGATCTCGCCGCGCTCCAGCCCCACGACCGCCTGGTGGACCGCCACCAGCCCCCCCGCGCAGGCCAGGTCGACCGGCACGGCGGGCCCCTCCAGCCCCAGCGCGAAGGCCACGCGCCCGACGGCCACGCCCGCGTTCGTGCCGTAGTAGCTGTCCTCGCGTCCGGCGGCCGAGACGACGCGCCGATACTCGCCCGCGCCGAGCCCGGCGTAGACGCCCGTGGCGCTCCCCTTCAGCGCCTCCGGGTCGATGCCCGCGTCCTCGATCGCCCGCCAGCTCGTCTCCAGGAGGAGGCGCTGCTGTGGGTCCATGCTGCGCGCGTCGATCGGCTGGATGCGGAAGAAGCTCGCGTCGAACTCGTCGATCCGCTCCAGGAAGCCTCCCCGGCGGTAGATTGCTTGCTCCGCCTTCGGGTCGCCCGCGACCCCCTCCCAGGAGCCGGAGTCCTGCCGTCCGTCCGTCACGGAGCTGCGTCCCGCTTCCAGCAGCTCCCAGAAGGCGTCGAGGTCCTCCCCGCCGGGGAAGCGGCAGGCCATCCCCACGATCGCGATCCCCTCGCCGGGGTCGATCGTGGAGCGCTGCGCCGGCGCCTGCTCCGGTGCTGGAGCCGCCGCCTCGCCGGCATCCCCCAGCTCCCCGGCCAGGTGCTGCGCCAGGGCGGTCACGCTGGGGTAGTCGAACACGATGGTGTTCGAGGCCACGTACTCTCCGGCGAACGCGCGGTTCATCCGGTTCCGCAGTTCCACCGCCATCAGCGAGTCCACCCCCAGGTCGGCGAAGTCGACCGATGGTGCGGGCGCCGTGGGCAGGCGCATCACCGCCTGCAATTCCTGCTGCACGAAGGCCACGAGCGCCTGCTCCCGCTCCTCGGGCGAGGCGTAGCGCAGACCGGCCAGCAGATCGGCCGGGGAGCCGTCGTCTTCCTCGCCGTTCTCGGCCGAGGGACGCAGGTGCTCCAGCAGCGGCGACCCCCGGTCGAAGTCCTGCGTGAACACCTCCCAGTCCACCGCCGCCACCATCCCCGTTGTCGGGTCCTGCCGCATGAGCCGTTCGAGCGCCTGCAGGCCCTGTTCGGGCTGCATCCAGCCCGTCCCTGCCCCCTCCAGCTGACGGCCGATGCGCTCGCGCTGCTCCTCCGCCTCTCCCAGCCCCGCCCAGGCTCCCCAGGCGATCGACTGCCCCGGCAGGCCCAGCGCCCGCCGGTGCCCGGCCAGCTGGTCGAGGAAGGCATTGGCCGCGGAGTGGTTCGCCTGCCCGGGATTCCCGAGAACCCCGGCCACGCTTGAGAACACCACGAACAGATCGAGGTCACGGTCGATGGTCGCGCGATGCAGGTGCCAGGCGCCCAGCACCTTCGGCCACAGCACCTCCTCGAAGCGCTCCCAGCTCTGGTTCGTGAGGGCCGCATCCGAGAGCACGCCCACGCTGTGGATGACGCCCCCGAGCGGCGGCAGCGACGCATCGATGCGCGCCAGCATCGCGTCGATGGCCTTCGGGTCGGTCACGTCCGCGATCTCCACCTCCACCCGCACGCCCCGCGCCCGCAGCGCCGCGATCGCCTCGACCGCCTCCGCGTCCGGGTCGCGCCGGCCGTTCAGCACGATGGCGCCCGCCCCGCGGTCCGCCAGCCACCCCGCCACGGCGCATCCGATGCCGCCCAGGCCGCCCGTCACGAGGTACGTGCGGTCGTCGCGCAGCTGCCCCGTTTCGATCGCCGAGTTCGTCAGCACGATCTTCCCGATGTGCCGCGCCGCCTGCATGTACCTGATCGCCGGCTCTGCCTCCGCGAGCGGCCAGCGAACGCGGTTCAGGGGAGTCAGCTCGCCCGTTGCGATCTGGTCCACCACGCGTTGCAGCACCGCCCCGGGAATCGCCGGTTCCTCTTCCTTGAGCACATCGACGCGCAGGATCGAGTAGGCCACGTCGGGGCGGACCGCCGCCATCTCTTCCTCGGTGAGGATGTCGACCCGCGCCATCTCAACGAAGTGCCCTCCCTGCTTCAGGCACGAGAGGCTGGCGTCGATGAACCCCGGCCCGGTGAGGCTGTTCAGGACCACGTCCACGCCTTCCCCGCCGGTCGCCTCCAGGATCTCCTGCGCGAACGCGGTCTGGCGGCTGTCGAAGACGTGCTCTACGCCGAACGCGCGAACGGAGGCCTGCTTCGCGGAGCTGGCCGTGGCGAACACTTCCGCCCCCGCGGCCCGGGCAAGCTGCACGGCGGCCTGGCCGACACCGCCCGCGGCGGCATGGATGAGCACCCGGTCGCCCGCTCCCAGCTCGGCATCCTCGAACGACTGCGCTGCCGATACAAACGCCGTCGGAAGAGTCGCCAGCGCCGCGACGGGCAGGCCCACCGGCGCGGGCGCCAGGAGTTCCTCGCGCACCACCGCCTCCGAGCGGAAGCTGCCGAGCGCCAGCCCCACCACCCGGTCGCCGGCCGCCATCCTTGAGACATCCTCCCCGACCTCGATCACGCGCCCGCAGATATCGCCACCCACGTATTCATCGAACACTCCCAGCGCCACGAACATGTCCCGGAAGTTGAGGCCCACCCCCTCGACCGCGACCCGCACCTCGCGCGGCTCCAGTGGCCGCTCCGGCAGGGGCTCGAAGTGAAGCCGATCGAGCGCCCCGCCCGCGTCTGGCTGCAGCACCCAGCCGGAGCCGTCGGGAAGGGCCAGGCGCCCCGCGACGTCGGCGGTCCGTACGAGCCGCGCCGCCTGGCGGAGGCCGAGCCTGTAGGCGATGTGCGTTTCGTCGTCGGGATAGAGGAGCTCGTTGGCGAGCTCGGCAAGCGGCGGCTCCGAGCCGGGGTCGAGGTCGATCATGCGTGGCTGGAGCTGGGGCGCCTCCCGCTCGACCACCTTGCCCAGGCCCCACAGCAGCGAGCCCGTCAGCTGCCCGTCGCGCTCCCGTTCCAGAACCTGCCCGCCGCTCGTGACGAACCACACGCCCTGCGCCGGCGCCGCGTCCGCGTCCGTGAGGCCCTGCACGAACGCCAGGGCGCTCCCCGTCGAGCGCGTCACGTCCGAAGCCAGCTCCGCCGTCGTCGATCCCGCCCCGTGCCCGTCGAGTGCCATCAGGTGCACGGCGCCGCTCAGCGGCACGTCCGCCGGCAACCCCTCGACCAGTTTCTTCCATGCCTCCCTGCTTCCGGCCTCCACAACCTCCGCTCCCGCCAGCACGACCGTCTGGTTGTGCGCCTCCAGCTCGCGTGCCAGCTTCTCCGCAGCGCCACCCTCATCGGCGGCCAGGATCCACGCACCCGCCGGCTCCAAAATGTCCTCCGGCCCCTGTGCAACGATGATCCCCCGGTCGGGACGGCTGGCGGAGTCCGGGCCCAGTACTTCCGCCCCCACGAAACCCACGTCGCCGAGCGTTTGCTTCCAGAGCTCGGGGCCGACGAGTGCGTGGTTCGGGCGGAAGTCGTCCTCGTAGCGCCACCACCCGTCGAGCTGCCCGAACGTCAGGTCCATCCACCCCTGGATGCGCAGGCTTTCCAGCGCCACCAGGTGGCCCGATGGCGCAAGAAGATCGAGGCAGTGGCCCAGCGTCTCCTTCAGGAACCGCGTTGCGTGCAGCACGTTCGACGCGATCACGAGGTCGTACCCGTGTGCGTCGAATCCTTGCTCGATGGGGCTCCGCTCGATGTCGAGCGGCCGGTAGTCGATTGCGGCCTCGCTCCCGCCGAACAGGGCCTCGGCCTCCGCGAAGAAGCCCGCCGAGATGTCGGTGTAGGTGTAGTCGTAGCGGCCCTCCGGGAGCTCCGGCAGCACCACCCCGGTGCCCGAACCCGTGCCCGCTCCGACCTCGATGACGCGCAGCCTCCGGTCCTCCGGCAGGTCGTGCATCAGCTCCGCCACGGCATCGCCGAGCATGCGGTTCGCCGCTCGCGCCGCGGGCGCCAGCTTGTACAGGTCGCCTGCGCTCGGTTCGCCGCTGCCGAACAGCAGCGTCAGCGGGTCGGCCTCCCCGATTAGCACCTCCAGCAGCGCCCCGCCGCACCGCCGGAACAGCTCGATTTCGGTCGCGCCCCCGCGCTGGTGCTTCGGCGCGATCTCGTCCGCGAACGCGGCCGGATTGGCGGGCATGTCCTCGGGGAGCGGCTCGTCCGCACCTACCAGCACGACGAATCCGTCGCCCGCCGCCTCGACGATGCCCGCCGCCGCCAGCAACTCGAACATTCGCCGGAACAGGTGCCGGTGGACGTCCA
Organism: uncultured Anaerolineaceae bacterium; assembly: GCA_964389725.1. Classification (GTDB taxonomy): domain Bacteria; phylum Chloroflexota; class Dehalococcoidia; order Tepidiformales; family Tepidiformaceae; genus UBA2991. The sequence goes on from CAYMDV010000006.1 coordinate 41,140, forward strand.
GAACCTTCAACCGTTCCCGCAGCGGTTCCAGCTCGACCACCTCGCCCGCGGTGCGCGTCCACCCCAGCCGTTCGAGCGTCGTGAGCGCGACCGACCTCGCCATCCACTCCAGGTCCAGGAGCAGCGCCTCCCGTTCCTCGACCTCAAGGTCCTCCTCCGCCAGGTAGTGCGAGAACGGCCTCCAGGTCGCGGCAACCGCCGACGGTTTCGGCAGGAAGTCCGCCGGGACCATCCCCGGCGCAAGGAGCCGGTCCTCCCAGGTCACCTCGTAGAGCAAGTCCTCAACGCTCTCCGTGCCCGCGAGCAGCGCGGCGCGCGTCGCCCGCTTCGCCGCATACCCTTCCAGCCCTCCAATCTCGACGCCCTCCGGCGTGTAGAGCCGAAGGTCCCCGCTCAGCGTCTCTCGCGGCGCCTCCGCCGATGCTTCACCGCCTTCGCTCTCCCGCATACGGGCGTGGCAGATCACCCGCTCCGGTAGCCTCCCCGCGACCCAGAACCGGTCCCAGGCGAAGGGCAGGTAGGTGTCCCCCTCCTCGAGGCCTGAGAGCGTTCGCGCTGCCCCCATCACCTGCAGGAAGCCATCGAGCAGGACCGGGTGTACCCCCAGGCCCGCCCCGTCGATGCCGCTCGGCAGAGCGACCTCCCCGACTGCCTCCCCCTCCCCGCACCACACCCGCTGAATGGTTCGGAACTGCGGTCCAAGCTGGATGTTCGCCTCGGAACGCGCCCGGTAGAACGCCGCCGGATCCTCCTCCGCCAGCCCGGCCTTGAGCGCCTCCACGTCCACCCGCTCGCCTGCCCCCGGCGCCCCGCCTGCCGCTACCTGCCCCTCCGCGTGCAGCGTCCAGCCCTCGTCCTCAACCCCCTTGCTGTAGACCTCGACCCGTCGCGCCTCGTCCGCTCCGCCCCCGTCGACCACGACCTGCACGTTGCGGCTGGTGGGCGAGGCCCCTCCCTCCTCGTCCCCCTCCGGCAGGACCAGCGCCGTTCGCAGCTGCAAGTCCTCGACCACCACCGGGCCGTCCCCGTCCGGCGATGCCGCCGCGGCCGCCATCGCCCCATAGAGCGCGCCCGGCGCGATCACGCGCCCGTAGACGCGGTGGTCGTCCAGCCAGGCCGGGTCGTCCTCCGACATCTCCGTCTCGAACAGCACCTCGCCCCGCGGCGATTCGTGGCGAACCCCCAGGAGCGCATGGCCGGAGGCGAGCCGTCGCTGCTTCCGCGCCTCCACCCAGTGCCGCTGCCGCTGGAACGGGTACCCCGGCAGCGAGATCCGCCGCCGCTCCTCCCCCGCGAACAGCCCCTCGAACGAGATCGTGAGCCCCGCCTCGTACGCCTTCGCCACGGCCTCCACGAAGCCGCTGTCGCCCGTCTGCTCAGCCTCGGCGGGACCGATCTGGCTCGCGACGATCGAGGGCTCGCTCGCGCCCGGCCAGTTCATGGCGACCATCGTCCCCAGCACCGACTGCGCCCCGAGTTCCACAACCACCTCCACGCCTTCCTCCGCCAGCGTGTTGATGCACTCGCGGAAGGCCACCGGCTCCCGCGCGTGCCGGCGCCAGTACGCCCCGTCGGGCCTCGTCGTGGGCTCGACCAGCCGGCCCGTCGTGCTGCTGATCAGGCCGTTCGAGGGCGGCGCGACGTGCAGGTCCTCGAAGATGGCCTCGAGGTCGTCCAGGGCGGGCTCCACGAGGACGCTGTGGTACGCGATGCTCTTCCGCAGCTGCCTCGCCCACAACCCCTCCGAGTCGAAGCGCTCCACGAGCGCCTGTACGTGCTCCTCGGGGCCGCTGATGACCTGCTGCGCTCCGTTATCGGCGGCGATGTTCACGGCCGGCCCCGGGGAGGCGGCGTTCTGCTCCTCCACGATCGCCGCCACGCGATCCTCCGGCGCGAACACGGCCGCCATCGCCCCCTTCTCCGGCAGCCCCGCCATCAGCAGGCTGCGCCGAGCGGTGAACCGCATCCCGTCCTCGAGGCTGTAGACCCCCGCGGCCTGCGCCGCCGCGATCTCGCCCAGGCTGTGCCCCACCACCACCGCCGGCCGCACGCCTACGCTCTCCCAGAGCGCCGCCAGCGCGCATCCCAGCGCGTAGACCGCCGGCTGCATCCAGTCGGCGTCGTCGAGGTCACCGGCATCGCTCTGGCCGAACATCACGTCCAGCAGGCCGCAGCCCCGCTCCTCGCGGAACACCGCGTCGCAGCGGTCGAGCACCGCCCTCGCCACCGGCTCGCGCTCGTAGAGCACCTTGCCCATGCCCACCCACTGGCTCGACCCGCCCGTGTACGCGAACGCCACCTTGGTCGCCGTGCCCGGCCCGGGCCCCTCCTCCGCCCCCGCGAGCGCCGTCAGCCGCTCCCGCAGCGATGCGGCGTCGCGGAAGGCGACCCCCGCGCGGTGGCCGAACTGGCTGCGCCCCACCCCCGCCGTCCAGGCCATGTCCGCGAGCAGCGCGTCCGCCGCCGCGCCGCCGTCCTCCAGCTCCTCCGAGCGCCCTTCGAGCCACTCGAGGTACCGTCCCGCCAGCTCCCGCAGCGCCTCGTCCGACTTCCCGGAGAGGGGCAGCAGCCGCGTCGCCCGCGCCTCGACTCCGCCGGGCGCCGGCTCGGGCAGGTCGATGACGACGGGACGGGCCGCGCCCGACGTCCACGCGCGCCCCGCGCCTTCTCCGTCGCGCGCCCCGTGCCCCCGCACGAGCACGTGTGCGTTCGTCCCCGACCACCCGAAGGCGCTCACGCCTGCCAGCGGCGGCCGCTCGGAGGCCGGCCAGGGCGTCGTCTCCGTCGCCACTTGCAGGGGCAGCTTCTCCCAGTCGATCGCCGGGTTCGGCTCCTGGAAATTCAGGTGCCGGGGGATCACGCCCCGCTCGACGGCGAGGGTGGCCTTGATCAGGCCCGCGACTCCCGCTGCCGCCTCCAGGTGGCCGATGTTCGTCTTCACCGATCCGATAAGCAGCGGGTTTCCCGGATCGCGACCCCGGCTGTAGGCCGTCCCGATGGCCTGCGCCTCGATCGGGTCGCCAACCGGCGTTCCCGTCCCGTGCGCCTCCACGTAGTCCACGTCGGACGCCTGCACGCCCGCCCGCGCCAGTGCATCTTCGACGACGCGCTCCTGCGCCTCCCCACTCGGGACCGTGAGGCCGGGAGTGGCGCCGTCCTGGTTCACCGCCGAGCCCGCGATCACGCCCCAGATGCGGTCCCCGTCCGCCTCCGCCTCGCTCAACCGTTTCAGGACCACGATGCCGCAGCCCTCGCCCCGCACGTAGCCGTTCGCGGCGGCGTCGAACGTCTTGCACTGGCCATCCGGCGCCAGCATCCCCGCATTGCCGCGTAGCTCAGTCAGCCGCCCCGACACGATTGCGTGAACGCCACCGGCCAGCGCGAGGTCGGCTTCGCCCCGCTGCAGCCCCGCCGCCGCCTGGTGAACCGCCACCAGCGACGACGAGCAGGCCGTATCGACCGCCATCGCGGGCCCGTGCAGGCCCAGTGCAAACGCAACCCGCCCGATGGCCGTATTGAAGGACGTGCCGCTGACCGAGTAGAGGCTGGTCATCGGCTCCGCCGTGTCGGTCGAGTCCATGATCAGCCACCGGTAGTCGTAGTTGCTGATCCCCGCATAGACCCCCGTGCGGCTGCCCGCCAGCCCCTCTGCGTCGATCCCCGCATCCTCCAGCGCCTGCCAGCTCGTCTCCAGCATCATCCGCTGCTGCGGGTCCAGCAGTTGCGCCTCGACCGGCGAGATGCGGAAGAACGACGCATCGAACTGGTCGATTTCGTCCACGTACGCGCCGAACCGGCACGCCTCGCTCTGCACGTCGGGTTCGGGGAAGAGCTCGCCGATGCGCCCGACCCCGGACCCGGGTTCGCCCTCGATCACGCCGCTCTCGCCCGCCTCCAGCAACCTCCAGAACGCGTCGAGGTTCTCCGCCCCCGGGAAGCGACAGGCCATGCCCACGATGGCAATGGGCTCGTCCGTCGGCATCGCGTTCGGGTCGTACTCGGGCATCAACTGCTCCCCGGCGCCGGCGCGCCTCTCGTGGGTGGGAACATAGCACGGAGCACCGTCCGGCTCCCGTGGGCGGGCCTACCCTCTGTCCCCTAGCGCGAGCCCTTCACCTGCACGGTGACGACATCGAGCCCGAAGTACTTCTGGTGGTGCACCGAAGAGGCGTAGTGCCGCAGGAGCCGCAGCGAAATCTCGCCCTCCTGCAACCCCTCCGATTCCTCCTCCAGGTAGGTCAGCCGGTCCTCCAGGTTCTCCTCGTCGAAGACCGCGAGGAACTCCATCTCCACGGCCCCTGCGTCCGGGCGCGCCACGATGATCAGGCGTGGGGCATCCTCGGCCTCGCCTTCCTGGTCGGCCGGGATAAGGCTCATCAGCGCCTCCTCGGCCGCCGCCCCCAGCCGGTCCGTCGAGGCCTCGTTCCACCCCAACCGCCCGGCAACCCCGCGCACGAACCCGTCGATCTCGGGCAGCGATGCGGCGTGCAGCTTCGTTTGCAGCCGCCCGCCCGTCCGCGGGCTGGTCAGGTCCAGGAATATGGTCATCACGACCGCCGCCAGTGCGCCGACCAGCATCCCGTTGTCGAGCAGCTTGCCCCACGTGCCCCCGATCATGTCCGCGAAGATCGTCTGGGTCTCGATCCCCGCCCCCAGCGAGAACGCGATCCCCACGACCAGCATCTTCTGCGCGGTGAGCCCGTCCTGGACAACCGTGCGGACCCCGCCCACGAAGATCAGCGCGATGGCGGTCAGCAGGAACGCCCCCATTACCGGGTTGGGGATCGTCAGCACCAGCGCCGGCAGCTTCGGAAACAGCGCCAGCACCACGAGCGCCGCCCCGATCACGTACCCGACGTTCCGCGAGGCGACCCCCGTCAGGGTCACCAGCGAGACGCTGGTGGAGGAGAAGACGGAGGTAGGTGGCGTTCCCGCCAGGCCCGACACGAAGATGCCGATCCCGTTCGTATTGAGCGATCCCTGCACGAGCCGGAAGTCAGTCACGCGGGGGCGGCGGCGCGAGGCGCCCTGTATCGCCACGCTATCCCCGATGTTCTTGACGCCCCCGACGAGCAGGATCACCACGAACACCGGCAGCAACGCCCAGAACTCGGCTCCCGGGGTGAAGTCGAAGCCCGGGAACTCGCTCTCGGCGGGAATCCCCGCCCAGCCCGCATCGAGCAGTGGTTGGGGGTCGTATGCCCCGAACGCCGCCGCCACCGCCGTCCCCACCCCCAGCCCGATCAGCGGCGACCACAGCCGCCACCGTCCCGAAGCCCGCAGCGCCATCACCGTGGCGACGGCTAACGTGATGAGCGCGACCGTCGGCCCGGTGGCCCCGGGGACGTCGTCGGGCACTTCCTGTACGCGGTCCAGGGCGATCGGCAGGATCGTCACCGCCAGCACCATCAGCACCGTGCCCGAGACGACCGGCGTGATGACCCGCCGCAGCAGCGGCAACCAGATCGCCAGCGCCAGGTAGAAGAGGGATCCCACCACGATCAGGCTTGCCAGCAGGGCTGGGCCTCCCCCATCGAGCGCCAGCACGGTCACGGCCACGAAGTTGGGGGTCGTCCCCATGATCAGGATGTGCCCCGCCCCCAGCCGCCAGAACCGGGTCGCCTGGAGCGCTGTCAACACCCCCGCGATGATCAGCGCCGCGAAGACGGCCCACGAGAGGTAGCTGGCATCCTGGCCGCCCGCCTGCGCGGTAATCGCCACGATGAGGATGGTCGGCGCGACCCCGAGCAGGACTCCCTGCAGCCCCACGCTCAAGGCGATGAGCGGGGGGCTGCTCTCGTCCGCCTCGTAACGGATCGCGTCGTTGACACCCCCTGCCTGCATCACCCCTCCTGGCGCGACCCTTCCGCTCCCGCGCTTATACCGCCCGCGCGCGTCCCGCGTCCACGGAGGCAGACAGGGGTGGAGTACAGATGGGGGCTCCCCGGAGCGAGCGGGGAACGCTCACCCGGCGTCGGTACGGCCGTTCCCCAGGTTACGAGCGCCAATCGAGGGTGGCGTGATTCGCCATGATGCGCGAGACCACTGCTGCCAGCGTCTCCATCTCCTCCGGGGTGACGCCTGCAAGCAGCCTCGACCCCTCCGCCTGCACGCCGATGTGCAGCCGCCACACGAGCTCCCGCCCCGATTGCGTGAGCGCCAGCAACGGCAACTCGCTCTCCGTCGCTGGGTCAACGGTGTGGAGGAGGCCCCGTTCGATGAGGCTCTGCACCAGCGCGCCGAGCGGTTCTTCCTCCATCGGCAGGGCCTGACCGAGCTCGTGGAAGGTGCATTCCGGGCGCTCGGTGAAGACCCGCATCAGGGTGAACTCGACGGCCGTTAGCCCTTGCGCCGCCGTTTGCCGCTCGATGCCGGCAACGACGGCTTGAGCGAGCCCTTCCACCCATCCCTCTAGGTCGAACTGTCGGACAGGCTCCTGTGAGTCCTGGTCCCCTTGTGGCTGATTCATGGCACAAGACCTGAATCAATCTAACAGAGGGCTAGGGAATTTGAGGAAAGTTTCGATTAAGGTGTGTAAAGATTGCAGAAGTGAACGCTGCTATCCGCACACCCCTGCATGGCGCGCCTGCTTCCGGGGCGGGAAGTCCCTACCGGGTTGGCGCCTGCTCCGCGGCAGCGTGGTTCGCGAGGATCTTCGCGGTCACGGTGCGGACCGTCTCCAGCTCATCCGGGCTCACGCCCGCGAGCAGTCGCGCCTCGAACTGGTGCACGCGAGCGCAGAGCTCGTCGGCGAGCTCCTGGCCCGGGTTCGTCAACCGCAGCAGGACGACGCGCCGGTCGTCGGTGCGCCGCCGCCTGCGCAGCAACCCCCGCTCGACCAGCTTCGTCACGAGGCGGCTGATGCGTGGCGCATCGGCCGGCAGCACGTCCGCGAGTTGCGTGACCGTCCACTCGTCCTTCTCCTGGAAGGACTTGAGGATGTTGAACTCCATTGTGATCAGGCCCGAGGGGGCAATCTGCCGCTCGACGCCTTTCACGACGGCGCCCACGAGCTGCACAACTCCCTCAGCGAGTTGGGCTGGTGGGGCGTCTTCCCAGGAGAACTCGCCGTTCGATACGTCTGTCGTTGACTCAGCTATGTCGGTGGCCACCGGTCGCTCCCGCAATTAGTGCTCTGTGCATTATAACCTACGCACTACCCCCTCGGGCCCCTCGGCCCGAAGTGACAGTATGCGCGCATATCCCCCCATATCTCCCTAACCTCAGGGATTCGGATGGATTGATAGGTCTGATCCAAGAATATACCCTATTGCGTGCTAGCGTCGCCCCTGCTGCACATGTCGGTTGCGGAATCCATGATGGTCGCCAATGTTCTCGGACTGGTGGCTGAACCTCGCGCTGGATAGCGCCGTCCTCGGGCTCGCGCTGGTCTTCGACCGCGTCCTCCCCGAGCCGCCTGCCGCCGTGCACCCCGTCGTCCTGGTCGGGCGTGCCGTCCGTTTCCTCGAGCGCTTCGCCCCGCGCCCGCCGGTCGCGGCCTTCGCCTTCGGATGCGCCGTGGTCGTGCTTGTCGTCGGCGCGACCGCTGTCCTCGCGTGGCTGGCCATGACCGGTCTTTCCGCTCTCGGACCGATTGCCTACGTCCTCGGGGGAGCGGTCCTGCTCCGGACGACCTTCACCGTGCGGGGGCTTGCCGGGGCGGCGGAGGTCACCCGCCGGGCGCTGGCCGCCGGCGACCTCGACGTGTTCACCCCGACGTTTGGCGAGTACGAGTCCGCGGCCACCGCAACCGGCGCCGAGGTCCACCGGATGGAAGCGCCCGCGCGGGACAGCTTCCGCCGGTTTCCAGATGCTCGGCCGCAAGCTGCGCGACCCCGACGGCGTGGAATCGCGCCGGCCTGTCACCGACGGCCTTGGCCTGCTTCCTACCTCCACCACGTTCCTGCGCGAGAAGGTGACCCACCAGGCCACGGGCCACGTCGCCGATGCGCGCGGTCTCCTCGCCGCCTGCGAGGGCGCCGAACTCAACGCCTACGAGATCCACATGGGCGTCTCCCGGGAGGAGGCGCCCGGCCCCTTCCGCATCGAGGCCCGCTCCGGCCAGCCCGTCGATACGCCCGACGGCGCCCTCGACGACGAGGGGCTCACGCTTGGCACCTACCTTCACGGCCTTTTCCACAACCGCGAGGTGCGCCGCGGCATCCTCGCGTACGTCGCGAACCGCAAGGGCCGCTCCCTCCCACCCCCGGCCGACGACATCGATCCCGACGCCGAGTACGACAGGCTGGCCGAGTTCGTGCGCGAGCACCTCGATATGGAGCTCGTCTACCGCGTCATGGGGCTCGATCGCTGAGCTACCGTCCCTGCCCCTCGCCCCCCTTGAGCGTGAGCGGCAGACCCGCCGCCAGGAAGTACACGTCGTCCGCCGCCGCCGCCACCATCTGGTTCGCCCGCCCGAGTTCATCCCGGTAACGCCTGCCGAGGTCCGTCGGCGGCACCACCCCCAGCCCCACCTCGTTGCTGACCACGATCCACGAGGCCGCCCCCCGCTCGTACGCCCTCAGCAGCCCCCCCACTTCCCCCGGGATGTCGATGTCCACGTCCTCGCGTTCCCCACCCCGCAGCAGCAGGTTGCTCACCCACAGCGTGAGGCAGTCCAGCACGACCGTGTCGTAGCCGTCCGCCACCGTCGCCAGCGCCCCCGCGAGGTCGAGCGGCTCCTCGAGCGTGTCCCAGGCGGGCGGGCGGCTCTCGCGGTGCGCCCGGATGCGCGCCTCCATGTCGGCGTCTCCCGCCTCCGCCGTCGCCACGAAGAGCACGCGACCGCCGTCCTCGGCCAGCCGCTGCGCGTAGGTACTCTTCCCCGCGCGGGCGCCCCCCAGGACCAGGCTCAGCCGCTTGCTCATCCGTCGTTCCTCACATCCTGTCTACCAGAGCGGCGCCGTGAACACGTCGGGGATGGCGGCGAACAGCGCGATGCCCAGCACCAGCACCGCCACCTCCCCGACCTCGTTGACAGCCCCGTAGGCATCGCCCGTCATCCCCCCGAGCAGCCCCGTCACCCACCGCCCCAGTCCCAGCGCCAGGACGACCACGGTCCCCAGCAGGATCGCGCCCCCACCCCCGAGGAACAGCACGGCCACCGCCGCCGCGGTCGCGAACGCCACCGCGCCCTGCCACCAGTGGCGGCCGTCCTGGAAAGCGGTGCCCATCCCCTGCGCGCGGGCATAGGGGAAGAGCGCCATCGTCGCGACCATCCCGCACCGCGAGAGCGTCGGGAAGGCGAGCAGCAGCCCCGTGCGCGCCCCCTCCGGGAGACCCGCGAGCGCGCTCCACTTCAGCAGCAGCAGCGACACCCCCCCGATGACCGCGAACGCGCCAACGTGCGGATCGCGCAGGATGCGCAGGCGCTCCTCGCGCTCGAACGCCCCGAACAGCCCGTCGCAGCAATCGAGGAAGCCCTCGGTGTGGATCGCCCGCGTCAGCACGAGCAGCGCCGCCACGAGGATCGCCCCCACGACGAGCGCCGGGAGCGCCTCCCGCGCCGCCGCGTCCAGGCCCAGCAGGATCGCGCCCAGCCCCAGCCCCACCAGCGGGAACCACGCCCGCGCAGGCGTCATCCGCGCTTCCCCCGCCGGCGCAACCGGCAGGATGGTCAGGAAGCCGATAGCCGTCCGCAGCCCCGTCACGCCGGCTCGTCGGTCGCCCCGGAGACGCCCGCCTCGTCGAAGGTGGCCATCTCGCGCAGGCACGCGGCCGCCGCCTCGACCAGCCCCATCGCCAGCACCGCCCCCGTCCCCTCCCCCAGCCGCATGCCGAGGTCGAGCAGCGGCCGCAACCCCAGGTGCGAAAGCACCGCCCGGTGCCCCGCCTCCGCCGAGCGGTGCGAGGCCACGAGGTAATCGCCGGCGGCCGGGCAGAGGCGGTGGGCGATCAGCGCCGCCGCCCCCGAGATGAATCCGTCCAGCACGACTACCCGCCGCGCTGCCGCCCCACCCAGCGCCACCCCCGCCAGCACCCCGATCTCGAACCCGCCCACCTTCGCCAGCACGTCGAGGCCGTCCGCCGGGTCGGGGTTGTTCACCGCGAGCGCGCGTTCGACGACCTCCACCTTGCGCGATAACTCCTCGTCGCTCCGCCCCGTTCCCCGCCCCGTCGTCTCGCGCGGGGAGACCCCTGTCAGCGCCGCCGTGATCGCGCTCGAGGCCGTCGTGTTCCCGATACCCATGTCCCCCGTCCCGACCAGGTCGGCGCCCCCCTCCGCCGCCTCCCTGGCGAGCGCCACCCCTGCCAGCACGCACGCCTCCGCCTGCTCCCGCGACATCGCCGGGCCCTGCGTGATGTCGGCGGTCCCGCGCCCCACACCCACGACCCGCAGGTCGGGATGCGCCGGCAGTGGCGTCGCCACCCCCGCATCGACGACCAGCAGCCGCACGCCCGCCTGCCGCGCCATCACGCTCACGGCCGCGCCCCCCGCCAGGAAGTTCAGCACCATCTGCGCGGTCACTTGCTGCGGATAGCCCGTTACCCCCTGCGCCACCACCCCGTGGTCCCCCGCCGCCACCACGACCGCCTTCCCCCGCACCACCGGGCGCTCCGTCCCCTGGATCGCCGCCACCTGCAGCGAGAGCTCCTCCAGCCGTCCGAGGCTCCCCGGAGGCTTCGTCAGGCGCTCCTGCCGCCGTCGCGCCGCCTCCCTCACGCCCGCGTCCGCCGGCGCGACTCCTGCAATCACCTCGCCAAGCGACATAACTAGTATTCGAGCCCCGGCTGCGCGCGGATGCCCTGCTCCTGGTACGGGTGCTTCACCATGCGCATCTCCGTCACCAGGTCCGCGAACGCGACCAGCTCCTCCGGCGCGTTCCGACCCGTGATGATGACGTGCATCCCCTCCGGCCGCCGGCGCAGCGTGTCGAGCACCTCCTCGACCGGCACCCAGCCGTAGTGCAGGGCGTAGGTGAACTCATCGAGGATGATGATGTCCTCCCCGCCCGCGAGGATCGCCTCCCGGCAGCGTTCCCACTGCGCGACCGCCAGCGCGGTCGTCTGGTCCATGTCCTTCGAGAGCCAGGTGAAGCCGTCGCCCATCGCCTCGATGCGGATGCCGAGCTGCTTCGCCGCCCGGTGCTCCCCGAAATTCGCCGTCGAGTGCTTGATGAACTGGAACATGCGCACGCGGAAGTCGCGCCCCCACGCCCGGAACAGGACGCCCAGCGCCGCCGTCGTCTTCCCCTTGCCTTCGCCTGTGTTGACGACGACCAGGCCGTGCCGCACCCGCCGCTGCCCGACGTCGGATGGGCCCTCCGCGGCCGGCTCGGCGGCGGAGTCAGCGTCCGGCGGCACTGGCCACCCCGTTGGCGCTCGGCGCGGAGACCGCAGCCGCCGCATCGTCCGCCGGCTCGATGAGGCTGATCGCGAGGGCGCCCGTGACCGGTTCCCGGTAGACCGCCGACCGCACCCCGAAGGCCGCCTCGATCGTCTCCGGCTGGAGCACCTCCTCCGGTGACCCCTCCGTCACCACCCGCCCCTCGCTCAGCACGACGAGGTGGTCGCAGTAGCGCGCCGCGAGGTTCAGGTCGTGGATGGCGGCGATAGCCGTGAGCCCGCCGTCCACCAGCCGCCGCACCAACCCCAGGATCGTGAGCTGGTGGAGGATGTCCAGGTTGGATGTGGGCTCGTCCAGCAGCAGGATGCGCGGCTGCTGCGCCAGCGCCCGCGCCAGGAACACGCGCTGGCGCTCGCCCCCCGAGAGCGTATCCAGCGTGCGCGGCCCGAAGTCCTCCGTCTCGGTGAGCCGCATCGCCTCGCGCGCGATGCGGTCGTCGGTCTGGCCTTCCACCTGGAAGCGCCCCAGGTGCGGGTAGCGGCCCATCAACACGAGCTCGAAGGCCGTGAATCCCTGCGTGTAGGGCGCGAGCTGGGGCACCAGCGCGAGGATTGCGGCTACGTCCCGGGCCGGCAGCGACTCGAGGTCCCGTCCCTCCAGCGAGACCGCCCCCTCCTGGTGCCGCAGGATGCCCGAGAGCGTCCGCAGCAGCGTCGACTTGCCCGCCCCGTTGGGGCCGATGAGCCCGACGAAGTGCCCCTGCCCCGCGCGCACATCGACCCCGTCGAGCAGCTTCTTTGCCTCCACCGAGAAGGAGACCGCTCGCGCATCGACCGCCGCCGGGGTGTTGCCGTTCATCGTCATGGCGTCACCTACTCCGCCAGGCTGAAGGAGTCCGCGGGCGGGTCGGGGAAGTCGTCCGGCCACAGCATGCGCGCCAGCTCCTCCGCTCCGCGGATGTTCCAGTACGAAAGCGTCGTGAAGTGCTTGCTCTCCACGACAAAGACGGCGCCGTTCTTGATCGCCGGAAGCTCGGCCAGCACCTCGGTTTCCAGCAGGCTCTGCCGGAACTCCTCCGCCCCGAACGCGACCGGCTGGGGAATGATGATGATGTCGGGCGCCATCGCGATCACGCCCTCGAGGCTGGTCGTCTGGTTCCCCGACACGCCCGCGTCCTCGGCGGCGTTCAGCCCGCCCGCGGCCGTGATGACGCCGCCCTCGGTCGCGCCGCCACCCGCCACCCAGAGGGTGTCCGAGTATTGCGTCAGGGCCAGCACGCGCGGCTTCGGGTCCTTCGGGCCGGTTACGGCCACGAGCGCGTCGTAGCGCGCCGCCACCTCATCGGCGAACTCCCAGGCGCGCTCCTCCTCGCCGTAGATGTACCCCATCAGCAGGATCGCGTTGATGCGTGACTCGGGGCTCTGCTGCAGCTCCGTCTGGATGACCGGGATGCCGGCCGATTGGAGCGCTTCGATTACCTCGATCGGGAAGAACGGGCTGGTCACCACGATGTCGGGCGACTGGGCGATGATGATCTCCGGGTCGCGCGAGATCTCCGCCTTCTCCTGCACCAGGTGGGAGACGTTCGAGTAGGTCTCGTTCTTGGTGGTGCCCCCCACCGCGACGAGGCGTTCGTTCGGCACGACCGCGAGCGTCATCTCGTCGTGCCCCACCGAGGCCGTGATGATGCGCAGCGGCTTCGCCGGGATGCTGACGACTCCGTTCAGCCCCTCGACCTCCCGCGGCCAGCCCGTGTTCGTGTGGTCGACGATCCCGCGCACGCCCTCCAGCGAGCGCGCCACGGGCGTCGGTTCGGGCGTCGGCTCCGGTGTCGCCACCGGGGTCGGATCGGGCGTCGGCTCCGGTGTAGCGGCCGGGGCTTCCGTCGGCGCTTCGGTGGGCGCCTCCGTCGGCTCGGGCGTCGCCGCGGCTTCCGTGGCGACGGGTGTCGGTTGGGGCGCCTCCTCGTCGTCGGAGCAGGCGGCGACGGCCAGCCCCAGGGCGAGGAAGACCATGGGCACGATGAGCAGGCGGAGTGGCTTGAGGGTCACGGTTGTTCCTTTCGGCAGGCTCACAGCGAGTACACCTGCCGCTTGTTCTTGATGAGCAGGGCGATGAAGAACGGCGCCCCTACGAACGCCGTCAGGATTCCGACGCGCAGCTCCGCCGGCTGGATGACCAGCCGCGCCACCGTGTCCGCGACCATCACGAAGACGGCCCCGCCGAGCGCGCTCATCGGGATGAGCACGCGGTTGTCGGGCCCCAGCGCCAGCCGCAGGACGTGCGGTGTCACCAGCCCCACGAAGGCGATCGTTCCGCTCACCGCGACGGCCGCGCCCGTGGCCAGCGCCGATACCGTCAGCAGCACGACGCGCGTCACGCCCACGCGCACGCCCATCGAGCGCGCTTCGTCGTCGCCCAGCATCAGGAGGTTCAGGTCGCGGGACAGCAGCATGAGCAGCAGGGTGCTCCCCAGGATCAGCGGCGTTGCGATGCGCACGTGCTCCCAGGCGCGTGCGTCCAGCCCGCCAGCCAGCCAGAACAGCACCTCCCGCAGGAGCTCGTTATCGGGCAGGAAGATGATGATCGCCGAGACGATCGCCCCCAGGAACGCGTTCACCGCGACGCCCGCGAGCAGCAAAGTCGCCATCGAGAAATGCCCCCCGGCGACGGCGATGCCGTAGACGAGGAACGCGGCCGCGATCGCCCCGGCGAAGGCGAAGAGGGGTAGCGCCAGGAAGAAGAGCCCCGTGAGGCCCGCCGCGATCGCGATCACCGCCCCCAGCGCCCCGCCCGCCGAGACGCCGATGATCCCGGGATCGGCCATGGGATTGCGGAAGAGCCCCTGCATCGTCGCCCCCGCCACGCCCAGCGCCGCCCCCACGGAGGCGCCAACGATGATCCGGGGTAGGCGGATCTGCTCGATCACGAGCTGGTCCGTCCGACCGAACTCGGGCGTGTCGAAGCCGACCCCCGACAGGATGATCCAGGCAACGTGGCGGAGGGAGATGTCGACCGGGCCGAGGCTCAGGGAGATGAGCCCGACGATGAGCACGAGCGCCAGCAGGACCACGGTCCCGATCGCCAGCCGGGTGCTGATGCCCATCTGGCGGTAGCTACGCAGTGTCGCGAGTCGGGCGGCCTGCAACAGAAAACCTCCAGCTCTCCGCTGGAGGTACCTTCTTCGACCATTCCGGAATCGGTGCCCGGAGATCGAGGGCACCTCTCTACTGCGAAGAGATGTCACCTCTCGTCCAGGCAGGTCTCCTGGCTTACGGGATGGATAGTCGCCGAGCCCTTCCCATCGGTTCCCCAACAGTGGGCGCCGGCTCCGTCTTCCCGCTTACAGTGGCGCTACCGCGGCGGATTTTCACCGCCTTCCCTATTCTCCCGGGACGGGCACCTGGACGAACAAAGCCACGGCGAGTCTATGGCCGCCTATCCGGTCCTGTCAAGAAATCCGGCAAGGAACTGCACCAGCTAGATGGAAGCCTGGTACCGGGGGAGGGATTCGAACCCTCACGCCTTTCGGCCACGGATTTTAAGTCCGCTGCGTCTGCCAGTTCCGCCACCCCAGCGCCTGGTTCCACCCCGATAATAGGCGCTCGCCGCGCCCGCTAGCACGCCTCCCAGAGGCCGCCCGCCTCCCGCGCCTCCCCGCGCGATGCCAGCAGGTCGAGCTGGCCCTGCACGCTCGAGGCCGTCTGCCAGAAGCGGCGCTCGGTCGCGCGCGGGTAGAGCCGCGCGCAGAGGTCGTACACGCTCGCGGGGCCCGCATTGCGAAGCGAGCCGCGCACGCGCTCGCAGCGCCGCTCGATGCGTCCCAGCGCCCCCGCGATCGCCTCCCCGGCGCCGTCGAAGGGTTCGCCGTGGCCGGGGAAGCAGCGCGTGAAGCCGCCGTCCCGCAGCCGTTCAAGCGAGGCCGCGAAGTGCGCCAGCGAGGGGAAGCGCCGCAGCCCCTCCCCTTCCGCCACGAACTGGATGGCCGGCAGCGGGTCGACGTCCGGCAGGAGCTGGTCCCCCGAGAAGAGCCACCCTTCCTCGCGCACCGCCAGCACGATATTGCCCGGTGTGTGTCCCGGCGCCGCCACCACCTCCACCCCCGCGACCTCGCCGTCCCCCTCGATGAGCCGGTCCGCCTTGAACGGGGGGTAGCGCAGCCCCGTCGGCCAGCGCACGCCGTCATCCGGGTACTCCGCCGCTTCCGCCGCCCGCAGCGCCGCCTCCCGCCGCGAGGCGACCCGCGCCCGCACGTGCGCCATCGTCTCCTCCGGCGCGCCCGTGCCCTCCGCCCACGCGAGCATCGCCGCCGTCTCCGCCGGCGACTGCAGCAGCGGACGCGCCGTCAACGGGCCGTCCGCTTCGCCGACCCACACGGGCACGCCCGCCTCCTGCCACTGCCGACCCAGCCCCGCGTGGTCGTGGTGTCCGTGCGTCGCCACGACTACCTCCGGGAGGTCTCCGGCCAGCCCCTCCCCGAGCGCTTCCCACGCTCCTGCGTAGTCCGGTCCCGTGTCGACGAGCAGGCGCGCGCCGCCCCGCCGCACGAGATGCACGGTGTTGTCGCCCAGCGCGATCGAGCGCACGTCGGCCATTGCTCCAGTTTGCCACGCCGGTCGCGCCCGCCCCCTCCCGCCATTACGATCGCCCGCCAGGGAGCCGCTCCATGACCGATGCCACCACCACCCGCCTGTCCGAGCACGACGTCGACGCCGTCTACGGAACCGCCACCGCCCTTCGCGAGAGCGTGGAGCAAGTCATCGTGGGGAAGAGCGACATCGTCCAGCTCGCGCTCGTCGCCCTCCTCTGCGAGGGCCACATTCTCCTGGACGACGTGCCCGGCACCGGCAAGACGACGCTCGCCAAGGCGCTCGCCCGCTCGCTCGGCTGCTCCTTTCGCCGCATCCAGTTCACCCCCGACCTCATGCCCTCCGATATCACGGGCATCCACTACTTCGACCAGAAGGCCCAGGACTTCGCCTTCCGCGAAGGTCCCCTGATCGCGCAGGTCGTCCTCGCCGACGAGATCAACCGCGCCACCCCCCGCACGCAGGCCGCCCTCCTGGAGGCGATGGAGGAGCGCCAGCTCACCGTCGAGGGTGAGACGACCCAGCTCCCCCGCCCCTTCCTCGTTATCGCCACCCAGAACCCGGTCGAGCTCGAGGGCACCTTCCCCCTGCCCGAGGCCCAGCTCGACCGCTTCCTCCTGCGCCTCAAGCTCGGCTATCCCGGCGAGGACGACGAGGACGAGATCCTCGCTCGCCAGGAACACACCAACCCCCTCGATGCGCTCCAGCCCGTCGTCACGGCCGAGCGCCTCGTGGCGATGGCGGAGGCGCTGCAGCGCCTCCACGTCGACGAGGCCGTCCGCCGCTACGCCGTCCGCATCGTGCGCGAGACGCGCAACGAGCCCGCCTTCGAGCTCGGCGCGAGCCCCCGCGCGAGCCTCGCGCTCTTCCGCTCCGCCCGCGCCTTCGCCGCCATCTCGGGCCGCGACTTCGTCCTCCCCGACGACGTCAAGGCGATGGCCCCCCACGTCCTGCCCCACCGCCTCATCCTCTCGACCCAGACCCGCCTTCGCGGCCGCGAGGTCGAGGACCTCATCCAGGACGTCCTCGCCCGCGTGCCCGTCCCCGTCGAGGACGAGCCGGCTGCCCGCCGGTCGGCGACCGCGTCGTCTTCCGGGTCCCGCCCCGCCCCCGCCGCCTCCTCCCGCCCGGCGCCGACCGTGTCGTCCCGCCCGCCCGATCCTTCCGATTCGTCCGGCGACGAGTCCCCCTGGCAGCAGCGCCAGTGATGCCGCCGCTCCCCGGCAACCGGCGCTAGACCATGGTCTTCCGCGACCTCTGGCTGCTCGCGGGCCCCGTCCTCATCGGCGTGGGCGCCGGCACGGGCCAGCCGATGGTCACGGGCATCGGCGTCGTCGTCCTCATCGTCGGCGCGCTCAGCCGCCTCTGGGCGCGGTACCTCTTCCGCCGCGTCAGCGTCCGCAACGAGCTCAGCGAGATCCGCGCCTTCCAGGGCGAGGAGGTTGAGCTGCGCGTCGAGCTGGAGAACCGCAAGCCCCTCCCCCTCCCCTGGTTCGACCTGCGTCTCACCCTCTCCGACGAGCTCGAGATCGAGGGCGAGACACCCGCCTCGGCGTCCGCGCCCGGTCTCAGCTGGCTCATGCGCCGGGGAGCCCTCGGCTGGTACGAACGGAGGCGCTGGCGTCTCCGCCTCCACGCCAAGGAACGCGGCCAGTTCCAGATCGGCCCCACCCAGATCCACTCCGCCGATCTCCTCGGCATCTTCCACCGCTTCTGGAACGACCCGGTCCTCACCCCCTTCATCGCCTACCCCCGCGTCTTCGCCCTCGACGACCTCGGCTTCCCCGCCGATCGCCCCCTCGGCGAGTCCAAGGGCCGCAACCGCATCTTCGAAGACCCCCTCCGCATTGCCGGCCTGCGCGACTACGAGCCCGGCGACCCGCTGCGCCGCATCGACTGGAAGGCGACTGCCCGCCACGGGGAGCTCCAGTCGCGCGTGTACGAGCCCTCCGCCGTCCAGCACCTCTACGTCCTCCTCAACATCGATACGCTCGAGCACTCCTGGGAGGGCTACCTGAAGGACGACCTCGAGCGCACCGTCTCCATGGCCGCCTCGCTGGCGGTGTGGGGGGCGGGCCGGCGCTATGCCGTGGGCCTGCTCGCGAACGGCTCCCTGCCCAACTCCGACCGCCCCATCCGCCTCGCCCCCTCCCGCGCCCGCTCCCAGCTCCCCCGCATCCTCGAGACCCTTGCCGTCGTCCAGCCCCTCACCATGGGCAACCTCGCCACCGGCCTCCGCCGCGAGGCCAGCCGCCTCCCCCTCGGCTCGACCCTCGTCCTCACCGCCGCCCTCATCACCGACGAACTCGCCGAAGCCATGCGCCGCCTCCAGGACGAGGGCTACCGTGTCGCCGTCGTCGTCACCTCCGATCGCGTCGACCTCGACAAGCTGGAGGGCCTCCCCGTGCGCGTCACCGGCCGCCGGTACGAGTCCAGCGAGGTGCTCGTGTGATCGGACGCGCCGCCATCGCCCTGCTGCTCGCCGCCGAGGCCCTCGCCTTCTATACGGTCGGCGAGCTCGTCATGCGCATCCTCCCCGAGCCGGGCAACGAGCTCGTGAGCGCCCCCGCCTTCGTGATCGTCGGCTTCCTCGCCTTTCTCCTCCCCTCCGCCTTCGACTGGTTCGCCATCGAGGGGTGGAAGCGCATCGTGTCGATCGGCGTCCTTGGGCTGGTCGTCCTCTACGGCGCCATGCGCATCCAGTACGCCGGCGACCTCTACCTCTGGGACTTCGGCTGGCTCGTCGACTTCGTCACCGCCACCGGCACCGTGCGCGACTGGGTCCTTCCCGTGATGGCCAGCGGCGTCCTCCTGGTCGTCACCTGGGCCCGCTCCGGCTGGCGCTCCCGCAGCGGCATCTGGCTCGAAACCGCCCCGCGTTCACTGGCCATCCCCTTCGCCCTCGTCACCATCGCCCTCATCGTGTCGGCCGGCAGTGAGCTGTCGGAAATCGTGACCCGCGCCGGGGTCGTCTTCTACGGGGTCGCCCTCGCCGGGCTGGCCACGTCCCAGCTCGCCCAGAGCGGTTCGGGGATCGGCAGCGTGCGCTCGGGCGGGATCACCACCCTCATGCTCGCGGGCACCGCCGCCTTCGCGGTCCTCGGCGTCATCCTCATCGGGATCGTCCTCGAGCCGCTCATCGACGTGCTCAAACCGCCCGCCGCCGTGGTGGGCAACGCAATCGGCTGGTTCCTCACGTACGCCTTCTTCTACCCCATCGCGTGGGTGTTCACCCACATCCTCGAGTTCATCCTCGGCTTCCTCGGCGGCGATGGGGAACCGCCCCAGATCGACCTCCCCGAGCCTCCCGTCGAGGCCGTGGAGGCGGCGGGCCAGGGTGGGGACGACACAGAGTCCCTCGCGGAGCAGGCCGCGCGCTGGGGCCTCGCGGCCGGCGCGATCTTCCTCGGCGTGGTGGGCGTCGCCGCCGTCGTCTTCATCCTTGCGATGCTCCGCCGCCGCGACGACGACGATGGCGCCACGGGCTCCGAGGCCGAGCATGCCGGCAATCTCGGTGATGACCTCCGCGACGCCGCCCGCAGCCTCTTCCGCCGCGACCGCGGCCGCCGCCGTCCCACCGGCGAAGGCGTCGTGCGCCTCTACCAGGAGGTCCTCGAGTCGGCCGACCGAGCGGGGAAGCCCCGCGCCGCCGCCCAGACCCCGCACGAGTTCGCGCCCATCCTCCTGAGCGCCTTCCACCGCGATGTGACCGACGACATCACCGCCGCCTTCGAGCACGCCCGCTACTCCGGCCGTCCCCCCACCGAGGCCGATCTCGCCGACCTGCGCCGCCGCTGGGAGCAGCGCGCCTAGCGCGCGGCCCGCAGCAGCGCCCACCCCTCCCCGTGCCCGACCACCTCCGGGACCGCCCCCGAGGTGTCCTCGCGCGCGGCGAAGGCGATGTCCGCTTCGAGCCCCAGCGCCTTCAGGCCGCGAGCGTGGTGGGCGCCTGCCACGAGCCGCGCGCTGCGGTCGGTGCGTTGCGGCAGGCCGGGCGCGATCCAGTCCTCGTACCCCGTGATCTCCGCCGCGACGCCGGCTGCATCTCCCAGCGCCAGACCCGGGCTCTCCCTCGCGATCAACTGCACGAGCCGCGCCGCCGCCGCGAAGTCCTCCAGGGCGAACCTCGTTCCCCCCTCATTGCCCGCGCACACCAGGACGACCCGCTCGTACCCCGCCGCCCAGCATGCCGCCGCCCGTGCATTCGCGAACGCCGCCGCCGCCACCGCCCCCCGGCCCGCTGCCCCGCACAGCGCCCGCGTCCCGTTCGTCGTGAACAGCACCGCCCCCGTTCCCTGAACCTCCAGCCCTGCCGCCTCCACGGGCGAGTTTCCGTGGTCGAACCCTTCCGGCGGCAGCCCGCCAACCTCGCCGAAGAGCACCCGCCCATCCGATCGCGCCCGCTCCCGCGCGGCCTCGATCGTGTCCGCCACCAGCAGGTCCGCCAGTCCGCCCTCGAACAGCGTCGCGATCGTCGTCGTCGCGCGCAGCACATCGATGACGAGGAAGGCGTCCGCCTCCATCGCCTCCGCCTCCGAGGGCAGCAGGGCCACGTCGAGCCGCTTCGTCATGCCGCGCAGCATGCCCCTTCGACTCCGCGCACGCACGTCCGGCCCGGCGGGAAGCCCGTCGAAGCCGTATGCTGGAAGGGATGGACCCGCGACCCGTCGGCATGTTCGATTCCGGCGTCGGCGGGCTTAGTGTTCTCCGCGAATTCCGCCGCCTCGCCCCCCGCGAGCGCACCCTCTACTTCGCCGATACCGCCTACTTCCCCTACGGCCCCCGCGACCCCGGCGAGGTGCGCAAGCGCGCCTTCGCCATCACCCGGCGCCTCGTCGATGCGGACGCCAAGCTCATCGTCGTCGCCTGCAACACCGCCTCCGCCGCCGCCGTCGCCGACCTGCGCGAGCTCTTCGATGTGCCCTTCGTGGGCATGGTCCCGGCGGTGAAGCCCGCGGCCCGCGCCTCACGCAGCGGCCGCGTCGCCATCCTCGCCACCCCCGGCACCTTCGATGGCGACCTCTACACGAGCGTCGTCGAGGAGTTCGGTCGGGGAACCGCCATCGACCGCGTGGTCGGCCACGACCTCGCCGAGCTGGTCGAGCGCGGCGAGGTCGATACCCCCGCCTCCCGAGAAGCCGTGCGCGCCGCCCTCGCCGCGACCGTCGCCAAAGGCGCCGACATCGTCGTGCTCGGCTGCACCCACTACGAGTTCCTCGCGCCCGCCATCACCGCCGAGTTTCCCGGGGTGTCCGTCCTCGGGACGGGCGAGCCGGTGGCGAAGCGCGCATGCTCCCTCCTCGCCGAACTCGACCTCGAAACGCCCTCCGACGCCGAAGGCGCCCTCGACCTCATCATCTCCGGCAACCGCGAGGCCTTCCTCGAGACTCTGCCCAGGCTTGGCTTCGCTCCCCGCGAGGCCGCGGAGGCCCAGCCATGACCACCTACGTCGAGCGCCTCGCGATGCGCAGCCGAGAGGCCAACAGCTTCGTCTGCGTGGGCCTCGACCCGCCCGGCGATACGCCCGTCGAGGAGGTCGCGGCCCGCAACCGCGCCCTCATCGAGGCGACCGCCCCCTACGCCGCCTGCTTCAAGCCGAACCTCGCCTTCTACGAGCAGTTCGGAATCCCCGGGCTGCACGCCCTCGAAGCGACCCTCGCCGCCATCCCCGATGGCATCCCCGTCATCGCCGACGCCAAGCGCGGCGACATGGGCAACACCGCCGCCGCCTACGCCCGCGCCCTCTTCGAGGTCTGGGGCTTCGACGCCGCCACCGTCAATCCCTTCCAGGGCCACGATGCGGTCGAACCCTTCCTCGCCTACGAGGACCGCGGCATCTACCTCCTCTGCCGCACCTCCAACCCCGGCTCCGCCACCATCCAGAACGCGACCCTCGCCGACGGCGTCCCGCTGTATGAGCGCCTCGCCGCCGAGATGCCCGCCTGGAGCGCCAACGTCGGCCTCGTCGTTGGCGCGACTGCCCCCGAGGAGCTCGCCCGCGTGCGCGCCCTCGCCCCCCGCTCGACCCTGCTCATCCCCGGCGTCGGCACCCAGGGCGGCGACCCCGCCGATGTCGTCGCCGCGGCGGGCAACGAGCCGGGACTGATGGTCGTGAACGCCTCCCGCAGCATCGCTGGCGCCCCCGACCCTGCCGCCGCTGCCCGCGACCTTCGCGACGCCCTCAACGCCCCCTCTCCGTGAGCGAGGAGGTGGCCGTCGGCGACGTCTGGCGGATGCGCCGCCGCCACCCCTGCGGCGGCTGGGAGTGGCGCGTCTACCGCGTCGGCGCCGATATCGGCATCGCCTGCCTCGAGTGCGGCCGCCGCGTGATGCTCGAGCGCCGCCGCTTTGAGCAGCGCGCGAAGGCGCGCGTCTCCGCCGGATCGTGAGCGCCGTCCCCGCCTGGGACGATGCCGCCGAATCGCCCCCGCCGGCCGCCCTCCTCCAGCAGATCCCCTTCCGCCGCCTCAGCTCCTCCCGCTTCTTCGCCCGCATTGCCCAGAACGGCCTCAACCTCGCCCTCGTCCTCCTCGTCCTCGATGCGACCGGCAAGGCCTTCTACACGAGCCTGCTCGTGCTGGCCCTCGTCGTCCCCATGACGATCGCGGGCGTCATCGCCGGGGTTGCCGCCGACGCGATCCCCCGGCGCCTGATCGTCGCCCTCGGCAACCTCGCCCGCGCCGGCGTCTGTGTCGCCTTCGTCGTCGACCCCGGTGGCGCGAGCACCCTCTACGTCGTCGCCGCCTTGTTCGCCGTCTGCGCGCCCTTCGTCGCGACGGCGGAAGGCTCGATCCTTCCCGCCATCGTCACCCGAGGCGAGCTCGCCCGCGCGAACGCCATCGGCCAGGCCGTCGGCGGAGCCGCGCAGATAGCCGGGTTCGCGGTGCTCACCCCCGTCATTCTGCGCGTCTTCGAACGCGCCGACGTGCTCTTCGGCGTCGCTGCTGCCCTCTTCGTGGTCGCCGCTGTCGAGGCCGTCCGCATCGGCCCCGTCCCCCGCACCCGCGAAGAAGCCCCCGCCCTTCCCTCTGGCGCTGCCACGGTCGTCGGGGAAGCCGCCCCTCCCCCTGACCCCGCCGCCGGCTACGGCTCCACGTGGCTGGCGGGCTGGCGCGCCATGCGCCGCGACCCCGTCGTCTTCAAGGCCGCCATCGAGCTCACCCTCATCACGATGATGCTCATCATCCTCGGCGGCCTGATTCCCACCTACATCCGCGATGTCCTCGAGCTGCCCTTCGAGATCGGCGCCCTCGTCCTCACCCCCGCCGCCGCCGGCATGGTCGTGGGCCTGCGGATCGCCGGGTATCTCGCGCACCGCCTGCCCCACGCCCTCCTCAGCTCCTTCGGGTTCGCCGCCTTCACAGGCCTCCTGCTCGCCCTTGCCTTCGTGAACGAGGAGGCGACCTTCCTCGCGGGCTATGGCGCTTTCGTATGGCTCAACGACGTTCACATCGGCAACTTCGATGGCGGAGCCCTCCTCGCGTTGGCCCTCGTGCTGCCCCTCGGCTTCGCCTACGCCATCGTCAGCGTTGCCGCCCAGACCGTCCTCAACGACCGCGTGCCCCTGCCTCTGCAGGGCCGTGTCGTCGCCACCCAGGGGGTGATGGCGGCCCTGGCCGCCTCCCTGCCCGTTCTCGGCGCCGGCGCCCTCGGCGACTGGCTCGGCGTGCAGCCCGTCATCGCCATCCTTGCCGTCGCTATTGCCGCCGCTACCGTCATCAACCTGCGATCCTGAGGCGGGGCGCACCTTGCCGCGCCTCGCCGCGCCCACCTATCATCGAGCCGAGAACGCCGGACGTGTCCGGACAGGGGGTGGGCCATGCGTGAGATGAGCATCGAGAGCATTCGGCTCTCCCTCAACAGCTATCAGCGCATCGCCATCCTTCGCGAGAAGGACACCGACCGCTACCTGACCATCTGGATCGGCCCCTACGAGGCCGAGAGCATCTCCCTCCGCCTCCACGACGTCACCCCGCCCCGTCCCCAGACGCACGACCTGCTCTGCAGCGTCATCGAGCAGCTCGGGGCGAAGGTGCAGTACATCCTCCTGAACGACCTCGCCCGCGATACCTACTTCGCCCGCATCGTCCTCAATGTGAACGGCGACGCCGTCGAGATCGATGCGCGTCCCTCCGACGCCATCTCCCTGGCCGTGCGTGCGGGCGTGCCCATCTACGCGGAGGAGTCCGTGCTCGAGCAGGGGGGCGAAGTCATCCGCGAGGGAGACATGGAGGACGGCGTCGAGCGTGAGCCGGAGAAGCCCGTCGACCCCGCCGAGCTGGAGCGTCTCGGCCCCTTCAAGGACTTCATCGAAGGGCTCGATCTGAGCGGGTTCGACGATCCCCAGAAGTAGCGGCGCACCGATCCCGCGCTCCGCTTGCGCCTATCTTCACAATCTCCCTATGATCCCCGCGGTTTAGGCACGGTCATGGCAAAGCCTGAGCGTGGCGGCTGGATTGCCCCCACCGCTTACCTCATGGGGGCAGGTTGGTATTTCGCCACCTGCATCGTCGTCGGAATCGTGCTTGGCCTCTGGCTCGATGACCTCACGGGGCTTGAGCCGCTCTTTATCCTCCTGGGGATTGTCCTCGGGTTGACTCTGGCCATCGGTGGCGGAATCCGCATGCTCCTTCCCTTCATGAAACGCTTCGGCGGCGGCGCCAACGGCGCCCCGGATGGTGATAAGTGAGAAGGTTCAGGCTCCCCCTCATCATCATCGCGGCGCTCGCCTGGATCGTCGTCGGGCTCATCGTCGCCCGCGGCCCCCAGCCCGAGATCATCGTCCCCGCCGAGGTCATCACCAAGGTTGGTTTCCTCAACATCTCCAACACGATGATTTCCGCCTGGGCGGCGATGTTCATCCTCCTCGTCGGCTGCTTCCTCGCCACCCGCACGATGAAGCTCATCCCCACCGGCGCCCAGAACTTCGTCGAGTCCGTGATCGAGTTCCTGATGGGTCAGCTCGAGGACATCGCCGGCACGAAGAACGCCCGCCGCTTCTTCCCCGTCATCGCCACCTTCTTCATCTTCATCCTCCTCGCCAACTGGATGGGCCTTCTCCCCTTCTTCAACGCCATCGGCAAGACCGAGGACATCGGCGTCGAGGTCTTCCACTACATCGAGGAGCACCACGCCCACCACGAGCCTTTCACGGAGGAGATCGCGCATTCCTCCGGCTGGCTTGTCGATAACGTCGGAATCGGCCTCGTCCTCCCCAATGCCGACGATGCCCACTTCGAGATGGGCGCCGAAGCCGATAACCCCGTCTCCGCCGAGGAAGCCCTCGACCGGTACATCGTGTTCCTGGCCGAGACCTTCACCGACTTCGAGGCAGAAGGGGGCGATGGCCACGGCCCCTCCGAGGTCACCCCCGAGATGCTTACGGCGGCCGTCGCCGCCCTCAACGCCGACCCCGACGCACCCAAGCTCCTGCCGGCCACGGAGAAGCACGCCGTCCCCAGCGCCGCCCTTGGCGACCAGCTCGTGGTGAGCGCCATCGACTTCCCCGGCCAGAAGCTCGCCCTCATCATCCCGCTCTTCCGCTCGGTCTATAGCGATGTCAACAACACGATCGCGCTCGCGCTGATCTCGTTCGTCATGGTCGAGTTCTGGGGCCTGCGCACGCTCGGCTTCAGCTACCTCGGGAAGTTCTTCAACTTCAGCGGCGTGATCCCCTTCTTCGTGGGCATCCTCGAGCTGCTCTCGGAGTTCATTCGCATCATCAGCTTCGCCTTCAGGCTCTTCGGCAACATCTTCGCCGGGGAGGTGCTCATCTTGATGCTCACCTTCCTCTTACCCTTCCTCATCGTCGACATCATCTATGGCCTGGAGCTCTTCGTCGGCTTCATCCAGGCCGCGGTCTTCGCGCTCCTCACGCTGGTGTTCGCCGTCATGGCGGTCGAGCACCACGACGAGGAACACGACGACCACGAAGGCGAAGCCGGCCACGAAGAACTGGAGTCCCAGGGGACCCCGGGGCAGTAGCCTCGCCCCTTCGAGAATCGCTCCCCGCGGAGACGGGGAGGCAAAACACGGGAGGAACCACCAACCATGGGAGTACTCGACCTTCTCTTCCTTGTCGCGCTTGAGACCGATGCCGCCAAGGCCATCGGCGCCGGCATCGCCATGGGCCTCGGCGCCCTTGGCCCCGCCATCGGCATCGGCATGCTCGTTGGTCGCGCAATGGAGGCCCTCGGCCGCAATCCCGAGGCCCGCGCTGCCATCCAGACGAACATGATTCTGGGCGTCGCCTTTGCCGAAGCCATCGGCATCTACGCGCTGCTCACGGCCATCATCATCGCGTTCGTCATCTAGCTCGCCGAACGCACACCCACCAAGGGAGCTCGTTATGGGCGAAGCCTTCACCGCTCTCGGCATCAACCTGCCGCAGCTGATCGCGCAGATCGCGAACTTCGTCGTCCTGCTCCTCATCCTGCGCTTCACCCTCTACAAGCCGGTCCTGAACATGCTGGACCAGCGTCGAGAGCGCATCGCCGAGGGGCTCGGCGCGGCCGAACAGGCCCGCGCCGAAGCCTCCGACGCGCAGGAGCGCATCGAGGCGCAGCTTGCCGAGGCCCGCGGACAGGGTCAGGAGATCGTGGCCAACGCCCAGCAGGTGGCGTCCCGCATCCAGGACGATGCCCGCGAGCAGGCCGAGCGCGACCGCGAAGCGGCCACCGAGCGTGCCCGCCAGGAGATCGAGCTGGAGCGTGACCGCGCCATCTCCGACCTCCGCGCGGAGTTCGCCGATATCACCGTCACCGCCGCCGAGCGCGTAATCCGCGAGTCTCTCGATGACGACGCCCACCGGCGCATCATCGAGGAGACCCTCGCCGATTCCGAGCTGGGGGAGCGCAGCTAGATGGCCGACAGGCAGGCGGCAAAGCGCTACGCACAGGCGACCTTCGCCATCGCTCGCGATGGTGATGCGATCGCCCAGTGGCGCGCCGACCTCGACGACGTCGCCGCCGTTCTGGCGGATTCCGATGCCGCCGGCTGGTTCGCCGCCCCACGCGTGCCCGTCGCCGAACGCCAGGCCGCCGTTGAGCGCGCGCTCGAGGTGAACCAGCTCGCGCTCAACCTGGCGAAGCTCCTCATCTCCAAGGGGCGGACCCTGGAGGCACGCGAGATCGCGGAAGCCTTCAACCGCCTCGCGGATGAACACGAGGGCCTTGCCCAGGCTCAGATCACAACTGCCGTCCCCCTCGAATCCGGCCAGATCGCTGCCATGGAGCAGCGCCTGGGCGAGGCCCTGGGGAAGCAGATCACCGCCACCGCCGGTGTCGATGCCGACATCATCGGTGGTGTCGTCCTCCGCATCGACGACCATCTCATTGATGGCAGCGTGCGCACCCGCCTGCGGCGGTTGCGCCAGGAGCTCAGCGGCGCCTAGCGCCCGCTACGAACACGAGGGAAGCAGCATGGCCGTTCGCGCCGAAGAGATCGCATCCATCCTCCGCGAGCAGATCGAGCAGTTCGAGGCGCCGTCCGTCTCTACCGACGTCGGCGTCGTCATCGAAGCCGGCGACGGCGTGGCCCGCGCCCACGGGCTCACCAACGCCCGCTACTCCGAGCTGCTCGAGTTCCCCAACGGCACCATGGGCCTCGCCCTCAACCTCGAGGAAGAGTCCGTCAGCGCCGTTGTCCTCGGCGATTACGAGGACATCAAGGAAGGCGATGAGGTGCGCGCCACCGGCCGCATCATCGAGGTCCCCGTGGGCGACGAGCTCATTGGCCGCGTCGTCGATGCTCTCGGCAACCCCATCGATGGCAAGGGCCCCATCGGCGCGACCAAGTCCCGCCCCGTTGAGCGCATCGCCCCCGGCGTCACCCTCCGCCAGAGCGTCGATACGCCCGTCCAGACGGGCATCAAGGCCATCGACTCGATGATTCCCATCGGGCGCGGCCAGCGCGAGCTCATCATCGGCGACCGCTCCACCGGCAAGAGCGCCATCGCCCTCGACGCCATCATCAACCAGAAGGGCGGCGACCTCGTCTGCATCTATGTCGCCATCGGCCAGAAGGCCGGCAAGGTCGCCCAGGTGCTCGGCCAGCTCGAAGAGAACGGCGCCATGGAGCACACCATCATCGTCGCGGCGGGCGCCTCCGAGTCCGCCGCCCTCCAGTACCTCGCCCCCTACGCCGGCTGCGCCATGGGCGAGGAGATCATGGAGAGCGGGCGCGACGCCCTCATCATCTACGACGACCTCAGCAAGCACGCCTGGGCCTATCGCCAGATCTCCCTCCTCCTGCGCCGCCCTCCCGGACGCGAGGCCTACCCCGGCGATGTCTTCTACCTCCACAGCCGCCTGCTCGAGCGTGCGGCCAAGCTGGAGGCGGGCGGCTCCCTCACCGCCCTCCCCATCATCGAGACGCAGGCGAACGACGTGTCCGCCTACATCCCCACCAACGTCATCTCCATTACCGACGGCCAGATCTACCTCGAGCCGGACCTCTTCAACGCCGGCATCCGCCCCGCCCTCAACGTCGGTCTCTCCGTGAGCCGCGTGGGCGGCTCCGCCCAGACCCGCGCCATGCGCTCCGTCGCCGGGCGCCTCAAGCTCGACCACGCCCAGTTCCGCGAGCTCCAGGCGTTCGCCCAGTTCGGAACCAGCGACCTCGACGCCGCCACCCAGCGGCAGCTCGAGCGCGGTCTGCGCGCCAACGAGGTGCTCAAGCAGCCCCAGTTCGCGCCCCTCAGCCTCGCCGAGGAGGTCGCCGTCATCTTCGCCCTCACCAACGGCCTCCTCGATGACGTGCCCACCGAGAAGATCGCGAGTTTCGAGACCGCCTTCACCAGCTACCTCTCCAGCAACCAGCCCGACCTCTCCGCCCGCATCGAGTCCGAGCGCACCATCAGCGACGAGACCGACCAGGAGCTTCGTGCCGCCATCGCCGAATTCAAGGAGACCGTCCCCTACTAGGGAGCGCCATGCCCACCATCCAACAGCTCCGTCGCCGCATCGGCTCCGTTCGGAACACCGCCAAGATCACGAACGCGTTGCAGCTCGTGGCGGCCTCCAAGATGCGCCGCGCCCAGGAGCGCGCCACCGAGGGCCGCCCCTACGCGGAGAAGATCCAGCTCGTCCTCGGCTCCCTCGCCTCAACCGCCCCCGGCGGCGGCGATGGCGACAGCGACGAGTCCCACCCCTTCCTCACCCAGCGCCCGGTCGAGAACATCGGCATCCTCCATGTCACTCCCGACCGTGGCCTCTGCGGCGCCCTCAACGCCAACCTGAACAACAGCGCCGGCTCCTTCGTCGCCGAGGCCGAGCCGCCCACTGCCATCGTCGCGGTGGGCCGCAAGGGCCGCGATTTCTTCGTGCGCTCCCGCCAGAACGTCGCCGCCGAGTTCACCGACCTCGGCGACTACCCCGCTCTCACCGATACGAGCGTGATCGCCCGCCTCGTCATGGACGACTACCTCTCCGGGAGCGTCGACCAGGTCTTCATCAGCTTCGCCGAGTTCGTCAGCACCGTGAACCAGCGGCCCGTCGTGCGCCGCCTGCTTCCCGTCGAGCCTCCCGCGGCCGAGGACGAGGCGGAGGCCGAGGCCCTGCGCCAGGAGTACATCTTCGAGCCCGATCCCGGTCAGGTCTTCGAGCGCCTCCTGCCCCGCTACGTGGAGATGCAGATTCACACTGCCATTCTCGAGTCGGCGGCCTCCGAGCAGTCCGCCCGCATGGTCGCCATGAAGAACGCGACGGACAACGCCAACGAGATCGAGCGCGAGCTCACCCTCACCTACAACAAGGCCCGCCAGGAGCAGATCACCACCGAGCTGCTCGACATCGTTGGTGGCGCCGAGGCCGTCGTCAATGAGTGAGGCCCTGCCCTTCGCCGCGGTCATCTTCGATATGGATGGCGTGCTCGTCGATGGCGAGCCGCTCTACTACACCGCGGCGAACACGGTGCTCGCCGAAGACGGCATCAGCTTCCCCCTCGATCGCTACAAGCAGTACATGGGCACGAAGTCCGGCTGGAGCACCTTTGTCGAGGACCTTGGCCTGCCCCGCCCGGCCGACTACTACCGCGAGCGCTGTTCCGCGCTCGTCGCCGAGGCCTACGCCTCCGTCGATTCCCCCCTGCCCGGCGCCGTCGAGCTCGTCCGGGGCCTGAAGGCGCTCGGTCTGCCCCTCGCCGTCGCGTCCTCCTCGCACCGTGCGAACGTCGAGGTCTGCCTCGATCGGCTCGGGATTCTCGATGCCTTCGACGTCATCGTCGCCGGCAACGACATCACCCACGGCAAGCCCCTTCCCGATATCTATCTGCGCGCCGCCGGACTCCTCGGTGTGGCCGCGCGGGACTGTCTCGCCATTGAGGATGCTCCCGCCGGAATCAAGGCCGCCCGTGCCGCCGGCATGACCTGCTGGGCCGTCCGCACCGACTACACCCGCGGCCTGCCCCTCCCCGACCCGGACCGCACCCTCGAGTCGCTCCAGGAAGTCGACCTTGCCGAGATCGCGGGGGTGCCCGCATGAGCGAGCTCGTCCTGCGCGAGGACCGCGACGGCGTCGCCACCCTCACCCTCAACCGCCCCGAGGCCCTGAACGCGCTCAACATCCCGCTCTTCACCGAGCTGCGCGAGCACGCCGCTGCCCTCGCCAACGAGACCGACTCGGTCGGCTGCGTCGTCCTCCGTGGCGCCGGCCGCGCCTTCAGCGCCGGCAACGACCTGAAGGCCATGGGCGACCCCACGCCCGCCCCCGACTACCAGGCCGAGACGCTCGACATGATCGAGGCCCTGCCCCAGCCCGTCATCGCCTCGGTGAAGGGCGCCTGCTACACCGGCGCCCTCGAGCTGATGCTCGCCGCCGACCTCTGTATCGCCGGCGAGTCCGCCATCTTCTGCGATTCCCACGGCGAGTGGGCGCTCACCCCCCTCTGGGGCATGAGCCAGCGCCTCCCCCGCCGCATCGGACCCCTCCTCGCCAAGGAGATGATGTACACCGCCCGCCGCGTCGGCGCCGATGAGGCCGTCCAGATCGGCCTCGCCAACCGCGTCGTCCCCGACGCCGAGCTCGACGAGGCGGCGGCCGCCATGGCCGCGCAGATCGCCGGAAACTCGTGGCACACGCTGCGCGCCGGCAAGCGCCTCGTGAACGAGGGCCAGAACTACACCCAGGCCGAAGGCCTTGCCTTCGAACGACGTACCAGCCCCGGCGCGGGGCCCGAACTGGCGGAGCGCCTTGCGCGCTTCCGCGCCAAATCCTGAGCCAACCCGAGAGGAGCCCATCATGGTCACCGCCGCTACTGCCGAGGGACGCATCGTCCAGATCATCGGCACCGTGATCGACGTCGAGTTCCCGCCCGACCAGCTGCCTGCGATCTACAACGCCCTCCGCATCGACCGCGGGGACGGCACCCACCTCATCGTCGAGGTCCAGCAGCACGTCGGCAACAACTGGGTCCGCGCCCTGGCCATGGACTCGACCGACGGTCTTACCCGCGGCATGGCCGTCACCGACACCGGCCAGGCCATTGCCGTGCCCGTCGGCGAGGAAGCGCTCGGGCGCATGTTCAATGTGCTCGGCGACCCCATCGACGACCTCCCCGTCCCCGAAGAGGCCCCGCGCTGGGCCATCCACCGCGAACCCCCCTCCTTCGAGGAGCAGGAGACCCAGCCCTCCATCCTCGAGACGGGCATCAAGGTCATCGACCTCATCGCCCCCCTCGTGCGCGGCGGCAAGGTTGGCCTCTATGGCGGCGCCGGCGTCGGCAAGACCGTCATCATCCAGGAGCTCATCTCCAACATCGCCCGCGAGCACGGCGGCTTCTCCGTCTTCGCCGGCGTGGGCGAGCGCTCCCGCGAAGGTAACGACCTCTGGAACGAGATGAAGGAATCGGGCGTGCTCCCCCGCATGTCCATGGTCTTCGGCCAGATGAACGAGCCCCCGGGGGTCCGCCTCCGCGTCGCCCTCAGCGGCCTCACCATGGCCGAGTACTTCCGCGACGAGCAGGGCCGCGACGTCCTCTTCTTCGTCGACAACATCTACCGCTACACCCTCGCCGGCATGGAAGTGTCCGCCCTCCTTGGGCGCATGCCCTCCGCCGTGGGCTACCAGCCCACCCTCTCCACCGAGATGGGCGACCTCGAGGAGCGCATCACCTCCACCAAGAAGGGCTCGATTACGTCCTTCCAGGCCATCTACGTGCCCGCGGACGACTACACCGACCCCGGCGTGGCCACCACCTTCGGCCACCTCGATGCCGTCGTCGCGCTCGAGCGCTCCCTCGCCGAGCAGGCGCTCTACCCGGCCATGGACCCCCTCACCTCCTTCTCTCGCGCGCTCGAGCCCCGCATCGTCGGCGACGAGCACTACGAGGTTGCCCGTGATGTGCAGGGCGTCCTCCAGCGCTACAAGGACCTCCAGGACATCATCGCCATCCTCGGGATCGATGAGCTCTCCGACGAGGACAAGCTCACCGTCGCCCGCGCCCGCAAGCTCCAGCGCTTCCTCACGCAGCCCTTCTTCGTGGGCGAGACCTTCACCGGCCGTGAGGGCCGCTACGTCTCCATCCGCGACACCGTGCGCGGCTTCAAGGAAATCCTCGAAGGCCAGCACGATGGCCTCCCCGAGCAGGCCTTCTACATGAAGGGCTCTATCGAAGAGGCCGTCGAAGAAGGTCAGCGACTGAGCGAGGAAGGCTAGTGCCGCTCTTCGTCGAGATCGTCACCGCCGAGCGGGTCGTCCGCACCGAAGAGGACGTCGAGGTGCTCATCGCTCCCGGGAGTGAGGGGCAACTCGCAATCCTGCCCCGCCACGCGCCCCTCATGACAACGCTCGACTACGGCGAGCTCATCTTCCGTCGCGGCAACGACGAGTCCGCCTTCGCCATCGGCGGCGGTTTCCTCGAAGTGCACAGCAACCGAGTCACCGTCCTCGCCGATGTCGCCGAGGCAGCCGAGGACATCGATGTGGACCGCGCCGAAGCCGCCCGCCGGCGCGCCGAGGAGCAGCTTGCCGGCGCCCGCGACGAAGGCGTCAGCGAGGCCGACCTCGCCCGCGCCCAGGCCTCCATGCAGCGCGCCCTCCTGCGTCTGCGCGTCGCCGAGCGCCGCCGCCGGCGTCCCGGCCCGCCCATGCCCGGAGGCTAGGACCGCCTACAGACCCTGCGTGTGGTGCGTCCGCCGCTCCGTCAGGCTGATCAGGTTCCCGTCCGGGTCGAGGTAGCGCGCGTCCCGCCCCCAGGGCGCCTCGTACGGCGCCTGTTCCACCGTCGCCCCCATCGCCACCAGCCGCTCGTGCGCCGCGTCAAGGTCCTCCACGAAGAACCCCAGCCTTGGCTCGGGTGCTGCCTCTTGCGGGAAGAGGGCGAAGTGGAAGTAGGGCGCATGCCACGAGACCTCCTCGTGTTCGCGCCCCTCGTCCCGTTCCAGCGCGATCCCGAGGCCGTCCCGGTAGAAGCGGGCAGATGCCTCCACGTCTTCGACGTGGAAGGCCGCGAAGCAGGGCCGTGTCTCAAGGGCGTCGGTCATGCCGTACCTCCGCCCGCCAGTCTACGGCTGGCGTCGCCCTCGCCCTTCGTTCGGTGTAGAGCACAGACCCCCTGGTTTGCGGCTGCTTTCACCCCGCCCCCATACTGACCCTCAGGATGGCCACTCCAAACCCACACGGCTCGCGCTACCAGGTGCGCGGTGGCGCCGCCCTCAACGGGTCCGTGCGCATCTCGGGCTCGGCGAATGCCGCCCTGGCCGCCATGTGCGCCGCCCTCCTCACCGACGAGCCAGTCCTCCTCGATAACGTCCCCGCCGTCTCCGATGTCGACTCCCTCGCCAACCTGCTCGCGCACCTCGGCGCCACCGTCGAGCGCCCCTCCCCCAACCGCGTCGCCATCAACGCCGCGAAGGTCGGCACCCTCGAGGCGCCAATCGACCTCGTCTCCGAGAACCGCGCCTCGTTCCAGGTGATGGGCCCGCTCCTCGCCCGCCACGGGTTCGCCGCTCTCCCGCCCCCTGGCGGCGATGTCATCGGTCAGCGCCCCATCGCCGTCCATCTCGATGGCTTCGAGGCCATGGGCGCCACCATCGACCGCGTCGGCGAGCACTACCAGGCCCGCGCTCCGCAGGGTCTGACGGGCACCCGCGTCTTCGCCGACTACCCGTCCGTCTCCGGTACGCAGAACCTCATGCTCGCGGCCACCCTCGCCCGTGGCGAGACCGTCATCGTCAACG
The DNA here is from genome assembly GCA_964389725.1 of uncultured Anaerolineaceae bacterium. Lineage (GTDB taxonomy): Bacteria > Chloroflexota > Dehalococcoidia > Tepidiformales > Tepidiformaceae > UBA2991. The sequence goes on from CAYMDV010000006.1 coordinate 75,191, forward strand.
CCGCCACCGAGCCCGAGGTCCAGGCCCTTGCCGCCCTCCTCAGCTCGATGGGCGCGCGCATCTCCGGCGCCGGCACCCAGACCGTCACCGTCGAAGGCGTTGAACGCCTCCACGGCACGACCTTCGCCCTCGTGCCCGACCGCATCGAGGCCGGCACCTTCGCCATCGCCGCCGCCATGACGGGCGGCGACGTCGAGCTCGTCGATGCCCCTGCGGGCGTGATGGATGCCATCATCACGAAACTCCGCGCCGCCGGCGCCACCGTCGAGGCCCGAGACGGCGCCCTGCGCGTCGCCGCCGGTCCGCGTCTCGCGCCCGTCGGCTTCCAGGCGCTCCCTTACCCCGGCCTCGCCACCGACCTGCACGCTCCCATGGCCGCCCTGCTGACCCAGGCGGAAGGCGTCTCGATCATCCACGAGCGCGTCTTCGATAACCGCATGCTCTACGTCGCCGAACTCCGCAAGATGGGCGCCGAGATCATCAGCACCGGCTCCTCCGCCATCATCAACGGGCCCACGCCCCTGCACGGGGCTCGCGCCCGCGCCCTCGATGTGCGCGCCGGCGCGGCCGTCCTCCTCGCCGGGCTCGTTGCCAGCGGCACCACCGTCATCGACGACCTCCACCACCTCGACCGCAAGTACGAGCGCCTCGACGAGAAGCTGCGCGGACTTGGCGCCGAGCTGGAGCGGGTGTAGCGATGGCCTTTGGCTTCTTCACGAACACGCGCGCGGGCATCGACCTGGGCACCGCCAACATCCTCGTCTTCGTCCAGGGCCAGGGCATCGTCGTGAACGAGCCGTCCGTCGTAGCGCGACATAACCGCGACGACGCCATCGTCGCCGTCGGCGCCGAGGCCCGCATGATGCAGGGCCGCACGCCCGGCGCCCTCAGCATCATCCGCCCCATGCGCGAGGGCGTCATCGCCGACTACCTCACGACCGAGGCGATGATGCGCTACTTCATCGGCACCGTGACCGGGCGCTTCAACCTCATCCGCCCCGAGATCATGGTGACCGTCCCCGCCGGCGTGACCAGCGTCGAGCAGCGTGCCGTGCGCGACGCCGCCGAGCAGGCAGGTGCCCGCCGCCCCGCCCACCTCGTCCCCGAGCCTCTCGCCGCCGCCATCGGCGCCGGCGTCCCCGTGGGCACGCCCCGCGGCAACATGATTGTCAACATCGGCGGCGGGCGCACCGAGGCCGCCGTCATCTCCCTCTACGGCATCGTCGTGAGCGAATCCGTGCGTGTCGCCGGCGACCGCATCGATGAGGCTATCCAGGGCTTCGTCCGGCGCCGCCACAACCTCATCATCGGCGAGCGCACGGCCGAGGAGATCAAGATCGCGATCGGCTCCGCCATCGTCCTCGATGAGGGCATCTCCACGCAGGTTCGGGGCCGCGACCAGCTCAGCGGCCTGCCCCGCACCATCACCCTCAACAGCGACGAGATCGCCCAGTCCATCCAGGACGCCCTCGGCCAGATCATCACCGCCGTCCGCAGCGTCCTCGAACGCACGCCCCCCGAGCTCGCCGCCGACGTCATCGACCACGGCATCGTCCTCACCGGCGGTGGCGCCCTCCTGCGCCACTTCGATGAGCTGCTCACGCAGGAGACGGGCGTTCCCTGCTACGTCGCCGATAGCCCCCTTGAGTGCGTCGCCGTGGGCGCCGCCATCGCCCTCGACCACCTCGAGATCATCGAGCGCAGCCTCCCCACCGAGGAGGAACAGCTCGTCGGCCTCTTCCCCCAACCCGATCGCTGACCTATTCTCCACCCTTCGTGCCTGAAAACCCGTCCGCCGCGCCCCTCGCCGTGGGCCCGCGAATCAGCGTCGTTGGCGATAGCTGCTCGGGGAAGACCACGCTCGCGGCCGCCCTGGCCGAGCGTCTCGGCCTGCCCCACGTCGAGATCGATGCCCTCAGCTGGCAGCCCAACTGGACCCCCACGCCCGACGACATCCTCATGGAGCGTATCCGTGAAGCTGTTGCCGAGCCTGGCTGGGCCATCGACGGCAACTACGGTCGCATCGTGCGGCCCGTCGTCTGGGGCGCCGCCGACACGGTCGTCTGGCTCGACTTTCCTCTGCGCGTCACGCTCCCCCGCACCCTGGCGCGCTCCTGGCGGCGCTGGCGTACCCGCGAGCTCCTCTGGGGCACGAACCGCGAGCGTCTCTGGGAGCACTTCCTCCCCTGGGACCGCTCCCTCATCTGGTGGACGCTCAAGAGCCACTTCCGCCGCCGCCGCGCCTACGCCGCCGCCATGGACGGCATGCAGCGGGAGGGCACGCAGTTCATCCGCCTGCACTCACCCGCCGAAGTCGAGCCGTTCCTGCGCCGTGTGAAGCTGGCGGACCCGCGCGAAGAACGCCTCGCCCCTGCCTAGCTCGCCTCCGGCGCGAGCTCCTTCAGGTAGTACGTCATGCCCTGCATCATCACGACCGGGTCGATCTGCCGGATGGAGACGCCCTCGGGTACGTGTGTCGAGATCGGCGCGTAGTTGAGGACTGCGTGGACGCCCCCTGCCACCAGCCGGTCGACCACTTCCTGCGCGGCCTCCGCCGGCACCGCCACCACCGCAATGTCGACCTCTTCGCTCGCGAGATAACCCTCGAGCTCATCCATCGACCGCACCATGATCCCCTGGACCTCCGTGCCCGCGATGGCCGGCGAGGCGTCGAACGCCGCCACCGTATGGAACCCCTGCTGGACGAACCCGTCGTACTCCAGGATCGCCTGGCCCAGCCGCCCGATCCCCACCACGCAGACGTTCCACGTGCGATCCAACCCCAGGATCGACCGCAGGCGATCGAGCAGGTCGCCCACGTTGTAGCCCCGCCCCTGCTTGCCGAAGCGCCCGAAGTAGCTCAGGTCCTTCCGGATCTGCGCCGGCGTCACATCGAGCTGTTCCCCCAGCGTCTGCGAACTGACTACCGTCGCCCCGGAGGCTGCCAGCGCCGACAGTGCCCGCGCATACAGCGGCAGCCGGTTGATGACCACCTCGGGGATGTCCGATGTCATGGGGTCCGACTGCCCCTCCTGCCTGATCCGTTCGTGCTACCCGATCCCCGGTTGTGAAAAATCGAACACAGGGTGGCCGCACTGTACGCCCCGATTTCCGAGGGGGTCAACGGTCGCGCATTACGGTTGCGAGTCGTCAGGGCTCCGCGCCCCGAGCAGCCCCGCGAGCGTGCCGGCGACGTGGCTGTCGTCGGCTTCCGCCACCGTTCGCGGGTCGAGCAGGGTCTCCCCGCCCTCCACGCGCGCGACGATCGGCGGGTCCGCCTCCCGCAGCGCTCGCGCCAGCCACTCCGCCCCCCGCTCCGGCTGCAGCGCCGCGCACCACGACGTGCGCCCCGCCCCCGGCGCCGCCCCGCCCCCGATCATCGTCCGCGACTCGACCACGCGTCCCGCCGCGCCCGCCGCCTCCGCCCATGCCCGTGCACGTACCTCCAGCTGCTCCCGATCCAGCGCCAGCATCCGCCACACGGGGATCTCCTCGCGCTCCGTGCCCGCCACGTAGGCCATCAGCGTCGCGTTCAGCGCCGCGATCGTGAGCTTGTCGACCCGCAGGGCGCGCGCCAGCGGGTGGCGCCGTAGCGTCGCCACGAGGTCCCCGCGCCCCACGATCAGCCCGCACTGCGGGCCGCCCAGCAGCTTATCCCCGCTGAACAGCGCCAGGTCTGCCCCGCCCTCGAGGCTCTCCCGCACCGTTGGTTCGTGCTCGACCCCGTACTCGGCCGTCTCCACGAGGCAACCGCTCCCGAGGTCGTCGAGCAGCAGCACCCCGTGCTCGTGCGCCAGCCCGGCCAGCTCTCCCAGCTCCGGCCGCGCAGTGAAGCCGGTTACCTGGAAGTTCGAACGGTGCACCCGCAGGATCGCCGCCGTCTCCTCCGTGATGGCCTCCGCGTAGTCGTCGATGTACGTGCGGTTCGTGGTGCCCACCTCCACCAGCCGCGCCCCGCTCTGCCGCAGCACATCGGGAATGCGGAAGCGCCCCCCGATCTCCACCGCCTCCCCGCGCGAGACAATGACTTCCCGCCCCTGCGAGAACACCTGCAACGCCATCAGCAGGGCGGCGGCGTTGTTGTTCACGGCGAGCCCGTCCTCGGCGCCGGTGGTGCGCCGCAGCAGGTCGCGCACATGCTCGTGGCGGCTTCCTCGGCTCCCTTCCTCCAGGTCGAACTCGAGGTTCGTGTAGTCGCTCGCCGCCTCCGCCATCGCCGCCATCGCCCGCTCGCTCAGCGGCGCCCGCCCGAGGTTCGTCTGCAGGATGACCCCCGTCGCATTCACCACCCGCCGCAGCGAGGGGCGCGCCAGCCCCGCCAGGATCGCCTCCGCCTCCGCCGAGATTGTCGCGAGGTCGGGCGGGGATCCCCCCTCGCCCACGGTCTCCCGCGCCTGCGCGATTGCCGCGCGTGCTGCTTCGACGGCGAGGGCGTGCGGCCACGAGCCGTTCGCGCGCAGCTCGCCGAGCACCGTATCCACGCTGGGGATGGACCGAAAAGCGGAAGACATGCGGCGATCTTAACGCGCATCCCTCCTGGTTCGTGTTCGTACGCGCACTCTGCGGGAGAATCGACGGCAAGAACCTCACTGGAACAGAGCCGTGAACCTGCGCATCCCTGGACCCACGCCGTGCCCCGATGACGTCCTCGAAGCCGTCGGCGGCCCCATGATGAATCACCGCGGACCCGAGTTCGCGGGCATCATCAAGCGCGTCACCGAGGGGCTGAACTGGGTCTTCGGCGTGTCCACCGACGTGCTGACCGTCAGCGCCTCCGGCACGGGCGGCCTCGAGGCCGCCGTGGTCAACGTGCTCAGCCCCGGGGACCGTGTCCTGGGCGTCTCCATCGGCGTCTTCGGGAACCGGCTCGCCTCCATTGCCGAGACCTACGGCGCCGAGGTCGAGCGCTACGAGCTCGAGTGGGGCGCCGCCGCCGACCCCGACGAGATCGCCCGCCGCCTCGACGCAGACCCCTCCATCAAGGCTGTGCTCGTCACCCACAACGAGACCTCGACGGGCGTCACCAACCCCCTCGAGGCCATCGGCAGGGTCGTCCGTGAGCGCGGCCCTCTGCTCATCGTCGACGGCGTCAGCAGCGTCTCCTCCATCCCCTGCCCGGCCGAGCGCTGGGGCATCGATGTCCTCGTGAGCGGCTCGCAGAAGGGCTGGATGGTCCCGCCCGGACTCGCCTTCGTCTGGCTCAGCGAGCGCGCCTGGGAGGCGAACGCCTCCTCCACGATGCCGCGCTTCTACTTCGACCTCGCCCGCGCGCGCACCTCGCTCGAGCGCGAGCAGACCCCGTGGACCCCTGCCCTCTCCATCTTTTTCGGCCTCGACAAGGCCTTCGAGTCGCTCCGCGCCGAGGGCCTCGAGGGGATCTACAGCCGCCACCACGCCGTCGCCCAGTACACCCGCGACCGCGTGCGAGCGATGGGCCTCGATCTGTTCGCCCACGACGAGCGCTTCGCCTCCGACACCGTCACCGCCGTCCGCTGGCCCGAGGATGTCGATGGTCCCGCCATCGCCAGGCGCGCCCGCGAGGAGTACGGCGTTGTCCTCGGCGGCGGCCAGCAGACCCTGCGCGGCAAGATCTTCCGGGTCGGGCACCTGGGCTACTTCACCCAGGACGATGTCGCCTCCGCCCTCGACGTCGTCGAGCGCCTCCTCGCCGAAACCCCCGCCCGGGCCACGGCGTAGCGAGCCCGCCCGGTGAGCCAGCTCGGACCCCGCCCACGCGTCCTCGTTGCCGACCCCATCGCCGAGGAAGGCGTCGCCCTCCTCCGCGAAGGCGCCGACGTCGACGTACGCACGGGGCTCCCGCCCGACGAGCTCCGCGAGGCCCTCGCCGGCTACGAGGGGCTCGTCGTGCGCAGCGGCGTGACGGTCACCGCCGACACGCTCGCCGGCGCGGAACACCTGCAGGTCATCGCCCGCGCCGGCACCGGCGTCGATAACGTCGACCTCGAGGCCGCCACGGAGCGCGGCATCGTCGTCGTGAACGCCCCCCGTGGGAACACCATCGCCGCCGCCGAACACGCCTTCGCCCTGCTCATCGCCCTCGCCCGCCACATCCCCCGCGCCGACCGCTCCCTGCGCGGCGGCCAGTGGGACCGGCGCGCCTTCATGGGCGCCGAGCTTCGCGGCCACACCCTCGGATTGATCGGCTTCGGTCCCATCGGCTCCGAGATGGCCCGCCGCGCCCTCGCCTTCGAGATGAACGTCGTCGCCAGCGACCCCTTCGTGCCCGCCGAGCGCGTCCGCTCCCTTGGCGCGCTCCCGGTCGAGCTCGACAGGCTCTACGCCGAGAGCGACTTCATCAGCGTCCACACCCCCCTCACCGCCACCACCCGCGGCATGGTCGCCCGCGAGCAGTTCGCCGCCATGAAGGACGGCGTGCGACTCGTGAACGCCGCCCGCGGCGGCATCATCGACGAGAACGACCTCCTTGAGGCCGTCCGCTCGGGGAAGGTCGCGGGCGCCGCGCTCGACGTGTTCACCTCGGAGCCGCCCGGGGAACACCCCCTCTTCGAGGAAGAGCGCATCATCGTCACCCCCCACCTCGCCGGCTCCACCGTCGAGGCCCAGGAGCGCATCGCCATCGATGTCGCCGAGCAGGTCCTCGATGTACTCGCCGGGCGCCCGCCCCGCTACCCCGTCAACGCCCCCCTCGTGCCTCCCGAGACCCTCGAGGTCGTGGGTCCCTACCTCGCCGTCGCCGAGCTCCTCGGCACGGTCGCGACCCAGCTCCTGAGCGGCCAGCTCACCACCATCGATCTCGCCTTCTTCGGGGAGATCGCCGAGCACGATGTCACCCCGCTCAAGGCCTTCGCCATCCGCGGCCTGCTCAGCCCCATCAGCGAGCAGAACGTGAACCTCGTGAACGCCACCAGCATCGCCGAGGCCCGCGGCTGGACGATCGACGAGCGCCTGCGCGCCTCCCACGAGGAGTTCCACAACCTCATCGAGCTGCGCGTCGGCAGCAGCGATGCCGAGGTCACCATCAGCGGCACCGCCAGCCACTCGCGCCCCAGCATCGTGCGCATCAACGACCTCGACATCGACCTCGTGCCCGAGCCCGGCGGCTTCCTCCTCGTCTGCGAAAACGAGGACCGCCCCGGCATGATCGGCCACCTCGGCACCCTCCTCGGCGCCCGCGACATCAACATCAGCGCCATGCGCGTCGGGCGCAGCAGCCCCCGTGGCCGCGCCCTCATGGTCCTCATGCTCGACGACGCCCCGGACGCCGCCGACCTTGCCGCGATCGAGGCCGTCGAGGGTATCGCAAACGCCCGCCTCGTCCGCCTCTAGCTGAGCGCCGCCAACTGCTACCTCTGGCAAGCCCGACATCCTCGTGCCGAGCTCGTCGACTCGGGCTAGGGTGAAAGCGGCGCGAACACCAGTCCCGTCCCCAGCTTCGGGTAGTAGAACGTCGACTTCTGCGGAAGGCGCTCCCCGCCGTCCGCCAGGGTGATCACCTCGCTCGCGGGCACGTGCTGCAGCAGGAAACCCACGCCCCCTCCCCGCAGCCCCTCGAGCACCTCCTCCACCTCGTGCGTGAACGTCACCGCGCCCGCGCGCAGATCCTCGTCGCTGATGCCCCACAGCGGGTCCAGCACGCCGAGCCGCAGCAGGATCGGCGCCGCCGAGGCCCAGCGCGCGCTCGCCCCCAACGGGGCGAGGCTCGCGACCGCCTCGTCGCTCCTCGGGCGCAGCAGGTGGACACTCCCCGGCGCCAGGTTGACCGCCACGATCGCGTCCGGCGAGCCTGCGCGAAGGCCCTCGAGCGCCTCCGGGTCGAGTGCCGCTGCCGCCTCCTCGATGTCGAACAGCCCTTCGAGTCGCTCCCCCCAGTCCGCCGGCGCCTCCCGCGGGACATAGCGGTGCAGGGGCCGCACGACCAGCCCCTCGTCCTCCACCGGCACGACGCCCGCCATCGCGAAGCGCGCCGGGTGGTCGCTCGCCAGCGGCCCCTCCTCGTCTGCGAGCCAGGTGCGGTAGGCGAATGACGTCTCGTAGCGGTGGTGCCCGTCGGCGATGTAGAACGCCTCCGAGAGCAGGGGCGCGAGCTGCCGCAGAGGCCCCCGGTCGGCGGGCAGCGCCCAGAGCCGGTGCGTGACTCCGTCCGCCGTCTCGCCCGAGGCGTCGGGCTCACTGCCCTCCGCCGTGCTCGCGAGCAACCCCGCGAGCTGCCCCGAACGGTCGCGCGCGAGCATGAAGATGGGGCTGAACTGCGTGCCCGTCGCCTGCAGGAGGCGCAGGCGGTCCTCCTTCGGCGCCGACATGGTGAATTCGTGCGGGAGCACCGCCCCCGCCTCCCATGGCTGCGACTCCACGCCGCAGATCAGCGCTCGCCGCCGCCGCCCGATTCCCCCCTCCACGAATGCCTGCTCGTAGACGTACAGCATCGGTTCCGCGTCTCGCTCGAGGATTCCCTCCGCGATCCAGCGTTCCAGCTCGCCTGCGACCCTCGCGTAGCGCTCCTCCCCGCCCTCCGCCAGCTCCAGCCGCACGGCGTTGTGCGGCGACATCCCCGCCAGCCGCTCCCGCTCCCGCTCCCCGATCACGTCGAACGGCGGCGCCAGCAGCTCGTCGAGCGGACCTGCCCCGGCCGTATAGCGCAGCCCTCGGATGGGCATCAGCCTCGGCATTGTCGAACCTCCCCGCGCGCCCCCGGCGTTGCTCCGCCGGCGACCTGTAGAATCGGATTCCCGCCATGAAAACCGCACCGTACTGCGTCTTCTGCAACATCGTCGCCGGCAAGGAGCCGGCCAACGTCATCTACGAGGACGACGAGGTCATCGTCATCCAGAACGTCCTTCGCTGGGTTCCGGTCATGCTCCTCGCCATGACCAAGGAGCACCGCACCCAGGCCGAGCTCTGGGAGGACGGCATCGAGTCGGTCGGGCGCATTGCCTCGAAGATCGGCGCCGAGGCCTGCCCCGATGGCTTCCGCCTGCTCTCCAACTTCGGGTTCGAGGCCATGCAGAGCCAGGAGCACGGTCACCTCCACATCGTCGGCGGGACCCACCTCGGGCCCTACGTCTGAGCCAGTCGCAGCGCCTCGCGCTGCCGCTCGAACAGCTCTGCGATGCCACCCCGCGCCAGCTCCACCAGCGCGTCCAGCGACGCCCCGTCGAACGGCTTTCCCTCCGCCGTGCCCTGGACCTCCACGAACTCGTCCTCGCCCGTCATCACCACGTTGAAGTCGACCTCCGCCGCCGAGTCCTCCTCGTAGCACAGGTCGAGCACGGGCGTCCCCGCCACGATCCCCGCCGAGACGGCCGCCACCTGCGTACTGATCGCCTCCGGGGCGATCAGGTTTCCCAGCGCGAGCTTCTCCGCCGCCAGCCGCAGCGCCACGAAGCCCCCCGTGACCGCTGCCGTGCGCGTCCCCCCGTCGGCCTGCAGCACGTCGCAGTCCACCGTGATCGTGCGCGGTCCCAGCAGGTCCAGGTCGACGGCGGCCCGCAGGGAGCGCCCGATCAGCCGCTGGATCTCCTGCGTGCGCCCGCCCGGACGCCCCCGCTCGACCTCGCGCTGCGTCCGCGTTGAAGTCGACCGCGGCAGCATCGAGTACTCCGCCGTCACCCAGCCGCTCTGCGTGTTCCGCAGCCACCCGGGCTGGCGCTCGGCCACGCTTGCCGCGCAGAGCACGCGCGTCTTCCCGAAGGCGATCAAGCAGCTCCCCTCGGCGAATTCCTGGTAGCCGGTCTCGATCGTGATGGGGCGCAGTTCGTTGGCCTGGCGGCCGTCGACTCGTGCTGGCATGGGCCGCCTCGCTGCCTGATGGGGCGAAGCTACGCTACCCCTCCCCCTCGGCAGGCGCAAAGCGCTCCGGCCAGCGCTCCGCCCGCACCCTGATGCTCTTCCCGTCGCTCACGATCGTCACGCGGCCGTGCAGGTCTGTGCGCAGCACCGCCCGCCCTTCCAGGTCCACCAGCGTCTCGTTCGTCGGGTGCCCGAACCGGTTCCCCTCCCCCGCCGAGATCACCGTGACCAGCGCCCCCGTTCTCGCCAGGAAGCCGTCTGCGTTCGTGCTCGCCCCGTGGTGGGGGACCTTCAGGACGTGCGCATCGATGCCGCCCGCTGCCAGCAGCCCCGCCTGCGCCATCTCCTCGATGTCACCCGTCAGCAGGATGGTCGCCTCCCCGTACGTCACCCGCAGCACCACCGACGACGCGTTGCGCGGCCCCACCAGCTCCCCCGGCGGTGGCCACAGCGCCTCGAACCCCACGCCGTCGACCTCGAACGTGTCCCCCCGGCGCAGGGGCAGGCGCCCGGGCGCAGCCTCCGCGTAGCTCGCGAAGATGGCCGTGTCGTGCATCGCCCCGCTGTCGTACACCCGCTCGACGTCGTACCGACGGAGCAGCGCCGGCAGCCCGCCGACGTGGTCCGCGTCGGGGTGCGTGAGCACGACCGCGGCGATGCCCCGTCCCCAGTGGGGAAGCACGTCGCTCACCTCCCGCGCGAGCACGATGCCGCTCGGCCCCCCGTCCACCACCACCCGCTCGCCGTTCGGCGTCGTCACCAGGATGGCGTCCCCCTGTCCCACGTCGAGCACCGTTACCTGCAACTCCCCGGGCCCCCTCGCGGGCAGGACGCTGATGGTTACAACCGCCGCCACCATCGCGCCCGCGAGGCCCGCCAGCGCGGTCGCCTGGATTGCCCGGGCGGTGATGCCCGGCGTCTCCGGTGGCGCGAGGCGTGGGGCGAGGTAGCGGTAGGCCGGCCACGCCAGCGCGCCCAGCACGACCGTCGCCAGCAGCGCCGCCTCCGCCCCGAAGCGCGGCACCGTGACCGCCGCCCGTGGCAGGCTCGCTCCCGCCTCCGCCATCCAGATGATGAAGGCGAGGGGGTAGTAGGCCGCGATCCCGATCGCCCACCCCGCCGGCCCCCAGAGCGCCCCCGCGATCGCCGCCGCCCCGCTCAGCCAGAAGGCAACCGCGAAGACCGGTACGGTCGGGATGTTCACCAGCGGCCCGATGATCGAGACCTGTCCGAACGTCACCCAGATGATCGGCAACGCCGCCACCCACGCCGCCAGCGAGAGCGCTGCCACCTCCAGCACGACGTTCGGGACAACGCCGTCGGCGCGTAGCTTCCGCATCGCCCACGCCAGGCCGTACTGAATCCAGGGGCCGAACACGATGAGCCCGGCCGTGGAGGCGACGCTCAGCTGGAATCCCGCCTCCAGCGCGAAGCGGGGTTGCGCCGCCGTCATCGCGATGGCCGCCGCGGCCAGCGCCGCGAGAGCGCTCCGCGGCCGCCCCAGCCAGTACCCCGCCAGCACGATCAACGCCATGATCCCCGCCCGCACCACCGTCTCCTCCGCCCCTGCCAGGAACACGTACAGGATGAGCGACCCGGCGGCCGGGAGGATCGCCCAGTTCCGTCCCACCAGCGGCACGGCCAGCAGGAACGCGAGCGCCGTCACGAGCGCGATGTTCGACCCCGAGACCGCCACGAAGTGCGCCAGCCCCGTCTCCCGGAACGCCTCCGTCAGGTCCGCCGGCATCGTCGCGTCGCGGCCCATCACGATGCCCGACCCCAGCGATGCCGTCGGCTCCGGCAGCGCCCGCTGCATCGCCCGTTCGAGCCGCAGCCGCATCTCCGCCGCGAGGGCGCGAGGGCTTGCCCGCGGCGCCTCCCCAGTCCGCTCGATGCGCGGGAAGCTCATGGTCCCGACTACACCCCGCCGGGCGAGGAAGGCGCGGTAGTCGAACGCCTCCAGGACGGGCGGCGCCTCCAGTTCGCCCGCTACCCGTACTGGTGTCCCGTACGCCAGCTCCACCGTGTTCCGCACCGTGATCAGGAAGCGGCCCCCGGTCTCCCGCCACGACCCGCCCGCCTCGACCCGCTCGGCGCGTACGTGGTAGCGCAGGGTAGTGAGCCCCGGGTCGGGCTCGGAGTCGATGCGCCCCTCGATCGTCACCTGCTTGCCGAGAGAGCGCGCCAGGTCCGGAAGGGGCTCCTCCGCCCACGCCTGGAATCGCCACGCGCCCAGCAGGGCGAGCAGCGCCGCCGCCAGCGCCACCAGGGCCGCCCCTCGCCCCCGCATCGCCCATGCCCCGGGCACGGCCGCGCCCAACCAGGCCCCCGCCATCCAGACGGGTGCGTCCCACACCCCGACTGCGGCGAAGCCAAGGAGCCACGCAGCCGCCAGCACGGGGAGGGTCATAACGTGGAAAGGTTACATGATTGCGTCAGGCGACGAAGCGGTAGCCCTTGCCCCTGATCGTCTCGAGCTGCTCGTCACTGCCGAGCACGGCTCGCATTTTGCGGCGCAGATTGCTCACGTGCGCCCGCACCAGCGTGTTCGCCCCGGCATCATCGTGGTACTGCCAGACCTCGGCCAGGAGCACACGGGGATGCAGGATCTCGCCCTCGTGCGCCATCAGGTAGGCCAGCAGGTTCGCCTCGATGTTCGTCAGGTGCTCGGCGCCGTTGGTTCCCCTGAGCGTGTTCGTGTCCGTCTCCACCTCGAAGGGCGGCAGCGAACCGCGAGTCGGGTCGCCCAACAGGCTCCGCAGCGTCTCCCCCAGCATCTCCAGGGGGAACGGCTTCTTGATGACGGGCCCCGGCACATGGAAGTGGGGCCGCCGCGAGCCCTTCCGCAGCAGGTACACCATCGAGGGCGCCGTCTGGTTCGGGTAGATGCGCGCCAGCCACTGGCTGAACTGCGTGAAGCGGGAACCCGGCTCGCCCCGCGGCACTCCCTGCACGTCCACGACCAGCGCCGCAGGAGCCGCCGGATCGACCTGCGCCATGAGCACGTCGTAGTTCGGGAACGTCCTGACCTCGTAGCCGCGTTCGCGGAGATACGTGTCCAGGGCGTCCCGCATCCGGGAGTCTCGGCTGACAGCGACTACAGAAAGCATCAGGCTCGCGGTTCTGGGTGGCCCCGGCATACTAGGCGGCTGGGCGGGGGTGTCAAGATTTAGGAACGACATAAACTCGCGAGTTGCTGGGAGAAGCTCCGCGCCCCCTCCGCCGGCCCCTACTCGACCGCCGTCAACTCGTACGTGAGGCGCTCGATCCGGGCTCGGATCAACCGGTGCGGAGCCTCCTGATCGACCCAGATGAGCTGTGTCACCGTGCTCGTCTGGATCCGGATCTTCCAGGTCTGGAAGGTTCCCGCCGGAACCTCGACCTCCTCGCGCTCCTCCACCGTCACGTCCGCCCCGAAGACCCGCCCCGTTGAGGCGTTCACGTTCGTGAACGACCCCTCGAAGCCCTCCCGCAGGGGGATGCCCCGGAGGAGCCACAGCAGCTCCTCGTCGTCGTACCAGCCCGGCTGCGGGAGGTTCTCGCTCGGCTCGGGAAGCTCCCGCTCGGCCTCCAGTGAGTCGCTCGGCTCTTCCGCGCCCCCATCGAACTGCTGCGATTCGAAGCGTACGACCCCATCCGCGGGCCGGTACGTCGTCGCGAACTCCCGAGAATTCCCCTCCACGAGGTCGATCACGACCCGCAGCGACGAGATCGGCCGCAGCGTCGTCGAGTCGACCCGGGCCGTTCCGTTGTCCCGGTAGCGTCCCTCTTCCGCGTCCTGGCAGTGCCGCCGCAGCTCCGTCACGCCTGGCTCGATCTCAGGCACGGTCTCGAGCACGCACGTGCCTTCGAGTTCGTCCCGCTCCAGCAGGTTGTAGTGGAGCCGCTCGGGGCCGGTCCAGGGCGCCTCCGCGAAGATGGGCGGGTGCGACTCAAGCGGCTCGGAGCCGCACGCCATCAGCGCCGCGCCCGCGAGCGCCACCACCGCAACGGCCAGCGCGCGCCTCACGCGACTGCCACCGCCGCCTGCTCGATGCGCCGCAGGGCCTCGTCGATCGCGGCCGCGTCGACGTCCTTGTGGGTCACCATGCGGATGCGCCCGGCGCCGAACGGCACGGCCCGCACCCCCACCTCCGCGAATGCCGCCAGCCAGCCGTCGCGCGTCCCCTCCAGCACCCGCAGCACGACGATGTTCGTCGCGGGCGTGTCGACGCCGAACGGCCCCAGCCGCCCCAGCCCCGCCGCCAGCGTGCGCGCGTTCGCGTGGTCCTCGGCCAGCCGTTCGATGTTGTGTGCGAGCGCGTGGATGCCCGCTGCCGCCAGTACCCCCGCCTGCCGCATCCCCCCGCCCAGGAGCTTGCGCTCCCGGCGCGCCCGGTCGATCAGATCACGCGGCCCGCAGACGAGCGACCCCACCGGGCACGCCAGCCCCTTCGACAGGCAGAACGAGACCGAGTCGGCGGGCGCTGCCAGCTCCGCCGCCGGCGTCTCGCTCGCCACTTCGGCGTTGAAGATGCGCGCTCCGTCGAGATGCACGGTCGCCCCCGCCTCGTGCGCGATCGTCGCCAGCCCCTGGACCCGCGCGAGCGGCAGGACGGCGCCGCCGCAGCGGTTGTGCGTGTTTTCCAGGCAGAGCAGGGCCGTCCGCGGCGCGTGGATGTTCGGCTCGCGCACGGCTGCCCGCACGTCCTCGTCTGCGAGCCCGCCCCCGCGGTCGTTGGCAAGAGGCCGCAGCTGAACGCCTCCGACCCGGGCCGCCCCCGCCACCTCGTAGTTGAAGATGTGGGATTCCTCGCCGAGCAGCACCTCATCGGTGGGCTGCGTGTGGCTCAGCACGGAGACGAGGTTCGCCATCGTGCCGCTCGGCACGAAGACCGCCGCCTCTTTGCCGAGGCGTTCCGCCGCGATCGCCTCCAGGCGGTTCACACTGGGGTCGTCGCCGAACACGTCGTCGCCGACCTCCGCCTCCGCCATGGCGCGGCGCATCGCGGCGTCCGGCTGTGTCACCGTGTCGCTGCGCAGGTCGATCACGCGTGGGTCGCTCATTCGCGCTGCCAGATGGTGCGCATGCCTTCGCCCCCGCGCACCGCCGCCAGGACTTCCCGGCGCTCCTCATCGAGCAGCTCGCGGTGGACCCGCGCCGCCGCCTGGCCCGCCCCCTCGCCCCCGATCGACTCCATCCGCCCCCGCACCACGTCCCACAGCCCCGACTCGGCGATCACGGTCACCCGCCGGGGCCAGGCGAACGACATCAGCTTCTCCGGGTAGGGGAACGCCGGACGAAGCTCCTTGACCGCGCGCACGCGCTCCTCCACCGAGTTCACGCGAGGCACGCGCGAGATGTACGGCGGCTCCGAGGGCGTGCTGCGGAAATCCACCAGCACCCGGCTCCCGACCGTCTCCAGACGGATGATCAGGACTTCCGAGTTCTCGATGACGCGGCGCACCTCGTCCAGGTCGATGCCAAAGTCGTCGCTCACCACCAGCGCTCCCTGCGGGCTCCGGTCATGGTAGCCAGCACTCCGGTGGGCCGCCAGCACGGACCCTCATTGCGGGTCCTCTGGTGCGCCCGGCGCCACGTCGATGGATTCCAGGAACGCCCGTGCCGCCTGCAGGAAGCCATCGTCTGGCGCGAGCCGCAGCGCCCGCCCGATCGACGAACGCGCCCGTGCGAGGTCGTCCGGCGAGGCCAGCACCTGCCCCAGCGCACGAACGGTGTGGATTGCGGGATCGTCGTTGCGCACCTTCAGGGACTCGTCCGCATAGAAGAGCAGGTAGGCGACCATCGACTCGAGGTCTCCCTCGGCGGCGGTCCCGCTGATGAGTGGGCCGTCCAGCGCGAACGCCTTCTCCGGCGGGAGCGCCGCCATCAGCGCGAAGGCGGCTCCGTACTCCCCCGCGAACACGTTTGTGAGCAGCGGCTGCCCTGGCGAGCCCGCATACGCGAGCCGCAGCACCGCCGTCCGGTTCACCGCGACCGACAGCAGGCGCAAGCCCTCGTGGTCTGGCGCCTGCTTCGCGGTCTCGATCGCGAGCAGCGCTGCATCCCCCCAGAAGTTCGCCCCCGCCAGTTGCACGATCCGCTCCGCCGACTCCGCGAGATCCCCCTCCAGCCCTTCGGGCACTTCCAGCAGGACGGGCGCGTACTCGACGCCGTCCCAGCGGTACACCAGCTCCCCCTTCTCCTCGACCGAGCAGGCGTAGCAGAAGACGTACGGGTTCGAGCTGTTCAGGACGATCTCGAGCACGCCATCCCCGTCGAGGTCGGCGATCTCCCCGGCGCCGGGCCCGGCGCTCACGTGCGAGATCTCGATGCGCAGCAGCGCCCCCTCGACGAGCACCACGTCCAGGGTCCCTGCGTGGGCGCCCGTCCCCCCGCGGATCGCGATCAGGGGCGCCGCTCCCTTCGCCCGCCGCGGGCCCGAGTCGTGGACTTCCACCTCCGTGCGCTGCGGGGCCGTCTCGAGCGTGACCTGGTAGAGCGCCTCCGACCACGTCGCGTCCGCGTTCCGCCGGTAGAGCGCGACGAAGTGGAAGAAGTTGACGGGGTCTCCCTCGTCGTCCACGTAGAACGGCTGCGGACCGTTCGTGACCACCGCCCACAGCCCTCCCCGTTCGTCAGCAGCCTCCAGCGGGAACGCGTGCGCCGTGAGCGCACCCGCGCTCTCTCCGAACTCCTCGCGCACGGGCGCCAGCGTGACCTCCGCCAGCTCCGCCGCGAGCACGGCCTCGTCCTCGTCGGGCACGGCAGCCGTGGCGGCGGCAGTCGCGGTGGCCGGTGTGGCGGTTTCCTGCGGCGCCTCGGTGGGTGCCGCCGTTGCCGTAGGCGTGGCCTCCGCTGAGGCGGTCGCGGTTGCCTCAGAGGAGGGCGTCGCCGGCGGCGGGACCGGCGCAGGCTCGTCCGCACCGCAGCCCAGCGACGCGAGTGCGCCGGCGAGGCTCACAAGCAGGATCGCCCCGGCGGCAAGACCCCTCGTTGGCATGCGTTGTCCTTGTGTCTGACGGTGGTCGGGGTGCCCGGATTTGAACCGGGGACCTCGCGGCCCCAAACCGCGCGCTCTGCCGGGCTGAGCTACACCCCGCCGGCCCAGCGTACCCCACCCTTGCCCCTCGCCCTAGGCGGGTAGTGGCTGCGCGCACCCGGCGAGCCTTGCAGCGTCCTCGGCTCACCCGCCCCGGCGTTGCATATTGTTTGACAGCCTGCGCGAGGCAAGCGGATCATGGAACACCGACTGGGGGCACTATCACCATGGACTGGCGGGACTACATCACGGTCGACCCGAACGTCTGCCATGGGCAGGCCTGCATTGCCGGTACCCGGGTCATGGTGTCGGTCGTCCTCGACAATCTTGCGGCGGGCCTGACAGCCGAGGAGATCACCGAGAGCTACCCCGCGGTCTCCCCCAATGCAGTCGCGGCGGCTCTCCACTATGCAACGGAGCTGGCCAGGGAGCGCACCGTGCCACTGGGCGCGTAGAGACGCTCCATGCGGGTCAAGCTCGATGAGAACCTGCCGGTACAGTTGAAGGCCTTGTTTGAGGGCTCCGGCCATGATGCGGCCACGGTCCTCGATGAGGGACTGGGCGGCGCTTCGGACCCGGATGTGGCGGCGGTCTGCCTTGCCGAAGAACGCGTCTTGGTAACGCAGGACCTGGACTTCTCCGACATACGGACCTATCCGCCTGCAGAGTACTTCGGGATCGTCGTGTTTCGACTGTCGACTTCGGCGCGGGATGCGGTTCTGGAGGTGGGCGGCACGCTGATCGAGCACCTGGAAGAGGCAACCCCCAGTGGCCAGCTGTGGATAGTGGAGCGTTCGCGGATCCGAATCCGGGAGTAATCAGGCGGGAAGTGGCTGCGCGCACCCGATGATGTCGTGCACGTCCGCTACCTCGTGTGCCTCCAGCCACGCCTCCAGCCCCTCCAGCACGTCCAGGGGCGCCCGCGGGTTCGAGAATGTGGCCGTCCCCACCTGCACCGCCGTCGCACCCGCCATCAGGTACTCGACCGCGTCGAGCCCGCTTGCGACTCCTCCGCAGCCGATGACCGGGACCCGCACCGCCTGTGCCACCTCGTACACGATGCGCAGCGCGATGGGCTTGATCGCGGGGCCGCTCAGTCCCCCGATTGCGCGCGGCAGCACCGGTCGGCGCGCCTCCGCGTCGATGGCCATCCCGGGCACCGTGTTGATCGCGCAGATGGCCGACGCGCCCTCGTCCGCGCAGGCCCGGGCCACCTCTGCCGGGCTCTCCGCCGCCGGCGTCAGCTTCACGATGACCGGCAGCTCCGTCGACCGCACGGCTGCGCGGGTCGCCTGCGCCGCCGCCATTGCGTTCAGCCCGAAGTCCAGCCCGTTGTCGACGTTCGGGCAGCTGAAGTTCAGCTCCAGCGCGGCCACGCCCGGCACCCCGTCGAAGGCCCGTGCCAGGTCGCCGTAGTCCCCCACGGTCTCCCCCGCGAGGTTCACGATGACGGGGACGTCCCAGGTCGCCCAGACCGGGGCCATCTCTGCGATGACGCGGTCGGGCCCGAGGTTCTGCAGCCCGATTGAGTTCAGCATTCCCGATGGTGTCTCCGCCACGCGCGGCTGCGGGTTTCCCGCTCGCGGCAGCGGCGTGACGCCTTTCGAGACGACCGCCCCCAGTCGGTTCACGTCGAACTGCCGGGCGAACTCCATCCCCCAGCTGAAGGTGCCCGAAGCGGGCATCACGGGGTTGCGAAGGCTCAGGTTGGTCTTGCGCTCCGGCGCCAGCTCGACGGTAAGCTGTGGGGTCACGATCCCAGTGTACGGCGCGCGCTACGCAGCGTCAGAGGGAGCCGTCCTCCGCCCCGACCGGCGGTTGCGCCAGTGCCGTTCGCTCTCCGAGTTTTCGAAGTCACGCTCCGTGCCGCAGTGCTTGCAGATGCCCCGGCTGAGGTGCCCGTTTGGCGTCGCGATGATCCAGTGGTGTGTGCACGTCTTGGTTGCAGCGCGGTTCCTGTTGGTCTGCATGACAAACCCCGTCGGGTCCGGCGCCCGCCTCGCGCGAATCCGCTTTCTTAACCTTACTCCCCCTGTCCAGCCCCCCGCCGTCTCCGCTTCTTCCGCAGGATCTGCTCGAACCACAACCCCCCGTCCGGCCCCTCCCCCGCGACCGGCCGGAACCCCATCCGCACCCAGAAGTAGACCGCCAGCCCCCGGTCCGGCGGCGCCCAGGTCCGCACCACCTCGTACCGGCGCGTCAGCGACCGCAGCAGCGCCGTCGCCGCCCCCGACCCTGCCCCGTACCCCCGCGCCTCCTCGTCGATGCACAGTCGCGAGATGAACGGCCTCTCCCCGGACAGATCGACCGCGACCTCCCCGATGACCTCCCGCTTCCCCCGCCAGCGCACCTCGTACCGCACCGGCTCGTCCCCGCCGGCTCGCCGCAGCGTGACCCGCTCGCCGGCGATGCGTTGTGGCAGGGGTTGAGGCCCGCTCATCGCGCCAGCCACTCGCGCGTGCGTGCAGCGATCGTGTCGATGTCCGCCCCCAGCCGTGTGCACTCGGGGATGGCATCGACGAACGCCGAGCCGTAGCGCCGCGTACGGATGCGGCTGTCGAGCACCGCCACCACGCCCCGGTCCTCGCGGTCGCGGATGAGCCGCCCGAAACCCTGCCGGAAACGCAGGATCGCCCCCGGCAGCGAATAGCCCGAGAAGGGGTCGTCGTACAGGTCCGATCGCGCCTTGTGGATCGGGTCCGTGGGAACGCCGAAGGGCAGCCGCGCGATCACCACGAGCGAGAGCGCCTCCCCGCGGATGTCGATTCCCTCCCAGAAGCTTGTCGTCCCGAAGATGACCGCCCGCGGGTCCTCGATCAGGTTGCGCATGATCTGGCGCGGCGATCCGTCCCGGTCCTGCACGAGCACGCTGATCCCCTCCCGCTCCAGCGCCCCCCGTGAGAGCTCCGCCACCCGCCGCAGCGAGGCGTGCGAGGTGAACAGCGCCAGCGCCCGCCCCTCCGAAGCCAGCGCCAGCTTCGTGATCGCTTCCGCTGCGGCTTCGTCGTAGCCCCGCGCGCCCGGATCGGGGAAGCCCGTGGGCGTCGCCAGCAGCGTCGAGCGCTCGTAGTCGAAGGGTGAGCCCAGCGCCAGCGTCTCCGCGTCGGGAAGGCCCATCTGGTCCGCCGTGAATGCCATCGACCCGCCCGCCGCGAGGGTCGCGCTTGTCGCCACCACCGTCGACCGCCCCGCGAACAGCTCGTCCGCCAGTCGCGGCCCCACCTCCAGCGGCGCCGAGTTGAGCGCGCCCGTTCCGTCCCGCATCGTCGAGGCCCACACGATCGTCTGCGGGTCGTGATTCCCGACCAGCCGTCCCAGGTCGAGCCGCACGCCCTCCAGCCGCATGGTCGCAGCCTCCAGCTCATCCGCCCCCGCCCCGGTGTCCTCCCCGGCCAGCAGCCCCGCCGCTGCCCGGCAGGCCTCGACCGTGGCCGTGAGGGCCCCGTCGAGCGCCGTCCACCCCTCCTCCACCTCCCCCCAGTCCGTCCCCGACCGTACCCCCGGCGTGATGCTCACGCGGTCGTCGCGCGACTCCGACGCGAGCGCGCCCAGCGCCTCGAACGGCTTCCCCGAGATCGCCGCCGCCGCCGCTATCGCGCCCTTGAGGGCGCTTGCGGCCCCAGCACCCAGCGTCTCCGGCAGCCCCGTCGTCGCGAGGATGCCCCCCTCGCGGCGCTCGGAGCTTCGCGGCCGGTGGATCGCCTCGAGCGCGTCCCTCACCTGCCGCGCGCCGATGTGCAGCCCGAACTGCTGCGTCGCCTGCGCCTCCAGGTTGTGGGCCTCATCGATGATGAGGTGGTCGAACGGGGGGATGGCGCTCCCCCCGCTGGCGAGGTCGGCCAGCAGGAGGGCGTGGTTTACGACGACGAGGTGCGCCCCCTCCGCCGTCTTCCGCGCCCGCTGCAGGAAGCAGCGCCCCTCCCGCACGAACGTGTGCTGTCGCGAGAGACAGTCCGCATCCGCCGCCGAGAAGCGTGTCCACGCCGCCCGCGCCCCCCCGTCGAGGCGCAGCTCCGAGCGGTCGCCGCTCTGCGTCTTCGGCAGCCAGCGCGCCAGCGAGGCCGCCAGCCGCGCCACGTCCGGGTCCGAGAGGCTCGCGGGGTGAGCCATCCAGCGCTGCACGCAGAGGTAGTTCGCCCGCCCCTTGAGCAGCGCCACGCGCAGATCCCCGGGCTCGTCGATCGCCCCCGCCTGCCAGAGGATCTGCCGCAGCGCGGGCACGTCCTTCCCCAGGAGCTGCTCCTGCAGCGCGATCGTGTTCGTCGAGATCACGACGCGCGTCCCGTTGCGGAGGGCGTAGAGCGCCGCCGGGATCAGGTAGGCGAGCGACTTCCCCACCCCCGTGCCCGCCTCGATCAGCCAGTGCCCCCCGTCCGAGAACGCCCCCGCGACGGCCTCTGCCATCTCCACCTGCTGCGGGCGCTCCTCGAAGCGCTCCACCACCCCCGCCGCCCGAGCCAGCGCCTCCCGCACCTCCTCCGCCGAGACCGGTTCGGGTTCCTCCACCCGCACGAGCGCCGCCGGCGGTTCCCAACGGTCCGGCAGCGCCGGCGCCTCCACCATGCCCCCCGCTTCCTCCTCGCCACCCCCGATCTCGCGAGCGAGGGCGGGCTCCTCCAGGGCCACCAGGCGCGCCAGCGCCCCCCGCTCCCCCGGCGCCATCGCCGCCGCCCGCCGCCGCAGCGCGAGGAACACCGAGGCCGTCGCGCGCGCATCGGCCAGCGCCCGGTGCGCCACCGGCATCTCGATGTCCAGCTCCGCCGCCAGGTCCGAGAGTGCCCCCGGCCCCTCGGGGAAGAGGATGCGCGCGAACCGCAGCGTATCCAGCGCCTCCCCCTCGAACTCCACCCCCGCTTCCGCCAGGAATGCCAGGTCGAACGCGATGTTCTGCCCCACGACCGCGCTCTCCCCCACGAACACCGCCAGTTCGTCCGCGATCGCCGCGAATGCCGGCGCCCCCTGCACATCCTCGTTCGTGATCCCCGTCAGCTTCTCGGTGAAGGCGGGAATCGCCCGGCCGGGGTTCACGAGCTGGTCGAAGACGGCCAGTTCACGCCCCTCCTCGTCGAAGCGCACGGCCCCGATCTCGGTGATGCGGTCGTGCGTCGGGTCGAGGCCCGTCGTCTCCAGATCGAGGGCGACGAAGGTGCGCGGTGAATCGAACATGCGTGCGATCGGCAAGTCTACAGGAGCGCTCTCCGCCCTGCCGCCGCCCGCGCCTCCGAGCGCGTAGAATCTCGCCCCAATCCCCCGGCCCCAGACGGCCCGAAGGCGCCCTTTCGATGAAGCTCTACTCCTCCGATGACATTCGCAACGTTGTGCTCGCCGGCCACGGCAACGTCGGCAAGACGACGCTCGGTGAGGCCGCCCTCTTCGTCAGCGGCGCGGTCACGCGGATGGGTTCCATCGAGGAGCAGAACACCATCGGCGA
Organism: uncultured Anaerolineaceae bacterium; assembly: GCA_964389725.1. GTDB lineage: Bacteria > Chloroflexota > Dehalococcoidia > Tepidiformales > Tepidiformaceae > UBA2991. The sequence continues at coordinate 97,412 of CAYMDV010000006.1, forward strand.
TTACGACGAGGACGAGCACCGCCGCAAGTTCAGCCTCAACCTCTCCCTCCTCCCCGTGGAGTGGAACGGCGCCAAGATCAACCTCATCGATACCCCCGGCTACGCCGACTTCGTCTCCGAGGTCATCTGCGGCGTGCGCGCCGCCGATGTCGCCCTCATCGTCGTCGATGCCGTCTCCGGCCCCGAGGTCGGCACCGACCGCGTCTGGCAGATCGCCGAGGAGCGCGGCCTGCCCCGCATCGTCCTCGTCAACCGCCTCGACCGCGAGAACGCCGACTTCAACACCGTCCTCGATTCCCTCCGCGAGAAGTGGGGTACGGCCGTCGCCCCCCTCTTCCTCCCCATCGGCCAGAGCCACGACCTCGGCGGCGTCATCGACCTGCTCGCGATGAAGGCCTACCTCGGCGAGCAGGCCGAACCCGCCGATGTGCCCGCCGACCTCCAGGACACCGCCGAGGAGCTTCGAGCCGCCCTCATCGAGAGCATCGTCGAGAACGACGAAGACCTCATGACCAAGTACTTCGAGGACGAGGAGATCACCACCGACGAGCTGCACGCGGCCTTGAGAACCGCCCTCGCCTCCGGCGACATCGTGCCCGTGCTCTGCGCCTCGGCTACCCAACAGGTGGGCGTGCGCCAGGTCCTCGACGCACTCGTCGCCATTGCCCCCAGCCCCCTCCAGCGCGAGGCTGCCGACGCCGACGGCGAAAGCCTCGAAGTCGGCCCCGATGCCTCCCCCGCCGTACTCGTCTTCAAGACCTCCGCCGACCCCTACGTCGGCCGCCTCAGCTACCTGCGCGTCATGACCGGCACGGTCCCGGCCGATAGCCACCTCTGGAACAGCACGCGCTCCAGCGATGAGCGGCTCGCCACCATCTACAGCCAGCGCGGCAAGGACCAGGAGCCCGTCCCCTCGCTGCCCCTCGGCGACATCGGCGTCGTCGCCAAGCTCAGCGAAACCCGCACGGGCGACACCCTCGCCACCAAGGACAAGGCCGTCCACCTGCCCGTCATGATCTTCCCCGAGCCCGTCTACAGCATGGCCGTGCGCCCCGGCGCCAATGCCGCCGTCGATAAGCTCGGCCCCAGCCTCCAACGCCTCGTCGAGGAGGACCCCGGCCTGCGCCTGCGCCGCGACGCCAGCACCAGCGAGACCATCCTCGAAGGCCTCGGCGACGCCCACCTCGATGTCGCCGTGGGACGCCTCCTGCAGAAATTCAACCTCGAGGTCGAGCTCTCCCTGCCGCGCGTCCCCTACCGCGAGACGGTCGGCCGGTCCTCCTCCGCCGACTACACCCACAAGAAGCAGACCGGCGGCCACGGCCAGTACGCCCGCGTCGCCATCGAGATCGCGCCCCTCCCGCGAGGCTCCGGCATCCAGTTCGATAGCCGCGTCGTGGGTGGCTCCGTGCCCCGCGAGTTCATCCCCGCCGTCGAGAAGGGCGTCATGGAGACGGCCCGCGAGGGCGTGGTCGCCGGCTACGAGCTGACCGACTGCCAGATCACGCTCTTCGACGGGAAGCACCACCCCGTCGATTCGAGCGAGATGGCGTTCAAGCTCGCCGCCAGCCAGGCCCTCAAGGAGGCCGTGGTGGACGCCAGGGGCGTCCTCCTCGAGCCCGTCATGACCATCCGCGTGCGCACCCCCGAGGCCAACGCCGGCGACATCGTCGGCGACCTCAACACGAAGCGCGCCCGCATCCACGGCATCGCCCCCGATGGCTCCCTCAGCGTCGTCGAAGCCGATGTGCCCCTCGCCGAGGTCCAGCGCTACGCCTCGGACCTGCGCTCCCTCACCCAGGGCCGCGGCCTCTTCGAGCTCGAGTTCGACCGCTACGACGAGGTTCCCGGCAACGTCGCCCAGAAGGTCATCGACGCCAGCAAGGAAGACGACTCCGGCTAGCGCTGTTCCCGCAGCCAGCGAGCTGCCGCCCGCACCGCCTGCCCCCGGTGGCTGACCGCGTCCTTCTCCTCGGCCGTCAGCTCGGCCGCGCTGCGACCCTCCGGCGTGCGGAAGATAGGGTCGTAGCCGAAGCCGTTCGCTCCCCGCGTCTCCCGCCCAATCGACCCCTCCCACGTCCCCTCGAACAGCTCCGTCCGCCCCTCCGGCCACCCCAGCGCGACGACCGCGCGGTAGCGTGCCCCCCGTTCCCCGTCGGGCACATCCGCCAGGTTCCGCAGCATGAGTTGCGTGCGTCCGGCGTCGTCGAGGCCGGGCCCGCCGTAGCGCGCCGAGCGCGGCCCCGGCCCCCCGAGCGCATCGACTTCGATGCCCGAGTCGTCCGCCAGCGCGAGGCACTGCCCTGCCTCGGCGAAGGCCCGCACCTTCAGGATCGCGTTGTCCGCGTACCCCTCCCCGTCCTCCACCACGTCGAGCGAGATGCCCAGGTCGGCGGGTGTCACCACCTCGAACGGCTCACCCGCGAGCAGGCGGCGCATCTCGCGAACCTTGCCGGGGTTGTTCGTCGCGAGCAGCAGGCGCGTCACGGAAGCAGTCGAGCTCGGCCCGGCCTCAGTGGCCGTGGCCGTCGTCCTCGGGCTCCGGGTAATCCGATTCCTCGACCGGCAGCGTCTCCGCCGGGATCACGCTGATCGGGGCTGTCCACGCCCCTGGCTTCAGCTCGAAGCCACCGAGCTCGCGCTTCAGCAGGTAGAGCACGCCCAGCGCTCCGCAGAAGAGTCCCGCCCCTACAAACGACCAGATGAGCGGCGGCACCACGTCGCGGCTCGCCTCTGCCTCCTGGGCGGGCGCCACGAGGGTGTCGGGGGGAAGGGGCGCATCGAGCGCCAGGAGCGGCGCGCTGGCGGCCAGCGCGAGCAGGCCCGCGAGTGCCGCCGGAGCGATGAAGCGTGTGAGGGTGCGCATGGGGCGAGTCTACGGGCAGCCGTCCGCGGGTCAAGCTGGGGTCACAGGCCCAGAGCTCGCTCCACGCCCTCCAGCGTCGCCTCCGCGCGCGTCACGTCCGGCGTGGTGTGCGATTCCGCCGTCTCGGGGTCCTTCAGCCCCGATCCCGTGAGCACCGCCACCGCCCGTCCCCCCCGCAGCGCCCCCTCGCGGCCCAGCTTCCGCAGCCCTGCCACGCTGGCCGCGCTGGCTGGCTCAACGAAGAGCCCCTCCGCGCTCGCCAGCAGCCGGTAGGTGTCCAGGATCTCCTCGTCCGTCACCGCGTCGATGAGCCCCCCGCTCTCGTCGCGGGCCCGCTCGGCCGCTTGCCAGCTCGCGGGCTTCCCAATGCGGATTGCCGTCGCCACCGTCTGCGGGTCTGCCACCGGCTCCCCCCGCACGATCGGCGCCGCCCCTGCCGCCTGGAAGCCGAGCATGCGCGGGTGCAGCGTCGCGAAGTCGCGTTCCGCGCACTCCGTGAACCCCTTCCAGTAGGCGGTGATGTTGCCTGCGTTCCCCACCGGGATGGCGAGCGCTTCGGGCGCGTCCCCCAGCGTCTCGCAGATCTCGTAGGCGGCCGTCTTCTGCCCCTCGATGCGGTCCGGGTTGACCGAGTTCACGAGGGCGATGGGGTGCGCTTCGGCCACCGTGCGCGCCACCGTGAGAGCGTCGTCGAAGCTCCCCTCGACCTCCACGATGCGCGCCCCGAACGCCACCGCCTGCGCCAGCTTCCCAACCGCCACCCGCCCCCGCGGCACGAGGATGCTCGCCTGCAGGCCGCAGCGAGCGGCGTAGGCGGCCGCGCTCGCGCTGGTGTTGCCGGTGCTCGCGCAGAGCACGGCCTTCGCGCCCCGTTCCACGGCCTTGGCCACCGCCACCACCATGCCCCGGTCCTTGAACGAGCCCGTCGGGTTCGAGCTCTCCAGCTTGAACCAGAGCTCGTCCACGCCCAGCTCCCGCTCGATCGCGACCGAGCGCACGAGGGGCGTGTCCCCTTCGCCCAGGGTGATGCGTGGGGTCTCCGGCGTGAGCGGCAGGACCTCGGCCCAGCGCGCCAGCACCCCGAGCCGGGGGGCCTCGCTCATGGCTCGTCGGGCGGCCGGAGCGAATGGAACTTCGTCTCCCGCATTTCCTGCTCGAGCGCTTCGATCTGCCGCTTGCGTGAGCGCTCCTGCAGCTCGCTGAAGCGCGCGAACTCGTCGCGCACGTGATCCACCATCTCCGAGATGTCGCGCCGGATGAGGCTCACCCGTTCGCTCAGGCCGGAGTGCCGCCCGTCGAGCAGGGCCGTCTCACCCCGCGCCTCGTCGATCAGCCGCGCCAGGTTCTCCACCTCCCCCTCGAGCCGGCTCACCTGCGCCTCCGTGCGCTCCTGCTCGTCCCGGCGGCGAGCCATCTCCGCATCCACATCCTCCTTGTTGACCTGACCCGTGCGCAACGCCTCGATCGCCTCCTCCGTACGGTGGGCCAGCTCCCCCAGGATCTGCAGGCGCTCGTGGATCACCTCCAGCGGGCGTTCCTGCAGCGTCTGCGCGGCCGCCAGCACCCGTCCCTCGGTCTCCTCGCTCAACTCGGTGAGCCGTTGCAGGCGCAGCTCGTACTGCTCCGTCTGCTGCCGCACTTCCTGCTGCCAGTCCAGCAACACGCTGAGCGACTGGCCGATCTGATCCAGTTTCGTCTCGCGGGCGGCCGCCTCCGAGGCGAGTAGCGCCACCTGGTCCTCAAGGGCGTCTATCTTCCGGATCGCCTCCCGCAGCTCGCGGTTGGCGGCCAGCGCCTCGGCGTCGCGCGTGCGCTCGTTCGATTCCAGCGCTGTGCGCATCTCCGAGAGCGCTGTTCGCACGTGCTCACCCTCCTGGGCGAGCTCCCCCACCTTCTGCGGGATGCCCTGGAGGTGACCCTGCATCGCCTCGATCTGGCGGGCGGTGCGGCCCGTCTCCTCGTACCGTTCCAGGGCCGCCTGGACCTGGCGGCGAAGCTGCGTCAGCTCGCGGTCCAGCGCCTCCGTCGTCTCGCGCGACGATCGCGCTTCCCCTTCCAGAAGGGCGAGTGTCTCCTCGATCGATCGCAGCGCCGGCTCGGAGGTCATGTCGCGGCCTCCACGCGCAGCATGGCGTTCACCGCGTCCACCTCGGGAAGGTCCCGGAGCGTCCCGAGGGCGCCGCTGACGGCCAGCTCTCGGGCGCGGTGCGTCATCAGGGCGAGCTCGGCGGTGCCGCGCTCCTCGTCCGTTTCGCGCTGCTCCACGGCCGCGATGCTCACCTGCGCCTCCCCGAGCACGCGCGCGATCTGGGCGAGCACGCCCGGCTGATCACGCACGGTCATGCGCAGATAGTAGCGCGTCTCCAGGGCACCCAGTCCAAGCGTCTCCCCGCTCCGCCACGGTCCCGGGTCCCAGCGCGGCTTTGATCCCTCCGCCAGGGCCCGTGCGATGTCGAGCACGTCGGCGAGCACGGCGCTCGTCGTGGGCGCTGCTCCCGCCCCCGCTCCCTGGAACGTGAGCGTTCCCGCGAGGTCGCCCCGCACCTGCGCGGCGTTCAGCACCCCGTCGACTCGCGCCAGCGGTTCCGACTCCGGCAGCAGCGCCGGGTGCACGCGCGCCAGCACGCCTTCCTCGTGGCGCTCGGCGATGGCGAGCAGCTTGATCACGTAGCCCAGCTCGCGGGCGTACTGGAAGTCCTGCGGCGCCAGCGAGCGGATGCCCTCCGTCGCCACCGCTTCGGGGGGAACGTGCGCCCCGAAGCCCAGCCCCGCCATGATCGCGATCTTGAAGGCCGCGTCGTGGCCGTCGACGTCGTTCGTGGGGTCGGGCTCGGCGTAGCCCAGCTCCTGGGCCTGTGCGAGCGCGTCCTCGAAGCTCTCGCCGCGCTGCGCCATGTTCGTCAGGATGAAGTTCGTCGTGCCGTTGATGATCGCGCGGATGGCGAGCAGATGGTTCGCCGGCAGATCCCGCAGCAGCGGCGTGATGACCGGGATTCCGCCCCCCACGCTCGCTTCGAAGCGCAGCGCCGCCCCGTTCGCGCGGGCCAGGTCGAACAGCTCCGGTCCTGCCTTCGCGATCAGCTCCTTGTTCGCCGTGACGACGTGCTTCCCCGCCGCCAGCGCCCCGCGAATGTAGTCGCCTGCCGCCCCGTCCCCGCCGATCACCTCGACGACGATGTCCACCTCGGGGTCGCCGACCACCTCAGCCCCGTCGCCCGTGAGCACGCCGTCGGGAAGGTCGATTCCTCGTGCGCGGGAGGGATCCTTCACGGCCACCCGTCGCAGGGTGAGCGAGGCGCCCGTGCGCTCACGGAAGGTCTCCGCCCGCTCCAGCAGCGTCGCCACCACCGTCTCGCCGACGTTGCCCATGCCCAGGAACCCGATGCCGATCTCGTTCGTCACGGTGCTAGCCCGCCTCTTCGATCGCCCAGTTGGCGTCGTCTGTTGTGAAGTCGCGCTCGATGGTAATGCCCGAACGCGCCGCTTCGAGCGCCCCATCGAAGCGCAGCTCGGTCAGCTCCGCGATCTGCTCGTCCGTGTAGGTACCCGTTTCATCCCGCTCTTCCAGCTGGATCACCCAGAAGGCGTCCTCCCCCTCGACCGTTTCGAGGAGGGTTCCCGCTTCCGCTCCGGCGAGGGCATCCCGCAGCGCCGCTTCGAGGAGCTCCGGTGGCGTGGTCAGGAGGCCGTCGTTCAGTCTCGACTCCTCGTGCAGCGACTCGAGCTGCGCGAGCGTGCCCATGTCCTCGCCGGCGGTGATGCGTGCTCGCACCGCTTCCGCTTCCTCCAGCGTTGCCGCCGTCACGACGCGCAGCCGCAGGAGCAAGCCGGTCTCGCCGACCTCGTCGCGCAGGGTCGTCCGGAGCTCGCGCTCGGCCAGACGCGCCTTCGCCTGCTGGCGGTAGTCGGAGTCGCTCAGCCCCGAGTCGCGCAGGGCGTCCCGGTAGCGCTGGTCGAAGATCGATCCCCGCGAGGTGTCCGGGGGCGCGCCCAGCTCGAGCGCCATCCCTTCGGTCACGGCCCGGTCGTCCAGCGCGATCCCGCGCTCAGCCGCCGCCGCCACGATGAGCCCCTCTTCCTCGAGCTTCGTCAGCAGCTCCTGGGTGACGAGGAGCCCGGTTCCGGAGGAGCCGGACCGCGCGAACTCGGGCAGCCTGGCCGCGTAGTAGGAGAGCGAGAACTCCTCTTGCCCCACCTGCAGCACGACCTTGTTCGGCGTCGCGACGCTGTTGTCGTACCAGTTGAAGACCAGCAGGGCGGCAATCGCCAGCAGCGCCGCCACGGCCACGCCGATGATGCCGAACCGCAGGGTCCGCTGCGAAAGCAGTCCCCCGTCCTCGCTCGCGCGCGCGGCGCGGCGCCGCCCGCTCCGGGCGACGGACAGCCCCGTCGTGCGATCGCGGCGCGTCACCGGCTCGCGGCCCTAGCCCCGGAGGGGGAAGATGCGCGTCTCGCGCACGTGCTGGAGCGTGTAGGGCAGCAACCCCACGTGGCGCGCCCGCTTCACCGCGTGCGAGATCGCCCGCTGCGCCAGTGCGCACGTCGACAGTTTCCGCCGCGGCTCGATCTTCCCGCGGTCGTTGATGAAGTGGCGCAGTCGGTCGACGTCCTTGTAGTCGACCTTGTACTCATCGCCCGGCGAGCAGCGCACCTTGTTGCAGAGGCGGCACAGGCGCCGGCGGCCGCCGAAACGGCGTCCACCGCCGCCCCGCCTGCGGTCCCCGCCGGGACCACGCCGGTCGCCCGGAGGGCCTCCGGGGCGATCGCCCGGGCGGTCGCTTGAGCGGGATTCCCCGGCGGGCGGTGCGCCGCCAGCCGGGCCAGGGGTGAAGGGTCGAGGTTCAGTCATGGATCTTTCCTCCCGATGGGTTTCGTGCGCTCAGGCGCACCGGGTAGGGGGACCGCTCCGCGGTCCCGGGTCGTATCTACTCGAAGGGCAGGTCGTCCACGTCGGAGGGCGCCGAGCCGCGGCCACGGCCACCGCCGAAGTCGCCCCCGCCGGCGCCGCCGCCGCCCCAGTCGTCACTGCTACGGTTGGCTTCACTGCGACGCTCGAGAAACTGCACGTTGTTCGCGACTATCTCAGTCCGATAGTGGCGAACACCCTGGTCATCGTCCCAGTTGCTGGAGCGGAGGCGTCCCTCAACAAAGATGGGCATGCCCTTGGTGATGTACTGGCTCTGTCGCTCCGCACGATCCGCCCACAGGGTGACGTTGAACCACTCAGTCTCTTCTTCCCAGTCGCCGCTCTGGTTTCGGCGGTTCGAGTTCACGGCGACACTGAAGTTCGCCACGGCCGTGCCGTTGGCGGTGTAGCGGAGTTCGGCATCTCGCCCCACGTTCCCGATGATCATGACCTTGTTCAGGTTGCCCATTGCCGCTACTCCTTCGCGGTGTCGTCTCCGTCCTCAGGCGCGGTCCCGGCCGCCGGGGCGGCCTCCGCCGCCGGGGCAGCCTCCGCTTCGGCCACGGGAGCCTCCTCAGCCTCAGCGGCCGGAGCCGCTTCAGCCTCGGCCGCGGGAGCTTCTGCAGGGGCCGCAGGAGCCGCTTCGGCCTGCGCGGCGGGAGCCGCCTCGCTGGCCTCGACCGCTGGTGCGGCTTCGTCAACAGGGGCCGGTGCCGCTTCCGGGGCGGGTGGCGGAGCTGCTTCCGGCGCAGGGGGTGCCGGAGCGCTCCCCTCCGCGACCGGGGCTGCGGGGGCGGTCGGCGGTGCGCCTTCCGCTCGCGGCCCCGTGGGCGAGCCTGGACCCCGCGATCCCGCCGGGGCCAGCACCGGCCTCGGCGGCGGAAGCTCGTCGGCGCGCACCACCAGGTGGCGGTACACCCGCTCCTCGATCTCGAAGTCCGCGTTCAGCGGGGTCACCGCCTGCGGATCAAGCTCGATCCGCGTGACGATGAAGTCCGCGTCGAGCTGCTTGTGCATCGGGTAGGCCAGCCGCCGCCGACCCCAGTGGTCGACCTCCGTGACCGACCCGCCGTTCCGTTCCACCAGGCTTGTCAGGTGTTGGACGCTCGCGTCCTGGCCGCCTTCCTCGATCACTGCGAGGTCGTACACGGCCATCAGTTCATATTCGCGCATGGCGCTCCGCATACCGAACGGTGGGTTTTCCCCGACTCCACGGTCGGGGCGCCCGGCTACCGGGGCAGCGTAGCACTGCGCCACTCTGTGCTAAAGCAACGACGATCGGCGGTGCTCCGGGAGTCAGGCGTCCGTGATGCCGGGCACCGGGTACGCCCGCGCGAACTCGGCCACCTCCAGGCGGACGCCTTCGCGCACGCCGTCCCCGTCGGGGTCCTTCAGCACGCGCACGATCCACGCCGCCAGCCGCTCCATCTCCTCCGCCCCCATCCCCCGCGAGGTCAGCGCGGGCGTGCCGATGCGCAGCCCGCTCGTCACGAACGGCGAGCGCTCGTCGTACGGGATCGTGTTCTTGTTGGCGATGATGCCCGAGCCCTGCAGGGCGTTTTGCGCCTTCATCCCGCTGATCCCCAGCGTGCTGCAGTCGATCAGGATCAGGTGCGTGTCCGTCCCCCCAGAGACCAGCCGCAGCCCGCCAGCCTGCAGCGCCTCCGCGAGCGTCTGTGCGTTCGCCACGACCTTCGCCGCGTACTCGCGGAACTCGGGCGTGGACGCCTCCCCGAAGGCCACCGCCTTGGCCGCGATGCTGTGCATGTGCGGCCCCCCCTGCGTCCCGGGGAACACCGCCTTGTCGAGCGCCGCCCCGTGCTCCTCCGTCGTGAGCGCCATCGCCCCGCGTGGACCCCGCAGCGTCTTGTGCGTCGTGCTCGTCACCACATCCGCGTGGGGAACGGGCGAGGGGTGCGCCCCTCCCGCCACCAGCCCCGCGAAGTGCGACATGTCGACCAGCAGCAGCGCCCCCACCTCGCGCGCGATCTCGGCGAAGGCGGGGAAATCGAACTGCCGCGGGTAGGCCGTCGCCCCCGTCACGATGATGCGCGGCCGCACTTCCCCCGCCAGCTCCGCCACCGTCGCCATGTCGACGACTTCCGTCTCGCGGTCCACGGCGTAGGGAACGAAGTTGTACAGCCGCCCGCTGAAATTCACCGGCGACCCGTGCGTCAGGTGCCCTCCCTGCGTCAGCTCCAGACCCAGGAACGTATCCCCCGGGTCGGCGAAGGCGAGGTAGGCGGCCATGTTCGCCTCCGCGCCCGAAGTCGGCTGCACGTTCGCGTGCTCCGCCCCGAAGAGCGCCTTCGCCCGCTCGATCGCAAGCGCCTCGACCTCGTCCGAGTGCGCGTTGCCGGCGTAGTAGCGCTTCCCCGGGTAGCCCTCGGCGTACTTGTTCGTCAGGACCGAGCCGGTCGCTTCCAGCACGGCCGCCGAGGCGTAGTTCTCGCTCGCGATGATCTCCAGCGTCTCCGTCTGCCGCTTTCGCTCGCTGGCAATGATCGCGGCGACATCCGGATCGCGTTCCTGCAGTGCGCTCATGCGCGCCCCCGTCGATGTGGCGATGGAGCTAGCGTAGCGCGATCACAACCCACGCGCCGTTACACTGGCCTTATGCGCGAGCACACCGAGCGCCTCCTCGAAGCAGCCGGCGGCGGCGAGCCCGTCCTCCTCGCGACCATCCTCGAGCCCGGCCCCACGTCGCTCGAGCAGGGCGCGAAGATGCTCGTCGAACCGGGCGGCGCCCGCAGCGGCACCCTCGGCGACCCCGCTCTCGACGACCTCGTCGCCGAACGCGCCCCCGATGCCTTCCGCCGCCACGGCGCCGAGACCGTCTACGCCGGCTCCGAGGGCCTCTCCGAGCGCACCATCGCGGATGCCACCAGCATCTACCTTGAGGTCGTCGAGTCGAAGCCCGTCTTCCTCGTCGTCGGGGCGGGCCACATCGGACGCGCCCTCGCGAAGCTCGCCGACTTCCTCGACTACCACGTGGCCGTCCTCGACGACCGCGAGGACTTCGCCGACCCCGAGCTCCTGCCCGAGGCCGACGAGGTCATCTGCGACGACTTCGAGGAAGCCCTCGCCCGCTACCCCATCAACGCCAACACCTCGATCGTCATGGTCACGCGAGGCCACAAGCAGGACGAGCTGTCGCTGCGTCGCTGCCTCGGCCGCGACGCCGGCTACATCGGCATGATCGGCTCGAAGCGCCGTACCGCCGCCGTCCTCGAGCACCTCCGCGAGGAAGGCTTCGACCCGGACGACCTCGCCCGGGTGCGCACCCCCATCGTCCTCGACATCGGCGCCGACACCCCCGAGGAGAGCGCCATCCGCATCATGGCCGAGGTCGTCATGCTCCGCCGCGGCGGCGACGGCTCCCCCATGTATCACCGCCGCAGCCCCGAGCGCGCCCCCCTCTCCGGCGGGCGCTAGTCACCCCCCGCCCCCTAACCACCCCACCCGCTACGATAGGTCCGTGGACGGATTCGAGGTTTCGCCGGTCGAGGGGCTGCGATCCCCCGTGGTTGTCATGGCCTTCACGGGTTGGAGCGACACCGGCACCGTCACCACCGATGCCGCTGGTCGCCTCATCGACGCCAGCAGCGCCGAGCGCTTCATCACCGTCGACCCCGAGGAGTACTTCGTCTTCACCGAGACGCGCCCCGAGGTGCGCCTCGTCGATGGCGGCTTCCGCGAGATCACCTGGCCCGGGAACGAGGCCTGGGCCGCCCGCCTCGCCGACGCCCCCCACGACCTCGTCGCCATCAACGGCACCGAGCCAAACCTCCGCTGGGAGCCGTTCGCCACGCGCTTCGCCGAGGCCATCGCCGCCCTCGAACCCTCGCTCGTCTGCACGCTCGTGGCGAGGCCCGCCGCCACCCCCCATACGCGCCCCATCCCCGTCAGCGGCTCCGCTGCCGACGCCACCGTCGCCCGCCGCTACGGGCTCGCCCCCTCCCGCTACCAGGGCCCGACCGGCATCATCGGCGTCCTCCACGATGCCATGCGCAAGCACGGCCTCCCTCTGGTCAGCCTCGCCGCCTCTGTTCCCCACTACCTCAGCGTCGACGAGAACCCGCCCGCGACCCTCGCCCTCCTCCGCGCCCTCCAGCCCATGATCGGCTTCACCCCGCCCCTCGACGAGCTCGAGCACGAGTGCGAGGAATTCCTCAAGCGTGTCGAGGAGGCTTCCAGCGGCGACGACCAGATCGCCCAGTACGTCCGCGCCCTCGAAGCCCAGTACCAGGAAGGCGACATCCCCACCATCGAGCCCGACTCCGACCTCTCCGCCGACGACATCCTCCGCGACGTCGAGGACCTGCTCCGCGGCGACGGCTCCTGAGCCCTTAGGCCTCCCCGCTTAGCTCGAACCGTGAGAGCCGCCGAACCGCCAGCGCTGCCGCCACACCGGTCACGATGACCACCAGGATCACCGAGTAGGTCGTCCCCAGGTCGGCCTCGAATACCCACGGGGCCGGATCCGCGACCGCCTCCGCGATCGAGGCCGTGTACTCGCGGATGCTGAAGCGCTGGACGCCCGGCGCGAAGTTCGTAATCACGCCCTCCCAGATGAAGGCGTAGGCGATCCCCGCCAGCAGCGCCCGCGAGGTGAACAGGCTCAACATCAGGAACAGCGACGAGTAGGCCAGCGAACCCACCGCCAGCGCCACCACGAACCCCCCCAGGATCTCCCACTCGTCCTCCCCCGCCAGTGCCACCACGCCTCCCACGAGGGCGCTCGCCACCACGATCGCGGTGGTCGCCCCCCAGGCCGCCAGCAGCTTCCCGGCGAGAATGCGCCAGCGCTCGCCGGGCTTCGAAAGCAGGTAGACGATCGTGCCGTCCTCGATCTCGCTCCCCAGCGCCGCCGTCGAGAGCAGCACGGCCGTCAGCGGCAGGAGGACGGTCACGATGATCCCGTACAGAACCACCTCGGCCGCGAACTCCGCCGCTTCAGCCTCTCCGGACGACGCGCGGTAGATGATCGCCGCCACCAGCGGCAGGGCGGCCACGGCCGCCAGGAACAGGACCCGGCGCTGCCCCAGCAGCTGCCGCAGCGTCAGCGTCAGCACGAGCCACGTCATCGCGTCACCAGGTAGTCGAACACGCTCTCGAGGGACTCGTCGTCGGGGCGCACCTCGAAGAGCGAGGCGCCCGCCGCCTGCGCTGCCCGCGGCGCCGCCACGACGAACGCCGCCAGCTCGTTCGTGCGCACCATGAGCGTTCCGTCCGCCAGCTCGATGCCAAACACGCTCTCCTCGGCCATGAGCGCCCTCGCAAGCGCGCGGTTGTCGCTCGATCGGATGGTGAAGCTGTGCGGCCGGTCCGTCATCAGCTTGCGGATGGCGCGGAAGTCGCCCGCCGCCGCCAGCCGCCCCGCCACCACCACGAGCACGTTATCCGAGAGCCGCTCCACTTCCTCCAGGATGTGGGAGGAGAACAGGATCGTTCGCCCCTCGGTTGCCATGCGCCGCAGCAGCTCCATCATCTGCAGCCGCTGACGGGGATCCATGCCGTTGAACGGCTCGTCCAGAAGCAGCACCTCGGGGTCGTGCACGAGCGCCGCCGCCACCTTGATGCGCTGCTTCATCCCTTTCGAGTAACCGCCGGTGGCGCGATCCGCTGCGTCTGTCATCTCCACCAGGCGGAGCGCTTCCAGGGCCGCCTCTTCCGGATCGGGCAGTTCGTGCAGCTGTGCGCTCAGCAGCACGAACTGGTACCCGGTGAGGAAGTCGTAGACGGCCTCGCGCTCCGGCACGAGCGCCACCTGGCGGTACATCTCGGGCGTCCCGAAGGCGGGTGCCCCCAGCACGCGCACATCCCCCGCCGATGGCTTCAGGAAGCCCGCCATCATGTTCAGGAGCGTCGTCTTGCCGGCCCCGTTCGGCCCCAGCAGCCCCGTGATCCCCGATCCCAGCGCGAACGAGATGCCGTTCACCGCCACCACGTTCCCGTACCAGCGGGAGACGTCGATGACTTCGATGGCAGCCTCCGGCCTGGCGGTGGCTTCGGCGCTCACAGGCTGCGCCTCCGGTAGTGCCGCTGCAGCAGCGCGACGGCGATCGCCGTGAGCGCCAGCGCGAACAGGAAGTACCAGCCCCCGGCGAAGTCGGCCCGCTGCAGGTCATCGCCGACATTGCCCGAGGCGCCGAACATCCAGTGCGTGAGCCCGTTCATCACGCCGAACGGGCTCAGGAAGATGCCCAGCCGCCCGACGAGGTTCTCAAGGTTGAAGACGAACGCGCTTGAGATGAACGTCAGCAGCAGGAAGGGTGCAATGATGCCCACCGTTGCGAACGCCCGCCGCGGCGTCTGCGCCGCGATGATCAGCGCGATCGCCGCCAGCAGCGCCGAGGTCGCGATGCCGCTGCCGATGATCGGCCCGATCTGCGTCCACTCGTCGCTGAAGTAGCCCGTGAAGCTGTCCCCCACGAGCGCGTTCCCGAGGAACATGATCGCCTGCGGCAGCAGGGTCAGGCCCAGCAGCGCCGTCGTCAGGGAGCCGTAGCGCGCCCACGCGTACTCGGCCCGGCTGAGCCCCCGCGAAAAGTAGAGCGGCAGGGTGGCGTGGCGCGCGTCGCGGCCCAGCAGCTCCGGCGCGACCACCGCCACGAACAACACGAGGACCACCTGGATGTACCCGTAGTAGTCCTCCGCCCGGAAGAGGTCGAGGTCGTCCACCCCGATCGAGGCGATCATGATCTGCACGAACGCGGGAACCGCCGCCACGATCGCCAGCCCGATCGGGAAGATCTTGCTCCGCGTCCGCCGCCCCAGCCCGAACGAAGCCCGCAGCCCGTGCACGTAGAGCGCGAGCACCGCGTCTCGCCGCCCCAGCCGCCGCCCCTCGTAGCGGCGATAGCCGAGGTCGTAGATGTTCCCCGCCGCGCGCTCAGACACCGTCCGCCTCCCCCTCGATCGAGTCCGGCCGGAAGATGTCTTCCAGCGACTGCCGCCGCTGCTCCAGCCGCACCAGTCCCATCTCGAGCTCCACCACGCAGTCGCGGATGGCGTCGTACGGGTCCGCCCCGTTCAGCCCCACGTGGGCGATGAAACCCTCGCCGCGCGCCTCGAAGCCGCGCTCGGCGAGCGCCTCCGCCAGCGCCCCCGCGTCGCCCTCTACCTCCACCTCAAGCGACCCCAGCGTGGCCGTGAACTCCGCCACCTCCCCCGACCGCACCAGCTTCCCGCCGTCGATCACGACGAGCGAGTCGCACACGCGCTCAATCTCCCCCAGCAGGTGCGACGACATGAGCACGGCGATCCCGAAATCCCTCCCCGTGCGCTTCACCAGGTCGAGCATCTCCTCGCGCCCGGCCGGGTCGAGCCCGTTGGTGGGCTCGTCCAGAAAGATGAGGCGGGGGTCGTGCACGAGCGCCTGCGCGAGCTTCACGCGCTGCTTCATGCCCGTCGAGTAGCCGCCCATCTCGCGATAGCGCTCCTCGTAGAGGCCCACGTGCCGGAGCGTCTCCGCCGTGCGCTCGCGGGCGGCCACGCGCGGCAGCCCGCTCACCTGCGCCAGGTGCGCCACGAACTCCGTCGCCGAGAGGTCGGGCGGAAGGCAGTCGTGCTCGGGCATGTAGCCCACCCGCTCGCGGATCTCCCGTCCTTCCGAGCGTACGTCCAGGTCCAGCACGCGGGCCGTCCCCCGCGTCGCCGGTAGCAGACCCAGCAGCACCTTGATCAGCGTGCTCTTGCCCGCCCCGTTCGCCCCCACCAGCCCTATCACCCCCGGCTCCACGCTGATATCGAGCGTGTCCAGGGCCGTCACTCCGGGGTAGTGCTTGGTCAGGCCACGCGTCTCGATGAGGGGCACGATTCCATCCTATCCCTCCCCGGCGAACCCGTCCGTGCGGAGGCGTCAGGCTTCCGTAAGTGATACCGGCAGCGAGGTATAGCCCAGCACCACCCCGGTTCCCGTCTGCCGTACCGGCGGCGATGCCGGCGCGATCGCCGCGAAGCGGTCGAGCCACGCGTTCAGCGTGATCCGCGCCTCCGCCCGCGCCAGCGGCGACCCCAGGCAGTAGTGCGTCCCGTGCCCGAACCCCACGTGTGCGTGCAGGTCGCGCTCCAGCACGAACTCGTGCGGCTCGTCCCACTCCTCCGGGTCGCGGTTGGCCGCCCCGTAGAAGACCCCCACCCGCTGGTCCGCCGGGATGGTGATGCCGTT
The DNA here is from genome assembly GCA_964389725.1 of uncultured Anaerolineaceae bacterium. GTDB lineage: Bacteria > Chloroflexota > Dehalococcoidia > Tepidiformales > Tepidiformaceae > UBA2991. Next base: position 113,357 of record CAYMDV010000006.1, read on the forward strand.
CAGCTCGACATCCCGCGTCGTCCGCCGGAAGAGGACCTGCACGGGACTCTCGTAGCGCAGCATCTCCTCGATCAGCTGCGGGATGAGCGAGCGATCCTCGCGCAGCTGCCCCCACAGCTGCGGGCGCTGCGAGAGGAACGCGACCAGGTTGCCCATCAGGTTCGTCGTCGTCTCGTTCCCGGCGATCAGCAGGAGCATGCAGAAGCCGAGCACCTCCCAGTCCTCGAGCGCCTCCCCCTCGATCTCCGCCTCCACCAGCGCCGTGATCAGGTCGTTCGCCCCCTCCTGCCGGCGCGCCGCCGCCATCTTGCCGAAGTAGGCCATCATCTCCTGCGTCGATTGCTGCCGCTCCTCCGCCGACCGCGGGTGCACGCCCAGCGCGTCGTCCGTCCACCGCTTGAAGGTCTGGTACTCCTCCCGGGGAATCCCCAGGAGCTGCGCGATCGCCATCACCGGCATGGGCATCGTGTAGTTCTGGACCACCTCGTACTCGCCCCCGCCAACGCCGCCCAGCAACTCGTCCGCGACCGACTGCAGCCACGGCTCCAGCTCCCGGATGCGGCGTGGGGTGAACGCCTTGTTCACCAGCTTGCGGAAGCGCGTGTGCCGCGGCGGATCGTCGTTCAGCAGCACCAGCCGCATGCCCGAACCGCCGCTCTGCCCCCCGGTCGATGCCGACGAGAAGGTCTCGTGGTCGGCCAGCGCCCCGTAGACGTCGTCGTAGCGCAGCAGCGCCCAGAGTCCCCCTGCCGACGACCCCGCCTCCTGCCCGAAGAAGATCGGAGACTGCGCCCGCAACCGGTCGTACTCCGGGTACGGATTGGCGTTGCTTTCCGGGGTCATCAGCGTGGTCTCGGTCGCGGTGGGCGCGGTCATCGGCTGTCTCCTTGAGGCGTGGCTCGGGCCTCCGAGTCTAACCAACGGCGCCCCTACGTCCCTTCACCTGCTGGTTTCGCCCGTGCAAGCGGGCAGGTAGCATCTCGCCACGCCCGCAGGGCGCCAGGAGGTGCGGCATGGAAGTCCCCATGGTCGTCAACGATTTCCTCTTCCGCGCGGAGAGCCTCTACGGCCCCAGGGAGGCCATCGTCGATGGCGAGAAGCGCTTCACCTACGCCGAGTTCGCCCGGCGCTGCTACCGATTCGCCCACGCCCTCGCGGGGCTCGGCATCGGCAAGGGCGACCGCGTCGGCATCCTCAGCCCCAACAGCCACCACTTCCTCGAGTCCTTCTACGGCACCTCCCTCATCGGCGCCGTCCTCGTGCCCCTCAACTACCGCCTCGTCTCCGAGGACTTCCAGTACGCCTTCTCCCACTCCGGGGCGAAGGCCATCGTTGCCGACTCCGACCTGACCGCCGCCCTCGACGCCATCCGCGACGGCCTCCCCGAGGTCGAGCACTGGATCGTCGCCCGCTACGGCGATGCCCCCGTCCCCGACGGCTGGCAGGACTGGGAAGCGCTCGTCGAGGGCCAGCCCGAGACGCCCCCGCCCGACCCCGAGCTCGACGAGAACGACCTCGTCAGCATCAACTACACCTCCGGCACCACCGCCCGCCCCAAGGGCGTGATGCTCACCCACCGCAACTTCTACGCGAACGCCTACCATTTCATCGCCCACCTCGGTATCAGCCACGACGACGTCGAGATGTGGACCCTGCCCATGTTCCACTGCAACGGCTGGGGCGGCGTCTACGCCCTTACCGCCATGGGCGCGAAGCACGTGGTGGTGCGCGCCCCCGAGCCCGACCACCTCTACCGCCTCATGCGCGATGAGGGCGTCACCTTCGCCTGCATGGCCCCCGCCGTCCTCGCCCGCATCCTCGACTTCGAGGACGCCGGCGAGTACGAGATCGCGACGAAGCCCCGCTTTGTCTGCGCCGGAGCCCCGCCCCCCATCACCTTCGTCGAGCGGCTCGAGCAGGAGCGGGGCTGGACCTTCATGCAGATCTACGGCCTCACCGAGACCGCCCCCATCCTCACCGTCGCCGAGCCCAAGCCCCACGTGAACGCCGAGGGCGATGCCCTCTACCGGCTGAAGGGACGCGCCGGCCACCCCGGCCTCGGCGTGCAGCTCCGCGTCGTAGGCGAAGGCGGCCGCGACGTGCCCTGGGACGACACCGCCATCGGCGAGGTCGCGGCCCGTGGCAACATGGTCTTCAAGGGCTACTGGAACCAGCCCGAGGAGACCGCCAAGGTCGTCCGTGACGGCTACTTCTATACCGGCGACCTCGCCACCGTGAACGCCGACGGCTACATCAACATCGTCGACCGCGCCAAGGACGTCATCATCTCCGGCGGCGAGAACATCTCCTCCATCGAGGTCGAGGACGTGCTCTACCGGCATCCGAAGGTGCTCGAGGCGGCCGTCGTCGGCATTCCCAGCGAGCGCTGGGGCGAGACCCCCCTCGCCGTCCTCGTCCTCCAGCAGGGCGAGGAGGCGACCGCCGATGAGATCGTGCAGTTCTGCCGCGACAACATGGCCCACTTCAAGGTCCCCCGCCGGATCGAGTTCGTAACCGAGCTCCCGCGCACGGCCACGGGCAAGCTCAAGAAGTTCGAGCTGCGCGAACCCTACTGGGCCGAGACCGGCGGCCGCCGCGTCAACTGAGCGGTATGCTAGCATTGCTTGCAGTGCAAGCATTGCGTGTATCGCGTGCGACAGGGGGCGAACCGTGGCCAGCATCACCGTGCGGAACCTGGATGATGGGCTGAAGCGCCGCCTGCGCATTCGCGCCGCTGAAAATGGCAGGTCAATGGAGCAGGAGGTTCGGGAGATACTGGGCGAGGCCCTCGGCGAAGAAGACCACCCTGAGCCGCGCGAGGATCTCGTCACCGCCATCCGCAGACGTTTTGCCCCGCTCCACGCTGAATTCGGCGACGTAGTACTGGAATTGCCGCCCCGCGAGCCCATTCGCGAACCGCCCACTTTCGACTGAGCTTCAACGGTGATCGTCCTTGACACGAACGTCGTCTCCGAACTAACGCGGCTTGCCGCGAGCGCTACGGTCCTTGAGTGGGTTGCCCGCCAACCACAATCCGAGCTGTTCTTGACCGCTGTCAGCGAAGCCGAGTTGCGCTACGGCGTTGAGATTCTTCCAGCAGGTCGGCGGCGAAATGCGATTCTTACCGAAGTCGAGGCGGTGATTGGTGAGGACTTCGCCGGGCGCATCCTGCCCTTCGACAGCGCTGCCGCCAGTGAGTACGCCCTGATAGTCTCCGCCCGCCGCGCCGCAGGCGCCCCGATCAGTCAGTCAGACGCCCAGATCGCAGCGATCGCCCGTTCGTGCGGCGGCGCCGTCGCGACGCGGGACGTTGAGGGCTTCCGCGGGTGCGGGATCGAGGTGATCAATCCCTGGCGAGCCTGAGCCTCCCGCCGCCGTGCCCGCGGTCCCTGAGCCGTCACTGCTCCCTTCCTCCACGAGCCGGTAGGATGCGGCCCGACCGAAGGAGCACCCCATGATCGTCATCGCCGGAAGCATCGACCTCGACCCCGCCCTGCGCGACCAGGCCCTCGCCACCGCCGGCCCCCACATCGACGCCGCCCTCGAGGAGCCCGGCTGCCGCAACTACGAGTGGACTGCCGATCCCCGCGTCGCCGAGCGCATCTGGGTCTACGAGCTGTGGGACGACGAGGCCTCCCTGCGCTTCCACTTCGAGAACGCCCCCTACCGCGACATGGGCGCGCACCTCGGCCGGCACGGCATCACCGGCTCCCAGATCAGCAAGTTCCGGGTCGATCACGAAGAGCCTGTCTACGACGACACCGGCACGCCCCGCGCCGACTTCTTCACCGCCGCCGGCTAACGCTCCGCGCTACCCCTCCGACGGCCCCCGCCCGAGGCCGATCGTGGCCAGGCCGAGCGCCAGCCCGACCGCCGCGATCGCCATCGCGGAGGGAATCGGGGCATGTCCCACGGCTCCGGTCATGACATCCCCCAGGCTTGCCCCGGTTGAGTTCGCTTCATTGCCGTGGGAGTGGCTGTGGGAATGGCCGTGGGAGTCCTCCTGCGGCGCAGTGTTCGCGTCGTAGTTCGAGTCGATGTGCTGCCAGACCCCGATTGCCCCGCTCGCGATGGCCAGCACGGCCACGGTTCGCGCCAGCCAGACCATCGTCGGAGTGGGCCGAGCGGTGAGGGCCACGGTGGCCACGGTTATGAGCCCGAGCGTTATCCACGGCGCCAGTTGCCAGGCGCCCAGCCAGTGCCGCTCGTAGGCGAGCGACAGGGCCACGCCGGCGACTCCCAGGGCCACCAGCAGGAGCAGTCCCGCCCGCAGGCCGCCCGCCGCCCCATCCCCTCCGACCAGCGTGGTCACGGAGTTTCCCTACCGTGACGGTCAGGCTTCTCGTGAGGCTTGTCTGTGGCAGGGTGAGTGTACATAACTCTGGCGAGCAGCGAACGATACAGCATCTCGATACAGGCCAGGCGGCCTGGCGGGGGACTCGGGCCAGGCCGTCGGTCCGGCTTCCCTACGAAATCAGGACGAGCCCCACGACCGCCACCAGCACCCCCACGACCAGCCACGGGGTGAGCCGCTCCTTCAGGAAGATGGCCCCCAGCGGCACGGCGAAGAGCGGCGAGATGGCGGTCGCCACGGCGGCCCGCCCCACCCCCGCCTCCTGTACCGCGTAGATGAACAGCAGGGTGCCGATCCCGGTTCCGAACAGGCCCGCCACCAGGAGCGCCCCGTGGTCGCGCCGTGAGATCGCGCGCCGGCGGATGCTCGAACGTGGCATCGCCGCCGCCACGAAGCCCAGCACGAGCCCCACCGCCGGCAGCCGCAGGGCCGTCACGGCCACGGCGTTCTGGCCTTCCACCGCGTCCCCCAGCCAGACCGTGCCGAGCGACCAGATCAGCGCTGTGATCCCCACCAGCGCGAGCCCTCGCCTGACGCTTCCGCCGCTCGCTGCCTCGGTGGCTCCTGGTGCTCCCGCTCGCCGGCCTCGCAGGGCCACCACGTAGACCCCGGCGATCACGAGCGCCGCCCCCAGCCCCGCAGTCACCGTGATCTCCTCGCCCAGCAAGATGATGCCGAAGACGAACGTCAGGAAGACGAACAGTCCGAGGCTGATCGTGAAGGCCCTCGTCAGTCCAAGGGCGTTGAGCGAGGCGATGTAGAGCGTGTCCCCGATCCCCATGGCCAGGAGCGCCGACCCCACGACCGCCAGCGCCACCCCTGCCGTGATCGCCTCGAACCCGCCCGCCAGCGCCACGAACGGGACCGAGATCAGGATCGCCAGGGCGCCCCACACGATCCGCACCGCGCTCACCGAGATGGGGTCCACGCGAGTCGAGACGGACGCCATCAGCGTGCTCGCCGCCGCCCAGATGGCGGCCGAGCCCACACCCGCCAGGATGCCCAGGTTCATGCGTCGGCAGAGAGGCGCGCGAGGCTGTGCATGGCGGCTCTCCCTCTCGAGTCCCGGCTGCGGGGCGGGTGCAGCCGCAGGGCAGGATAGCGCCTCGCCGGGCCCCGGGGCGCAAGCATCCTCCCGACTCGCTACACTCCCGCCCCATGCAGGCAGGAATCATCACCGGCAAAGAGATCATCGAGCTCCTTGAGTTCACGGAGCCTAGCCCGGGTGAAGGCGAGGCCGTCGTCCGCATCAGCTACTGCGGCATCTGCGGCACCGATATTCACAACTATCAGTCCGGCGCCGTGGAGAACCCCGCCGTCTGCGGCCACGAGTGGATGGGTGAGGTCGCCGCCGTTGGCGCCGGCGTCACCAACTTCCGCGAGGGCGACCGCGTGATCGGCGGCATCGCCCCCGCCTGTGGCGATTGCCCCGCGTGCAACGCCGGCTACAGCCAGGACTGCCCCCACCAGCTGGGCAGCCTCATGGGCACGCCCCACGGCGGCTTCGCTCCCGCCATTGCCGCCAGCGTCCGCCGCCTCACCCCCGTCCCCGACGGCCTCGACGACCTCGACGCCGCCATGGTCGAACCCCTCACCGTCGCCCTCCACGGCGTCCGCCGCACCGATATCCGCCTCGGCGACAGCGTCGCCGTGATCGGCGCCGGCCCCATCGGACTGCTGACCCTGCAGTGCGCGCGAGCCGCCGGCGCGGGCCGCGTGTACGTCGTCGAACCCATCGCCGACCGCGCCGCCCTCGCCATTGAGCTGGGCGCCGACCAGGTCTTCAACCCCATGGAGGACGACGTCGTCTCCCGGCTGCGGGACGTCACCGGCGGCCTCGGCCCCGATGTCGTCTTCGAGTGCGCCGGCATCGCCCCCACCATCCAGCACGCGGTCGACTATGTCCGCCGCGGCGGCGCCGTCACCCTCATCGGCCTCGCGAATGAGCAGGCCATCATCGATCCCGGTACCTGGCTCTCGAAGGAGATCACGTTCGTCTCCGCGGTCGCCTACGCCCACAAGGAGTTCGCCATCGCCGCCGACCTCATCGCAAGCGGGCGAATCCAGGTGCGCCCCCTCCACACCCACACCGCCGCTCTGACCGACATCGCCGGCGCCTTCGACTTGCTCAACTCCGACCGCAGCCAGATCAAGATCCTCGTCGACCCGCGCGGCTAGGCGGGTCAGGGGCGCTCCAGCGCGCGTTCCCCCGCGTCGAGCGGTTCATCGGTAGCCACCTTCGGCCCGTCGCGAATCTCCAGCGAAACCAGGAGGTTCAGGACCGCCGCGCCCGCCAACACCATCGCGAGGATGCGGAATGCGCCCTCGCCCGGGTCTGGGCCGAGTAGCGCCGCGATGATCGCGGCTCCCAGGATCGCTCCCGCATAGCGCGTCATCGAGAAGGTGCCCGAGACCGAGCCGGCGACGTTCCTCGGCCACGCCTCAAGCGCCGCCGACGAGCGCGCCGCCCCTGAGATGCCCAGGCCGAGGCCAACCCCGATGAGCGGCCCGATGATCGCCGCCAGGGGCGGGTCGTCGAAGAGCGCCAGCAGCACGACGGTCGCGGCCACCATTGCCGCGCCCCCTCCCAGCAACAGCGGCCTGCGACCCACCCGATCCGTGAGCGCCCCACCCACCGGCGAGAGCGTGATCATCGCCGCCATGAGCGAGAACAGCACCATGCTGACGACCTGCTCGCTCTCCCCGCGCAAGTCGACGAGGTAGAGGGGCAGCCCCACGAGGAACGAGTACATCACCAGGTTCGATAGCCCCTGGCTGCTCGCCGCCGCTCGGAAGTTCGCCGCCCGGAAGAAGCGGAACTGGACGATGCTGCCCCCGAACCGCGAGCGCAGCCAGTAGGCCGCCATCGTGACCGGCAGCAGCACGCCCCCGGCGATGAGGAAGGCCGGGTTCTCCACCCGCGTCGCACTGCCGATCAGGACCGCGCTGGCGAAGATCGCGACCAGCGCCGCCAGCGAGGGGAGGTCGATCTGGAGCGTCGAGCGCCCCTGCCCCACATCCGGGCTCAGGCGCAACAGGAACGCGATCGCGACCACCGAGAGCGGCACATTGACCAGGAACAGCAGCCGCCAGTCGCCCGCAAGCAGCAGCACGCCGCCCAGCACTGGTCCCACCGCCGCGGCGATGGAGAGCGCCGCCCCGTTCATCCCCAGCACCGTCCCCAGCCGGTCGGCCGGCGTCCGCTTGCGCAGGACGGCGATGGCATTCGGCAGCACCAGCGCCGTCGCCGCGCCCTGCAGGCCGCGCATCAGGATGAGCAGGGGCAGGTTCGTGGCCAGCGCCGAGACCGCCGAGATGGCGGTCAGGAGCACAAGCCCGGCCATCATCATCCTGACTGAGCCGAATGCGTCTCCCAGCCGTCCCGAGACCGGCTGCATGGCCGCCACGGCCACCAGGTAGACGCTGATCAGCAGCGTCATCTCCCCCACGCCCACATCGAAGTGTGACCGGATCGAGGGCAGCCCCACCGCGATCATGGTGCTGTTCAGGGGCGTGAGCATCGCCGCGAGCACTACCGTCGCCTGGAACTCGATGCTCCGCCAGCCTCTACCCAGCACCAGCTCGGGCTCGCCACCAGCGGGGGACTGTCGCTGCATGAACGCATGTTAACGACTGTTAACGAGGAATCAGCGTAACGAGGGATTAGCGCGAGCCCGCCAAACCGGGTTGCCCGGGCTAGGGTGTGGCCTCCGCCTCGGCGCAGCAGGCGTCATCGCCCACCACCGGCAGGACATCCGCCTCGTCCACGAGCGTGGTCAGCTCACGCACGGGCTCCGGGTTGTCGTCGGTCACGGTGTAGACCTCCCAGCGGAGGCCGCTGGGGTCTCTCGTCCACGCCTTGTCCTGCTCCGCGTGGCAGCACACCACCCCGTCCTCGATCTCGAGCTCGTGGCCCAGCCGGCCCAGGCGCTCGGTCTCGGCGACCACCTCTCCCGTGCTCTCTACCTCGATGCCGAGGTGGTTCAGGTCCCCACCCCGCCCGTTCTCGAACAGGATTAGCTTCAGGGGCGGGTCCGCCACCTCGAAGTTCGCGTAGCCCTCCCGCACCTTGTGCGGTTCCGTCTTGAAGAGGTCCCGGTAGAACGCGATCGCGGAGTCGATCTCCGCCACGTTCAGTGCCAGCTGTACCCGTGCCATCGTGCCCCCGTGTTGGCCCGACCCTCGGCGGGTGGACCCGCGCCTTCCAGTGTACGCAGCCGCTCCGTCCTTTGGCGGCAAGGCCCACCCGCCCTAGCGCTCAGTCAGGCGCTCCCGGAGCGCCTCGCGCTCGTCCAGCGGAAGCAGGTACCCCTCGATTCCCGCCTCCTGCCGCTGGCGCGTCACCTCGAACAGCGCGATCGCCGCCGTCACCGAGAGGTTCAGGCTGCGCACCATCCCCGTCATCGGGATGGTGACCTGCCGGTCCGCCAGCGCGACGGCCTCCTCCGAGAGCCCCCGCTGCTCGTTGCCCAGCATCAGCGCGATGCGCGGCGCCGTCAGCTCGGCCGCGAACAGCTCCTCCGCCTCGCCCGCCGCCACCGTCGCGACCACCTCGTAGCCGTCGCGATGCAGCTCCGCCAGACACTCCCGCGCCGATTCGTACACGTCGAAGTCGAGCCACTTGTTCGCCGAGGACGAGCTCAGCTTCCCCACCCGGCGGGGGTCGAACGGCTCCTCCTGGTCGAAGATGAGGCACACCCGCTGGAAGCCGAAGACGTCGCAGGTGCGGAACACGGCCTCGGCGTTGTGCGGGTCGTGGATGTCCTCGAGCACGACCACGCCCTGCTGCCGCCCTTCGGCGACCTCCTGGTAGCGTCGCATCCGCTCCGGCGTCGGCATCGCCCGAGCGTAGGCCCGTGGCCCGCCCTCGATCCAGCGGGAACCCTGTCGCCTGCCTGTTCGGGGCGGTTCGGTAAGATAGGCGGACTCACCTGATATCCCCCGGAGAGGAGCAGGGTTGTGAGCGAATCGAACGGACTGGAGCGCGCCCGCGAGCTGCGCAACGAGTACGACGAGGCCGTCGTTGCCGAGGGCCGTGAGCTGGCCGGACCCTTCATGACGGTCTCCAGCCGCCCCATCGACCGCCTCTACGACCCCACCGATGTCCCCGATCTGGACTACGAGCGCGACATCAACCTCCCCGGCTCCTACCCGTTCACGCGCGGCGTCCACAAGACCGGCTACCGCGGAAAGTCGTGGACCATCCGCATGTTCAGCGGCTTCGGCTCCGTCGAGGAGACCAACCAGCGCTACCACGACCTCCTCGGCGCCGGCAACAACGGCCTCTCCATCGCCTTCGATATGCCCACCCTCATGGGCTACGACCACGACGAGCCCTGGGCCGAGGGCGAGTTCGGCTCCTGCGGCGTCGCCGTCGACTCCCTCGCGGACATGGACATCCTCCTCGACGGCCTCCCCCTCGACAACATCACCACCTCGATGACGATCAACAGCCCGGCGCCCGTCATCTGGGCGCTCTTCATCGCCGCCGCCGAGAAGCGCGGCGTGCCCCGCGCGAAGCTCGCCGGAACGCTCCAGAACGACATCCTCAAGGAGTACATCGCCCAGAACGAGTTCATCTACCCGCCGCGCGAGTCGATGCGCCTCGTCACCGACACCATCGAGTTCGCCGCCGACGAGATGCCCCTCTGGAACCCCGTCTCCGTAAGCGGCTACCACATCCGCGAGGCCGGCTCGACCTCCGTCCAGGAGCTCGCCTTCACCCTCGCCGACGGCATCGAGTACGTGAAGTGGGCCCTCGACCGCGGCCTCGATATCGACAGCTTCGCCCCGCGTATCTCCTTCTTTTTCAACTGCCACAACGACTTCTTCGAGGAGATCGCCAAGTTCCGGGCCGCCCGCCGCATCTGGGCGCGCCAGATGCGCGAGCGCTTCGGCGCGAAGAACCCGCGCTCCTGGCTCATGCGTTTCCACACGCAGACCGCCGGCGTCTCCCTCACCGAGCAGCAGCCCGAGGTCAACCTCGTGCGCGTCGCCATCCAGGCCCTCGCGGCCGTGATGGGCGGCACCCAGTCGCTTCATACCGACTCCATGGACGAGGCCCTCGCCCTGCCTTCCGACAAGGCCGTGCGCCTCGCCGTCCGCACCCAGCAGGTCATCCAGCACGAGAGCGGCGCCGCCAACACTGTCGACCCGCTCGGCGGCTCCTGGTTCGTCGAGAAGCTCACGAACGATATGGAAGCCGAGTGCAACGCCATCTTCGAGCGCATCGAGGACCTCGGCGGCGTCATTCCCGCCCTCGAGACAGGCTACTTCCAGAAGGAGATCGCCGACGCCTCCGCTCGCTTCCAGCGCGAGTTCGAGGCTCGCGAACGCATCATCGTCGGCGTCAATGACTTCCAGACGGAGGAGGCCCTCGAGATCCCCATCCTCAAGATGGATCCCGAGGGCGAGCGCCGCCACCTCGCCCGCCTGAAGAAGGTGAAGTCCGAGCGGGACGCCGACGCCTGGGGCGAGGCCATGCGCGCCCTCGAGAACGGCAGCAACGACCCCAACACCAACCTCATGCCCCTCATCATCGACGCCGTCAACGTCGGCGCCACCTCGGGCGAGATCTGCAACATGTGGCGGCGCGTCTTCGGCGAGTACAAGGAGTTCGTTGTCGTCTGATGACCAACGAGCTCGTCGATCTCGCCATCTTCTCCGGAAGGACCTACCCGGCCTTCACGGACGCGATCTGCACCCACCTGGGGATGAAGCCCGGCGAGGCCGACATCTTCGAGTTCGCCAACGAGAACATCTTCGTCCGCTACCAGGAGAACATCCGCAGCCGCGACGTGTTCCTCGTGCAGCCCTTCTTCCCGCCCGTGAGCACCTCCATCCTCGAGCTGCTCATCATGATCGACGCCGCCCGCCGCGCCTCCGCCGGGCGCATCACCGCCGTCATCCCCTACTACGCCTACGGGCGCAGCGATAAGAAGGACCAGCCCCGGGTGCCCATCAGCGCCCGCCTCCTCGCCAACCTCATCGAGACCGCCGGCGCCGATCGCGTCCTCACCATGAACCTGCACGCTGGGCAGATCCAGGGCTTCTTCAACATCCCCCTCGATGAGCTCAACGCCCTCTTCCCCGTGAGCGCTTACTACGCCGGCAAGAACATGGAGGACTACACCGTCGTCTCCACCGATGTCGGCGGCGAGAAGCTCGCGCGCGACATGGCCGTCCGCCTCGACCTGCCCATCGCCATCGTCGAGAAGCGCCGACTCGGGAACACCGGCAGCACCGAGGCCCTCAACGTCATCGGCGATGTCGAGGGCCGCAACGCCCTCCTCGTCGACGACGAGATCGACACTGCTGGCACCATGGTCCAGGCCATCAACATTCTTCGCGAAAAGGGCGCCCGCGAGATTCTCGTGGCCGGCTACCACGCCATCCTCAGCGGCCCCGCAATCGACCGCCTCCGGGATGCCGATGTCCACGAGATCGTCCTCACGGACACCGTGCCCATGCTCCCCGAGAAGCGCCTCCCCAACATGCACATCATCTCCACCGCCCCCCAGTTCGGCGACGCCATCCAGCGCATCCACACCGGCCAGAGCGTCGGCGCCCTCTTCCAGTAGCTGCTAGCCGCCTCACTCCATCGAAGCAGAGCCATGCCGAACGCAACAGCCCCCCTCGGCCGCGCGCTTGCGAGGCGCACGTCTCAGCCGCCCTCCTCCACATCCTCCGGCAGGAGCGCGTCCCGCGCCCCCAGCTCCGCGCCCATGCGCCGCAGCTCCCGCCCGAACCGCGTCGTGCGCGCCGCCACCCCAGCGAGCTGCGTCCGGGCGCCGGTGACCCGCACCCACAGACGCCGCCGCGGCACGTAGAACGTCACCCCCAGGCCCAGCATCGCCAGCCCCACCGCCACCCAGATGAACGTGTCCCCCGGATCCCGCCGCACATCGATCCCCGACGCGTCCACCCGCCCCCCGAAGCGGTAGCGGTACGCCGACGACGTCTCGACCGTCCTTCCGTCCGGGATCACCACGTGATCCGCGTCGATGCTGGAGATGAACAGGTACGGGCGTCCGTCCGCGCCCTCCGGCATCTGGACGTTCACGACCCCCTCCGTCGGGCCCCGCGGCATGTCGAGCACCGGGATGGCGGGCACCGACGCAATCCCGCGGAAGGCGATGCGGTGCCCGCCCGCCTCGCCCGCCTCCCCGGGCCGCAGCTCCAGCGCCTCGAACCCGTCCCCGTCGATGAGCGCCACCAGCGTCTCCCCCTCCGCCCGCCAGCTCACCCCGAACACGCCGTCCGGCAGCGCCAGCTCCGCCAGCCCCAGGTCGCCCTCGGTCCCGAGGGCGGACCCGAACACCGTCGCCATCTGCGGCACGGCCTGGTCGAACACCACCGCTCCCTCCGCGTCCGTGATCGTTAGCAGGGGTGTCGCCGTCGACTCGTTGTCGAAGTCGAGCACGTCGTCGAACAACACCCGCCCATCCGGCCCCCAGACCGTCAACCGCGCGAGGTCGTCGAAGAACGCCGCCTGGTGGAAGCGGTACCCGAAGGCCGAGCAGGGGTCGTTCACCGTGGCCGTGCAGCGCACGGTCTCATCGCCGCGCCGCAGCAGCAGGTCGCTGTGGAAGTCGACGATGTTCCCCGCCGCGTCGAGACCCTGGTGGGCGTCCTCCATCCCCACGAAGATCTGGCCCGGTCCCGGCTCCCCGAAGAGGGGCGCCCCGGGCCGCCCCTCCGCCAGCGCGAGCGTGCGCTGGAACCCCGCCAGGTTCGTCAGCAGCCCCCCCACCAGCAGGAGCAGCAGCGCCAGGTGCGAGACGAACGTCGCGTACTGCGTCCACGGGAAGCGTTCCGCGAACAGCTCCGTCACGCCCTCCTCGTCGCGGGTGCGCGTCACCGTGTAGCGACGGCCCCGCAGCAGCCCCTCGACCGCCTCCACGCCCCCCGCGTGCGTGAACGACGCCCGGTGCCGCGCCGTCTCGAAGTAGCGTTCCGCCACCCGCAGCTGCGGACGCTGCACGCTCCGCCACGTCGGCGGGAAGCGGCTGATCGTGCAGACCGTCACCGCCGCCACGATCACGAACCAGAGCGCCAGGAACCACGGGCTGTGGAACACCTCGAACAGGTCCAGCCCTTCGATCGTCCCCGTGAGCCAGCCGAAGTCCTCGCGCTGCAGCTCCAGCCAGGCCGAGCGGGCGGGCGGATTGCCCCGCATCTCCGCCGGCATCTGCGGCAGCAGCACCCCCAGCAGGCTCGCCAGCACCGCCAGGGAGACGAGCGCCACCGCGAACTTCACGTTCGTGAGCAGCCGCCAGGTCGCCCGGAACGGGTCGAACTTCGGCATCGGTGGCGTCGCGGCGGGAGCGCTGCTCGCCATCAGGGAAGCCCCGCCGCCAGGTCGGCCAGGTCCTCGTTGGTGAGGGCGCCCAGGTGCACGCCCCGGATCACGCCCTCCGGGTCGATCAGGAAGCTCACCGGCAGACCCGTGCTCACCCGGTACGCCCCCGACACCTGCCCGTCGGCGTCCAGCACGATCGGGTAGGTCACGCCGAACCCGTCCGCGAACTCGCGGGCCGTCTCCGCCCCCTCCTGCTGGTTCACCCCGACCACCACCAGCCCCGGCGATTGTCGCTCGAAGAACGCCTGCAGGGCGGGCGTCTCCCCGCGGCAGGGCCCGCACCACGAGGCCCAGAAGTTGAGCAGCACGTAGCGACCGCGATACTCGGTCAGCTCCGTCGCCGGCCCGTCCGGCGTCCGCAGGCGGAACGCGGGCGCCGGACGCCCCACCTCCGCCGCCGGCGCCTCCCCCGTCGGGTTCAGCGAGTCCGCCAGCGCCACGATCCCCAGCCCCGCCTCCGCCTCGATCCCGCCCCCGTCACCCCGGACTTCGAGGAACCAGATGGCCAACCCCACCACCCCCACCACCAGCACCGCGATCCCGAACGTGAACCCCGGCCCCGCGTATTCGCGGCGCCGCTGCGGACGTTCGTCGGGAAGGGTCTCGGCCATCAGGGTCGCCGCCGGCCGGGCGTCTGCTGCGCCCGCGCTCGCACCCGAGCGTACCAAGCACCCGCCGTGCGCGCCCCCGCAGCTAGCGATCGGGGGGCGCTGCGGGAGCCTCTGGATCCAGGAGCCGGTCCTCCTCCGCCCCCCACACCCGCCCGAGCACGTGCAGGAGCAGGACTGCTCCCACGCCGATCACCCCCGCAATCATCAGCGTCTCGCGAATGCCGATGATGTCCGCCACCACCCCGATCGGCATCGAGGCAATCCCGAACAGGCTCCACGACAGCATGTTCAGCGACTGCACGCGCCCGTGGTAGCGCGAGGCCGAGTACGAGAGCGAGAGCGCGTTGTTGAGCGACTGGAACCCCGCCGAGCAGGCCCCAACCAGCAGGATCGCCCCGAGCCCGGTCGCGAAGCTGTTGGCGAAGCCGAGCAGCGTCACCGACGCGCCAAACGCGAGGGCCAGCACGAGCTGCTGCCCCCACGCGCTCGCCTTCCCCGCGATCCCGGCCACCAGCACCACCGCCACCACCGCTCCCACCGCCTGCACCGCCGAGAGCACCCCCAGCCCCTCGGAACCTGAGTTGTAGATGTCTTCCGCGAGCGAGGGCAGGAACGACTGGAAGGGGAAGGCGAACGCCGTCAGCGCGAACGACGTCAGGATCAGGGTCGCCACCGACGGCCGGCTCCAGACGTAGCGCACGCCATCCACCAGGTCCCGCATCGGCGAGGTGGCCTCCGTGCGCTCCGCAGGCTCCCCCGCCGGCAGCCGCCAGACCGTCAGGATGGCAATCAGGAAACCCGCCGCGGTCATGAAGTACACGCCGCCCACCCCGATGAACGCGAGCGAGATGAACACCCCCGCCAGCGCGGGTCCCACCACCCGAGTCCCGTTCATGCTGAGCTGCTGCAGCACGATCGCGTTCCCCACCGCCTCCCGCCCCACCAGCGACCCGATGAACGCGTTCCGCGCCGGCCCCATGAAGGCAAACCCGACCCCCTGGGTGAAGCTCGCCGCCAGCAGCATCCAGAACTCCATCAGCCCCACCGCCACCATCACCGCGATCCAGGCGGAGTTCAGACAGAGCACCCCCTGGGAGACCAGCAACGTCCGCCGCCGGGGCAGCCGGTCGGCGACGACGCCTCCCCACAGCGTGAACACCAGGCTGGGCGCGCCGAAGGCCAGCATCATCGCCCCCAGCGCCGTGTTCTGGCCGGTCAGGTCGAAGGCAAGCCAGCCCCGCGCCACGATCTGCATCTGCATCCCGAAGAACGAGAACACCGTTCCCGCCCAGAGCAGCCGGTACTGGGCGTTCTCCAGCGCATAGAAGTTCCGCGCGAAGTAGCCCACCGGTCCCCGTCGCAGCCCGGCGCTCGACCTGATCACGTGTGGCTGCTTACTCGCCCGTCTCGATGCCCAGCAACGTCGCCACGGCTTCCCACGCCGCCGCCTCCACCGCCTCCGGCGCCTGCGTGGCGTCGATCTCGACCCACGTCCCCTCCGGGGCCTGCGCGAGCTGCTGCCGGTACCCCTCCCGCACCCGCTCGTGGAAAGCCAGCCCTTCCCGACCCGTGGCCGGGCCGCCGTGTTCGCCCTGCTTCCGCTTCAACCCGACCTCGGGCGCCAGGTCGAGGTAGATGGTCAGGTCCGGTACGAGCCCCTGCGAGGCCGTCGCGTTCGCCTCCGCCAGGCGCTTCAGGTCGAGCCCCCGGCCGTACCCCTGGTACGCGACCGTGCTTGCCCGGAAGCGGTCGCAGAGCACCGTCGCGCCGCTCGCCAGGGCGGGCTTGATGACACGGGCCACGAGCTCCGATCGCGCCAGCAGGAAGGCGAACGCCTCCCCCCACGGCGTCAGCGATTGCGCGAGCAATTCGCGCGCCTGCTCGCCTGCGGGCGTGCCTCCCGGCTCCCGTACCTCGATCGTGTGGATCCCCGCCGCTTCCAGCCTCCGCGCAAGCCGCGTCGCCAGCAGGCTCTTGCCCGCCCCCTCGCCCCCCTCGAAGACGATGAAGCGCCCGTGCTCGCCCCCGCTCGTCACCGTCCCGCCGACCGGGGCGGGCTGGGCAGGATGCGGACGCGCCGCTCCGGCTCGGAGCCGTGGCTCTCGCTATCGAGGTTGAAGCGACCCGCGAGCTCGTGCTGGACACGCCGGATGTAGCTGTTCGCCGGCGCCAGCTCCAGCGCGCGGCCGTCGCTGAGGACCTGCGCGATCGCCTCCTCCGTCTCCCGGTAGGCCTCCGCCACCGGGTCGCGCCGCGCGCGCTGCCCCCGGAACTGGAGCAGCACCTGCTCCATCTGGAAGAGCGTGTTGCTCTTGATCACGTAGATGGGGAGTGAGCGCTCTTCCGCCTCGCGTACGGGCGCCGGCTTCTTCCGGTACGAGTGCCGCAGCGTGATGAGCGCGTCCGCGGTCCGCAGGTCGTCCACGATCTGCACGGGCACGCCCGTCTCCTGCACCGCCTGCACCAGCCGCCCCCGCGAGATGCCAAACGGGAAGAGGCGCGTCTCCAGCTCGGGCTCCGGCTTGCCGTTCTTCCCGTTGGCGCGCACCCGTTCGGGGGCGGCCGGCTCCTCCGGCGACGACGCCTCGACCGTCGTGATCGCGCCCTCGTCCGTCAGTTCGCGCACCTCGGGTGGCGCCGCGAAGCCGCGCAGCTTCGCATCGACCGTTGCCCCCACGTCCTCGTGCAGCGCGACCCGCCGCCACCCCTGGATCTCGATGACCGCGTCGAAGGTGGGCGGCGCCATCCGCTCCAGGATCGACTTCTGCGTGCCCCGCCGCCGCGCCTCGTCGTCGCTCAGCGTCACCGACTGGATGCCCCCGATGAGGTCGCACAGGGTCGGATTCGCCATCAGGTTCTCGAGCGTGTTGCCGTGCGCCGTGCCGACAAGCTGGACGCCCCGCTCCGCGATTGTTCGCGCCGCCGCCGCCTCCAGCTCCGTCCCGATCTCGTCGATCACGATGACCTCGGGCATGTGGTTCTCCACCGCCTCGATCATGACCCCGTGCTGCAGTGCAGGGGTCGAGACCTGCATCCGCCGCGCCCCCCCGATCGCGGGGTGCGGAATGTCGCCGTCGCCCCCGATCTCGTTCGAGGTATCGACGATGACGACGCGCTTGTTCGCCTCGTCCGCCAGCACGCGCGCCACCTCGCGCAGCATGGTCGTTTTGCCCACGCCCGGCCGCCCCAGCAGCAGGATGCTGTTCCCGCTCATCACCAGGTCCTCGATGATCCGGATCGTCCCGTACACCGCCCGACCGATGCGGCAGGTCAGCCCCACCACCTTCCCCCGCCGGTTGCGGATGGCGGAGATACGGTGCAGCGTCCGCTCGATGCCGGCGCGGTTGTCGTCGCCGAACTCGCCCACGCGGCTGATGACGAAGTCGAGGTCTTCCTCGGTCACCTCGCGGTGGCTGAGCACGATCTCGCGGGCCGGATAACGCGCCTCGGGCAGCCGCCCGAGGTCCATCACCACCTCGAGCAGCTCGCTGCGGTTGTTCTCCGTTTCCAGCTTCTCGGCGAGCCGCGGCGGCAGGGTCTCGATGAGCGCATCGAGGTCGTCGGTCACGATCCGCTCAGGCGCCGCCCCGTTTTCGTCGGCTATCTCCAAGACGCTACTCCCGCTGCGTGGATTGTAGTGTTCATCGTGCGCTCGCCGCCGCCCTCGGGAGCTCACCCGCCCCGATCGTGAGGAAAAACTCGTGGAGGCGGCTATCTCCACCCAGCTCCGGGTGGAAGGCGGTCGCCAGCAGGTTGCCCTGCCGTGCTGCCACGATCGTCCCGTCATCCAGCTGCCCCAGCGCCTCCACGCCCGGCCCCACCGACTCGATGATCGGGGCCCGGATGAAGATCGCCCGGAAGGGGTCGCCCTCCAGCCCCGCAAGCTCGATGCCCGCCTCGAAGCTATCGACCTGCCGCCCGAAGGCGTTCCGCGCGACCGCCATGTCCATCGTCTCGATCCCCGGCCGGTCCAGGTCGTCGACGCGCTTCGCCAGCAGGATCGCCCCCGCGCACGTGCCCCACACCGGCCGCCCGCTCGCGCAGAACGCCCGCAGCGGCTCCGTGAAGTCGTACCGCAGGATGAGCCGCGCGATCGTCGTGCTTTCGCCGCCGGGGATGATGAGCGCGTCGAGCGCGTCGAGCTGCTCCGGGCGGCGCACCTCCACGGATGCCTGCCCGATGCTCGCAAGCATCTCCGCGTGCTCCCGGAAGTCGCCTTGCAGGGCGAGGATGCCCGTGGTCACGTCGTTCGCGTGTCGCCGGATCGTTCGCGTCCCAGCTCCATACCTCGTTCGGATTGTAGCAGCCGCACACCGTCGCGCCGCGGGCCGACCCGCTATCCTTCCCCGCGCAAGGAGGCGCCATGCCTGCCCAACTCACTCCCGAGGAAGTCAACGAGTTCCTCGACAGCCGCCCCGGCTGGATCACCTTCACCTCCATCGGCCGCGACGGCTACCCCCACAGCGTGCCCATCGGCTACTTCCGCATCGAGGACGCCGTCTACATCGGTTGCCGCGACCGCACCCAGAAGGTGCTCAACGCCCAGCGCAATCCGAAGGTCAGCCTCTCCCTCGAGAGCGGCAGCACCATGCAGGACATCAAGGGCGTCCTCATCCAGGGCGACGCGACCGTCATCAACACCCCCGACGAGCTCCTGGAGCTGACCCGCGAGGCCGCCCGCCGCCGCGGCGCCCCCGAGCACGCCCTCCCCACCGACCCCCCTCCCGGCGCCGCCTACATCAAGGTCGACCCAACCAGGGTCATCTCCTGGGACTACTCCAGGCCAGGCTAGAGACCCCACTCAGCCGCGCGCAGCGAAGCGGAGCACGGCGCTCCCCTCAGCGAGCGAAGCGAGCGCTCTTCTCAGCCGCGCGTCAGCGCGGCGCTCCACTCAGGCGGGCTCCCGCCCGCCGCTCTCCTCGTCGGGCCACCAGCGGTACACCCGCAGGTCGACCGTGTCCTCCGCGTCGAACACCACCCCCTCTTCCTCCAGCAGCTCTCGCTGCAGGTCCGCCCCGTGTCCCCGCCCCCGCAGGCTGATTCCGCCCTTCGCATTGATCACCCGCCACCAGGGCGTCTCCGTCTCGTGGGGAAGCGCCTTTAACGCGTACCCCACCGCCCGCGCCGCCGCCGGCGCCCCCAGCACCACCGCCACCTGCCCGTAGGTCACCACCCGCCCCCGCGGCACCTCCCCCACAAACGCCCACACCCGCTCATAGAAGTTCGGCGCCACCGCTCAGTCCACTGTCACGCAACAGGTTCGTCCGTCGCCGACTCCTCAGCCGGTGCCGAATTCCACGCGGCCCGGGCTGCGCCTAGGAGCTCCACGACCTGCTTCTGTTCCCGATCCCACACGTCCTCGCTCCCGAGGTCGAGGATGTAGCGGTTGTGCTTTGGCAAGAACTGCCACCCATTCGCTTCAGCCCTCGACCGCAAATCAGTTAGCGCATGGGCGTCGTAGTTCTCCTGCTGGAGAATCCAGTGGATCTGCAGTATCCCTGCGTCGTCCACGCCAACCCGGTAGAAACCGCGGGGACTACGATCGGTGGCTAGCGTGTAGGTGAGTCCGTACGATCCGGCGAGTTGGATTGTGCCCGCAAGGCTCGTGCGCAGCGACGAGTCGACGGCATTGAACAGGTCCTGCAATCCCTGTTCGGCGAGCCGCTGGCCAAGTTCCTGACGCCTCTGGGCTGCACCCTTATATGCTGTGTGGCTGAGTGGCGTCGATGTAGGCGCTTCAATCTCAACTTGCCGCGCGAGAAGGGTTTCGCTTCCCCGCTTGAATCCGAAGAACGTAAGAACCGAGATGTCGATGCCCCCATCCCTCAAGAAACTCGCCATCCGCTCTGCACGGCTGTCGATTCCAAGCCCCACGAGCACCAACCTGGGAGGGCGAAGGTCGCCTAGGTCTTCTTTCCCGAAGCCGGCCTGATACCACTCCTCAAAGTTCTCGATCGCCTCAATCCCCCCTGTTCCTGACCGTTTCGCGATGTGGGATGCGAGTTGCTCGTCGCCCATCGCGTTGAGATCCGATGCGTAGTCGATGCACTGCGTGACAGCGTCTCGTGTGAGCGCCCCTCGCTTCAGCTCGAAAACTACAAGGCGCCCGTCTCGGTCGACACCCAAGAGGTCTAGCGGTCCTCCCTCTGTTGGCGTCTGCCTTCCTACCAACTGGATTCCCGCCTCCAGCATCTCGGGGCGGCGGACGAGCGTGTCTTCGAGGATGTCCTCTAGGTCCACTCCCGAAACGCTGTCGACGGTTTCGACCTGACTCCCCTCGAGGAGGGCCCACATCTTCAGTTCGTCAGCCATGTAGCGACTCCCATATGTTACTCAGCCACGCGCCAGCGTGGCGCTTTCCTCAGGCGGCGAAGCCGCCGCTCTCCTCAGCGATGCGGCGCAGCCGCGAGCGCTCTCCTCAGCCGCGCGCAGCGAAGCGGAGCGAGGCGCTCTTCTACCCCCGCGGCAGGCCGAAGCCCCGCGTCGCGATGATGTTGCGCATCACCTCGTTCGAGCCAGCCCCGAACGTCGGCATCACCGCTGCCAGGTAGCCCTGCTCGACGCGTCCGCCCAGTGGCGCCAGTGCCGACTCCGGCGTCAGTTGGCCGTACGGACCGAGCAGCTTCGTGCCCGCGTGCAGCAGCCGCTGCATCAGCTCCGTGCTGAAGATCTTGACCTCGCTCGCCTCGTGGTTCGGGTGCTCGCCCCGGTTGATCATCCCCAGATTCCGGTAGGCCAGCATCTGCAGAACCTCGATCTGCACCTTGTAGTCCGCCAGCGTGCGCGACACGTGCCCGTCGTCGATCGGACGCCGCCCGCCCGGCCCCTCCTCCCGCGCCCACCGCATGAGCGCGTCGAACACCGCCCGCACCCCCGAGACCGTGAAGATCGAGACCCGCTCGAAATCGAGTGCGTGCGCGGCGTAGTACCACCCCCGGTTCTCCTCCCCCACGAGCGCGTCCGCGGGCACGCGCACGTCCTCCCAGTACACCTCGTTCGTGCGACCGTTTCCCATCGTCCAGATTGGCTTGACCGTGATCCCCGGCGTTTGCAGGTCCACCAGGAACATCGAGATACCCCGGTGCTTCGGCGCCGAGGGGTCCGTGCGCGCCGCCAGCCAGACGTATTCCGCCCGGTGCGCCGCGCTCGTGAACCGTTTGATCCCGTTGAGCACGTAGTCGTCGCCGTCGCGCACGGCCCGAAGCTGCAGCGAGGCCAGGTCCGTGCCCGCGTCCGGCTCCGTGTAGCCCAGCGCGAAGTCGATCTCGCCCTTCGCGATGCGCGGCAGGAAGGCGGCCTGCTGCTCCTCGCTCCCGTACGTCATCAGCGTCGGGCCCACCTGCTGGACCGCGACGGTCGCGCCCGGCGCGCTCACGTAGTTGAGCGCCTCCTGGAAGAGGTACTGCTCCTCGTAGCTGCGCTCCTGGCCGCCGTACGCCCGCGGCCACGACATCGTCAGCCAGCCCTTCTCCGCCAGCTTCCGCCGGAACCCCCGCTCCAGCGTGTAGCTGTCCGGGGAAGCCGCCACCTGGCGGCGCACCTCGGGACTCCACTCGACCGCGAGGAACTCCTGCACCTCGCGCTCGAACGCCAGCGCCTCCTCCGAGAACCGGAACTCCATCGCGACGAGTCTACGCCCGCGGCCGGTGCGCGACCGCTCCTAGTTGCCGCTACTCTGCTTGGGAAGCTTCGGGATGAGCCAGCCCAGGAGGGCATCCTCCGAGCGCGTCTGCATGAAGAAGCGCCCCGGACCGGTCAGGTTCACGACCAGTCCCTCGCCGCTGAACAGCGTCGACTTCCAGCCCCCCGAGCGACCCACGTCGTACCCGACGGAGTCGTCGAACGCCACCATGTGGCCCGTGTCGACCACGTACTGTTCGCCCACGCCCAGGTCGATCGGGTGGATCGCCCCGTAGCTCGAAAGCCAGATCGTCCCCTGGCCCGTGCAGCGCAGCAGGAACAGTCCCTCGCTCGAGAAGAACGACTTCGCCCCGCCCCACTTTGTGTCGACGTCGACACCGTCGGTCGCCGCCAGGAACGAACCGGACTGCACAAGCAACGTCGTCGCGCCCGTTAGCTCTAGCGCCACGATGTCCCCTGGCAGCGCCGGCGCCACCGTCACCTGCCCCGGCTGCTCGGCATGGAACGTGTTGATGAAGAAACTCTCGCCGCCCAGCACCGATCGTCTCAGGCCAGAGAGGAGGCCTCCCCGGGTGCTGGTCTCCATGCCGATCGTCGGCGACTTGCTGACCATCGCTCCCGCCTCGGCCTGGATTGACTCTCCCCGGTCCAGGTCGATGAGCGCGAGGGCGTAGGAGGGCTGGTACTTGATCTCGTGGCGCAAGGTGATGCTCCTGTTGCTGGTTTCGAACGTGGCCCGAACGCCGGGCGGGCGCAAGCCGGCTCCCCGCGATTGTGGGCCTTCGGGGCGTAGGTTACGGTAAGGCCCCGAACGCGCCTGGCGCGTCGCCGAGGAGGGCTCCCCATGCCATCACGCTTCCGGTACTCCTTGTGGGATGGCACCCAGGAGGTGGCGGACCTCGATCCCGACAAGATCCTCGACAACCTCTCCGACGACCTGATGAACTTCGGGGATCTCCAGCACGCCCTCCGGAACCTTCTCCAGCGCGGCATGCGCGACCCCATGGGCGACCGCACCCAGGGCCTCCGTGACCTCCTCCAGCAGCTCCGCCAGCAGCGCCGCCAGCAGCTCGACCGCTTCGACCTCGGCTCCATCTTCGACCAGCTCCGCGAGCAGCTCGACGAGATCCTCGACATGGAGCGCAACACCCTCGACCAGCGTCTCGAGGAGGCGGGTCCGCCCCCCGAGGCCGCCGACGGCCAGCAGGGCCAGGACGGCCAGCAGGGCGACCAGGCCGATGGCTCCCCCGAGAACCGCCAGGGTGACGGTGACGGCCAGCAGGGCCAGCAGGGCGCCGAGCAGGGCCAGCCCGCGAGCCAGCAGGGACAGCCCGGCGAGGGGCAGCAGGGTCAGGAAGGCCAGCAGGGCCAGCAGTCCGGCGGCCAGAGCGGCGAGGGGAGCGTCCCCACGAGCGAGTTCGCCGACATGCTCCGCAACATCGCCAACCGCAAGCAGGAGTTCCTCGAGGAGCTTCCCGAGGACACCGCCGGGCAGGTCCGCCGGCTGCAGGACTACGAGTTCATGGACCCCGAGGCCCAGGCCAAGTTCAACGAGCTCGTCGAGTCCCTGCGCCAGGCGATGATGAACACCTTCTTCAAGGACCTCTCCGAGCAGATCGCGAACATGTCCCCCGAGGACCTGGAACGCATGAAGCAGATGACCCAGGACCTCAACCAGATGCTGCAGGACAAGATGGCCGGCAACGAGCCCGATTTCGACAGCTTCATGCAGCAGTACGGCGATCTCTTCGGCGACAACCCGCCCCAGTCCCTCGACGAGCTCATCGCCCAGATGCAGCAGCAGATGGGCCAGATGCAGAGCCTCCTCGGGAGCCTCCCCGGCGACATGCGCCAGCAGCTCCAGGACCTCCTCGCCGACAAGGTCGGCGACCCCGAGCTCCAGCAGGGCCTCAACGAGCTCGCCCAGAACCTCGAGTACCTCTTCCCCATGCGCGACCAGCGCAACCAGTACCCCTTCCGTGGCGAGGAGCAGCTTGATCTCGACGCCGCCATGGAGCTCATGCGCCACATGCAGTCCATCGACGAGGTGGAGCGCCAGCTCGAGCGCACCCAGTACGGCGGCGAGATCGACGACATCGACGCCGACCAGCTCGAGGAGCTGCTCGGCCCCGAGGCCCGCGAGACCCTCGACGAGCTGCGCAAGTTCCTCGAGATCCTCGAGGAGGCGGGCTACATCCGGAAGAAGGGCTCAGGCTGGGAACTGACCCCGCGCGGCACCCGCAAGATCGGCCAGCGCGCCCTCGTCGAGCTCTACGCCCAGCTCAAGGCCGATTCCTTCGGCAAGCACGAGGCCCCCGAGAACGGCTTCGGCGGCGAACGCACCGACGACACCAAGCTCTACGAGTTCGGCGACCCCTTCCACCTCGATATCAAGCGCACCATCATGAACTCGCTCCACCGCGAGGGCGTCGGTACGCCCATCAATCTCAACCCCGACGACTTCGAGGTCGCCCGCAGCGAGCTCGTCACCCAGACTGCCACCGTCATCATGCTCGACCTGAGCTGGTCGATGGCCCTGCGTGGCAGCTTCCAGGCCGCCAAGAAGGTCGCCCTCGCCCTCAACAACCTCATCTCCTCCCAGTTCCAGCGCGATAGCCTCTACATCATCGGCTTCAGCGCCTACGCGCGGGAGCTGAAGGCCGAGGACCTGCCCTACGTGCGCTGGGACGAGTCCGTCCTCGGCACGAACATGCACCACGCCCTCATGATCGCCGAGCGCCTGCTCGCCAGGCACACCCAGGGCACCCGCCAGATCATCATGATCTCCGACGGCGAGCCCACCGCCCACCTCGAGCGCGGCCGCAGCTACTTCGCCTACCCGCCCAGCCCCATCACCATCCGCGAGACCCTCAAGGCCGTGAAGCGCTGCACCCGCAAGGGCATCACGATCAACACCTTCATGCTCGATCGCAGCCACTACCTGAAGGAGTTCGTGAACCAGGTCGCGCGCATCAACAAGGGCCGCGTCTTTTACACCACCCCCGACAAGCTCGGCGAATACATCCTCGTCGACTACGTCGCCCAGAAGCGCAAGCACCTCACCGGCATCGCCGGCTGACGACACGGCTCCTTCCACATCCGTCCGGAACGGACGGGGTAATTCGCCCTGCGACCCCCTACGCTGCCCCCATGGAGAGCCGGACCCACGGTCGCCGACACCTCGTCCACCCCGTGGCGGCCGCCCTGGCCCTCTTCGCCGCACTCGCCGCATGCGGCGGCGGGGACGAAGCCACCACGTCCCCGCCGCCGTCCCCCACACCCACGGAGGCGGTGGCCGCGACCCCAGCGGCGACTCCTCCGCCGTCGCCCACCCCCTCCCGCACCGTGACCCCCACCCCAACGCAGCCGCCAGCCTCGACGCCGGTGGCCACGCCTACCCCCACCCCATCCCCAACGGCAGAACCGGCAGCTGTGTCGACCGCTACCCCTACCGCGGAGCTCACCCCGACGCCGACCCCGTCGCCAACCCCTGTCCCCTGCCGCGGCATCGACTGCATCGAGCCCGCGCCAGGCACCTTCGAGCACAAGACCTGGGAGCCCGGCGAGGAGATCGACTGGCCTTTCGGTTACTTCATCCTGAACACGGAGACCGGGCGCGTGGAGGGCTATCGCGCTGAGGGCTACAGCGAGCAGCTGTGGGGCTTGCCTGGCGCCATTGGCGTCAGACCGTGGGTCCAGTGGACCGGGTTGTTGGTGAACCGGGAGACAGGTCAGGCATGGCAGTGGGCGCCGGACTCCCTCACCCCGCTTGTGGTTTCATCAGAGCGCCTCCTCTTCGTTCAACGAGGGGAGGGCGGATACGCCAACTTCTTCCTGGTCGACAGGCTGATGGATCTGGTAGCGGAGTTCTCGCTCCCGGCTTCCGTGCTGGGCCCCTCACACTCCCATAGCCCACATGCCAGCTTTGCCCCGGATGGCCAATCTCTTGTCCTGTCGCTTGATGCCCTGTCGGTCTACCTATTCGACGTGCAGTCGGGGCGCCCTCGCCTTCTTTATCAAGGGGAAGTCCGAGAAGGGTGGGGCGAGCCGTATGTGCGGGTCGTCGAAGATCACGACCGCTCACGGCTGCTCGTGCGCACTTCCTACGGCCGTACTGTGCCGGACCAGTCGGACGAGGGTGAGGGCGAGTATGAGCACTTCGCCGAGTACCACCACTTCACGTGGGGAGGCGAGGCCATTCCCGATGCGCCGCTCCCAACCTCGGAGACCTGCCCGGGGAGCCTTTCGCCGGATGCCCGCTACGTCGCCCAGCAACAGGGCGAACCCATAGGGATGCTCTATCACAACGACTGGATGCCGGAGAACCCGTGGGCGTCGGTCGTCATAGCCCGCGCCGAGGACTGCGAACCCCTCTTCCGCGTTCGTTCGGCTCACTGGGGATCGGCGTACCTGACTTTCCACATTCCAGGGAAGTGGGCAGGCGAGTGGCTCTCGAACAGTGCGGGCTACGTGATCCGGGTCGCAGGGGGGCATGTGTTAGTCCGTCTCACGCCGACGGCCCAGATAGTCACGCTCCCGCAGAGAGGCCTGCCGGTTACCGCTCCCACTGGCGAGGGGCGCTACTTTGCATACGGGGCCGGAGGTGTTTACGACGCTTGGGAGGATAGGTGGACCGTTCCCGGATTCGGTGCCCGGCACGAAGTCGTGCTTTTCTCCTGGGGAGAGGACCACTCCGAAGTCCTCTACGCCGTGACCGGCTACTTCGGAGAGGCTGGCGTGGACTGGTTCCTGCTCGACCCCAAGATTGAACTCCCGCCCTTCAGCGAAGAGATCGCTTTCCGCGTAAGGGCGGAGGACTGTGCCGCCCTGTTCGAGGTGCCGAGGAGTGACACGTCCGTTGTTGGGTGCGTGCCTGGCGGTGAGCGGGCAACCCTGGCCGTGCCGGAGGACGTGCCCACGGAGCAATGTGGGCTCACCTGCTACCCGTCTGTGCGGAGTGAGTACGACGGCTGGCACGTGTACGTGCGCACGGACGACGGCCTCGAAGGCTGGGTCTCAGCGGACTACCTCGAGCACGACTAGCTGCCATAACGCGACCCCGTGCTACCATCGCGACATGCCCCGAGACCCCCACTCAGCGAGCAACGCGAGCGCTCTCCTCAGCCGCGCGCAGCGCAGCGCAGTGCGGCGCTCTCCTCACCCCTCAGCCGCGCGCAGCGCAGCGTAGCGCGGCGCTCTCCTCACTATGCCAACCGACCGAGTCCAGCTCTACGACACCACCCTGCGCGATGGCTCCCAGATGGAGGGCATCTCCCTCTCTGTCGCCGATAAGGTGCGCATCACCCAGAAGCTCGATGAGCTCGGGGTCGAGTGGGTCGAGGGCGGCTTCCCCGGCTCCAACCCCCGCGACGCCGCCTACTTTCAGCGCCTGAAAGAGGTTCAGCTCTCGCAGGCGAAGGTGAGCGCCTTCGGCGGCACCCGCCGCGCCGGCCTCACCTGCGAGACCGACCCCAACATCCAGAGCATGGTCGCCGCCGAGACCCCCGGCGTGACCCTCGTCGGCAAGGCCAGCCAGTACCAGGTCCAGCGCATCCTCGAGACCAGCGACGAGGAAAACCTCGCCATGATCGCGGACACCGTCCGCTACTTCCGCAACCTCGGCAAGACCGTCTTCTTCGATGCCGAACACTTCTTCGACGGCTTTGCCCACAACCCCGACTACTCCTTGCAGTGCCTCGCCACCGCCGCCCGTGCCGGCGCCGAGGCCCTCGTCCTCTGCGACACCAACGGGGGCATGACCACCCCCGACCTCCTCCGCGCCATCGAGGCCGTCCAGGACCGCGTCCCCGATGCGCGCCTTGGCATCCACTGCCACGACGATGTCGGCCTCGCCGTCGCCAACAGCCTCGCCGCCGTCGAGGCGGGCGTGTGGCAGGTGCAGGGCTGCGTGAACGGTTACGGCGAGCGCTGCGGCAACGCCGATCTCCTCACCGTCACCGCCAACCTCAAGCTCAAGATGGGGATCGATGTCATCGAGGACCACCAGCTCGAGCGCCTCACCGAGGTCTCCCACTACGTCAACGAGCTCGCCAACCTCGTCCCCGACCCCCAGGCCCCCTTCGTCGGCCAGAGCGCCTTCGCCCACAAGGCCGGCTACCACGTCGCCGGCATCATGAAGGACGAGAGCTCCTACCAGCACATCGACCCGGGCCTCGTCGGGAACAGCAGCCGCGTCCTCGTCAGCGAGCTCTCCGGCCAGCGCAACCTCCTCGTCAAGATCGACGAGCTCGGCATCGACTACCCCTTCAGCAAGGACGAGATCCGCTCCCTCCTGCAGGTCGTCAAGGAGAAGGAGAGCGAGGGCTTCCAGTACGAAGGCGCCGAGGCCAGCTTCGAGCTCCTCGTCCGCCGCCAGATGCCCGGCTACGTGCGCCCCTTCGAGATCGAGGACTTCGTCATCGTCGAACGCCACCGCCACCGCCGCGGCGACGACCAGCGCAACGACATGCTCGCCGAGGCGATGGTCAAGATCCGCGCCGGCGAGGACGAGCACCACACCGCCGCCGAGGGCAACGGCCCCGTCAACGCCCTCGACCTGGCCGCCCGCAAGGCCCTCGGCAGCGCCTACCCGAGAGTCCTCGACGTGAAGCTCGTCGACTACAAGGTGCGCATCCTCGATAGCGCGTCGGCCACGGCCGCACAGGTGCGTGTGCTCATCGAGAGCACCGACGGTCACCGCTACTGGACGACGGTGGGCAGCTCAACGGACATCATCGAAGCGAGCTGGCTCGCCCTTGCCGACGCCCTCGAGTACGCGATCTCCCTGCCCGCGCCCGCCCCCTAGCGCTCCGCTTCCTCCCTGAAGTCCGCCTTCCCCATGACCATGTCGCGTGCGTCCCGCACGAGGCCGGGGATGTGCATGCGGTTGCGAGTCAGCAGACCCACACACAGCGCGATGTACCCGATCGAGTACCAGAAGCGCACCACCTGCGCCGTATCGCCCAGCACGTCCTCCGTCAGCGGGAGCTGCGCCGCGAAGAGGATGAAGAGCGCCCATGCTTCGGAGCGGCTCATGCGCAGGTTCACGAAGACCGCAATCGCGAACGCCGACTGCGCCGCCGTCAGGAAGATCTCCCCCTGCTGCCGTGAGAAGAAGAAGCTGATCTCTTCCGTGGGGGAGACCAACGGCAACCCCTGCAGGATGCCCCAGTCGCCCGAGCCGATCATGAAGGCGATCGGCAGCGTGCCGATGAGCAGCGTCCACTGGTTCACCTTCGAGGAAATCAGCGCGCCCATCCCCGCCGCCGCCCGGCCCCGCCAGGCCAGCAACGCCGCCACCAGCACCTCCGGTGATTCCGACGCCAGCGGCGCTATCCACTGGATCAGCACGAACTCGCTGATGTTGATCTTCTTGCCCGTCTCCACCAGCCCGTGCGCGAACGGCTCCGCCGAGGCGATGATCACCGCCGCCGCGAAGACGAGCGTCACTACCACCAGGGCTCGGCGACGGAAGTCCGGCAGCGACCCCATCGCCCGCGCCGGGCCCATCAGCTCCACCTCCTCCGACTCCACCCGGCTCGTCATGATCAGGTAGAGCACGAACATCGAGACGAGCACGATGGTGTCCGCCAGCGTGAGCGTGCCCCGCAGCGGAATCAGGATCACGTACACCGTCGCGACTGCCAGGAACGCCAGCTCCAGCGCCCGCGCGCGGCTCACCACCAGCTCCTTCAGCCGCCGCCGGTAGAAGAAGATCAGGAACACGATCGGCCAGCCGATGCCGATCAGGAGCCGGTTCCCGCCGGTCATGTTCGCGACCGCGAGCCCCTCCGCCGCCTTCTCCGGGTCCGTGCCCGCCTCCCAGGCCAGGAACGCATCGACCGCATACTCCGGGAGCACCGCAATGAAGGCGATGATCGCCAGCGCCAGCCCCTGCGAGATATCCATCTCCGCCGTTTCCGCGCCCCAGCTCAGCAGGAACGCCGCCGCCAGGATGGCGACCCCGTACAACGCCGACTCCAGGAGCGGGTCGAGATGCAGCTCGATGATGGGGTCGATCCCGGGAAAGTCGCCGAACAGGATTCCGAGCACGCCCACGAGCGCCATGCCGGCAATCACCGCCCAATGCGCGGTGAACCGCTCGCTCATCACGAAGCGTCCTGCCGCGCCCGGAGCGGGCGCGCGCCCGGGAATGGAGTTGAGTCGGTCATGTGCTTGCCGCAGCCTACCGGCGCCGGGCGTTCGAGGCTACGACTACCCGCGCCATCGGGCAGAA
Source organism: uncultured Anaerolineaceae bacterium (assembly GCA_964389725.1). Classification (GTDB taxonomy): domain Bacteria; phylum Chloroflexota; class Dehalococcoidia; order Tepidiformales; family Tepidiformaceae; genus UBA2991. Next base: position 143,560 of record CAYMDV010000006.1, read on the forward strand.
TGCCCCGAATGCCCGAACGCCGGCCCTACGGACACTGGGAGAGCCCCATCACCCCCGCCGCCCTCGCGGGCGGCACCCGCTTGCGCGGCCCCTCCTGGGATAGCGACGGCCGCACGCTCGGGTGGTTCGAAGGCCGCGGCGACCGCGGTGTCGCCGTTGCCGCCGGCGCCGGGGGCGAGGACGTCCGCGACCTCAGCGGTGACTTCCTCGTCCGCGCCGGTGTTGGCTACGGCGGCGGCGACTTCGTCCTCGCCGCTGGCCACGCCTGGTTCGTCGACCACGACAGCCAGCGCATCTATCGCGCCCCGCTGGATGGCGGCCCCGCCCGCCCCCTCACCCCCGCCTTCGGCGAGTCCTCCTCCCCCGCCGTCAGTCCCGATGGCCGCTGGGTCGCCTACGTCCACTCCTACGAGGATCGCGACGTCGTCGCCATCGCCGCCGCCGACGGGCGCGGCTGGCCGCAGCACCTTGCCAGTGGCCGCGATTTCTACATGCAGCCCGTCTGGAGCCCCGCCGGCGACCGTGTCGCCTGGGTCGAGTGGGACCACCCGAACATGCCCTGGGACGGCTCCGAGTTGCGCGTCGCCGACCTCGCCTTCCCGGAGGGTGCGCTTCCCGTCGCTGCCCGCTCCGAGCGCATCGCCGGAGGCCCCGAGGAGGCCGTCCTCCAGCCCGCCTTCTCCCCCGATGGCGCCGCCGTCCACTTTGTCTCCGACGCCACCGGCTGGGGCCACCTCTACCGCCACGACCTCGCCGGTGGCGAGACCCGAGCCCTCACCTCCGGCGAGTGCGAGTACGGCGCGCCCGCATGGGGCCAGGGCGTTGGCGTGTTCGCCGTGCTCCCCTCCGGGCGCATCGTCGCGACCCGCCAGCGCGCAGGGTTCGCCCAACTCGTCGTCATCGACCCCGACGGTGGCGGCGAGCCCCGCGAGCTGGACGTCCCCGACGAGTACGCCAGCTTCGAGAACCCTGTCGCCTCCCCTGCCGAGGAGCGCCTCGCCGTCATCGCCAGCGGCCCCGCGGCCGCCCCCCGCCTCCTCGCTGTCGACCTCGCCACCGATCCCCCGCAGGTCACGACCGTGCGCCTCAGCGAGTCGCGCGCCTTCCCCGCCGCCGCCCTCTCCCGCCCCGAGCCCGTTTCCTGGACGAACGCAGACGGCGGCGAGGTCCACGGCCTCTACTACCCGCCCGCCAGCGAGCGCTTCGTTGGCGAAGGCCCCGCGCCCCTCGTCGTGTTCGTCCACGGCGGCCCCACCGATCACGTCGAGGCCGGCTGGCGGCCCCAGATTCAATTCCTGGCGAGCCGTGGCTACGCCGTGCTCGCCGTGAACTACCGTGGCAGCAGCGGCGCCGGCCGCGAGGCCATGCTCGCCCTGCGCGGCCAGTGGGGCGTCGCCGATGTCGAGGACTGCCGCTCTGGCGCCGCCGCCATGGCCGCCCGCGGCCTCGCCGATGGCGACCGGCTCGCCATCCTCGGCGGAAGCGCGGGCGGCTACACCGTCCTCCGTTCGCTCACGGTCCACCCCGGCTTCTACCGCGCCGGCGTCTGCTTCTACGGGATCTCCAACCTCTTCACCCTCGCCAGCGACACGCACAAGTTCGAGGCGCGCTACCTCGATTCCCTGGTCGGCCCCCTCCCCGAGGCCGCCGCCCGTTACCGCGAGCGCTCGCCCATCTTCCACGCCGGCGACATCGTCGACCCCATCGGCCTCTTCCAGGGCACCGACGACAGGGTCGTCCCCCGCGACCAGAGCGACACCCTCGCCGAGTCCTTGCGCGCCCGCGGCGTCCCCCACGAGTACCACGTGTACGAAGGCGAGGGGCACGGCTGGCGCAAGCGCGAGACCATCGACGCCTTCTACACCGCCGTCGAACGCTTCCTGCGCGAGCGCCTGCTCGGCTAAGGGCTCAGTCGCGTCAGTCGCGCCAGTGCATCACGGCGCGCGCCGCCTCCTGCTCGCGGGCGCTCTTCTCCGCCCAGCGCTGCAGGAACTCCTCCCCCACCACCGTCTTCGCCACCGCCCAGGGCAGCGGACGCTCGCCTCCGAGCCCCCACCGCTCCCGCACCGCCACCAGGAACGCCGTTGCGTCGCCCAGGTCGAGCGGCTCCAGCACCTCGCAGTCGAGCGCGCCCACCCCACCCGGGAATACCGGCGCCCCCGAGGCCGTCAGCTCGATCTCCAGCCCGGCGAGCTTGTCCCCGTCCCGCCCCGAGCGCAGCCCCAGCGGCTCCAGCAGGTCGCCTTGCTCGTCGCTGAGCAGCGTCACCGAGAGCCGACCGCTCGCGCGCACGAGGCCTTCCGTGTAGTTCGTCTTCGAGAGCGAGACCAGCAGCCGGGGCCGCTCCGGCACGATTGAACCCCCGAACACCGACACGCAGATCTGCGCGTTTGGCCCCGCCGTCCCGCTTGCCCCCACCGCGCACAGTGGCGCCCAGAAGTGCGAGAGCACATCGCCCGCGGGACGCGCCGCGGTCACCCCGGCTCTTCCTCGTGGAGCGCGATGTAGTTGCCGCAGGTGTCGTCGAGCATGGCCTGGTACCCCCACGGGCTGCGGGTGGGTTCCTGCACGAACTCGACTCCCAGCCCGGTGAGGCGCTGGTACTCGCTGTCGAGGTCGTCCACGAAGAAGATGGCGACCGGAATCCCGTCCTTGCGGGCTGCTTCCTGGTACGCCTTCGAGGGCGGGTACCCGTTCGGCTCCAGCATCATTTCGATGCCGCCGGGGTTATCACGTGCCTCGACCGTGATCGCCCGGTACTCTCCTGCGGGGTCGTCTCGCTTCAGTACGAAACCGAGCACCTCCGTATAGAAGGCGAGGGCCTTCGCCTGATCGTCCACCGTCACGCTCGTCAGTTTGATTCGCATGGCCGCATGCTACGCTCCCGCGCTTGCGGCGCGGTCGCCTCCCACTAGAATCGCCCTGTGGCCGACTGCCTCTTCTGCAACATGGCCTCGGGCGATATCCCCGTTGAGCGGATCGCCGAGAACGATCACGCCTTCGCCATCCGTGATATCAACCCGCGTGCCCCCGTCCACGCCCTCATCATCCCCCGCGAGCACATCGCCGACGCCCGCGAGATCGAGGCGGGTCATGCCGAGACGCTCGCGGGGCTCTTCACCCTCGCCGGCGAAGTCGGCCGCGCCGAGAGCGTCCACGAGTCCGGCTACCGGCTCGCCTTCAACGTCGGCGATGATGCCGGCATGACCATCCATCACCTCCACCTTCACCTCGTCGGCGGACGCCGCCTCGGCCACGAAGGGTGATCGCCGCCCAGATCGCCACCGTTCGCGGGGAGCTCCGGCAGCGCCCGTCCGGGCTCGTCCGCCACGTCGAGCGCGTCCTCGATGAAGCCCTCCGCCTCGCCCGCATCTGGAACGCCGACCCCGAGCGCCTCGAGCTCGCCGTCTGGGGCCACGACCTCTTCCGTTCCGAACCCCCCGACGAGCAGATCCGCCTCGCCAACGAGGTCGGCGTCGAGATCGACCCCGACTCGCGCGAGTACCCCATCCTCCTCCACGGTCCCATCGCCGCCGTCGTCCTGCGGGAACGCTTCGGCATTACCGACGCGGAGACACTGAAGGCCGTGCGCGACCACACCGCCGGCCTCGACCGCATGAGCCTCCTCGCCAAGATCCTGCTCATCTCCGACAAGATCGAGTCGAGGAAGCGCAAGGGCGTCCCCCAGCTCCGCGAGATCCGCAGGCTCGCCCGCCGCGACCTCGATACCGCCATCCTCTGCTGGGCCGACTGGCGCTGGACCCACGAAGCCCGGGAGCGCTACCGCACGCAGGCGACCCACTGGCGCGCACGCCAGGGATGGGTCGAGGAGCACCACCGCGATCTCGCGATGCCCGGGCGTGTCTCTGCCCAGGCGTTCGCCGCCACTGCCCGCCGCGAGGGCCTCGTACCGCCTACGGGATAGCGAGTTCCTGGTCGGGGAAGATCGGGCAGCCGCCGTCCTCGGTGATCTCGAGTTCGGGGTTGGCCGCCAGCAATTCGTCCAGCGTGATGCCGAACTCCGAGGCGATCGCCCCGCAACTGTCTCCGGCCTGCACGATGTAGGTCGTGTCCCCGGTGGGTTCCGGCGTCGGTTCTGGTGTCGGTTCCGGCGTCGGTTCCGGAGTGGGCTCGGGCGTCGGCTCCGGGGTGGGCTCAGCCGTTGGTTCGGCGGTGGGCTCCGGCGTCGTCGCCGCGGCCGTCGCCGTCGCCTCCTCCGTGGCGACTGCCGCCGGGGCGTCGTCGCCGCCGATCTCGCGGTTCACCACGAACGCGATCGCGACCACCACTGCCGCCAGCACGAACAGCGAGATCGTCGCCGCGCGCATGCTCAGTTCGCCCTCGAGCGCCTGCCGCCGTAGCCCCCGCGAAGTCCAGCGCGAGGCCGCCGTCGCGAGCGTTGATTGCCGCGCCGGGCGGGGCGCCTCGAACTCGCCCTCGTCGAGCGTCTCGGTGGCTTCCGGCTCGCCCGTGTCGGCCGTTTCCGCGGCGGCATGCGTGGTCGCTTCCACGCCCTCGCCCTGGTAGATGGGGCACGAGGCATGGTCGGCCGTCAGGCAGAAGCTCTCCTGGTGCTGGCTTGCGATGCGGGTCGGGTTCGGAAGTCGGTAGCAGCGGTGTGCGTCGGTCGCGTAGGTCGCGTGCAGGTCGCCGTCGTCGACAAGTCCGAGGTAAGCGCAGACTGCCGCGGCTTCGGAACCTTCGGATTCTGGGGGGAGGCTCACGGCATCTCCAATCCTGCTAGGTTCGCCACCACTCGTATCGTGTCAGAACGTTCGTGCTCTGGCAATTCTCTTATGGTCGCTTCGCCCGTTTCTGGTGGCCTCACCCGTCAACTCGATAGACCGTGTGCCCCGATCGTTTCCGCACCTGGCGCAGCGGCGCCCCGCCCCGTCCCGCGATGCGCTTCAGCAGGTGGTTCAGGCCGCTCACGGCCACGAACCAGTAGCTCCCGCCAGGAGTCAGCCGCCCCCGTGGACCATCAATGAACTCGGCCTCGATCGCCGCGTCTCCGATCTTCGCCGGCACGTTCGCCACGATCAGGTCGTAGGGCCCTTCCGGCACCCCCTCCAATCCCACGCTTCCCACCACCTCCGCGTTCGCGGCCCCGTTGAGGGCCACGTTGCGGCGTGCGTAGCGAACGGCCAGCAAATTGCTGTCCGCCATCACCACCGCGGCCTCCGGATAGCGCCGCGCCAGCGCGATCCCCAGCACCCCGTAGCCGCACCCCAGGTCGAGGATGCGTCGCGGCGCCTGGGCCGGTTCGAGGCAGCGCAGCAGGAGCTTCGTGCCCGCGTCCACCTCGTGCGTGGCGAAGAGCGTGTGCGCTACCTCGAACTCGAGCGTCTCGCCCTCCTGGGCCAGGGCCACGCGCTTCTTCAGATAGGGGTCGGGAGCCACGTCCGCTGCCATCGCCCGAGTCTAGCCCTGTTCCCCTGTACCGCGTCCCCCGGCGTTGATCGTTTCGGCGGCTGTGTTAGTGTCTGAGGTCGGCGCTTATTGCCTTGCCAGATGCGTGACATTGGCAGGCCGTAAGGCACTGGGCTGAATACGGTCTCGATCCCCTCCGGGACGGGGCGCTGTTCTGAAACCGGCTTTTCGGCCTGTTTCCGTGCCCAGCGTGAGGACCCTCCTCTCGTCGAGAACGCAAGTGCGAACCGCGGGTCTCGCGGCGCCGGAATTCGGAGGTCAGCGGCAGTGCCGACGATTAATCAGCTCGTACGCAAGGGCCGCAAGGCCAAGTCGAAGAAGTCGGGCGCTCCTGCCCTCCTCTTCAACTACAACTCCGAGCGCGGACGCCTCTCGCGCGTGGTTGGCCGCGGCGCGCCCCAGAAGCGCGGCGTTTGCACGCAGGTCCGCACCCAGACTCCCAAGAAGCCTAACTCCGCCCTCCGCAAGGTCGCTCGTGTGCGTCTCACCAACGGCATCGAGGTCACCGCTTACATCCCCGGCGAGGGCCACAGCCTCCAGGAGCACTCCGTCGTGCTCGTCCGTGGTGGGCGCGTGCGCGACCTCCCGGGCGTGCGGTACCACATCGTTCGCGGCGCCGCCGATTCCACCGGCGTCGCCGATCGCCGTCGCGGCCGTAGCAAGTACGGCACGCGGAAGAACGGATAGCACGATGCCGCGACGTAACCGCCCCGAACGCCGCATCATCCGCCCCGATCCCCGCTACGGTGATCAGCAGGTCCAGATCCTCATCAACAAGGTGATGACCCGCGGCAAGAAGAGCACCGCCGAGCGCGTCGTCTACGGCGCCTTCGATCGCATCCAGGAGAACACCGGCCGAGACCCGGTCGATACCTTCCGCCAGGCCATGCGCAACGCCACCCCCGTGCTGGAGGTGAAGCCGCGGCGCGTGGGAGGGACTACCTACCAGGTGCCCGTCGAGATTCGCCCCGAGCGCCGCACGGCCCTGGCCATGCGCTGGCTCCTCATGGGCGCCCGCTCGCGCGGCGGCCTCACCATGGCCGAGCGGCTCGCTGCCGAGCTCCTCGACGCCGCCAACAACGCCGGCTCCGCCATCAAGCGGCGCGACGACACCCACCGAATGGCCGAGGCCAACCGCGCCTTCGTTCACTACCGTTGGTAGCGCGCGGCTGGAAGGAACCAGGAGAGCACTATGCCCCGGCCGTTTGAGATCGAGCGTGTTCGCAACATTGGTATCATCGCCCACATTGATGCCGGCAAGACCACCGTGACTGAGCGCGTCCTCTACTACACGGGCATCACCTACAAGATCGGTGAGGTCCACGAGGGCACGGCCACCATGGACTGGATGGAGCAGGAGCGCGAGCGCGGCATCACCATCACCTCCGCCGCCACCAGCGCCGAGTGGAACGGCCACCTCGTCAACATCATCGATACCCCCGGCCACGTCGATTTCACCGCTGAAGTCGAGCGCGGCCTCCGCGTCCTCGATGGCGGCGTCGTCGTCTTCGATGCCGTCGCCGGTGTCGAACCGCAGTCCGAGACCGTCTGGCGCCAGGCCGATCGCTACTCCGTCCCCCGCATCTGCTTCGTCAACAAGATGGACCGCGTTGGCGCCGATTTCGTCCGCACCCAGGAGATGATGGTCGACCGTCTCGACGCCAACCCCGTGCCCGTGCAGATGCCCGTCGGTGTCGAAGACACCTTCACCGGCGTCATCGACCTCCCCGAGATGGTCTACTGGAGCTTCGGCGGCGAGCGGGGCGAAGAGGCCATCAAGGGCGAAGTCCCACCGGAACTCCTCGCCGAGGCCACGGCCGCCCGCGAAACCCTCATCGAGCAGATCGGCAACGTCGACGACCAGGTCGCGATCAGCTATATCGAGGGCCACGAGGTGAACGGCCACGAGCTGCGCACCGCCATCCGCCGCGCCACGCTCTCCAACGCCATCACGCCCGTCCTCTGCGGCTCCGCCCTTAAGAACAAGGGTCTGCAGCCCCTCCTCGATGCCGTCATCGATTACCTCCCCTCCCCCGAGGACGTCCCCCCCGTGAAGGGTGCGGACGCCCGCGACGGCACCGAGGTCGAGCGTCCGGCCGATGACGACGAGCCCCTCAGCGCGGTCGCCTTCAAGATCGTGTCCGACCCCTACGTTGGCCGCCTCGCCTACGTCCGCGTCTACAGCGGCGTCCTCAGGTCGGGCGAGTCCATCTGGAACACCGCCAAGGGGCGCCGCGAGCGCATCGGCCGCCTCCTGCGCATGCACGCCAACGACCGCGAGGAGATCGACGCCCTCTACGCGGGCGGCATCGGCGCTGCCGTCGGCCTCAAGCAGACCTTCACCGGCGACACCCTCTGCGACCCCGATCACCCCGTCCTCCTCGAAGGCATCGCCTTCCCCGAGCCGGTCATCAGCGTCGCCCTCGAGCCCCGTTCCAAGCCCGACCAGGAGCGCATGGCCGACGCCCTCACCAAGCTCAGCGAAGAGGACCCCACCTTCCACTGGCGATTCAACGAAGAGACCGGCCAGACCCTCATCTCCGGCATGGGCGAGCTCCACCTCGAGGTCATCGTCGACCGCATGAAGCGCGAGCACCGCGTCGAGGCCAACGTCGGCCGTCCGCAGGTCAGCTACCGCGAGGCCGTGCGCCGTCCCGCCGTCGCCGAGGGCCGCTTCGTGCGCCAGACCGGCGGCCGCGGCCAGTACGGCGTCGTCGAGCTTGAGATCGAGCCGGGCGACCGCGGCGAGGGCTTCGTCTTCGAGAACCGCGTCCACGGCGGGTCCGTGCCGACCGAGTACATCAGCGCGGTGCGCGCCGGCGCCAGGGAGGCGCTTGATTCCGGGCCCGTTGCCGGCTACCCCGTCCTCGATGTGCGCGTCGCCCTCGTCGACGGCGCCTCCCATGCCGTCGACTCCTCCGAGCTCGCCTTCAAGAACGCCGCCATCCTCGGCATGCGTGAGGCGCTCAAGCGCGCTGACCCCGTGCTCCTCGAGCCGCTCATGCGCATTGAGGTGCGCGTCCCCGAGGACTTCTTCGGCGCCATCGTGGGCGACCTCAACAGCCGCCGTGGCCACATCGTCAGCCAGGACGTCATGGGCAAGCTGCAGATCGTGAACGCGACCGTGCCCCTCGCCCAGACCTTCGGCTACTCGACCGACCTGCGCTCGCTCTCCCAGGGGCGAGCGAGCTCGACCATGGAATTCGACCGGTACGAACCCGTACCCCAGAGTGTCTCCGCCACGCTTGTTGAGCGTTCGGCGGTCGGCGCGGTCTGACCACACAGAAAGAGCGAGAGGAACCAAGATGGCGAAGGAGAAGTTCGAGCGCACGAAGCCGCACGTCAATGTGGGCACGATCGGGCACGTCGATCATGGCAAGACGACGCTGACGGCGGCGATCA